>NZ_PJIU01000009.1:3918-5643 GCF_002929435.1 Arthrobacter sp. 9E16 | reverse complement strand
TCTGTTGTTTGAGAACTCAATAGTGTGCCAAGTTTATTGATACCAATTATTTTAATTGGTTGAACTGGTTGTTTCCGCCCACCCCGTGGGTTGGGAGCAGCTTTTTTAGCTGGTTTCGAATTTAGTGCAGGACTGTGCAGCCAATTTTCCTTGGCTCCGGTCTTGTGTCTGTAACACATTTACGGAGAGTTTGATCCTGGCTCAGGATGAACGCTGGCGGCGTGCTTAACACATGCAAGTCGAACGATGACTTTTGTGCTTGCACAAAATGATTAGTGGCGAACGGGTGAGTAACACGTGAGTAACCTGCCCTTAACTTCGGGATAAGCCTGGGAAACCGGGTCTAATACCGGATACGACGGATTCCCGCATGGGGGTCCGTGGAAAGCTTGATGCGGTTTTGGATGGACTCGCGGCCTATCAGCTAGTTGGTTGGGGTAATGGCCCACCAAGGCGACGACGGGTAGCCGGCCTGAGAGGGTGACCGGCCACACTGGGACTGAGACACGGCCCAGACTCCTACGGGAGGCAGCAGTGGGGAATATTGCACAATGGGCGAAAGCCTGATGCAGCGACGCCGCGTGAGGGACGAAGGCCTTCGGGTTGTAAACCTCTTTCAGCAGGGAAGAAGCGAAAGTGACGGTACCTGCAGAAGAAGCGCCGGCTAACTACGTGCCAGCAGCCGCGGTAATACGTAGGGCGCAAGCGTTATCCGGAATTATTGGGCGTAAAGAGCTCGTAGGCGGTTTGTCGCGTCTGCTGTGAAAGCCCGGGGCTCAACCCCGGGTCTGCAGTGGGTACGGGCAGACTAGAGTGCAGTAGGGGAGACTGGAATTCCTGGTGTAGCGGTGAAATGCGCAGATATCAGGAGGAACACCGATGGCGAAGGCAGGTCTCTGGGCTGTAACTGACGCTGAGGAGCGAAAGCATGGGGAGCGAACAGGATTAGATACCCTGGTAGTCCATGCCGTAAACGTTGGGCACTAGGTGTGGGGGACATTCCACGTTTTCCGCGCCGTAGCTAACGCATTAAGTGCCCCGCCTGGGGAGTACGGCCGCAAGGCTAAAACTCAAAGGAATTGACGGGGGCCCGCACAAGCGGCGGAGCATGCGGATTAATTCGATGCAACGCGAAGAACCTTACCAAGGCTTGACATGAACCGGAAAGGCCTGGAAACAGGTCCCCCACTTGTGGCCGGTTTACAGGTGGTGCATGGTTGTCGTCAGCTCGTGTCGTGAGATGTTGGGTTAAGTCCCGCAACGAGCGCAACCCTCGTTCTATGTTGCCAGCGGGTTATGCCGGGGACTCATAGGAGACTGCCGGGGTCAACTCGGAGGAAGGTGGGGACGACGTCAAATCATCATGCCCCTTATGTCTTGGGCTTCACGCATGCTACAATGGCCGGTACAAAGGGTTGCGATACTGTGAGGTGGAGCTAATCCCAAAAAGCCGGTCTCAGTTCGGATTGAGGTCTGCAACTCGACCTCATGAAGTTGGAGTCGCTAGTAATCGCAGATCAGCAACGCTGCGGTGAATACGTTCCCGGGCCTTGTACACACCGCCCGTCAAGTCACGAAAGTTGGTAACACCCGAAGCCGGTGGCCTAACCCCTTGTGGGAGGGAGCCGTCGAAGGTGGGACCGGCGATTGGGACTAAGTCGTAACAAGGTAGCCGTACCGGAAGGTGCGGCTGGATCACCTCCTTTCTAAGGAGCACCTCAAAGT
>NZ_PJIU01000009.1:0-3861 GCF_002929435.1 Arthrobacter sp. 9E16 | reverse complement strand
AACATATGTTTTCCGGTGGGTGCTCAAGGGTGGAATATCAATAGGCAGGTGCCCGGCGTTGAGCCCGGCAGCACAGTACGTTCTTCCTTCGGGCGGGACTGGAAACGCTGCCGGTGTCTTCAAGTACCGGGTTTTTCCGTTTGGCACACTGTTGGGTCCTGAAATAACAGGACCGAAGAATTTCAAGCCTTCATTGGAGGGGTTGGAAGGGACACGGGTTCGTGTTGTTTCTGATTGTTCCTGCGCAGGCCCAAGACTTCCACGGTGAATACGTGGTGGTGGCGGGGTGTGACGGGGTTGTTGTTTGAGAACTACATAGTGGACGCGAGCATCTTAAAATTATTAAGTGCAATTTCAGATAAACCTGGTGACCGGTTTTACCGGCCTCCATGGTTTTCTCGATAGCGATAATATTTATTGATCTTTGTGGTCAAGTTTTTAAGGGCACACGGTGGATGCCTTGGCATCAGGAGCCGAAGAAGGACGTAGGAATCTGCGATAAGCCTGGGGGAGTTGATAACCGAGCGTTGATCCCAGGATGTCCGAATGGGGAAACCCCGCCCGGCGCGCGAGTGACCGGGTGACCCGCATCTGAACACATAGGGTGCGTGGAGGGAACGTGGGGAAGTGAAACATCTCAGTACCCACAGGAAGAGAAAACAACAGTGATTCCGTTAGTAGTGGCGAGCGAACGCGGAAGAGGCTAAACCAGTGGTGTGTGATAGCCGGCGGGCGTTGCATCACTGGGGTTGCGGGACTTTCCGTACCGATTCTGCCGGATTGGTGAAGTGAGTGCAGATGCATAGGTGAACGGGTTTGAAAGCCCGGCCGTAGAGGGTGTTAGCCCCGTAACCGGAATGTATGCTGCCGCTTGGAGAGGATCCCAAGTAGCACGGGGCCCGAGAAATCCCGTGCGAATCTGCCAGGACCACCTGGTAAGCCTAAATACTCCCTGATGACCGATAGCGGACAAGTACCGTGAGGGAAAGGTGAAAAGTACCCCGGGAGGGGAGTGAAACAGTACCTGAAACCGTGTGCCTACAATCCGTTGGAGCAGGGCGATGCCACTTGTGGTGTTGTGCTTGTGACAGCGTGCCTTTTGAAGAATGAGCCTGCGAGTTAGTGTTACGTCGCGAGGTTAACCCGTGAGGGGAAGCCGTAGCGAAAGCGAGTCTGAACAGGGCGATGCAGTGGCGTGATCTAGACCCGAAGCGGAGTGATCTACCCATGGCCAGGTTGAAGCGCGTGTAAGAGCGCGTGGAGGACCGAACCCACTTCAGTTGAAAATGGAGGGGATGAGCTGTGGGTAGGGGTGAAAGGCCAATCAAACTCCGTGATAGCTGGTTCTCCCCGAAATGCATTTAGGTGCAGCGTTGCGTGTTTCTTACCGGAGGTAGAGCTACTGGATGGCTAATGGGCCCTACAAGGTTACTGACGTCAGCCAAACTCCGAATGCCGGTAAGTGAGAGCGCAGCAGTGAGACTGTGGGGGATAAGCTTCATAGTCGAGAGGGAAACAGCCCAGACCACCAACTAAGGCCCCTAAGCGTGTGCTAAGTGGGAAAGGATGTGGAGTTGCTCAGACAACCAGGAGGTTGGCTTAGAAGCAGCCATCCTTGAAAGAGTGCGTAATAGCTCACTGGTCAAGTGATTCCGCGCCGACAATGTAGCGGGGCTCAAGTACACCGCCGAAGTTGTGGCATTCAAATATTAGCCAAGCGGATGGTTTATCCATTTTCGTTCAAGCGTTTGGATGGGTAGGGGAGCGTCGTGTGGGCAGTGAAGTCGCGGTGTAAACCAGCGGTGGAGCCTACACGAGTGAGAATGCAGGCATGAGTAGCGAAAGACGGGTGAGAAACCCGTCCGCCGAATGATCAAGGGTTCCAGGGTCAAGCTAATCTGCCCTGGGTAAGTCGGGACCTAAGGCGAGGCCGACAGGCGTAGTCGATGGACAACGGGTTGATATTCCCGTACCGGCGAAAAACCGCCAATACTGATCGGGGGATACTAACCGCCCAATACCTGACCGTTAGCCCTTGTGGCGACACGGTTTTTGGTGGAGCGCGGGACCGTAACCCGGGAGGTAAGCGTATTAACAGGTGTGACGCAGGAAGGTAGCCGGGCCGGGCGATGGTTGTCCTGGTCTAAGGATGTAGGGTCAGTGATAGGTAAATCCGTCACTGTGTCTTGGATGACGCACCTGAGATCTGACGGGACCCACTTTGGTGGGAATCCGGTGATCCTATGCTGCCTAGAAAAGCATCGGCGCGAGGTTTTAGCCGCCCGTACCCCAAACCGACACAGGTGATCAGGTAGAGAATACTAAGGCGATCGAGAGAATTATGGTTAAGGAACTCGGCAAAATGCCCCCGTAACTTCGGGAGAAGGGGGGCCCCAACCTTGATGGACACTTGCTGTCCGGAGGGGATCGGGGCCGCAGAGACCAGGGGGAAGCGACTGTTTACTAAAAACACAGGTCCGTGCGAAGTCGCAAGACGATGTATACGGACTGACTCCTGCCCGGTGCTGGAAGGTTAAGAGGACCGGTTAGCCCTTACGGGCGAAGCTGGGAATTTAAGCCCCAGTAAACGGCGGTGGTAACTATAACCATCCTAAGGTAGCGAAATTCCTTGTCGGGTAAGTTCCGACCTGCACGAATGGAGTAACGACTTCCCCGCTGTCTCAACCATAAACTCGGCGAAATTGCAGTACGAGTAAAGATGCTCGTTACGCGCAGCAGGACGGAAAGACCCCGAGACCTTTACTATAGTTTGGTATTGGTGTTCGGTGTGGCTTGTGTAGGATAGGTGGGAGACTGTGAGACCCGGACGCCAGTTCGGGTGGAGTCATCGTTGAAATACCACTCTGGTCATACTGGATATCTAACTTCGGCCCGTAATCCGGGTCAGGGACAGTGCCTGATGGGTAGTTTAACTGGGGCGGTTGCCTCCTAAAGAGTAACGGAGGCGCCCAAAGGTTCCCTCAGCCTGGTTGGCAATCAGGTGGCGAGTGTAAGTGCACAAGGGAGCTTGACTGTGAGAGAGACATCTCGAGCAGGGACGAAAGTCGGGACTAGTGATCCGGCGGTACATTGTGGAATGGCCGTCGCTCAACGGATAAAAGGTACCTCGGGGATAACAGGCTGATCTTGCCCAAGAGTCCATATCGACGGCATGGTTTGGCACCTCGATGTCGGCTCGTCGCATCCTGGGGCTGGAGTAGGTCCCAAGGGTTGGGCTGTTCGCCCATTAAAGCGGTACGCGAGCTGGGTTTAGAACGTCGTGAGACAGTTCGGTCCCTATCCGCTGCGCGCGCAGGAAATTTGAGAAGGGCTGTCCTTAGTACGAGAGGACCGGGACGGACGAACCTCTGGTGTGTCAGTTGTACTGCCAAGTGCACCGCTGATTAGCTACGTTCGGATGGGATAACCGCTGAAAGCATCTAAGCGGGAAGCCCGCTTCGAGATGAGATTTCCATACACCTTGTGTGTGAGAGGCCCCCAGCCAGACCACTGGGTTGATAGGCCGGATGTGGAAGCGGGGACTAAAGACCCGTGAAGCTGACCGGTACTAATAGGCCGATAACTTACACCACACCACAGTCTGGGCAGGAAACGACTTCAAACGTTCCCGCCAAAGAAGGATTGTGTTGATCATGCTGCTTGCGTCCACTATGTGGTTCCCGGATAACAAACCCGTGTGTGGTTTGTCACCGTGGAACGAACCGCTGATTGTCCTTTCGGGGATGGTTGGGTGGTTTAGAATAAAAAGGAAGTGTTCATTCTTACGCGTGGATACTTTTTCATGACAGGCACGGTTGAACGTGTTTGGTTGTGACCCATTGTTTTCCCCTCCACCAGGAG
>NZ_PJIU01000008.1:0-22414 GCF_002929435.1 Arthrobacter sp. 9E16 | reverse complement strand
ATGGAGAGCATCAGATACAGCAGTACCGTCGAGGTGATGCCGACCCTCATCAGCGGAACGGTCACCGAAAAGACAGCACGGGTGCGATTCGCTCCCAGCATCACCGCACTGTCTTCAAGGTCACGGTCTAGTTGCAGCATCGAGGAAGAAATACTCCGGTATCCCTGGGGCAAGAAGACTGCCATGCAGGCTATGCCCAGAATTGCCAGCGTGCCGTAAACCGGCAGCGGAAGAGTCAGCCACGTCCACAGAATGCCCATGCCGAGGACGATCGATGGTATCGCCAGGGGAACCATGGCGATCACTTCCATGAGTTGTCCAAACCTCGAGGTCGTTCGATACCTGACGTATGAAACGACAAAGCTCAGGACTGTGCCGGCGACGGCTGCGATAAGTGCAACGAGTACGCTATTGCGAAGCGACAGCTGAAAGTCAGCTGCACCCGCAATCTCTCCCAACCGGTCAAAAGACAGTGTCCCAACGAGCTGCGAGAGGGAAGACACATACGGTGAATCCTGCATCGCTGCTATCAGCAAGGCGAGGAGTGGGCCCAGAACCGAGACAGTGAAGTAAAGGAGGGCGAAGATCGTTGCCGGCCAGCGGAGTTTCCGGAGCGGAATCTGCCGGGGTTTGTTGCCCTTTCCGGTCATCGTGGTGAACTTGCGCTTGTTGACGATGCGCTGTTGCCATAGGGTCACGGCGAGCAACGCGATAGTCAGGAGCACGGCGACGCTGGCGGCCTTGTTGGCTTCCGGCGGCGAGGAGCTCATAAGCCGGTAGATGTATGTCGGCAGGGTGTTGATGCCAGCGGGGTTGCCGAGGACAGCGGCCACCGGGAAGTTTTCCATGGTCAGAGCGAATACCAGAATGCCCGACCCAATCAGGGAGGGCAGTGCCAACGGAAGAGTCACCGTGCGGAACATGGTCTTCAATGGGGCCCCGTGGACCGTCGAGGCTTCCTCTAGATCCGCGTTCATAAGGGACAGTGAGCTGTGTACCAGCAGGAAGACATACGGCGCATAAAATAACCCGAGGACGAAAATCAGACCTGCAAGGCTGTAGATATTGATCGTGACCGGTATGCCCAGGTCCCGCAGCAGGATGTTCACGAATCCTGCACTGGGTGAGGCCAGAAGCGACCAGGCCAAGGCCCCTACGAGTGCCGGAACAAACATGGGAGCCATACCGATGATGAAGATGAACCTGCGCCAAGGCGCATCAGTTCTGGAGCAGATGAAGGCCAGAGTCGCGCCAAATAAGAGCGCAAGAACGGATGATCCCAGCCCGATCACGAGGGAATTGAAGAGTGCGGAGAGCCCGTCCGGGGTGGTCAGGAGAGTGAGGTTTCCCAGCGTGAAGTCGCCTGTTTCCGGATTCCCGGGGCGAGGCACCGCGGTGGAGAAGGCGGCGATCACAACGAAGGCTACCGGGACGATTACTAGCATTGCCAGTATAAGGATGAGGACCAGCGCAGGAATCTCCCGTTTTAGACCCCAGAGTCCATAGGTGCGTTTCTTGGACACTGGGCTTGCTGCCGGCAGCGTCGTAACCGGGGGACGGGTCAGGAAGCTCATACGAGCACCGCTTCCGCGTCGAGTGTGGTTACGACCTCTGCGGGCAAGATCTGAACATTTGCTGGGGAGACGCGGGCATACACTATGTCACCGATGGCGTGGTGCCCGCTGCCCTTAGTCGGTACGAATACGTCAAGTTCGGAGCCATCGACAAGGCGTACCGCGTAGCGGATGCTGCTGCCCTGGAAACCGCTCACGCGAATGGTTCCTTCCCATTCGTTCTCGACTCCCTTGGGCTCGCTGCTCAGGATGAAATCCTCGGCACGAATGCACATCCTTACTTCGCCGGATGCAAGCGTCCGCTGCTGGCTCCGGACGATGGAATTAGTATTGGCAACTTGTGCGGTGACGGATCCATCGGCTGCTTTTTCCGCGGTACAGCCAAAGATATTCGAGACGCCCAGGAAATGAGCGATTTCTGCGCTGGCTGGGGCCCCGTACATTTCAGTCGGTCCGCCAATCTGCACAATGCGGCCCTTCTGCATCAGGGAGATACGGTCAGCAAGCGCGAAGGCTTCGGACTGGTCATGGGTCACATAGACCGTGGTCAGCCCGAGCTGCAGTTGGATTTCCCGCAGTTCCACCCGCAGCCGATCGCGCAGGCGCGCGTCCAGATTGGACAGCGGCTCATCAAGCATGAGGACACTGGGCCGCATCACAAGGCTGCGTGCCAATGCGACGCGTTGCATCTGCCCGCCGCTGAGCAGGCTGGCACCGCGATCGGCGAAAGTCTCCAGTCCGACCAACCTCAGGACGTCGGTCACCCGCTCCTTAATCTCCTTCTGGGAAAGTTTTTGCATCTTCAGGGCGTAGGCAACGTTCTGAAAGACGGTCATGTGGGGCCAGACTGCGTAGGATTGGAAAACCATTCCAACGTTGCGCTTGTTCGGTGGCAGATTAATTCCCTTCTCTGCATCGAAGACAACAGTGTCTCCGATCACTATTCGTCCCGAAGTTGGTTCCTCCAGACCGGCGATGCAGCGCATAGTGCTGGTCTTTCCGCACCCGGACTGCCCCAGAAGGACCACTGACTCACCGTCCCCGACCTCCAAATCCAGGTTTTCTATGGCGACAAAGTCCCCGTATTTCAGCTGAAGGTTTCGAATACTAACTTTCACGGAATTACCTCACTCGTATCATCATTGATTCGTTACGTGCGGTGCACTCTGGGCAAGGGTTGAGGTTCGTGCGCCTCCGGTGAGCGTATCGGTCAGCTCAAGACCGTGCGCACTTCGATGAGAGCGGGTCCTTCGCCCGCCATTGCCTTTTTCAGCGCTCTTTCAAAATCCTCGCAAGTTCCGACAGCTTCAGCCCTGACGCCGTAGCCTTCGGCGAGCTGGACGAAGTCGATTTCCGGAACATCAAGCCCTGGCGTCTCGCCCGTTCCGAGGACATCTGCGAACCATCGAAGTGCTCCATAGGTGCCGTTGTTGAGGATTAGGAAGATAACCGGCACAGTATATTGAGCCGCGGTCCACAGGCCGGTGATGCCAAAGTTGGCCGACCCATCACCAATAATGCCGAAGACCTGGCGGTCCTCCTTGGCCATTTGAACACCGACAGCGGCAGGAAGGCCGAAGCCCAATCCACCGGACGCCGGAGCGTAGAAGCTTCCCTGGTTCTGCAAGTCCATATAGCGCCAGAAGGATTCCGGGGTGGACGTTGACTCCGTGACGAAGACGGAGTCATCGGGTGCGGCACGGTTGAGGATGTTGAAGACCTCATCAGGGTGCAGCCGGTCTGGCACGTCTGCCATACGAGGTTCCGGAATCGGAACGAGGTTTACAGAGGTGTTGGAGGGTTGGGCCTCCACAGCCTCGAGGATCTGCGAGAGAATTGTTGCGATATCCCCCACGATGGCTTTGCCCATAGGAGCACGGGCCGCCTCACCCGAATCACAGGTGATGTGCCGCAACTGAGTCCCTTCGGGGAGGTAGTTGCCCGGCTCGTACTGGTGGTAGCGAAATACCGGCGCTCCGATAACAAGGACAAGGTCGTGAGCGTTGAACAGCGCGTTGATTCCCGCGATGGATGCAGGGAGGACACCGCGGAAGTTTCTGTGTCTCGTCGGGAAAGGGCAGCGGGCGGGAGAGGGGGCGATCCAAGCCGGTGCATTCAGCTTCTCCGAGAGTCTCACCGCATCGTTGTTAGCGTGGACCGAGTCCACGTCGGGCCCGAAAACGAGGACCGGGCTACGTGCTGCCTTGATCTCGGCCACTAGCCGGTCCAGTTGTTCTGCAGTCAGGGCTCCTCCCACTTCAGACGTGCGGGAAGCCAGATGGTGTGCGTTTTCAGGGGCTGCGTGGTCCCAGTCGTCATAGGGAATGGAGAGGTAGACAGGGCCTGGGGCAGGGAGTGTGGCCGTGTGAATTCCCTGACTGATAGCCCTGGGAACATCATCGGCGGTCAGTGGCTCCGTGCTCCACTTCACGAGGGGACGGGGCAGGCTCGGTGCATCCACGTTGGCCAGCATCACTTCCATGCCAACGGTCGCACGGACTTGCTGGCCGGCCGTGATCACCAGCGGCGAATGTGAATAGACAGCGTTCGTCAGCCCACCCATCGCATTGCCCGTACCGGCGGCAGCGTGCAGATTAACGAAGGTGGCGCTCCCTGATGCTTGTGCGTAGCCATCGGCCATTGAGATGACTGCACCTTCGTGCAGGCCCAGTACGTAACGGAAGTCGCTGGGGAAATCTTTCAGAAACGGAAGCTCGTTCGAGCCGGGGTTTCCGAAAATAGTTGTCATCCCTTGGCTACGTAAAAGCTCATACGTAGCTTCCCTGATCGTCTTCATCTAGGCCCTACCTAACGTTGTGTTCTATGTCACACCTAAGTTAGACGCACGATTTCTATAAACCCAATCAAATCTTGTGAGATTCACATAGATGTTGTCTATAGTGACTGCATGCCTAACTATGACATCGGCCTGGTGCGCACTTTTACCACGGTTTACGAAACCCGGAGCGTGACGCACGCGGCTGAACAGCTCTTTGTTAGCCAGCCTTCTGTGAGCTATGCACTTAAGCGGCTTCGGAAAATCTTCGGGAACGAACTCTTTATCCGGAGCGGTCAGGAGATGGTGCCCACCGCGGCCGCTGAGCGGATCTATCCCAGACTTCGCGGATCATTGGAAACCATTGACGAAATAATGCAGGGCGAGGAAAACTTCGCTGCCTCAACATCGAGTCGTACTTTCCGCCTCCAGATGACGGACATTGGCACTACGGTGCTGCTTCCGCCAATCATCCGCGCCGCGTCGGTTGCGGCCCCCAACGTCAGGATCGAAGTGGAGCAGCTGAAATTTTCGAGTGCACCAGACGATCTACTAGAAGGAAGAATTGACGCTTTCCTTTGCACACCTAAAATTGTGCACCCCGACATTCGGCGCGATGTTCTTTTCCGGCAGCACTATGTGGGTATTTGCGCGGCAAACCACCCGCGGATCGGGCCCAAGCCGACGCTCGTTGAGTTCCTGGCGGAGCGACACGTCAGTTTGACGGGCGAAACCGGACACCACATCGTGGATGACACCTTCGTGGAGCAGGGGCACTCTCGTGAGATTGTCCTGTCGGTGCCGAACTTTCTCGTCTTACCGCTGCTGCTCCAAGACACGGAGCTCATTTGCTTCGCCCCTCTCGTCATGGCCCAAGCCTTCGTGGCGGCCGGCAATGTGAGGACGTTCGAACTGCCAGTCCAGATCCCCATTACCGAAGTCTCGCTTTATAGCTACCGGCGGCCCCAACAGTCGCCTGCCGCAAATTGGTTTGAAAATTTAGTTCGTACAACCCTTCAAAAGCTAAATAAACTGCTGACATAGCCGGACGATACTGGTGACTCAGCCTTAATGCTAGCCTTTGTGTTAGTCCGTCAATAGTTTGTAGCCGCAGCAATCTTAAGTTCGGAGTCGGTATGCGCACGTCGCCGCCTCACCACAGTGGCATCCCAGTCTCCCTGCTCGCTCCGATCGCTTTAGCCACCTCCATCAACGGGTTGAACTCGTCCATGATTTCCGTCGGGCTCGTGAGTATTGAGCGCGACATAGGATCCGGCGCGAATATCACGCTCCTCGTGACGGCCTTCTATCTCACATGTGCAGTGGCCCAGCCCATTGCAGGTCGGCTCATAGACAAAGTCGGCCCGCGGAGCATCCTCCTTTTCGGCGTCACCTTGGTAGCCGTTGGATCCGGGCTTGTGTACCTCATCACAACGGTTGAAGCGCTTGTTGGGCTGAGGGTGGTTATAGGACTCGGGGCAGCAACCGGGTACCCGGCCGGGATGGCACTTCTCCGCCGCTGGGCCGAAGTCCGCGGCACCACGAACAGCGTCAGCGGCGTTAGGACCATGATCTTCTCCGCTCAGGGAACCGTTATGATAGCGCCGGCTATGGGTGGAATCCTCATTGAAGTATGGGACTGGCGGGCAATGTTTTTGATTAACTTACCTCTATGCGTGCTGACCGCTATTCTGATCCTGATCGGAGTCCCCGACCTCAAAGCATCCCGCCAAGGGACGGAGATAGAGGTACCGAAGGTAGACACTTTAGGGTTCCTGTTGTTTGCCGCTTCGCTGGCGCCCCTCCTGCTCGCGTTTACCGTATTCCGCGAAGGCTACTGGTGGGTATGTTTGGCGGTTGGGGTACTCAGCAGCATATTCTTCGTACGGCATCAGCTCCAGTCACCACATCCATTTATTGATTTCCGGCTTCTCGGCCGGGACCGCAATATTGGCGCCCCCATAGTCCGCCAGTTTGTTGTGATGTCGGTTCTTTATGCGGTTCTTTTCGGCTTTCCCACATGGCTGGAGGGCTCCCGCGGACTATCACCCGGCGATGTCGGGTTGATCATGCTGCCCCTGGCCGGGATGGGCATCGTCACCACAATGTTCGCCGGTTCAGCGATCTCCAAATGGGGCATCCGCGCGCCGATCCTTATCGGTGCCTTCCTGATGGTTGCAGCGACCGTCTCTCTCTTTATGCTGACCGCAGATTCTTCGCTCGCGATGGTTCTGGTTCTGGCCGTGCTGCTGGGTTCGCCAAATGGTTTCTTTATGCTTGGCAACCAGGTTGCCCTGTACCGGGCGTCTCCCACCGAGCATATTGGTGTAACCTCGGGATTGCTTCGCACTTCCCAGTTTGTCGGGGGCACCGTGGCAATGGTGCTGCTGAGTGCCACTTTCGACGGGAAATCAATGGACGTAGGCCTCCACAGCCTCGCGCTCGTACTCGGGAGCCTGAGCCTACTGATTTTCGTCGAAGCGTGCATTTCCAGGGGCCTGCGCCCAGGCACGTGAGTCGCCATTTTTCCAAAAAGAGGGACACCTTCCCCGGAGTATTCTGACGCGATGTCGAGGGTCTTGCCACATGGCCACCGTGCTGCTCCGGACAAAAAGAAGCTTGGTCGGTCTAAGGCGCTAGTATTTGCGGAACATGGACTATCGTCACTCCGGGCTAGGATATCCCGGGCTGCTGGTGGCAATCCATGGAGCCTTTGCAGTATGAATGCCGGCTAAACGCCGAGCAGCACAAGGAGGTGCCAGTTTCTTGAACGAGGATTCAAGCCCTAAGCGAACGGTGTTGGGGCGCGCCTTTGATATACTTGACTGTTTCGCCGGCGGTGCGGAAATGGGTGTGGCCGGAATTAGCGACCGTACGGGACTGCCGCCGGCGACTGTCCACCGTATGTTGGCCGCCTTGGTTGCCTGGGGCGGCATCGACCGGCTAGGGCACGGAACCTACCGGCTGGGCGCACGGATTTGGCGTTTGGGGATCGGCGCATCCCAGGTTCGCGCCCTGCGCGAAATGGCCCAGCCATACTTGGTGGATCTTCACATGGCCACACGTGGCACTGTGTACCTCGGTGTTCAGGACGGGCGAGATGCTGTTTTTTCGGACCGGATTACTAGGGTCAAACCAACGGCAGAATCGTCGTGGGCGACCCGTCGGGTTGCACTGGAACTCACGGGTGGCGGCCGAGTGCTCTTGGCCCATAGCAAGTCAGCCTGGGATGACCTTTGCACCAGGGCTGAGGATGACCCGAAAATCGCCGACGAGATTCCCCGGCTCCGCACCGAACTCGCTGAGATCCGCCACGGCGGTGTTGCCATCTCATTTAATGACGGCCTCCCCGGCCGCACGTCAGTGGCTGCACCTGTCTTCGGGCACGGCGGACTCATTTCGGCAAGCATCACCGTGGCGTTTCCTGAGTCCAGAATCCCCCAACCCCAAACCATTCTCCCCCGCGTGGTTTCGACGGCGAAGGCTGTAAGTGCCGATCTGGCCCGGGCGGGATTCGGGTAGCTCCCGGCCCGCCCGGAGGCCGGTCACCGGTTGGTCCAGACGGGATCCCGCTTTTCCAGAAAGGCGCGCACTCCCTCCACCCGGTCCTCACTCAGGTAAGGGTTCGGACCGACGTTGAGCCTGAGCGCCGAGGGAAGCGGAACACCCCAGCTCTTGGTGGCCATCTCCTTGTACCGTCGCAGTGTGACGGGCGAATTCACCAGGATCTCATCCACGTACCGCTGAACCTCGGCATCGAAGTTGGCCCGCGGGACCACCCGATTGATTAGCCCCAGTTCTTTGGCCTCTTCGACGGGAATCGTGCGGGCAGTATAGAGGAGATCCATCGCAAGGGCCCGTGGGATCAGGCGCGGTAAGAGGACTGAACCGAGATTTGCACCCATTCCCCGCCTCGCTTCGGTCAGGCCGATTGTTGCACCCTCGACGGCGATTCGGACATCAGATGAGAGGACGATTTCACAACCCCCTGCAATGGCATGTCCGTTCACTGCGGCAATCACGGGCTTGTACGTTTCCATCATCACTTCGAACAGATTCCGGTACAGCCCGGTCATCGGAACTTCAATCTGCTTTCCGCTGCGCGCAATGTCGTCCATTTCCTTTAAATCACCGCCAGCACAGAATGCTTTATCCCCCGTACCGGTAATCACAACACCCCACACAGCGGTATCTTCACCGGCCCGAAGGAAAGCCTGCGTGAGCTGGCGGACCGTGCTTACGGCCATCGCGTTGCTGCGCTCAGGTCGGTTGAGCGTGATCCAGGCGGCCTTTCCCCGCAGCTCATAGAGGACTTCGTCCTCCTGCGTCGAAATGACCGGCTGGACCTCTTCTGTGACATTCATATGCTTACCTCCTCTGTAATAATGGCAGCCTTGCCGGCTTCGACGACGCCGCTCGCCAGGAGCGCTTCAATCTGCCCGCTGTCCATGCCAAGCGATGCAAGGACCGATTCCGTGTTCTGTCCCAATTCGGGCGGCGCCTTGGTAATGACTGGGTATTGTCCGTCGAAAGTCATGGGCAAATTAACAAGTTTCAGGTTGGCGATCGCGTGCTCAGGAGCAGCCTGGATCTGGCCCAAAGCCTGCACCTGCTCATCGACCAGTACCTTGTCAACGGTGTTCACCGGCGAGTGGGGGACGTTTGCCTGCGTTAGGCGGTCCACCACTTCGGCAGACGTGAAATTGCTGGTCCTCGCTGACAGGGTGGCAACCACGGTCTCGCGGTTTCTGACCCGATTACCATTGCTTCCAAACCCGGGCAGGTCGTCAAGGTCTACGCACTCCAGCGCTGAGATCAGTCTCCTCCATGCGTCATCATTGCCTGCGGATATAAACACATGCCCGTCCCTCGTGGGGAAGGCACCGTAAGGGACTACCCCGCCAAAGCCGGAGCCGAGGCGCCGCGGCGGCGGATCGCCTGCAGCGCAGGCCATGAGCGGAGGTGTCAGCCAGGTCAAAGCGGTCTGGAGAAGCGAGAGCTCAACGTGTGAGCCCTTACCAGTCACGTCGCGTCGGCGCAGAGCTTCAAAGACGGACAGCGCCGTCCACATCCCGGTCCCCATATCCAAAACGGAAACTGGTACCCTGGCCGGTGCCCCGTCGTCGTCGCCCGTGATGCTGACGATGCCGCTGTATGCCTGAAGGAGCGGATCGTAGGCGGGCTGCTGGGACCGTGGTCCTGTTCGGCCGTATCCGGACATTTCGCAGTAGATTAGCCGCGGGTTCAATTCGAGAAGCCGCTCCGCGCTGAATCCTGCCTGCGCGAAGGACCCGGGCCGAAGGTTCTGGATGAGTACGTCTGCTCCGGCGATGAGCCGCTCCAGTACTTCGCGGCCCTGCTGCGTCTTATAGTCGATGACAACCGACTGCTTGTTTCGGTTCAGGGCCAGAAAAGCAACGGAGTACCCTTCCCATTCAGGTGGGGCCCAGTTCCGGCTGTCGTCGCCTGTGCCGGTCCGTTCAACTTTGATGACGTCAGCACCAAAGTCTCCCAAGACCTGCGCCGCGTAGGGCGCCGCGACACTGGTGCCGATCTCGATGACCCGAATGCCTGCGAGGGACCCCGTGCTGTTTAGGTTGTCAGAGTTCACGAACCTGCTCCTTGCGTTGGTGCGACAGCCAGATCAAAGTGCGTTGCTTCATATTCATCACGTGCTGCCGACGAAACCGTCTGCTTCCAAGGGGCGAGAGACCCCTCGTAGGTCGAGGGCCCTAAGCGGAAATGTTGTGCTTCGGCAGGGGTCTCGATAAACGGCATGTCCATTGGGTAGACATCGCCGCCGGTTGGCCGGGGGCCGGCCTTCGAGACGTGCCCCCATAGTTCGTGGCCCACAACTTCTTCAGCCAAAACGACAGCCTCAATCAGTTTCTTGAGGTCAACACCGGTCTCTATACCCTCGCTTTCAAGGAAGTGAACAAAGTCTTCAGTGGGGATCATCCGCGTCAGTCTGCCATTTCCGCAGTAGGGGCACCCACCGAGGCCGCCGATCGCGGTGTCGACAATAAGCTCGTAGCCCTCATCAAGTTCTGACATCGCCGTGTAGGCGGAGATGGGTGCCATCCCGCGCGCGTTATGCAGATGCAGATGGAAGGTGGTGATGTCCGGCCATGTCTGCTTGATTGTTCGGATCTGCGCCCGCATGGCTTTGGGAGTGTTCCAGCTCATGGGGTCGCCTATATGGACCCGGGTAACAGGAACACCGGCGTTGGCCCAGGCATCATGCTGGAGCTGAAGGAACTCCATCCTCCTATCCTCCGAGAATTCACCAAGCCAATTGGAACCCCACGCAGCGTTGACGCTGATCTGGGCTTCCTTGGCTCCACGGAGAACCGCTTGGGATACTATGCCGGGAATCGCCGCGATCTCATCAGCCGTGGTGCGTGCGGTATTCCGTTGAACGAAAACATCACAGAGGTGGATACGGGTCTCACCGATCATGTGATCAGGTCCCGTGATTTTGGGTGCGTACGCCTGACTTCTTTCGACACCCTGCGCGTTCAGGGCGAGGGCGCTGTAGGTGACTCCCTGCACCGGGTTGAAACCTTGAACAACTTCGTCTATGTGAGCCATCTGGGGGACCCACTTAGGGCTTACGAAGGACCCGACGACAATATTCTTGAGCCCGGTTGCGGAGAGAGCATCCAGCAAGCGGATCTTGTCCGTCACGGGGATATCTGCGCTTTCAATCTGCATGCCTTCGCGCATGCCCTCTTCGACGATTGTTATCTTGGGGTCGCTCATTATGATTCCTCCACTTTTCTGGGGTTCTCAGTTCCGGTCTTTTGTAGTGCCTTCGAGAATCCCGCAATGCTGCGCCCTTGGGGAAGCACAGACAGCTCCTCGAATATCCGATCGGAGTGAACGGCGCTGACTCCTGCGGCGGCGCAGCAATCACCGAACTTGTTCCGGAGACCGGCCTGGCTGAGTGGGTTGCGAGCATCGCCTTTGGTGAGGTCAACCCGCCTTCCGAGCCAGGCCTCCCCTCCGGTCCTCACCTGCACCGCGGCATAAGGCTCACGCGTGACCAGATCGCCCATGGGCGGCACCGGGCTCTCAACCACTTCGACGATTGCCATCAGCTCGCGCACCTCGCGGTCGGCGAAGGCATCGTCGGTAAAGTCCTGCAGTGTCACTGCGCCGCGTTCAATGGCCACGGCCACCGCGTATTCCAAACTGAACTTCGCTTGGTTGCCGTTCTGCGGCGCATACGGCAGAAGTGGTTCCATTCCCCGAGGGTGTACCGTGACGCGGATTGAATCGGGGGTCCTGCCTGCGAGTTCATCCCGGAGTTCCAAAACGGCATCAATAGCGCGATGGGTACCATAACAGGCCGGGTACCTCTTGATTCCCCAATCCTTCGGCCAGGACTCCATCCAGTACTCCAGTCGTTCTACAAGAGTCTCTGTAAGACCGCCGATGGGCGCCAAATCAGGGTCACCCATCCGTTCCAAGAATCCTGTAGGGGCTTCCAATTCTCCGGGGTTGGAGGTGAAGCCTGCATCGGCGAGCTGGAGCGCGATCACCGCGTCCCGGGCTGCGACCCCGGCGTGAAATGGCTTTGTCATGGACCCGAAATTAGGCCGGCTGCCTGCTGCCAGCGAAGAAACTATACCTAGGGCATTACGGGCCTGCTCCAACGGAGTGCCGCAGAGCCGTGCAAGGGCAGCCACTGCCGCAAGTCGCCCCACCGTGGACGTTGTATGCCAGCCACGGGCGTAGTGGACATGTCCCGGCAAAAGCTCGGTGACAGCACGGAAGGTTGCAGCCCCGACGTCGTAGGCCTGAACCAGTTTGGCGCCGTCGATGCCGCGGTCTTCCGCGACGGCGAGGAGCGCCGGGAACAGCACTGTACTCGGGTGCATTGGCATCGTGGGAGAGATATCGTCGTAGTCCAGCATGTGTCCGGATGTTCCGTTAACCATGGCCGCCATCGAGGCGGTAGCCTTTCGGCCTGTCGTCCAGACTGTAGCTTTGCCGCCCCCGCCCTCCGCGGCGGCCCAAGCGTTCACAATTTGGGTTCCTTCAGCGGGCGCCGCGGCGATTGCCACCGCTACGGTGTCGATTAGTGCGTTGGTTACTTGCTCCACATGGTCGGTACTCGAGACCAGTTTTCCCGTAGCAAAGCGCGCCAGTGCCTCGGTGGCTCCTATGTCCCCCCCGATGCTAGCGGATACCGTTTCCACGGTTCTGACAGGTAATTGTTTCACCACGTTGTCCGTCTCCTAGAAAGACTTAGGGAGCCCGAGCGTGCCATGGGCGATGCCGGCCAAGACAATGTTGTTGCTAATCGGGGCTGTCGACGGCAGGCGTGCTTCGCGGAAGTGACGCTCGATGCCATACTCCTCTGCGGCCGCATAACCGCCGAAAGTATCGAAGGCAGCGTTTGCCGCCTGCCATAGTGCCTGGGAAGCCAGCAGTTTGGCGCCATTGACTTCAAAGCGGGGGTTGTCGCCGGCATCGTACATTTCAGCCGCACGCCACCGCATTAGAGACGCAGCCTGAAGGTTCGCATACGCCTGTGCCAAAGGGAACTGCACGCCC
The DNA here is from genome assembly GCF_002929435.1 of Arthrobacter sp. 9E16. Classification (NCBI taxonomy): domain Bacteria; kingdom Bacillati; phylum Actinomycetota; class Actinomycetes; order Micrococcales; family Micrococcaceae; genus Arthrobacter; species Arthrobacter sp. 9E16. Next base: position 9,502 of record NZ_PJIU01000008.1, on the reverse strand, counting down.
TGGTTCATTCCAATTTTACGGCCGAAGACCTCACGCTCATTGGCGTAGTTAACTGCGCGGTTAAGAAGGTAAAACCCTGCGCCTATGTACTCCGATGTGACGATGATCCGCTCGGAGTTCATGCCGGAAAGGATCACCTTGAAGCCCTTGCCCTCCTCACCAATACGGTTCTCGACCGGTACACGGAGGTTTTCGATAGCGAGCTCATTGGTCTCGTGATTGACCATGGTCTTGATGGGGGTGGCGCGGATGGTTCCATCTTCTATGGCCTTGCGGAGGTCCACCAGGAGCACGGTGAATCCGTCGGTCTTCTTCACGACGTCCTCAAACTTCTCGTTTCTGGTCAGGAGGAGGAGGAGGTCGGAGTGCTGAACGCGGGAAATAAAAATTTTTGCACCGTTGACAACGTATTCGTCGCCTTCACGTTTGGCTGAGGTCCGGATGCGGGTGGTATCCGAGCCTGCATCTGGTTCAGTCACACCAAAGGACTGGAGGCGCAACTCGCCGGAAGCGATCTTGGGCAGAAACCTTAGTTTCTGCTCTTCTGTTCCATGTCGCAGTAGCGTCCCCATGGTGTACATGCCGGCCCGGGCGGCCCCGGCATGGCAGCCATTGCGCTCGAGCTGCTCCAGCACTACGGCGGCGTCCCGGATCGAAGCTCCGCCCCCTCCGTACTCCTCCGGAATGAGCATGTTCATCCATCCGGCCTCGTAGAGCGCGTCCACAAACTCTTCCGGGTAAGCGCGGGCGATGTCCTTTTCAAGCCAGTACGTGTTGTCGAACGGATTGCAAAGATCATCAATGGCCTCACGGATAGCCAATTGTTCTTGGGTGAGTCCGAAAGCCGATGATTCCACAGTCATGGTGAAGCCTTTCTCAGAGATGATTCGCAGTGCTAGGAACACCCAACCCGATGGGGATGTGGCTGCACAGTGGAAATATCACGTAATGGAATTCGTGTCTTACTTACTGCCCCGCCCCGTGAGGGCCGCAAGAGGACGCAGGAACAGAGGGCGAGCCAGCAGCGAGGCTCCGATTATGACCAGGAGGGATGCTGCGAAAAACCATTACCCGACGTTTTGCCGAGTTCATGTGGTTCAGGTTCCGAAGTTCGCCCGTGGTAAAAATCAGCATGACGTGGGAAATAATGAACAGGACAAAGTGGAGCATCACCCGGAAGTGAACAGTCCGTTGATCATCGCTGGGGTGCGGCCAAAAAAACCGTGGCGAAATAGCCAATTGCAGCAAGCTGTTGCAGTTCACCCAGCCGTTCTCATGGGGCCATTCAGGGGACGCATATTGTAGGGCGGCTGACACCGCGTTCGGGAACACTCCCCAACTCGTAGGTACAATCCTCCTCCATTGCCCGGTGCTGAAAAGAAGAATCACAAAGATGACTCCGTTGAACTGCCATGCCACAGCACATCCACGGACAGATGGAACCAGAGCTATAGATTGATCTTCTGGGGCTTGTTTCGCGTTTTGACGAGGCCTTGGTTCCATGTCCAGAACGCCTTCGGCCGGGTGGTGGTTCATACTGGGGAATGTCGACGGCGGATCCCAAGGCTGCCGTCTGAGGATCGGCAAGCCGCTTGCCAACGGCATCGGACTCGGCCACGAGACATAAACGGCGCCAAGGTTGCCGAGTTCGGTGTACAAAACGTCACCGGCGCCCGATCTAACGGCAACTACTGCAATGGGGGCGCCCAGCTTGGAAGCTGCACCAAGCAGACCTGCGGCGGATTTGTGAATGTCATCCGTCATGGAGGTTCAACGAAAGTCAATATTGCGGTCATGTCGTTCTCCTACCTGCTGTCGCCTGTGGCGGCCAGGAACTCCGCGAGCTTCACGCCGGCGTCGCCCTGGTCAATGATCTTTACCCCGGCGGCCAGGGCCGGACCCGGGCCGCCGTGGAGATGCAAACAACTGAAGCCATCGGAAGGTAGTGTGATGAGGTGAAGGTGATTCGAGATACCCATGAAGGCTCAGTCCTGCCGGATCACGCCTCATCAGGAAGGATCCGGGCGGATCGAAAAGCAGGAGCCCTTCCCGTCGTTGGCACTTGGAGTGCACCCGGGCACCTGATCCGGCGGGCGCAGCGCGTTCATACCGCCACATGGAATAGCGTTTTCGGCTCGGAAGTGACTGGCCCGCAATACGCCACACTGGTGGCCATAGCTATGTGGCCGGAGTCAGACCAGCAAACTGCCGGCGAGCTGGCAGGTCTCGACAAAGCGACGATGGCAGGCGTGATCAAACGGCTCGAGGCTCGCGGGTTCATTCGGCGTAGGCAGGCGGAGGATGATCGTCGTCGTCAGATGATTTCGATTGCTCCCGCTGCGGAGAAACGAATGGATGATTTCGCAGCACGGGCTGTCTGTGTCCATGACGCCCTTGCTGCCAAGCTGCCAGCGGGAACGGAGTCAGAAACCATATCGCTTCTGAGGAAGATTGCCTCTATTAACGAGCGATCCTTCGGCGCGGCAAACCTGCCCAAAGCTTTCGCCGTAGTTGAACCATCAACGGCTCTCGGATACCTACTGCGTCGCGCTCTTCAAATCCACGTTTCCCTTTGGAATGAAGAATTTCATGGCGAGATCACGAGCCCACAGTATGCCGTGCTGTCAGCTGTGGCAGCGGCGGACTCTGCAGATCAACTGAAGATCGCAGAGCTGGCGGGCTTAGATACGTCGTCCGCAGCAGACGTCATGGGCAGAATGGAGAAAGATGGCTGGTTACGCCGTGAGACCAACCCGACAGACCGCCGCCGACTCCAGGTCGCTCTGACGCAACCTGCGCGAATGGCCGTTCTCTGGGCCTCCCCTGGGGTGGAGCGGGTGCAACTCGAACTCCTTAGTGCACTGACCGACCAAGAGAAGACCCGCCTGGTGGAGTTGCTTCAGCACCTGATCCGCGGTTCGGACCCGCAGTAGGACGGACACCTCACGCGCTGGGCAATCTCAAGCTGGGGATCTGGTGGCCGCCGATCGAACTCGGCTCCGTCGATTTCAAAAATATCTGCCAGGTGAGAAGGGTAGTTTGGTCACCACAATCGAGACACCGGCAATTTATCACCACCATCAGCAGGTTGTGACTCAGTGACACCTTCTCGGCCACCGCCAGAAGCAAGGCTTGCCGGTGAGCTGCTGGCCATGTGGCGACATCCACATCGCCGTCCTAGACACAAGGCTGAAGCTCGCCGCCGGTATTCCCAGCAACCGCGAATATCACCACGCCATTCCTTCGTCCTCCCCTATGCGTAACCCGTCATATTCTGGGAACCTGCAGCCCGTGCCGAACGGCAGACAGCCGAGGCCCTCCCTCGAAGGGCGCAGAGCAGCAGAGGTGGTTAAATCCTGCTCTCCTACGTCCCGGTGGCGGGTGCGGCTGGCGGGGCGATGGCAGGACTGTTGCCGCTTTTCGCCTTCCGGATCTGTTCGTAGACATGGTGCCGAAGCTCAGTGAATCGAGGCAGGGCTCTGGTCTCAAGCTGGTCGCGTACGACCGGGAGGTCGATCATCAGATCCTCCTGCACCACAGTTGGCGAAGAGGAAAGGATGATGACACGCTCCCCCAAGTAAACAGACTCGTCAATATCGTGGGTGACGAATAAAATGGTGACGCCCAGCCGTTTCCAGACATCCCGAATAAGATCCTCGAGGTCGGCCCGCGTTTGCGCGTCCACGGCAGCGAACGGCTCATCCATGAGGAGCACTTCTGGCTGGTAGGCGATCGCCCGAGCGATCGCCACGCGCTGCTGCATGCCGCCGGAGAGCTGCCACGGGTAGGACTTCGGCACATGCGCAAGACCCACAGCCTCCAACGCCTCGGCGACCAGCCGCTGACGCTCCTTCTTAGGAACTCTCGAGTTCTTCAGCGGTAGCTCGACGTTGGCATCGACCCGCAACCATGGAAACAAAGATCGTCCGTACTCTTGGAATACCACTGCCATCTTCTTCGGTGGCCCCGTGACCTTGGAACCGTCAAGCCGAACTTCCCCCTCAGTGCTTGCCAACAGTCCGGCGATGCATTTGAGAAGAGTTGTCTTTCCCGAACCGGAGGGCCCGACCAGACAGACGAGTTCACCACGGCCCAGGTCGAAGGTAAGGTCACGGACAGCTTCGACGTCGCCGGCATCGGTCTTGTAGACCTTATTCAGGCCGCGGACGCTGAGCAACGCTTCGCCCTCCGGAATCGTCCGGCCTCTAGAGGCAGTAATCGTTTCCCCGGTAACTGGGGCGATTCTGTTTCCCGCTTCCGCCCCGTCGTTCAAAGTTTCAAACTGCATTTTCTACCTCTTTTAGTCCGTAGTACCAGCGCAGGAGTGTGCGCTGAACTCGCTGGAAGATGAAAGATATTGCGACCCCGATGAAGCCGAGAATGAAGATTCCTGACCACATCTCGGGTACCGCGAAGGAGCGCTGGAATTGCACGATGGTGAACCCGAGCCCAGATGACGAGGCGAACATCTCGGAGATCACCATGAGGATGAGCCCTATCGAGATGCACTGGCGAACACCTGCCATAATTGCGGGTGCCGCTGACGGCAGGATCTGGTAGCGAATACGGCTCACCCCGACGATCCCGTATGAGCGAGTTGTCTCGTTCTGTACCGGGTCTATCGAGCGAACACCCTCGATGGTGTTGAGCACAACAGGCCAAATGCAGCCAGAGATAATGACGGCGATCTTCATGCCGTCATTGATGCCGATGACGAGCATGAGAACTGGTACCAACACAGGAGGCGGCAAAGCGCGGAAAAGTTCGAAGACCGGCTCCGTCAGGGACCGCAGGGTTCTGTTCAGGCCGACTACCAGCCCAAGCACCACGCCCAGGACAATCGCCGAAAGCACACCTACCGTAAGACGGCTCAGCGAGGGGAGCACATCGGTGAGGATGCGTTCTGCCAGCCATACGTTGACTAACGTATCGACAAGTACCTGTGGAGCCGGCACAAAGAAATTTGGTTTGCCGGAGGTGGCGACCCACCAGACCAGCACGAGGACTACGGGCAGTGCCACTGCTGCACCAGCACTCTTGATGAAGTTCATGACGTAATCTCTCCCCTGACGGACGGATGCCACGATAAAAGGTGACTCTCGACGACTCGCATCGTGGCATTAATCGCGATGCCAAGGAGTCCGGTTGTGAGGATGAGCGCATACATGTGGGTGACCGCGGCACCGGTCTGGGCCAGTGCGATCTCGCGTCCGAGGCCAGGAGCGCTGATCACGAGTTCGGCGGTGATGGCGAGGATAAGGGCGACTGAGGCAGCGAGGCGGATTCCGGTCACAAGGTATGGAAGTACTGTGGGGAAGACAACGTTGCGCACCTGTTGCCACCGTGAAAAGCCATAGGATTTTGCCGTGCTCATGGCAACGTTATCGACGTCAGTGACTCCGTAGAGCACCTGGATGAGTACCTGCCAGAAGCATGCGTAAACAATGAGTAGCAACGACGATTCGATCCTGACTCCGAACAAGAGTACCGCCAACGGAATGAGTGCCACCGATGGGATCGGACGGAGAAACTCGATTGTGGTGTGCGTCATCTTGCGGAGGAAGGAGGATACGCCGATAAACAGCCCCGCGGTCGCGCCAAGTATGACCGCGAGTGTTAGGCCCAGGACCCACGCCAGCATCGTGTCGCCGACGGCGACCCAATAATTTCGAAGCCCGAAGCTGCGCACGAGATCAACCAGCACTCCCGAAACGGGGGGAAGGTACTTCTCGTTTACCAGTCCGAGCCGAGGTGCTAGTTCCCACACCGCCGCGAAACAAAGCAAGCCGATGATGCCAAAGGCAAACCGAACGGCTCTCGGATTACGTCCTGTCGTCCCGGCCCAAATGGCGGTGGAAGCCCGGACAGAAGGTCGAAGCTGTGACGTTACGGACATTACGGAAGCAACTGCTCTAGGTCAGGGAGCTCCTCGATGGTGCCGTACTTAAGCGCCGCCATTCCGAGGATCTCAGCGGACTCACGACTAAATTCTGCCTTAAACCGTGGCAGGACGATCTCGGCGGCAAGTGTGGCTTCGATCTGCGTGTAAGTCGGAATAATTTGGCGAACCTTATCAGGGTTCGCCTGCGAAAACTCGAGCGACTTCGCCATGGCCCGGGCAAATTTGTCCACCAGTTCCGGCTTGTTCTTCACAGTGTCCCCGCTGGTGAAATAACCGGAGACATCCATCTCAGGATGCACGGCGACGTAGTTCCAGTCGAGTGCCCGGCCGCCGGACTGCAGTGCTTTTGTGAGGAATGGCTCCACGACAAGCGCAGCGTCTATCTGCTTGTTCTCCAAGGCGACCATCGCTTCCTGGACTGGGACCTCGACAAAATCGAGAGAGGCGCCATCTCCCCCGGCCGCATCGACGGCGTGACGGATGGTCGTATCGCCGATGTTGGACAGCAGGTTGGACGAGACTTTAAGCCCATCGAGTTGGGCGGGGGAAGTGAGGGGTGAGTCTTCCAACACCACGATCGCTGCGATGTCGGCACCCGCCACTCCTGTGCTGGTTGCCCCATTGGTGACGAACTGCAAATCCAGTCCCTGTCCTTTAGCCACGAACATGCTGATGATGTTCGAGAACGCGAAATCGTAAGTGCCGCTGACGACCCCTGGGACAGATACAGCCCCGCCCGTGACACTCTCGATTTTGACATTGAGGCCTTCGTCTTTGAAGAATCCTTCCGCTACCCCGAGGTGAAGAGCAGCAGTATCGGCGATGGGGATAGCCGCCACGGAAACGTCTGTCAATCCTCCAGGGCTTTCGGCCGTGGCCCCGTCGCCACACGCCGCGAGCGTGCTTGCCGCCAACACCGCCATGGAAATGAGCTTGAGTACCTTCACTTGTGTCTCCTGATCTGCATTTGCCGGTGGGAGCGGGTCTCCCGCCGGCACGAATTACGTGGTCCAAATTCGCCCGAGAAAAGGGGAATCGTGTTCCGGGGTGAGCCGTGAGGAGACCTGAGCTCGTGGGCAGAAAGGTCCTGAGCCTCGAGGACCTAGTGCAGGACTGTCAGCTCCTCATGAAACGAATCGCATCCTGCTTATCGTCCTGACCTCATGTTTCGCATGGTCAGAAACAAAAACCATATGGACGCTTACCGATATGCGGAAGCAAAGCTCAGTTATTACAACGTATACAAACGAAAGGATAGATGGCGTTAATGCAGCTGGTCAAGGGAGTAGAGGGGGGAAATTTATGGTGTACATACTAAATGTGTGTGGAGAATGCTGTTTACGAGCTTCGGCAAAGATTGCCGAGCTGTCTGTCGCTCCGGCATTTATGACTATGTCCGATGGATGCCGAATGAGTCCCGCCACGGACGACCTCAGCCGCTAGCGGATCCTGGCTCGTCGGTCAGCGAATCCAGGTTTACCACCGGGGCCAGGTACGGCCCGACGGCGGCCGGGGTCAGGTCGATGGCGCGGATGCCGGCTGCCTCGTACTTCGGGGCGTTGGCTTCGTGGGCCTTTGCGGATGTGCACTCGAACACGAAGTCTGGCAGTTCATCCTGGGCCAGAAGCCAGTCCACGCCCTCGGCGGAGGTGGTCAGTCCCAGGCGGGCGGCGCGGGTCAGGCCGTCGGAAGCCGGATCCACCCCGATCATGTACTTGACCTCTACGTTTTTGCTGCGGCGCATGATCTTGAACATGAGGTCGGTGCCGATATTGCCGGGGCCGACGATGGCGGCTGTTTTTTAGCCATGGCGGTATCCCTAGTCCGTGAAGTGAATAGTCAGTGAGCCCATCGGGCCGAAGTCAGCCATCACTGTGGTGTCAGCGACAACGGGCATCGCCACGGTGAAGGAGCCCGGGAGAATCAGCTGACCGGCTTCCAACGCCACCCCCTGTTCGCCCAGGATGTCGGCCAACCAGACGAGTGGTGCAAGCGGGTGCCCCATCACATCCGCTCCCGTCCCGGTGCCCGTGATTTGCCCATTGATCACCAGCGAACAGGTGACTTCCAAGAGAGCCGCGGGGTCGGCAGGGTCTAGTGTCAGGGGGTGTGCGCTGACGGCGACGGCTCCGCAGGAGGCGTTATCAGCGATCGTGTCAACGAGTTTGATGTCCCAGTCCGCTATGCGGGAGTCGATGATCTCGATTGCCGGGTACACGGCTCCGATGGCGGCGCGGGCCTGTTCCAGGGTGACGCCGGGGCCCTGTAGTGACTCTTTTAGTACAAAACCGAGTTCCGGTTCCACCTTGGGCTGGATGAACCCAGAGGCCGGAATCCGAGCCTCGTCGTGGTGGACCATGTCCTCGAAGAAGAAACCAAAGTCGGGGGAATCCACGCCAAGCTGTCGTTGCATGGCCAAGGACGTCAGCCCCACCTTGCGGCCTGCCAGTACCCGCCCCGTAGCAAGGTGATGCCTAAGCTGCGCCGTCTGAACCTCGTATGCGTCCTGGACGGTCATGTTCTCCATCCGGTCCCGCAAGGGGGCCACCGGAACCCGTGTGTGGTACGCGGCCAACAACTCATGAGCGGCGGCGTTGAGGCTGACATCGCTAGCCTTTACTGACCCACTTTGCATCTGGATCTCCATTCCTTGTTGCTGTAATCCTCAAAAAATTTGGGTGTGACAAAAACCGGGGATTTGGCTTTCGAGAAAGTAGTTGACTATTGCTGCCTAGCCCGGACAACGCCAACAGTGTCATTGGCATGCGCTTGCCGGTATTCGCTCAAGCCGTGCCGAACAGAATTTCCACACTTTCAAGCAAACTCATAACGGACGGGACTGCCCGTCAGCCGCCTCCCCCAAACGCACCTGCCTCCCGGCGGATAACAACACGGGGACTACAACGGATCAGTACGCAAAGACCGTTTTCCATTTGGTGGCATCGGCGTCACCATGCTTGGCGTCTTCGACCGACATGCGCCACACTTTGCCTGAATCAACCGCGGGCAGTTTGACGCCGACGGCAGTGGGCGGTGCAATCTCAGGGTTCACGGCGTAGTCGCCCAGGTCCGCGAAGATCTGTTGCCCTCGCTTGGACATGTTGTAGTTCATGAAGATGTCCGCGGCTTCCGGGTTGGACCCCTTAGCGGTCGCACCAAGGTAGTAATCGAAGCTGATGAGTCCCTCTTCCGGGACAACGAAGCTCAGTGGGGCGTTCTCCGTTTTGACGGCTATGTTGACGGTAGCCGATCCGACGGTTCCGACGGCGATTTCACCGCGGGCCAGCGCAGTCTGCTGTGGGCCTGAACCTTCATAGATTACGGGTTTCAGCGCTGCATATTTACTCATGTAATCTTCACCGAGTTCCGTCTCCATAAAGCGGTTCAAGGCAGCTACACCGCCGCCGGAATTGCCCTGGACGACACCGATCTTGCCAGCCCATTTGGGGTCGACAAAGTCTGCCCAGCTCTTCGGTGCGTCTTCGTCCTTCACCAGCTGGGAGTTGTACCCGAACGTATATACGGCATTGTGGGTTCGAGTGAAATCGCCGGAGTTGATGACGACCTCCTCGAACGTTTCTGAGCCTGGAACCGTATAGG
>NZ_PJIU01000007.1:25191-38572 GCF_002929435.1 Arthrobacter sp. 9E16 | reverse complement strand
CCTATACGGTTCCAGGCTCAGAAACGTTCGAGGAGGTCGTCATCAACTCCGGCGATTTCACTCGAACCCACAATGCCATATATTCCTTCGGGTACAACTCCCAGCTGGTGAAGGACGAAGACGCACCGAAGAGCTGGGCAGAGCTTGTTGAAGGTGATTGGGCAGGCAAGATTGGAATCGTCCAGGGCAATTCCGGCGGCGGTGTAGCTGCACTGAACCGCTTTATGGAGACGGAACTGGGCGCGGACTACTTCAGCAAGTACGCGGCTCTGAAGCCGACAATCTACGAAGGTGTGGGCCCGCAGCAAACTGCGCTGGCCCGCGGCGAGATTTCCATTGGCACAATCGCTCCCGCCACCGTAAATGTAGCTGTATCAACAGAGAACGCTCCGCTGAAAGTCGTTGTCCCGGAAGAGGGACTCATCAGCTTCGATTACTACCTTGGTGCGACCGCTAAGGGGTCCAACCCGGAAGCCGCGGACATCTTCATGAACTACAACATGTCCAAGCGAGGGCAACAGATCTTCGCGGACCTGGGCGACTACGCCGTGAACCCTGAGATTGCACCGCCCACTGCCGTCGGCGTCAAACTGCCCGCGGTTGATTCAGGCAAAGTGTGGCGCATGTCGGTCGAAGACGCCAAGCATGGTGACGCCGATGCCACCAAATGGAAAACGGTCTTCGCTTACTAGTTTTTCGTCGCTGAATGAATTGCTCGGGACGGGAGTCTATGGTCGGCAGAATATGGTCGCGAAGGTGGAGGTTTGTTTTTACCTAGGGTAGCTAACCGGTAGCGACTCGCCAGCATAAGAGCGCATCATGTGCACCGCAGGAAATCTATGTGCAACTTATTCAATCAATGAGGAGATGATATGCCGATCTTGGATCAGGCCATTTGGGCCGGGAAGATTAACGTCAATGGCTGGAAGGCCGGAGGCGGTGGAACTGCTGAAGTTGTGGAGCCGGCTACCGGTCAGTCACTGGGCAAAATTGGTTTGGCATCTGCCGATGATGCGTTCGAGGCTGCGACGAAGGCAGCCGCGGCGCAACGCGAGTGGGCCGCATGGAAACCGGCAGAGCGGGCAGCGGTCCTGCGCCGGGCAGGTGCGCTCTTCGAGGAGCACGCCGAGGAGATAATGGGCTGGCTGACCCGAGAAACCGGGGGTATCGGGCCTAAGGTAGGTCTTGAAGTGGCTATCGCCGCGTCCGAGTGCTACGAATCTTCAGCCCTTCCGAGTCATCCGCATGGCGATGTGCTGACCTCTAATGAGGATCACTGGTCCTTCGCGCGCCGCCGCCCAGCGGGTGTGGTCAGTGTCATATCACCGTTCAACTTCCCACTGATCCTGTCCATGCGTTCGGTTGCACCGGCGCTGGGTCTGGGAAATGCTGTGCTGTTGAAGCCGGACCCCCGCACCACGGTGACCGGCGGTGTCGTCATCATGCGTGTCTTTGAGGAAGCGGGTCTTCCAGCCGGTGTCCTGCAGCTTGTTCCTGGCGGTGTATCAGTCGGTGAGGCGGTGGTGACCGCCCCCGAAGTACGAATTATCTCCTTCACGGGTTCGACACCTGCGGGTCGCAAGGTGGGCGAGGCTGCGGCCAGACACCTCAAACGGGCCCATCTGGAGCTTGGCGGCAACAATGCTCAGATTGTCCTACCGGGGGCTGATGTTGTGCTGGCAGCTTCTGCTGGGGCGTTTGGCTCTTTCCTCCATCAGGGGCAGATTTGCATGTCCACCGGACGACACCTAGTGCATGAGTCGATCCATGACGAGTACGTGGCTGCCCTGGCGGAAAAGGCACGAAACCTTCCCATAGGCGATCCTGCTACTGAGGAAGTTGCGCTGGGTCCGCTGATCGACGAGAAGCAGCTCAAGCACGTCCATTCCATTGTCCAGGAAACCCTGTTGGCTGGCGCCACCCTGGAAGCGGGTGGATCGTTCAGCGACCTGTTCTATAAGCCTACGGTCCTATCTGGCGTGAATGTGAAGATGCCGGCATGGAAGGATGAAATTTTTGGTCCGGTGGCACCGGTCATTTCGTTCGCAACCATCGAGGAGGCCATCAAGATCGTCAACAGCAGCGAGTTCGGCCTCTCCGTGAGTATTCTGGGCGATGTTGGGATGGCCATGACCGTCGGAGACCAAATCACTTCCGGCAAGATCCACATCAACGAGCAGACCGTGGCCGATGAATCCAACGCCCCATTCGGCGGCACGGGTTCCTCAGGCACCGGATCACGTTTCGGCGGAGCGGCCGCGAACATCGAGGCATTCACCGAGACCCAGTGGCTCACCGTAAGGCCGGAGATCGCCCCCTACCCATTCTGACCCCGGTGATCTCCCTAGGCGCCTGGTAAACCCGGCTTGGTAAGTGTTTACCAGGCGTCATCAGTAAGATGTTCATGGTTTCCGACATGGCTATGTGTTTGGATGTACGAATCACCGCGCTTCGGAGGCTGTTTACGAGTGCATCCGACCTGCTACGAGGCTGCTAACGCCGCCTTCGGATCTCTTTTCCCGGGTCGACACGGCGCACGACAGGGCTGACATAGCGGTAACAGTTCTGGAGAAAGTCTGAATGACGGAAGTCCTTGAGATTGGCCACGGGGGGCTCCTTCCGGTGAGTCCCTGCTTCTAATGCAGTGCGTCCGTGAGCCACTGGCCTTCGAAGCGGAGGACAGCGAAGGCCAGTGGCTCCACCATGACACTCAACTACGCACCGTTTTCGTGCACGGGCGGGGGCTGGTTTTTCTTCATCGGGATCACTAGTTACGTTGCACGCTTTGCTTTCCACCACGTAGACGCCTAGCTGAGCGCTTTCCGAGGGACTCCCCCGCCTCTTCACAACTCACCGATAACCTACCTTATGTCGGGCTACAGTTCGGAGAAGGGGTTGGGCCCCCTCCTAGTCCGTGCTCGCTGGTGTACTCTTCGACGCGATATGTTCGAACGCCCTGACGTCGAGTCTCTTGGCCACCCTTGGTCGAGACGATTGAAGGGCGCCCATGTCAGCGTCTCTGACAGGGGCGCCCTTTCGGTTCGTGGGATTAGACAGCGGTGACTTCTTCGAGCGTGATGACGAGGTCCGCTTGGTCCCTGGTGGTGCGGACGAGTTGTCCGTTTGGCTCGTCGACCTGCTCCACCCACCTGGCGGCAGCTGCAGGAGTTTTCCCGAACCGGACGTGGCGGGCGATCAGGCGTTCCACCCGGAGCTCGTCGTCCTGCTGGCAGTACCAGATCTCCGTGCACTGTTCCCGCACCTCACGCCAGCCCGGCTCGTCCAGCAGAAGGTAATTGCCCTCGGTGAGGATCGTGGTAGCTGATGGATAGACCGGGATGGCCCCTGCGATGGGTTGCTCGATGGCCCGTTCAAACCCTGGCGCGTAGACGACGGCGTTACGCGGTTCCCGTAGCCGTCGCAGGAGTGCCGCGTACCCGTGGGCGTCGAAGGTGTCAGGGGCGCCCTTCCGTTCGAGCCGGCCGAGGCGGGTCAGCTCGATGTCGGCAAGGTGGTATCCGTCCATGGGCACATGCGCGTGGCGCTGTCCTTCAGTGCGCCCATCCTCCGCGTTGAGGTCCTTGATGAGTTGCTCGACCAGAGTGGTTTTCCCGACCCCGGGAGCGCCGACCACCCCGATGATGACGGGGCCGGTGTGCTCCTTTTGGAGGCGTGCGATCCGCTGGAGGAGGTCCTCCAAGGTCACCGGTTTACCTGGTTCGCGTGCAGCTGGTTCTCCATGAAGGTCCGTGCGTGGACGGCGAGGTCCTCGCTGTCGGTCCACAGGTTCCGCCAGACGGCGAGGTCGTTGGACAGACCGCGGGCGACGACAGCGGAGGAGAAGCTCTCGAACGTGACGGGGCCGGTGTAGTTGATGCCTGCGAGGGCGTGGAAGAACGAGGTGAAGTCGAGGTGGCCTGAGCCGAGGTAGCCGCGGTGGTTCTCGCCGATGTGGACGTAGCCGAGTCGTTCGCCGACCTCGTAGACCGGGGTGACGAGATCGTTTTCCTCGATGTTCATGTGGTACGTGTCGAGGTGGATCAGAACGTTGTCCGCGCCGATGTCGTCGGCCAGACGCAGTGCATCGTGTGCGGTGTTGATGACGTTCGTCTCGTACCTGTTGCAGATCTCCAGCCCGAGGGTCATGGAGCGTGACTGTGCCTCGGCGGCGAGTTCCTTGAGGACTTTCACTACGTTGTCCCTGCCGGCGGCCGTCATGGGCGCTCCGTACTTGCCGAGGGCGCTGAAGAGGGCGCCGGTGAAGTGGGTGCCGCCGAGTTCGTGGGTGATCTGCAGGGAGTCCTGGAGGAGCTTCGCTCCACGGTCGACTGTCGCGGTGTCGTCACTGGAGACGTCCGCGTCGAAGGCGAGTCCGCGCGAGCAGACGACGCCGAGGTCGTTGTCGGTGAGGAGTTTTTTGGCGTGGTCGACGTCGAGGTTGAGGGAGTCGTGCAGGGAGAATTCGACCAGGTCGTAGCCGGCGGCTGCTGTGCGGGTGATGACGGTCTCGACGGCCTCGCGGGAGGTGTCTCCTGCCCAGACCAGGGCGTGGACTCCGAGTGGATTCGTGGTTGTCATGTGCTGTGTTTTCCTTTGCTCTACTGCTCGCGGGAGCCGGTGATGAGGGCGACGATTTCATCGCCGGTGGTGTCGGTGGTGCGTCGGCCTGCCACGCAGCGCCCGGCTCGCATGACCCAGACTTGGTCGCTGAGGCGCATGACTTGACTGAAGTTGTGGCTGATGAGGAGGACAGAGTGTCCGTCGTCGCGCAGTTTCAGTATCAGTTCCTCGACTTTCGCGGTTTCCTGAACACCGAGGGCGGCTGTGGGCTCATCCATGATGACGAGCTTGGAGCTGAAGCCTGCGGCACGGCAGATGGACACTGCCTGGCGCTGACCGCCGGACAGGCGCCGGACCTTGGACTTCACGGCCGGCACGTTGACGGCGAGGGTGGAGACCATGCGGTCGGCTTCCTCGCGCATGGCTCTGCGGTCGAGGAAGCGGATCGGCCCGATGCCGCGGGTCAGCTCTCGGTTAAGGAACAGGTTCTGCCAGACAGCGAGGTCATCGACCAGTGCCAGGTTCTGGTGCACCGTCTCAATGCCCTTTTCCCGGGCGTCCTCGGGGCTCCGGAAGTGTGTCTCCTCACCATCGAACTCGATGGATCCCAACTGGGCACGGTGTATGCCCGAGATGCACCGGACGAGGGTGGACTTCCCGGCACCGTTGTCTCCGACGATCGCGGTGATCTCGCCAGGGGCGAGGGTCAGGCTGACGTTCTGGAGGGCTTTGACGTTGCCGAAGGACAGGGAAACGTCGCGGACGTCGACGATGGGCTGGGTGATGGTGGTGGTCATTTCTGGAACCTCGAGAGTAGGGCGGCGAGGATGACGACGATGCCGACGGCCAATGGCTGGTAGAACTGCGACACGTTCATCAGGGTGAGCCCGTTGGTGAGCACGGTCAGGAGCAGTGCACCCACGATGGGACCGAAGATGTTCCCCTTTCCACCGGTGAGGCTGACACCTCCGAGGACGACGGCGGCGACCGAATTGAGCAGGAACGTGGTGTTCGCTGCCGGTTCCGAGGCGCCGACTCGTGCAATGAGCATGATCGCCGCAATACCTGCCAGCACACCGGAGATCGTGTAGACCGCGATCTTGATGCGTGCCGTACTGATACCGGTAGCCTGTGCTGCTTCCTTCGACCCACCGGTCGCGAACAGGTGCGTTCCGAAGCGGGTCCTGAAGAGCAGCACATGGGCTAGGACGGCGATCACCGCGGCAACGATGAAGGGGAATCCGAAGATCAGCAACCCGTGGGTGGAGAAGTTGACGAGACCCACACTGAAGACCGAGATTGGCTTCCCGTCCGACAGCACCAGGGCGAGGCCGGATGCCACGGAGAGGGATCCGAGGGTCACGATGAAGTCGGTGATCTTGCCCTTGGCCACGAGAATGCCGTTGAGGACTCCGATCAGCGTGCTGGCAACGACGGCCGAGAGCATGCTGACGAGCAGTCCCGCGCCCTGAGAGAAGGCGATGCCGAAGGCGATGACCCCGAGGGTCATGGTTGATGCAACGGAGAGGTCGATACCGTCACTGAGGATCACGAAGGCCTGACCGACGGTCAGGACCATCAGGATGGACGCTGCGACGAGGATTGATTGGACGTTCCCGAGGGTCAGGAAGACCGGGTTCAGTGCGGTGAACACGATGACGAGTAGCACGAGGCCGATGATGGCTGCGTGGTCCGCCCAGAATCCGATGCGCCCCAGGTTGGTGTACCAGTGGTCGCCCTGCGGCGCGCTCGGAGACGGGATCTGTCGTTTACTGGTTGCCGGCGGTGTCTTCCCTACCGGTGGCGTGGATGTATGCGGAACGGAGGACATGGAGCCTGGCTTCCTTGGTCGGGCCTGAACTGCTACTGGGCGAACGGGTTATCGAAGTCTTCGAACGGTGCAGGTGCGGCAGCAAGGGCATCGGAGACGTTGTCCTTGGTCACCAGAGCCACCGGTGCCTCGACGTTCTCGGGGAGCTCGTCGCCGGCAGCAGCTGCTGCACATGCCTGGGCTCCCATCTCGCCGATCGCGTAGGGGTACTGGGCCACGGTCGCGGTCAGCTCACCGGATTCAACGCCCGCGAGGCCTTCGGGCACACCGTCGACGCTGATGATGGACACCTTGCCCGTGAGGCCCGCATCAGCGACGGCACGGGCAACACCCAATCCCATGACGTCGTTGGACACGAAGAAACCGGCGATGTCCGGGTTGGCGCGCAGCAGGTCCCCCGCCTTGGTAAGGGCAACCTGTCGGTCCCAATCCGCCGAGACGGTTTCCAGAACCTCGCCCTTGCCGCCGAAACCTTCCGTGAAGCCTGTGACGCGGTCACCGCTGGTGACGTCACCGGCAATGCCGCCGATCACCCCCACCTTGGCGCCGTCCTCGATGAGACTCGCCATGTGTTCGCCGGCGAGGTTGCCCGCCGAGACGTTGTCCGTGCCGATGTAGGTATCGGGGGTGGCATTGGCCGAAGCGGCGGCGTCGGGATCGACAGGGCTATCGATGTTCACGACGGTCTTGCCGCTGGACTTTAGCTGCGCCACACCCTGCAGCAGGTTGTTGCCGCTGATTGGGTTGATGATGAAGCAGCTGAAGTCCTGCCCGGCCAAAGATGCGAGCCGGTCCGCCTGGCCGCTCGTGTCGGTGATGTCCTGTGCGGCCTGGACCGTGATGGAATCGTCGGCCGCCTTGATGCCCTCTTCCATCGACTGGAAGAACGGGTTGTCGAGGCCCTTGATGACTGCGGCGGTCTTTGCTTCCCCACCCTCGGACGCATCAGGGGTCGTAGCGGTGGTGCTGCACCCGGCGAAGGAGAGAGCTCCCACGGCGGTGGCGATAACGATCAAGGTGTTCCGTAGCTGTGGCATCGTTGCCCCTTCTGACTTTGAAAACCATATGTACGTCGAAGTAACGTTGGGTGCTAGCATAACTACAGGTTGTGACGCACGCAATACAAGGTCGAATCGGGTTAAGATGACAAGCAGGGTCCGCAACGAAGGGGCGAAAGTGGCCGAGAATTCGTACACACCAGCGGCCACAGGCGGCTCTTTGGGCGGCACCGTGGAGATCCTGCAGCTACTTCGCTCGGGACTCGTGCTCACAAAATCAGAAGTCGCTGCGCGCACAGGACTCTCCCGTTCCACCATCAACCAGCGCATCGACGCCCTCCTCGATACCCGACTCGTGGTCCCGTCAGGAGCGGAATCCACCAAGGGCCGCCCAGCGGAGTCCTTCGCCTTCAATCGCACGGGTGGTCATCTGCTGGTCGCCGACATTGGCGCAACGGGGCTGCGGGCCGGACTGTGCGACCTGTCGGGGACCATCCTTGCTGAAGTGGAACTGACCATCTCCGTCACCGAGGGCCCCGACATCGTCTTAGGTCTGGTCGGGGACGAGTTCGCCAGGCTGCTGGCCGAGGCCGGTGCCTTCCCCGACTCCGTAGTGGGCATCGGCGTCAGTGTGCCAGGGCCGGTCGACACGGCCTCCGGGCAGGTCGTGCATCCGCCGATCATGACCGGCTGGGACCAGTACGACATTCCCGGTTGGTTCACCCGCAGCTACAACTGTCCCGTCGTCGTCGACAAGGACGCCAACGCGATGGCATTTGGGGAACAGCAGGTCTCACACCCTGACGTCCGCCACCTCCTCATGGTGAAGGTGGGCACGGGGGTCGGATCCGGCCTGATTTCGGATGGTCGGCTACACCACGGCGCCGACGGCGCCGCCGGAGACATTGGCCACAACTATGTGTCGAAACCTGCCTACGTTCAGAACGAGCCGGAATGCCGGTGCGGCAACATCGGCTGCCTGGAGGCATATGCGGGTGGCTGGGCGATCCTGCGCGACCTCCAGAGCCTCGGCGTCGAAGCCGACTCGGTTGACGAAGCCGTCCGGCTGCTGCGCAGCGGCAACCGAGACGCCGTGAGGTTGGCCCGCAATGCCAGCCAGCTCCTAGGCGAGGCGATCGCCGTCACCGTTAACCTCTTCAATCCCCAAGTGGTCGTCATTGGTGGGCAGCTTGCGGCAGCGGACGACTACCTCTTCGCCGGCATCAAGAGCGCCGTCTACCACCGGTCACTCCCACTTGCCACCCGCAGGATCCAGATCGTCGGCGCCACGCAGGGCAAGCAAGCCGGCATCATCGGACTGGCGCTGCTCGTCGCACAATCCGTCTTCTCCGATCTTCCCCTGCCCACACTGCGCTCGGCGACTCCTCAGAAGATGGCGGTATAGCAAGCATGTCGATCCACTGCTAGATGGTGGACTGCTGGGCAGCGACGCCTCGGAACAACAAAGGTAGAAAAGCGACGCCGACGTGAAGCTAACGCGAGGACAAACCGCTCCGGATAGGGGCAGGAGCCGATCAACTTTATGTGCCTCTGACAAACCGAACCTGTCGCTCCATACCCAAGACCGCCCAAATAGTTCGAAACCCAGTAAATGAGACACCAGAACAGGTCACGCATTCACGGGGATCCGCGCCTCCCCCTGGATTGCTCAGGCTGATGTCCCCCCAAGTACACGCGGCGTTTGTGGATTTCACGACCTAATCCTCAGAGAGGCACGAGGTTCAGAAAACCAGTCAGCACTGCTCGCGACACGATGGAGTTTCTGTTTTCCCTTAATCCTGGAGGTGGCTGGGGCCCGGTGATAGTTTTAGATATCGGAAACAGTTTTTAGATCATCCTGGGCCACCCGGCCAGCCGATGTTGTTCAGACTGAGATTGACCGAAAGCCCTCCCCCAAGGGCCGGATATGTAAGGACAAGATCATGACCGCTGAAGCACCGAAGCGTGTTGGGCGCCGCTCCAAGGGAGACCGTAAGCTCATTGGCTTCCGCCTAGCGACCGACAAAGCGGAAGTTGTCAGTGAAATCGCTGCCGCCGAAGGCTACAGGTACGTCAGTGATTGGGTGGCCAGTGTTGTAGCCGAGCGTATCGAGAATACCGATCTGGACGGGATCCATCAGCAGCAGGAGGAACTTCCCATCAGCCGTATCGCTTAAATACAGAAGGCCCGCAGGATAGCGGGCCCTCGAAGTATGTGACTTTCGCCTGACAAGCTTGCCGGCGACGCAGGTCGAAAGTCGATTTTTCTGTAACCGTCATTCCTGGTAAGGGAGAGCCGGTCCTTTTTCATTCCGTAAAGGGGAATAAGAACATCGTACATCAGCCTGCCTCCGAACTGCCAGACTCACAGAGTCGCAGCGTGTCGAGTGTGTCCATGCTGCGCGATGAACCCTCGCAGCTCTGGTCATCTCTGGCTCCCCTGCTGGCCGGACAGCCCCGCGTACGCCTGTCCAAGGACGGTGGCCGTTCCTATCCGCAGCGTTTCGAGCGTGACCTGACGCCGGGGCTGCCTTCCTATCCGGCTGCCGTGCGGATCTTCGGCAGGGACGGGACCTGCGCTGCCATCTTCCTGGACTTTGACTCCTCCAACGCCGGAGTGGACTGGGTCGAAGCTGACGTCCGGGCCGCCCAATCGTTGCTGCACAGTGTCGGCGCCCGCTGGATTGAGGACTATTCCCCCAACGGCGGCCGCCACCTCTACATCCCTCTGGCCCAGCGCGTGAGCTTTTCCGAAGCCCGTGATCTCGTTGAAGCTCTCGGGACCCGGTTCAGAACCCTGGATAAGACCCCGCACCAGAACCTGCTGCACGGCTGCATGCGCACCCCCGGCAGCCCCCACAAACGAGGCGGACACCAATTGCTGGCCATGAGCCTGTCCATGGCCTACGACGTTGCCCGCCGACGGAACAGCGCAGACGTATGGAGAGCACTTACAGCCGAGCTGGCCCGGGACATCACTGCTGCCCGCGCCTACCGGCTGGAGCAGGCAGCCCCCGCAAACTTGGAAGCACCCGCTGCGACCGGCGTCGAACAGAACCTGCGGATGTCCCGTGCCATGCAGCGCATCGCCGTCACCGGCTTATACGAGGTGAACCGGTACCAATCCGACTCCGAGGCACGCCAGGGTGTCATCGCCGGCGCAGCCGCCGCAGGACTGGCACTTACCGATGTCCAACGCCGGATGAAACAGGGACTTTGGCCCGGACTAGCCTCTTTCTACGCCCGCTATCCGGCCCGCCACCGAGCCGCGGCACTGCAGCGAGACTGGCGCAAAGCCCTTAGCTTCGTGCAAAGAAAGCAGGATCACCCATACGGAAAGAACAGTGTCCGTATATCCCCCACAAGCGAGCCCCCCACACAGGCGGGGGGCTTACATGGTCGTAACTCGGCTACCCTCACTGATGACAACGAGCATCGCTTTATACGTTCTTGGCGGAATGCCCTGCGCCTGATCGAATTCCGGTACCAGAACCGGGCGGGCATGGCTCGGAGAATGGTGTTGCGGGCCATGGGAGAAGCTGCTCACAAGAGTGCCAGCCGATACATTGAGTTCGGTGACCGGGCCCTGGCCGTGGCCACCGGTATGGACCACACTACTGTCGGTTTCCACCTGCGTGCCCTGAGGGCCGAGAAGGATCCGCTGGTGGTCCTTCTCGAAGCCGGCCGCGGCACCAAGGGCGATCTCTACATGCTGACCATTCCAGAAGCCACACTGAAGGCCGCGCAGGAGCTGCCATGGAAGAAGGGGAAAGTGCACGCCCTGCGCCCGGTCTTTCGGGAATTGGGACTGCCGGCCGCCTTCGTATACGAGGCACTGGAGAACTCCCCAGCCCCCCTCTCGACCATGGATGTCGTCCGGACCACCGGAGTGTCCAGAGCTGCAGTCACCGAGGCACTGGAAACACTCGCAGCCTGGAACCTGATATCCCGGGGCACTGGCTGGTCCGTTGTGGCCGGCACCTCTCTGAACACCCTGGCTGAATACTTCGGGGTCCTCGAGGCCGTCGCAGCCCAGATCCACACCTACCGGATCCAGCGTGTCCAGTGGCGGGAATGGCTCTCCCGTCACGCCAATGTCGTTCCACTCCTGCCAGCGCCCGAAGACGACTATCCGTGGGAGAACTTCGAGGGTCCCCCCGATGAGTTGTCCCTGGCTGATTTGGCTTTCCCCGCTACAGGCTAGACCTCCCAGAGTCTGTTAGTCCGTGAGTCAGGGATTTGTTGAGGCGTTACGGCAGCGGGGAATGGCGTTCTACGCAGCGCGTCCTTAGTACCGCGGCGGCAGGTTCAAGGAGTCACGCAGTTCGCTCTCCGTGGTGCCCGACAGGTCGGCCTTGCGCTCCAGCAGCAGGTCAATGGCCACCCGGACCAAGGTGTTATCCGTGATCCGCTCCCCCATGCCCAGCTTGTTGTTGTTAATCGTCATAGTCAGGATCTTCAGGTCCATCGCCTGGTCCTGAAAAACCCGCAGCTCCTTGCGCACAAGCTGTGTGTAGTGGGGGCGTACCGGGGCTGCAGGGACGTCCCCCTCCCCCGTGGCCGCAGATGCTTGCTGCACCTCAGCCTGCGCGGGAGCCGGAGCCGGTTTGGCCGCGGCCTGGATCCTGAGCTGCTGGCCATCTTGTTCCACCGGTGGCTGGGCCGCGGCTGGCGGTGAGATCTGAAATTTCGACTGTGCTGGGATCGGTGTCGTCGCCGGTGCGGTGGCAAGGGGCGGCAACATGTCCTTGAAGCTTCTCTTGACGGCCATGGCCCCTATCCCCTGTTCCCGTTCACCCAAATGCTCAGTAGCTCTCGGGCGACGTCCTTGTAGTCCCCGGCTGCCTTTTCTGCATTCCGGCTTGTCTCATAAGTAGTGACGACGTTGCCCGTCATGGGAGCGCGTTCATGAATCTTGTACGAGCGGACGAAGGACTTGCAGACCTTCAACCCGTACTCCCGCAGGGTCTCCTGCGCCTCAGTCGCGTCGCTGATGGAACGTGAATCCACCTGTGTGACCAAAACCCGATAGTCCAAGCCACTGGGCTGAACTATGGAGGTAAAAGTGTTGATCAGCGGAAGCATGGCCAGTGCAGTGGGCTCGCTGGGCAGCAGGACAAAGTCCGAGTTGTCCACCACGGCTTTAAGGACCTCTGCGTTGTCCAGATTTCCAGGGGTATCAACGTAGATCGTGTCGTAGTCGAGATCGCGCATCTGCTTAAGCAGAGTGGGATCAGTTTCACTGACGACGTCGAAGGGCAGCTGCTTACTCTTCGGAAGCTGGTCTGCCGTTTCAGCCCAGGTAGTCACGGACTTTTGTGGGTCCACATCAACGACCAGAACTTTGGAATGCTCCGCCGCAACGGCGCCCAGATTCATCACCGTGGTGGACTTACCCGCACCACCTTTTTGGTTGATGACGGCGACGACCCTCATTGATGCTTCCTTCTGTCATTGCTGGGCACCGACAACGAAGGATAGGTCCACGCTCAAACTGAGCGGGGTTCACAAAAGATGGGAACTGCTAATCCAGTGGTCGCCGGCATGCGATTGAACCAAGCTATCAGCCGTTTACTGATTTTGATGGGATTTCAGTCCGTGACACGCAGAGTCTGTAAGTTGGTCCCAGGAAAGCCAGAGTCACGAATACTCGGAGTCACGGACTCTGTGAGTTATAAATCGTCGTTTGGTAGTACCCCACTCCCCCGGTGTTGTGTAGATGCACCTAGATTCACGCCGAGCGTCGTCGTGAGTGTATTGCGGACCGTTAGATGCGCTGGGCCGGAAATGAACGGTCCTGAGGAGTACCCGACGCCAGTTCGGTTGGTAAGTAGAGCCTCGGGGACTCGGGGACTCGGTGAGTCGGGGACTCGGTGAGTCTGTGATCAGTGGAGATAGTGCCGAATCACGGGGGACTCCGGCACCCAGACTCTGTACGTTTGGGTCTGGGTGAGCGAGGGAACGCCGCCGGCTATTGGGAAACTCAGTCACT
>NZ_PJIU01000007.1:0-25181 GCF_002929435.1 Arthrobacter sp. 9E16 | reverse complement strand
ACTCAGTCACTGAGTCTGTGAGTCTGGGACTCTGATGGCCTGTGAGTCAAGTTGGTTGTTGATATCGGCTCCTCCACTCCAGGGCACATTGTGCACGCACGGTGAATGTCGTGTCACCACTGTGTTCGGGCCGGTGTGATGGGACCAAGTTCTGGCCGGGGGAGAGTGCATTGCGGACCGTTAGATGCGCTGGGCCGGAAATGAACGGTCCTGAGGAGTACCCGACGCCAGTTCGGTTGGTAAGTAGAGCCTCGGGGACTCGGTGAGTCTGTGATCAGTGGAGATAGTGCCGAATCACGGGGGACTCCGGCACCCAGACTCTGTACGTTTGGGTCTGGGTGAGCGAGGGAACGCCGCCGGCTATTGGGAAACTCAGCCACTGAGTCTGTGAGTCTGGGACTCTGCTACTGCTCCGATCCCCATGTTCTTCACCATGGAGTGGATTATTACCGGCCGGGTTCCGGCCCCCGGCTGTCGCCTTGAGACGGTTGCGCGTCCACACCACCCAGCGCCAGCCAAGCCCCGCAGTGGTCAGGTCTGTCCAAAAGATAAAGCCCTGCGCTTCGCTTCGGACTGAAAGCCTCTTTTTGCCTTGTGGGTGGCTGGGTATCTCCGTCATACAAGGCCACCGATGGTAGCCGTTCGGGGGCCCGTCCAGTCAATCCACGCGCCCGAACGCCGGCACGCGGTCGCTGGCGCTCCCTTATTTCGCGCCGTCGTTCGGCCACTCTTCGGGATTGACAGTCCACCCTCGACCGGCTGAATCGGTGGGGGCCTCGCATGGCGGGGCAGGAAGGAGGTGTGGCTAATGAGCATCGACCAGGCGCTGCAGCTCACTACCGCGGTAGTGCAGCTGGCAACGGCAGTCGTGGCTCTACTCACCGCACGACGCGTGCTCTTAACGAGCAAACGCTTCCGAGGGCGAACTCGGAAGCGTAAGCGACGTGCAAGGAAGTAGTCACACAACCCCCGGTGGTCGTGACCGCAAAGGTTGCGGCCACCGGGCTCCTTCTCAGTTTAAGCCGCTCATCGACGAAAGGAAACAGTGATGGAACTACTCAACCTGCTCCTGGCGCTGCTCGCACTGGGAGCCACGATAACCGTCCTGCTAGCGATCGATCGCACCAGAGGAAACTAGGAAAAAGGTTGCGATAGTCAGAAGTCCGAGAACAACCAGTTCCACCATTAGTACTGTCAGGAGGAGGCGAAGACGCTTGCGAGCTCGCTGCGATTGGATCTCTTTGGTCGCATCGCTTACGATTTGAAATTTTGTATCGATCAGTTTCGGTTCTTCCCAGCTGCATAATGCTGACCCATCGACAAGGAGCCTCACCGTCGTGGGGACCCCCTTCTTTAGCAACATCGGTCCTATTGCAATTGATTTTCGATCTTCACTAATTTTCACAGGTTCACCCTCCCCGCCAGCGTGGGCGAGAATCGGGGTTTCACACTTCATAACCATGGGGTTGGCCGAATCGAACCTATCGGAGGGGACGTCAAACATGCCTGTGGCTTGGACGGAAACATCGATGAAGCGGGGGTCCTTTACCTCTTGGCCCGCGTGGGAAATAGTGATGCCATCGAAACCGTCTGCCTCCTCGGAGATGAACTTCGTTTCTTTCGTGGACAGGGCCACATGCCGGCGTGGGTTTTGATGCAGAAACGCCACAATGGCGACAACAACACCGATGATCGCAACAACTACTCCGAATACAACACCAGAATCCATTCTCAAATGAAATCACGTTTCTAGCGGCCTGGTTTCGCCCGGGGGCTTCAACCAGGAAACGGGCGTCCGCTGCGCGGCCGGCTCTTTGGCCCGGGGCGCCCCTTCGCAGAGCTCCGGACCTCCCGAACCTGATCTGTCTACGACGGTTTTTTGCTGCTGTCCTTATGTTGTTGAGCGGGTGGTTCCGGGGCAGTTGTAGTGTCTGGGCTACCCAGGGGTGGTGGGTATGGCTGTTGCTGCTGTGCCGGGCGCTTGTCGTTACGGCTTCGTAGGATTGGCCGCCTGCCGTTCCCGTGATGGCCCGACCGCTGATTGAGAGACGCGACTGAAGCTCGCTGGATAAGGACACGACGGCGCGGTTATCTGCTGGGTTCTACTGGAGATGACGAGTTGATTGGAGGCTGCGATAGCGCAGCTGTGGGCTGGTGTGGATGCGGGTAAGACCCATCATCACTGCGTGGTGATCGACGCGGACGGGACCCGTTTGTACTCGCAACGGATCGCGAACGATGAGAGCACATCTAGCCCCTCCTTCGTCGGGGCCTGCGGCCCGCAAATTTTCCTCCGGCGCTCCTGCGTCGCTGATTCCCTCCGCAAATTTTCCGACCCTTGCCCTGGCGGGTAGACAGGCCTGCGTCGGGCACAGCTCCGCAAGCTTCGCCAGCAGGCAAAAAACAACTGTGAGTCTTATGGTGGCTGGTCTGGGACTAGCTGGCAGTGTTGATGCCGGTCGTTCTATCTGGCGCGTGACTCGAAAAACCGTTCCCGTATGGGCCAACGATCCTCCGGGTTCACTACGGCCGTGTGGAATAGGACGATCCAGGGCCTGCAACGGGTGTACAGGTGCATTCGTCTCTACCGTCCGAAAATGCTTGGAAAATATCTATGCCGCGCGAATTTCGCTCCTCAGCATGAGCCCCCACAAACCCACCCCCCCCCACACCCCCATTCATAAAGTTGTCGCAGTGGTATAGCAGATGCATCGCATAGGGTGTCGCCATGATCTAACAAACTGGCACCTCAGAGCGTCGTTTCGCTTGAGACGATACGTTGCTTTGATGGCCTATCTAGGCAATCATGAGTGCATGAACGAAACAGAAGAGATTTTCCTCGAATATAAGGACCAACCTGCAAGTGACACCAAGGCGACTCGCCTGGACCTCTTTGGTGATGCGAAGCGTGGGTTTGTAAGAATCCGTAAGGATTTCGTCCAGCGTGAATCAGCGCCTCGCCCGTCTGTCCTTTCGGAGCTTGTGGTCGGACGCAAGGAGCGGGCATTGGACCTTCTTCTAACTGTCCACGCTCTCTCTCCTATTTTGGAGGGAACACCGCTGCCCATCGCCACCTGGGCGCGACTACTTCACTCCGAGGAGCGTCCTTGCACCGATCGTGCCATTCACTCATCACTGCGCGTCCTCAGTCAGATGAATCTACTTTCCGTCACGGGGGCCAAAACCCAACCCGAGATTATTCTCTATCGCGAGAACGGTGACGAGACCCCATGGATCAAAGACCCTAAGGCACAGTCCAAATCTGATCTGGGAAGGGGATTCTTCACAATCCCTTTCGATTACTGGACTGAAGGGATCATTGACCGCCTTAGGATGCCAGGGAAGGCCATGCTCCTGATCCTGCTCAAGGAGACACAGGATCCGAATGGTCCCAAGACGTTCACGATGCCTGTGGAGAGAGCTTCATCCTGGTACGGGATCAGTGAGAGAACTGCGGAACGCGGATACCGGGAGCTGGCTAATCAAAAAATCATTGCACAGCACCTTCAGAAGGTTCCGGATTCTAGGCATCCAGCCGGCCGTCGAGAGATTTACCATCGCGCACTGCTACACCCGTACAGTACGGCAAACCGTGAACAGCTCCGGGTTATGGCCTATGAAGCGGCAAACAGTGACACAACCATAAGCGTCTAGAAAGCAAAGGAGGTTCTGAAAGTTGCGGCAGATCTTTGAAACGAAGTGGTGACGTGATCCTTCGGGATTCACGAACTCTGACCCCACCAAGTGCATCCTCCGCGCGGATAATACCGCTGAATTTCCGTGATCTGTCCGATAAATGGTTACAAGAGGGTAACGATTTAAAAGAAAAAGCACCTCCGCGCCTTTATGGCACAGAGATGCTGGTATTATGGGACTTGTGTCATTTTCGCCAGGCTGCAACCCGGCGTTTGACTACAAGTAAATCAATCAACTAACTACACAAAGTCCCAGCAAGACAAGACAAGAAAGGATGCTCACCGGTAGATGTTCTCTTCAACTACGTATAACACTACACGCACGGTAGGTCCACAGCCAAATTTTTGTGATGTAAATCACATTTTTTGGCAGATGGCCGGTCTCCCTAAGGGAGCGTGTCCTCCTCTCCTGTCTTTGAACCTGGGCAGGAAGAAAGACAATGTCCGAGAAAGACAAGCACCCCGGAGTGCTGGCCAAGGGCCGCAACCCCGGGTGCAAGAAGAATAAGCGCAAGACCCAGAGGCGCCAAGAGAACAAGCGCAACTGGCGCAAGTTCCGTAAGCGCTTCAGGAAAGGCTTCTGGCGTGTGGCCCTCAAGGTGGCCAAGAGGGCCGGCCAAGCGGTGGCTCTCCTCCTTGTGTGGATAATCCTCCTCGCCAGCTATTGGGGGGCGACCGCCGTTGGCCTACCTATAGAACCCGTCATGGAGAAGTTCTTGTTCCTAGACTGAACAGACAGTTGAATGCCCGTCCACTGCTCGACAGCGCAGACGGGCATTCAACCGTGTCCGCTCGCGCTGGTGTAAATCGCAGCAGTGGATGGTCTGCCGCTGGATGTGCACGAATACGATGGAATAAGAGACACCGACGAACGAGACATGACGCGCTAGGAAAATTTATCTCGTTATCCGTGTCCCAATTGCCACGGGTGCCCACCGCGCGCCCGCTGACCGGGAGACATTGTGAGCTCTCAGACGGGTGCTCGACGGCCTGGCAAAGTGCAACTGCTTGAAGCTCACCTCCTCATCAGGAAAAACCAGCCCAAATGAACACCCTGAGGACTGTGAAGCGGCAGCAGGTACGCGGGCCGGTCTCGCAGCACCATGTCTCGGATGACTACGCTCGCTAAATCCATAAAGGATGAATGAGATCAAGCACATTGCCATCTGTTAAAGCGCGCAGTTCGGCGAAGCCTGAGCACTGAGATTGGCTGAGACCACGTTCTCGGACGCTCCGTGCGAGGTCAAGTCGGTCGGGATTGATCCTTGGATTATCGAAGAAATGCCCATCACTCAAACGTTTCTTCACAGTGTGAACCGAGACACCAAGCTGTTTAGCGATTTCCTCTCTGTTGTTTCCCTCGTCCTGGAGCTTCACGACGTCGGCGCATTCCGCGACCCGTTGAAGCATGCTCGCTCGGGACCACTCGTTCACGCCGGCCACTCCTCGGGTGCGGACACCTCGTCGACGTAGCACGGCTGACACTGCGCTGACGCTCATGCCCACTTCTGCTGAAATTTCGGACAGAGACAGCCCATCCTCCGCGAGCCGTGCCACTAAGCTGTTCCGGGATTCATTCGCCTGTTTCCGATGAGCCGTTACTCCGGCCTCTTTCATCACCTTCCGAATGCGCGTTTCCGAAATGGAGATTTCACTGCTTGCGTCTCGCACGCTTGTTCCACCGCGTACGAGGTCGAGTGCCTTGGCGTCAAGCTCCCGCGCAATACGCCACCTGATCTCAGCCTCCTCGTGGCGGGCGTTTCGGAGCATGAGTTGAATACTCCGCGGCATCGCCTCCGCGTACGGCAACGTAGGCAATCCAACGCCTGGAAACCGATCGTGCAGTTCTAGGAGCTCACCAGCCGTTTCATCGGTGAGATGAAAACCGGCACGGGCGATCCCTTGTCGCGTTTCGTGGCTGAGCGCTGTCCACAGCTCAGCAAGACGGGATGCCTGCTCTTCCTGATCTTCCAACTTCTCGTCGTACATTTGAGTGGTGGGTCGAAGTACAACAGCTTCAAGGCAGTCCCGTTCTGCGATTGCATTGAACGTGGACCGATAGAAACCGGGAACCATGACGCGATACCCGAGGGAATTCAACGAACGCACTCTCCAGTGATGATGGGCAGCGTAGCTGGCACTTAGGTAACCAATACGATTCCCATTCAAATCAACTGCGAGAGCGGTGTGATCAAAAGGATTGCCAGGTTCGGGCACTAGCTCGAAGTTGTCTTTATAGATTGCGCCCGAGCGTTCCCGGTGCTTGCGTGGTTGTCCATACTGAGTTCCAACCACTGGCATCCATAGGCCGACGATTTCATCGTATGGTCGGTCGTCGTAGGGTTCGATTTTTTCTGCTTGCTCCCAGGACACCAACAGCAGGCTCGTACCCACCCTTGGGTACTCTCCAGGCTGACGTTGATATCTCTGTGAGCATAGCAACCGCCATTCCTGCCGAGCTTCCGCAATTTCTGCGGAAGACATCCCTTCCGTCATATGTGACCAACGAGGGCTACCGAGGAAACGCTCAGCGTGTGGTGAAGCGGCAGTGGGCATCGGAAAATCATATAGTCCTTGCTCCCTAGACGCCGATAGACACTGAAACCTTGGCGCTACGTCGAGGGGACGGGAACGAATCTGTGCACGAAACCGCGTCATGGAGGAAGGGTCTAAAACGATCCATTGCGACCCGAAGGTTTTGACCCAGGAATAGCCGCGTCCCCTGGCGGCGCAAACCAAGTACGAAACATGCATCGCCGTAATGCGACGATGTGGCGGATTTTGACCCTCTGGTATGGAACAGGCAAGGGACCAGCAGGGGGACGGCGAGCCCGTCAGCGCTGCGGTTTCGCTGGGATTTGCGCGCGTGTATCGACTACGCATCAGAATCTTGAAGGCCAGCGTCAGCAGCTACTTCGTGGAGAACACGTCTGGCATGGCGCCAATGCAGCTCGACGTCGACCCATTGGGGTGCCTGAACGCAAAGTGCCCGTGATTGCGCTGTTGACCGCCTCTTCTCAGCACAATCTCGCATCCCAATCCAGTGGGCAGCGGAAATTTCATGGAATGTCTGCGCTCCCTCTTATGCTGGCCGGTGAAGAGTGGTGTGGAACGAGTGGTGCGGGAGGACGTTTATGAGCGAGATGGCAGGAACAATCCGGGAGAGGGAACAGGCAGCTGTCAGGGCCTTGAACGAGCAGGAAGACTACGTGCGGCGGATGGGCCACCTCAGTGACCAAGAGCTGACCCGGCAACTCATTGCTACCCTCCGGCAGGAGAAGATCAGGCTAGACCGGTGGATTGGTTCCGGCGATTGTTTCGTTCTGTCCGTCGCTGGCAAGGTTCATCTCCCGCAATGCCCGAGCATGCGGCAGTTCATGGATCGGGACGCCGCTTGGGAGCCCTATCTGAATGATCTGGACAGGGTCCGCGACTGGCATGGCAGCGACAACGCCCCCGATATGCCCACCTTGCTAACTCGTGCCGAGGTGGAGGGCTTGAAGGCCTACAAGACGTGTTCTGTCTGCGCGCCAACGCTGGACCATACCGATAAGCGTCCTGGTCTCCGCGGTTGGACGGTCATAAAATGCGGCAGCTTTAAAACTAAGCACTTCGGTAAGGTTTTCAGTTTTGTCGCCGGTGAAGAGATGGGTGTCCTGACCCGGATTTCTACGGTGGAAACCATAGAGGGTATGGAGTTCCGAGCTGAGTTCGACGCGCTTGATGATCCCGTCACCGATCCTTCGGTGGAAGTGATGTATCCAACGCCCCGCCCCTCGACCTGGCCGCCGCTGGATGAGAGAAATTAGCCGCAGATGATGGCGGTCTACGACATTCTTAACGCGCCTGCTTTTAGTAAGAAATCCAGGCACGGCAAGTTCATTTATGTGTTGATGTTCAATGCTGCCGGCAAGAGGGGTGTCCCGTTCTACGTGGGTCAGTCCTCTGGTCTCACGTCACGCTTCGGTAGTCATCAGATGATCATGTGGCACTTAGCCAAGTTTGATGCTCCCGCGCACGTCTGGATTGCGGGGGAGGTCTCTGCTGTCAAAGCGGATTTTGCCGAGCAGGACCTCATCACAAGACTCAGCAGCGCCGGCTACCGGCTGACCAACAGGACTATCAGCCACAGCAGGGCGAAGAAATTTCAGCAGCAGGAAGGACTGCTGAACCTCACCGCTGATCAGATTAGGGCTTATCTGTGCAGAGATTTTCCGCGAACGAGTGTACTTGCCGGCTGGACCAGCAAATGGATCCCGGCACAGCCGGGGTATGTGAAGGCCGGGACGGCACTGGCCACGAGTCAGGTGGTTGATTATGTTTCGGCGCTGGAGTACTCATCAGTGCTCGTGCGGAATGTATCGCTCGCTATTGCCCAAAACCATGATCCGCTGATTGGGTACTCCAGGCTTGTTTTCAAGGATGCTATGCGTGGGGTCCCGGGAGCGGGCAAGGTCTACAACCATGCGCGAAAACTGACCTGGCTCTGGTTTTTCAATCGCGCAATCCTCCCCGACCATCTTCACGATTTCAGGCTCACAACCAAACACTTGGCAGAAGCAGCAAACTCCCGTAGCGCAGCTCATCCTCGTGGTGTACAGGACGAGCTACGAAGCTCTCCGAGTGATTAGCCCCTTGCCGGGGTTGCTGAGCTAGTCGACGGCACCTTCACCCGGGTTAGGTGAGATGGCGCCCTCGTTCCCTTTCTAGGCCTGCGGGAATCTTTACCCGCTCGAGTCTGTCTCCGGAGGCGAGCAGTGTGGAAGGCACCTTTGAGCTCGGCCCGGAGTGCGGCAGATAGCTCCTATGCACTTCTGCTCCGTGCGGGAGCGCGGTCCTGCTTGAGTAGGCTTGGGGCATGGAACTTTGGGGCGTGCTTTTGGGTGCGGCAATCGCAGGCCTGTTTGCTTTCGTCGGGCACTACTACAACAGACGAACCGAGCACCGGCAGTGGCTTCGGGGTGAGCGCCAGGAACTCTACAAGCGCTTCATAACGCACTATCAGCACATGGATCTGTTGATAACAGAGTCAGAATCCAGGAGGTGGGAGATGACGGATGGCCTTACAGAATGGCCTTTGTTTCCGAGTCAAGAGTATATTCTGCTCTGCCCGAAACGGACCTCCGATGGCATCCTCCAAACCGTCAACCTGATAGTTCTGCTTCGCGACGATATCGCCCAAGGTAAGCCACCGGAAAGACTTGCAAGGCGGCGCCGCGAAGCACGCAAAATCTACGAGATCGCGGTTAGGGCCATGAAGCAGGACTTGGGAACGTGAACGATGTTGTCTGTCTACAGAGACCTAAGGCCCTCCTATGCGCTTTTGCTTCGTGCGGGGCCCGCTTACGCAGGTTGAGGGGGTGGAACTGGTGTTCGCCAGTGTGGTTAGTGGCTACCGACACTTAGCCGCTAACCAGCGGTACAACTCCTCCAGCAACTCACCCAGAGGATTTTATGAGTTGCGTTGTTATCTGATCCGACTTCCTTACTAACGATTCGTGGGCACGAGGTTGATTCGGGATGGCGTCGATGAAGTGCTGCATGTGGTCCCGTCCCGCCATGGTTCGGTCCAGCCACTGATCGTGGAGGTCTGTCGCTACGATCACCGGGGTTGGGTAGTGGATTTTAAAACATCTCTCTCCTGCCTGGGTCGGGGAATGCGGCTGAACGAAAAGGACCGTTTTCGTGCTCGCTGAGGTTGCACCTAAAGTGGGACATCAGATTCCCTAGCTTCCGCAGGGCTGATGCGGGCGCTGGTGCACGGAAATGTGCACGAAATACCGTTGCACGTTTCGCGGTACCCTTGCGAGTTCCGTGCAGAAGGCTAGGCTCCAAATATCTACATGGGAACCACAGCTGACGGACCACGCTCTTATGACTACTCAGAACCTCATCGGATACGCAAGGGTTAGTAGTGCTGAGCAAACCACTGCTCTGCAGGAAGACGCACTTATCGGGGCAGGCGCCGTGAGGATCTTCTCCGATAAGGTTTCCGGAACTTCCAAAAACAGACCAGGCTGGGATGCCTGCCTGGATTATCTGCAGCCCGGAAACGTTCTTGTTGTGTGGAAACTTGATCGCGTTGGACGCTCGACCGCAGAGCTCGCCCAGATTGTCGTTGAGCTGGGAGAGCGCGGCATTCACTTCAAGTCGCTGATGGAGATTTTCATCGATACGACCACCGCTGACGGGCGGCTGGTTTTTCACATCTTCGCTGCCCTGGCCGAGCACGAACGAAACAGGCTCATCGAACGTACTCAGGCGGGCTTGATTGCCGCACGGGCGCGCGGCCGGATCGGTGGACGGCCACCATCGGTCACCGATGCTCAGCTGCAGCAGGCCCACAAGATGAGAGCCGAAGGGATGAGCATTGTTGAAGCGGCGACGATTCTTCGGGTCGGACGCATGAGCCTCACCCGCGCTTTCCAACGAACAGCGGAGGAAGAAGTCAGAACATGGTCAAACTCTTCCTCGGGATAGTAGTCGGAGGGATATGGGTTAACTATCGCGTTGTCCGAGCGCTATTCGTTTTGATCCTTCGGTTGTTTCCTCTGAAGGAGCGACCGAGAAACAGAGTCGCAGGAGCCTTAAGTCTGTCATTTTGGCTTGCTTGTGTCTGGATTTTTTTCCTTGCGGCAAAAGTACCAATCTGGGCGCTTCTGGCCGCCGCCGCTGTCTCTGTCTGGCTATTTTTTGTCGTAGTCTGAATGGAGGGGAGGCGTGTACCTGTCCGACCTTGAAAGGTTCCAGTCCTATGTTTTGCGCGGGCCCAGAGAAGATAGCTGCTGGATCTGGCTCGGCGCTGTAAGCGATGACGGATACGGAAGGTTTTGGGTCAAGACTCCTGGCGGACAGAAAGCCCTCAGCGCACATCGCTTCGCCCTGTCAGTCATAAACGGCGGGATGGAAGGCATCGAGGGACTGGAGTCCCTTCATCATTGCGACGTTCCCATGTGCGTGCGGGCGACAGAGGATGCTCAATCACATCTGATCTTAGGTACGAGATCCGAGAATATGATCGACCGTGCCCGTAAGGGCCGGCTTCCTTCGGCGGCAGCAATCAAGTGGCGTTACCTGCCACGCGCTGAACAGGCGGCTCGAACCAGGTCGCTGCGCGATGAGCTGAAGAGGAACGGTTGGCAGGACCAAATAGTCCGTCAACTCATCTATGGGATCAACGCAGTCGACCCCACCCTGTTCTGAGAGGTACTGATCGCAGGGAGTGTGGAGGGCCCAGCAAACTAGCCGCCGGCAGTGGTCTCAACCGTACCCGCGGCCGGCTTGCTCTTGCCCAATATAGATCTAACCCCGGTCGACGTGAGGTCGAGTCGCTGGGCAATCTCAGAAACAGAGAGACCCTCGGTCTTCATCTCAATTACGACGTTTGCCTGCGCGATCTTCGCTTTCTCCGTATCGGCTTCGACCTTGGCACGGAGCTCTCTTATCCTGTCTTCCCCGGCGGCCCTAATCTGGTCTTCGTCACTGACAGCGACAAAGAAGCGTTCACCAAGCTTTAGCAACCTCTCTTGTCGCGCCATCGAGGCCGCTGCAGCCTTACGTGCCCGCTCTCTGGCTTCCAGCATTGCCGAGCTCTTGCGCTGAATCATGGTGCCCTTAATGGGGAGGCCGAGTGATGCCTCTATTGAACACCACGGACAAACCTAACGGTCACCAGAAAGTCCGCGAGTCGGACTGCCATTTGGGCCCTCAAGCGGTCCCGGCACTGTTTGAGGATTCAGTGTACTCCTGAAGGGTACTCCTGAAGGTCTATCACGCTTCTTGGATGCAGGCGCAGAAAGATTCAGGATTCAGGGCCATTTATCGCCACACCTCATGCATCCTGATGATTGAGGCTAGACACGCGTACACCCGACAGCAATAATCGCAGCCATGATGACCGTCCATAAGCTCAGCGCTGGGGACGGGTACGCCTACTACACTTCCGAGGTCGCTAGCGCCGACGAGCTGCGCGCCGGCGACCGGGAGCTTGGCGACTATTACACGGTCGAAGGAATGCCGCCCGGCCGATGGGCAGGGCACTCTATGGAGCTGCTGGGGGTTTCCGGTGAGGTTACCGGGGAGCAAATGGCAGCCCTTTTCGGCGAGGGACTGCACCCCGACGCCGCCAGACTTATGGCAGATGGTGCCACTGAAAAGGAAGTGCGGCTAGGACAGAAATATCATCGCTACACGGACGCAGACACGGAGCTAACGAGACGCCTGGAGGAGGAACATGCCAGGGTACGCAGGCTAACCGGCAGTGACCCTGACAAGGCAAAGATGCATGAAATCCGCGGTCGGGTCGCCGGGCAACTATTTCGTGAGAAACATGGCAGGGACGCCCGAGACAACCGGGAGCTGGCTCGGTTTGCAACAGCACAGACTACGCCGAGACAGCAGACAGTCGCCGGATACGACCTTGTTTTCTCTCCCTCAAAGTCCGTGTCTCTGCTGTGGGCCCTTGGCGGTGAAGAGGCACGCAAAGCCATCGAAGCGGCACACCACGAGGCGATCGCAGAGACGATCACCTTCCTGGAGAAGAACGCTCTCTACACCCGGCGCGGTAAGAACGGGGTCCGCCAGATCGATGTTGAAGGTGGTCTGGTTGCCACCCAGTTCCGGCACTATGACTCCCGCAATGGGGACCCCCAGCTGCACGACCACGTCGTGATAGCTAACAAAGTTCTCGGCGCCGACGGGAAATGGTCGTCCATCGACGGACGCACTCTCTACAAGATGAACGTCGCTGCTTCGGAAACGTACAACTCGAAGGTGATGGAGAAGGTCTGCGCCGAGCTCGGGGTTGCTGTTGTGGCCCGCAAGAGCGGGGGAAACGAACCCATCTATGAGTTGGCGGGAATCGACCTGGACGCCATCCATCACGCCTCCTCACGCAGAACCGACATTGCGGGAGCCATCCGACGTCTTGAAGCCGAATTCACAGACAAGCACGGATATGTCCCTTCCGAGAAGCAGAAGATTGCCCTGGCCCAGCAAGCGACACTGGAGACCCGGCCGGCGAAAAAGGACGCACGCAAACTTTCAGATCTGGTCCACGAATGGCAGAAGGAATACAGCTCTGACCTGGGAATGCCGGTGGGGAACAATCTGCTGGAGAGGATACGGCAGGCGTCGAGACGGGCTGCGGCACCGGTGGACATGCATGCCGTGGACGTTCACGAACATGCACGGCTGATCGTTCACGAGCTTTCCACCAAACGTGCCACCTGGGGGAGGAACCATGTTCTGGCTCAGGTCCACCGGCACCTAAAGGAATCTTTTCCGAGCAAGACAATGCCCGATGAACTGGTCGAAAAGATTACCCGTGCAGCGACGGCCACGCACAGCCTCAGCGTCACCTCCACCGCCGTCCCTTTCCGGCTTAGAGAATTCGCCCGAGCGGACGGGAGCAGCCAATTCCGGCAGGCTGAAAGCACGCTCTTCACCTCGCGTGAAGTGCTTCAGGCAGAACATAAAGTTCTGGCCGCAGCGCAGCTCACAGTCATACCGGCGGTGTCCGCTGAACGCTTCTCAAAGGTTCTGGAAAAGCACCTGAAACAAGGACAGACACTTAGCGAGGGACAGATTGAACTCGCTCGCTCATTCACAACAGGGGAGAAGCTCCTAGCGCTGGGAATCGGACCAGCCGGTGCCGGCAAGACCACCAGCCTTGCCCTGGCCGCTGACGCCGCTCGCGCCGGAGGCGGCCACATTATCGGGCTTGCCCCGACCGCAGCGGCTGCGGCTGTTATGAGTACTGACCTTGGAGCCGACGCAACAACGATCGACAGTTTCCTTGCCTCCCATCGAGTCGAGGACTCCCAGTCCGTGGGCCCGCGGCTGCGAACCGGAGACGTCATCATTGTTGACGAGGCAGGCATGGTCACCACCACAAAGCTGGCCGAGGTCGTCTCCGTGGCCGCCCGCCATGGTGCCGTCGTCCGGGCTATCGGAGACGACCGCCAGCTGGGTGCAATTGGGTCAGGCGGCGCCCTGCGGCTGTTGGACCACCAAGTAGGAGCTGTCCGGCTTGAACGGGTACATCGGTTTAGAACCGAAGGCGAGGCCGAAGCCTCCCTGGCGCTCAGAGAAGCCCCCGCCTCCGGCGCCGACGCACCATGGCAGTGGTACATGGACAACAAACGGATAGTTGCCGGGGATAGCGACACCATGACGGATGCAGCACTGAGGGCCTGGATGGCCGATACAGCCGCAGGCAAGAACTCCCTGCTCATTGCAGGGGACAACGCAACAGTCACCGACCTCAACGCCTACGCCCAGGCCGCCCGGATCGCGACAGGAGAGTTGGGAAGGATCACCGAAAACACTCCCTCCGTCGTGCTGCGCGACGGGCTGCGGGCCTACGCCGGTGACACTGTCGTGACACGAAAAAACGACCGATCACTGCAGCTGAACCGAGGCAAGGACTTCGTTAAAAACAACGATGTCTGGACCGTGGAAAAGATCACCACGGCCACAGCGCAACAGGGAGCCGAAGACCGGCCAGGCAATGAGCTGGTCACGCTGCGCCACAGCGGTCACAACGGACGGATAACCCTTGACGCGGGGTACCTGCAAGACCACGGTCAGCTTGGTTACGCCGCGACGGTCCACCGTGCCCAGGGAATCACGGTGGATACCGCCCACGCGATCCTCAGCGAACGCAATGACAGGGCGGCCGCCTACGTAGCCGCTACACGCGGGCGGCTAACCAACCGCCTCTACATTGCCTTGGAGGACGGACAGGAGAGAGACGATGTGCTCAGCGCCATCGCCGGCGCCTACGACAGGAACCTCTCCGCGCATGAAACCGTGCGCACCGAGGCCATTCAGTCCGGAGACCTCGAAAAACTCGCGACCGTCTATGGTGAGGTGGAGGCAGCTGCTTGGACTGCTAAAACCAGGACCATCGCCGCTGAGGTAATGGGGACGCGGACGGCCGCTACGTTTACATCCCGCGAGGCATGGGGTGCGGTTGCTGCACACCTGCGCACCGCCGAACAGGCCGGCCTTGACCCCGCCAAAATCTTGGCCCAAGCAGCAGAAATCAAGGACCCTGGGGCCACCGATCCGGGCGAGTTGCCGGGGTTTGAGAACGCCATCGATCCGGCAGCCGTGCTGGCCTACCGGGTGGAACACCGCATCGAAAGCGCTTCCCGTCTAGTACAGAACGCTGACAGCCGGCCGCTCGGATCACTCTCAGACGAACATCTCGCCGGCCTCGCTAAACGCGCCTCCGTTTCGGGCTTTGACACGAAAGCCACCGGCCAAGACATGCAATGGACGACCCTTCCATTTGCAACGGTCCCAACCCAAGTACTGAAGGATGCCAGAGCCGATACTGTCCGCCGCATAACCGACAGGGGAATTTCCGGCGGCCTCGTTCCCGAAAGCATGAAAGACCAATGGATGGTTGAGGCAATGGGGAAGGAGCTGCACCGACGCACCGGACTCGCTCCCACACAGGCTGCAATCGAGCGGGCCACCCGGGGTGAGGACCCGCGCTCAGCTCACGAGATCAACGTTAGCGAGGCAATCACCTACGAACGGCGACTAAGGCAAGTTGCCGGACCAACCCATCCCCACACTCTTCCCGGCGGCCCAGGCAAGGGAATCAGCGAGGACTTGGCTCCTAGTGGACTCATTCAGGATCCGCTGGTTCCGCCAACCTACCGGACGGAACTCGAACGGTTACGCGCTCACCTGAGCCACCGAGTAGCGATCCGCGGGGCCCAGCTCGCGGAGGAAGTCCCGGTCTGGACAAAGAACCTTGGCCCGGTTCCTTCACACAAAGCAAAAGCCACCGAATGGCACCAAGTGGCTGCAGAAACTGAGGCCTACCGCAGCCGATACAACATCGGAAATCAGGAGCAGGCTCTTATCCCGCCGCAGTACGCCGATGACCCAGCCGCCAAGCGGCTCATCGCCAGGGCCACAGCACTGCATAAGCACTCCAAGCTGACGACGGCGCCGCCGCAGACCGCTGAACAAATCCGGCAGGGAGCTGACGAAGCCCGTATAGCCGAGCGCGTCACCACAGCGCCGGCTCCGGCCGAGCAGGTCATTGACCGGTTGCGCGGTGAACGGGCGCACAGCGGCGACAAGCTGCCCCAGCCGCAACAGCGCGAAGCCGCTGTGGTTGATGCCATCCAGGCGGCAGACGCCGCTACCGAAGGCGGGACCGCTGGCGCTATTGCACGTGCGGTTGCCAAACACCGCTCAACGCAACAAGCGTCCGACCAACCGTCAGCCCCAGCTCCCGGTGCCTCGCCGGGGGTACTGCAGAAGGAGACTAAAGTGTCAGAAACCCAACAGCCCCCGGCACGCGCAGCGGAACCAGGAAGCAGATGGGGACGTAAGCAGGCAGAAGCCATCCAACGGCGGAAAGCCGCAGCAGCGGAGCTACAAGCAAGGAAGGCTGACAGCTCGAAGGCCGACGCCACGGCAGCGGCCCGCCGCGCCGATCAGATCAAGCGTGACGGCGGGCGTTCGCTCTAGGCACGGGTGGCGGCCTGTCCGCCGGCAAGAACATTCCGGCCAAGCGTCGCCGACCCGGAGTGGAGTTCACTCCGCAGTGTTACCCGGCGTGCGGGTCGAAACGACAGAATGGATAAGGACCATGGAAGAGAATGGCTTTGCCGGGCGGAACAGGCCGGCACCCGAACGTGGCTAGCGAAGAGGTCGAGGCAGAAGATACCAGTCTGCTGGTGAGGCTGCTACGCGAAGTTCAGACAATCGTCTCCCCAGCAAGTGTTTTGGAAGAACGGTTCGCCACTCAGCGAACACCTGTGAAGCAGCTTTTAGCAGCTTCAACAACGTCTCGGATTCATGAGAACCGGTCCGAGACGGTGGCCGAACGCCTCCGCAAAGTCATAGAGATCAAAGATGACGGGGACCTGCGTCAGGCTTATGAGAAATACGGCCCCTCCATGGCCGAACGCGAGATGAAGGTCGGACTCAAAGCGTGGACCTCTCTTATTGAGAACGGCGGGCCCGCTAGTCCTTATTTTCTGAACGGTCTTTCCGAAGTAGTCACCGGATCGTCGGAGTATCTACTCACCGATGACGAACAGATCATTCGTGAGGTGGAAAACCGTATCCGCGCCGAGAAGGCCCTATCCCTTGCCGGCGTAACCGGCTTCGGTAGCAGCGGAACGCCAGATGCGGGAGCACTCCAGGCCTTGGCCGAGCTCGTCCAGAAAAGATTGGGCACTGCCGAAAAGGACTGAGTAATATCTGAAGCCTAAGGGTCGCAGGGCCCCTCTGCACCATGAGGAAGATGTTTTTTCATTAGGTTTATGCGGTTCGGGTGAGAAGGGTGAGAGCGAAGTGGCCACAAGATCATCTGGATGAACCTCTCGGCCAGAGAGGGTGAATGGCGAGCACTGTTGGTGAACGCAAAGTATTCTCTGGCTCCTCTAACGTCGCCCATATAAGCCGCGGCGAAAATGTCCGCGCGACGTTCATCTGCACGGCGCAGGGAACCGAACCAGATCAGGGCCAGAACAAGAACTCCCATCGACATCCCGCGAAGGAAGCCCCATTCATCGGCGTTCCCTGAAAGATCTGCCACAGCCCCTGCCACAGTCGTTCCCAGGCACAACAGTGCGGATATCAAGGCTGTTGTCAGCACCGTTAAACGAAAATGCTCTTGAAAGGTGTTCCTGGTGGCCGCGTGGCCGACTTCGTGCGCAATAAGCCACCTGAGGCCGGCGGGTGGACAACTCTCTACGACCCTGAGAGGCATATTCATCTCGTACCCATACCGATGTCTCTCAGCTCTCATATCAGCAGTGACGTTGTCTCGGGAATTTTTGAGGTTAGCTACGATACGAATTGCTGGGAGATCTATCCCTGCGGACGCGCAAACTTGTTCCGTTTCAGCCCTAACAATCTTTAGTGCATGATCTGCTGCCTGGCCCGTCAGCTCCGGGTATTACTTTCTGCCTCTCAGCACTGGCATTTGAGCCTTCTATCCAAAGCCACGGTGGCTCCCTGGGCTAAAGTCTGTACGCATGAGTTCACGATAGCCACCCCACAATCGGATTCAGCAGCCAAAACTGGAGTTGTGGGCAGAAAGTGCGTTCAAGCAGGACCCGACGCCGGCTTCGATCAGGCAGGTGGTGAATGAGTGACGTAGCGAGTGGATGTCCAGGGCCGGTGTCAGTTCTTCGCTGGAGCGGTTGCACACGAGGTTCAGAGCCGACTCTGAACCTTGGGTTCAACGTTCATGCAGAGAAAGGCACTTCTGTCGGTGGTTAGGGAGGCTGCGCTCCAGCTAGTCGGCAATGATCCGCGCAACCAGCTCTGAAAGCCTAGGGCGCCGGGCTTTCGGGGCGATCGACTGGTCTTGTCACAGCTAACCTGCGGGGCTCCCTTGTCCGACAGGATTCAGGGCCAAATCCACGTGGGCGAGCTCTTTCCTCATTGCGTTGCAGCCCCCAGCAGCCGGCCGCCCACATGCAGTGTCGCTGTCTGCCAGCGCGGCAAACGCTGCAATCCCAGATCGCAGCCCAGTAGGGCTTCGGCTAGTTCTCAAAAATATAGTTCGTACAACTTTGGCTTGAAACAACCAACATCAAGGTCCCCTGCTAGACCAGTGAAGGTAGTGGCGGAAAGCTAAGCTTTTCGCCCTTGACTAGTGGCGTAGATCACAAGTAACATTTAGTTCGTATACATGTTGTTCCGTCAATGCGGCATCAACGATGGACCAGATTCGATGGGAAGTAAAAGATGGCCACGACTAGGTATGTCTCCAGTGACGCGGAAGTTGATGCGCTGTATGCTTCCGCTGCGGAAAATGACCTTCAGCCACTATGGGAAATGAAGGGCCTGCTGACACCACAACCCAGGGCGAAGGCGATTCCCTTCCGGTGGAGAGTTGCAGACCTCATGGATCTGGGCCGCCGTGCGCAAGACCTAATCCCTATTGACAGGGGTGGTGATAGGCGGGTTTTTGCGTTTGCAAATCCGGGCCTAAAGGGAGCTCCCTACGTTTCAAATACGCTCTGGGCCGCTGCTCAGTTCCTCGGACCAGGAGAGCTCGCGCCGGCACACCGTCACAGTCCGGCCGCGCTGAGGTTCGTAATGGAGGGCGAAGGTGTCTGGACCTTGGTGAATGGTGATCCCATCCACATGGGTCGCGGAGACGTAATTCTGACTCCATCGTGGAACTTTCACGAACACCATAATCCCGGTGACAAGTCCATGGTTTGGCTGGATGTGCTGGATCTTCCCGTAGTCGAGTTTCTCGAAGCCATTTTTTTTGAGGAGGGACCTTCGGAACTGGTGGACAGGAAAACTGATCCACGTTCTGTTTCTGAGCGTCAGTTCGGGCAAGGGGCCGGCATCGTACCTTCGGGTTCGAAAGGAGTAATGAAGGGTAGCCGGCATTCGCCGCTGCTGGTCTTTAGATGGGCAGACGTAGATTCGGCCTTGGACGCGCTCCTGGAGATAAAGGGTGGCGGTGATGCGCAGATACGCTACCAGGATCCGGTCAGCGGCAATGATGTTATGCCCACTCTTCGCTGTGAGATGCGCAGGGTGGTGCAGGGGACCACCACCGGCGCGGATCGACAGACTGGGTCACGCGTCTGTGCAGTCCTGAGCGGCACCGGACACGTGCAGGTGGATGATGAGGTCTTCGACCTCCAGCCAGGCGACGTATTCGTCGTGCCGTCATGGAAGAGCCAGCAGATCAAAGCCGACACCACGCTGGACATATTTACTACCAGCGATGCACCTGTGTTAGAGGCCTTGAAGATCTATCGGGAAGAGGCAAACTAGCGTGACAAAATCACATTTCGACACGCTAATTATCGGTGGCGGGATCGGTGGGCTTTCGACGGCCCTCGCAATGGGCCGGGCCGGGCGGCGAGTACATCTGGTGGAACAGGCAGAGGTGTTCTCCGAAATTGGCGCAGGTCTGCAGCTGGGCCCGAACGCTACACGCTCTATGGATCGGCTGGGGATACTGGAGGACGTCCTGGATATCGCAGTTCGGCCTCGAGCCGGGATTGTCATGGATGCTGTCTCTGGAGAGAAACTCACATCCATAGACTTTGGGGATGCCTTTACTGCTCATTACGGATATCCCTATGTGGTCGCGCATCGGCACGATCTACTCGAGATCCTCGTGGCGGCGTGTCAGGACACTCCTAGGGTAACCCTAGAAAACAACAGGTGTGTCGTCCAGGTTACCGATTCTCACGGGGTGGCCACGGCGACCTTTGACAACGGGGACAGCTACACGGCAGATGTCCTCGTTGGAGCCGACGGCATTAGATCACGCGTGCGTCAGTTGCACGATGACAGCGAACCGCTTTTCACCGGACACGTGGCCTACCGAGGCACTCTCCCAATCGATCAGATAACTTCGAATGTCGAAACCGACGACATTATCCTGTGGATGGGCCCCGGGATGCACCTTATCCAATACCCCGTTCGACGTCGGGCCCTCTACAACCAGGTCGCTGTCTTCGAAAGTCAGTGGTACGCCCAAGGTCGTGACGACTGGGGGAGTCTCGAGGAACTTACCGAGGTCTTTGCTCCCGCCTGCAAGAACGTGCAAGACTCCCTTGCCTTGATCAAAGACAACCGGAAATGGCCCATCTTTGATCGTGATCCGATTGAATCATGGAGCACCCCCCACACTGTGTTGCTCGGGGACGGGGCTCACGCAATGCGTCAATATCTTGGCCAGGGAGCATGCCAGGCTATGGAGGATGCGCTGGTGCTGACGCGTGCGCTTGACTCTAACAACGATGTCTCTCTCGCCTTCAAGAGTTATGAGTCTGCGCGGATTGAACGTACAACGCGCTGCCAACTCGCGGCTCGACCGTGGGGCGACCTTTGGCATACGGACGATTCCACGACCCTTGCACTGCGGAACAGAGTTTTCCAGATGCGGGCCGAGAACGATTATTCCGAGTTCGACTGGCTGTTTGAGGATCATGTTGGAGATTAATCAACGGGGCTTCGCCACACGATAAACGCATTTCGAGACGAAGGAAGAGGAACATGAAGTTTGCCTCGTACAAACATGAAGGACGTGCAATCGCTGCAGCTGTTACCGGCCCGGCAGTCCGCGACTTGACGCCGCTGCTTGGCGAGATCCACTCGGGCATCAGCCCCATGCGGAGGCTCATCGATCTCCTGGGCCAGAATGCCCTGGACTTTTCCAAGATCGGAACGTTGCCTATGGTGCCGATGCATGAACTCACGATTTCGCCTCTGGTTCCGGATCCCGGAAAGATCGTTGCTGCACCTGTGAATTATCACGATCACCAGGAAGAGATGAAACAACTTGGTGATGTCTCTGCGCTCGGATTTTTTCTCAAAGCGCCGTCTTCCGTCCTGGCCGATGGCGGCACTGTCCAGATTCCATATTTGGACCGCCGCTTTGATCAAGAGGGGGAACTTGCGTTTGTCGTAGGAAAGCAGGCCCGACACGTGTCGGTCGAGGATGCCTTGGACCACGTGGCCGGCTTCACCTGCCTTCTGGATATCACGATGCGAGGTGGAGAAGATCGGTCGACCAGGAAATCATTCGATACGTTCACCCCTGTTGGCCCCTTCCTCGTCACGCCCGATGAAGTGGGAGAACTTTCCGGATTGACGCTGCAAACTCGCGTGAACGGCGAGATGCGCCAGGACGCGGACATCAAAGATTTGATCTGGGGCGTACCTGAGTTCCTTAGTTACGTGTCTTCAGTGGTGACGTTGCACCCCGGGGACATAGTCACGATGGGTACGCCGGCGGGAGTCGGGCAGATCAACAACGGGGACATTGTGGAGGTGGAAATAAGCGGCGTTGGTGCTCTCAAGGTCGCTGTAAGTGACGAAGACGCGGTGCTTTGCCCCACATCTGGAGCAAGCAGCGGGCCTCAGGCGCCGCAAGAAATCACGCCCGTACGCCAGCGAAGTGGCTTGGTTCGGGACTAGCGACAATCTCGGTCCGCCAGGACCTGACAGGAACTATTCAATGGGATGCACGCTCGCAGAAAAAGTGTGGAAAAGTCATGTTGTCCATCAACAAGACGGTTCCCCCGACCTCCTCTACATTGACCTTCATCTAGTTAACGAGGTGACCAGCCCCCAAGCCTTCGAGGGGCTGCGGGCTGCCGGCCGCAAAGTTCGCCAGCCGCAGCTCACGCTCGCTATGGAGGACCATAATGTCCCGACGATCGGCGTCA
Organism: Arthrobacter sp. 9E16; assembly: GCF_002929435.1. NCBI lineage: Bacteria > Bacillati > Actinomycetota > Actinomycetes > Micrococcales > Micrococcaceae > Arthrobacter > Arthrobacter sp. 9E16. The sequence continues at coordinate 3,292 of NZ_PJIU01000007.1, read as the reverse complement.
ACAAGCCGATAGCGGACCCAATTTCAGCCTTGCAAGTGCAAACGCTCCGGAGCAATTGCGCCGAGTTCGGAATCGCGCTTTTCAATATGGGCGACCCGGACCAAGGCATTGTTCATGTCGTCGGCCCACAGCTTGGCCTGACGCAGCCTGGCATGACAATTGTCTGCGGCGACTCGCACACTTCGACGCATGGGGCTTTCGGCGCCTTGGCATTTGGCATCGGAACGAGTGAGGCCGAGCATGTGCTGGCCACACAGACATTACCGGCCAGTCCGTTCAAGACTATGGCGGTCAATATCGAGGGCGAGCTCCCGGCAGGGTCGACCTCCAAGGACGTGATCCTTGCCCTCATTGCTCAGATTGGCACCGGCGGTGGACAGGGATATGTTCTTGAGTATCGAGGCAGCGCCGTCACAAAAATGTCCATGGAAGCTCGAATGACGATGTGCAACATGTCCATCGAAGCGGGGGCTCGTGCAGGTCTCATAGCACCGGACGCTACGACGCTTGATTATCTGAGGGGCCGACTGAAGTCACCCGATGGCGCTGCATGGGATGCGGCCAGCGCATATTGGTTGAGCCTTGTGACGGACAGGGATGCCGAGTTCGATGCACAGGTAAACCTCGACGCCAGCCTCATCGCTCCGTTTGTCACATGGGGCACGAACCCCAGCCAAGGCGTGCCCATCTCCGGGTCGGTACCGTTTCCCCATGAGTTCGCCGACACCCGTGAGCGTGCTGCGGCGGAGCGGGCACTGGCGTATATGGGGCTTGAAGCCGGCACACAGATGCGGGACGTGGCTGTAGATTCCGTCTTCCTCGGTTCCTGCACCAACGGTCGCATAGAGGACCTTCGCGCTGCAGCTGCTGTCCTTGAAGGTAAGCGGGTCAAAACTGGAATGAGGATGTTGGTGGTACCCGGGTCAATGAAAGTTAAAGCCCAAGCAGAGGACGAGGGATTGGACGAGGTGTTCCTGAAAGCCGGCGCAGAATGGCGTTTTGCCGGCTGTTCAATGTGCTTGGGCATGAATCCCGACCAAGTCCCATCAGGGGAACGTTGCGTCTCCACGTCAAATCGAAACTTCGAGGGCCGACAAGGTGCGGGGAGTCGGACACACCTCGTGTCACCCGTAGTCGCCGCAGCCACTGCCGTCCGCGGGACTATTTCCTCGCCCTCTGACCTTAACTAGTGATTAGGACAAATCATGAATAAGTTCGACACGCATGTGGGCACCGGGATCCCCCTTCGCCGAAATAATATAGACACCGATCAGATCATTCCGTCGCGATTCGTCAAACGCGTCAGCCGGTCAGGTTTCGAGGACGCGCTGTTCGCCGAGTGGCGCAAGGAACCTGGGTTTATTCTTAATACTCCCCCCTACGGCGAAGGATCGATCCTTGTGGCTGGCCATGACTTCGGGATTGGCTCGTCCCGTGAACATGCCGTGTGGGGGTTGCTGGACTACGGAATCCGCGTTGTTATTTCCCCCCGCTTTGCCGATATATTCCGCGGGAACTCCGGAAAGGGCGGCCTCGTCACCGCCGAGGTTAACGAAAAGGACGTCGAGCTCCTGTGGGAATTACTCGAGCAGCGGCCCGATACCGAAATTACTGTCGATCTGCCAAGTCAGATGATCACCGCTGCCGGCAGAAATTTCCACTTCGACATCGACCCTTATGTAAAATGGCGGCTCGAGTTGGGCTACGACGATATCAGCCTCACGGAGCAGCACATCGGCCGTATCACCGAGTACGAAAGAAAGAGGCCTTCCTTTCTTCCCACCTGCAGTTTTTCGTGATCCGGATCTAGTTGAGGTTTTGAGCGATCTCTACTACTGCGGGTCCGAACTCGCGGACCAGATGCTGAAGGAACAACACTACGGAACCCTCTCACGGCTACGACGAATCGAAGTCAACCGGCCTGCAATCTTGTCTCGCGGAGCGATGAAGCTCCAAAGGCATTAACGAAAGAGGAAACATGACAACGGCCCGCATTGCGCCCCTGGACGGTGTGCGAGTACTCGAATTGGGAAACTACATCGCCGCACCGTCGGCTGGCAGGTTGCTCGCAGACTTCGGTGCAGAGGTCATCAAAGTGGAGCGGCCTGGAACCGGGGACGAGCTACGTAACTGGCGGCTGCACAAAGGCGACACATCCATGCTGTACCGCACCATCAACCGAAACAAAAAGTCCGTCGTGTTGGATCTTCGCAGCGACGCCGGGAGGCAGGCGGTGCTCGGGATCGCGGCGAAATCGGACATACTTCTAGAGAACTTCCGGCCGGGGACGCTTGAAAAATGGAATCTGGGCCCCGATGTACTCAACAAAGTCAACCCGGAACTCATCATTACCCGCATCTCTGCCTTCGGACAGACGGGTCCGCTTTCAGAGCGACCAGGCTTTGCCGCCGTGGCCGAAGCCTACGGAGGATTCCGCAACTTGGTGGGAGACCCTGACCGCCCGCCCGTCCGCGTTGGCGTCTCGATTGGTGACTCCATCGCTGGACTGTACGCCGCCTTCGGTTCAATGATGAGCCTCTACCAGCGGGAAGTAGGCCACCGGGACGGTTTCGACGCCGTACCGCTCCGCGAACGAATCATCGACGTAGCGCTCAACGAGGCGATGTTTTCCATGATGGAATCACTTATCCCCGACTACCAGGCGTACGGAGTGGAAAGACAGCGTACAGGCGGTCGGATGGAAGGAATCGCGCCCTCCAATGCCTATTCCTGCAAAGATGGCTCCAGCATTGTCGTGGCCGGTAACGGGGACTCCATTTTTCAGCGATACATGGAAACCATAGGGCGTCCGGACCTCGCGGCAGACCCTACATTGCAAAGCAACGCCGGCCGCTGGATCCGCCGCGGAGAACTCGATGATGCCATTAACGCGTGGTCAGGAGGGCTCGAAGCTGCCGAGGCCCTCGCGGCACTTGACGCCGCAGGTGTTCCCGCCGGCCCCATATATACTGCCGCCGACATCAGCACCGATAGCCAGTACGCCGCCCGGAACATGATCCAAAAGTTCGACGTTTCGACTGGTGAAGAAATCCTTAGCGGCGTGGGTTTCCCCGGCATCGTTCCGGTGATTGGCGAGCAATCGCTTCCCATCCGCAACCTCGGCCCGGACCTAGGTGAAAATACGAAAGAAGTTCTCGGAGGGCTCCTGAAGATGACCCTGGCAGAGATCCATGCAGCATCGGGCCCCAGTGCCGGCTGTCTTTTCGGTGACCGTTCCGCTGATGAGGGTCGGCATCACCTCGACGGTACTGCTGTATCTGATGCTCTCCAT
>NZ_PJIU01000006.1:1270-45361 GCF_002929435.1 Arthrobacter sp. 9E16 | reverse complement strand
GGGGGGGGGCAGCGAGCGGCGGCGCTGGCGCGCCTGCTCGGAGCGGCCCCTGGCGGGGCCTTGCGCGCTGACGCGCGCTAAAAGCGGCGCCGCTGCCGCGGCGTGGGGGTGGCTGGATAGCTCTCTTGCCGGCCCTTCGCACGGGGCCGCGGCAGGTGGGTGCGCTGCCCGCCTGCCCAGCGGCGTGAGGTGGCCCGTGGACGGCCTCCCGCACGGATCCGCGCCACCCAGCCCGGCCGGCGCCCTTTCAATGACGAGGCGGGGCGCCCAGCCCCCGCACCGCAGCCGGCCCGACCCACCACCCAGCACCGCCACCACTCCCCCACCCCGGCGCCCCAGCCCCAGGGCAGCAGGCCCGCCAAGCCCGCCGGCCCCGCAGCGGAAAAGCAGCCGGCCCCCCCCCCGACGACGGGAGCCCCCAGGGCCAGCAGCGAGGCGCTGCCGGCCCGCCCAAGAACCCCCGCACCGAGGGGACAAGACGAAACCGCACCACCCGCCAGCAACCCGCAGCCCGCCCCCCTGCCAGCCCCGCAAACCGCCAACCACCCAGAACCCCCACCAACCGCCCAAAACCCCGCAAAACAGCCACCAAACCAGCCCCACACCAGAAACAGCCGGCCCCCGCCGGCCCCAGGCACCGAGGCAACCGACCCACCCGCACCGAGAGAAACCAAGGCACCCCGGCCGGCCCTGCCGGCCCGCCTGGGGGGGGGGTCGGAGCACCACCCCCCCCAGGCACCACAGCCAGGACAGCCGGCCCCGCAGCGAAGCAGCCGGCCGACGACGACCAGGGCCAGCCCGGCCAGGGCAGCCGGCCGACGACGACGGCCAGGGCAACCAGGGCAACCAGGCACAGCCGGCCCACACCGAGGCAGCCGGCCGGAGACTAATCTCCAACCGCGAGGCAGCCCGGCCCCGCCGGCCGCCAGGAAACCCCGCGTCCCTTCACCCCAAAACCTGACAGAGCCGCGAGGCCCTGCCTGCCCCGGCGAGGGCAATCGGCCGACGACGACAGGGCACGCCGGCCCCGCCCAGGGAAACAACACACCGAGGCAACCAGGCCGGCCCGGATGGGGGGGTGCACCGCCACCCCCCCAGGAAAAACCGCAGCCAGGGCCACCCAGCACCCCCAGCCAGGCAGCCGGCCGACAACGGCCAGGACAGGATCCAGTCAGCCCGCCGGCCCGCCCGCAGGGCACCCCAGCCGGAGACTAATCTCCAACCGCGAGGCAGCCGGAAGTAAAAGAACCAACAGAACCACTAGAACCAAACCACCGGCCCGGACAGCCCCAAAACCTCCTAAAACACGGGACACGCAACCGGACGGAACAGAAGTAAAAGAACCCTTAGTCGTACTGGAACCACCAGCACCATGCCGGCCCGTAACCCCGCCCCCCGGGCAGCAGTCAATCCGGTTCCTCGGGGAGTTAGGCTGATGGTGCCCCAAATCTGCGGGCCTCCATAAAATTTCTAGGGGAAACAGTGGAAATTGCAAGACTGGTGCTGGAGTACCTTCAGGCCCTGGCATGGCCTGGCATCACCATTACGGCAATTCTGATATTCCGTAAACAGCTCCGACAATTGCTCGCCAACATCGGGTCGGCCGTACATCGGGTTAAGAAGTTCACAGCACCCGGAACCACCATCGAACTAATCAATGAGCTAAGCCAAAAGGTAGAGCTAATCGACCTCACGCCAAGTACAGATGATGTGGTGCCGAGCCCGAAAATCAAATCGAGGTTTGGGCAATACGCGACGACGGAAACGACGACCAGCGGCGCCCCCACGACGGACACGCCTACCAGCGAAGCACCCACGCCAGACGCCCCCACGACGGACACGCCTACCAGCGAAGCACCCACGCCAGACGCCCCCACGACGGACACGCCTACCAGCGAAGCACCCACGCCAGACGCCCCCACGACGGACACGCCTACCAGCGAAGCACCCACGCCAGACGCCCCCACGACGGACACGCCTACCAGCGAAGCACCCACGCCAGACGCCCCCACGACGGACACGCCTACCAGCGAAGCACCCACGCCAGACACCCGCACCCGGCAAGCGTCCAGCCGGTACATCAAGCTGGCGGATACAGAGATGCCGGCATGGATCAAAAATATGGATCTGGATGACCTCATGAGAGGCACGATTATCCGTATTTGGACTGAAATCGACGCTTCTTTATTTCAGCTCGCAACCGTCGAGGCTCCTTGGCGCTCAGACTACCAAGCTCGATATGTGGATGTGCATAACCCAATGGCAAATATCGAACTGCTTAGGGCTAGGGGAATCATTACAGAAGATAGTGCCGAGAGCCTGATTGCAGCTCGCCGCATCAGAAATCAAGTCGTCCATGAATCCAACACTCTTCCTCTGGGTGTCTTCAATGAGTACCTGCGGACAATTTCTAAACTCAGTGAGTATCTTAAGGATCTATGCGAGTTGATTTAGCTCTAGACCAATCGGCGCTAAAGTCCGTGGGGAGCGATAATTAGATTTTTTTGTAGAACCAGTGCCCGTTCAGATATGCAGCATGAGCCTCGTTCAATCCGAATTTTCCAACGTTGGGCAAGGGCTGGTTATGCGGTACGATCACGTAGCCGGCAGATTTATAAACCTGTGGAGACCCGTTCCGATCGTCCATGAATCCAACAATTAGCGACGCCTTTTGTTGTTTAGCAGCTGCCTCGTTTGCCTGGAGTAGTAACTTGCCTACCCCGCGGCCCCTCATCTCCTCACGGACGGCCAAACCGGATATAACTCTCCGCTCTTTCAGGAATCCCTTGGCGTAGACCGCGTATCCAGAAGTTCCTAGCTCAAATGCCATTGAAAATGGCATTGAGGAATTTATCACGCCTGCCAGCGTTCCATTCTCATCGTAAGCAACGCGCCAAATACCTTGGTACGGGATGCCGGCCACATTGCGGGGCAAGAGGGACGCCACCCTTTTGCCTGCCACTTCTGTGTCATAGCGCGCATTATCCGCCGAGAACCCGATTATATTGTCTTCAAGAAATTTATTTAGGTCGTTGTATTTCTCGCTGGGCGGGCTTGTTATTGTCCATTTCAACGGCGGATTCCTATCTTCTACTGGTGGGCTGCCTGGTAGGCGTCGAGGATTTCGCTGCTGAGGCGTCCGCGGCTACTCGGGTTGTGTCCGTTGTCCCGGGCCCACTTGCGGATCTTCTGCATTTCCTCACGCTGGCTGCCCGTTGTCCGCGGTTTACCGGTGGCTCTGCCGGCCTTTCGCCCCTTGTCTGTGTAGATGCTGAGGACTTCGCGCAGCTTGGCTGCGTTGTCTGTGGTGAGGTCGATTTCGTAGCTGCTGCCGTCGAGCCCGAACCGGACGGTTTCCTGGGCGTCCTCTCCGGTCAGGTCGTCGATGAGATGGATCTGTACTTTTTGTGCCATTGCTGCCCCTTAGGTGAATCGGTGCCGGAGTTGCCGGCCTTGCCAATTAGACAGGGGGCGGGTGGGAATATCAATTATTCCCACCCGCTCCTATTACTTGATGTGATAAACGGGTGTTACTCCGGGGTTTTCGTCTGCCCGGTTCATCGTCCAGTAGCTATCCCCTACCGGCTCGAATGAGAGCATCCACGCAGTGCCCTCCTCAGGGGTTTTTGCCACGTATGCGTTCGCGTATGCGATTGCGTTTGCCAGTGAATCGGCAATTGCGTGCAGCTGTGAAATGTTATTCCCGCTCTGTCCCTCATTTTTCAACTCCGCTACAACTTGTCCCCCTGCTCCACTTCTGGGGGTGTCGTGCATAACCACTACGGAGGTATGCCCCCCATCAACGGCGATATACAGCGGCTGCCTGAGGTCTATCCGTCCATACTTCGTCCGCAAAAATGCCAGTGCCATTTCTTTCCTTCCGGTGGTGGGCTGCTGACCCCCGACGCGGCCGAGATTTCGTTTCCCGGTCTGGGTCAACTACCTGATGTTTCTAACTCTAGGCCCTCTTGACTTATTTAGTCAAGTGCCCCTAGAGTTATGAACATGACGAACAAACCAGCTCCCGAAACCCTCGCCGCCGTGATGGAACCACTGCGGGGCCTGTCCACTTTCGACCCCGAGGAGTTCGCCGGATTCCTTATGATTTCGCGGTTTTTGCCGCCGTCAGGGAAGGCCGCAGCCTGGCACGCCAGGGCCGCGCAGCACATCGAGGCAGCCGAAGAACTGACCGAGGAAGCAGCGGCCCGGGCAGCGGTCGGCAGCTTCGAGCTGGCGGATGCACTCCTGGAGGGTGTGCGGATCCGCCTGGCAGCCGCGAAGCAGTGCGACCGCATGGGCACCGATTGGGCAGCCATGCACGCCCGATACAGCGACTAACGGACCTATAGGTCCGCATGGGGCGGACCATGAGGTCCGCCCCTAAAACCCCCAAAAAACACACCGAATCACCGATTGAGAGGCCGACACCATGACCGGACTGTTTGAAGATGCGGAAATCATCGCCAGCTACACGCGGGCGGAAGCGCTGCGGGATGGCGTATTGATCGACGCCGGGGAACGTGCCCGGGAGGCCGGCTTTCGGTTCCCGGTGGCACTGACGGCCGCCGCCTGGGCGGATGCGGTGGCCTGGACGGAAACGAACCGGGCCTACCAGGACGAAACCGGGCGGCTCTGGGACGTACTCATGATGGCCCACCTGGCCGCAGTCAGCGGCGGAGCCAGTGACCGCCGCCGGTTTGAGGTGGCACGCATACCGAACACACCCCGGGCCACCGTGCCCCGCCTGCTGGAGCTGCAAATGATCATCGGCCCCGGCGACGACGCCGCACCGGTAATCACCATCGGGCTCCCCGGCGAGGACTAAGGAATATTTCTAGTCCCCCTTGTTAGATAACTAAAGGGGGGCTAGAATTATTTTATGACCACGACAACGGAGGCACACACCATGCACAGGACCAAGCGAGCAATCGAAACGGCAACACCCACCGAAGGCACCGCCAACGCCCCAAAGATCCTGGGCAAGGTTCCCGTGCGCTGGACACTGGATCCCACCAACGGCCATGTGACCTCCAACGGCGAGTACGCCGGGCGCGTGATCGAGTCGATCCCCGGAAAGCTGTACTTCTTCCAGGCTCCCGAGGACGCCGCCAGACACGACTACTGGGGAAGTTTCGAGACAGCAGCCCGGGCAGCCGAACAGGGCGCGGTCCGCGCCGAACTGGGCCGCTAGACCCCCGCCCCGGCCGGAAGGCCGCGGGGCACCCCGCCCCGGCCGGAAGGCCGCGGGGCACCCCGCCCAACTGAGGCGCCGGAACACCCCGACGGCAGCACAGGCACCCGCACCGAGACCTACTAAGGGGGGGTCGGCACGACCGGCCCCCCACCCCCCCCGGAAGGAAGCGAACACAATGATCCTCCACAACGACCGAATCGCCGCCGCCGCAACCGATGCCGATATGGCCCGCGCCCGGCAGGCACACGCTTTCCTGATCATGCGGGAAACGACCCCCGCCGACCGCGGCGCCCGCCGCAATGAGTGGAGCGCCGCCCTCAGGGAAGCCAGCAAGGCCGAAGCCCGGCTCGCCCGGATCGCCGCCGAGGAAGTCGCCAAGGCCGCGGCCCGTGTCGAGGCCACCGAGGCCGGCTCTGAGGCCGAACGCGAAGCCCGCCGCGTCTACCGCGTCACCGTGATGGACGCCGAGGAGGTAACCAAGTAACCAACACCCCGCGGGGCTGGCACACCGCCGGCCCCGCTCGACTAAGGAAGGGAACCATGACTGGACCGCGCGACATGATCAGCCGCGGCGTCTGCTGCGCTCGTGCAGTCACCAACCGCCCCCAAACCAGAGGAAAGGGAACGCCGTGGAAAGTCACCAGAGCCACCCCTCCAAAGTCCGCCGCTGCGGGCCGGAAGCTCAGCGGGTAGATGAACCAACCAAGGATCCCGCCCCTACGTCGGAGCGCTACGAGGCAGCTACGCGGGCCTTGTCTGAGGCTTGGGAGCAGCGGCCGGCCGCTTGCACCGCAGAGCGCGAGCGCTACGAATCCGGGCCGCTAAAGGAGGCGCGGCGAGAAGTGCGGGCCGCCTGGCTGGAAGTCGCCGCCGCCCACGGGATCGACCCCGACAGATTTTAGGCACAACCCCCGGCACGCATCCGTCTTGTCCCCTCCCTACTGGGGGAGCCGGCCCAGTCAATATTTTTTCTAGCCCCCCTTGTGTAAATAACTAAAGCCCTACTAGAATAAGGATATAGATACTCCCGGAGGCCAAAAGGCCCCCACCTTCCGAAAGGAGGCCACCGTGGCCACCTCCCCCGTCACCGTCACCACCCGCGAAGGAGCCGCTTGGGCTCGCTGGACAGAGTTCCGCACCTGCCGCCTGGAGGCGGAAGCACGGGGAGCGGACGCCGCCACCGTCTTCCGTTGCGAGGAAGCGGAGCGGGAAGCCCATATGGCCTACGTAGCCGCTCGGGAGACCTAGACCCGCGCCGCCGTGTCCGGCCCGCTCGGGTCGGACACGGCGCCGCCAACGAATAACGGGGCGCTCGTCCCGCTCAGCCGGAAACCAGTGAAGGGAACCAAAATGCAGCACTACCTCACAGACGGACGCAGCAGCACTTATCTCTGCGGAGCCAACGCATGGGGACGCCGGAACACCCGCACGGACTGCGACGAAAACCAGACCACCTGCCGCCGCTGCCTGGGCAGCCCGGATCACCCCAGCCAGCAGACAGAACTGAACACCACCGCCGATACAGCAGCAGGCGCCCGCTAAGACCAACGCGACCGGTGGGGGTTGCACCTCCAACCCCCCCACCGCCACCGACCAAACCCCAGCGCGCTCCGCCAAATTCTCGACACCGAACCCCTGATTCTCACCCTCGCGCTCGCAGCCGTGATCTATGAGAACAGCGGCCCCTGAGCAACCGAAAGGATGCACCAGCCATGCCAAAACAGCCCCCCACCCCGGCCGAATACGCGCGCATGTACTGGCCCCAGCAGCAGCAAGCGGTGAGGCTGCTAAACGCTCAACGCGCCTACCTCCGCGAGTTTGAAACCAATCTCCTAGCCGAATTCAAACGCCGTCTCGAATCAGCGGCCGCCCACATAAACGAGATCCACGGGGATCCCGAAGCAATCCGACGCCGCCAGGAAGCAGACGCCGAAGTCGCCGCGCACCACCGCAAAAAACGTGCCGAACGGCAACGCGGACACGACACCGGGCGGATCCCCCACTAAGCCAGGGGTAGAGGGGGGTGGAGGTCCACCCCCCTCTACCTGTTTATGTATCTAGCGGGGCTAGAGTTAGTCCAAAAGGCCCGGCACCCCAACAAAAAAGGACACACACCCATGCCCACAGATCCCGCCCACGCAAACGTGCCGGCAGGCGTCCACCCCGCGCTCACCCTCGAAGAAGCAGCCCAGCGCGTCGGCATGAAAACCGCCTACTTCCGCACCACCATGACCAAACTCAACGCCGGCGGCCGTGACCTCCGCACACCGCCCAAAGCCGGCGAGCGCGCCCGGAAGTACGACGTAGACAAGCTCGACGCCTGGAAGGCCGAAGGCTGCCCCATCCCCAAGGACACCCTGAGCATCCCGAAAGCGAAGCCAGGAGCCCGGGAAGTCGCTGCCACTGCCACCCGTAAAGGCCCCCAATGGGTAGTGGAACTGCCCGAAATCGGCCAGGGCACCCAAACCGAAAACCTACGCAACGCGCACCGAATCTCCCACGCGCTCGCCGTCGAAAAACTCGGCCTGGCCCCCGATGAAGTGACCGTGAATCTCACTATCAATCTGCCCGACGACGCCGCCGCTAAATGGAACCAGGCCAAGGAACGCGAGCGCGAAGCACGCGAAGCCGCCGCGGAAGCCTCTACCCTCAGCCGGCAGGTAGTCCAAGACCTCAAAGCCCAGGGCCTCACGCTGCAAGACATTAGCGAGCTGCTGGGCCTGAGCGTGCAGCGCGTCCACCAGCTCAACCAGGACGCCCGCTAAACGCTTCCACAGGTGTTGTCCCATCCAACGATGTCCGCGTAGACGGGGGGGAACACCTGTTCCCCCCCCCGGACGGGCGCTGCACTACAACACCCTAGACACCCTCCAATGGGCGCTCGCCGCCCGCGGGCTAACTTCTCTCCTGGTTGGCGCTAGTACCGTCTGCCTCAGGATCTGTAGGTCCCATTGAGTCGATCTGGGATCGTGCCTCAGGAGAGTATTTGATCAGGAAAACTCCGGTTTCTTTCTGTACTTTCCATGCGCCACCCAGGCTTGTCAGAATGATCCCGGTCAATACTGGGTTCCCTAGCAGGCCCACAACGAGGAGCAAAAAGGCTGCGTACCCCATGAGTGCCCGTGCGGTCATGATGTTTGCTCGTGTCTTTGGCAGGAATTTTTCAATACCCCAGGAGGCTAGGAAGGCTCTAAGGGCTCCCTCGTCCTCGGCTAGCTGTTCAAGCTGTTGCTCGGATTCTTTATCCAGCTCTACGCCGTCGAACCTGTTGGCAATCTCCGCGAACCGTTCGGGTGAAGCCGTTTCCGCTCCTGACAGTCGTTCTGCTGCCCATTGGGATAGTTCTACTGCGGCAGGGCCAAATTTCTTGTATTCAGGGGTCTCCAGCAGGGGCCGAAGCATGGCACTCAGAGCGGGACTGTGCACCGTGTGAGGCAGCATGCCGACTATCCGCTCCGCATGTACCTGTTCTACGAGGCGCTGCGCGGCCACCACCTGCCCCATCCAAGGCCCCAGCTGACTAGCAAAACGCTGCATTGTCACCAGCTGGGCGGTTATTGGCGCCATCTGCACGGCCAGACGCTGCGCGGCTGAATGCTCCGCGACCATCGGCGCCAGCTGCGCCGCAAAACGTTGCGCGGCCACCGCTTGCTCTGCCAAAGGCCCCAGCTGACTAGCAAAACGCTGCGCCATCGCCACCTGTTCAGCCATCGGCGCCAGCTGCGCCGCAAAACGTTGCGCGGCCACCGCTTGCTCTGCCAAAGGCCCCAGCTGACTAGCAAAACGCTGCGCCATCGCCACCTGTTCAGCCATCGGCGCCAGCTGCGCCGCAAAACGTTGCGCGGCCACCGCTTGCTCTGCCAAAGGCCCCAGCTGACTAGCAAAACGCTGCGCCATCGCCACCTGTTCAGCCATCGGCGCCAGCAACTTTGAATACTGCGCCGCCAGCGTCTGCCCACGAGCGGCGCTTCCTCGACGTTCCGGTTTTTCGTTCATAGGTCTAAGCGTGTGTAGGTCCTTTGAAAAACGGAAAAGCCGACACGCCGGCGTCACATTTTTGGAGCCGGAGACTAGTCTCCGGCTCCCCATACCGAAGTGTCACCGCCCGATGCCATCCTGTAAACGTGAACAAGGTAGACCCCAAGGCAGCATCTGAAATCTTCAACACCCCGCGCATCGGCGGCCCGCCCCCCGGGAAAGTAACCCACGCCCCCTACCGCCAGGAGCCCTATATCCGGGTGACTTACCGGGACGGCAGCACCCGGGACGGCAAGGCCGTCGCCTGGACCCCTGCCTGGGTTCTGTTCCACACCAAAAAAGGATCCGTCCACGCGGAATGGGTACCAGCCCCCGCCGTCACCCGCATCACCCGTGAAGAATCAGACTGGCAAGACCCCTACGACGTACTAGCCGCCTGAAAACGCCTCTCCCGGCCACGCGGCCCCAGACGCTCGCCGCGGGGCTTCCTGGGATAGCTATTCCGGGATCCCAGGAAGCCAGCCCGCTAACTATCCCTTTTTGGCCTGGGGTGCGAATTCAAGGTTTACGTCCCGGATTGGGTAGACGTGTTCCACGGATGCCGGCGCGGTTTTTGAACTGCTTGACTCGGATTTGAGGGTTCCAACCATTTTCACGTCAGCTGAGAATGTTGCCTGTGGCGACGTTGCCGGCACTTGGTACCAGATTTCCTGACCTCCGCCGAAGATGCCTTGATTGAGGTCTCCTAGTTCCCCGGTGATGTTTGCACCGTCAACCTGCACCGTTGGAGCTTCGATTGTCTTGGTCAGGCTGTAGACGCCGCTCGTGTAGGTTTCCCCGTCCCATTCCGGTCCGCGGGTGGTGGTGCTGAGGCTGACTTTGAGCCAGGACATTCCGGCCGCGGGCCACTTTCGCTGATCGTCGTAGGCCAGCCGTTCTGCTTTCACGTTGTAAGTGAGATTTCCGGTGAAGGTGTTATCTGCCTTGGCCGGGTTCATGGCCATTTCCCCGCTGCGGCTGTCGGATTGCTTGGGTTCTGTCTCCAAATTGCTGTACAGGCCGGCCGCCACGGCTTCATCCGTGCGGGTCAGATCTGACAGTGCCAGGTCTTGATCCAACCCGTCATAGGTCAACCGGAGCAACGCTTTTTCGGGATCCCCGGCCACCGGGACAACGACTGTTTGCCCTTCTGCGGTTTCAATCGGATACGTCTTGTCCCCAATGACCACGGCCATTGCTGACACGTCCGAAGAAGGCTTGAATCCGCTGAGTTCGGAGAAGTTGATCGTCAGGAACTGTGTGCCTTCTGGAGCCTGCTGCCGGTTGGTGGCGTCCCCTATGCGCTCAGATATTGCTGTGCTGACCACGCTCACGTTTCCCACAGGGCTTTTCAAGATTCCCGGCTTGGCGGTTGATGATTCCGCTTCGGCCGGCGCCTGGGCGACGGGCAGCCAGAAGGGGGTATCTTTCTCCGCTACCGGAGCATCCGGCTCGTCCAGAGCCAGCTCAGCGGGGGGTTCCTTATCGTCTGGCCTGTACAGCTCAGTGTTCGCCTGCAATTCCTGGCCAGGGGTGAAGATGCTCAGGTGCTTTAGGGTGTGTTTGTTCCCGTCTGCGGATGCCTCCCACTGTGCCCCGTCCCAGGTTGTCTCGTCGTCTCCGAGGTAGTGCACCGGCCCGCATACTGCGGTCTCTGCAACAGTGTCCTCGCTGACTTGGAGGTAACAGCGCGAGTCGTCGCTGACGTTCGCTTTCACCCCGTCAGTGATGGCTTGCTTCCATGCGGCGTCGATTTCTTCCAGGGACTTCTCTACGTCGGAAAGTTCCTGCCCTTGATAGATCAGCTGAGGGCCGCCGCAACCGGTCAAACCGATGATTGAGACAAGGCCGGCGATGGACGCGGCCGTGAGTTTCTTCTTCATGTTTGTTTCCCCCTGCTGAGGTGTAGCTCTAGGTGGTTGGCCCATCCGGTAGACGGCCGGTTAGTTGCTTTTCGGGATCCGTCTACGGTTCCGTTTTTTCTGTGTTTGCGGCTTCTCGATTGGCGCGGGCGCGGTCTGTTTTTGAGGCAGCATAGCCACGGAACCAGGCTTCCTGGCGTTGGATGCTCTCCTCAGACTCGCGCTTATAGGGGTTCTCTTTGGGGGATTCCCCGGCAAGGTAGGCGCGGTAGCCGGCACGCTGGATTTCGAGCACTTCGCTCCTAGTAATTTCTGTGGGCATGTTCCCATCCTTGGGTTCGGTTGCGGTAGGAAGCGTCATAGTCCGAGGACCAACCAAACATCCCATACCGGAACGATGCCAGGGTGTGCCGGCCGTTGACGGCGAACCAGGCATTTAGCTCCTCCGAGCCGTACTTTTTCACCCGTGACACCGGCCCGGTAAACAGGCTCATGGAGTCGATACCGGCCGCGCGGCCCTTTTCGTTCAGGTGAAAGGAAACCTCTGATTCGCATTTGGCGTATTGGCTGTACACGTAGTTGTCGTACTCCTCCCGCGCCACCTCGTGCGGGGTGAGTTTCCGCTGCTTGCGCTGCGTGGGGTTGGTCAGCTCGTTGCCCAGCCCATAAGGCGGTTCAGACTGCTGCCAGGCCGAAGAATCGTTCTCCTGCCCGCCCTCGGACCGCTCGCGTTCATCAACCAGCAGCTCCAGTTTTTCCATTGCCTCTGGATCATCGGCGTGCCGCTCGTAAAGCTCCGCCACCTCATCCCAGGAAAGCTCCCGGACAGATTCCGGCGTGAGGCTGTCGGCCGCGGACGGCCGCGGCGCCGGCAGCGCGTGGAATGTCTTGGGCTCGGCGCTGTCCTCATCCTTAACCGCGCTGGCCGGCGGTTTCGCGCCCGGCCGGCCCGTGGCCGGGATGGCAAGCTGCTCCCGGGATCCCAGGCGCTCGTGCGCCGTGTAGAGGCGTTCCAGTGCGCTGTTTAGCTTCTCGTCCGGGGCGCCGTCGTGTTCGAGGCGGTCAACACGCCGCTCCAGCCGGCGGATCGAGGTTTTCGCGTTGGCCACCGCAGCTACGTGCGGATTGTCGTGGTACGGACACCGGCGCTTAGCGTGGTGTGGTTGTCCCGGGCCGGGATTTGCTGCCCTACACATCGTCTTGTCCCTTCTGTGTGAGTGTTCGCGGTTATCGTGGCGCGGTTCAGGACCGGCCGGCGTCGGCCTTCTTGCGCGGCTTGAACCGGGCATACCCAAACCCGATAGTGCACGCGAGCGCGGCGATGGCGACGACGCGCACCAGGTCCAGGCCGGCGTTTTCGGTGACGGGGATCAGTGCGCTCGCTGGTTCGACCATGATGCTGTGGCTGATCAGCCAGGCGGCGGCTGTGGCTGATTGGGCGCTGACCCAGGCGCCGGCTGCTGCCAGGATTACCGGGACCATGAAAGCGGCGATGTTGATTAGGGCGAGTTCTTCGTTTTCGTTGTTCGCTAGGTTGCTCATCGTTCTCTCCTTCTCAGGCTTCGTCGTCGTCGTTGCCGCTGCGTGTTTGAACTGTGGCGCTGGCGGGTACTTCCACAGTGACTTCCTGGCCTTCGTCGTCGTATCCGACAAACAGGAATGAGCCGGGGCCGGCGGGGTGGGTTTCGGCGATCATGATTTCCGTGCCGATCTGGTCAAACGTTGCGTATTGGCCAGCGGTGAGTTCGGCAGCGGTGCTTATGAACGTGTTGCCGTCGTCGGGGACGGTGACCAGCTCGGGCTCGGGTTCAGGGATCAGGGATTGCCGGGATGCCTTGACCTGTTGCGGTTGTGCGGCTCCCTGGGGGGCTTTCTGGGCTGGGAACCTGCGGGCGATGGCTGCGGCGACGGTGCTGCCGTAGGCCAGGCTTTGATCCGGTGTTGGGGCCGGGAACAGGGCCAGTCCTTCCTCGAATGAGTCAGCTGCCTGGAGGCGGCGGGGTTCAGTCTGTGTGCCGGGACGGGCCTGGGCACGGAACCGGCGGGATTCTTCGCTGGCCACGGGATCAAGGATGAGTTCGTGTCCGCTGGAGTCGATCAGCTTGGCTTCCAGCAGATCCGTCCAGCTGATTTCCGGGCCTTCCTCGGCGTCGGTGACGGTCGGTGTCGGGGGCTGGATCCTCTTGCGGCTGTAGACCTCGTTGGGCGGTGTCATGGCGGCGATGATGCCGGGGTGGTAGTCGTCGTGGTTGGGGTCGGGGTTGGCGTTGTACGTTGCCTGGATCATCGTGGGCTTGCCGTCGATCAGTGATACGGCGCGGCCCTGGATCGGCGGGACTTGGCAGCCGATGGCGTAGTTATCCCACATCATGTAGGAGCCGGCAGCGGATTTGAGCTGTCCCAGACTGATGCGGGCGCCGAAGTTATCGCGCAGCTCGCCGTCAATGATGGTTGTGTCAGGGCGCTGCATACCAAACACCAGGTGGATCTTTGCCGAACGGGCCAGCCGGCCCAGGTTTCCCAGCCATTCCAGCACCGGGGGTTTGGCGCGCATGCCCTTGGCCTTGGTCTCGGCGTAACGCTGATCTACCGCGGCCAGGAAGGACGTTACCTCGTCAATGACCAGCGCAATCGGGTCCAGCTCCTCGGCGCGGATCTTGCCGGCCCGGATCAGGTTGTAGCGTTCCTTCATTGTTTCGTGGGCCAGGTAAACCAGGCGGATCTGGGCGTCTACTTCCTGGGCGAGGAATTCGACGTTGCGCCAGTCCTTGTAGCCAAGGAACTCGATTTCCTTGCCGTCCACCAGCCACACCCGCCAGCCGGCCTGGGTTAGTCCCTGGATAACGCCGTGCTCACAGATGGTTTTACCGCCACCGGTGCCGCCGATGATCAGCAGGTGTGAGTCACGGGCGGGCCGCCAGGTTGCTTGGGTGCCGTTGGGGCCGATACCCAGGGGAACCTCGAACTGTCGGTATGCGCGGTGGTCGGCCATCATCTGCCCGGCGCCGGCCGGCGGCAGAACGATCCCCGGCAGCGGTCGGGAGCGGAACAGTGAGAAACGGTCTTCGCTGGGGTGGGCGGCGAACTTGAAATTTTTATCCGGCAGCTGGGACAGCAGGCGGGCGCCGGCTTGGTTTTGCTTGCCGGTTAGGGCGACGTCGATTCCCCGGATCCCGGTAATGTCCGCGGAAACAAGGTAGTTCTCATCCTTTTCATCCCAGGTGTAGGCCACCCGGGCGCTGGCGCCGAAAACTTCCTTGGCGGCCCTGGTGAAACGGTCCTCCACTGCTTCCCGGCCGGTGAGCTTCACGGCGGTCTCTTTGGGTTTGGGTGTGAAAATGTACCGGCCGGGTTTGCCCTTCTTGGCGGTGACTGTGTACTGGATGCCCTCCAGTCGGGACAGGATGGCGGTGATCGTCTCCAGCCGGGCCGGGTCGATCATGGCCAGGAAACGGGCGTTCAGGACGATCCTGCGGGCCGGGCCGGGCGTGGTGAGCGTGCCGCGTCCATACCGGCTGGCCACCAGGGTTTTTCCGGCCTGGCTCTCCAGCCGCTCCGGCAGAGGCTGGCCAACCGCAGCCGCGACAGCCTGCCGCATGGCGGCGGGACGGGCGGAGGTTTTCAGCCAGTGCCGGCGGGTGGCGATGATCAGGGCCACGGTTCCCAGGACACCGGCAGCAGCCAGGAGAACCACCAGGGTCTGCGAGCGCCCGGCGATGATCAGGATGCTGCACAGTGCGGTGGTGAGGCTGATGCCTAGGCCGGCGGTGGAGACGATCCGGGGGCGCTGGGGATCGTAGAAGTTATCCCTGTAGCTGGGGATCTGTGTGGGTGTCTTTCCAAACGGCGTCGTTGCGCTCATGGTTATCTGCTCTCCGGGACGTAGAGGTAAGCGTTGACTTCGCTGGGGTCGATGGCCGTCATTCGGCGGCTGTATTCGTGCCCGGGCGGGGCGTAGTAGGAGTTGTTGTATTCGGAGATGATGACTTTGCCCTCGGGGGTGACTTCATCGACCCAGCCGACGTGGCCGGCGGATCCGATGCCGTCTCCGCCGAACGCTCCCCACCAGGCCACGGAATCGACCTTGGGGACGGTGGAGACTGTCCAGCCGGAGGCTTCCCAGGCTGCTTTCCATTGCCCACCGTTTCCCTTCTGATGCCCGCCGTAGTGGTTATCGAAGATGATGTTTTCGGCGGTTCCGCCCATTGCCTCGTTGACCTTCCAGGAGGAGTAACTGGTGCATTCGCCGTAGTAGAAGTTCATCGGGTCGATGTTGTACACGAGCGGGGGCGGGGCCAGGTGGTCCCAGGGGTAGGTGTTGCCTTCCGTGGTGGATTTCCCGGGGACACCGCCGCCGCCGCCGGATCCTCCGCCGGGCGCGCAGCCGCCGGGTACGGGCTCCTCGGTGCCGCCGGGTGCCGGTACTGCGGGGGTGTCGCCGGTGCGCCAATCCTGTTTGCTCTCGTCGGCCGGCCGGTCCACGTTGATGCCGGCTTCTTCGATCACCGTGCCCGCGGTTACGTAGCTGGCGGCGTAGTGGTTGGGGTTTCTGTTGCGCTGCACCTTGTTGATGGTCAGGGTGATTTCCGCGGTCTCCCAGTTCGGGACGGTGACCAGGCCCTCCGTGGTGCCTTGGTGGTTGGCTCCCAGGAAAAAACTCGTGGTCGCGTATTCGGGGTTCATGACCTGTTCCACGGTTCCCCAGCTCGGCGTCTGCTGCTGAAACAGGCCCTTGGAGGTGGTGGGGGTTCCGCCTGGGTTTAGGACTCCTTGATCCTCGTCTCCGTGGTCGAGGTTGATCAGGGTGGATTCACCCATAGCGGCGATGATGGCGATTTTTGAGGCTGTACCGGACAGGCCAAGGTTGGTGGCAGTTTGGTCGATGATCTTGGCGTTGCTGATCTGTTCCTGGCGGAACTCCTCAGGTGGCCGCAGGCCGGGGTCTGGGACTGCGCCGGGAAATCCTGGGGCGCCGGGGGTGCATGCCTCTGAGGTTTGGCTGGAGCCGCCGAAAATGACGCCTACGATCATCATGCCCATCACCAGGACTCCAACCAGGAGGACGGCGACGGCAGCCAGCAGCAGCGGCAGCCAGGGGTTTTTATCTCGCGATTTTTCCTTCAACATGCCGGCCTACTTCTCCACCCGCTGCCAGCTATCCAGCTGCGCGGTGTTGATAAGCCAGCCCTGGTCAGTGAGCTGGGCCTGTACACGGTAGGCGAGGCGGTAGCTGCCGTAGTCCTGGGTATCCACGGTTACCTGCACATGGCGGGACCAGCGCAGCGGCGTATCAACACCCCAGTCTTCGATGTTCTCCCCTACTTCGACTTTGGAGACCGCGGCAGGGGCTTTACCCTCCAGGGCTGCGTTGGTGAGGTCGGGCAGCTGCGCGGCCAGATCCGGGACCAGCCACGGCTGAGCGGCTTCCTGCCAGCTCTTATCCGTTTCACTCTCGCGGTAGTTGTAGACCGTCAGGAAAGCCTCGGCCACCGCTGCCGCGTCCTGGGTGTCTGGTGACGGCGGGGCCGGTGCCGTTATTTCCTGCCGCTCGTACTGCACAGGGGTCGGCTGCGACGGGGCCTGTGGACCGTCCGGGGCCACCTGGGAAAACCCGTTGTCCAGGTCAGTGTCTGGACTCGCGCTCGCGGCCGGGGCCGGCTCTTGATTCCCGGTGGTGGTTTCGCTGTCGGCTCCGGCCTGGGTGTCTGTGTTTTGGGCGGCGAAGTAGAACGCGATGATCAGGGCCGCGGCTACGGCGAAGGCTGCCCACGCTGCTTTTTTGGCGTTCATCCGTTTTCGCCTCTTTCTGCTGCGTGGTTCGTCTTGGACCGGTTTTGCATCTGGTAGGCGGCTGTGTGGATGGTTGCCTGCCGGCGGCTGCGTGACTGTGCCGGCCCATTCGCCGGGGCCTCCCAGGAGCGGGCTGCTTTGATGCCGGAGGGAAGGGTTTCGACAACCTGGCCGGTCAGGATTTTGTTGGTCGATCCGTTGCGGTGGACACGCACGTTTCCGTACTGCCCGGTGGGCAGTGTGGAGCGCTGCTGGGTGGGCTGTGCACTGCCGGCCTTGGTCGGTCCGGTCTCGGATGGGCCGCTTTGGGGCTCGGACTGTTTGGCTGCGGCTGCGGCCTCGCTGGCTGTGGTTCCAGCCGGCTGTACGGGCGTTTTGGCGGGCTTGGCGGGCTTGTCGGGAACAGTGTCGCCTGTTGCCGGTACTCGGTCCCCTGTCGGCCGGTTCAGCTGTTCTGAGGTTCGCAGCGTCCGCGCCTGGGCCGGGTTGTTTGCCGGCTGCGGGCCGGATACCGGGTTATCTGCCGGGGCCGTGTTTTGGCCCATCGGGATTGCTCCACCCTCGTCGCGCACGTAGTCGGGATTCGCTGCTGCCGGGGATGCGGCCAGGCTCATGCGTGAGGGGCGGTAGGACTGGGTAGGAGGCGCGGCTCCAGCTTCGGGGTTTTGCATGCCGGCGCGGTTCTGGGCCAGGTGCCCGGCTACGAACCAGCCCGCGGCAGCCATCCGGGTTGCGGCCACACTGGCGCCGCCGGTTGCCCCTGCCGCTGCTACCTGGAACCCCTTGCTCATGGCCCGGGTAGCGGCGCGGTTTCTCAGGTGACTGCCCGCGGCCCGTTTTCCGACACCGGCCACCTGGGACGCCTTCTGTGAGAACACGGAAGGTTTCATTTCCGGTGCCTTGTTCATCGGGGATCCGCCCAGGACCTTTGCCAGGCGCTGCGCGACGGACTTGCCCTGACGTTTCAGGCTCCAGAACGTCAGCGCCAGCCCCAGCAGGACCAGCCCGAAAATAAGGTTGGCGATCATCATGACGGTCGCGCCCAGAGCGGAGTAGAGCTTGCCAACCAGCCACAGGTAGAGGCTGAGCATGAAAATGTAGGCGCCGATCATAAACACGTTCACCAGCAGCTGGAGAAAAGCGTTAACAAACGCTTGCCGGCCGCCGCCTGGGAAAACAGCCAGGTGAACGCGGAAAACCGTGTTGATCAGTCCCAAACCGGCCAGCAGCACGTCTTTGAGGACGAAGAACAGGAACACCACGACCAGGGCCAGCAGTCCGCCGGTGGAAATCGAGAACATGACCAGGAAGGCGAAAATGTCGAACCCGTCAGTTTCGTTGGCCTTTTTCAGGTCGCCGTTGCACCCCAGCACCGCTTTACGCAGCCCCTCGGCGTCCTCCCCCGCTTTGGCTTTGTCGTCCCAGGTGCTGGAGCAGCTGTCCCCTTCCAGGTTGGAACCGAACGAGAGCATCAGCGCCGGGGTACGGACGGCTATATCAACTATTTGCCCCGACACCGGGTTGGCGGATGCTTCGGCGCCTTCCTCGGTCCCGGACACTGCCGCCGAACCGGCTTCGGTGCCGTAGTCAGATGAGGTGCCGATCCAGGACTTGATCTGATCGGACGGGTTGGCAATGGGGCTGGAGACCAGGCCGACGAATACGGCGACGATGGCAATTTCCAGGATGGCTGCGCCCATCTTTCCGCGCAGCAGTCCCCAGGAGATTGTCAGGGCGGCGATGAAGATGCCCAGGCCGACGATTCCGGTTTGATCCATCAGCCCCTGGATCGTGTTGGCCAGCAGGATGAACGGAGACAGGATCCAGTCCACCCACTCCAGGGACAAGATGAAATTGCACAGCGCGAGGATGGCGTAAACGCTGACCGTGTAGATCATCCAGGCGAACCGCATAATCAGGCCGCGGATCTGCCGGGTGACGTAGATGCTCTGCCCGTAGTCCAGGGGCAGGGTGGTGTACTGGCCGACCGGCACGCCGTGGGTGTCCGTGATGCCGCCCAGGGGAAGCCAATAGGTGTTGAGGGAGGTGGTTTGCTCCTCCTCATCCGCGGCAATTGCCATTGTGGCGTTGGCCATCTGGCAGAGGAAACAGGTCAGGAAAATGCCCAGGAAGAAGCGGGTTTTGCGGTGGAAGGAAAGCCAGATCCAGGCGCGCAGCAGGGCGTCCTGGGCGGGGGTGGCCGATACTGTGCTCATGCTTCTGCCTCGATCCTGATTTTGGGAGGACTGGTCAGCACAGTTGCGGCCCGGTTAGAGGCCCGCGGGATCAGGACTTTGATCTTTCCGATCCGGCTGAGGTGGTCCCGGAACAGGGCTTCACCGCGGCGGTGCTCTGGCACGGATCCTGAGGAGTCCATCGGGGAAAGATCCTTGGTTATCAGGTCGATGTATTCCTCCGTGGCGTAGCTGGGATCCAGCCATTCCAGGTTTTGCCGGGCCAGCTGTGCATCGCGGGTACGGAAAATCGCGCGCTGGGGGATCAGACCGCGCAGTTCAGGCGGCCCAAGTTCCAGGGCGGAGTGGGTTCCCAGCAGCACCGCGCCTTTGTGCTTACGTCCGGTTTTCAGGGCCTCGCTGATCGTTGCGGTTCCCTCCGGGGATCCGGTCATGTGGTGGCACTCATCGACGGCGAACAGTGTTTCGTGGGAGTCGTCGGCGTACATGATGTTGCGTCCGACGCTGGCCAGGTAGGCGTAGGAGGCGCGGCCCATTGTCTTATCCAGGCTCATTTCCTTGCGGGCCTGGGCGTTGTTCAGCTCCTCCATCGTCGGCAGTGCCATCCCGTGTGTGCAGAACACTGTTGCCTGGGCGGAGAAGTCCATCGGCGGCAGGTCGGGATTGAAGAACGTTTCGCCAAAATCAATATCGGCAAAAACGTCCATCAGCCGTGCAACCCGGCGGGCAACGTCCCTGTCTGCGGGATCGACGGCGGCGGATGCCAGGTGGTCTTTCAAGTGCCCAAGCGAACCGATTTCCAGTTCATTGTTCAGCAGCTTTTTCAGCTCGGCGTTGAGGATGATTCCCTCATCGTCTTTTACCGAGACTCCAAGCATTGTGGTGAGCAGGTTCAGGGTTTCGCGTACACGCTGGGCGGGAGCGCGGTAGATCCGCAGCGGATCCAGGGACCAGTCCGGGGCCATGAAATCAACGACGTTGGCCGTGGTCAGCGATTGGGCCAGGTTCCGCCATTCCTGGTTATCGGAGTGATCGACCGCGATCATCTGGGCGCCTCGGTCGATGCTGTGACTGGCAATGGTTTTCATGCCCACGGACTTGCCCGAGCCCAGCTCCCCCACAAAAGCCATCGACCCGGAAACGTCGTTTTCCGCCAGGCCGCCAAGGTTGACCAGCACCGGGGAGAATCGGCCGGTGGTGACGTTGGTGCCAAAGCGGAACCCGTGCGGCATCCCCAGCATGTCGTTGGTCAGCGGCACTCCCATCGAGAAGTTACGCCCGGTGGTGATTTGGGCGAACTCATTGGAGACCGAGGAGATGGTGGTCCCGGGCCAGAAGTCCCAGAACAGCTTTTCCTGCCCGCCCAGGGGAACGTCCAGCGTCCACTCGTCCGAGGTGTAGAGGTCTCTCAGATCCTTCATTTCATCCATCGCCAGCTCCGGGGTGGGAGCCGAGGAGGAGAAAATGATCGACGCTGCCACTTCGACCTCGCGGTCGGTGGCGCTCAGCTCCTCCGCATATTCCTGGAGTGCCCGGGCGGACTTGTCGATTTCGGCGTTGCCTCCAACGATGGAGTTTTCCCCAGCCTGCCTCTGCTTGTACTGGTCTTTGAGGTTGTTCTCCGCCCGCCGGTTTTTCGCCTTGACCTTATCGGCAGACGTGATCACCAGGCGCAGCGCAAAATCAATGTCGTGAGAGATGGATGCTGCGAAGTTCACGAACTCCGCGCCAGGGAAAACGAACCCTGCCTGAGGCGTCAGCCCCATGATGGAAAACTGCTGATAGCTCGGTTCAGTGTCCCCTGTTTCGACCTTCACGAAACGCCGCTTGAACAGCTTCATCTGCGGCATCTTTTCATCCGCCAGATCTGTCAGCCCGCCCTCGTCCAGCAGCGGATCCTCCAGGCAGCTCGACGGGTTAATCCAGTCCTCCACCTCAGCGATTCCCTGGTGATCGTAGGGAAGCGTGGACTCCACGCCGCGGCTCACCAGGTGATGGGTGATCCAGCGCAGCGCCGAGATCCCGACCCTCTGCGCCTGGAAACTGGCCGGAATGCTCTTTTCGATCTGCGCCATCCGAGTTTTCCAGGTGGTGAACTGCCGTTCTGCCGGCGGCCGGATCGTCAGCCGGGCAGCTTCCGAAAGGGTCAGATCCACGCTGCGCCGGAAGGTGCTCCACAGCTCATTTGGCGTCTTATAGGTCAAGGGCGCGATCAGGAAGTACAGGCGCTCGCCGGCGGGGTTTACGGCCAGATCCTGGTAGGTGAGGCTGCACTCCTCCAGCCACTGCGGGGAGGGATCCTGTACGTCTTTGAGCATTTTGCCCATAAGGGTTTCCGGTGAGCTGGTGGTAACCAGTCCCAGCAGTGTTGCCTCTCCCGTCAGCGCCTGGAAAAAGTCCTGGTGCTTGGCACGCACGGATTCCTTCTGGGCGATGGTGCCCAGCCCGTATGCCTGGCCTTCGAGCTTCCAAATGCCGTAGGCCACGCCGTCGCGGGTGACGAAGATGTTTTCGCGCATCCAGCGGACCGGTTGGCGGATGTTGTCTTTTGCCATGTGAGGCTCCTAGCGATTTTTTTAGCGGGCTGTGGTCAGATCGGCGGTGAGCCGATCCAGCCCGGAGTTGATCTGTACGTGCTCGATGGCCGGCCCGTTTCGGTGCCCGGAGTCCGTGGCATCCGTTTCCGGGGCCGTGGCTGCCGGCGCTTTTTTGGGCTTCTTCTTCGGCTTGGTTTTGGAGTAGGTGGCCGGCAGTTTCTGTCCGCGGTATTTCCCGGTCCGCGGACGGAGCATCAGGGCCATCGAGCAGTTGATCAGGTTGATGATTGATCGGCGGGATCCGGGCATCCTGCCCACCCCGTAAGTGATCCCTACGGCCGCGGCAGCAATAAACAGCACGTCCGTGATGGCGCCCTGGGTCCACAGTGGCCGGGAGATAAACCCAACAACCACGGTCACGATGCCAACGATGAACTGAGTCACCGTGTAGGGGCCGCCGGGGATGGCCTCACCGGCAGGAGTCACGCCGATCAGCTGCTGGAATTTGCGCGCTGCGGTGTAGAACCTTCCCGTCTGAACGTGGTCCTGGTTGCTCATGGGTTTATCTCCCGGTCTCGGCTTAGATTCGTGTGGTCAGTGCTGCGCGCGCGTAGGTGATCATCTGGTTGGCCGTATCCATTCCCACCGTTTCCCCCGCGGCACGCTCGGAGAAGAACGAGATGAGCATGGGCAGGGCCGCAATCAGGCCGCCGACGATGATTCCCATAACCACGGATCCGACGTTCTTACCCCTCCAAGCGATGATCAGGGCGACGATCAGACCGAGAACGACCAGGATTCCCTGGATGGCGGTCTGCGTTGCGGCGGTTTTTTCGTTTACCCAGTCGAAAACGCCTGCTGCCTGCGGTGAGGTGGAAGCGGCAGCAATTTTGTCTGTGGCGGTGGCGATAGCGGTGCTGAACATGATGGTGGCTCCTTGAGTTCTAGGGATGGGGTTACTTCGACAGTGCCGGGGCTGAGTTGAGTGACTGGATCTCCCAGCGCCCATCCCGGACTTTCAGGCTCAGTACGTACTGAGCTGGCTTGGTGGTGGTATCTCGGGTGAGGTTCATATCGACCAGAACCTCCGCAGTTTGGCCGGCGACGGGGGTGCCATCTTCCACCTCGGATACGGACTGGATTGTTTTGACTTTCGCCTGGGTCCAGTACGCGGGGGTGATGGCGCTGATCGTGGTTTCCGGGCTCACGTAGCGGGTGACGTCTCCCTGACCGGTGAGGTACGCGGTCATGAAATCAGCCACAGTGGCCTGGATTTCCTTATTAGCCACGCGGCTCGTGTAACCCAGTTGAGGGGCGTCTCCGACCGCTGGCACTGAGACAGGGGCCGGCATCCCTGCCGGGGCCATTTCCTCCCCCTGGGTCTGTACGGCGATCTGATACCAGTACGGGGTCCAGGTGACTGTTTCCTTCCCGGCATCGTCCATTTCGACGGTTTTGAGCGAAGCGGAAACAACCACTGTGGTCAGCCCTCCGGGCGCATCCTCAATGCTGGCAACAGTCATATCTCGGTACTCGGTGGGGGTGGTTCCTACCAGGCTGGAGCCGGTGACGTTGGCGTACCGGTCCAGTTCGTCGTGGTCTGTGCTGGTAGCCGTCAGCCACGCGGCCAGGTAGGACTGTGCGAACGCGCCGGCTTCCTGCTGCTTAGCACCCAGGCCGACCTCTGTACTCGCCTGTACCTGGGGCGGCGGGCTGGTGAAAGCGAGGAATCCGCACAGGGCTCCCAGCGAAACGAGAACCGTCAATCCGTAGACAGCCCATCTGCCGGCGTCTGATGCCCAGGACTGGACGACGGTGCCGTTGCCGGCGGTTGTCGTGTGCTGCTGGGGCTTCTTCTTTTGTTTCCTGGTGGATCCGGCGGGGGACAAGACTGTCCCGGCGGATTGCTTTGATTTCTTGGATCTGATGCTTTTCACGCGATTTTCCTTCCTGCTGAGCTAGAGCTTTTTGGAGGCTTGCCGGGCTGCCTTGGCGATCTCGAATTGGTCATTTTCGAGTGCCCGGCCTGTGGTGTCGTCAAGCACTTGGCGGAGCTGTTGAACTATTCGGTCCCGGTGCTCGTCTGCCCATTCGGCGCAGCCTTGCAGGGGTGTCTGGATTGAGTGGCAGGCCACGAGCGTTGCCTGTGGGTTTCCTTCCTGAGTCAGTGCGTTGATGATCCGGTTCAGGTCGGTGTCCAGGTGGTCGATTTCCCACGCAGTGTCATTGCGGAAGGATGCCGGGAGCGCTTCCTTGATCTTTTTTGCCGTTCGGCTGCGGCGTATGCGGGCGGTGTTGCCTTCGTTTTCCGCTTCCGGCCACAGCTTCTGCGATAGCTCTACGGCATCGCTGGAACGTCCGTTCAGGCTCAGGTAGGCCACAGCTTCCGCCGGCTTGCCTGTCACCGCTGATCCGTTGTCGCTGTGCAGCTGGGGCTGGCCCAAGAGGCACAGGGGCGCCGCGAAGTTCTGGGACAGTTTGGCTGCCGGTTCCGCCTGGACGGGTTCAGCTTGGGCAGGTTCGGGTTCAGCCTGTTCAGGTTCAGCTGCTGCTGCCGGCGGTTCTGGAGCGGGTTCGGCGGGTTCAGGTTCAGCTGCTGCTGCCGGTTCTGCCTGGATGGTCTCAGCCTGGGCGGGTTCGGGTTCAGCCGGCTTTTCGTGATCAGGGGTGACGCTCTCGAAATTCACGAGCGCTTCAAGCTCTGCCACGCTAATGCTTGGGGTTGCTTCCGGCGACGTTTTTGGAGCTGCGGGTGTGGCCGGCAGGAAGTCCTCTATGGTGAGTGATTCAACGGCCTGCTGGGCTTCCTTGGCTTCTTCCAGGTGTTTCTTCCAGGTCAGCTCCATTGCTTCGTACAGGGCATCTCCCTCACCAACGAGGTTGGGCCAGATCTTCATTCCGTCCGGTGTGGCGTTGAGGATGGTGGCTCCGCCGTCGTCGTCTTCGGAAATGAACATCGCCAGCTCGGTTACGACGGTATCTGTGAGCATTCCAACGTTCAGGCCACGCAGCCGCTCGTAGGATTTGAGGCTGGCATCGCTGGATCCCATCACGTAGAGGGTTGAGGTCGTGCCGGCCAGATCGTCTGCGATGATCTGCTCCACGGATTCCACCAGGTGAAAGCGTGATTCGTCGTGATAGTGAGTCAGGAAATTGACCAGTTTGGGGCCTAACTCCCTGTAGCCAACCAACCAGATGTGGTGTTCTTTGGCCCACGGTTCGGTGGCCTGTTCCATGACCTGCCCGACCATAAGCGCAGTTGAGAACCGGTCCAGGCCGGCAGAGCCCAGGACCTGCCAGCGGTTGGTATTAAGCAGCACCTTGGCACCTGCCAGGGAATTACCGATAGCGGTCAGCGCCGCTGTCTGCTCTCCGTAGATGGTTCCGGTCGAGAGTCCCAGGGCGTCGTTGTGGGTGATGCCCCAATGGTCTTGGTGTTCCTCGGATACCTGCCAAAACGGAGGATCCAGGTGCACGTCCCCGCCGAATGTCAGAGTGATTTCCTCCACTTTGATCAATCCGAGTTCCACGATGGGCAGCTCCGGCCGGTCCCCGAAGTAGAAGGCGATTTTTTCCATCGCGTCCAGGGCAGTGCCAACCGGGGTGTGCGTAATAGAGTCGGTCGAGGAAGGGATGATCTTGTTTCGGCGGTCTTTTTTTACGCCTTCCTGGAAAATCCACTGATCGATTTTTTCCTCGCGGTCGCTGCCCATCGTGTCCTCCTTTGCTGTAGGTCGTTACTTGTTCTGTGCCAGGTGTTTGCCCTGGGAACGCTTCATAAGCCCGGCTCGGGTTAGCAGGCCGGTTCCCAGGAGAAGGGCTGATCCCAGTACCCAGTTGGTCGGATCCGTGCCTGCTCGCCCTGCTCCTCCCGCGTTGACGTGGCGGGGGTTGGTGTAGGCCGCGGGGTCTGCCTGTGCCGTTCCCTGGAGGTGAGGTTCAGGGATGGCGGGAGCCGGGGTACCGGGGGGTACCGGCGCCGGATTGGCAGACCCCGCGGGGCCGGTTCCCGCGCCGGGGACCGGCGCGGAAGGTTCGCCCGGCGCGGGGGCCGGGGCAGGTGCAGGGGCCGGCTGCGGAGCCGGCGCTGGTTCGGGTGCCGGGTCCCCCGGTACAGGGATTTCCGGTTCAGGAGTGGGCTCGGGTGCCGGTTCAGGTGCGGGCTCGGGTGCCGGTTCAGGATCCGGCACGGGTGCCGGTTCAGGATCCGGCTCAGGTGCGGGCTCAGGTGCCGGGGGCACGGGGATTTCCGGCTCCTCCGGCCCGGGGGTGGGACCCGGTGCCGGCTCAGGCTCCGGCTCGGGCTCCGGCTCCGGTGGAACAGGAATTACCGGTTCCTCACCTTCAAAAGGCGGAACCTGTGGCGGCTCCTCATCTAGGACCGGCAGGATAACTACCGGCACCTGAGCCGCCAGTTCTGCAACTGCGGCAGGGGATTCCACAACAGGGATTTCAGCGGCATAGCCGGCGCTGACGGAGCCGAGTGTGAAAACGGAAGCTACAGCAGCGGTAGCTAGGATCTGGGGCGCCTTCATTTTTCTGTCCTTAGGTTGGTAACGGTGCCTGCGGCGACGGAGTAATTCTTTGAAACGGCGTCTGGCAGCTCGGGGAACCGGCCGCCGCCAGTGGCTGATTCCCAGCCCTCAGCTGCCGGGCAAAGGATCGTGGCGTTTACTTGCTCAAAGCCCTGGCAAACCTGCTCGATCAGGTCTCCTTCGAGGTATCGGTCCGATCCCACCCAGACGATCCCCGAACGGACAATGACCTCGGCAGCACCAATGTCCTCTTTCAGCACCGCCTCCCCTGATCCCACGTCATGAGTGGTGAGTAAGCGGGCATCTCCGCGAGACCAGACAACGACCACGCGGCTATCCGTGGCGCTGACTAACTGGGTGATAGCTGCCTCCGGCTCCGGGGCTTTCAGGTCCAAGGAACGCTCACCGATTAGAGCTTTGCCTGGGCTCTCGATCAGAACCACGTCCTCATCGACAGCAGCAAGAACCGCCTGAGTGGCCATAAACGGGCGCTTTGCGCCGTCAGCGGTGAAATACTCGCTGCCCTGGACAATCACCGGCTCCGTGCCGCGGGCGTTTAATACGCCATCAACCGCTTTCACGCTGTCCTCGCGCAGAATAATGACCTGACCGGCGCCGGTATCAAACGCGCTCGCCGTCTGCCCCTCGATAAAGCGGATCTGCTCGGGGTTTGGAACGTCATAGCTTTCCCCCACCTGTTCCCCTGTTTCGGCATCCAATACGCGAATAGTGGTTCCTTCGGCGGTAATGATCCGGTCTCCCAGTACCACTAATGCGTCTTGTCCCCCGGGCAGCTTCCAGCCGCTGGAGGTGGGGGTGGGTGTGGGTGTAGTAGCAGCGGCCGGATCCCCACCATTGTCCGAACCGGGGAAAGCGAGCGCGGCGCCGGTTCCCAGGGCGAGGATTAGAGCTACTGCTCCTGCCACGCGCAGCGGTGTGATTTTCCGGCGGTCTGTTTCCGCTGGTTCCTCGGTGGACGCTGGTTCTGTCGGTGCCGGCGGCGCGGTGACTGCTGCGGCTGGGGCTGGAGTTGGAACGGTGGCCTGGGTACTGGTTCCCAGGTTTCCCTCCAGGCTGTCGCTGCTAACGGGGCGGGTGCGCCCCTGCTTGTCCAGTTCCAGGGAGATGATCTGTTCCCCGTCGTGGACGTTGATACGGGCTGGGAAGCGCTTGGTAAGGGACAGTATTTCGGCAACGGCTTCCTGCGGGCTGCGCGCCTGGGAGGGTTCGCCGTTGATCGTCCAGGGGTTACCCGGGACAACGGTATACAGCTCGGGGTTTTTCTTTCCCGGTTTCATGCCGCAACCTCCGCCGGTATGGCTTCAAGGATGAGGTTGTAGCGGTAGGCAAAAAGATCATCGCCGCTGGCATCGTTGACTGAGGGACCGGAGCAGGTGACCAGTACCAGGGCGGGGTTTCCCTCCGTGGTGTATATGCCGGTGGTCTCGATCTGTTCCTGGGGAACGGTGTACATATCGGTCAGTATGTACTCGCGCTGCTGTCCCTGTGCATCTGCTGCATAGATGTGATCGCAGGGGCCGGCGGTGTGCAGCTGGCCAAAGGGTGAGAGTTTTCCGGTGCTGTGTCCATCCTCGGGGGCGTAGTCCACATGGCCGGCGATAACGGTTTTTCCTGAGCCGGCGCCGAGCGGCACGGACTGGTCGAACCGGACCGTTTGGGGTGCGTCGGGCAGTGCGGAGAGATTGGCGCTGATTCCCACGGGAACCTCAACACCGATGCTGGGGACCGTGAGCTGGCCTGCCGCTGGCGTTTTGTCCGGGGTTTGAGAGGAAAGATCGCAGTTCTGGGCACGGAATTCAGTTGCCGGCCGCGGCGCGTATGTCAGGCCGTTGTCAGTAGTGCCCACGTAACCCTGACGCGGGTAGGTAATCGTCAGCCCGTCGTCGTCGGTGGCGGTGACCGAGCCGGTATTGTGACTGGTCAGACCCACAGTAGATCCCACGACAAGAACTGCGCCGGCGGCTGCATATCCAGCCCGTTTGCCAACTAATGAAAGACGATTCAACGTCAGACCCCCCGGTACCTCAGTGTTAGTGGCCCTCACAACCACACCTTCACAATATCAGCAAAACCGGAGATATAGCGTTTATATGAACAAGTTGTTGGATAAGTCTGCCACCGTCGTCGCTGAGGTGCTGTCCCCGTTCGTCCTGGTGGGGCTGCTGCTGGCAGTGGTGGCGCTGCGCTACGAGAATCACCCCGCCCTCATAGCCGGCGGGCTCCTTTTTTTCCTGGTCCTGATCCCTCAGGCGCTCGCTTTATGGATGGCCCGCACCGAGAGAGTCACCGATAAATTCATGGTCAGGCGGGAGCAGCGACACCTGTTCTACGGCCTGTCTGCCGGCTCTTTTCTCGTTGGCATCGTGTTCGCCTGGATTGCCCAGGCATCATGGGAGGTGCGCTTTTCTTCTGCCTACGCGCTCGGGATCCTGGCAGTGGTGGCAGTGATCAACCTTCGGCTGAAGATCAGCGTTCATTCCCTGGCGGCGTCATTTACAGCACTGTGCGCGCCTATCGTGCTCGGGTATCCGGCCGCAGCTTTCGTCCTGGTGCCGGCCGCATTGTGTGTGCCGTGGGCAAGAGTCCGTCACGGCCGCCATTCAGCGCTGGAAGCGGGCAGCGGCTTTCTGCTGGGCCTGCTGGCGGGCGCTACGTTCTGCGCTCTTTTGATGCGATAGCACCGGGATGGCAATAAGGGCTGTCATCAGTCCCAATTCTGTAATCAGGACCAGGATCTCCCTGGTGACAATCAATCCTGGGTAGAAATAAGTGACGACGTAGCTAAGCATCGCCGCAACAGAAGTTGTGTAGCCGATGATCATGGCCCAGTAAACGATGATCAGGGAACGGATCCGGGTTTCCTTCACGACTCCCAGCAACAGTGGGACCAGGGTGATCGCCGGCACCCAAAGCGTCATTATGTTGAACACCCAGTAGCCGATCCATGCCGGCTCGTTGGTGAATGCGTTCAGGCCGCGCGAGGTCGTATCAGCGTCAAGCAGAACGAAACTGCCAGTGGCACCTATCGCGGCAATGATGGGTACCCAGTTGCTCAGAGTTGCTGGCTTTGGGCGATTCCTAAAAAAGGGTTCGGCCAGCACAACGGTGTAAATCCAGCTCGCGCCCAAAAACAGCAGATGAGAGGTCAGGTTCAGGTAGTTCCGCCCGCCAAGGGCGGCATCGAGCGTGGGGTAGATCCAGCTAAGTGACGTGCCCAGCATCCACACACCGGAGACCTGCACCCAAAACAGCGGGGCGTAGGTCTTTCCCGATTTCGGCCTCATCCGCAGACAAATACTAAGCAGCAAGGCCGCAATAGTTATCAGGGACACCGCATCGGTGATCTTCATTGCAATTTCCTCAAATGGTCCTCCGCGATCCGGTTATCCACGAGAATACGGCTTGTGTACCGTGCCTGCTTTTGGACCAGGGCAAGAAGGTCATCATCTGAAATCGACAGCAACGCATCTTCCCGGATCGTGTCCGCGTATCCGACTTCCCGGGGTGTCAGCTTGGTGGCCAACACGAGTGCGTAGACGGGATCCATCCCAAGAGCTGTAAACCCGTCGATAGCCTCATCCACCTCGAACTTGGCACGGCTGTTGAGTTTACCGCTGAGAGTGGAGGAGGTTCGCAATTGCAACGCGGATTTGAGAACGTCGCGGGCGTTCTCCGGCCCGGCCACGTCGATCCAACTGGAAAAACGGGCGTGATAACTGTCCCAGGGCCCTAGATCCGTGTGGGCCGGCGCCCTAATCAGCAGCCGATCTGAAAGCTCTTGAAAAACGTGGCCCGGATTCAGTGAGGCAACAATTTCCATCTGGGAAGGTGCGGAGCGTGCGGCAGTGAGGTGTTTCCATCGCGGGATCCGCGCCAGCTCCTCCAGGGGATTGAGGCCGCGTTTGCGGGCCACATTGATCACCAGCTGGGCATCAACCTCGTTGCGGGTGCGCTGCATACTGATGGTGACGCCGCGAAAATCTGCGTCTCTGGCCACCGTTGCCCAGGTAAGTTTTTCGCCAAAACTGTTGTACAGCGGAGCGGCCCATGCCGAGAGTTCATCCGTGGTCAGACGCACCCGCCGACCTCCTGCCGCTGTAAATACACCCGTTCTACATTATCCGCACGGGACAACTCCAGGTTGAATGAGTCAGCTAATAACGTCTCTGGCTAGGCAAAAAGGGTAAACGACCAGCATTTATTGCAGGGGCGGGATCTTCACAGGCTCAATTCCCTGCCCACTTATCTCTCACAAGCGGATCCCTGGGGATGATCAGGTGGGGACAAGACACTCCGGTACCTAGGTAGCTTCGAGTGTTCAGGTGTCTGGATGGGTCAAACTTAGATAGTGCCCCGCCTAGTTCAAGCCAAGAATCCGCTGCCCGAAGATGCCGCCCAAGCCGTCTCGATCCTGGGGTTGAACCCGTTGCGGGCCGAAGTGCTGCGCCACCTTTTCCTGCACCCGGAAGGATCCAGCAGCGGAGAGATAGGCGAGGCTGTCGGCACTGGACACCGAACCGTTCACAATCATCTGATTCAGCTTGAAGAACAGGGCATTGTTGCCACCCATGACGGCAAGGGTCGCCGGCTCGGTCAACGAGTTCTGTACGTCGTGAACCCCGATGCTTTTGACCAGGCGGTTGCGGCTCTCCTAGCGCACATAAAAGGAACCGCTGCGGGAGAGTCATAAACTCCCGCAGCGGCCCCGTTCGGTTGCCTAGTTTTCCTCCAGGGCTTCCTTGATTGGTTTGCTCGGTATGTGCTGCTTGGACCGGTAGAGAATCAGGTAGTCCTGAGTCACTTTGTAGTTCGCCTCGGGATAGAACTTGGCCACCTCGGCAAGGTTCTTAATGAATGCCGCTTTGAAATCCCTGTCACGCTCATACTGGGCACCAAACTGGGCGTTGAGCTGCTGCCAGGTGATCCGCACCGGAGCTTTCACGGAAAACAGCCGGTAGACCAGAAACAGATATATGTCCGTCTGGAGCGGGCTTGTCTTGAAAGTTTTGAGGGCCTGAGTGAGTACTGGAAATGACTGCCCTTTGATCTGTTCAAAAAAGGACGCCGACAGGGTGATGGTGGAGCCCCACAGGGGCTGTTGGCCATCAGTGTCCGCCCGGGTAAACAGCACGTCGGAAGAATCCACCAGGAAGAAGTTTTTACCCTGGAGCCGACGCACTGGCCCGCCGTCGCGCTCCTGCTCGGTGTTGCTTTTGAGTCTGACTCCGGCACCGAAAAGCCTGTTCATCTGATCCATGACGGCCGCGCGTTGCTTGCCTCCTGAGGACAGCCCTATTTCCTTGACGAAGGCATCTAGGCTGCTGGCCACGTCCAGAACCGGGCTGTCTGTAATCCGTGCCTGAGTGCTCATCCAGATCATCAGCAGTCGGGGGATGCTGCCGTAAGGGTAGCGGGCTACTCCGTCCACCACATCTGGCACTATCTGGATGCTGTAATCACCGTTCACACGCTCCCAGGCAGGCACGTTTCCAGGATCTTTGTACGGCATGGACAGGATGGCCATGAACCAGGGAACGAGTGCCTTGGGCTGGCTCTGGACGGAACGTTTTTCCAGTTCAGCGGCGGCGGTGGTGATGGCTGCTTGTCGCCTGGTGATCAGAGGCTTGCGCTTAGACCCGGGGCTGTCGGCAGAGGACTTTTGGGCCTCAGCCAGCCCGCTGGCGGTATTATTCATTGGTGATGCTCCATCCCAATCATGTGAGTATCCACGCCCCCAGGAGTTCGCGCTCCGTGGGGGTTCTTTTTATTTACCTGCAACCTCGGACAATACCCGATGCCTCACTGCTGTGCACGTCACATGCCCCGGCGAGGCGCGACTAAAGTACGGGGTTTAAGCCTGTGGATAACTGGGTTTGAGTCCGTACTTTAGTCGCGGAAGTCCGTACTTTAGTCGCGGAAGTCCGTACTTTAGTCGCGCCCCTCAATCCGATTAGGGGCCTGCATCCCAGTAGTGGCGCGGATTTTCGGCTGATTCACCACAGTCCCCTGTAACTCTCCTGTAACCACCTTTAACACCTGGTCACCTTAAGGTGACCAGTTACCAGGGGAAGCGTTCGTAAAACTCATCTCGCTGGGCTTCAAGGATTTACTGATCACCCAGGCAACTCAGCAGATGATCACCTGGGCAACTCATCTCTGTGCCTGCTGCCACTGTCCATTGCACTCACCTGGCTGTGGTCCAGAACTTCAAACACAGATCCATGAGTTGGGTTTTGCTTAGAACGGTTTTGAGTCGTTGTACTTCGCTTCAAGCTGCTTGGTGTAGGCCATCACTGCCTCGTTGACGTAGGCGGTCCAGGAACTCAGCCCGGTGTGAATGATCGTCGTAGTGTGCGCTCTCTTAGCCCTGATCTGATCGGTGGGTTTCATGTAGAAACCGACCTTCTTTGCTTCATCATCTTTTGGACTCCCGCCAACAGGCTTAGCGGTAGCCTGTGGGGCTGCCTCAGGGGCTTCCGGGGTCTCAGTGGCCACATTGGGCTCTACGCGACTCTCAGGGCTCTCCACTGGCTTTACGGGGGACCGTCCAGCGAGGCTGGAGGGGCGGGCTGCGGGGCGAGGTGTCATTGGGTGAATCTCCGTGATCGTGATGGGGGGGTGCGGGAGGGAATGCCAGGTCAGCTGGTGATGGTTTTCAGGTACTGCACGTAGAGGCGGTGAATCTCGGGTGCCTGGGTATCTGGCCACTCATCGAGCCCGACAGCAGCCTCAGCGGAATCTTTGATAAAGACACGCTTGGGCATCGGCGGTTGCAGCACACGCAGGCCGCGATCCGTGACCTCTTTTTCAATTTCCATACGCCACTGGGCGCCGGAAAGGGTGTTCTTTTCGTACTGGTTGATCACGACACCGGCCACGGTCAGCTCGGGATTGTAGTAGTGAGCAATGTCCTTGATAGTGCCCAGCAGCCGGGCAAGTCCGTTGGAGGACCACTGCGCTGCGTGGGTGATGATCAGGACGTGATCGGCCGCTGTGAAGGCGTTGATAGTCAGCACATCCAGGCTCGGAGCGCAGTCAATGAGGATCAGGTCATAGCCGGCGGGCAGCTGTTCCAGTACCTGCCGGAGTCGGAACTCCCGGCCTACTTTGGCAGCGGCAATCTCGTCGCGTACATCGGCCAACACATCACCCACGGTTGGAACCAGGTTCACCTGGTCCCAGATAGTGCCGATGGTGACCTGTTCAAGCGTCAGAGTCTGATTTGTCCGCTTGGTCA
This sequence comes from Arthrobacter sp. 9E16, assembly GCF_002929435.1. Taxonomy (NCBI): domain Bacteria; kingdom Bacillati; phylum Actinomycetota; class Actinomycetes; order Micrococcales; family Micrococcaceae; genus Arthrobacter; species Arthrobacter sp. 9E16. Next base: position 11,973 of record NZ_PJIU01000006.1, on the reverse strand, counting down.
GCGCATCAGCAGCGCCGGCAATATTTTCCGGCAGCCGTTCTTCCGCGAGCGCTGAGGACAGGTTGCCCTGGGGATCCATGTCGATTACCAGGGTCTTTAGGCCCTGGCTGTGGGCGGCGCGGGCCAGGTGGTAGGTGGTGGTGGTTTTACCCACCCCTCCTTTTTGGTTTGCAATGGCGATGGTTGTCGTCACGGTGCTGCCCTCCGTCGTAGTTGTTCTGGCAGTCACAGTACCTCTAATACTTCCAAAAGAGTCAATAGTTCCATTAGAAGTAATCGTGTCGCGTCCAAAAAAACCGCGTGGTTACAGTGATCCACGAGCGTTGGTAATTTTGCTTCCAATGGTTCCAATACTTCCAAAGGGGTCAGTAGAAGCCCTATGAGCAGGGGCCACCCCAAAGAGGCGGCGCGCCGACCAAAGGGTGGTGACGGAACGTCATTACCTGTAGAGTAGTGACGAAGCGACATAACCAAGGAAGGGCGCCCGTGAGTACAAGACCAAGGCCGTACAGCCCCAAGCGCATCGAGACGTTCTACATGGATTTCCAGACCGGGCGCGGGGTCACTGACAGCGGTGCCACCTTCACTTCCCGCGTGAGCCCAGGGCGTAAAAACCCCACGCTGGAGGACAAACTGGAAACCGTTGCCGCGCTCGCCAATCAGACTCAGGAAGCGGCGACGATCATTTTTACCGGCAAGGTGCCCAAGGTCGAGCCCGGCGACTTGGCACCCGGAGAGGACGCAAAAAGCCGTCACTGGCTACTTGTCCGTACCGGAGCCTGGGAATCCGTGGGCCACTGGCTGGGCACTCCCCCCACCGGCCGTTTCGAGCATAGGAACACCCGCAAGTACATAGAGGTACGAACGGCAGCCGAATGGTTCGGATCCGCAGCCTTGACCCCGCCCCAGGCGCGCGAGGCATTTATGGTGCTGGAGCAGATCCTGGCGAACCGCTTCCGCAGCTATCTGCCTGAGGGAATGTCCACCGTCCTGATGAAAACCCCGGCTGCCACGGGAATGAATTTGTGGGCCGCTGCCTTGCCCAAACAGATCGAACTGCTTCCCTGCACAGACGATATTGCTGAGGAACTGCACGCCACGAGCGGACAGCACCACCTGGAGCACACCGTGGCAGGACCGTCGATGGATCGGCACGAGGACGTGTTGCCCCTGGTGGATCCAAACGTGCTGCCCAAACTTGATGGGTTCGCCTACATCGACGGTCGGTTTATGTACGCTTCACTGTGCAACCGGCTCGGTATTGGTCCAGGCATCAGACTCAAACGTTCCGAGGCTGCGGATCTGCTGCTCGAAAAGCCCTATGCGCGGGCACGCTACCGGATCAGGTTTACCGTTCCCCCGGGCTGGCGGAACGTCGGGATCTTCGGAGTGCAGCACCACAACGCCAGGCAGGGCTGGTATTACCCCAACCGGCCCGGAGCAACAGGAGAGACCTGGTGCGACGGGGCAGAGATCTTTGTTGCTCAAAAATTCGGCTGGCTGGTGGACCCGCTGGAGGCTGTTCTGTTCAACGACAAGATGCCGGCTGAACGAAAGCGTTTCCGTGAGGGTGATGCTGTGGCCAGGCGGACCATGACGGAATCAAAGCCCCTGGACACCTGGGCGAAGAAACTTACCGAGGCCCGCCAGATGGTTGCAGAGGATCCTGAGCTTCCCCAAGGACTTAAGACAGCACTCGGTGGCGCGCTGCGGGCCATCCTCATCCAGTCCATCGGTAAGTTTGCTTCTCGCGGCCGCGGTTCAACAAAGGTCACTTATGACCCCAAGGCCATCCCGCCGGAATACGCCGACAGTGTTGTGCGCCAGGGGCAGGCGTACACCTATTTGGTGCCTCAGAAAATGACGGCACAACAACAGCTGTACTACCGCCCCGAGTTCGCCGTGCAGGTATGGGGCCGCGGCCGGGCGAAGGTGCTGCACAACGTCACCAACGGCCAGGAATGCGGTGCACTCACTCTGCCGGCTAACTCCATCCTGGGAATCAACGGTGATGCCGTTTATACCTCCCACCTCCCCCGCTGGTCCCTGCCCACCGACCAGGGAGGCGCCGACGACGGGAAAGCCGGCCGGCTCCGCCTCCAGGGATACCTGCCCGGACCAATCAAAACTCCCGTAACCAGATCCGAACGGGACAAACTCCGCGACCAGGCCAACAAAGCAGGGGTGAACGTCACCCCCGAGCTGCTGATGGATCAAGCCACCTTCGACTTCGAGTTCACCTATCAGAACGACGACGCAGCAGCCTACGCCGAGGAGGAATAATCCAGTGCCAACAGACAACGACAGACTGAGCATCCAGGAGCTGGTGCAGCGCTCCAAAGATGCCTACGGACTCACCTGGGCAGAAATGGGCCAGCAGCTGGGACGATCAGAAAAAATGATCCGCAAACTGGCCAAAGGGGAAGCCGCCGGCGAAAGCTTCCGCCAATCGCTTACCGAACTCTACGAAGACGGTCAGGTAAAACACCTCACACCCCGCCGCCGGCGAAAAGACGGACAGCTGGCACCCGTCCGAGCAAAACGAGGAGCCGACACAAAATCAGTCGCCCCCGTCGATACCAAAGGACTACGAGCACAACCTGTAAAAAGAGGACGGTTCCGCCACGAAGTACAAAACCTCGCAGGCGGAAACAGAATAGCCATTACTGATATGCCCAAAACCTCGCGCTCGCAGGGACGTAAAAAAGGTTGGGAAAGCGTCAGGGATGAGCTGCGCCGTGTCTCCAAATCGCAGGCACGAAAAGATAAGCGGGTGAAAGTTCGGGTTGTTTTGGAAGATGAACACGGAGAGCGCCGGATAGTAAATATTGGTTCCAAATCCGGTTATCACGCCTCCGATGTTCTTACTGACGTTCGTACTGTGCACGGCGGAAATATGGAGAGCTGGGTAGACGATCAATTACAGGGTGCCGGTTCCAAGCCGGGATCCTCAGCGCCGGAATCACTGGCAGGTTTCAAGGTAGTGCAGATGGAACAAACTAGTTTCGACGCATCCCGCACCAAGGTGGAGCGGCAGGAACAGGAAGCCAGCGGACGGCGCCGCTGGGGACGGGCAGGCAGCGGACGATGAGACCTGCCGATAAGCACTCCCCCGGGTTGCGCGCCAAACTGCGCGAAGCCCTGGAATCCACGAACACCGAGGACGAACTGGCAGCACAGATAACAGCCAGCGGAGCCCTGGGAGAGATAGTGGAGCTGGCAACTTACGACGCAGGCCAGACCGCCGAAGCTCTCCAGATTCAACCTGATTCCGTCCGCAAACTCATGCGCCAGTCCGTGATCTTTCCTCGCCCTGCCATCAACGAACGCCGGTACGCCCGCCTCGAAGTTCAGGCATACGCACAGACCCGGCAGAAGAAAAACAAGGGTGCAACGGATCCCCGGAAAGCCGGCAAGCAACGTCCGCAGTAAGTAGCTGGTGGCCGCTGCCAGAAGGTAGTAATACTTCCAATGGAAGTACAGGTTGCAGGGAACGGGGCCGGCCCGCGGGTCGGTCCCGCCCCCCTCTAAATGGTTGGATCCAGAACTGGCACGTCTTGGCCAGCCCGGCGGCCAGGGGGAGCCTCTACGCGACAGCGGCAGAGCCACCCGAGGGGACAAGACAAAATTGCCGGGAGTCGATTCGGCTGCCGGCGGGGATGAGTGAGCGGCAGCAGCACGGAACCTCATGAAAGCCGGCGCCCACTTGCCGGATCCAGCACCCACGGATCGAATACCGGTCGGAACGAAACAAGCTGTTCCGATCAGTTCAGCGTTCCTCCCAAGAGATTGCTCAAAGGGGTAGACCAACCCAGCCCTCCCCTCCCAATTGGACGACACTGCACGGGGCCTGACCGAGGGCAGGCAAGGGCTGGCAAGGATCCCCCGCGGCACCCAAAAGTAAGCTGACCGACCCCGCCCGGCAGCCAAAGAATGAAGCCCCCGGGGGGGCAGATGGGTGCCCCCGGCCCGCCCATTGACCCTCGCAGATGATCGGCAAAGCACCGCTCCACATGACTCCGCAAACGGGTCGCCGGCTAGTGTCGTTAATCAGAATTTAGGACAGTCCAACACAAACCAGGAACAGGCCCAGCTCGGACCACCGCTCCTCCAAGAGGAGGGAGGGTGGATTGAAAAATGCCCCACGCCCAGGGCCTGCCAGGTGCTTCCGAAAGCATCAAAAGCAACGCCGGATCCAATGTCTCCACCGCACCCAGTGGAAGTAACGTACCCAGCAGAAGCATGTACATCGGGGGCTAAAAACCATGTACATAAGGCCAGATCTGGCATGTACATTAAGGGTTTTGGAGGTGTCCGCTCGGGTCCGCTTAGCTCCTCGCTTCGCGAGTTCAGACTACCCCGAGCGTAGCACACCGAGAAAAATCGGGGCCTCATTTTCCGCGTGTCGGCCGACCCTTCCCCAGGAGGCGCAGGCTTGACCCTCTTGGAAGTAAAGCCATCAACACTTCCGCTGACTCCGCCGGCCCCGCCATCCCTATCAGCAGTAGTGGGGACAAGATGAAATGCTGCCAGGGCTGTCTGACCCTGGCTTGGGGGTCCGTGGGAGGAAGCGGGCAGCCGTTGGCGCAGACCAGAGCCCCGGCCTAACCCTGGCAGGAACGCCTGGCCTTCAACCCATCAGGGAACGTCGCACGGTATCCCGGATACCGTCCGAGCTGCACAGCCCAGGGGGGGGCTGAATAGTTCCCCCACAGCTGCCGGCGGCCGTCGAAATAGTGTCTGCACAGGACGGTCTCCCACCCGATGCGCCTGACGCTGGAGAGCCGGCTTAGCTGAGAACTTCAAGCCTTCATCCAGGAGACCCGTAGCAAGGAGACAAGACTCCTGGCTGCCCTGTTTCACCGGTGCCGCCAACACCACTCCCGAGTGGGGGTAGCTCGCAGCAATTTAGGCAGCACTCCCAACCGGCCCGGCAAGCTCCAGAGCATCCACGGAGACCGCTGGCACCTTTCGGCCGCCACCCTGGGCTGCCGGTTGGGAAGCTGTGAATTAGTTACCCCGACAGCCGGCGGCCCAGGACGAAACGACCGGGGGCGAAAGGCAAGGATCTGACTTGTGCGCGGGATGCGAGCACCCTTGTCGCGTGGTGTCGGACCGTGCTCACTGCTGCTGAGTTCCACAACTCATGCACCAAATCGAACAAGGCTTCCAATGGAACTAATAGATCCAATGGAAGTATTTTTGGACCAGGGGGAGCCGGCGACCGAGAGGTTGGAGAACCATTGGTAATGGTCGAGGAGCAGCTGCCGGCGGCCATCCTGATCAAGCCGGCCTGCGCGCCACCGGATCTACAATCCCACTGGCAGTTTGAGGGAGCAGCTATTTCTGCTTTGCCGAGTTGCCAGCATCTTCAGGGGGGACGCTCTCACCAGTCCGCAGCAGCTGGAACAGAGAGCCACCCCGCGTCCTGGTTCGGCGTAGTGACAGGCCCAGGCGAATGTTTCTCACTGGCACAGCAAACCTGTGGCAGAGCAAAACACCGAAGGCCCCCACTGGAATCAGAGGGGGCCTTCAGGCCGCAAGCTCCGGCAGTTGGTGAGAAGGAAAATCGCGAGAAAAACCCATCACTCACTGACGCAGACTTAGCGGGGACGCGGCAGCGACCAAACCGCCACGCCGGCCCAAGAATATCGGATTTCAAGGCGGGGGCAGCCCGGCCGCGGGGTCTGGCACCCAGTACTGGATGTAATGACGCGGAGTGCTAAACCCTGGTGTCCACGAGCATCGAGGCGATTCTTGCACCGGCCCAGGACGAGATGGCCAAGGAAGAAACGTAAATGGCAACGTAAACCAAAAAAATACTAAAGCCGTCTGCTTCTGCCCCGCCGATAACCGGGAAGAGAGTTCCCAGAGCTACTGCTGTGGCGAGGACAGCTACGGCTCGCAATGCCCGAGAGGTGGAATCGAATATCAGGAGGATGCGCGGTGCGTCTTTGGGTATCGGCTCAAATCGCTCCACAGCCAACGCAATCAAAAGGGTAGCGAAAATCTGGGCGTAGACCCCTGCGGAATCTGGGGTGAGCGAAATATTCATGCGCGACAGCCTACTAACAGAAAGGGGAGCCGCTGCAAACACGCGGATTTCAAATATGGCCAACGCTTTGCAATTGCTCTTAATTGTTTCAAAGGGTTAGGAGTCGCCCCCACATGCACCAGGATGAGTATTATTGCGACTTGCCGGATCCCGGACACACGCTCTTGGGAATGTCAGCGAAGATAAGCAAGGGACACTAGGCTTCCCCTCATGTGTCGATCTAAAGCAGACGGGGAACGCCGCTGCGCTAACTCCCGCCGACTGGAGAAACTGAGCGCTGCCGACCTCGCACCCTCCACCAGCGGAGCCCCTAGCCTTGACTGGGCCAACGAAGACCTAAAGCCTCTGTGGACCAAGCACGACAGGGCCGAAGTCTGCACTGCCCTGGAAACCGTGGAAGCAGCCGCAAATCACGACGGGCGCACCTACACAGATATGGGATCCGCTGCTGCTGCCGCTGGCGCACAGCTACACGGAGCTGATTTCCGCATCAAATCTCCGGGATCCCTGGCCCGCAAAATAGGCGCCAAAATGGAAGCGGCCGAAGCTCAGGGAAAACAGGCCAGCCCGGAGGAAACTGCTGCCGGCATCACGGATGTAACCCGATATACGGTCCTATCGGAGGAACACGATCAGATCGTCCCAGCAGCCAGGTCTGCTGTTGCTGATCTGGAGGAACGCGGCTGGCACGTAATTGAAGCTGAACAGTCCTACGTGTCAGGAAACCCTTACAAGGGACTTCACCTGCTGGTGCGTCACGACGACGGACAGGTTGCCGAGCTGCAAATACAGTCCGCCCGCTCTCAGAAGCTCAAAGACCGTGCCCATGAACTCTATGAAATCTCCCGTGACAACAGCCGCCCGCTGTCCGAACGCCGCAAAGCCGTAGAGGAGAACAAAGCCCTCTATGACGACCTACCCGCCCCGGCCGGCCTGGACGAGCTGGATAAGCTAGGTAGTGTGCTTGTCAGCAAAAAGCGATATAGTTAGTTGAAGGCAAGGCGAAAGGAGGCCATCCGGTGATCAAGTTCTTTAGGGTCCATGCCCAGGAGCAAGCCCCCGGGACTGTCGTAGTGGTTGCTGAGGACACAGAAGCGGACTTTCTGCTGCGCTGGGTGCCTAACACTGGACTGTGGCACCGCGCGCCTGAACTCGAAAACGACTTCCTGTTTAGCGATGAGGGCGGCACTTACGAGCCCATCAGCGCAGACGAAGCGGCCGAACTGATCAGTCAGGTGACCCCGTTCGATGAGCGGCGCGCCGTCTCCCAGCGGATCCTGGCCCGTTACCGGGCGCAGCAACCGGCCGAACAGCGCACCAATGCTGAAATGGGTTTATCCCAGGCACAGACCAGAATGAAGCCGATGAGCGCCCCAGGACTGGCCGAGCTGCTGCGGAGGTCTGCCAGGTCGAACCGGTGGCGTACCCTCGCGCGGTATCCCGCCGGAGCCGGCAGCGCCCCGCGTCAACTCGTCAGCGACTGGTCACGCCGACAGCAGCCGCTCGGTCTGGATGGGTTGGAAATGCGAATCACCGGTGACCAGCAGACACCCCTGGTCCAGGCACGCGCTGTCAGGAAAAACAACGTAGGGACACCTCAGAAGGCAGCAACCTCCACAGTAGAAAGCGAGGCCGGCCATGCATGATCTGGTTTCCCAAGCCAAAGAAGTTGCCACCCGGGCGCACCAGGGCCAAGTGGATAAAACCGGCGCCCCGTATATCGGACACCCAGAACGAGTGGCCGGCCACGTCGCCCAGCACGCCGCCGGCGAAGACCTGGAAAAGGCACAGACCGTCGCGTGGCTGCACGACGTTGTAGAGGACACCCAAGTGAGCCTGGGGGATCTGGCCCAGCAGTTCCCTGCCGATGTTGTGGCCGCCGTCGATGCAATGACGAAACGCGCCGATGAGGACCGCGATACCTACTACAGGCGAGTCCGGTCCAACCGCATCGCACGAGTAGTCAAGCAGGCCGATCTGGACGATAACACCGACCCAACTCGTACAGCCCGGCTCGACCCAGCAACACGGCAGAGACTTGCAGCAAAATACGAGCATGCCCGCAGCGTTTTGTCAGACGAATAAAAGCTTGTTCCCTGCCCGCTGAATGCCTGGACTACCCCGCTCTGGAGCCCCGCCAGGCAGAGAAAGGAATCACCTCCATGAATGAAGTCCTCATCTGGCTGGCAATCACCATCCCTTCCGCCATTGCCTACGCAGCCCTCATATTTGCCCTCAGCCCACGCGATAAGGCCACGGGATACCTCATACGACCGTGGCGGTAGAGCGAGGCCACAAGGGCTCGGAGCTGTCTTAGCCTCCTCATAGGTGGAGCCCTCTGCACTAACGAAGTCGTACTTATGCTCTGCGCTGGAGATGGTTCCGGTGATTATCCCCAGCCATCATTTACCGTGGTGAATGCTTGGGCAATTTGATTGGCTGTTGGCTATGTCTCGCTCAGCAACCCTGGAACACGACAATGTTATAGATTTCGTTGCCCCGCAGCATTGGTCCCGTGAAGAGTGGTTTTACATGTGGACTAAGGGGTTGGATCCTCGACGCATCGCCATAGTGTGCAGGGTGCCGTATCGAAAGGTTTACGAACACATCCATGCACGGGTTTCGTACAAGCCCGAGCGCTTCGGACAACGCCTGATGCTTCACGACCATCCGAAGCTGCCACCCGGAGGACTGAAGAAACCGACACCAAAAATCCCGTGGATGGAACGCGCCGGCGAAGTTTCTAGATTCAGGCGTGAGCACGGCAGATTTCCCCGCGGTTATCTCGACGGCGAGCAGCAGCTGTACAGCTTCTTGCAGTATCAGCGGAAGCAATATCGAGCGGGCAAACTTCCCACTGTTAGAAAGTCCTTCCTGGATGAGCACTTACCTGGCTGGCTGACGCCACCGAAGAAAGAACGGGAAGATGCGCTATGGACGCAACGGGTACGGGAGCTGGATGCTTTCCTTAGGCAATACGGCCGGATCCCGCAGTACAAAACGGCTGAATACCCGCTGGAAAAAGTCTTGTCCGTTTGGGTAACTCGCCAGCGGCACTGCAAGCGACTGGGGAACCTTGACCCTGAGCGGGAACAACTAATCCATAAAAGCTTTCCCTGGTTATTGGCTACCATCCATAGCTCAGCGGCAACGGATGGTCAGCGTGGGTTACCTGTCGGTGCGGATAACGATGAGACGCTGACCCTCAGTAAGCAGGGCATCTAGGGCTGCCCGTGCTTCATCGTAGGTGTTTCCCTCAGCACTGATGTGGTCTCGTTGGTTGTCTGCGGTCGAGATGGTGCCAGTTAGTATCACCGGAACATTTTAGGCTCTGGAGCTGGGGATCGTTCCGCTGGGGGCCGGGCTACAACCACGGCAAGTTGGACCAGAACCAGGCGATGAGCGCCGTCCAGTCCTGCGCGAGGACCCATTCCATGAGGGCAATGGTGTCAGCAATGTTTCCGAGGATCACGAAGAACCCAGCGAAGACATAGGCCAGGACCGAGGAGAGTTTGGAACGGCTTTTCCGGGGGGTTTTGGTCTGCATCTTTCGATCCTCTTTCTGCTTGCGGGACTTGTGTGGGACGCCAAGAATGTCGGCGTTCTTACCGGGACGTTTCATGGGCAGTGGGATCCTTGCGTGGAAGATCGGAGGTGTCGGTCGGCCACCGTGCGATGGGTTACATGGCTCCATGCGTAGGCCGGCTGGCGACGGCGGTTGCTGGCAGCGCCGTGTTTCTTCTCCGTCATGGATATAGGTGACCGTTTGGGCCAAAAAGAGGACGAGAGTGACCAATCTCACATATAGTTTTTGCTCCCGCCCGGTTCAGCAGACTTGGTTTCTCTGGTTACCCCGGCGCGGGTTGTCAGGGTAAAGGCCAAAGGGACACCGAGTTTTCAGCAGCCGGGGGACTACTTCCTCTGTGTGCGGACACGTCGCAGGAGTGTCATGGCCTGGTTGGGGGGGTCTGCGCTCGCAAGTGGGTAAGACCGTTATTTCCGGGATTTGTAACGCGGCGGTTTGCGGTGCCCAGCCTGGGGGTACTAGTGGTGCTGGTGGTTCCAGTACGTCTGTTGGTCCTTTTACTTCCGATGGAATCGACCTTTCATTGGTCCTAGAAAACCCCATGAGGCGGGGTGCCCGCAGCAGGACACGGTTTTGTTTTCCCTGGCGTGGGTTGTCAGGTTTTGGGGTGGAGGGACGCGGGGTTTCAGGGGCCGGCGGCGCGCGGCCGGAGATTAGTCTCCGGCCGGCTGCCCTGGGTCGCTGCTGCCTCGCTGTGGACTGATTGGCCGGCTGTCCTGGGGTGTCTGCCCTGGGCCGCATTCCGGTTTGGGCGGGGGCTCGTTGTAAGGGAGTCGGCCAGCGTGGTGGTGGTTGCTCACTGGGGGGTGCTTCGGTTTCCCTGCCTTGGCTGTTCCTGGTGTGTGGGTGTCGTTTCGGCTGGGGGGGGGGTGGCGGTCCACCCCCCCAGTTTTGGCTGGTGCCGGCCAGGGTCGGCCGGCTGCCTCGCGGCTGGGTGTTCCGGGGGCTTTTGTTCCTGGGTTGTCAGGTTTTGGGGTGAAGGGAGGCGGGGTGTTCGCGGGGCGGGCCGGCTGGATCCTGCCCTGGCAGCGTTGCTTTGGGGGGTCGGTGCTCCGACCCCCT
>NZ_PJIU01000006.1:0-1260 GCF_002929435.1 Arthrobacter sp. 9E16 | reverse complement strand
GCGGGGTGTTCGCGGGGCGGGCCGGCTGGATCCTGCCCTGGCAGCGTTGCTTTGGGGGGTCGGTGCTCCGACCCCCTGGGGCCGGCGGGCCTGGCTGGCCCTGGTTGTTGTCGGCAGGCTGCCTCGCGGCTGGGTGTTCCGGGGGCTTTTGTTCCTGGGTTGTCAGGTTTTGGGGTGAAGGGACGCGGGGTGTTCGCGGGGCGGGCCGGCTGGATCCTGCTGGCTGGCAGGGCTGGGCTGGCCTGGTCGTCGTCGGCCGGCTGCCTCGCTGCGGGGTGCTGGTGGCCCTGGCTGCGGTGTTTGGGGGGGGGTGGCGGTCCACCCCCCTGTTTTGGGCTGGCGGCCGGCCGGGGCCGGCGGGCTGCTTCGTTGTTCGCTGCGGTCGGGCCGGCTGTCCTGGCTGCGGTGTTTCCTGGGGGTTTTTGGGCCTCGCTGCTCTGTCAGGTTTTGGAGTGAAGGGACGCGGGGTTTCCTGGCGCCGGCGGGGCCGGCTGGCCGGGGTGCCCTGGTCGTCGTCGGCCGGCTGCCTCGCTGCGGGTGGGTTGGCCGTGCCGTTGCACGGTGGGGGGCGGCGCACCCCTTGGTGGTGCTGGTGGGTCTGTTGGTTCTTTTACTTCTGTCCAGTGTGGTGTTTTCCCCGTGTTTTAGGGGATTTACGGGTTGTCCGGGTTGGTGTTGTGGTTCCAGTGGTTCTTTTACTTCCATTGGGGTCGGTTGTTCATTGGTCTTAGGAAACCGCATATGGCCGGGTGCCCGCAGCAGGACACGGCGTGGTTTCTTCCTCGGCTGGCCGTGTCAGGTTTTGGGGTGAAGGGACGCGGGGTTTCCTGGCGGCCGGCGGGGCCGGCTGCCTCGCGGTTGGAGATTAGTCTCCGGCTGGGGTGCCCTGCGGGCGGGCCGGCGGGCTGGCTGGATCCTGTCCCGGTCGTCGTCGGCTGGCTGCCTCGCTGCGGGTCGTGGCTGCCCTGGCTGCGGTGCTTGGGGGGGGGTGGCGGTCCACCCCCCCTGTTTTGGGCTGGTGCCGGCAGGGCCGGCGGGCTGCTTTGGTTCCTCGCTGCCCCGTGGGTGGCTGGCTTGTCAGGTTTTGGGGTGGAGGGACACGGGGTTTCCTGGCGGCCGGCGGGGTCGGCTGGATCCTGTTGGGCCGGCCGGAGGCCGGCGGAGCTGGCGGGCTGTTTTGGTTCTTCGCTGCGGGGCCGGCTGTCCTGGCTGTGGTGCCTGGGGGGGGTGGTGCTCCGACCCCCCCCCCAGGCGGGCCGG
>NZ_PJIU01000005.1:142943-173430 GCF_002929435.1 Arthrobacter sp. 9E16 | reverse complement strand
CCAGGAAGTTTTTGGTGGGGTTTGGCCGCCATGCTCGGGATGTTTTCCAACTCCCGGCCGCGGCGACTTAGAAGACTCTACACAAGGTTTCAGGCCCGCGCAACTCGACCCCCGACAGGCACAATCCAGGGGCGACGGGCATGGCAGACGGCCGGCAGCAAAGCTGCCGGCCGCCGTCGTGCGTTGCTTAGTTTCCGCCCTCGGCCAGGGTCACCTCCACGGGCTGGTAATCCGCAGCCTTGGTGTCCACACCCTCCTCTTCCAATTCAGCCAGTGCCTTCTGAACGTACTCGTTGGTGTAGGCGGTTTCCGGCGGCTCGGTGGTGAGGATGGTGGCTCCGGTTTCGTTCTGCGTACCCATCGCGATGTCCACCGTCTTCTGCCACGCGCTCTCATCGATCATTCCGACACCGTTGGTGGAGGGGAAGATCAGCTTGTTGGTCTCGTTGGTCATCCACAGCTGGTGGCTCTGGCCCAGGGTGGATCCGGATTCAGTCACGATCCGTGCCGCGTCCTCCGGATTGTCCTTGGCATAGATCCAGCCCTTGATGGCGGCTTTGATGAACGCCGTGGTGGTCTCCTGGTATTCGGAGTCATCGGCCAACCGGTCCGCGTCAGCCCAGATGGCATCCTGCAGCATGGCCGAGCCCTCTTCATTCCAGTCGATGACGGTCAGGTCCTCGGGCTGGTACAGCTCCCCCGTGTCGGGATTGACGGTTTCCAGGACCTGGGCGTATTCGTTGTACGTCATGGCCTGCGCTGCGTCGATGTCCCCGGACAGGAACCCGTTCATGTCGAACGCCTGCTGGATCAGCTCAATGTCCCCGGGTTCCACGCCTGCATCCTGCATTCCGGCGAAGAGCTCCCATTCATTGCCGTAACCCCAGGACCCCACCTTCTTTCCGGCCAGGTCCTCCGGTCCGTCGATGCCGGAATCAGCCATGGCCACCTGCAGAGTGGCGCTGCGTTCGAAGATCTGCGCCACGTTGGTGATGTTGGCGCCCTGCTCGATCGACCCCAGGACTTTGGGCACCCAGGAAATCGCGTAGTCCACGTCTCCCGAGGCAAGCACGTCCTGCGGCACGATGTCCGCGCCGCCTTCAACGATCTCCACGTCCAGGCCTTCGTCTTCAAAGAAGCCCTGGTCCAGAGCCGCGTAATAGCCCGCGAACTGGGCCTGCGAGAACCACTGCAGCTGCAGCGTCACCGGCGTCAGCCCTTCGGCAGATTCGCCGTCAGCTTCTGCCCCGCTGTCCGAGGCGCAGCCTGCCAGGAACAGAATTGCGGCGGTTCCAGCCGCCGCAGCCGTGCGGATGCGTTTTCCACTTGCCATGTCATTGCCTCCAGTGAGTGTGAATGGGTCGAGGTAGCCTCCCCTTCGGACGGAAGGGATGGTCAGATGAGGACCGGCAGAGTCAGTGCCGGGAACTGTATTTCTCCAGCACTGCGGTTGCACAGAAGAAAAGAAGGCCGACGACGACGGCGCCCAGCACGTAGGCCCAGGCCAGTGTGTAGTTGCTGCCGGCAGCGGCCGACGTGATGGATTTGCCCAGTCCGCCCACCGGACCGCCGAAGTACTCAGCAATCAGCGCCGAAATCACCGCCAGCGAGGACGCGATCCGGAGCCCGGTAAACATATAGGGCACTGCACTGGGCAGGGTCACCGCACGCGTTGCCTGCCAGCGGCCCGCGGCATAGGAGCGCATCAAGTCCCGGTGCACCGGGCGCACCTGCCGAAACCCGCGCAGCGAATTTACGTAGACCGGCACAAAGACCGCTATTCCGGCCACGATCTGCCGCGGCGCTTCTTCGCCGGCGCCGAACATTGTGTACAGCACCGGAGCCACCGCCACGATGGGCACCACGGACAGCGCGGTGACGGTGGGGCTGGCGAGGCGGTCAAAAATAGGCAGGAAGGCGGCCACGACGGCGGCCAGCACTCCAATCAGGCCGCCGATCACCAGCCCGGCCAGGGCATTGCTTCCCGTCACGAGCGAGGCGGAGGCAATGTTTGCTGCGTTCCCAAAGAAGGCCGCCGCGATGGCGAAGGGACCCGGCAGGACAAACGCCGGAACCGCGAACAGGCTCACGGCTCCCTGCCAGATCAGCACCGCGGCTACTCCCAGCAGCACCGGCAGTGCCGCCTTCCGGCCGCCGTCGACCGCCCGGCCCAGGAGTGCCGGCGAGGTGGCGGCGGCAGCAGCCGGTGCCGTCTTCAGCGCCGCCGGCTTCAGCACCGTCACCGTGTCTCAACTCCGCGCAGCTGCGCCACTTCGGTGCCGTGCAGTGACTCCCGGACGGCCGTGATGGCGGCGTAAAAGGCCGTTTCCTCGCGCAGGTCATCCCCGCGCTCCCCCGCCGAACCCAGCCGCATCTGCAGCACCTCCTTGATCCGGCCCGGGCGGGCCGACATCACGAACACCCGGTCGGAAAGGAAAACAGCTTCCGGAATGGAGTGCGTGACAAAAACGACGGCGGCGCCGGTTTCCGCGCAGATCCGCACCAGCTCGTTCTGCATCCGTTCGCGGGTCATTTCGTCCAAGGCGCCAAACGGCTCATCCATCAGCAGCAGCCGCGGGCTTTCGGCCAGGGACCGGGCAATCGCCACGCGCTGCTGCATCCCGCCGGAAAGCTGGTCCGGAAAAGAATCGGCGAATTCGGTCAGGCCCACCATGCCCAGGAGCTCGTCGGCGCGTTTCCGGCGGACGGCGGCTGCCGTTCCGTGAAGCTGGAGCGGCAGCTCTATGTTTGCCCGCACGGTGCGCCACGGCAGAAGTCCTGCCTGCTGGAACGCAATGCCGTAGGCCTGTTCACGGCGGGCCTGCCGGGCGGTGCGGCCGAAGACGCTGATGGTTCCGCTGGTCGGTTCATCCAGATCTGCGATCAGGCGCAGCAGGGTGGACTTGCCGCAGCCCGACGGCCCGATCAGCGACACGAACTCGCCCGGCGCAACCGTCAGGTTTGCGTCTTCCAGCGCTGTCACGGTTCCGCGCCCGGTGGAGAACACCCGGTGCACGTTGCGGACCTGGACTGCGGGTTCGGGTGTGGTCACCGTTGCTGTTTGCACGGCCGGCTCATTTGGTCCGCTCATGATGCTTGTTCTCCTCTGCGGTAGCGGTGCAGGAACAGTCCCAACACGGTGGTGGCAGCGACAGCTGCCAGTCCCAGCAGGACGGCCCCAAAAATGGGAGCCCAGGGTTTGCCCGGGTCTCCGCCGGCCGCGGCGGCGTACTCCACGATCATCCGGCCGATCCCACCCTTCAATCCGATGGACACCTCAGCCACCACGGCCCCGATGACCGCGTTGGCTGCGGCCAGGCGCAGGGCGGGCAGCAGGAAGGGAACACTGGCCGGAAGCCGCAGGAACAGGAAGCTGCGCCACCAGCCCACGGAGTAGGTGTGCATCAGGTCCACATGATTGTTCTCCGGAGCGGAGAATCCGCGCAGGGCACCGATCGCCACCGGAAAGAAGGCCAGATAGGACGCTATGACCGCCACGGACATCCAGTTCTCCCAGCTGAAGGACCCGATCTCCAGCTGGGAACCCCACCGCCGCACCAGCGGCGCAATGGCGATCAGCGGGACGGTCTGGCTGAGGATGATCCAGGGCAGCAGTGCGGAGCCCGCCGACCGGAAGCGCTGCATCAGCATGGCCAGGCCCACGCCCACCGTGACCCCGATCAGCCAGCCCAGTGCCGCGATCCCGAGGGTGAAGGCGGCAGCCTGGAGCACGGCCATCCACAGCGGCGAGGCCCCTGCCGCCGAGGTGGCCGGCTCGGCCAGCCTCCCGAGCATGGTCCAGATGTGCGGCATGGCGAGGTCGGAGTTCCGCGGCAGCAGCGGTATCCCCGCGACGTTCAGTCCGTTGACCGGACCGGCAAGTTTGTACCCTTCCCACAGCAGCACCGGGGCAAGGACTCCGCCGGCGGCCCATCCAATCCGGGCCGCCGGCCCCGCCGTCGTTTTCATGCCCTGCTCATGCCGTTGCGCTCACGTGCTCACGCAGTGCCGGAATGATGCTCTCGCCGTAGACCCGCAGGGTTTCCTCCTTGTTGTCATGCTGCAGGTAGCCGGCGAACTGGGTCACGCCCAGCGCCTTCAGCTTTTCGAGCTTTTCGATGTGCTGCTCCACGGTGCCCATGAGGCAAAACCGGTCCACGATCTCGTCCGGTACAAAGGCGGTGTGGGTGTTACCCGCCCGTCCGTGCTCGTTGTAGTCGTAGCCTTCCCGACCGGCGATGTAGTCCGTCAGCGCCTGCGGCACGGCGGCGTCGGCCCCGTACTTGGCCACGATGTCCGCCACGTGGTTGCCCACCATCCCGCCAAACCAACGGCACTGGTCCCGCATGTGCTCCCAGTCATCCCCTATGTACATGGGCGCGGCCACGCAGAATTTGATCGCCATTGGATCGCGTCCCGCCGCTGCCGCGGCGCTCCGCACGGTGGCAATCATCCATTCCGCAATGTCCAGATCGGCCAGCTGCAGAATGAACCCGTCTCCCACTTCGCCGGTGAGTTTCAATGCCAGCGGCCCGTAGGCAGCCACCCACATTTCCAGTTCCGAACCGGTGCTCCACGGAAACTGGATGGTCCGCCCGTTGTATTCCACCGCCCGGGAGTTCGCCAGCTCGCGGATCACATGGATCGATTCCCGCAGCGTCTTCAGGGTGGTGGGCGATCCCCCGCTGACCCGCAGCGCGGAGTCCCCGCGGCCAATGCCGCACACCGTACGGTTGCCGTACATCGAGTTCAGCGTGGCATAGGTGGAAGCCGTGACGGTCCAGTCCCGGGTGGCCGGGTTGGTGACCATGGGCCCCACCTTGATGTTCTGTGTTTCGGCCAGGATCTGGCTGTAAATCACATAGGGTTCCTGCCACAGGATGTGAGAGTCAAACGTCCACACGTAGTCGAACCCGAATTCCTCGGCCCGCTTCGCGAGCGCCACCGTTCGGGCTGCGGGCGGATTGCATTGCAGTACTGCGCCAAATTCCATGCTGTTCCGCTCCTTGTAGGTACTGACTTGGATCAGGTACTGGCTTAGATCAGGTACTGGCTGGGTCCCCGGCGGACGTACCGGCCGTGGCCCTTGGACCCGAGGTACTCGTTGTCATTGATGAGGATCCGTCCCCGGGACAGCACCGTGTCCACGTGCCCGTTGATCTCGTAGCCCTCCCAAGCGGAGTAATCCATGTTCATGTGATGGGTTTTCTCCAATCCGATCGAGGTGTGGCCGTTGGGATCGTAGATTACGACGTCGGCATCGGCACCCGGGGCGATCACGCCCTTGGCCCCGTACATACCGAACATGCGCGCCGGCGTCGTACTGGTGATTTCCACCCAGCGCTCGAGCGAGATCTTGCCGTCCACCACGCCCTGGTACATCAGGTCCATGCGGTGCTCCACCGACCCGATGCCGTTGGGGATCTTGGAAAAGTCCCCCTGGCCCAGGTCCTTTTGCCCCTTCATGCAGAACGGGCAGTGGTCCGTGGCCACCATCTGGATGTCATTGGTGCGCAGCGACTGCCACATGTGGTCCTGGTGGTGCTCGTGCTTGGAACGCAGGGGCGTGGAACAAACCCACTTCGCACCCTCGAAGCCGTCAGCGCCGAGCTGGTCTTCCAAGCTCAGGTACAGGTACTGCGGACAGGTTTCGCCGAAGACGTTCTGCCCGTTGTCGCGGGCTGCGGCCAGCTGCTCCACGGCCTGTTTCGCGGACACATGGACCACATACAGGGGCGCACCGGTGAGGTTGGCCAGCATAATGGCCCGGTGGGTGGCCTCCTCCTCCATCTGCCAGGCCCGCGCCACCCCGTGGTAATAGGGATCGGTTTTGCCCTGGGCCAGCAGTTCACTGACCATGGCATCAATGGCCGGGCCGTTCTCGGCATGCATCATGGTCATCAGACCGGTTTCGGCTCCCACCCGCATGGCCTTGTAGATCTGCGCGTCGTCGCTGTAGAAAACCCCCGGATAGGCCATGAACAGCTTGTAGCTGGACACCCCCTCATCGATGAGCCCCGCCATCGCCTTGAGGGAATCATCATTGACGTCCCCCACAATCTGGTGAAAGCCGTAGTCGACGGCACATTCCCCCGCAGCCTTCTCATGCCACGCGTCCAAACCGTCCATCACCCGCTCGCCGTACCGCTGGATCGCGAAGTCCACGATCGTCGTCGTACCTCCCCAGGCCGCGGCGCGGGTGCCGGTTTCAAAGGTGTCGGAGGCTTCGGTGCCACCGAAGGGCATCTGCATGTGGGTGTGCGCATCGATGCCGCCGGGAATCACATATTTGCCGCGGGCATCCAGGACCGTGTCTACGGAACCGGCCAGGTCATGCCCCAGCAGGGTGGAACCGGGTGCGAGTACCGCCGCGATCTTCTCCCCGTCAATGAGAACGTCCGCTTCGCTGCGGCCGGTGGAGGTAACAACCGTTCCTCCGGTGATCAGTGTTGTACTCAAAACGACTCCCTTGTCTGCCTTCTGGTGCTTTCGTCCGATGAACCGGCTGTTACGGGTTAGTGATGGGCGTGTACGCATCCGGCCGGCGGTCCCGGTAGAACTGCCAGTTGTTGCGCGCCGTGCGAACCAGGTCCATGTCCAGATCACGGATCATCAGTTCTTCGTTGTGGCGGTCCCCCAGCTCCCCCACGTAGTTGCCCTGCGGATCGGCAACATAGGACGTTCCGTAAAAATCGACTGCTTCGTCGCCGAACTCATTGGTCTCGCTGCCCACCCGGTTGGGCACCACCACGTAATACCCGTTGGCTGCCGCAGCGGTGGGCTGCTCGAGTTCCCAAAGCCGGTTGGAGAGTCCCGGTTTGGAAGCGTTGGGGTTGAAGACAATTTGGGCGCCGTTCAGGCCAAGTACGCGCCAGCCTTCGGGGAAGTGCCGGTCATAACAAATGGTGACTCCCACGGTTCCGACTGCAGTGTCGAAAACCGGCCACCCCATGTTTCCCGGCCGGAAGTAGAACTTCTCCCAGAATTTCTCCACATGGGGAATGTGGTTTTTGCGGTATTTGCCCAAATATGTTCCGTCGGCGTCGATCACCGCCGCAGTGTTATAGAGGACTCCGGGCTGCTCCTCTTCATAGATCGGCAGGATGATCACCATGTTGTGCTCGGCCGCGAGTTTAGAGAACCGCTCGGTGAGGGGACCAGGAACCTTCTGCGCATAGTCGTAATACTTGTTGTCCTGCACAATTCCGAAGTACGGGCCGTGGAAAAGCTCCTGGAAGCAAATGATCTGCGCGCCCTCGGCAGCAGCCTTGCGGACAAACTCCTCGTGCTTGGCAACCATGGACTCTTCATCCCCGGTCCACGTTGTCTGGGTCAGGGCTGTGCGGATGATTGTCATTGTGCCTCCTAGTAGCGGCGTGTTGTGCCGCAGTGTCGATCGGCCGGTTCAGGGCCTTTATCAGTCTTTGTGCCGAACGTTTCCTTAACATTTCCGCGGCGTAAAAGCTGGTGCGCCATTTGCCGCAGGGTGGGTTCATCCTTCGCCTTTATTGCGGAACCCGCAAGGGTTTTGGTGCTGCTTTCCTCAAAGAGGTGCGGGCCGTGATGCGGTTATCCGTGGTGCGTAACGGGCCGCAACAAAGAATTCAGCAAACAAAGGAGTGCTAGCGTTCATCGAAGATCACCGGCCGCGTATGGCCGGTAACTCTGGTCTGGACTTGGGCCATAGATCCCCTCCGATTTCCCGCCGCACTACGCCGCACCAAGAGGACCTATGAACCGAACCCGCGTGTCTGCCCTTTCCCTGCTTCTGGCCGCAGCCCTTGCCGGCACAGTTGGCTGTTCCACGGCTGCAGCGCCGGCCGCCCAGCCGGACGCCGGACCGTCAGCACCGCCGTCGTCGTCGTACCCGGTCTCCGTTTCCAACTGCGGCACGGATGTGACACTCACCGCCGCCCCCGAACGCATCGTGGCCATCAAATCCACCTCGCTGGAAACAGTCCTGGCCCTGGGGCTGGGCAGCAAAGTAGTGGGTACGGCGTTCCTGGACGGACCGGTGCCGGAATCCCTGGCGGACGAGGCGGATTCCCTGCCGTCGCTGTCCGATGCCGCGCCCTCGCAGGAAGTGGTGCTGGAGCGTGAACCGGACTTCATTTACGCCGGCTGGGAGTCCAACCTGAGCGCCGATGCCGCCGGCGAGCGCGGTGTCCTGGCCTCGCTCGGGATTAACACCTATGTCTCTCCGGCGGCCTGCCGGGAAGAGGGACTTCCCGGCAAGCTGACCTTTGAATCCGTTTTCGAGGACATCACGGAAGCCGGCGCCCTGTTGGGCGCCCCCGAGGCCGCGGCTGCCCTGGTGGCTGAACAGCGGGAGATCCTGGCCGGCGTATCGCCGGCGGGAGACGGCATGACGGCCTTTTGGTTCTCCTCCGGCCGGGACACTCCCTACGCGGGGGCAGGACTGGGCGCTCCGCAAATGATGATGGAGCAGCTGGGACTGGAGAATATCGCCGCGGATGTCCAGGAATCCTGGGCGTCCCTGAGCTGGGAGACCGTGGTGGATGCCAATCCGGACGTCATTGTGCTGGTGGACGCGGACCGGAACACCGCGGAGTCAAAGAAGGAACTGCTGGCCGCCAACCCTGCCACCGCCGGCATGGACGCGGTGATCAATGAGCGGTATCTGGTCCTTCCCTTCGCTGCGGGCGAGGCCGGGGTGCGCAATGCCGACGCCGTGGCAGACCTCGCCGGTCAGCTCACAAGGCTGCCGTGACGGCCCTCCGCCTGCACCGGGAAGACGCCGGTTCGATGCCCGGGCCCGGAGCGGAACCGCCGGCACCCCGGCGCCGCTTCCCCACGGGCACCGCAACAGTGGTGCTTGCCGCGGCACTGGTGCTGTCCGTCGCCGCCGCCTCGACCGTGGGACCGGCGGACATCAGCGTGCCGGACGCCTTCCGTTCCATGCTCGCCCGTCTGGGCATCGGCACCAGCCCGCTGTCCGCCCTGCAGGACGGGATCATTTGGGAACTGCGGCTGCCCCGGGTGCTCACCGCGGCGGCGGTGGGCGCCGGGCTGGCCGTCAGCGGTGCGGTCATGCAGGCGCTGACCCGCAACGCCCTTGCCGACCCGTATCTGCTGGGCCTGTCCTCCGGTGCATCGCTGGGGGCCGTGTGCGTGGTGCTGCTGGGCGCTCAGCTGCTGCTGCCGCTGGCAGCATTCATTGGGGCCCTGGCCGCACTGGCTGCAACCCTGCTCCTGGCCCGGCTGGCGGGCGGGCTCACCCCGTCGCGCACGGTCCTGGCCGGAGTGGCGGTGTCCTCCCTGGGCAGCGCCCTCACCAGCCTGGTGATCTTCTGGACCGCCACCGGAGATTCCTACCGGAACATCTTGGGCTGGCTGCTCGGCTCCCTGGCCGGCACACAGTGGTCCAGCGCGGGCATAGCCGCCGGTGCCCTGCTGGTGGTGGGTCTTCCGCTGCTGGGCACCGCCCGCCTCCTGGACGGGTTCGCCTTCGGGGACGACGCCGCCTCCGCCCTGGGCATCAATGTTCCGGCCGTTCGGTGGTCCATGCTGGCCGCCACTGCGCTGCTGACCGGAGCCATGGTGTCCGTCAGCGGTTCGATTGGCTTTATCGGCCTGGTGTTTCCCCATGTGGTCCGCCTGGTCACGGGCCCCGGCCACCGCAGCCTGCTGCCGCTGTCCGCCCTGCTGGGTGCCGTGTTCCTGGTCTGGGCCGATACTGCGGCCCGGGCCGCCTTTGAGCCGCGGGAGCTGCCGGTGGGAGTAGTCACCGCCGTGATCGGGGCACCGGTGTTCGCCTATGTGCTCGCCCGGCGAAAGGGCGGAGCATGAGCGGCGCGCCGGGAGCCGGCCGGCCCGTGAAGGCCCTTGATGCCGCGGACCTTGAGATTCGCCTTGGCGGCAAGCTGGTGGTGGACGGGGTGGACTGCACGGTTCCGGCCGGCGCCCTCTCGGCGCTGGTGGGCCCCAACGGCGCCGGAAAGTCCACGCTGCTGCGGGCGCTGGCCGGCGTGGTGCCCGTGCGCACCGGCACCGTGCTGTGGGAGGGCAGGGATCTGCTGCGCCGTCCGCGCCGGGAACGTGCCCGGATTGCCGCGCTGGCCGAGCAGGAATCCGGCACCGATGCACCGCTGACCGTGCGCGACGTCGTGTCCCTGGGCACCATGCCGCACCGGTCCCTGCTGGGTTTCGGCACCAGTGACGACGACGCCGAAGTTACCGCCGCGCTGCGGACCGCCGGGGTGCCGGAGCTTGCGGACCGGTTGTTCAACGAACTCTCCGGCGGACAGCGGCAGCGGGTCCAGCTGGCCCGGGCCCTGGCCCAGCACCCGCAGCTGCTGCTCCTGGACGAGCCCACCAACCACCTCGATCCGCATGCCCAGCTGACCACCCTGGCGCTGCTGCGGGAGCTGGCCGGGAGCGGCATCGCCGTCGTCGCCGCCCTTCATGACCTCACCCATGCCGCAGCCCACTGCGACCATGTGATTGTCCTGTCCGGCGGCACCGTGGTGGCGGCCGGTGATCCGCGGACGGTGCTGACCGCGGAACTGATCCGCGAGGTGTACGGAGTCCAGGCGCATGTGCTGGTCCACCCCGCCACGGGGCGTCCGCTGATTGCCCTGTCCCTGCCCTCGCCGGCCAGCGCGGCGGCCCCTCGGCTCGAGGCCTCCGCCTAGTCCCAGAGCGGCTCCGGCAGGCCGGCGTCCCGGCAGGCCGCTGCGTAGCCCTCGCGCCAGGCCTCCGCACTGCCGAGCCGAAACAGGTCATGGGCGGGAGGACGCACCAGTGCCCGGGCTCCCCGGTCGCCGCCGAAATATCCTTCAGGATGCACCAAATCCGGCAGGCCTCTGAGCACTGCCACCGGGCATTGGCTGGTTTTGCCTTTGACCAGGTCCGCGGCGCCGGCGATCTCGTCCGCAACCGCCGTCAGGGTGGCTTTCATCTCCTGGCCAAAGGCATCGGAGGTTCCCCGCAGGTCCAGCAGAACGTCCACGCCGGCGGCTCCGATGGCGGCGTCGGTCTGCCCGTCACGCCACGCGCGCCCCAGAGTGTCGGTGATGAGAACCCCGACGTCGAACCCCAGCTTCCGGCGCAGGCCGGCGCACAGTGCCCGGGCCGAGGCGTCCGGATCCACGGGAAGAAGCAGGACCGTCCCCGCAGGGGTGTTGCTGTTGTCCACACCCGCTGCGGCGGCCACGATCCCCAGCTTGTTCTCCACGATCCGGGTCACGCCTCCGGAATGAACCTTGCTGGCCACCACCCGAACGGTTTCCTCGGTGATGCACTGTTCCCGGTCCTCCGCCGCTACTTGCCGGCCTTCGGCCTTGGACACAATCTTGGAGGTGACCACCAGGATGTCTCCCGGCCGCAGTGCCGCGTCCGGAGTTGATGCTGCGGCGTCCAGGATGACAGACACCAGATCGGCGCCGGGCGTGATTTCGCTGATGCCGGGGAGCGCAAAAGCCGTGATGGTGCGCATCGGTCAGCGCTGCAGTGCCGGCAGGACGCTGGCGCCGAA
This sequence comes from Arthrobacter sp. 9E16, assembly GCF_002929435.1. Taxonomy (NCBI): domain Bacteria; kingdom Bacillati; phylum Actinomycetota; class Actinomycetes; order Micrococcales; family Micrococcaceae; genus Arthrobacter; species Arthrobacter sp. 9E16. Next base: position 161,933 of record NZ_PJIU01000005.1, on the reverse strand, counting down.
CACATCAATCCACTGGCGCTGGTTCCGTCCCACGTTATGCAGATAGATGCGGTCAAAGCCCAGGTCCACGAACTTCTGGATGTAGGCGCGGTGGACATCGGGATCGCTGGAAATGACCATCCGGCCCTCGAAATCTTCGGGCCGGACGAGCTTGGCCATCTGCTCCAGCTCGAACGGAGACCGGATGTCCCCCTTGGGGAACTTCATGCCGCCGTTGGGCCATTCCACCATGGCGTTGGTGAGGGCTTCCTCGTCCGTCTCGGCCCAGCTCATGTGCAGCTGCAGGACCTTGGGCATCGTGTCCGGGTTCTTGCCTGCCTCGCGGGCTCCAGCGTCGAACTTCTCAAAGAGCATCCCGATTTTCTCCAGCGGAGCTCCCACGGTGATCAGTCCGTCGGCGTGCCGGCCGGCACGCTTTGCCGTGACCGGTCCTGCGGTGGCCACCAGGATTTCCGGGGCCGTCTCCGGCATGGTCCACAGGCGGGTGGACTCCATCTTGTAGAACTCGCCCTTGTGGCGCACGTCCTTGCCGGCCAGGGAGTTGGTAAAGAGCTTGGTGATGATGTCGATGGCTTCGAACATCCGGTTGATGCGCTCCGGTGCTTCCGGCCAGTACTGGGCGGTAATGTGCTCGTTCAGCGCCTCACCGGACCCCAGTCCCAGCCAGTGCCTGCCGGGATACATGGCCGCAAGGGTGGCGGAAGCCTGCGCCACCATCGCCGGATGCCAGCGGAAGGTCGGCGCCGTGACGCCCGGCCCAATATCGCCCTTGGTGCGCTCGCCCAGGGCGGAGAGAACATTCCAGACAAAGGCGGACTGGCCCTGCGCGGGAACCCACGGCTGGAAATGATCGGCCGCCATAACGCCGGAAAAACCTTTGCTCTCCGCGTATTCCGCCAACGCCACCGCTTCAGTGGGATGGAACTGTTCCAGCATTGCCGCGTAACCAATAGTGAGAGAAGAAGTCATATTCCGATCCTTACAGCCAGACATTTCGAAAAGGAGAACGGGTGTTTCCAATGGAATACAGCACTTAGGGAAAAGCGCACTTTTCCACGCGCCGGAACGCTGAAGGCCCATCCTACGGCCGTTCCGGCTCCAGCAGCCGGGTTTTAGGATGGACAAATGGATCCGCTGATCAACGGAAGGCCCCGATGACTGCCGAAAGCTCCGCGCAACCCCATCCGAACGAACGCATCAACGGTTATGCGGAACTGCGTTCTTACGCCGCTATTGGGGACGGACGCACCGTTGCGCTGGTTGCCCGGGACGGAGCAGTTGACTGGTATCCCACCCCGGACCTTGACTCGGTTCCTTCCTTTGCAGCGTTGCTGGATGCGGACGACGGCGGCCGGATCGAGTTGCGTCCGGAGGAGGACTTCAGGGTGGAACGGGCCTACGTGGACGGAACGAATGTCCTGGCGACCACCTTCACCACTGCTTCCGGAAGCGTCCGCGTCACGGATTCCCTCAATACCGGCGTGGCCGGACGGTTGCCCTGGGGCGAGCTGGCACGCCGGATCGAGGGGCTGGCAGGCACCGTGCGGATGCGCTGGTCCGTGGCACCGGGCAATTGTTTCGGCACCGCCTCGCCCTGGGTGGAGGACAGCGCCCACGGGCCGGTGCTCCACGCCCAGCAAACCACCATCGGGGTCCGCGGCTTTCAGCACGGCGGGCAGCAGGTCTCTGACCGCAGCATTTCCGGCTCCTTCTCCACCTCCCCCGGCTCCCGGCACCTGGTGGCCGTTGTTTCCACCCATGACGAGCCGCTGGCGCTGCCGGACCCGCAGACCGTGGATGCCGGCGTCGACCGCACCATCGCCAACTGGCAGAGCTGGATGAAGGAGTTCACCTACGACGGACCGTGGTCCGAGGCAGTGCAGCGCAGCGCACTGGCGCTGAAACTGCTGATCCACAGTCCCTCGGGCGCAGTGGCGGCCGCCGCTACGACGTCGCTGCCCGAGAGCCTGGCCGGCGGCAAGAACTGGGACTACCGGTACGCGTGGGTCCGCGACACCGCTTACACGCTTAACGCCCTGACCCGGTTTGGCCTGCGTGAGGAGGTCCATGCCGCCGTCGCCGGGATGCTGAAGAGCATCCGCAGCCAGGGCAAGGATCTGCAGGTGTTCACCGCGTTGAACGGAGAACCGGCGGACGGCGCCGAGGAGCTGGATCTGCCCGGCTGGCGGGGCATTGGACCGGTGGTCCGGGGCAACAATGCGGCATCCCAGCTCCAAATGGGAGTCTTTGGGGATCTGTTCAATATTGTTCAGCTCTACGTCGATGCCGGCCACGTCCTGGACACCGGTACCGGGCGGCTGCTGGCCGATCTGGCGGATCTGGCCTGCGACACCTGGCAAAAACGCGATGCCGGGATGTGGGAGCTGTACGACGAGCAGCACTACACCACGTCCAAGCTGGGCTGCTGGCATGCCCTCAGCTGCGCCTCGCATCTGGCCGATCTGGGGCAGATTCCCGGCCCCTCAGACCGGTGGCGGGCCGAGAAAGACCGGATCGAAGCGTGGGTGCGGGAGAACTGCTGGTCCGAGGAACGCGGCAGCTACGTCTGGTATCCGGGATCCGACAAGCTGGACGCCTCCATCCTGCTCCATGCCATCAGCGGCTTCGACCGCAGCGAGCGCATGAGTTCCACCCTCGACGCGCTGCGGGAGGAGCTGGGCCGCGGTCCTCTGCTCTACCGGTACAGCGGCGCGGAAAAGGAGGAAGGCACCTTCGTGGCGTGTGCGTTCTGGATGGTGTCCGCGCTGACCCACGTTGGCCGGCGGGATGAAGCGGTGGAGCTCATGGACCAGCTAGTGCCGCTGGCGAACGACGTCGGGCTCTACACCGAAATGATCGCCGAGGAGGACTCCGCCTTCCTGGGCAACTTCCCGCAGGGACTCTCCCACCTGGCGCTAATCACTGCGGCGCTGACCGTCAACGACAGCCGCACGGACTGACGACTCCCGGCTGAGGGGTACAGTCCCGACCGGGGGTGCAGGCTAGGAAGTGCAGCCTTCGCCGTCGCCGTCGCCGTCGAACTTGGGATCCCAACCCGCATCGCCGGGGCGGATAGGCGCCGCGCCGGCTGCTTTGACGGCCGCGCAGTTGGCGTAGACGGGTGCTTTTCCGGCTTCGGCGGCGGGCGGCCCCGCAACGGCAGCTGCTGCGCTCCGGCTTCCGTCGGGAACGGGCTGGTCCGGGCACGTCTCGAGGACACCGGCAATGGCGTTGTGTTCAGCCTGGGTCACCCACAGCTCATACCGGGCTTTGACCGCAACCTGGCGGGCCACGTACTCGCAGCGGAAGGCCTTGTTGGCCGGCAGCCAGGTGGCGGCGTCGGAATCAGATTTTGATCCGTTAGCCGGACCGTCCGCGGCCATGAGGTTCAACGGGTCATTCGCAAGCTGGCGCCGCTCTTCGGCGGACAGCTGCTGGGCACCCTTCTGCCAAGCATCGGACAGCGCCACAATGTGGTCAATCTGAACGGCCGTGCTTGTTTCATTGCCCCGCACAAAGTTAATGGTTGTACCCGTATACGGGTCTGCGAAGGTTCCGGATGCCACCACGCATTCCTTGGTTCCGTCCTTGTAGACGACGGCGGTGAGATCACGGGCCAGGATGTCATTCCTGGTGTCACATCCGTTGCGGTCCACGTCGGCCCAGGACGGCCCAAACTGGTCCCGGTCATATCCGGTCTTCGGAGCGCGGCCCTTGATCGGAAGGGTGTCCAGCTGTTCCAGCGCCGATCCGGACGCTGCCTCCTGCACCGATGAACTGCTGCCTCCGGCTCCGAACCCTGCATTTGCTCCTGTCCCGGTGTCCGCCAGCGGGGTGCAGGCTGAGGAACCAAGCAGAATTGCAGGTAATGCGACAAGGGCCAGAACTTTGGTGCGTAGAGAAGTCATCGCTATTAATTATGGACGACGGATTGGATTCGATTTTCCGCACTTCATACCCTTTGCGCATCCGATAATTCCTGCGGGTAGAGTTCAGGTGCGCGGCTGACCCGCGTCAGCCATGCGCCTGCCGTTTAATGTGCTGCTCTGCGGGCCCGTTTGAAGAGGTACACCCTTGGTGAAGATTTCCAGTTCCCGTCTCCTGCTTCGCGCTGTGACGGGTGCGGCGGCTCTGCTCGTGCTCAGCGGCCCGCTGGTGGCCGCGCCGGCTTCAGCGGACGGCACCAGCGACGCTGTTCCGCCCAGCCGTTACATCGTCACGTTCGCCGATCGGGCAGCTGCTTCGAGCATCACCCGTGAGCAGACCTATCTGGACGCGGGCAGTCCCGTCGGTGCCGCGGTGACCGAACTCCACCGGACCGGCAGCGGCGGAACCGTGGTGGAGGTGGACCCGGACCTCAGCGCCGAAGAAACCGCCGCCGTTGTCAGTTCCCTGGCCGCCGATCCCGACGTCGAACGCGTGGAACCGGATGTTCTCCTGTACCCGTCCGCCGTCACCCCCAATGATCCCCTCTATCCCCGGCAGTGGAACCTTCAGGGCGCGGGAGGCGGGGCTGATGCGGCACCTGCGTGGACGTCCTCCACCGGAAAAGGCCAGGTGGTGGCCGTGGTGGATACCGGCATCACCGCCCACACGGACCTTCAAGCGCAGGTCCTTCCCGGCTATGACCTGATTTCAGACCCGGCCGTGGCAGGCGACGGCAACGGGCGCGACGCCGATCCCCGTGATGAGGGTGACTGGTACCCGAACGGCTCCTGCGGCAGGACCGTGGGCAGCGCCTCCACCTGGCACGGTACGCACGTCTCCGGCGTCGTCGCGGCCAGCGCCAACAATGGAACCGGCATCAGCGGAGTGGCGCCCGGCGCCCAAATCCTTCCGGTGCGGACGCTTGGAACCTGCGGCGGATATATGTCCGACATTTCGGACGGCATCATTTGGGCTGCCGGCGGCCAGCTGCCCGGTGTTCCCCTCAATCGCACGCCGGCGCGCGTCATCAACCTGAGTCTGGGTGGCGTGAGCACCTGCTCCGCGGCCATGCAACAGGCAGTGAACTTCGCTGCGGAGCGGGGTGCCGTGGTTGTGGCGGCGGCCGGCAATGACAGCATTTCCGCTGACCGGAGCCAGCCTGCCAACTGCGACAATGTGATGGTAGTGGGCGCCACCGACCGAAACGGGTCACGGGCGCCGTACTCGAACTTCGGCCCGCTGGTGGACCTCATGGCCCCGGGCGGGAACACCATGGGCGATTCCAGCGGCGGCATCCTCTCGACGATCAACAACGGCAAGTCGGTTCCCGCGGATGAGGGCTATGCCTACTATCAGGGAACCTCCATGGCCGCACCCCACGTCGCCGGTGCAGCAGCCCTCCTGCTGTCCGCCGACCCCGGCCTGACGTCCCAGCAAGTGGAATCCACCCTGCTTCAGACGGCACGGGAGCTGCCGGGCAGCTGTGCCCCGCACTGCGGACCCCAATTGTTGAACATTTCCGCTGCAGTGGCCGCCGTGGCATCCCCGTTCGCCGATGTCCCGAAATCAATGCAGTTCTACGACGACATGCGGTGGATGGCCGAGGCCGGTATCTCTACCGGCTGGATCGAAACAAACGGCACCAGCACATACCGTCCGCTGGAATCCGTGAACCGGGACGCGATGGCTGCCTTTATGTATCGGCTCGCCGGCAGCCCTGCCTTCACGCCGCCGCAGAAATCCCCCTTCGCTGACGTCTCGACCGGCAACCAGTTCTACAAGGAGATCTCCTGGCTGGCAGCGGAGGAAATCTCCACCGGCTGGCTGGAAAGCAACGGCACCAAAACATACCGTCCGCTTCAACCGGTAAACCGCGATGCCATGGCCGCCTTCATGTTCCGCTACGCCGGCTCTCCGGCCTACACAGTTCCGGTGAAATCTCCGTTTGCTGACATCGCAAAAACCAATCAGTTCTACAAGGAGATCTCCTGGCTGGCGTCCACAGGCATCTCCACCGGTTGGGCAGGGGGCAACGGCACCAGCACGTACCGCCCGCTGAGTTCCGTGAAACGTGACGCGATGGCAGCATTCATGCACCGTTTCGACACCAGGTTCAACTAAGGATCCGAGGACTCCCCCTTCCCTGACCTGCCGGGGAGACGTAGATTCGTAGTCACCGTCCGCGTGCAGGAGATACCCATGGCTACAAACAAGACCACCGTCAAAGAAGATGACAAAAAGTTGGCTGAACCGGATACCGCCGCTAACGGTGAGGTTTCAGACGAGGTAACCCGAATCTCCGTGACGGAGGACTACACCAACGAACTCGATGAGCTTCGTGAGCTAAAGGTCAAGAGCAAAAAACTCAAAGTAAATGCCGACGACGACGCGTGGCGGCACAACTACCCGTATGACAAAAAGCTCACACGGCGAAGCTATGAGAAACAAAAGCGTGCGCTGCAGATAGAACTTTTGAAGATGCAGCTCTGGGTCAAGGACACCGGGCAGAAAATGCTCATCATCTTTGAAGGCCGCGACGCCGCGGGCAAGGGCGGGGCGATCAAGCGTTTCAACGAACACCTGAATCCGCGCGGCGCCCGGATTGTGGCCCTCGAGAAACCGACGGACAACGAACGTACCCAGTGGTACTTCCAGCGCTACGTGGCGAAGCTGCCCAGCGGCGGCGAAATCGTCATGATGGACCGTTCCTGGTACAACCGTGCCGGGGTGGAACGGGTGATGGGTTACTGCACGCCGGCCCAGTATCTGGAGTTCATGCGGGAAGTGCCGGAACTGGAACGCATGTTGGTGAACTCCGGGGTGCTGCTCAATAAACTGTGGTTTTCCGTGGGCCGGGCGGAGCAGGTGGCACGGTTTACGGCCCGGGAAACCGACCCGGTGAAACAGTGGAAGCTCTCCCCCACGGACCTCGCCAGCCTCGACAAGTGGGACGACTACACCGAAGCCAAAGAAGCAATGTTCTTCTATACCGACACCGGTGACGCCCCGTGGACTGTGGTGAAATCCAATGACAAGAAGCGGGCCCGGCTGGAAGCCATGCGGTTTGTGCTGCACAGCGTGGATTATCCAAACAAGGACACTTCTGTGGCACACGCACCTGATCCGCTGATTGTCGGTCCTGCCGCCAGCCACTTCGAGGAAGACGAAGAGCCGAGCGGCCGTTTCCCCGTGGTTAAACCGAAGGGGTAGCTGCCCAGCCTGCTGGTGGTACGCAGGTAAGTCTCATTTCTGATAGGTAGTGGCCCAAAAAAGTCGAGTATTTCGTGGCTTCAAGAGGGCCAATTTTGGGGCTTTTGGGGCTGTTTTCGGGACAGAAATGTCGGTGGCAGGTGAAAGCCTGAAGCCATGGATCAGAACGGATCTTTTCGACGAGGCGGCACCGGTGAAGCATCCGGTGCCGGGCAGGCTGCCGGCCCGAGCCTGTCGATTTACAACGCTGAGCCGGACAAGGCCCCGAGGGATCCCGAAACCGCTCACCTGGATCCGGCCTACCGGGACGGGCTTACCGGTTCGTTGGTCCTGCAGGGTGCGGAGGCCCTGACCCAGGACGAGTCCTCCGCGGTGTTGTCCCGGTTGGATGCTGTGGTGCGGTGGGCGCAGGCCCAGCAGGCCAAAGTGCTGCACCGGATGGAAACCCTCTTCCGTGACGAGCTCCTCGAAGATGTTGGCCGGGAAGATCCGGCCCTGACCTTTAGCCTGGCGGCGGAGGAAGCCGCAGCCATCCTGCACCTTCCCACGAACACCGCGAAGATGCTGATGAGTGAGGCGGGACGGTTATGCACCACCCACACCGCAACCCTGGCCCGGCTGGAGGACGGGGACCTGGGTTACGGGCATGTGCAGACGGTGCTGGACCAATCCCAAAACGTCCCCGACTCCGAGCTGGCCGCCTTCGAGGCTTCCCTGCTGGAGAGTGCGGCTGCGGGGCAGACGTCGTCCCAGTTCCGGGTGAAGGCCAGAAGGTTGCGGGAGAATCGGTATCCGGACACCATCCCGGTCCGGCATAAGAGTGCTTTTGAACGCCGGCGGGTGTGTTTGGTGCCGGATGAGGACGGGATGTCGTGGTTGTCGGCCTTGTTGCCGGCTGCGAGGGCGCAGCTGGTTTATACGCAGCTGACCACGGCGGCGCGGGGTGAGCAGGGTGCGGGGGATCCGCGGGGAGTGGATCAGTTGCGGGCGGACATTCTGGCTGACCTGCTCGACGGTGACAGGGATGCCGAAGACAGTGGTCATGAAGGCAACCGTGGTGACCACAGGACTGCGGGCCGTGAGGGCAAGACCCGTAGCGATGCCGGCGATGACAAAGCCCCTGGCAAGAAGTCCCGTGCCCGGGCCCGCACCGAGATTCTGGTCCTGATCACCGCCGAGACGCTGTTCGGTGCTGATGAACAGCCTGCCGAACTGCACGGATACGGGCCGATCAGCCCCGAAACTGCCCGTCGTTTGGCCCGGCAGGCAGCGCACTGGACTCCGGTGGAACGAAACTTGGACACTGAGGAGATCCTGCGGGTCGGGCGGCGGCGGAAAGTACCTGCCGGGCTGCAGCGCTGGCTGCGGGCACGTGACGGCACCTGCCGTTTCCCGGGGTGCCGGACCAACGCCATGATCTCGGAAATTGATCACACCAAACCGTGGTCCCACGGCGGGAGCACCGATCACGACAACCTGGAGCATCTCTGCAAGCGGCATCACATGTTCAAGTCCCGGGGATTCTGGAAGGCACGACAACACAGTCCGGGAATTATTGAGTGGACCTCGCCGGGAGGTCGAACCTACCGGACCGATCCACACCTCACCCTGGCCGCAGGACTGAGCACACGACTTAGCACGGGACCCAGCACAGGGCTAAGCGCGGGACCAAGCTCGGAAGCCACGAAAGCTGCTGTAAGCCGGATGTCGGGCTGGATCCCTGCGGGAGAACCTCCGGAAGACTACGGCGACGATCCGCCACCCTTTTGACGATAGTTCGGACGAGATAGTTCGGACGATCCGCCGCCCTGCTGTCGGCCATTCTCATGATCCGCCGACGGCGGCAGGATTGCCCACTGCAGTCGGCATCGTGCAGTAAATGTGGTCAGACGCAGATCACGCCATTGTGATCTGCGTTGCCCACGATGTTAGCTATATTTCATGTCCTTTGCAGGGAAGGCCCGCCGAGGATGCTGAACCAAACCCCGAGGACCAGGCCCCGAGGAGTCCGGTCGCGGAAGTGTCAGGCCTGCGTGAGACGATAAAAACATGCCTTCCTCACCGCCTCTGATCGACGTCACGGACATCATCCGGGTTGTCGGAGGAGCTGCGTTTCAACGCGGCCAAACCTATGCCAAGGGCGGTGCAGTAGCGGAACTGGAGTGGGAACCGCAGGCCGAAGTGCTCCGCGCCAAGGTTCGAGGCCATTCTTCCGTGCCGTACCGCACCATGCTGCAGCTGGGGGAAAAGCGGCAGGGCGACTACCGCCTGCTGGACAACCACTGCAGCTGTCCCGTTGGATTCGACTGCAAGCACGTGGCCGCCGTCGCACTGCAAAGCAATACCGATCATTTGGTGGCACGGCAGGAATTCATCCGGCCCTCAGCCGCCGGCGCACCAGCGGTGCCGGCCTGGCAGGAATCACTGCAGACCCTGATTGACGCCGACCTTCATGCGCTCACGGGCAGCACCAAGGCATCGGCCACTCCCCTGGCGCTCCAGTTTGAAATCCGGACATCGGACGCAGGTATCAGTGCCCGCTGGGGTGCTCCGGCTCCCCGCAGCGCGCACCGCAAGACCTCTTTCCGGCTCGGTGTCCGCCCGGTGGTCCGCAACACGAAGGGCAACTGGGTCAAGAACAATCTGGCCTGGAGCAACATTGCCTATCAGACGTACGGGCTGCAGCTGGATCCCGAGCAGCACCGCTGGTTTTCCCAGTTTCCGGCTCTGCACCGGTCCAACGGCGTGAGCTACTTCGGCCAGAATGACTCCTGGCTCTACCTGGATGATTTCTCCAACCCCCTGCTGTGGCAGCTGCTGGAAGAAGCTCAGCGCATCGGCGTGCAGTTTGTCGGTACCAAGAAAGACACCAGTGTCCGGCTGGGCAAGCGGGCAGCGCTGTCCCTCGATGTGCGTGCGGCCAAAGAATCCCCGGGAACGGACGCCGCCGTACCTCTGCAGTTGCAGCCCGTCCTGGAGATCGACGGCGCGCCCTACCCCACCGATGCCGCCGGACTGATCGCCGGGCACGGCATTTACGTGCGCAGTCCGGAAAACGTCATCACTCTGGCGCCAACCGCGCGCCCGTTGACGGACCAGGACAAGGGCCTGCTGTTGAACGGCGCCCCGGTAATGATTCCCGAAGAGGACGCCCCGGTCTTTCTGGAGAAGTTCTACCCCAAGCTTCGCCAGGTGCTGCCGGTAACCAGCAGCGATGAGTCAGTCGAGTTCCCGGAGATTTCTCCGCCCCTGCTGGTGCTCACAGCCTCCTTCCAGCCCGATGATTCCCTCTTCCTCGACTGGGAATGGGAATACCGGCAGGGCAATGACCTCACGCGCATTCCGCTGGGAACCCGGGCGGATCCCGCTTCCGGTTACCGTGATGTGGCAGCGGAAGCGGACCTGCTCACCGCTGTCGGCAAAGTCCTGGGATCGGTGCCGCGCAGCCGTTCCTACTCCGGCATCGACACCGCGGAATTCACTGAATATCTGCTCCCCAAGATCGAAAAGGTCGACGGCGTACGGGTGGACGTCGTCGGCGAGCGCCCCGCCTACCGCGAGCTCACCAGCGTGCCGGAGCTGAAGATCACCACGGTGGAAACCGAGCGCAGGGACTGGTTCGACCTCGGCATCATGATCACCGTCGAAGGCCGGCTAGTGCCCTTCGCCGATGTCTTCAAGGCACTGTCCCAGGGCAAAACAAAGATCCTGCTTGTTGACCGCACCTACCTTTCACTCGACCGGCCCGAATTCGCGCAGCTGCACGCCCTGCTGGAAGAGGCCGAAGGGCTGCAGGAATGGGAAACCGGCGAAATGACCATCAGCCGGTACCAGGCCGGACTGTGGTCCGAGTTGGAGGAGCTGGCGGAGGAAACCGAACAGGCCGCAGCCTGGCGTGCTTCAGTCACCGGGCTGCTGGAATTGGATTCAGTGGAGCAGGTGCCGCTGCCGGCCGGGCTGAAGGCAGATCTCCGCCCCTATCAGGCCGAGGGCTTTAACTGGCTGGCGTTCCTCTGGGAGCACGGACTCGGCGGCATCCTGGCCGACGACATGGGCCTGGGCAAGACACTCCAGACGCTGGCGCTTCTGACCCATGCGCGGGAACAGACAGTCCACCCCGACGACGGCGGGACGCCGGGGGCCGCCGGTGACGGCATGTCCACCGGCGCCCAGGTCCGCCGGCCCTTCCTGGTGGTGGCCCCCACCTCGGTGGTGCCGAACTGGCTCTCCGAGGCGGCACGCTTCACCCCGGGTCTCCGTGCGGTCGCTGTTCCGGACACCACCGCCAAGTCCAAGGTGCCGCTGGCCGAACTCACGGCGGACGCCGACGTCGTTATCACCTCCTATGCCGTGTTCCGGCTCGACTTTGCGTCCTACCGTGCCCTGGAGTGGGACGGGCTCATCCTGGATGAGGCGCAGTTCGTGAAAAACCGCACCACCCGCGCCCACCAGTGCGCCCGGGATCTCAACGCTCCGTTCAAACTGGCCATCACCGGCACCCCCATGGAGAACAACCTGCTGGAGCTGTGGAGCCTGTTCGCCATTGTGGCGCCGGGCCTGTTTCCCTCCGCACGGAAGTTCATTGAGGAATACCAGCGGCCCATTGAGCGCGGTGAGGACTCCAAGCTTCTGGCCAGGCTGCGCCGCCGGATCCGCCCGCTGCTGATGCGCCGCACCAAAGAAGCCGTTGCGAAGGATCTGCCGGAGAAGCAGGAACAGGTGCTGGAGGTGGAGCTGAGTCCCAAGCACCGCAAGATCTACGAGACGCACCTGCAGCGTGAACGGCAGAAGCTGATGGGGCTGATCAAGGATCTGGACCGCAACCGGATGATCGTCTTCCGTTCCCTAACCCTGCTGCGGATGCTGAGCCTGGATGCGTCCCTGGTGGATGACGATTACGCCGGCGTGCCTTCGGCCAAGCTCGATGCCCTCTTTGAACAGCTCGAAGATGTCACCGCCGAGGGACACCGCGCCCTGATCTTCAGCCAGTTCACCTCGTTCCTGAAGAAGGCCGCAGCCCGGCTGGACGCCGCCGGAATCCCCTACGCCTATTTGGACGGCTCCACCCGGGACCGCGGAGAGGTCATTGCCTCCTTCAAGGACGGCCAGGCCCCGGTGTTCCTCATCAGCCTCAAAGCTGGCGGGTTCGGCTTGAACCTCACTGAAGCGGACTATGTCTTCCTCCTGGATCCATGGTGGAACCCGGCAGCGGAGTCGCAGGCCGTGGACCGCACGCACCGCATCGGGCAGACCCGCAATGTCATGGTGTACCGGATGGTGGCCCGCGGCACCATCGAGGAAAAGGTGATGGCGCTCAAGGAGCAGAAGGCCAAGCTCTTCACCTCCGTGATGGACGATGACGCGGTGTTCAGCTCCGCGCTCACCGCCGAGGACATCCGTTCCCTCTTGGATTAGCCGTCCGGTCCGTCCGCTGTTCGGTCCTGTACATGTGGTCCGGAGACTATGAAGTTAGGCACGTCGCCGTCGCCGTCAGCCACCCGTAAAGACCCGCCGAAACCGCATATTTACGGGCATCGGCGGCTCGCAGGGGGCCCGCATCCCCGCCGTTCGGGCACTCCGCAGGCGAATTATGATGCTGGCAAAAGCACCGCTCCAACCGGTCACCCGGTGCCGCCGTCAGGAAAGGATCATGAGCACTCAGGCATCAACCCTCATCCGCCCGTTGGACGTGACCGCCAAGGATGAAGATGAACTCGTGCACGTTTTTTGCACTCCCTGCAAGCGCCGGGCCATGCACCATGCACAGCGTCCTGTCCCCTATTGCGGCAAGACCATGCCCAACCGTCCCCTCCGCGACGACAACGGCAGCCTTCCGGTCTGTATGGTCTGCATAGATCTTGCCCGCTCCGCCCCGTGTCCAAGGTGCGGTACGAGCGCTCGACTGTAATCACCGCTGTCGGCGAAGCCGTTTCTCCGGAGCTTCAGTGCCATTCCGCAGATCCTGATTGGTTTGTACAGTGGGGTGATGGCTACTGACGAACGCCCCATCGGATTTTGGCTCAAGCTCGTGGACCAGCTGGTTGATGACCAGTTTGGCGCCAGTTTCGAAGAGCACGGCGTCACCAGGCGGCAATGGCAGATGATGAACCTCCTGACGGACGGCCCTGCCTCAGGAAAGCAGCTCTCCGACGCATTGAAACCGTTTTTCCCGGTGGTCGAGGGCAGCATCACCTCAGCGGAGCTGATCGAGGAACTGCGGGAAAGCGGCTGGGTATCCCTGGACGACGGCCAGTACCAGCTGACCGATTTGGGCCGGCGAAGCTTGGAAAACCTTCGCGGCGCTGTCGAACGCATCCGCGAGCAGCTCACGGAAAACGTGTCCGAAGACGAGTACGGCGCCCTGGTTGCCGTACTGCAGCGGATGGCAACGAACTTCGGCTGGGACGGTTCGGTGGAGGACACTGCCGGAGCGTGAACCCCAAATCAGTGCCCGCGGAACGCCTCCGCGAGCCACCAGGCGCCGCCGTCGGACGCAATCTTGGCATCGATCACCAAGGGGGCGTTCCGCGGTCCGGCCAGCCAGCCCTTCACCGCTTCCAAGTCGGCACGGCGTCGCACCGTAATTCCCGCAGCTCCGTAGCCGCGGGCAATGGCGGCGATGTCCGTGTCCGGGAACGTTACGGTGTCCAGGTCCACCGTCGAATCCGCGTTTGAGCCGCCAACCCCGGATCCCGCAGCAAAGTGGTGAACCTCGGCACCGTACCCGGCGTCGTTGTAGATAATTGCCACCAGAGGCAGCTGGAGCCGCACCGCGGTTTCCAGTTCAGAGATTCCCATCAGGAACCCGCCGTCGCCTGCCCCAAGGACCGGAAGCCGGTCCGGGCGGGCCAAAGCGGCGCCAATCGCGGTGGACAAACCAAGGCCAATCGATTGAAAGGCCTGCGTAAAGCAGAAACCAAACTCGTCCGGGACGGCTAAGTGGGTGGACGGGTAACCCATGAAGTTGCCCGAATCCACGGATACCAGCCGCTCAGCCGGCAGCAGGGCGTCCAGTTCCAGGCTCAGGACCCGCGGATCTATCCGGTCCGCTGTGGACGCATCGGTCACCGGCACGTCCTGCCAGCGGGAGCCAGCCTTGATCCGCTGCCGGGTTTCCGCTGTCCGGTATTTTTGTGCCGGCTCGGGGACGCCGGCTTTCAGCTGCTCCAGCACATCGGCCGCGGTGGCAGCGCAGTCACCCAGCACGCCCAGATGGATTTCGCGGTTGGCGCCCAGTGCGGAATCCTCCACATCCACTTGAACGACGGCGGTATCCGGGCCAATGAGCGAACCGTGCCGCATAGTCCACATGTTCAGGGTGCAGCCCCAGCCGATGATGAGGTCCGCGCCGCGGATCAGGTCCGCGGTGTCCGGGGTGGAAAAGCCGCCGGAGATGCCCAGATTGAAGTCTTCCCCGTTGAACAGTCCGCTGGCCACGGCCGAAGTCGCCAGCAGTGCACCGGAGTGGGCCGCAAGCGATGCAATTTCTTCGCCTGCACAACGGGCTCCCCGCCCGGCAACAAACACCGGCCGCCGGGCGGAGGCCAGCAGGTCGGCCAGGCCCCGTACCAGGACCGCGTCCGGGCGTATCCTGCCGGCCGGCACCATCGGCCGGGTGAGCGGCAGCGTGCTCGGCGGGGCCACAGCGGCCTGGACGTCCAGCGGGACGCTCAGGACCACGGTGCGGCGTTCGTTGACAGCTGTGCGGTAGGCCCTGACGGTGTCGGCAAGAGCGCTGTCGGCTGAGTGGATCCGCTCCGCAACCGCGCCCATGCTCCGGGCCAGACCGTCCTGGTCAATCCGGAAGTTGGAGCGCACGGCGGACGAGGCGGTATCCGCTGTGAGCACGATCAGAGGAGTGCGGGATTTGGCCGCCTCGCCGATTCCGGTGGCCGCGTTGCTCAGTCCGCAGCCCTGGTGCGTGGTCAGCACCGCCACCCGGCCGGACATCCTGGCGTACGCATCCGCCATGGTGGCAGCTCCGCCTTCGTGCCTCGCCGCCGTGAACGGAACACCGTTCTCCCGCAGGGCATTGGTGAGGTGAAAGTTGCCGCTGCCCACCACGCCAAAGGCGCGTCCCGCCCCGAGCCGGGCCAGGGTACGGCCTACGAGCGCTGCAATATTCGGAGCATCCATACCCTGAACAATAGGTCCCGCCCGCAGGGGCACCAACCGCGCTGCCGACATATTGCGGCCCATGTGACGCCTGTGTGACACGGCGCCGCAGACGCACCGGTAGTCTCAGGCAAAGCCTCCCCGCCTGGACAGGAACCGATATGAGCCTCAACCGCACTGATTCCGGTTTGATCAACACCCTGCTGGACGCCGTTGCCGGCGGCACACTGGAAATAGTGGACCTGACAGCTCCGCTGAGCAGCAGCACCCCCACCCTGAAGCTGCCCGCACCGTTCGTCAACCTCATCGATTTCAGCCTGGAAGCGGTCAGCGCCTTCGACGAACCCGGTCCGTTCTGGAAACACAACAACATTCATACCGGCGAGCACATCGGCACCCACGTGGATGCGCCGTCGCACTGGATTTCCGGGCGAGACGGCGACGACGTTTCACAGCTTCCGCTGACACGCCTGGTGGCGCCCGCCGTCATCCTGGACTTCAGCGCCGAGGCAGCAGAGGATCCCGATTTTGTGCTCGAGATTGATCACGTCAAGACGTGGGAGGCCGAGCACGGAGCGCTGCCCGACGGTGCCTGGCTGCTCCTGCGCACCGGGTGGGACAAGTTCGCCGAGGATGCTGACGCTTTCCTCAACATCGACGACGGCGGCTCCCACACGCCGGGGATCTCGGCCGCGTGCGCCAAGTGGCTGGGTGAGGAGACGGGGATCGCCGGGCTGGGGGTGGAAACTGTTGGCATCGACGCCGGCAACGCCGGAGCCTTCGATCCGCCCTTCCCTGCGCACTATTACCTGCTGGGCAACAACAAGTACGGCGTCACCCTGCTGCAAAACCTGGCCCAGCTTCCGCCCACCGGCGCTTTGATCGTGGTGGCGCCCCTGAAAATTACCGGCGGCACCGCAAGCCCGGCCCGGGTGCTGGCACTGGTGGAACACGGCCGTTAGGGGACAGCGGCAGCCGCTGAGGAGTCAGTAACCAGTCAGTACCCCGCGTCAACGTCCACGAGGCCGTCCAGCGGTTGTCCCGCGGCGAGCCTGCGAACGTTGTCGCGCACCCGGCCGGCCAGCAGCGGCGCCACCATCTCCGGAGTTTCCGCGGTGTGGGGCGTGATGAGGGCCCGTGGTTCGGACCAAAGCGGATGCCCGTCCGGCAGCGGCTGGGGATCCGTGACGTCCAGGGCAGCGCCGGCCAGTTTGCCCTCGGCAAGCGCCTGCGTCAGGGCATCCGTATCCACCAGCGGGCCGCGGGCAACATTGACCAGGAAGGCATGATCCTTCATCCGCGCCAGCCGCCGGGCATCCATCAGGTGCCTGGTGCCCTCCGTCATGGCAGCTGCAAGGATCACGACGTCGGCCGTTTTCAGCGCGTCGTCCAGCCCTGCATCGGTGACCGTGCGTTCGGCGCCCGCGACCGGGTGGTCGTGTGCCCGAACCACCATGACGTGCTCGGTAAAGGCGCGCAGGAGCCGCAGGATTTCCTGTCCAACCCCGCCTGCTCCCACCACGACCACGTGCCGGTTGTGCAGTGACGTGCCCTGCGGCGGCCCCCAGGTGCCGGCCCGCGCGAACACCGGAATGCCGCGCATGAGCGACAGCGTCAGCGTCAGTGCGAACTCCCCCACCGGTTGCCGGAAGGCACCCTTCCCGCTGGTCCAGGAAATATTCCGGTGGGCCCGCATGAGATCGTCATACTGGTCGACCCCGGCCAGGGGCAGCTGGACCCAGCGGATGCCCGGGCGTCCCTTTACTGCGCGTTCCACCGCTTCGGGACCGACGACGTCCGCCAGCACCACGCCGGCGGTGCTGTCCGACAGTGCCTCCACAATGCCGCCGCCCTCGGCCACGGCAGCCACCAGTTCCGAGGTGGACGCCGGAAGAATGGCAATGGAGGGTGCGGGCGCAGTGGGTGTGAACGGATCAACGGAGGGCACCGTGTTACTGCCGGCAACGGACGGTCCGGAAGATGAACCGGCGAAAGAGGATTCGGAATCGGCATGCTTGGCCATACACGGCTCCTGCCGCTGGTGAGGTTCCCGGCCTACGAGCCGGCCTGAAGGCCGGGCCCGGCCGAGACGGATCCTGTCGAGTTTAGTTCCGGCCGGGCGGCGTTAGAAGAGGCTCCCTATCCCCGGCGGGTTTGGGCCAGCAACTGTTCAAAAGGCAGCGAAACCATGGGATCCGGACGCTTTGCAGGCTCCTGGGTTCCCTGCGGTCCTTGGGTTCCCTGGGTTCCCTGGGTTCCCAAGAGTGCAGCGAGCTCGGAGGCCGCACGGCGCACCCGGGCATCCAATGCACTTGTGCCGGAGGGAGCGGATCCGGTGTCGCCGGCTGAGCCCCAGTCCTCCGGTGCCGCATAGACCGCCGTCGGCGTGGCTTTGGCCCGCAGATAGCTGAACATGGGCCGCATTGCGAAGTCCAGCACCAGGGAATGCCGCGAACTGCCGCCGGTCGCTCCCAGGATCACGGGCTTTCCATCCAGGGCGGTGTTGTCGATAACGTCGAAGAACGATTTGAAGAGGCCGCTCATGGAGGCAGTGAAAACGGGGGTTACGGCCACCAGCGCGTCTGCGGCCACTACTTCATTGATGAGCGTCTCCAACTTCGGCGGCGCATAACCGGTCACCATGTTGTTGGCGATATCCACGGCGTACTCGCGGAGTTCGAAGGTGCTCACCGAGGCAGAGCCGCCGGAGGTCTCGAGTGCCCGGCGGGCGGCCTGCCCCAACTGGTCGGCAAGCATCCGGCTGGACGAGGGAACGCCCAATCCTGCCGTTACAACTACTATTCTGCGATCTGCCATCTCGGCAACCTCCGCTACTTCATGCATATGCATCTATTTTTTATCCTGCCTGATCCAACCTTTGCGGGTCGGCAGTTATTCCTTGCCGGCCCCTCGCCTGCCCGGCAAGGCGGTAAACCCGTACCCGAAAGCAGATATCGTTAACGCAGTGCCGGGCCCGCAAAAGCTCCTGGACCCGATGAAGATCCCCGAAATGAATTGACGTACTACACCTGTGAGTGAAACAACCAAACGCCGCGTCAACGTTGCAGCGCTGATGACGGCGCTACTGGCCGCCTGTATGGCGTTCCAGCTGAACGCCTCCATGCTTTCCCCCGCACTGTTGACCATTGAAGAAGAGCTGAACACCACTTCTGCGGCCGTCGCCCTGACCCAGACGGCGTTCTTCACCGCTGCCGCTCTCTTCTCCCTGTTCCTTCCCCGGCTCGGTGACATCATCGGCCGCAAAAAGGTCCTGGGCGGCATGCTGGTGGTTCTGACCATCGGCTCCGTGGTGGCCGCCCTCGCCCCCAGCATCGAAGTGCTGTTCCTCGCCCGGCTGATCCAGGGCGTCTCCGGGCCCACGGTGGCGCTGTCCATGATCATGCTGCGGGTGGAAATCCGTGAACCAAAGCTCTACGGCACCCTGATGGGTGTCATCGCCGCGGTCAACGGAGGCATTGCCGGCGTCGACGCCATTGCCGGCGGTTACCTGGCGCAGAATCACGGCTTCGCCTCCGTCTTCTGGACCATGGCCGCCGTGGGGGTCCTTGCCGCTGCTCTGGTGATTGTGGTCGTTCCGGAATCTTCCGCGGCAGTAAAGGCCAAAATGGACTGGGTGGGCGTGGTTCCCCTGGTCATCTCGGTGGGCACCCTGCTGACCGCCTTCAACGAGGCCGGCAAGCTGGCGGACGCCAACTGGCCGCTGGTCATCGGCCTCAT
>NZ_PJIU01000005.1:0-142843 GCF_002929435.1 Arthrobacter sp. 9E16 | reverse complement strand
GTGGGCACCCTGCTGACCGCCTTCAACGAGGCCGGCAAGCTGGCGGACGCCAACTGGCCGCTGGTCATCGGCCTCATGGTCATCGCCGCCATTGCCTTCACCGTGTTCTGGAAGGTTGAAAACCGCACCGAGCAGCCGTTGATAGCCACCCGTCTGCTGAAGCAGCGTTCCACCTGGGCGCTGCTGCTGACCACCGTACTGACCATGACCGGCGTCTTTGCCGTCATGAACGGCATCATTCCCGCCCTGGCGCAGGACGGCGTCGTCGGGTTCGGCATGGGTGCCGAGGATTCTGCCTGGTGGACCATTACCCCTTATGCCCTCGCCGGACTGGTGATCGGACCCTTCGCCGGACGCCTCGCGGGCAGCTGGGGCTACGCAAAGGTGCTGCGGATCGGCACCATCGGCTCCGTCATTGCGCTGGCCCTGATGCTCCTGATCGTCGGCAGCGATTCCCAGCTGGGCCTGCTGGGCGTCTCGGTGCTGATCGGCATCACCTACGCCGGCATCGGCAACGTCATGCTCAGCGGCCTGGGCGTGTTGCTGTCCCCCAAGGAGAACCCCGGCTTCCTGCCGGGGCTGAACGCCGGTGCGTTCAACCTGGGCGCCGGCCTCAGCTTCGCCGTGATCTACGCGGCCAAAACGGCCACTACAGCAGTGGACGGGTCGGGGACCGAGGGCTACTACGGAGGCATCATTGCCGGCCTGGTCATCCTGGTGCTGGCCCTGGCCGCATCCTTCCTGATCCCCAAACCTGCAACGCCGGAAGCCGGCGCCAGCCCTGAAGCAGCCGCAGAAACAGATCGGCTCGCCAACGCCGAACCTGCCGAACCTGCCCTTCGCTGACTGCTGCAGCGCAAAGGTTAGGGCCTGCCCCGAACACAGGCAAATTGGCCGCGGGTCCGGCGGGACGGGACAGCAACATCAGGAAATAGAGGCCTAAAAACGCCGCTATCTTTAATGCAGTGCCCCCTCCCGTCAAGGGAAAGTGCTGCCCTTCGAACGGTTTCCCGGTCAACGCCTGAACCCGTTCCGCAGCGCGCCGCACTCCGCCGTGGCCTCCTCCCGCACCGCATTGTTGCGCCTGCTGAACGGACCGCCCAGGCGGGGCACTGCACCACGGGGACTCCGGTCCCCCAGCGAGAACCTCAACGAAGCGGAGATGCAATGCCCCACAAAATCATCCTGGACTGCGATCCCGGCCATGATGATGCGGTCGCCCTGCTGCTGGCACACGGCAGCCCGGAGATCGAGCTTCTGGCGGTGACCACCGTCGTCGGAAACCAGACTTTAGAGAAGGTGACGCGCAACGCGCTGGCGATTGCCCGTGTTGCAAATATCACAGGTGTTCCCTTCGCTGCGGGCAGCCCGCGGCCCCTGGTCCGCACCATCGAAAACGCACCGGACATCCACGGAGAGTCCGGCATGGACGGCCCTGAGCTCCCCGAGCCTGCCATCGACCTGGATCCGCGGCACGCCGTGGACCTCATCATCGACACGGTCATGTCCCATGACCCCGGCACCGTCACCCTGGTGCCCACCGGCGGACTGACCAACATTGCACTGGCAGTGCGCAAGGAACCGCGCATTGCCGAGCGCGTGAAGGAAGTTGTCCTCATGGGCGGCGGCTACCACGTGGGCAACTGGTCTGCGGTGGCCGAATTCAACATCAAGATTGATCCCGAAGCCGCGCATATCGTCTTCAACGAAAAGTGGCCGCTGACCATGGTCGGCCTGGACCTCACGCATCAGGCCCTGGCCACGGACGAGGTTGCCAACCGCATCGCCGCGGTGGGCACCAAGCCCGCCAAGTTCGTCGGGGAACTCCTCGAATTCTTCGGCCAGGCCTATAAGGACAATCAGGGTTTTGATTTCCCGCCTGTCCATGACCCCTGCGCCGTCGCCTACGTCATCGACCCCTCGGT
The DNA here is from genome assembly GCF_002929435.1 of Arthrobacter sp. 9E16. NCBI lineage: Bacteria > Bacillati > Actinomycetota > Actinomycetes > Micrococcales > Micrococcaceae > Arthrobacter > Arthrobacter sp. 9E16. The sequence continues at coordinate 140,918 of NZ_PJIU01000005.1, read as the reverse complement.
CATGACCACCCGGCGTGTTCCGCTGGATGTCGAACTGACCGGCACCCTGACCCTGGGCATGACGGTGGCGGATTTCCGTGCACCGGCGCCCGCTGACTGCAACACCTCCGTGGCTGTTGACCTGGATCACCAGAAATTCTGGGACCTGGTTGTCGACGCCCTGGAGCGAATTGGTGAGGTAGACCTGTGAGCGAAACAACCCAGCGCCGCGTCAATGTGGCCGCCCTGATGACGGCCCTGCTGGCTGCCTGTGTGGCCTTCCAGCTCAACGCTTCCATGCTCTCCCCCGCTTTGGTGAAGATCGAGGAGGAACTCAACACCACCTCCGCTGCCGTGGGTCTGACCCAGACGGCGTTCTTCACCGCCGCTGCCCTCTTCTCACTGTTCCTTCCGCGGCTCGGTGACATCATCGGCCGCAAAAAGGTCCTGAGCGGCATGCTGGTGGTCCTCACCATCGGTTCCGTGGTGGCCGCACTGGCACCCAGCATCGAGGTCCTGTTCATCGCCCGCCTGATCCAGGGCGTCTCGGGACCTGTGGTGCCCCTGACCCTGATCATGCTGCGCGTGGAAATTCGTGACGCCAAGCTCTACGGCACCCTGATGGGTGTCATCACGGCTGTCAACGGCGGCATCGCCGGCGTTGACGCCATTGCCGGCGGTTATCTGGCTGAAAACCACGGCTTCGCGTCGGTGTTCTGGGCAATGGCCGCCGTGGGCGCCGTGGCGACCGCGCTCCTGCTGTTCCTGGCGCCGGAATCCCGGGCCGAGAAGAAGGAAAAGATGGACTGGGTGGGCGTGGTTCCCCTGGTCATCTCCGTGGGCACCCTGCTGACCGCCTTCAACGAGGCCGGCAAGCTGGCGGACGCCAACTGGCCGCTGGTCATCGGCCTCATGGTCATCGCCGCCATTGCCTTCGCGGTGTTCTGGAAGGTTGAAAACCGCACCGAAGAGCCGCTGGTGGCCACCTATCTGCTGAAGCAGCGTTCCACCTGGGCGCTGCTGCTGACCACGCTGCTGACCATGACCGGTGTCTTTGCCGTCATGAACGGCATCATTCCCGCTCTGGCGCAGGACGGCGTCGTCGGGTTCGGCATGGGCGCCGAAGAGTCAGCCTGGTGGACGCTCACCCCGTACGCCATCGCCGGGCTGGTCATGGGCCCGATCGCCGGCCGCCTGGCCGCCACCTGGGGTTACGGCAAGATGCTGCGGACCGGCATGATCGGCTCAGTGATTGCGCTGGCCCTGATGCTCCTGGTCGTCGGCAGCGATTCCAAACTGGGCCTGTTGGGCGTCTCGGTGCTGATCGGCATCACCTACGCCGGCATCGGCAACATCATGCTCAACGGCCTGGGCATTGTGCTTTCCCCCAAGGAGAACCCCGGCTTCCTGCCGGGCTTGAACGCCGGTGCGTTCAACCTGGGCGCCGGGCTCAGCTTCGCCGTGATCTACGCTGTAAAGACTGCCACCACGGCTGCGGACGGATCCGGAACTGAGGGCTACTACGGCGGTCTCATCGCCGGTCTGGTCATTTTGGTGCTGGCATTGGCCACGTCCTTCCTGATCCCGAAGCCGGCCAACGCCGAAGTGGAAACCACTGCTGAGAAAGCCGTCCGGTAAGCACAGTCCGCCTCACCCGCCTGATCCGCCCCAAAGGAGAACGTCCCGCATGTCCGCCGGAAAAGTTGTAGTTGTAGGGTCGCTCAACGCTGACCTAACCGTCCGCACCGACCGCTTCCCGCAGCCCGGGGAAACCCTCAACGGCTCGGAACTGGTCATTGTTCCAGGCGGAAAGAGCGCCAACCAGGCTGCTGCAGCGGCCATCTTGGGTGCCGACGTTCGACTGTTCGGCGCCGTGGGAGCCGACGGACACGGGGATCTGCTGCTGAAGGCCGCGGCCGCTGCCGGCGTTGACGCCTCCCGCGTCCTGCGCCGCACGGACACGGCAACCGGCACGGCCATGATTGTGGTGGACGCTGCCGGGGAAAACACCATCATCGTTTCCCCGGGCGCCAACGGCACCGTCACCGGCGCTGAGCTGCCGGAGAACCTGTTCGACGACGCCGCAGTCCTTACGCTGAGCCTGGAGGTTCCGCTTGACGCGGTCACTGCTGCGGCACGCGCAGGGCACGACGCCGGCGCGCAGGTCCTGCTGAACCTCTCCCCGTACCGGGAGGTCCCGGCCGAGCTGCTCGCACTCACCGATGTCCTGCTGCTCAACACCCACGAAGCGGCGCTGGTCACCGGTCTTACTGATCCGGCCGCCGACTGGGAAGCGGTCATCGCTGTCCTGGGACAGCTCGGCGTGCGGCGCACCATCATCACGCTCGGCGGGGACGGCGCCGTCGTACTGGACGGCACAGCCCAGGGAGCGGATCGCGTGGTCTCCGTGGCACCCACCCGTGTCACCGCAGTGGACACCACCGGCTGCGGCGATGCTTTCACCGCGGCTACCGCAGCGCGGCTTGCCGCCGGGGATTCGCTGGTGGAGGCTGCGACTTTCGCGGCTCGGGCCGGTGCATTGGCCGCCACCCGCGAGGGTGCGCAGTCCTCATACTCGGCACTGGCGGAACTGGTGGGCTAAGGCTCAGTCCCCCACCGCAAAACGACGACGGCGCTTCTCTACCCGGGAGGCGCCGTCGTCGTCTGCTGCCAGGCTCTGGTCTCCTGTTAGGCAGCGTCTCCTGTTAGGCTCTGGCCGCATGGATGAAAAACTGGGGGAATTCCTCCGCAACTTCACCCGTGCCGTCGATCTGGCACAGGCGCACCGGGACGAAACTCCGGGACGTGTCCGTCTCTTGGACGTCCTGACCTCACATCTGGGCATGTCCGCCTCGGACCTTCCCATCCTGGCCCAGGACTTTCCGGTCCATCGTTTCGCGGACCTGGACATCGCCGTCGAGAAGATCTCCGGGCAGGATCCGATGGCACGGCTGATCGGCGTGGGCGGCGGGCAGCAGCGTCACCACCTATCCCTGTCGGACCTTGTGCAGCAGGAGTACGGTCCCGTGACCGTGGGCCAGCCTGATTTCGTCAATCTCGCCGTCGGTCCGGACAGCACCCGCGAGGTGCTGGCACTGGGACTGCGGCTTTTTGTCTACGAAGGGGTTCCGCTGGCGGTGCTGCAGCGCGCAGCCAACCCGCAATATGGACGCAACGGGACCGACATTGCCGTGCTGGCCCCGGAGCGGGAAGCCGCGGCCCGCTTCCTGACGGCGGTCCAGGAGGATCTGCGGACCAACAGCATTCTGCGTGGACAGGTCGTGTCCTTCGCCTTTGACCCCTACGGCCAACAGGGCGCCGGCGTCACGTTCCTGCCCCGCCCCTCGCTTCCCGCAGACGAAGTCATCCTGCCCGACGGCGTGCTGGACCGGGTGGGCCGGCATGTCCTGGGCATCGCTGCCAACCGGGAGGTGCTCCGCGAACACGGGCAGCATCTCAAGCGCGGCGTCCTGCTGTACGGCCCGCCCGGCACCGGCAAAACCCATACCGTCCGCCACCTGCTCAGTGCCAGCGAGGGCACGACGGCGGTGCTGCTCGCCGGGAGTTCGCTGCACGCGGTGGGAGAAGCGGCCCGTCTGGCCCGTGCCATGGCGCCGTCCATGGTGATTCTTGAGGATATTGATCTGGTGGCCGAGGACCGGGACATGGGCAACGGCCCCCAGCCCCTGCTCTTTGAAGTCCTCGACGCCCTGGACGGGCTGGATGCCGACGCCGATGTCGTCTTCCTCATGACCACCAACCGGGCGGAAGCCCTGGAACGGGCGCTCGTGCAGCGGCCCGGGCGGGTGGACCTCGCCGTCGAAATTCCGCTGCCCGATGCCGGAAACCGGGTACGGCTGCTGGAACTCTACGCCCCGGCCGGAGTGTTTTCCGAAGCTGCGCTGCAGGCTGCCGCGGACCAGTCCGAGGGCGCCACCGCGTCCTTCGCACGGGAGCTGATCCGGCGGGCAGTACTGGTTGCCGTGGATGCCGGCGAGCAGCCCGGTGACAAGCACTTGGCCGCCGCCGTTCGGGAACTCCTGGGCCAGGGCGAGACATTGACGCGGAGCCTGCTGGGCGCCGGAGGCGCTTCTGCCGGCCCGGATTCTGCCGGGGTTTCTGACGGCGGGGTTTCTGACGGCGCCGGGCTGCTGCCGGACGGGCAGGAACCCCACCCCGGGGTCAGCGTGGGTTACAGCTTTGGCCGGGTCGGCCAGGGCGGGGCCAGATATGTCCCGCTGCCGCGGGCCACATGATGGCTACCGGCCTGCTGCCCTGCCGGCTGCCCGGCCGCTGAACAGGCAACCGCCGAGAAAGGTTCCTTCCAGGGACCGGTAGCCGTGCATGCCGCCGCCGCCAAAGCCTGCCGCCTCACCGGCGGCAAAGAGGCCGGGGACCGGATTTCCATCCAGCCCCAGCACCCGTGAGTCCAGATCCGTTTCCAGACCGCCGAGGGTTTTGCGGGTCAGCACCGACAGCCGCACCGCAATGAGCGGACCATCCTTAGGATCCAGAATCGGATGCGGGGACGCCGTCCGGATGAGCCGGTCCCCCAGATAGCTCCGGGCACCGCGGATGGCGGTAACCTGGCTGTCCTTGCTGAAGGGATTGGCGATCTCCCGGTCCCGGGCTTCCAGCTCGGCCCGGATTGCCTCGGCGGACAGGACCGGAGCAGCGCCGTTGGTGGAGTCCTTCGCCAGCGCGTTCATTCCCGCCACCAGTTCCTCCACCGAGCCGGCGGTAATGAAGTCCTCGCCGTGGTCCAGGAACTTTTGCACCGGCCCGGGCACCCCGGCGGTGGCACGGCCCAGCACCTCCCGCACGGATTTACCCGTCAGATCCGGATTCTGCTCGGACCCGGACAATGCAAACTCCTTGCGGATGATCGCCTTGTTGAGGATGAACCAGCTGTAGTCCTGGCCGGTGCCGCGCAGATGTTCCAGCGTGCCGAGGGTATCGAAGCCGGGAAACAGGGGCACCGGGAGCCGGTTGCCGGCGGCGTCCAGCCAGAGCGAGGACGGACCGGGCAGAATCCGGATCCCGTGGTTGGCCCACACCGGGTTCCAATTCCGAATGCCCTCCACGTAGTGCCACATCCGGTCCGGATTGATGACCCGGCCCCCGGCCGCGGCACTGGCGGTGATGCCGCGGCCGTCCACGTGTTCAGGCACACCGCTGAGCATCGTTTCAGGCGGGGTTCCCAGACGCTTCGGCCAGGCCGCCCGCACCAAATCATGGTCCCCGCCGATTCCGCCGGTCGTGACGACGACGGCGCCGGCAGTGAACTCGAACTCCGCCAGCGGGACGCGGCTGGTCACAGCGCCGCGAACCGCCGTCGTCGGCTCCAGCACACTGCCGCGCACCCCGGTGACGACGCCGTTGCTTACCGTCAGTTCCTCCATCCGGTGGCGGAAGGCCAGCCGCACCAGCCCGCGGGCGACGCCGTCGCGCACTTTCGCTTCAAAGGGTGCGGTGATGCCCGGGCCGGTGCCCCAGGTGATGTGGAACCGGGGTACCGAGTTGCCCGGCCCGGTGGCCCCGTAACCGCCGCGTTCCGCCCACCCAACCACCGGAAAGACACGGTGCCCCATCTGATGCAGCCACGCACGCTTCTCCCCCGCCGCGAAGTGGACGTAGGACTCAGCCCAACGGCGCGGCCAGTAATCTTCCGGCCGGTCAAAGCCTGCTGTTCCGAGCCAGTCCTGCCACGCCAGTTCCACGGAATCGCGAACCCGCAGCCGCCGCTGTTCGGGCGTATTCACCATGAACAGTCCGCCGAAGGACCACCAGGCCTGCCCGCCCAGGCTCGCTTCGCCTTCCTGTTCCACGAGGATGACGGAGCGGCCGGCCTCAATCAGCTCTGCGGTTGCCGTGAGGCCCGCCAGTCCGGCACCGACAACAATGACGTCTGCCTCTTCAGTTGGCTGCACCCGGTTCACGGTACCGGCAGATCAGGCCTCTGGCTAGGACTGATATCGGCAGGTTTGATAACAGGCCGGAGCGCTCCCGGACGCCGGGACGGCGACTTGGCGGTTGGCCCTTACTGCCCGGAACACCGCTTCCTAGACTGAACATACGGGCGGCTCTTCTCCGGAGCCTGCGCGCACCCAACCTGACTGGAGATAACCATGGCTGAGAAGGAACATCCCGCATCCGGCAATGACCAGGACCGTACCCACAACGAAGCTCCGTCCGAGGGAGACTCGTCAGCCGCTGGACCCAATGAACCGCGTCAGCACAGCCAAGAGGCAGCCGAAGGAGATGATGACAACAAGTAAAAGCGGCTGCAGCCAAAAAGGCCCGGAGTTCCGACAACGGAACTCCGGGCCTTTTGATCAGGACTGCCGATCAGAACCAAAGTGTCAGGATGCTTTGGCTCGGCCGTTCTCGCGGCTGGCGTCGCCGAGCATGTCTGCGTCATGGCTTTGATCTACAACCGGGCCGGTGCCGGCAATCTCGCGCAGGAGCTCGATTCCCGCGACGGCTGCCTGCTTGGTGGGAAACATGGCTGATACCGCCATGAGCGCGCCGTCACCGGAAATGAGTTTGATCCGAAAAGCGCCGTCGTGGGCGTCTACTAGCTTGAAGTAGCCCGACATCTCTTACCTCCTTGTAAGGGGCATATCTGTGCCACTAATAATAAGCCAACTTATGAACTCTGGAACCACCTGCCGGTCATACGCGCAAGGCCGCAACCCTTTCGTTATCCTGACTGCCCGCCCTGCCTGCCGGGAGCAGCAGTCAGAACACGGTGAATCTGCTCGGGGGTTGCCGGCTGGGACGTCAGCAGTGCCGCAAGGATGCGAGCCTGCGGAGGCTTGAGGTCGCCTGAGGGAATCGCTCCGGCCCGCACCAGGTCCACTCCGCCGCCGTCACCGTACGTCGGGATGACGGGACCGTAGGGAACCCGTGAGCTCAGAACCACAAAGCATCCCCCGCGTACTGCGTCCTGGACCGCTTCCACAAACCCGGGACCGGCGTTCCCCGTCCCGGTACCGGCCAAAACGACAGCGGCCGCGCCGGCGTGGACCGCATGGGAAAACAGATCCGTGTCCGCGCCAAGCGCACAGTCCACGATGGTGACGCGGGTACGGTCGAATTCCTCACTGGGCATGCGCAGCGGAGAAGGCCGGAGCGGTCTGGCAGTGACATGCAGGCTGTCCCCGATGAAATGTGCCACCTCGGTGCCTCCGGCATACGGGTCCGCTGCCGTAGTACTGGCAAGAAAGAGTCCCCGGGCTGAACGGATCTTTCCTGCGAACGAAACCAGCACGCCCGTGCCGCGCAGTTCCGGGGAAGCTGCGGCTTCCACGGCCTGCTCCAGATTGTCCGGACCGTCAGGAGCAGTGCTGTCGGCAGGACGGCTGGCACCGGTAAACACCACCGGCTTGGGTGAGCTGTGCACCAGATCCAGCAGGAACGCCGTCTCTTCCATGGTGTCGGTCCCATGTGTGATGACAACGCCGTCCACGGTGGAGTCCATCACGGCGTTGCGTGCCGCTTGGGCAATGAGCCGCAGATCGGAGAACTGCAGCTGGTAACTTCCGCTGACCATCACGTTCCGCACGGAAACGGTGTGACGGCGGGACAGCGTCTGAATCAGGTCCTCCGCATGGTCCTTGGCGATCAAACCGCCCGGACCTGTGCTCCGCGACGCGATCGTGCCGCCCGTACCAAGAATTCGAATCGAAGCCATAGGCCAACCCTTCGCGTGATCTCATCTACCAGCCAACGTAGGCCGACCCGGCAGGCGGTGGCTAGGGCACTGCGCCGTACCTGCTGCCGGACGCCGGATTCCGGGAGGATGCTGCAGCCGGGCGGCTGCCTAGACTTGAACCATGGCCGATACCGTCACTGTTGAGCAGCGCAGCGCGAACATGTCCCGGATCCGAAGCAAGAACACCAAACCCGAGCTTTTGGTTCGACGCCTTCTCCACGCTGCCGGTTACCGCTTCCGCCTGCACGGCGCAGCAGGAGGGAAGCTGCTGCCGGGTAAACCCGATTTGGTGTTCGCCGCCCGGCGCAAGGTCATCTTTGTTAACGGCTGTTTCTGGCATCTGCACAGTTGTGCGGCCGGCCGGCATGCACCGCAGAGCAACAGCGAGTTCTGGGCCGAAAAGCGGCGCAGAACGGCGATGCGTGACGCAGCAGCACTGGAGTCCCTCGCGGCGGCAGGATGGGAGTCGCTGACCGTGTGGGAATGTGAGTTGAAGGACCGCAGTGCCCTGGAGGAGCAACTCGTCACATTTCTCGGCCCGCGCGGCACGGCTGGTCGCTAGACTCAAAACCTCACCGCCCCGAACAATCCCCAGTTCATCCCCATCCCCCCGAAGGCAGGACAGACATGGCCCACAACAGCACCGCCAAGCGCGGCGTTCTTTTCGACGTCGACGGAACCCTGGTTGATTCGAACTATCTGCACACCGTTGCCTGGTGGCAGGCCTTCCGGCGGATGGACCTGGACGTTCCGATGTCCGCCGTGCACCGGGCGATCGGCATGGGCGGCGACAAACTGGTGGAGCATCTCCTGGGCGAGGAGCGGGATAAAGATCAAGACGAAAAGTTGGACGCGACCCACGGAGCAATTTTCTCCACCTGGTGGCCGGCGCTCCGCTCCTTCGACGGCGCCCGGGAGCTGCTGCTGGCCTGTGCGGACAAGGACTTGACCATTGTGCTGGCCTCATCAGCATCAGGACCGGAACTGGAAGTCCTGCGCACCGTCATCGACGCCGATTCCGCGATTACCGCGGCCACTTCCTCCGCCGACGCCGAGGAATCCAAGCCCTCCCCCGACATCCTGCAGTCAGCCTTGGACAGCTCGTCCCTGACCGCTGAAGACACGATCTTCGTCGGTGACTCGGTGTGGGACGTCAAAGCTGCGGCAGAGCTGAAGATCCCGACGATTGGGCTGCTCTGCGGCGGCACCAGTGAAGCGGAACTGCGCGACGCCGGCGCCACCGAGATCTGGGAGAACCCGCGCGAGCTGCTGGAAAACCTGGAGCGCTCGCTGCTCGGGAAGCTGGCGGCGCGCTGACTGCCGCCTGACGGCTCTCCCTCCCCGCTCCCCGCAAACACGGCCGAACTACCGCTCGAAAGGATGTCCGCATGACCACCGAACCCACCGGCCCTGCCAATACCGAGGACGATCCCCTGGGTCCGAGCGCCCCTGCGCCCGAGCCCTCGGGCGACCCGCGCCGCCCCGGGCAGGCGGAGCACCCCGCCGATAATATCCGTCAGGAACAGGGCACCTCGCCCGGCGGTACGGTTCCCGCCGGCCATTCCGGCAAGGCTCCGGAGGATCCTGACGCCGACCGCGGCATTGCGCCGGAGGAAGCCCTGGCCGACCCGGAGTCCTCTGACGGTTAAGCCAGCCCGGCCCGGCGCAGCGCGTCAGCCATCGGACCCTGGGCCGGCGCCGGAACCGCCGGGCGGCGATTGCTGCCCCGGGCGGGAGCTCCTGCCTTCCCGGTGCGCTGCGGCGAGGATCCCTTGCCGCCGTCGCCGGCTCCCGACTCGGCGCGGGTCTTCATGACGTGCTCCCGCGGAGCCTTGGGCCCGCGGGTAGCGGCAGCGGCGTCGTCATCCAGGCGGAGCGTCAACGAAATGCGTTTACGCTCCGGATCAGCCTCCAGCACCTTGACCTTGACCACCTGTCCCGACTTCACGACGTCGTGGGGATCTGAGATGAAGGTGGAGGACATGGCGGAAATATGCACCAGTCCGTCCTGATGAACTCCCACGTCCACGAAGGCGCCGAACGCGGCCACATTGGTCACCACACCGTCCAGCACCATGCCCGGACGAAGGTCGGAAATCGTCTCCACGCCGTCGGAGAAGGTAGCCGTACGGAACTCCGGACGCGGATCACGGCCGGGTTTGCGAAGCTCGGCAACAATATCCAGGATCGTGGGCAGCCCGACTGTTTCATCCACGAACGCTGACGGGGTCAGGTTCTCCAGTGACGCTCCCGCCGGACCCATCGTGGTCCCGGCGGCAGCAAGGATCCGCCGGGCAAGGCCGTAGGACTCCGGATGCACGCTGGAGGCATCCAGCGGTTCAGTCCCGGCGGTGACCCGCAGAAAGCCGGCACACTGCTCAAAGGCCTTCGCTCCCAGCCGCGGCACCTTCTTCAGGTCTGCGCGGCGGGCGAAAGGACCGTTCTCATTCCGGTAAGCAACAATGTTTTCGCTGAGCAGCGGTCCGACGCCGGCCACCCGGGTCAGCAGCGCCGGTGAGGCCGTATTCACGTCAACACCCACCGCGGTGACGCAGTCCTCGATCACGGCGTCCAGGGAGCGTTCCAGCTTGGCGGCACTGACATCGTGCTGGTACTGGCCGACACCGATGGACTTTGGATCGATTTTCACCAGTTCAGCCAGCGGATCCTGGAGCCGGCGGGCAATCGACACGGCACCGCGCAGGGAAACATCCATCCCGGGCAACTCTGCGGACGCAAGGGCGGAGGCAGAGTAGACGGAGGCTCCGGCTTCCGACACCACAAGCTTCTGCAGGCCGGAACCTGGCAGCAACCGGATGAGTTCGGTGGCCAGCTTGTCAGTTTCACGCGATGCTGTGCCGTTGCCGATGGCGATCAGCTCAACCCCGTGCTTCTTCACCAGCCCGGCCAGCCGGGACAGCGCCTCATCCCATTTGCGCGCCGGGGCATGCGGATAAATGGTGTCGGTGGCCACCGGTTGTCCCGTGCCGTCCACCACGGCAACCTTCACACCGGTGCGCAGTCCCGGGTCCAATCCGAGCGTGGCACGGTTTCCGGCCGGCGCTGCCAGCAGGACATCACGCAGGTTCGCTGCGAACACCCGCACCGCTTCGGTTTCCGCAGCGGCGAACAGGCGGACACGCAGGTCGGCGGACAGTTTGGCGAGGATGCGCCGCCACGCCAGCTGCACGGTCTGCTGCAGCCAGGCGTCGGCAGGGCGTCCGCGGTCCGACACACCCAGGTGAGCGGCAACCGCCCGTTCGTATTTTTGCCGGGCGGCGGCCAGAGCAGCGGTGTCGGCCGGGTCGGCTTCCGCCAGTTCCAATTCCAGGATGCCTTCTTTTTCTCCCCGGAACAGTGCCAGGACCCGGTGGGAAGGCATGCCGGAAGGGGAGCCGGTAAACGCGAAGTAATCAGCGAACTTCTGGCCCTGCGCTTCCTTGCCCTTCTTGACCTGTGAACGCATCCGCCCCTGCTTCCACAGCCGTTCACGCTGATCCGTAAGCAGGTCGGCGTCCTGGCCCGCCCGTTCAATCAGGATGGCCCGCGCTCCCGCGAGCGCTTCCCCGGGGTCAGGCACGGCATCGTTCACAAAATCGGCGGCTGCACGTTCCGGGCTCAGCATCGGGTTGGCCAGCAGCGCTTCGGCGAGCGGTTCCAGTCCGGCTTCGCGGGCAATCTGTGCCTTGGTGCGGCGTTTTGTTTTGTACGGCAGGTAGATGTCCTCGAGCCGGGACTTTGTGTCAGCAGCGTCTATGGCTGCTCGAAGCTCCTGGGTCAGTTTGCCCTGGCCGTCAATGGCTTCCCGGACGGACTGCCGCCGGTCCTCCAGCTCCCGAAGGTACCGCAGTCGCTCGTCGAGTTCGCGCAGTTGGGCGTCGTCCAGGCTTCCGGTGGCCTCTTTGCGGTACCGGGCAACAAACGGAACGGTGGCTCCGCTGTCCAGGAGGTCGACGGCGGCCCGCACCTGCCAGGGCGCTACCCTCAGTTCCGCAGCGATCTGCGCGCATACTCGGTCGGTAGTCCGGTCGGCTGCCGTGCCGGACCGGCGGCCGGAGCGCTCCGGCCGCGACGGGGTCGGAGTTGCTGGTTTCTTGGGCTGTACCGGGGGAAGACTCACCCGCCCAATTGTTCCCTACCTGCTGCGGGATTGGTCAACTATTCTCGTGTCAGGGGCCGTTGAACGGCCAAGTCAGCCGCCGAATGTTCTTCTTCGGGTTCCCATCGGAGCAAGTCGCCGGGCTGGCAATCAAGCACTTCACACAGCGCGGCGAGCGTGGTGAAGCGCACTGCTTTTGCCCGGCCGTTCTTGAGGACGGCGAGGTTGGCGGGAGTGATGCCGATGCGTTCGGCCAGGACTCCCACCGGCATTTTCCGTTTGGCCAGCATGACATCAATGTCCACGATGATGGGCATCAAATCACCTCGCCGAGTTCGCTGCGCAGCGCAGTTGCCTCAACATCGGTGGCGACGGCCCGGGCCAGCAGCATCCGCAGCACCAGGACGATCAGCGCAACCCCGGCGACGGCCACGCCCGTTCCTCCTATGAGCAGGACGACACCGGGGGCAACGCCTTCTCCCGGAGCGAGGACCGCTCCCAGACCGAACATCAGCAGGGCACCCGCGCCTACGGCACCGATCACGACATCGACGTAGCGGAAGGCCGCCGGAGAAAACACCGTTCCCCTCCGCACCATCGTCAGCAGGCACCAGACGCAGACCAGCGTGATCTGCACGCAGATAAGGCCCAGGACGATGAGAACGACGACGGGGACCCGGACGGCGTCTGCGCCCGGGCCCGCTTCCGTCAGGTCCGCTGCCAGCAGGGGCACCATAACTGTCTGTACAAACACGGTGCCGGCAAGGACCACAGCCAGCACAACGCGCAACGCCAGAATGGTCAGCTTGCCCATGGCGCTTCCCTTCCTCGACTGTTTCTCAAGACAAATCTATCGATAGTCGAGAGAAGCAGCAAGGGGTTCAGGCCGCTGCTGGTTCAGTGCCCGCGCCCCGCCGTTCCGCGGCATCGCGGGCTACAATATAGCCGTAGACCAGGCCCTGGCCGATGGTGGCCCCGGCGCCCGGATAGCTCTTGCCGAAGACATTCGCTGCAGTGTTTCCGATGGCATACAGGCCATCCATGGCTGTGCCGTCTTCGGCCAGAACGCGGCCCCGCGCATCCGCCGTGAGCCCGCCGCAGGTGCCCAGGTCACTCAGGACAATTTTGACGGCGTAGTACACGTTTCCGGAAAGGGGGCGCAGGTTGGGGTTGGGCCGCACCGTTGGATCGCCGTAATACCGGTCGTAGGCGCTGGAGCCCCGGTGGAAGTCCTCATCGACGCCGGCACCGGCCAGTTCATTGAAGCGGGAAGCCGTTGCCGCGAAGGTCTCCTCCGGCACTCCAATTTCCCGGGCCAGTTCCGCCAGACTGTCCGCCTTAGCGGCAATTCCTTCCTTGTACCACTTCTCCGGCAGTGCCATCCGGGGAAAGAGGCTTCCGGCCAGGATGTAGCTGTTCCGGTACTCCTGGTCGAACACCATCCACATGGTGCCCACCGGGTTTCCCTGCTGTTCACGCTCCAGGACACGCTGCCCAAACGACATGTAGTCCTGGGCTTCGTTGACGAACCGGTTTCCGCTGCCGTCCACAATGAAGGACCCGGGGAGGGACCGCTCGGCCAGCATGACCGACGGCGACCGTCCCGGCAGGGGCGCAACGGCCGGGAACCACCAGGACTGGTCCATCAGCGCAGTGCCGGCACCAATCTCTGCGGCGGCTTTAATGGCATCTCCGGTGTTGCCCTCGCTGCCGAAACTCCAGGCTTCCAGTGATTCGGACTGGTGCTTGTGGCGCATGGCCATGTCATGGTCAAACCCGCCTGCAGCCAGGACCACACCCTGCCGCGCAGTGACCGTGACCTCTCGTCCGTCCTGCTGCAGCACGGCTCCCGTCACCCTGCCGTCTGCGGTGATGAGCCGCACCAGGGACGTGTCCGTCCAGACGGGAATGCCGGCACCGAGCACCCCGGCGTACAAACCGGCCGCGAGGGCCTGGCCGCCGGCAACGTAGTCGCGCTTGAGCGCGCGGCCTCCGACTCCCTGCACCACACGCGTTACCGCGGTCATCAGGCCCTTGACGGGCACCTTGGAAATCAGGTTGAGCCAGCGGTAGTCCTTGCCCGTGATGGCCATCGGCAAGGACGACTCCATGGTCCCGCCCCGGAGCCGGCCTCGCTCCTCGCCGAGGGTATTGACATCAAACGGCCTGCATTCGCAGCTGCGCCCCGCCGCTGAGCCTCCCGGTTCCTCCGGGTGGTAATCCGAATACTCCTTGTCCCACAGGAATTTCATGGGCGTGGTCCGCTGCAGCATTTCCACGGTGGCGACTCCGTTGTCCAGGAAGGCCTGCCAGCGCTCCCGGGACGAGGTTCCGCCTACAACGGCGTCCACGTAGGCTGCGGCCCGCTCCGGTGTGTCCTTTGCGCCGGCGGCGTTGAGCACCGGGTTGTTGGGAATCCAAAACGCGCCGCCGGACCGTGCCGTTGACCCGCCCACGGTGGCTGTCTTTTCCACGATCAGCACTGACGAACCCTGCTCGGCTGCCGCCAGGCCCGCAGCCATTCCGGTTCCTGAGCCGATGATGAGCAGATCCACCGTGGTGTCCTGTGCCGTGAACTTCCGTGCTGGTACCGGTAGTGCCATGTGCCGTCTCCCCGAGATTCTGTGGATGGTTTTCACGAACGCACCGCGACTATTCGCAGCATGCTGTTTGTGCACCCTAACCCGGAGATGAACTGAAACCCAGTTTCAACTCTGGTGCCGTGTCGCGCGGCCGGTTACCAGTCCTCGGAATGGAACACCCGGCGTCGTGCACTGAGCAGTTCCACTTCCGGACGGGCCGCCACCAGCCGTTCAACGGCGTCGAGCACCTCAGTAAGATGGGCAGCGTCCGCGGCCACCAGGCCAATGCCGAGTTCGGCCCGCCGATGCAGATCCAGCTGGCCCGTTTCGGCAGCGGACACCTCATACTTGCGCCGCACCTCAGCCAGAATCGGCCGAATCACGGAGCGTTTGCCCTTGAGCGAGTGAACATCACCCAGCAGCAGGTCGAATTCGATCATTCCCATCCACATGACACCCATGGTGGTTCAGCCCGGCCCGGGACGCCAGTGAGGGCGGACGCCCAACTGTCCATCCCTCTGCCAGCCGGTGATATCTTCGCTTAGATGAGCACCCCCACCAGAGCTCCTGTCCAACCCCGCCGCCGCAATGTCTTGTCCGGAGTGTTGGTCGGCATCGGCATTGCCGCCTTCGTGGACGAGGTGGTGTTCCACCAGCTGCTGCAGTGGCACCACTTTTACGATAAGTCCACCACCGCCGTCGGGCTCTTCTCGGATGGCCTGTTCCATGCCTTCGGCTGGTTTGCCGTGGTGGCCGGGTTGTTCCTGTTCGCCGATCTTCGCCGCCGGGCCATCCTGCTTCCCTCCCGGTGGGCGGGAGCCGTCCTGGTGGGGACGGGAACGTTCCAGCTGTATGACGGCACCGTCCAGCACAAGCTTATGGAGCTGCACCAAATCCGTTACAACGTCCCGCTGCTGCCCTATGACCTGCTCTGGAACCTGAGCGCGGCAGTGATGATCCTCGCCGGAGCGGTCCTGCTGTACCGGAGCCGGCACGCAGAACCCGTCGGCAGCCGCGCCGGAGCGTAACGGTGCATGAGCACCAGCCCGGCAGCTTCGGGGTCGAACTACTCTTTCTGGTTCCGGCCGCCGCCGCTGTCACCGCTTACTGGGCCGGCGCCCTTTCCTCCCGCTCCAGGCCGTGGCCGTTGTACCGCGCCGTGCTGTTTACCGCGGGTGCCGCAGCTGTCCTGGCCACCGTCCTGGATCCGCTGGCAACCCGCAGCCACGCAAGCTTCGTTGTCCTGGGCATTACCCATCTGCTGGCCGGAATGCTGGGACCTGCGCTGCTGGTGCTCTCCCGTCCGGTCTCGCTCGCGCTGCGCAGCCTGGATGTTGTGCCTGCACGGCGGCTGTCCCGCGTGCTCCGCAGCCGTCCGCTGCGCTTCCTGACCTTCCCCGTGACGGCAGCGGTCCTGAACGGCGGAGGCATGGTGCTCATGTTCCGGACCGGCCTCTTCACTGCCATGCAGGAATCGGCTCCAATTCATTGGCTGGTCACCTTCCACCTGGCTGCGGCGGGGTATCTGTACACGGCATCATTGGTGAGCCGGGATCCGATGCCGCACCGCGCCGGTTTTCGGCTGCGCGCAGCTGTGCTGATCCTCTCAGCGGCTGCCCACAACATCCTGGCGAAGACGCTGTACGCCGATCCCCCGCCGGGAGTTACACCGGCGGACGGCCAGGCAGGAGCCCTCATCCTCTACTACGGCGGAGGAATGGTGGAAATTGGGATCATTTTCCTGCTGTGCCGGCAATGGTATTTGTCCACCCGGCCGCAGCAGCGTCCCGCCATCGTCTAGCTCCGGCCGGCGGAAGAGACCTGCGCCCCTGCGTCCCCCTCGGCCAGGCTGCCGTCCACCAGCGACACGATCATGGAACAGTCCTTTCCGGCGTGCCCGGCGTCCACCAGACGCTGGAAGAGCTGCTGGACGTGCTCGCCGATCTCCAACGGAGTGCCGGTGTCCCGGGCGGCGGCGATCGCCAGGTTGATGTCCTTGTTGGCCAGCTCGGCTGTGAAGGTGGGGGCGAAGTCATTGTTGGAGGCGGCCGACGCCACCACGCCCGGCATGGGGTACCAGGTGCGCAGGGCCCAGCTGTCGCCCGAGGACACGGAGGCGATGTCCCAGAACACCTGCTTGTCCAAGCCGAGCCGATCGGCGAGGACCGCTCCCTCGGACGTTGCCGCCAGATTGATGAACAGCATCAGGTTGTTGCAGATCTTCGCAGCCTGGCCGGTGGTGGCTCCGCCGGTGGGAATGACATTTCCCGCCATGGGCTCGATGAAGGCAGCGGCTTCCTGCACCGGGCCCGGTTCACCGCCCACCATGAACGTCAGCGTTCCGGCTTCGGCACCGCTGATGCCGCCCGAGACCGGTGCGTCGACAAAGCGGAAGCCGGCGGCAGCGGCGGCGTCGTGCAGTGCCTGAGCGGATTCAACGTCAATGGTGGAAGAATCAACCAGCAGGGTGCCGGTATCAGCATGGGCCAGCACCCCGTCCTCCCCCAGATAAACGGAACGGGAGTGCTCTCCTTTGGGCAGCATGGTGAAGACGACGTCGGCGCCGGCCACCGCATCGGCGATGCTGTCCACCGTCTCCACCCCGCGCTCTCCTGCTGCGGCCACTGCTGCAGGGTTCAGGTCATAGCCGCGGACGGTGTGCCCCGCCGCCACCAAGTTGGCCGACATGTAGCCGCCCATGTTTCCCAGTCCAATCCATCCCACTGCAGCCATGGTTGTAAGCTCCTTTGCTTATCAGGCACCTGCGGGCTGCAGGTGCGGATTCAGAATGTCATCCGGATCCAGTGCGTTCAAGACCACGGATCACATGGCACGGTTACTTGCGGCGCCCGTTCTTGGCGTCTTTGGTTTTGGACGCCGCCAGCAGATCCGCTGTTCCCTGAGCATCGGCGGCATCAACGTCCTGCAGGGACAAGCCATTGGTCTCCCGCAGCATCAGCACGGAGAAGGCCGTGACGGCGCAGGCGCACAGCAGATAGACGGCCACCGGCGTGGAAGAGTCGTATCGCTCCAGCAGCGACGTGGCGATGATCGGGGCCAACGAACCCGCAACGATCGACGTCACCTGATAGCCCAGTGAAACACCGGAATAGCGCATGCGGGTCGGGAACATCTCGGCCATGATGGCCGGCTGCCCCGCGTACATCAGCGCGTGGAACAGCAGACCGATGGTGACGGCCGCCAGGATCACCAGGTCATCCGCCGTATCCATCATCGGGAACGCGAAGAATCCCCAGGTGGCACCCAGCAGGGCACCGGCGAGGTAGACCGGCCGCCTGCCGAACCGGTCCGACATCCGCCCGACCATTGGTACGGCACAGAAATGGACGAAGTGCGCCACGAGCAGCAGGAGGAGAATCCGTGACGTGTCCACTTCCACGACCAGCCGCAGATAGGTGATGGAGAACGTCACCACCAGGTAATAGAGGATGTTCTCTGCGAAGCGCAGTCCCATGGCGGTGAAAACACCGCGCGGGTAGCGCTTGAAGACCTCAACCACGCCGTATCCCTTGGCCTCCTCCTCAACTTCCTTCTGCGCTTCCAGGAAGATGGGGGCGTCACTGACTTTGGTCCGGATGTAGTAGCCCACCAGCACGATGACCGCCGAAAGCCAGAAGGCCACACGCCAGCCCCAGCCCAGGAACGCGTCCTCGGAGAGTGTGGCGGACAGTGTGAACAGCACTCCGGTGGCGAGCAGGTTACCCATGGGCACCGCGGACTGGGGCCAGCTGGACCAGAATCCGCGTGATTTGTTGGGGCTGTGTTCCGCCACCAGAAGGACGGCGCCGCCCCATTCACCGCCGACCGCGAAGCCCTGGATAAAGCGCAGGATCACCAGCATGGCCGGCGCCCAGTAGCCTATTTGGTCAAAGCCGGGCAGACAGCCCATCAGGAA
The DNA here is from genome assembly GCF_002929435.1 of Arthrobacter sp. 9E16. NCBI lineage: Bacteria > Bacillati > Actinomycetota > Actinomycetes > Micrococcales > Micrococcaceae > Arthrobacter > Arthrobacter sp. 9E16. Next base: position 122,625 of record NZ_PJIU01000005.1, on the reverse strand, counting down.
GGTCGAGGTGCCCACCAGAATAATGCTCAGCTGCAGCAGCTTCTTGCGCCCGAATTTATCCCCGAAGTGCCCAAAGACAATACCGCCGATTGGGCGGGCAACGAAGCCGACGGCGTAGGTCACGAACGCGGCGATGATGCCGTCGAGTTCCGTTTCAGCATTAGGGAAAAAGAGTCTTGCGAAAACGAGTGTCGAGGCGGCCGCATAAAGGAAGAACTCGTACCACTCCACCACGGTGCCGGCCATGGACGCTGCAACAACCTTCTTCAATCCCTCCGGCGCGGGCTCTTTGCCGGCATTCTTGGGGGAACTGCCCTGCCCGGCCTCATCCTGCCGGGGAATTTCAGTGCTCATGGGGTGCTCCTGACGATGTCTCCGTTGACATTTCCCACCGTGCCCGATGGCAGGCGGCCGATGATGCATTGAGTATGGCCGCATATCGCCCCACACTCAATCCCCGCCAAAGGCCAGCTGCGGACCCCGGCATTGTGTCCTGCGCAACATTCCCCTAAGAATGGACTATGACGGTTACCCTAAGATCACTGGAAATTGCTGTCCCGCCCACCGTGCTGGTACAAACCGAAGCACGTGATGTCTTCGCCGCCCAACCCGGCCTTACCAGGCTGGGACAAAGGCTGGTGACCACCTGTTTCAACTCTGCCGCCATCGATACCCGACGCACTGCCCTGGCTGAGCTTTCGCTGTCCTACCGGACTGAAAATCCCAAATTCTTTGATGCCGAATCCGGCAATATGCTCAGTCCCAGCACCAAAACCCGGAACGATATTTTCGCGGCCGAGGCCACCAAACTTTTCATTGAATCCGCCCGCAAGGCCGTCGACGCCTGCGAGGGAATCGCCCCGGAAGACATCACCCATGTCATTACGGTTTCCTGCACCGGATTTTTCAATCCCGGACCTGATTACAAAGTAGTCCGGGCGCTTGGCCTGAACCCGTCAGTGCAGCGCTTCCATCTTGGCTTCATGGGCTGTTACGCCGCTTTTCCTGCGATGCGGGCAGCAAAGTCATTCTGTGACGCGGATCCAGACGCCGTGGTGCTGGTGGTCAGCGCGGAGCTGTGCTCTTTGCATGTGCGCACCTCCAATGATCCGGACACCATCATGGGATCCTCCCTTTTTGCCGACGGGGCAGCCGCAGCCGTCATTACGGCCCGGGACCTGCCGGGCAATGCTCCGGGTATTCAGCTGGACCATTTCGAAACCATCCTCACCCCGGTGGGCGAGGAATCCATGGCCTGGAACATCGGCGACGAGGGCTTTGAAATGGTTTTGGGAACCTATGTCCCGCACATCATTGACGACCACATTGTGGGCGCACTCGAACCGTTGCTGGCCCACGACCCGGGCCTTGCCGGGCAGGCCTACCGTGATATTGAACATTGGGCCATCCATCCGGGCGGCCGCAGCATCCTGGACAAGGTGGAGGCCAAACTCGACCTCACCGAAGAGCAGCTGGTTCCGGCCCGCGAAACACTGCGGAACTGGGGCAACATGTCCAGTGCAACGGTGATGTTTGTGCTCAAGCACATCATGGACCAGCCCTTCCGCGGCGGAAATGAGCGCATCTGCTCCATGGCCTTCGGCCCCGGGCTGACTGTGGAAACCGGTCTGTTCACCCGGGTTGGCGGTCCGGTAACGCCTGGCGCGACGGAAGGTGCGGCTGAAGGAACTGTGGCCGAAGGAACCGCTGCGGAACAGGACCCGGCAAACCCGGCCGTTCCCGCTCCGGCAGGCGTGTGAGGACCGAAATCTCCACGGGTGCCCTGGCGCAGGGACCGTTGGTCCGGCGGCTCACCCCGCCGCACCTGCGGTCCCTCACCGAGCGGAACACGGATGCCGTGGAAGAAATGGACCGCTCCGACTGCGATCCGGCGAAACTGCGGCGGACCTACGAACAGTTTTGGTTGATCAACACCGTGGTCTCCGGCTGGCGGCGCAACTATGTCACCTACCTCCGTCCCTCCTTCGACGCAGACCGGGTGAACACACTGCTGGATATTGGCTCCGGGGGCGGCGATGTCCCCCGGATGCTGGCACGCTGGGCCCGCCGCGACGGCCTGCAGCTGGAGATCACAGGAATCGACCCGGATGAGCGGGCACATGCTTTTGCGTCGTCGCAGACGCCCATACCCGGCCTGGCTTTCCGGCAGGCATTCAGTTCCGAGCTGGTCGAAGAAGGCAGGACGTACGACGTCGTCATCTCCAACCATGTCCTGCATCACCTCACCGATGAGCAGTTCCGGTCCCTGCTGGCAGACTCGGAGCAGCTGGGCAGCAGGCTCAGCCTGCACAGCGACATTGAACGCAGCCGCTGGGGTTACGCCCTTTTCTCCGCCGGCACCCTGCCGTTCTTCCCGGGCAGCTTTATCCGCCGGGACGGACTGACCTCCATCCGCCGCAGCTACACAGCAGACGAACTGGCTGCCGCCGCTCCGCCCGGATGGAACTGCGTGCAGCACCGGCCGTGGCAAAACCTGCTGATGCATTCTCCGCCCGGGACGAAACCGTGACGGCGCAGGCGCAGCGTCCCGCCGCCGTCGCCGTTCCCCGGACGAAAACTGATGTGGCTGTGGTGGGCGGCGGACCCGTTGGCGTTTTCCTGGCGGTGCTGCTGGCCCAGGCCGGTGTCAGCGTGCAGGTTTTGGAACAGCGGCGCGAACGTTGGGCGCATTCGCGGGCCATCGGTATCCATCCCCCGTCGCTCGAGGCCCTGGCCGGTGCCGGAGTTGCCGAGATGGTCACCGGTGAAGGCGTGCAGATCCGGCGCGGCGAAGCCCGCAGCAGCGGACGGTATGTGGCTGCCCTGGATTTCGCGGCCGCGTCCGAGCGGTTCCCCTACGTTCTGACTTTGCCGCAGCTGCGCACCGAAGCCCTTTTGGAAGCGCGGCTGAAGGAGCTGGATCCTGGCGCCCTGGTGCGCGGAGTAAGAATCACGGAACTGCACGACGACGGCGGCCGGGTCCGAATCGGCGGCGTCAGGACCGGTGCTTCCGACCGATCCGAAGAGTCAGGCGAATCAGGGGACATTGGAATGTCCGCACAGATTGTCGTGGCGGCTGACGGCGCGCGGTCCGGCGTTCGGCAATTGTTGGGAACCCCCTGCCGGACCCGCGCACTGCGGGACACCTACCTGATGGGCGACTTCATTGACAGCACGGGAGACGGAAGCACCGCCGTGCTGTATCTGGAGTCCGGCGGCATCGTGGAGTCCTTCCCCCTTCCGGGCGGAATCCGCCGCTGGGTGGCCCATACCGATCAGCTGCTGGCCACGGCTACCGCGGCGGACTTGGCCGCCATGGTCGGAGAGCGCACCGGCGTCAGCCCGGATCCGGCTTCCAACACCATGCTCAGTGCCTTTGCGGTGCGCACCGGGCTGGTCCGGGATCTGGTCCGCGGGCGCACGGTTCTTATTGGCGATGCGGCCCACGAGGTCAGTCCGATTGGCGGCCAGGGCATGAACCTCGGCTGGTTGGATGCGGCGGCGCTCGCTCCCATCATCACCGCCTCGCTGGACGGGCACGATGTCGGAGCATCTTTGGCGGTCTACGAGAGGCAGCGACTCCGGGCTGCCCGGGTAGCTTCAGCGCAGGCTCAGCTGAACATGGCTCTCGGCCGTCCGCTGGCCCCTGCACTGCTAGCCGCCCGGAACGCCGGCCTGGCCCGGGTTCTGCGCTCCCCCGCGGCAGGCAACCTGGTGGCCCGCCGGTTCACGATGCAGTAACCCGGAAGTCCCTGGCGCCTGCGCTTAGCAGAAAGGCACCGGCCCGGCCCCTGAACGGGGTCGGGCCGGTGCTTATTTATATAGGTGCTTATTTAGATAGGGCCTGTTTCGATAGGGCCTCTTTAGATAGGTGCCGTATATAAAGGCGCCCTGCAGCCGGATTGGATCAGTGTGTTCCGGTCCCGCCCCGGGAGGCTCCAGCTGTTGAGCGTGGGCGCGTTGCCGCGTCGCCGTCGGGCGCTGTGCCGGTGTCGGATGCTGTGCCGGTGCCAGCTGCCGCGCTGAGGGTTTCCGAGCTTCCGGTCAGATCGGGATTAGCCTGCGGCTTGGGCGCGGGAGTGATGTCCAGCGTGCGTCGCAGCACCTGCTCCTTGATCAGGAGCACTGCGATCAGAGCCACCACTGAAATCACGGCGGCAATCTGGAAAATCGTGGCCGTGGCGTCACCGTAAGCGGCGCGGAAAATACCCTGAATGGCCGGCGGCATGCCGCCGATGTCGAGCGAGTCGCCGGCACCGCCGTCGGACACGGGAATGTTGGCGGCACGCAGGCCGTCAGCAGCCCGGCTGCTCACGGAGCTGGACATCACGGCGCCCAGAACGGAGACGCCCACAGCGCCGCCGACGGTGCGGAAGAACGCGATCGATGCGCTGGCCGAACCCACCTCGGAGACCCGGACCGTGTTCTGCACAGCCAGAACCAGGTTCTGCATCAGCAGCCCCATGCCCAGGCCGAGGACAAAAATGTACAGGCTAACGAGAAGCATGTCGGTTTCGTGATCCATGGTTCCGGCCAGGCCCGCACCGGCGATGACCATGATCGTGCCGGCAATCAGGAACCGCTTCCACTTGCCAAAGCGGCTGATCAGCTGACCGGATCCCACGGAACCGGCCAGGTTGCCCGCAATCATTGGCAGCATCAGCAGCCCGGCTTCCGTGGGGCTGAACCCGCGGGCGATCTGGAAGTACTGGCCCAGGAAGGTGGTGGAACCAAACATCGCGATACCCACGGCCACAGAGGCAACAATGGACAGCGCCGTGGTGCGCTTGCGGATGATCTTCAGCGGGATGATGGGCTCGCGGACCTTGGATTCCACCAGGACCAGCAGGGCCAGGAGCACGACGGCGCCGCCAACCATGGCTGCGGTCTGCCAGGACATCCATTCGTAGTAGCCGGCCTTTCCGGCGAACGACACCCAGATCAGCAGCAGCGAAACTCCGGCGGTCAGCAGGATCGACCCGAGCCAGTCAATGCTGACCTTGCGGCGGGTGTGCGGCAGGCGAAGCGTGACCTGAAGCAGGAACAGTGCCACTACGGCCAGCGGCACGCAGAGGAAGAAGGTCCACCGCCAGCCCAGCGGGCTGTCCACGATAAACCCGCCCAGCAAGGGACCGCCGGCAGTGGCCACAGCCATCACCGCGCCCATATAGCCGGAGTACCGGCCGCGTTCGCGCGGCGGAATGATGGAGCCGATGACGGCCTGCGTCAGGGCGGTCAGGCCGCCCATGCCCAGGCCCTGGACCACACGGGCAGAGAGCAGGACGGTCATGTTGTCCGCCAGCCCCGCAATGACCGAGCCAATCACGAAGACAATGATGCTTAGCTGGACCAGCAGCTTCTTGCTGAACAGGTCCGCCAGCTTGCCCCAGATAGGGGTGGAGACGGCGTTGGCCAGCAGCGCCGCTGTGACCACCCAGGCGAAGTCCGTCTGGGTTCCGTGCAGATCGGCCATGATGGTCGGCAGCGCGTTGGCCACGATAGTGGTGCTCAGCATGGCGGTGAACAGTGCGGCCAGCAGGCCGGTCAGGGCCTGCAGGATCTGCCGGTGGCTCATCTCGCCCGGAACGTGGTCCTGGCGTGCAGGCTTGCCGTTCCTGCGGACTTTGGCCGGCGCGGACTTGGTACTTTCTGCGGTAGTGGTTCTTTGCGACTCTGTCACTTAGTTTTTTCTCCTGCCGGGATGGGCGGTTGGATGGTACCCGGCTTCATTGCGCGGATGGCTGTTTGCAGGCTCTCCGTGAGCTTGGTCAGGGATTCACTGGCAGAGAGGGCTTCTTCATCGGTCCAGTGCTCGAGCATGTCCTGAAGCAGTGCTGCCCGGCGGTGCATCTCGTCTGAGACCGCTTGGGTTCCAGCCGGAGTCAGGCTGATGAGGTAGGCCCGGCCGTCATCAGGGTGCGGACGGCGGCAGACGTACCCCATGGTGACAAGTTCGGAGAGATGCCGGCTGAGCCCGGCGGTTCCGATGCCGAGCTTTTCTGCCAGCTCGGTGGCACGGATCTCTCCGTGGTCGCCAATTATTCGCATGACGCCCTGCAGGGCAGTGCCCGGGCTCCGGGGATCGGCGCCTTTCTGCGCGACGCAGCGGAGTTGGCGCTGGAGCCGGAATATGAGCGTGATTAATTCTTCAGCTGATCGCTGGTTTACTGCCACGGAACACCTGTCTGGAACATTGTTGTTTGCCTCAGGCAACGATACGACTATTGATTGCCTGAGTCAACGAACTAAATGAACCGGGTCAACTGCGGCCGTGAACCACGCAGAATGATCTCCGAGCAGGCGAAGCAGGGTTGCCCTTCAACCACAGGTGAAGGGCAACCCGTTCGACGTCAGTCCGTCAGTCCGCCAGATGAGTCGGAGCGAAAAGTCCGATGGTCGCTTCAACCACCACCACGTTGGGCCCCTCGCCGGCAAACGCTTCTTCCAGTGCCGCCTGTACGCCGTCGGGCGCCGTTCTCCGCGCCGGAACACCGAAGGACTCAGCCAGCTTCACAAAGTCAGGACCGGCAAGTTCGGTGGCGGTGGCCTTGCCGAACGCCTCAACCATGTATTCGCGTAGGATGCCGTAGCCGCCGTCGTCGACAATCAGCCAGGTGACGGGCAGGTTGTGCTGCCGGGCAGTGGCGAGTTCTGCGATGGAATACATGGCCGATCCGTCGCCGGAGACTGCCAGGACCCGCTCCCCCAGTCCGACGGCGCCGCCGATGGCTCCGGGATACCCGTAACCCAGGCCGCCGGCACCCTGGGCGGAATGGAACTGACCGGATTTGGCGTCCCAGCAGCTCCACGCCCAGTACGCGGCGATGGTCATGTCCCAATAGGTCTGTATGGAGGCGGGAACGGCTGCCCGGATGTCAGCCATGAACTTCCGTTCCATGTCCAGGTCCTGGCTGTCCAGACGGTCAGCCACCTGTGCCAATGTCCGGGCTACCAGCTGCTCCGGGGTCTGTCCGTTCCAGTCCGGCTCCTTCCGCGGAGAATCGGCGAGCACGGAACCGAGCGCCTCATCCAGTGCCGCGAGGGCCTGCCCGGCATCGGCGCGGATGCCGAGGGCCGGCCGGTTGGATTCCAGCACCCGGGGCTCGGCATCGATCTGGATAATCCGGCCGCGCGGCTGCAGCGTGAAGTAGTTGGACGTGACCTCGCCCAGCGACGAGCCGACGACGACCAGGACATCGGCGTCTTCGAGGACATCGGTGGTGTGGCGGTCCTCGATCCAGGATTGGAGCGACAGCTCATGGTTCCAGGGGAACGCTCCGTTGCCGCCGGGGGTGCAGATCACCGGCGCGCGCAGTTTCTCCGCCAGCGCCAGCAGATCAGCTTCCGCTTTGCCGCGGCGGGTTCCGCCACCGGCAATAATCGCCGGACGTTCCGCAGCGGCAAGCCACCGCACCGCTTCCTTCACCAGCTCGGTCCGCGGCGGATTATCAAAGGGCTCTGCCAGCGCATCTTCGACTGCGGGGACCATCACGGGGTTCAGCAGGACGTTCTGGGGTATCTCGAGCCATACCGGCCCCATGGGCGAGGAGATGGCTTCCGTCCACGCATCCTGGATGGCCGAGGGAATGCCCGAAGCGTGCTGGATGAGGCGCTGGCTCTTGGTGACATTGGCAGCCGAAGCCTTCTGGTCATCAAGCTGATGGAGCATGCCGCGGCGCCGGGCACCCAGTCCCTCGATGGGAATCTGGCTGGCCACCACCACCATGGGCACGCCGGTGGCATAGGCCTCCTGCAGCCCGGCGAGCGCTGTCAGGGCTCCGGGACCGGTGGACAGGAAGACAACTCCCACCTGGCCGGTGGCACGCGAGAACCCGTCGGCGGCAAAAGCGGAGTTGTTCTCCACCCGCGAGGACACAAAGCGGAGGCTGGAACGGGACAGGGCGTCGAACAGGCCCAGCGCATGCTGTCCGGGGATACCGAAGACGGTGGTGGCACCGAGCGCGGCAAGGGTTTCCACCACCAGGTCTCCGCCGTTGCGCACAGGCGGGGCGCCGCCGTGCAGCACGGCTTCTTCGGACAGCAAAGTGTTCGGGATTTCCTCATCGCGAACGTGGCGCGTTGTGCCGGGCGCTCCGCTCTGGCCCTTCCCGCTCATTTACGAAAGTCCCATGAGGGTGATCAGGTCATAGGCCACATGGGAGGCGGCCACCGCGGTGATGTCGGCGTGGTCATACGCCGGAGCAACCTCAACGACGTCGGCGCCCACCAGGTTCATGCCGCGCAGGCCCCGCAGGATTTCCAGCAGCTCGCGGCTGGTCATGCCACCGGCTTCAGGGGTGCCGGTTCCGGGGGCGTGGGCAGGGTCCAGGACGTCAATGTCCACCGAGATGTACAGAGGACGGTTTCCGATCCGGTCCCGCAGCTTGGCAACCACTTCATCCACGCCCTGACGGAAAACATCGGAGGACGTCACGATGCCGAAACCAAAGCGGCGGTCATCCTCCAGGTCCCGCTTGCCGTACAGCGGTCCGCGGGTACCCACGTGTGAAATAGCTTCGGTATCGAGGATTCCCTCCTCCACCGCCCTGCGGAACGGAGTACCGTGCGTGTATTCAGCACCAAAGTAACTGTCCCAGGTATCCAGGTGGGCATCGAAGTGCAGCAGCGCCACGGGCTGGCCTGCACGCTCGGTGGCTGCACGCAGCAGCGGAAGGGCAATCGTATGGTCTCCGCCCAGGGTGAGGAGCTTGGACCCGCCCGCGGTCAGATCCAGCGCGTTTGCCTGGATTGACTCGATTGCTTCATTGATGTTGAACGGGTTGACTGCCATGTCACCTGCGTCCGCCACCTGCAGGTTCTCGAACGGCGAGGCATCCTGCGCCGGGTTGTACGGACGCAGGAGCCTGGAAGCCTCACGGACATGGTTGGCCCCGAAGCGGGCGCCCGGACGGAAAGAGACACCGGTGTCAAAAGGCACTCCCACCACGGCAACATCAGCGTGCTGCACCTGGTCCAGCCTGGGCAGGCGGGCATAGGTGGCAGGTCCGGCATAACGCGGCACCAGCGCCGCATCAACAGGTCCGAGGTTGCCGTTGGCGGTAATGCGCGGCGGGTTCTGCATGCTGTTTCTCCAAATCCGGGCCGGCCGGAATCCGGCCTGCCCTTGGCTACGCACCCGGCACACCGACTTCCGGCGGTCTGGAATGCGTTGCCTGTTAGGCATCAAGTGTTTCCCATGAGGCTAAAGTGGAACGTGGGCCGCCGTCAAGACTAGGCTGTTCCTATGGCGGCTCAACAGCACAGTGCGGACAGTACCTACGACGTCGATGTCCTGATCGTGGGCGCCGGCCCAACGGGGCTGGCCCTGGCGGCCCAATTGGAGAGCTTCGGGACGAGTTTCCGCATCATTGACCGCAGCCTCACACGCTCAGAGCAGTCGCGTGCGCTGGCGCTGCAGCCGCGGACCCTGGAAGCCCTTCGGCCTTTCGGGATCAGCTCAGCACTAACGGCAGCGGGCCATTCCGCGCGCGGACTCCTCCTCCACCTGCCCGATCAGACCGTCCCCGTTGACCTGTCCGACGCAGGCATTGAGGATTCCGAATTCCAGCACCTGCTGTTCCTCTCCCAGGCGGAAACCGAACACGCCCTGGCCGCGCACCTGTCCGGCCGCGGAATCCGGGTGGAACGCGGGGTTGAACTGCAGGATTTGGAATTCCTGGACACGGAAGATCCGTTCGCCGGAGTGGAAGCCAAGATCCAGCGCATGGACCGGGGCATCGAACGCATCCGGGCCCGCTACATTGTTGGTGCGGACGGCGCGCACAGCACGGTTCGCTCCAAGGCAGGCATGGACTGGCGCGGCAGCGGCTATCCCGGCACCTATGTGCTGGCCGACCTCGAAGTTGACGGTGCGGAACCGGGCCACATGCACGCCTACCTCAATGAGGACGGCTTTATGTTCCTGTTCCCGCTGGGCCGCCCCGCAACGTGGCGTCTGATCGCCATGAAGGAGGACGGCGACCCGGCGCAGGCAACGCTGGAGTCCCTGCAGAAGACTGCGGACAAGTTCTCCGGCGGGGCACTGACCCTGCGGGATCCCCAGTGGATCAGCGATTTCAAACTCTCCCACCGGATGGCCGAATATTTCCAGAACGGATCCGTCTTCCTGGCCGGGGATGCCGCCCACCTCCACTCCCCCGTTGCCGCACAGGGCATGAACGCCGGCATTCAGGACGCCTTGAATCTTGGCTGGAAACTGTCGCTGGGCGCACGCGGTCTTGCTTCCGAAGAGCTGGTGGACAGCTATGACGCGGAGCGGCGTCCCGCGGACAAAGACATACTGCAGTTCACCGACCGCATCTTCCGCCTGGCCTCGTCCAAGAACGGCCTCCTGAAGCTGCCCCGCACCAAACTCCTGCCGACCCTTGCCCCCAAGGCTTCCGGGTCTAAAGCGCTGCGTTCACGGTTGTTCCGTACGGCTTCCCAGCTGGATACCCAGTACCGCGGCAGCGACATGGTGGACACCGGAGACAGCCGCCTTCCGGCATTCCTGACCGCCGGACCAAAGGCCGGAGACCGGTTGCCGGACGCGGTGGTCCTGGAACACGGACGCGAGCGGCGCCTGCATGAAATCCTCGCAACGCCGGGCTTCCACATCCTCCTGTGCGGTCCGGGGTGGCCGGCGGACACCCAGCTGCGAATCCATGACGCCCTTGGGCGACTCTCCCCGTGGCTCAGCGTCCAGCGCCTGAATGTGGGCAGCCGGCTGGCAGCGGCGGATCCCTCGGAAATCCAGGACGTGAGCGGACTGGCCTTTGAACGCCTCGGACTCAGCGTCCGGCGTCCGGAAATCCTGGTGGTGCGTCCGGACGGACACATCGGATTCCGTTCCCAGGGGACAGACGTCACCGGCGCAGTCCAGTACCTGGACCGGCTGACAACTCCGGCCGCGGGCAATCTGGCCGCCGCAGTCTAGTCTGTCCGGGTCAGCTCGCCGACGGACTAACCAGCGTCCACAGCACCACGGCCTCTTCATCCGCAGGATTGCGCCATGAGTGCGGTTCCTGGCCGGGAAAGGTTACGGTGTCTCCTTCGGAGAGTTCCATGGTTTCTCCGGCAAACTCCAGCACAAAGCGCCCGCGGGCAACGTGGAGTACTTCCACGTCGCAATCCACGGAGTAGAGCTCAGTCTCCCCGGAGCCCCTGGGCTCAATGACTGCGCGGATGACCTGGATTCGGCGTTCGGCACGCGGCGTCACCAGCCGCTCCGTGATCCCCGTGCCGCCCAAATGCACTGACGGTGCATCGCGCCAGCGCGTCAGCTCCGTTGCCGGTGCAGTGAACAGGTCTCCGATGGAGATCGACAGCACCTGGCACAGCGTGAGCAGGGAAGCCACCGACGGCGATGTCAGGTCCCGTTCCACCCTGCTGAGGAACCCCTTCGTGAGACCCGTGGCACCGGCCACCTGCTCGATGGTCATCCGGCGGGCCTGCCGTGCCAGGCGGATCCTCGGCCCGATGGCCACCGGGGCATTGGAGGGCTCTACTGGCAAGGCCTTCATGACGGAAAATGTCCTCTCATTTCTTCTTACCTGCGGAAAAGCCGCCGGTTCCCTCTTCCGAGCATATCGACTGCGGCCCAGCGCCCAGTCCCGCCCTGCGCGGCACCAAGTAACAACTGCCGGAATCATTGACGGCGGCACCGCACTGAATTAGCCTACGGGACAACATAAGTTTACTTGGGGGCATTTTGCTGCCAAGTCTGGCGCAACGGCAGGAATTTCATGGAACACCTGAATACCGTCATCGTGGTGGCCTACCTCGCTGGCATGCTGGCCTTCGGCTGGTGGGGAAAGTCCCGGACCAAGAATGTCAGCGACTACTTGGTGGCCGGCCGCCGTCTGGGCCCGGTTTTCTACACCGGCACCATGGCCGCCGTGGTCCTGGGCGGAGCCTCCACTGTGGGCGGAGTGGGCTTGGGCTACACCTACGGGATCTCTGGAATGTGGCTGGTGGTGGCGATCGGCGCCGGGGTGCTGCTCCTGAGCCTGCTTTTTGCCTCCACTCTGCAAAAGCTGAAGATCTACACCGTCTCGCAGATGCTCACCCTGCGCTACGGAGTCCGGTCCACGCAGGTCTCCTCCATCGTGATGCTCGCCTACACCCTCATGCTGTGTGCAACGTCGACGGGGGCCTATGCGACCATCTTCGTGGTCCTCTTCGGCTGGGAGCGGTGGGCAGCCATCGCCGTGGGCGGCGCAGTGGTGCTCATCTACTCGACCATCGGCGGAATGTGGTCCATCACCCTGGCCGACATGGTCCAGTTCATCATCAAGACCGTGGGCGTTTTTGCCCTGATGCTGCCCTTCACACTCAACGCGGCAGGCGGCCTGGACGGCATCCGGGAGCGCGTGGGAGCCGAGTTCTTCAGCCTCACCGGCATCGGCGCCCAGAGCATCATTACGTACTTTGTGGTTTACACCCTTGGTTTGCTGATTGGACAGGACATCTGGCAGCGGGTCTTCACCGCCCGCACCCCGCTGATCGCGCAGTGGGGCGGCACCGCTGCAGGCATCTACTGCATCCTGTACGGGGTGGCCGGAGCAGTGATCGGCATGGCCGCCAGCGTGGTCCTGCCCGGCGTGGCTTCCAAGGACGACGTCTACGCCGATGTTGCCATCAACATCCTTCCGGTGGGACTGGGCGGCCTGGTCCTCGCGGCGGCCGTCGCTGCCATGATGTCCACAGCCTCCGGCGCACTTATTGCCGCCGCTACCGTGGCCCGTACCGACGTCGTTCCCTTTGTCACCGGTTGGGTCCGCGGACGCGGCACCGCTGCACCCGCTGAGGCAGAAGGAAACCCCGAGCACCTGGTGGCTCAGAACCGGGCCTGGGTGTTGGGCCTGGGCCTTGTGGCCATCGGCCTGGCCATCGCGGTCCAGGACGTGGTGGCTGCCCTGACCATTTCTTATGACATCCTGGTCGGCGGCCTCCTCGTGAGCATCCTCGGCGGGCTCACGTGGAAGCGGGGCACCGGATTCGGCGCGGCGCTGTCCATGGCCGCCGGCACCGTGGTCACGCTGGGAACCATGGTCTTCCTGGAAATCACTGCGGAACAGCAGTACGACGGAATCTACGCCAACGAACCCATCTACTTCGGGCTGCTGGCCTCGGCCGTCGCCTACATTGCCGGTTCGCTGCTCACGCCTCGCACCGACGACGTCGTGATGCGGGCCTGGGAGGACCGGGTAGCCGGCCGCTGGACGGACACCGACGCCGAGACCGCACCGGTAGCCTGAGGCGCCGCCCCCTGCACGGCTCGCCCAGGCCGAAAATCAGTCCTGGGCAGCCGCGCCGGCGGATTCCGCTTCCTCCGGCTCGGGGAGTTCGGGGACTTCCTCCGGATCGCCGTCGTCCTCTCCGATCCAAACTTTGATAATCGCCCAGGAAACCGCAGCGATGGGAACGGAGAGGATGGCGCCAACAATTCCGGCCAGAATTGTGCCGGCCGTCAGCGCCAGCAGAATCACCAGGGCGTGAATACTCAGGGTTCGGCCCATCACTACCGGCTGCAGGAAGTTTCCCTCCAGCTGGTTCACGGCAATAATCACGATCACCACGATCAGCGCCACCAGGGGCCCGTTGGCCACCAGGGCGATCAGGGCCGCCAGCACGCCCGCCGCCGTGGCTCCCACCAAAGGAATGAAGGAGCCGACAAATACAATCACGGACAGCGGCAGTGCCAGCGGCACCTGCAGGATGAACAGAGCCGCGCCGATGCAGATCGAGTCCACGGCGGCCACAATGGCCGTGCCCCGGACGTACCCGCCCAGAACCTCCATGGCCCGGGTACCGGACAGGCGCGCCTTCTGCAGCCGGTCCCCGTGGAACCAGCGCAGGACAAATGCCCAGATCTTGTCCCCGTCCTTCAGGAAGTAGAACAGCACCACGGCCAGCAGGATGAACCCCGTGATGAAGTTTGTGGCCGCACCAATGCCGGCCAGGGCGCCGTTACCCACAGCCGAGCTGGTGGCAAAGCTGATCGCGGCGTCACGGGCGTTTTCAATTGCGGCGGTGTCATGCGGGATGGGGCTGTCCTGAATGAATTCATACAGCTTGTTGAACCCGTCCACGGCCTGGTCCACCAGCGAGCTCCACTCGCTGCGGATGGCAAAAACGATGCCGGTGATGAGTCCGCCGAACACGATGAGCAGGAGCAGGAAGGAAACCCCGGTGGCAAGGGCGCTTGGCCACCCCTTGCGCCGCAGCCAATTCACGAACGGGGCAATGGCTGCGGCCAGAATCAGGGCGAGCAGCACGGGAATGACCACGAGGGTGATCTGCAACAGCCCATAGATGGCGACCACTGCGAGGACGAGCACCAGAAGGATCTGGGCGGCGCGTTGGGCAGCGTGGCCCAGGGAGCCGCTCCAGTACCGCTGAGGTGGTTCCCCCACGGGTCCGCGGTGCTGGGGGGACGGTGTTGTGGACATATCCTTGGTCTTCCTGTTGGCGGAACCGGTGAAGGAATTACTCGGGTGTTGCCTCTACTGTGTTGCCGCTACGGTGCAGTTGTGCCGTCGGTCGAGGCAGCGGACTCGGTCAGGCTGTCCCGGACGTGCCGGCGCAGCACCTTGCCGATCAGCGAGCGTGGCAGATCGGGAATCTGAACGATCCGGCGCGGCACCTTGTAGGCTGCCAGCTCTTTACGGACATACTCGCGGAGATCTTCGGGCTTGAAGTGTGCATCCTCCTTGAGGACCACGGCGGCTACGACGTCCTCTCCGCCGCTGGGCCTGCCAATGCCGACGACGGCGGCTTCGGCAATGCTGTCATGGCGCTTCAGCGCTTCCTCCACCTCGGACGGGGAAACGTTGAAGCCGCCGGTAATGATCAGTTCCTTGATCCGGTCGCGGATCGTGACGAAGTGATCCTCGTCCACGGAAACGATGTCACCGGTGCGGAACCAACCGCCGTCCAGCAGGGCCGCCTGGGTTTCCGTCGGCTTGTTCCAGTAGCCCTGGAAAACCTGGGGGCCGCGGATCAGCAGCTCGCCTTCCTGTCCGGCCGGCCGGTCCACGGTGGGGTCCTCCGGATCCACCACACGGATATCGGTCAGGGGGAACGGCACCCCCACCGTTCCGGGCTTCCGGGTGGGTCCCATCGGGTTGCCGATGGCAACCGGTGACGTTTCGGTCAGCCCGTACCCCTCGATCAGGTAGCCGCCGGTGGCTTCCTCCCAGGCCTGGACGGTTGCAGGCGGGAGGTTCATGGCGCCCGAAATCGCGAAGCGCACGCCCTTCAGGGAAACTCCCTTTTCCTTGGCCCCGGCGGCAATACGGTCATAAATCGGCGGAACGGCGGGCAGGAAGGTGGGCGGCGACTTCTTTGCGGCGTTCAGCACCAGGTCCACATCGAATTTGGGGAACAGGACAAGCTTCGCACCCAAGCTCATTGCGAAGGTAAGGCACAGCGTCAGGCCGTAGGCGTGGAACATGGGCAGGACGGCGTAGAAAGTTTCCTTGCCCGGGCGCAGCCCGGGCACCCAGGCCCTGCCCTGCGCGGCGTTGGCCATCAGGTTGGCGTGGGTGAGCATGGCACCCTTGGGGGCGGCCGTGGTGCCGCTGGTGTACTGAATTGCTGCGAGGTCCGATGCCGCAGGCCGGGGATGCCGGCGCCGCAGCGGACGGTGGTCCAGCAGCTTTTTCCAGGCGACGACGTTCCGCGATCCGCTGCGGGGCGTCCTGGAAACGGTCAGGGCCTCGCGGGCCTTGCGCGCCGCCGGAACCGGAAGCTTAAGGGCCAGCCGGTTTTTCAGCGGCATGCTCTCGATGAGGTTCACCGACACGATGCTGCGCAGCGGGATGTCCGTCGGCATCGCCTCCAGCCGATCCACCGCCTTGTCCCACGCCACAGCAACCGTGGCACCGTGGTCCTCGAACTGGTGCCGCAGTTCCCGGTCCGTGTACAGCGGGTTGTGCTCCACGACTACGGCTCCCAGCCGCAGGATCGCGTAGAACGCCACGATGTGCTGCGGGCAGTTCGGCAGCACCAGCGCCACGCGGTCGCCCTGCTTTACGCCCAGCTTCTTGAGTCCGGAGGCTGCTTGGCGGATTTGTTCGCCAAGGGCTTGATAACTGGTGGTCGCTCCGAAGAACTCGAGGGCGGTTTTGGAACCGTATTTGCGGATTGACTGCTCCACCATGTCCACCAGGGACCCATCTGGCAGGGACAGGTTTGCGGGAACCCCGGCGCCGTAGTGGCGCGTCCAGGGCCGTGGGTATTCGGCAGGGACTGTTGGTGTATGCGTAGTCACGTCCTCGACTTTAGCCGTTGGCCGGAGAGCTCCCGTCCCACGCCCTCCCATTCCGACACCATTGTCTGCTGTTGCCTGCATCCTGTCTTCCTCGGGTTGCACTTTAGTTCTCCGCTACACTGATAGGTCGAAGGGGAGTAGCTCCGGCCCTCCCGCAGAATCCATAGTAATGAACTCAGTCAGCTGTCATTAATTGCCGCTGGTTGACGCGTTCACCGGATCCGCGGAGCAGCCGAGGTCTGTCGACATACTGGCCGCCATGTGGCCCGGCATACCACCCGGTGTGTTCAACGCACGGGCGAGCGAGACCTTCGGTCAGTTTCGCCATCAGCTGACCGGAGCCTCCCCAAACGCTCCGGTCCACGTACCAGGAGCAGTGTTGAACACCCACCCCGAAGCCGAGCGCTCGCCCCAGCCCCGGCCGCCGTCGTCGTCCGACCTCAAACGGTGGCGTCAGTACCTTGCCGACGAACGAGCGGAAGCCGACACTTACCGTTACCTTGCCGAACGCCGCGACGGCGAAGAACGCGACATCCTGCTGGCCCTGGCCGAAGCAGAAGGCCGCCACGAAGCCCACTGGCGGGAGCTGCTGGGTGAAGAGGCCAACCGGAGAACCCGCGCGTCCCTGCGCAACCGTCTGCTCGGATTCCTGGCCCGGCGGTTTGGATCGGTGTTTGTCCTGGCGCTGGCCCAGCGGGCCGAAGGCCGCTCCCCCTACGCTCAGGATCCCAACGCCACGAGCGCCATGGCCGCCGACGAACAAATCCACGAGGAAGTAGTGCGGGGCCTGGCCACCCGCGGCCGCAACCGGCTCTCCGGCAACTTCCGGGCCGCTGTGTTCGGCGCCAACGACGGGCTGGTGTCCAACCTTGCCCTCGTGATGGGCATTGGCGCCACCGGCGTGTCCAGCGGCTTCATCCTCTTCAGCGGCTTGGCCGGCCTCCTGGCCGGCGCGCTCTCCATGGGAGCGGGCGAATACGTCTCCGTACGTTCCCAGCGCGAACTCCTCGAAGCATCCCGTCCCACCCAGATCACGCTGGCCGCCGCCAAATCCCTTGATATTGATGCCAATGAGCTGGTGCTTGTCTACCGGGCGCGGGGCATGTCTCCGGAAGCCGCAGAACACCGTGCGGCCGAGCGCATGGGCCTGTACAGCTGCGACTGTGACCCGAGCTTCTCGCTAAATCCCGAAGCTGCCGTGGAGGGTGTGGACGAGCATGAAACGGTGGGCACCGGAATCGGAGCCGCAACCTCCAGCTTCTGTTTCTTCGCTTCCGGCGCCATCATCCCGGTCCTGCCCTACATTTTCGGGCTCACCGGACTGACCGCCGTCATCATGTCCTGCGTTCTCGTAGGCCTGGCCCTGCTCATCACGGGCGGCGTGGTGGGTTTGCTGTCCGGCGCCTCACCCCTGAAGCGGGGACTGCGCCAGCTGGCGATCGGCCTGGGAGCAGCCGGCGCCACGTACCTGCTGGGCATGCTGTTCGGCACCGGCGTGGCCTAGGCTTCCCCCATGAATACTTCTGTGCCCCTCCTCCCGCTCCGCAGCGGCGCCCTCATCCCCCAGATCGGGCTGGGAACCTGGCCCCTCGACGATGATCAGGCGGCGAGTGCCGTGGAAACCGCCATCAGTCTGGGCTACCGGCATTTCGATACCGCAGAGAACTACCGCAATGAGAGGGGTGTGGGCGAGGGCCTGCGCCGCAGCGGCCTGGACCGCGCAGAAGCTTTCATCACCACAAAGTTCAACAAGGAATGGCACAGTTTCGACGGCGTTCGCCGGGCAGTGGAGGCGGCCACCCAACGGCTGGGAACGGACTATGTGGATTTGCTGTTGATCCACTGGCCCAATCCCGCACAGGACACTTATGTGGACGCTTTCCGAGGTATGCGGGCCGTCCAGGAGGAAGGCCTGGCCAAAGCCGTAGGCGTCTCCAACTTCAAGCCCGCCCATCTGCAGACGCTGGCCGATGCCGGTCTGGTTCCGGAAGTGAACCAGATCCAGCTTGACCCCTACCGGCCGCGCAGGGATGTCCGGGAGGCCAATGCCAGGCTCGGGACGGTGACCGAGGCATGGAGCCCGCTGGGCAAGGGCAGCCGTCTGCTGGAGGATCCCCTGCTCGGCACACTTGCCGCCAAATACGGCAAGACACCGGCACAGGTGGTGCTGCGCTGGGATATCCAGTCCGGCATCGTGACCATCCCCAAGTCCGCCAACCCGGAACGGATGGCGCAGAATCTGGACATCTTCGATTTTGAGCTCGATGACCAGGAGATGACAGCGCTGGACACACTGGAAACCGATGCTCCAGTGACCGATTCGGACGTCTTCGGCCACTAGCTCCCGGGGTTTTCCACAGGCGGGAAGCTCCCGTATCCGAGGCTAACCGGACCGGTTAGATTGAGCTGACCGGCCAGCCGCCGGGCATCGGAAGGGGAACTCGTGGCCGCCTACAACATTGACACCGCTGCGGTCATGGCTGCCCTGCAGGACACGGAAGCAGAGCTCGCTTCGCTGGTCACCCAACAAACAGATCTCCAGGGCGGGGTGGACGCGGTCACAGCCTCGCTCGGCGTCAGCCCGGTGGCACGGGCTTTCACTAACTTTGCGGCCGAAACGCTGTTCCATGACCTCCGTTCCGGACTGGTCAGCTCGGACCGCGCCGTTCGGTCCGTGAAGGCAGCGGTTGCCGAGTACGTCGCCGCCGATGAGGAGATGCGCAGGCGCGCTGAGGCAGCGGCAGCAGCTGTGCCGGCCGCCGGTTCCGGCAACCCGGGGAAAACGCTGCCCGCTGTCTTTCCCGGGGCCGTGCCGGAGGTGGGGCCGGAGGTGGGGCCGCGTGTCGAGCCGGATCGAGGTTCGGTGGTTTCGCCCGCTGTGCCCTTGCCCCGGCCTTTGCCGTCACCGCCCCCGGGCAAAGAGCCGGAGCCGGAACGCGGAGCTGTTGTGCCTCTGCCCGGACCGCCGCCCTGGAAGCCCGTCTGGCCGCGGAAGCCCCTTCCTGTCCTGCCGAACCCGCTGCTGAGAATCCCGTACTGGTGGATGCAGCTGCCGTGGTGGCGGCGTCCGCCGTGGTGGCTCGGCCCGCCACGGTGGATGCGTCCTCCGTGGTTCCCCGGGCTGCCCCGGTGGCCCCACGGGCCCGGCATACACAGATCTCCCTGGCTCTGGGGATTCTGGCCGGTGCCGGGCTGCCCCTGTCCGCATCGGCTGCCGGACATGGGCTTCCTGCCTCCTCCGGATTATTACTACCCCCTGGTCCCGCTGGAGGTTCCCCGGGTGGGCACAGAGCTGCCCGTCGCGCAGATGCTGATTGGCCGCCAGACCATACCCGCCGACGCCGAGACTCCGGCTGACTACGATGCCGGCCCCGGCAGCCGAAAGTGGGGACTGACATGAGCACCTCCATCGACCTGACGGCTACGGCGGGCTTGCCGGCCCCCTCGGAGCTTGAGGAAAGCGCCGCGGCCATCCTGCACCGAGGTTCCATCATCAACGATTCCCTTCAGCGGGCGCATGCCAGGTGGTCGCTTTTGGCCGATGCCTATGAAGCCCCCGAACAGTTTCAGGTCCGCGGCGGCATGGACCTGCCCCGCACCGCAGGGGAAGCAGTACTGCAAGCCGCCTCCCATGCAGCCTCGGCACTGAGGGCCTTCGCGGGCGCTGTCGAAGAAATCCACCGGAAGCGCCTTGAGCTCCAGGCCGAAGCCGGTGAGCTTCTGGAGGAGAACAACTGCCCCGCACCAACCGGCGCTTTGCCTGCCGGAAACGTCCCGACCAGTCTTCCCGCGCTCCTTCTGCAGAGCAGAGCGGACCAATTGGCCCTGGAGCTGAGCGCCGCTGAAGATGAGTGCATGCGTGCCTTGGCACGGTTGGAGCGCAGCCACGGTGCCGAGCGGCGGGGACTGTAGCGGGCGGGGTTCCTGCCTCTGATTTACCTGAGCTCCCGATCACAAAGGTGATGTGTGTTTCCACACCCCGCCCCCGGCCGAAATCGGCACAGGTCCGCGGTTGTGCGCCTTTGTTGGGCAATTTCCGGACAATTTTACTCCTGCGCAATTTGACTTGAATGTACAACCGGGAAAGCCTAAGAAGGACTACGCATCACTACGTATCAGGTGCGGAAGAAACGCAGAAGAGGGGCAGCGTCGCTTTCATCACCCGGTAAAAGCCATGCCCGCAGAGTTTATGCCTGCAGATTCCGGGACCAGCCGCCTCATCCCAGCCGCCCGAAATATCCTTACGAATACCGGGCATTCTTCCGTTAATATCTAGGAAGGCCTATGGCTAACACGACTGAAATTCCGCCCGCCATCCCGGGGGAAGACGCCCTGATTGCAGAAGCTGATCCGGACCAGGAACTGCTCCAGCAGCTCCTGGAAACCGAACGGGCGCATGAAGCTGCCCGCCGGGCCGACGTACCGGCCAAACTGGACAAGGTCCTCTTCGGAATCACCGGTGCACTGGCCATTGCCTTCATCCTGTGGGGATTCGTGGGCGGTGATTCGCTGGCCACGTCGTCCCAGACTGCTCTGGACTGGGTCATGGCCAACACCGGCTGGCTGTTTGTCCTGCTGGCGTCCTTCTTCGTGGTTTACGTCCTGTGGCTCGCCCTGGGCCGTTTTGGCAACATTCCGCTGGGCAAGGACGATGAGGAACCGGAGTTCAAGACACTGTCCTGGATCTCCATGATGTTCGCTGCCGGCATGGGCATCGGCCTGATGTTCTACGGCGTTGCGGAACCGCTGTTCCACTACGTTTCGCCTCCCCCCGGCACCGTGGACGGACAGACTCCGGAAGCCCTGCGCACCGCCATGGCCACTTCAATGTTCCATTGGGGACTGCATCCCTGGGCCATGTACGCAATTGTTGGCATCGCCATGGCTTACGGCAGCTACCGGCTTGGACGCAAGCAGCTCATTTCCTCCACCTTCACCTCCCTCTTTGGCCGGGCACGGGTTGACGGTCCACTGGGCAAGCTGCTGAACGTTTTTGCCATTTTCGCGACTCTCTTCGGCACCGCGGCCTCCCTTGGCCTGGGTGCACTGCAGATTGGCAGCGGCATGGAATCAACCGGCTGGGTCGACACCGTCGGCGCCCCCATCCTGGTTGGCATCGTCGCGATCCTGACGGCGTGCTTCGTAGGCTCAGCCATGTCCGGGATCTCCAAGGGCATCCAGTGGCTCTCCAACATCAACATGGGCCTTGCACTGCTGCTGGCGATCGTCGTTTTTATCGCCGGCCCCACACTGTTCATCCTTAACGTGATTCCCTCCGCCATTGCCGACTACGCCGGCAACATGGCCGAGATGGCGTCACGCACCGAGGCCGTCGGCGACGAATCCATGCGTGCCTGGCTCTCCGGATGGACCATCTTCTACTGGGCCTGGTGGCTTTCCTGGACGCCGTTTGTTGGCATGTTCATTGCCCGCATCAGCCGCGGGCGGACCATCCGGCAATTTGTCAGCGGCGTCCTGCTGGTTCCTTTCGTGGTCACCGTCCTCTGGTTCTCGATTTTCGGCGGCGCCGCCATCGGCACGTCCCAGACTGCCGCTCCGGGCGAGGCAGATGCCCTGACGGCGGCTGCCGGCTCGGACGCAGCCCTCTTCGAGCTGTTTGCCCTGCTGCCCATGCCCAACCTGATTGCTGCGGCCGTCGGTATCCTGGCCATGGTGCTGGTGGGCATCTTCTTCGTCACCGGTGCGGACTCCGCATCCATTGTGATGGCATCCCTGAGCTCCAACGGGTCTGACAAGCCGGCCCGCGGCGTCGTCATCTTCTGGGGTGTCCTGACCGGTGCGGTGGCGGCGGTCATGCTCCTGGCGGGAGACGACGCCGATCCGTCAACGGCGCTGGCTGCCCTGCAGCGGATCACCATCGTGGCGGCGCTGCCGTTCGCGCTCGTCATGCTGCTGATGACCGTTGCCCTCGCCAAGGACCTGACCCGCGACCCGATGGCCCTGCGGCGCCGGCTGGCCAGGTCAGTGGTTGAACGGGCTATCGCCTCCGGTGTGGATGAGCACGGCGGATCGACCTTCGATCTGTCCACGCATGAGCACGAGGCCACCACGCACGACGCCGCCACCCCCGCCCCCGTGCCCGCGCGTTCAGCGCAGGCCGGAACGCCAGCGGGCGACGGCGGACCGCTGCGCCCGCGCAGCTAGCCAGCCGAAGCTGGGGCCCGCGCAGCATTATTCTTGAGAATGCTGCGCGGGCCTCTGCTGTCTCGGCTGGGGGGCAACGCCTCATGTGAAGGCGGAAGAGTACTTGACGACAGAACCTGGCTGAAGACTCCCCGGCAGCGGGAACCGCTAATTCCCCCAATTTGGCCCCACTTTGACCGTCTTCCTTGCGGTACCTCAATCCTCTGCATAGCCTCCCACAAGTTACCGAATGGTAACTCGCTCCACGCCATGCTTTGCGACAATCACGCACAGAGACAATGAGGTCCCTATGAGGAAGCATCTTGGTATTCTGGCCGCAGCAGCAGGACTGCTGGGCTCATCCCTGGCAGCGGCTCCCGCCGTCTGGGCGGCACCGGTTCAAGCAGCCGCACCCGCCGTCCGCACCGACGTCGTCATCACGAGTTTTGACGGCACTCCCATCCACACCAACTTCTTTCCGGCCGCGGGTCTTGCCTCCGGCCAGCAGGCGCCCACTGTAATGGTCGGGCCCGGGTTCGGGCTTCCCGGCGGACGCCTCCCCGTCACTTCCACCAGCACACTCATCGGTTCCATCGGCATCGCTCCCCTGCGCGATGCCGGATATAACGTGGTGACCTGGGACCCGCGCGGCTTCGGCCTCAGCGGCGGCGAGGCCTACATCAACAACCCGCAGTACGAGGGCCGGGACGCCCAGGCCATCGTGGATTACATCGCGGCCCAGCCCGAGGCCCGCCTGGATGCCCCGGGGGATCCGGTGCTTGGCATGGCAGGTGCTTCCTACGGCGGCGGCATCCAATTTGTCCTGGCGTCCCAGGATCCGCGCGTAGACGCCATCGCCCCCACCATCGCCTGGAATGACCTGACCACCAGCCTGTACAAAGAAGGCTCGTTCAAGACTGGCTGGGGTGCGTTGCTCTGCACCGAAGGCACCGCGCTGGGCCAACTGGGTTCGCTCGTTGGCAACCAGGGCGCACTGTCCGCGCCTGTGCGCAAAGCCTGCAAGGAGGGGCTGACCTATCCGAACCGGCTCAGCTCCGAATCCGTGGCGTACTTCGCCTCGCTCACCCCGGACGAGATGTTCACGTCCATCACGGCACCGACCCTGATCATCCAGGGCACCGCGGATACCCTCTTTACGCTCTCCGAAGCCACCCGCAACTATGAACTGATCAGCAGCGCCGGCACCCCCACCAAGATGCTGCAGTTCTGCGGCGGTCACGGTCTGTGCAACTCCACGGCCGGACCGGACCGCATCACGCCTGCGGTGCTGAACTGGTTCGGCAAGTATCTGCAGGATGCACCGGTGGATACCGGAGCGGCGTTCGAGTTCATCGACCAGTTTGGCGTGACCCGGGCGGCTCCGGGTTATCCGGCAGCCACCGGGTCGCTGACCGGGTCCGGCAAGGGGCCGCTGCTGCTGACGCCGGCTGCCCTCAGCGGCGCGGTTGTTGCGGCGGCCGTGGCGCCGTCGGCCGTCAACGTGCCCATCAGCGCGCCGGCGGTGACGACGTCGGTCTTTGGAGCTCCGCAGCTGACCCTGACCTACCGCGGATACGCACCCCAGGGGAACACCCATGTGTATGCGCAGATCATAGACAGGGCCCGGGCGTCGCTGGTGCTGGGCAACCAGGTCACCCCGGTTCCCCTCATCCTGGACGGCCGGGAACGCACGGTGACAGTGCCCTTGGAAGAGGTGTCCTACACCGTAACGTCCGCCAGCAGGCTGGTGCTGCAGGTGACGCCGGCAACGTCCGTCTACGCACTTCCGAAGGCGACGGCCCTGACCAGCTTCACGGCGTCGGTCACGGTGCCGACGGTTGGCGCTTACCCTGTGGTTCCCTAGGTCTTCTGTCCTGCCATGCGGTAACAGCGGCAGAGGACTCTGCCGCTGTTACCGCATCTGACACTTCAGCCGGGCCCCGGCTACTTGGTGCCGGCGGCGCGGAGCTGTGCTTCCACCTGCTCCAGGCTTCGTCCCCGGGTTTCGGGCATGAAGTGCTTCACGAACACAATCGCGCAAAGGCCCAGCGCCACGAAGATGAAGAACGTAGTGGATATTCCGAGGCCGGCCATCAGCATGGGGAAAGAGAAGCCGACGGCGAAGTTCGCCATCCACTGCACGAAAACGGACAATCCCATGCCCAGCCCGCGGACCCGCAGCGGGAAGATTTCGGCGATCATCAGCCAGGTGACCGGAGAGATGGAACCCTGCTGGAAGGCCAGGAACAACACCGTCAGGGACAACACCACGAAGCCGCGGGCCGTCCCCTCGGGCATCGTAATGGAGGCGACGCCGATGAGCAGCAGCGTCGTGGAGGTGCCGATCAGGCCGGTGATCAGCATGGGACGGCGGCCCACCCTGCCCAGCAGCCAGATGCCCAGGATCGCGGCGGCCACCGAGACGACGCCGTTTGCGATGTTGGCGGTCAGCGCGGCTTCGGTGCCGAATCCGGCGTCGGCGAGGATCTGCGTCCCGTAATACACGATGGCGTTGACTCCGGTGATCTGCTGGACCACGGACATGCCCATGCCGATCAGCAGCACCCGGAACAGCCAGGGTTCGGCGAAGTCCTTGAAGGAACCGCGCCGGGTGTCTTCGCCGGCGCCCAGGGCGCGGACGCCGTCGTACTCGGTCTGCGCGTCTTCAGTGCTGCGGATTTTCTGCAGCACCGCCATCATCTGCGGGTAGCGTCCCTGCGCGGCGAGCCAGCGCGGGCTTTCCGGCACAAACTTCATGCCGATCCACAGGGCGATCGCCGGTAGCGAGGCCACGGCCAGCATCCACCGCCAGACGTGGGTCTCCCCGCCCCATGCGTTGCCGATGCCGGCGTTGACCGTGAAAGCAGCCAGCTGCCCGGTGACGATCATCAGCTGGTCCCGCGTCACCATTTGTCCGCGCCGGTCAGCGGGAGCAATTTCGGACAGGAACATGGGCACGACGGCGGATGCTCCGCCCACGGCCAGACCCAGCACCACGCGGGCCACCACCATCAAACCCACGGTGGGGGCAGCCGCTGTACCGAGGGCACCGGCGAGGAAGACTGCGGCCAGGGCCATCAACAGCCGGCGGCGGCCGAACCGGTCAGCGAGCTGGCCTGCGGCCAGGGCACCAAAGGCTGCTCCGAAAAGGAGGCTTGAAGTAATCAGGCCTTCCGTGAACGGGGTCAGGCCCAGATCCTCCGTCATGAAGGGCAGCGCCCCGTTGATGACACCGGTGTCATAGCCGAACAGGAAGCCACCGAGGGTGGCAATCCAGGAGGCACGCCCCAGCACACCGCGGTGGCGGTTTCGGCCCTGCCGTGCGGAGGAGGCGGGGGTAAGAGTTGTGGACATCACGTTCTTTCTGGATATAGCCAAGCGCACAAAAACCCCCGCCCGCCGGAAAGTACTCCGGCGGACGGGGGCTGATGCGTGCGTGTTAGAGCGCTGCGTAAACTTCGCGCAGCAGGGTGGCGGTCTCGGACGGCGTCTTGCCGACCTTCACGCCGGCAGCTTCAAGAGCTTCCTTCTTGGCCTGAGCGGTTCCTGCGGAACCGGAGACGATGGCGCCTGCGTGGCCCATGGTCTTGCCTTCGGGAGCGGTGAAGCCGGCCACGTAGCCGACAACCGGCTTGGTGACGTTGGCCTTGATGAACTCGGCGGCACGCTCTTCGGCGTCGCCGCCGATTTCGCCGATCATGACGATGGCCTTGGTCTCCGGGTCAGCTTCGAATGCGGCCAGCGCATCGATGTGCGTGGTGCCGATGACGGGGTCGCCGCCAATGCCGATGGCGGTGGAGAAGCCCAGGTCACGCAGCTCGTACATCATCTGGTAGGTCAGGGTGCCGGACTTGGAGACCAAGCCGATCGGGCCCTTGGAGGTGATGTTGTTGGGGGTGATGCCAACCAGTGCTTCGCCCGGGGTAATGATGCCGGGGCAGTTCGGGCCGATGATGCGGGTGACCTGGTTGCCGTCGGCATCCACCTTGGACTGGGCGTGGGCCCAGAACTCAGCGGAATCCTGGACGGGAACACCTTCGGTGATGACGACGACGAGGCCGATGCCGGCGTCGATCGCTTCCATGACGGCGTCCTTGGTGAAGGCCGGCGGCACGAAGACGATGGAGACGTCTGCGTTGGTCTTGTCCATGGCCTCGGTGACGGTGCCGAAAACGGGCAGTTCCACGTCGCCGTGGGTGACCGTGGTGCCGGCCTTGCGGGCGTTAACGCCGCCGACAACCTGGGTTCCGGCCTTGAGCATCAGGGCGGTGTGTTTGGTTCCTTCGCCGCCGGTGATGCCCTGAACGATGACCTTGGAGTCCTTGTTCAAAAAGATAGACATAAGGGGATTCTCTTTCTAAAGGTTCGACAGGCTCTGGATCAGCGAGCGGCGTAAGCGAGCTCGGCAGCCTTGTCGGCGCCTTCGTCCATGGTGGTGGCCAGCGTGACCAGCGGGTGGTTGGCTTCGGCGAGGATGCGGCGGCCTTCTTCGACGTTGTTACCGTCCAGACGGACGACCAACGGCTTGTTGGCTTCGTCGCCCAGGATTTCCAGGGCCTTGACGATGCCGTTGGCGACGGCGTCACAGGCGGTGATGCCGCCGAAGACGTTCACGAACACGGACTTGACCTGCTCGTCGTTCAGGATGACGTCCAGACCGGCGGCCATGACGGATGCGGAAGCTCCGCCGCCGATGTCCAGGAAGTTGGCCGGCTTCACGTTGCCGTGCTTCTCGCCGGCGTAGGCGACGACGTCGAGCGTGGACATGACCAGACCGGCGCCGTTGCCGATGATGCCAACCTGGCCGTCAAGCTTGACGTAGTTGAGGTCGTTGGCCTTGGCCTTGGCCTCGAGCGGATCGGCAGCGTCCTTGTCTTCCAGCGCGGCGTGGCCGGGCTGGCGGAAGTCTGCGTTTTCATCCAGGGAAACCTTGCCGTCGAGGGCAACGATGTCACCGGCGCCGGTGCGCACCAGCGGGTTGACCTCCACCAGGGTGGCGTCTTCCTTGACGAAGACATCCCACAGCTTGAGGATCGCGTTGACGACGCCTTCGCGCAGCTCCGGCGCGAAGCCGGCGGCGTCGACGATCTCTTCGGCCTTGGCCTGGTCGATGCCCACGGCGGGGTCAACGGCAACGCGGGCCAGGGCGTCGGGGCGCTCTACGGCGAGGACCTCAATTTCCATGCCACCTTCCACCGAGCACATGGCCAGGTAGTTGCGGTTGGCACGGTCCAGAAGAACGGAGAAGTAGAACTCCTCGGCAATGTCAGCGCCCTGGGCGATCATCACGGTGTTGACGGTATGGCCCTTGATGTCCATTCCGAGGATGTCGGAGGCGTACTGGAACGCCTCGTCAGCGGTCTTAGCGACCTTGACGCCGCCAGCCTTGCCTCGGCCACCGACCTTGACCTGTGCTTTGACGACAACTACGCCGCCAATCTTCTCGGCTGCAGCTTTTGCTTCTTCAGGAGTGTGCGCCACGATTCCGGCAAGCACGGGTACACCGTGCGCCTCAAAAAGATCGCGCGCCTGATATTCAAACAGGTCCACGGGCTAGTGTCCTTCTACGTCGAAGTAGGTTTACATTCGATCAAATGATCGCAGAAGCAGATGCATGTAGCCGGTCTGCCTCTCTGGAACTTTAGTCGCTCAGCGCTCAATGCCGTCCATAGACTACCGCTTTAGTGATTAAGCGCACAGTTCTATGGTTTGTAGAAATCCGCTGCCGTGGAGTATGAGGCGCAGATTACTTTCCCCTAAGACTCCTTTGTCAACGGCGCATACCTCAGCAGCAGGCGCTTCTCGCCGACGTCGAACTTCACCTTGGCGACGGTCTTGTCGCCGGAGCCTTCCACCGCGAGCACCGTTCCGTGCCCGAAGGATGTGTGGTTGACCTTGTCCCCCGGCGCCACTGAAATGACTTCCTTCTGCGGCTGCACCCGCCCAATGGCCTTGGCAACGGGAGCAGCGGAAATGTTGCCGCCGGTGCCGGAGCCCGACGCGGACCCTGCACCCCAGTGCGAGCCGCCGTACCGGCTGGACCCGGCTCCGGAGCTCCCGCCCCAGGCGGGCCGTTCCATCCCTTCGCGCTTCCACTCGATCAGTTCCCCGGGGATCTCCCCGACAAACTGGCTGGCGGGGTTGTACTGGCTCTGCCCCCACATGCTCCGCACTTCAGAACGCGTGATGTAGAGGCGCTTTCGGGCACGGGTGAGGCCCACGTAAGCGAGCCGCCGTTCTTCGGCCAGCTCCGCAGGGTCGGTGGCCGAACGCTGGTGCGGGAAGAGCCCCTGCTCCATGCCGGTCAGGAAGACCACCGGGAATTCCAGGCCCTTGGCGGTGTGCAGGGTCATCAGTGTTACCACGCCCTGGCGGCGGGACTCCTCGACGGCGGCTGCCACTTCCTCGGCCGAGCCTTCCGGCGCGTCTGGGATGGAGTCGGCGTCCGCCACCAGGGAGACCTGCTCCAGGAACTCCCCAAGCGAGCCCTCGGGATTGTCCTTCTCATATTCGCGGACCACTGCCACCAGTTCGGCAAGGTTCTCCACCCGCGATTCATCCTGCGGGTCAGCGGAGGAACGCAGCTGGGCCAGATAGCCAGTCTGTTCAAGCACGGCTTCCAGGGCGGCCGCGGCACCGGAGCCGGACGCCACCTCGGACAGGTCATCGATGAGCTTGACGAACCCGTTGACTGCGTTGAGTGACCGGGTGGCCAGCCCCGGGGCCTCGTCCGCCCGCCGCAGGGCTGCCATGAAGGAAATCCGTTCCCGCTCGGCCAGGGCCGCTACGGCATATTCGGCGCGGTCGCCGATGCCGCGCTTGGGCTCGTTCAGGATCCGGCGCAGGTTCACGACGTCGTCTGAGTTCACCAGCACGCGCAGGTAGGCCAGCGCGTCCTTGATTTCCTTGCGCTCGTAGAACCGGGTGCCGCCGACCACCTTGTAGGGCAGCCCCACGCGGACCAGGACGTCTTCGAGGGAACGGGACTGTGCGTTGGTCCGGTAGAACACCGCGACGTCGCCCGGGCGCAGACCCTCTTCATCCTGCAGCCGATCAATTTCCTCGGCAATGAACCGGGCTTCTTCGTGTTCGTTTTCGCCCACGTAGCCAACAATCTTTTCGCCGTTGCCCTCGGCCGTCCACAGGCGCTTTTCCGGCCGGTTCGGGTTGCGGGAGATGACGGCGTTGGCTGCGTTCAGGATGGTTTGCGTGGACCGGTAGTTCTGTTCCAGCAGGATGGTGCGCGCTGTTGGATAGTCCTTCTCGAAGTCGACAATGTTGCGCACATCGGCTCCGCGGAACGCGTAAATAGACTGGTCCGAGTCACCGACCACCGTGAGCTCGGCCGGCGGGATGTCCACCGTGTTGTGTTCACCGGGCACACCCACCAACTCCCGCACCAGCGCATACTGCGCATGGTTGGTGTCCTGGTACTCGTCTACGAGGATGTGGCGGAACCGCCGGCGGTAATACTCGGCTACGCCGGGGAACGCACGGAACATGTAGACCGTCTGGGCGATCAGATCGTCAAAGTCCATGGCGTTGGCCGACCGCATGCGCTCCGTGTAGCCCTTGTAGACATCGGCGACTGCCTGCTCAAACGGATCGGAGTAGTTGGCCGAGGCGGCAAAGGACTCGTCGTCGATCAGTTCATTCTTCAGTGCGGAGATCTTGTGCATGATCATTTTGGGCGTGAATCGCTTGGGGTCCAGGTCCAGGCCCTTGGCCACCAGCGTGATCAGGCGCAGTGAATCCGCTGAGTCATAGATGGAGAAATTGGAGTTCATGCCCACGGATTTGGCCTCGCGGCGCAGGATGCGCACGCAGGAGGAGTGGAACGTGGAAATCCACATGGTCTTGGCGACGCCGCCAACCAGCGTTTCGATGCGCTCGCGCATTTCCGCCGCGGCCTTGTTGGTGAACGTAATCGCCAGGATCTGGCCGGGGTTGGACCGTCCCGTGGCCATCAAATAAGCAATCCGATGGCTGAGCACCCGGGTTTTGCCCGATCCCGCTCCGGCCACGATCAGCAGCGGTGAGCCGGCATGCTTCACTGCTTCTTCCTGCTGCGGATTCAGGCCCTGCAGCAGGTCCGCTGCCCGCTTTTCATCAACGCGCGACGGCGTGTGCGGGCGTTCGACGTCGCCGCGCCCGTTCTGCGAAGGAGAGTCCGCGGCGGAATCGGCGGCGGCGGTACCTGGCTTGCCGGCGTCGGTCTTGGCGGCTGAAAAGTACGGATCAAAAAGATAGTCCATGGTGCTCTTAAGTCTAGGCGCTGGCGCCGACCATTCCGGCGCTGGCCTTTTGCCGTGGTGGGCTGCGCCTGGCCGGCCCCGTTCAGGCCCGTATGAGCGCGCCTTCGATTTCGCGTACCGCCGACGCCCTACCCGCGATGTGCCACCGGAAACCGTTCACCTCAACCACGGCCGTGCTTCCGCCGGCGGCCCGCACAATGGCCTTGCCCGGCAGCCAGTCCCACTCCGGGCAGCTGTGCTGGAACCAGGCTCCCAGCCGGCCTGACGCTACTCCCCCGAGGTCGCAGGAACCCGAGCCGAGCATGCGGATGGTGGCAGCCCGGGAGGCCGCAGCGGTCCAGGGACCGGCCACTTCGGGGCGGAGCAGCCAGGTGGGATGCAGGTAGGTTCCGGCGCTGAGCCGGTCCAGGGATGCGTCTTCCAGCGGCGGAACCGGATCACCGTTGAGGGTGGCGGGGTGTCCCTCGCCGCCGAGCCACAACCTGTCTTCCTGCGGCTGGAAAATGGCTCCCAGCAGAACGTCAGGATCACCGTCCAGTGATTCCGGCTCGTCCGCCTTCAGGGCAATCGCGGAACACCAGTACGTGGATCCGGCAAAGAAGTTATAGGTCCCGTCCACGGGGTCGATCACCCAGGATCTGCCGGAGGTGCCCGTAACGCTGGCACCTTCCTCCCCCACTATTCCGTCATCGGGGCGGAGCTCGCGGATCCGCTCCACCACCAGCTTTTCAGCAGCATGGTCCGCCGCGGTGACGACGTCGGACACGGTGGTCTTGGCGGTTGCGGTCAGTCCCTCCGAGCGCATGCGCAGGGCCAGTGCCCCGGCATCGCGCACCAGGGAAGCCGCCAGGGAGAAATCTTCGTTCGTCGCGTGAACACTCATTCGGCCAGCCTATCGGGCGCCATCACCTAACCAAAGGAGCAGCTGCCGGCGGCCGGCCGGCTCAGGCTTGCGCGGCTGCGGCGGCGGGTGTTTCCGGGAATCCGTCCGCTGTAGCGGCGGGCATGAGCGGCGCGGCGGGTCCGGCGGAAGGCTCCGGGACGGCAGCGTGCGGTGCCGCAGCTTTTCCGGCCCGGCGGACCGCGCGCATGATGGGCCGCTCCAGCCAGATCCAGGAGCAAATAGCCGGCAGGAACGTGAGGACTCCCGCAATGATGATGTAGGCGGGCAGCCCCCGTTCATGCAGCCCGTACAGCGCCAGCAGCTGCTGGACCGGGAAGGCATAAATGTAGATGCCGTAGGACACGTCGTTTTTCTTGACCAGCTGCGGCGAAGGAAGCCACAGCGAGATCCACAGGAGCCCGTAAGCGATGAACGCCCCGGAGGCGCCGCCGCCCCAGGTCGGAAAGAGAGCGGTGAGGACCGCAGCGGCGGCCAGCGAGAGCACTGCCGGCACCCAGTGGATGCCGATCCGGTGCTTCCAGACGTAGACCAGGGCACCGCCAAGGAAAAACGGCAGCAGATGCATCAGCATCGTGAACTCGTAGTTGCCCTGCGCGTACGGGGCAATGCGCGTCATCGCGACGTTGGCCGCCACGCTCAGGACGAACAGGACAGTGATGGGCCACGGAGACTTGCGCACCAGTGCAAACAGACCGATAAAGGCCACGATGATGTAGCAGCAGAACTCAAAGTAGATGCTCCACAATGAGCCGTTCCACACTCCGGCGTAGGGAACCGCGGCAGGGGTTCCGGCAACGTCGTACGCGTTCATCCGCAGTCCCAGATTGGTGAATACGTAGTTAAAGGGTGTGGTTCCGGTGCCGAAGAAGCCGTCCAGGGAGCCGTTCGCCTTTGCATAGCCGATGGGCGCAAAGACAGCCGCCACCACAATCAGGCAGACGACGAATGCGGGCACGATGCGCGCGATGCGGTGCACGAGGTAATCGCCCAGGCTGTGAGTGAAGCGGCTGTGCGTGATGAGGTACCCGCTGATGACGAAGAAACCTGCAACGGCCCAGCCGCCCAGCGTATCCCCCGCGAAGGACGGCGAGTTTTCAGTCCCCGAAAGCGGCCAGGCATGGTGCACGAGAACGGCAACGGCGAAGATCAGCCGAATCAGGTTCAGGCTGTTATTCCGTGCATCAAACGGCTTGCCGATCCATAGGCTGTCGGCAGCCCGGTAATTTCCCAACATGGCCTCCAGCGGCGTTGACAACCTGCCAATGCTATCTGACCGGTACAAATCCGAGGTGCAGAGGACTCCGTGGCGGTGCAGGTTTTCAGCACGGCCGCTGCGCACTGCGGCCATACTGTTAAGCATGGGAAAAACTCCGGCACAGCGGGCCGCCAAGCACGGCGAGAATGCAGTCGCCCCGCCGCATACAGCGAATATGGCCACTCCGCCCTCCGGGCAGCAGGCCAAGTCCAACGCCAATCTGATCCTGGTGGCGGCGGTTGCCACCACTTTATTCATGTTCTTCTACCTGCACCTGCTGGTGCTGGATCAGATGACGCAGCTCTCCGGTGGCATGGCCATGCCCGATTCGCTGGTGGGCGGCTACAGCATGGAGTACCTGGCGGACCTGCGCTCGGTCATGGACGCCGATGCCCTCGGCCAGCTCAGTTATGTGCACAAGACAGCCGGCACCATCTTTCCCCTGATCTTTGGCTTCACCTGGCTTCTGATCATCGGGCTGAATGCCCGCGGACGGGTCAAACGCTGGATTCTGTGGGCTGCCCCCATCCTCTTTGTCATTGTGGATCTGTGGGAAAACGTTGCCATTGACGCGGCTCTTGGCGCGGACACCCTGACCAGTGCCGATGCGACCCTGGCCAGCGCCCTGACGATTGCGCGCTGGGTCCTGTTTGCCCTGAGCCTGCTGGCATCGCTGGTTGCCGTGTTCAGCAAACGCCGTCCCCCCGCGGCGGACAGCCAGGCTTCGACGAAAGCCTAGCCGCCCACGATCGACTTCAAGCAGAAAAGTGCCTGTCCGGATAGTCCGGACAGGCACTTTTTTGTTTCTTACGGGTGAACCGTCAGCGGGTGGTTGCCCGATGTGCGCCGGCGGGTGCAGGCAGGGACTCCGATCCCGAATCATCACTCGAGGCAGGTGCCTCGTGCCGGCCTCCCGTGCCGGCTTTGCCTGCCGGATTGGACGGCCACCAGAACTTGTCGCCCAGGATGAAGGTCAGCGCCGGAACGATGACCGTGCGCACCACCAGGGTGTCGAGCAGGACGCCGATCGCCACGGTGATACCCACCTGGGTCAGGGTGACCAGCGGCAGCACGCCAAGGACAGCGAAGACGGCAGCGAGCAGGATGCCGGCACTGGTGATCACGCCGCCGGTGGAGCGAAGGGCGCTGAGCATGCCCTGCTTGGTGCCCATGGTCATGGCGTTCTCTCGGGCCCTCGTGGTCAGGAAGATGTTGTAATCCACACCCAGTGCCACCAGGAAGATGAACGAGTACAGCAGCGTGAGCGTGTCCAGGGCCGGGAAGCCCAGCACGTTCACGAACAGCACCCAGCTGAGGCCGGTGCTGGCAACGAACGTCAGGAGCACTGAGGCCACCAGGAGAACCGGAGCCACGATGCTGCGCAGCAGGACCAGCAGAACGAGGAACACCAGGATGATCACCGAGGTGACCACCAGGGTCAGATCATGCTGGTTTGCTGACAGCTGGTCCACGCGTTCGGCGGCTTCCCCGCCCACCAGCGCTTCATATTCAGGGGTTTCCGCCAGATCGTTGCGCAGGTCTTCAATGAACGCGTTGGCCTCGGCAGTGCCGGGCTCGTATTGGTCTACAACGTCGATGCGGCTCACACCGTTGTTTTCGGAGACCACGTCGGCGCTGGACACGCCTTCAACAGCGGCGAGTTCTTCCGCCGCGGCTTCCGCGGAATCGGTATTCACCAGGACAATGACCGGCGAGGTGGACCCGGCGGGGAAGCCTTCGGCAAGGGTTTCGGCTGCGGTGACGGCCTGCGGCTTCTCGGTGAACTGTTCGTTCTCGCTGAGGCCGATCTGGACGTTGAACAGGAGTGCGCCGGCCGCCAGCAGGACGACGACGGCGGTGCCGGCGATGCGCTTGGGGGCACGGGCCGTGGCCTCTCCGAGCTTCCCCCAGAATTTGCCTTCGCGGGCTGCGTCGCCGACCTTGGGCACGAACGGCCAGAAGAGCTTCCGGCCGAGCAGCACCAGAGCTGCAGGCAGGATGAACAGGGCACTGAGGATGGCCAGCACAATGCCGGTGGCTGCGGAGAAGCCCAGGCCGCGGTAGCTCAGGGTATCGGTGAAGAGCAGCACCAGCAGGGCCAGGATAACCGTGCCGCCGGAGGCGATGATCGCTTCCCGGGTGCGGGTGAGCGCTTTGCCCATGGCCTGGTACTTGGACTCGTGGATGCGCAGTTCTTCGCGGTACCGGGCGATCAGCAGCAGGGCGTAGTTGGTGGCAGCACCAAAGACCAGCACGCTGGTGATGCCCACTGCGGACGGATCAACGTCGATTCCCACTACCGGCGCCAGCAGGTCCACCACCTTCAGTGCAGCCTGTTCGATGGTGGCCACCACGGCCAGGGGAACCAGCCAAAGCCACGGTGACCGGTAGGTGATGAGCAGCAGGAGCGCAACGACGCCGGCGGTAACGGTCAGCAGAATGAAGTTTGCTCCGGAAAAAACACCGGCCAGGTCAGCAGTGAACGCCGCCCCGCCGGTCAGTTCAGCCTTGATGCCTTCGGGGGCGGCATCCGAAATGCTTCCGCGGAGGCTTTCCACCTCGGCGGCAACGGCATCGCCGTCGTCCGCGGCCGCTTTCAGGGTGACCGGAACCAGACCGACCAGCTTGTTTTCCGACACGATCGGCGGCACCTGCGGAGGCGGGCCAACGGCCCCCAGCTCCGTGGCAGCGGCATTAATCTCTGCGATCGCGGCCTGATCGGCGTCGGTCAGTTCGCCGCCGTCCTCCCGGGACACCACGATCAGTGCGGTGGATGTCTGCGCATCGGGAAACTCTTCGAGGAGTTCGTTGACCTGCGTGGTTTGGTATTTGTCACTGAGGCCTCCGACGGTGGAGGCCTCGTTCTCCTGCGCCGGCAAAGCAAAGAGGCCAATGACGACCGCAAGGCTCAGCAGCAGCGTAATCCAGGCCGCTTTGGCCGACTTCACTATCCCTGCGTACATGCTCGCTCCTGGTGCACTAAAAATTGTCTCCAGCAAAAAGTATCTCACTTATAGAGATACTTCAATGTCGAGTTACAGTAGGACCGTGGAAGAAATAGACCTGCGGCGCAACATCATCAACGCCATCCGCGGCATGAGCCTTGACGGGCAGCGCGTGGCGGATACTTTCGCGCACCGGCACGGACTCAATAACACCGACATGCGGGCATTGACCCTCATCATGGAGGCTGAGCTGAAGCATGAAGCTCTGACGGCCGGCCGGCTAAGCGCCAAGCTGGGCACTTCCACCGGAGCCACCACTGCGGTGATAGACCGGCTGGAACGGATCGGA
The DNA here is from genome assembly GCF_002929435.1 of Arthrobacter sp. 9E16. Taxonomy (NCBI): domain Bacteria; kingdom Bacillati; phylum Actinomycetota; class Actinomycetes; order Micrococcales; family Micrococcaceae; genus Arthrobacter; species Arthrobacter sp. 9E16. Next base: position 86,497 of record NZ_PJIU01000005.1, on the reverse strand, counting down.
CACATCCACCGCAACCGCGACCATGCGGATCGCCGGAAAGTAACCCTTCATTTTGAACCGCTGGCGATGCAGCTCGCGGGGGCGTACTTCGGGCCGCTCGGAGCGCTCACCGACGAGGTCATGAACCGGTACACCACGGAGGAACTGGCAACTGTCCACCGGTTCATGGAAGACATGCGCTCTGCCTATGCTGCTCATCAGGCCGCGTTGGCCGATCCTGTTCCGCCGGCGGCAACAGAGCCCGCCGAACAACACGGACCGTAATGCCTGCAACAACACCGCCGCGGAAACAGGTAAGCTGATAACCGCCTGCCGGCCAGTCCGGCAGTCCGCCCTCGTAGCTCAGTAGGATAGAGCGGCCCTCTCCTAAAGGGCAGGTCGTCGGTTCGATTCCGGCCGGGGGCACTTTCTATGCCCGGACGCTTTTTCTGCCCGGACACTTCTGCCCGGGCATATCCTCAGGATGCCGTCGGGCGCTTCCCCGCCGACACAGCGTCCACATCCGCGGCAGGCGTTGTTTCCACCGCGAACTGCGTGCCGTGAAGCTCCGCATAGCGTCCCCCCAGCGCCAACAGCTCAGTGTGGGTGCCCTGCTCCGCGATGAGGCCTCCCTCAATCACCAGAATCTTGTCCGCGTTGCGAATGGTGGACAACCGGTGCGCAATGACGACGGCGGTGCGGCCTTCCAGCGCTTCCCCGAGGGCAGCCTGCACGGCGGCTTCGGACGTGGAGTCCAAAGCCGCAGTCGCTTCGTCCAAAATGACGATCCGGGGCTGGGCCAGCAACAGACGGGCGATCGTCATCCGCTGGCGCTCTCCGCCCGACAGCCGGTAACCGCGCTCCCCCACCATGGTGTCCAGACCGTCGGGAAGGGAGCGGATCAGGTCCTCGAGGCGGGCGCGCCGCAGCGCATCCCACACCTGTTCCTCGCTGGCTTCCGGATTGGCCAGGAGCAGGTTGGAGCGGATGCTTTCATGGAACAGGTGCCCGTCCTGGGTGACCATTCCCAGCGCCTGCCGGATGGAAGCGAAACTGACGTCCCGGACATCGGTGCCGGAAAAGCGCACGGCCCCGGAATCGACGTCGTACAGCCGGGAGAGCAACTGGGCGATGGTGGATTTGCCGGCACCGGAAGTGCCCACCAGGGCAACCGTCTGGCCCGGCTCCACCCGGAACGAAATGCCGTGCAGCACTTCTTCGCCGCCGCGGGAATCCAGCACCGCAACATCCTCCAGCGACGCCAGCGACACTTTGTCCGCCGTCGGATAGGCAAAGCGGACGTCGTCGAACTCCACAGCCAGCGGACCCTCCGGAACCGGAACCGGGTTCTCCTTCTCGCGAATCAGCGGCTTGAGGTCGAGGATTTCGAAAACGCGCTCGAAACTCACCACCGCGCTCATGATTTCCACCCGGGCATTGGCCAGCGACGTCAGCGGTGCGTAGAGCCGGGTCAGCAGGAGTGCAAGCGTCACCACATCGCCTGTGTCCAGCCGCCCGGTCAGGGCAAAGTAGCCGCCCAGCCCATAGACCAGGGCCAGAGCCAGGGCGGAAACCAGGGTCAGAGCAGTGACGAAAACTGCCTGCATCATGGCCATTTTCACGCCAATGTCCCGTACCCGGGCTGCCCGTACCAAGAACTCGGTGGATTCCTGCTCAGGCCGGCCGAACAGCTTCACCAGCGTGGCACCGGGTGCCGAGAACCGCTCAGTCATCTGCGTGCCCATGGATGCGTTGTGGTTGGCCGCCTCACGGCGCAGCGAAGCAAGTTTTCCGCCCATGCGGCGGGCGGGGATCAGGAACACCGGCAACAGCAGCATCGCCAGGACGGTCACCTGCCAGGAGGTGTTGAGCATGACGATCAGAGTCAGGACCAGGGCCACGACATTGCTGACGACGCCGGAGAGGGTTCCGCTGAAGGCCTGCTGGGCTCCAATGACGTCATTGTTCAGCCGGCTGACCAAGGCACCTGTCCGGGTGCGGGTGAAGAAGGCGATCGGCATTTTCTGCACGTGATCAAAGACGGCGGTCCTTAGGTCCAGGATGACCTGCTCACCGATCCGCGACGAGAACCAGCGGGTAGCCAGGGACACCGCAGCATCCGCCACCGCCACTGCCCCGATGAGCGCCGCCAATTGGATGACCACGCCCGTCGCCGAGCGCGCCACGATGGCATTGACAACTTCTCCTGCCAGCACCGGCGTGGCAACTGCCAGAAAAGCACCAAGGGTGGACAGCAGGATGAAGCCGATCAGTTGCTTCTTGTAGGGAGAAGCAAACGTGACTATCCGCTTGAGGGTTTCCTTGGAGATCTTGTTGGTGCTGCCCTTGGCGGTGGAGATTTTATGGAGAGAACTCCAGGCCGCGCTTTCCATGCTCATGATCTGTCCTTATGTTGTTGACCCTCTCCAGCTTAAGCCTCGGCACTGACACCGGATGCCGGTCCAATGTCCCGGACAGCGTCTCCAACCCGGAGCCCGATGGAACCAAAACCCCGCAGTGACGGCAGACACACCAATAAGTGTGCGCGCTGGTAGGATTCCTTTCGCCGGGTCCTCCTCGGGAGCTCGGCACACAACGAAAGGCATCCATGCCCACGGCTCTCCTACCGCTGCCGGAAACCTCCGGTGATGCCGGTGAACAGTGCGCGGTAGTGGGCGTCCGCAGCGCTGATCTCCGGGACAAAGCGGAGGCCGTCCTGCTGGCAGCGGGCCTCGTTCCGGTGCATGTGGAGTCTGAGCACGAAGTCGTCTGCGCCATCCTTGAACGCGATGTGGTGCTGGCAGTTGTCGACGCGGAAATGCTGGCGGCAACAGGGCCTGAACACCTGAGCCGGCTGCGGCAGGAACCCTCCGTGGCCTCGCTGCCGGTCATCCTGCTGGCCGGCGATGAAGAGCTGGACATTGAAACAATGGTCCAGCTGAGCATCACCCACTTTGCAGCCGGCAACGTCCAAAGCACGGATCTGGCCAACCGCGTGGCCCTTATTCTGGCAGGCACCCGGGCCACCCGCCGCCGCAAGGTCGCCGCGGCCCGTCTCCGGGACAAAGCCCGGGCCGTGTCCGCCGCGCTGCGGGGAACCAATGACCCCCAGAAGATGGCTGCCCTTGCCGTTCAAGGTCTTGGCGAGGCGTTTGGTGCCTGCCACGTCAGGATTGAGACGTTCCAGGACGAGCGTGTTCCCGAGGTGGCAGCGTCCTGGAGCATGGCCCGCGGAACAGCCGGCCTTCCGCCGCTTCCCCTGACCGAAAGCTCAATCCTCAGTTCCTCGTTATGGGATCGTGAAGCTGTTCTTCGGATCGAGGACCACCTCTGCTCCGACGATCCCGAGAGCGACATGTTCCCGGCCCGCGTACCTGCCGCTGTGCGGACATCGGTCTTTGCTCCGCTGGGCCACGGGGATCAGGTGCTTGGCTATGTCTGGATTGCCGGCACCACCGGACCCAGGAGGTGGAGCCGGACAGAGCTTTCCCTCATCCAGCACGTATGCGGGAATCTGGCCCACGGACTGGTGCAGGGGCACGTCATTACGGCCCAGCGTGAGGTGTTGGCGCGGCTGCGGGAACTCGATCGGGCCAAGACTGACTTCGTTGCCACAGTGAATCACGAGCTGCGGACCCCGCTAACCTCGATTACCGGCTACCTTGAGCTAATCCTCGAGGGCTCCGGAGAAGACATTCCGCCGAAAACCAGGCAGATGCTGGAAATAGTTGGGCGCAATGCCGCCAGGCTGGATCAGCTCATTTCCGATCTGCTCACCATTTCACGCACGGATGCCCATGCAGGTCTGGCGTTGGAGGACCTGGACCTCCGTGAACTGCTGGATACCGTGGCTGCGTCCCTTGCTCCCGCTGCCGCTGCCAGCGGGATTACGCTGCAACTCGGGCTGCTGCCGGCGGCGCATGTGGTGCGGGGGGACAAAGCCCAGCTGGAACAGGTCTTTACGAACCTGTTGTCGAATGCCGTGAAGTTCACCCTTCCCGGCGGGACTGTTAGCGTGTGCAGCAAAATGGTGGCCATGGACGCCGGACGCCAGATCAGGGTTCAAATTGTGGACAACGGCATCGGCATCCCGGAAGCGGACCTGCCCAAGCTGTTTCGGCGCTTTTTCCGGGCCTCCAACGCCACCTCGGCCGCCATCCCCGGCACCGGCCTTGGCCTGGCTATCGTTCAGGACATCGTGCTCCAGCACGGCGGGGAGCTGGACATCGATTCAACCCTGGGCCGCGGCACTACGGTCACGGTCCAGATCCCCGCCTGCTGACCGGTCTTTCTCAGGCGAGGATCCGTTCCGGATACGAATAGCAGTTCAAGGACGATCCGCGGCTGAAACCAACCACGGTCATTCCGGCGTCCTGGGCCAGTTCCACCGACAACGACGACGGCGCACTCACCGCCGCCAGCACCGGAATCCCGGCCAGCTGCGCCTTCTGCACCAGCTCAAAGGATGCCCGGCCGGAAACCTGCAGCACGGTCCCGCGCAGCGGCAGCATTCCGGCGCGCAGGGCCCAGCCAACCACCTTGTCGACGGCGTTGTGGCGCCCAACATCTTCACGCAGGCACAACAGCTCACCTTGGACGGTGAACAATCCGGCGGCGTGCACGCCACCGGTGCGGTCAAAGACCTTCTGTTTCTGCCGGAGCTGTTCCGGCAGCCCGGCCAGGATCCGCAGCGGCACCCGGACGTCGTCGTCGCCCACCGAAAAATGGGACGACTTGCGAACCGCTTCTATGGAGGCGGTGCCGCAGATACCGCACGAACTTGAGGTGTAGACGTGGCGCTCCATCGTGGTGTCCGGCAGGGCGGTGCCGGGCCGCAACTGCACGTCCACCACGTTGAAGGTCTGCTGCCCGGAGTCGTCGACGCCGGCGCAGTAGCGCAGGCTGACCAGCTGTCCCGGTTCCCAGATGATGCCCTCTGAAACCAGGAACCCTGCAACCAGGTCGAAATCGTCGCCCGGCGTCCTCATCGTCACGGTGAACGAACGGCCGCCCACCCTGATCTCCAGCGGCTCTTCGCCGGCCAGTACGTCCTCGCGCTTGGTGACTGTTCCGTCCGTCCGGAATTTCGTAATCTGACCGCGTCTGGTAACCCGTCCCATACTCTCTCCTTAGACACACCCGCTTTTAGCAACCGGTTTATCCAACCACTGCCTGCTCTTCCACCGTGGCGGCTGCCCGTCCGGTGTGCCGCACCTGCCCTAACGTGCCGGAGGCTGCTCTACCGTCCAGGGCAGCGGCAGCGCGGTAACGGCTTCGTCAGTGGTGCACCCTGCCTCTGGGACCACCATCACCGCATCAGCGTCCGCGATCCCCCGAAGCATTCCCGATCGGAAGTACGGCGACGGCACCGCCCTGCCGTTCTCGATCCGGCACGGAATAAGCCGCGTCCGTCCCGGCAGCGGCTCGATATCCACTCCGGCGAGCACATGCCGTTCGGGCGGGAGCGGAGCGCCGCGGAGCCCGTCCAGAAGCGGCTGGAGGACGGTGAAGACCGCCATCATGGCAGCGAGCGGATTGCCGGGAAGCGCCACAAGCAAACGTCCGTCGGGAAGGCGTGCCAGCATGGTGGGGTGTCCGGGGCGCATGGCGATGCCGTCGATCAGCATCTCAGCCTGCATGTCCTCCAGCGCCTGGCGCAGGTGGTCGGCCTCAGACCGGCCGGTACCTCCGGTGGTGATCAGCACGTCTCCGGAGGACATCGCGATGGACATCTCGTCCGTGGCGTCGGAGCTCAATGCCGCCACAACGTCTTCATAACGGTCCGAGAGACGCCTCACCACATCCATGCGGCCGCCCAGCATGGTCACCAGCTGGGGCAGCTGGGGGCCGAAAGTATCCCGCACCTGGCCGGCTTCCGGAAGCCCGTACTCAATGACTTCATCACCGGTCAGCAGGAGGGACACCCGGGGAGGGCGCAGCACCGGCAAGGTGTCATGCCCGCACACAGCTGCCAGGGCAATGTGTGCCGGGTTGAGCACGGTGCCCCGTGTAATGGTGACTTCGCCGGCCGCCGCCTCTTCCCCCGCCGGCCGGATGTGCTCGCCGACGCTGGGTTCGTCTCCTCGGGCGCTGGAGCTGAGGGTGAGCTTGTCACCGCCGGAGACAACACCGCTTTCGGAGCGAAGCACACTGCTTGCACCGGCAGGAATCATTCCGCCGGTGAGGATGGCCACGGCCTGTCCGGGCTGCAGCGGGCGGCGCCCTGATTCCTTGTGGATCTGCCAGCGCTCCGCCCGGGGTTCTTCGTGGGTCACCAGCTGCCAGGGCGGCGGACCGGATACGGCCCAGCCGTCCATCGCAGAGGAAGCATAGTGGGGAACCGGTTGCAGCGCCGTTGTATCCAGCGCGAGGATTTGCCCCAGTGCCTCGGCCAGCGGGACTGTTTCATAGGGAAGCGGCCGTCCTGCGGAGTATGCGGAGCTACGGGCATGTTCCCACGCTGCGTTCGGCTGCAGCGGAAGTATGACGGGCGTTGAGTTGTCAGTGGTCATCAGTATCTCCGGTTTCACCGTAGTTTTTGCATTCTCGGGCAGCCACGCGCATCGCTGCGCCCATGGCGGCGGCGTCGTCGGCCTGGCCGCTCCCGGCCGCCAGGCCTGCCGCGAATCCCGCAATGAAGGTGGTCAGCGGAGCAGCCGGGCGGACTACGGTGTGCGCTGCAACGGAGGCCAGCTGCAACACTGCGCCAACATCCACTGTGGTGTCTTCAAGCTCCAAGGAGGTGAGCAGTCTGCCGCACCACGCTTCGAGTTCCTCTTCCTGGCTTGCCATTTCCTGCTCCTTTATCGGCGCATATCTGCACGCTAATTCAACGCCGCGGGCGCATCCGGGTCCCCGGCGGTTCCGGGTTTCACTGACCAGCGGCCCGCGTCCTCCCAGGTGTCAATGTCCGCTGTGCTGTGGGGCGGCACCGCAACGTTCCTCCATTGCACCCTAGCAAGGAGCCGCTTCATTGAAAGGTTTTCCAGTCCGCCAGGCCTGTCGAAGAAGCTGACGGCGGCACCCAGGGCAGCCGTTCGATACAGTCCGGCCAACGGCTGGGATCTTCCGGATTCGTCAACGCAGAGGAGGGATTGGGGCGGTCGGCTTCCTTCAGGACTGTCGTCTGCCGGGTTGCCTGCTTCTAGGAGGAGCGCCGTTACTGCCGCAGAGATGAACGGCATGTCGCAGGCAAGGACCAGCGTCCATTCGGGCGGGGTTGCCCCCGTGAACTCATCCCGTGACGCCAGCGCAGTCCATGCTGCGGCTACGGCGGCTGCCGGGCCCGAGAACGGCGGGTCCTCCCGGACCAATTGCGCAGGAACACCGGATGCCTCCACGGCAGCGGACAGCTCCGGCGGCCCCGCTACGGCGCAGCTGCGTGCCCCGGACGCAGCCTCCAGCGCAACTGCCAGAAGCGTGCGGCCGGAAGACTCCAGCAGAGCTTTCGGTGTTCCGCCGAGCCTGGAGGATCTCCCGCCGGCAAGAATAATGGCATTGTGTCCGGCCAGATGGCCCGACCCCCGGGTATTGGGCTCCATCAGGCTGCGGTGCCGGCATCGAGGAACTGATTCCATTGCGGTGCCGGCCGTTCCAATTCGCGAATTTGCCAGCGTGCTCCCCGCGGCGGCTGGGGCCGGAACCTAAGCTGCCATCCCAGCTGGGTGAGGGTCCTGTCGCCTTTTGCATTGTTGCACCGCAGGCAGCATGCAACCAGGTTTTCCCAACTGTCCGCCCCGCCCCTGGCCCGGGGAAGGACGTGGTCCACGGTGGACGCAGCCTTGCCGCAGTAGGCACATTGGTGACCATCACGGCGCAGGACTCCGCGCCGGGTGGCAACGGTGCCTTCCCGATACGGAACTTTCACATATCGGTGCAGCAGGATCACTGATGGTCGAGGAAGGATTTCCGTGGGCCCAACCACTGGTTCGCCGTCTTCTGCAACAACGCTTGCTTTTCCTGCCAACACCAGCACCAGCGCCCGCCGGAAGCTCACTACAGCCAACGGCTCATACCCGGCATTCAGAACGAGAGTGCGCATAGACGTTTTCCTCTTCGCCTGCGGTCCGTCGGCGGGGCCAGACCCGTCGACGGATGAAGGGACTTCGGATGATCTATGGAAAGGGTATGCCCCCATCCGGGTCTTCGCCATTTCCGGCACCAGCCGCAGGTTTAAACGCGTCAAGGGTTCCCCCCGAAGGAGGAACCCTTGACAACTCCGGAGTATCGGAGCGTGCGCAGAGTGTTTTACGGGCCCTCTAGCGGACCCGGATGTACACGCCGCCCGAGCCGAGCTCGGCCGGAGCGACTACCGTGGAGTTTCCGTTGAAGCCGCCGTGGATGGCCTGGCCGTTGCCCACGTAAACAGCAATATGGGCCATACCCATGCCACCGTCTGCGTAGTAGATCAGGTCGCCCGGAACAGCCTGTGAGGCGCTGACGGTGCTGCCCAGGGACAGGTAGCCTGCAGGCCAGTCGTGAAAACTGATTCCTGCAGCAGCCAGTGAGTTGGTAACCAGCATGGTGCAGTCCTGCGACACGCCCAGCTGGGCGTAAGCAGCCGCTGCAATGATGGAAGCCGTACCGGAGGCCGCCGGAGCGCTGTCCTGAACCGGAGCGGGGCTGGCCGAGACGGCAGGCTGCGCACCGTAGCCCGCAGGAGTTGCATCCTGCAGCGGGGCGGCTGCCTGGGACTGCTCTGCCGCGGGCTGCCCTGCCTCGGACTGCCCTGCCTCAGACTGCCCTGCCGGTGTCTGCAGCGCAGTCTGGGACTGCACTGCGATCTCAGGCTGCACTGCTTCAGGAGCCGTAATGACACCGGCAACGGCCGGACGGTCAAAGTTCACGGAAGCAGTGGAAGGAACCGTCAGTTGTGCGGCAGCGGTCAGGTCCAGCGTGCTGGTCTGAACGTCGCGGGCAACATCGGAACCTGTCGCGTTGGCTGCGACACCGGAAGCCAGGACCAGGCCGGATGCGGCAACAACAACAGCCGCCTGCCGTCCCATGGTTCCGGCGTTGGCGGACACTGCCTGGGCAAGTGCACTCAGCGGGGCGGTGCGTTCCACCGGTGCCCGGTGACGGGCACGCTCAGTTGTAGAAGTCATGCGAGTGAAGTCTCCGTTATCTGCAACTGGGCTTAGCTGACGCGGACGAAGCTTGCGCCGCCGAGGTAGGACAGCGGGTGCAGAACGGTGTTCATACCGTCGAAGCCGCCGCTGATTACCTGACCGTTGCCCACGTAGATTGCTACGTGGCCGGAGGTGATGACGAGGTCGCCCGGCTCGGGCGAGCCGACAACAGAGCCGTATGCGAAGAACTGTGCGGGAGCCAGGTCGCCAACCGACTTGCCGACCGAACGCAGTGCATTCTCCACCATGGCGGTGCAGTCCTGGGCAACGCCGATCTGCGAGTAGGCGGAGGCTACCAGGGCCGCGCCAATACCGCTGGCTGCGGGAGCAGGAGCCGAAGCAGCTGCGGGAGCCGGGGTGTTGACGGCCGGAGCCGCTGCCGGTGCCGCGTTGGTGGCGGCCGGGGCTGCGGGCTGGGCCTGAACGGCTACGGCCTGCTGCGCCTGAACGGCGGCAGCCTGCTGGGCCTGAGCTGCCTGCTCCTGGGCTACGGCGGCGGCAGTCGCTGCTGCTTCTTCCGCAGCAACCTGGGCACGGTATTCAGCGCCGGACACAGCGGAGACCGGCTCAATGGTGGCCAGTTCGAAGGGTGCCTGTGCGGAGACCGAAACGGCGCCGGTGGTGGTTACGGCACTGAGCGGCGTGGCCTCGAGTGCCTGACGATCGGTGCTGACGGCTGCCTGGGCGGGAAGACCAGCGGCCAGGACGAGTCCTGAAGCAGCGACGACGACGGCTGCCTGGCGGCCGATGGTTCCCACATTGGAGGTGACGGCCCGGGACAATGCTGAAATTGGGCTCGACTGGACGGTGGCCGCGCGACGGCGGCCGTGAGCTACTGATGACACAAGTTTGCCTCTCCCAATGCCTGCGAGGTGAGCTGTCGGATTCGGATGGGAGTCACCCGGTTGCCGGCTGTGAAGCCTGGCAACTTAACCCCAAGGGCTTCTTGCGAAGCCCGAATTTGGTTCCCCCGCCTCTGCCATGCGATGTTGCGAACGGACCTCGGACAGTGGCAGAGCTCGGCGATCTGTTAGAGGGTGCCCGATCTTTAGGTCGATCAGGCACGAGGATGACCTTACAACAACATTTGGCCAATGTCACGTTCAGGTCACGGAATGGTTATCCTGCGGTCACAGCCAGCCCAGCGGGTCAACAACTTCGCCGTTCACCATGACCTCAAAATGCAGGTGGCAGCCCGTGGAAGCACCGGTGGTACCGCTGGCCCCCACCAGGTCTCCCCGCTCCACGGTGGCTCCCACAGCAACGGCAAGGCTGGACATGTGGTTGTAAGTCGTTTCAACACCGTTACCGTGGTCCACGACCACGCGGTTGCCGCCACCGTAGGCGTGCCAGCCCGAGAAGGTCACGGTCCCGGACGCAGCTGCCGTGACGTCAGTGCCGCAGGCGGCCGAGAAGTCCTGGCCGCGGTGCATCTCGCCCGCGGTGCCCGTGATCGGGCTGACACGGTAGCCGAAGCCCGACGTTTCAACGAGGTCCGCTGCCAGCGGCTTCGCGAGCGTTCCCTTGGCCGCGCCTGCAGAGACCTCCGAACCCGAGGCAACAACCACGTGTCGGAGTTTGGCTTCTGGATCGAATTTGCTGCTGAGCGCGGCGCGTTCAAAGCTGACGGCTGCTTCGGGGTCAGCCGATACCACCGGGGCTTCAACCGCAACAGACTGCAGTTCCTGCACGGGCTCGCTGACGGCGGCGGTGGTGGGGATGGCAACGGTGAGGATCAGGCCGGAGGTTGCCGCCGTGATGGCTACCTTTTGTGCGGTGTCGCCTAGGGTGTGGTTCTTGGTTTCTGCGCGGCGGCGGCCGGAAGTCTGGCCGTTCCGGGGGCGTGGAGCCGGGGCCGGAGCAGACGCGCGGCGCCTGCCCGGGGCAGCATGCTTCGACAAGGTATACCTCTCTCATATGCCTGCGAAGTTAGCTGTCGGATTCGAGTAGAGAAACTCGGCCCCGCACTCACCACCGGCCGCACCACTGGTGCGGCCGCTGTGCTGATGCTGGAGGCTTCACCCCGAGGCAGCCTTGGCTGCCGATTGATGGGTCCTCCGCCCCTGCCTGAAAGTCTGAAATTCCGGGCCAGTGGCAGGGTTCGGCGTAAGGCCCGGATAACGGTGTTATTTCAACGTCAGTAAGTCACTATAGGTTAAGGAAGCCAAAAGAGACCATTCCGTTATCCAGCGGTGGAAACAAACACGTGGTTGGCTACCTCTGGAGGAAGCTCGAGTGCCCCTTCAATTCCTGGTACGCGCACGGAGATGTAGCCGGCCACCGTCTCGGCGGTAAGTTCCGCTCCCGGGCGCAGCCCTGCCTCATCAAGCTGAACGAGCAGCTCGGGTTCCACCTGGACCGGCTCGGCAAGACGAACCAGCTGCAGCTTGGTTCCGGGCTCAGTCGCGGCAACCGCCGCAACCAGGTTGATGACTCCGTGGTGGAAGAGTTCGGCGGCTACTCCGCCAATCTCTTCCAGGCCCGGGATGGGGTTTCCGTACGGCGATTCCGTGGGCCGGCCCAACAATTCGTAAAGGCGCCGCTCCACCCGCTCGCTCATCACGTGTTCCCAGCGGCAGGCTTCATCATGCACATACGCCCAGTCCAAGCCGATCACGTCTGAGAGCAGCCGTTCCGCCAGACGGTGCTTACGCATCACTTCTGTTGCCCGGCGCCGGCCCAGTTCGGTCAGCTCGAGATGCCTGTTCCCGGACACCACCACCAGTCCGTCCCGTTCCATCCGGCCGATTGTCTGGGAAACCGTTGGCCCGGAATGGCGCAGGCGTTCTGCGATCCGCGCCCGGAGCGCAACGATGTTCTCCTCTTCAAGCTCCAGGATGGTCCGCAGATACATCTCAGTGGTATCAATGAGGTCCGTCATGGCAGGGCCGCTCCTATGTATTCGAGGGAAGATCAGGAGAACAACGGCGGGACGCCGCCGCCACAGGTGATTACTGCCAATACGTTACTTCATTGACCCACAGGGCGGATAATTCCAGCAGTGTCCGGCACCTTGCTGAGCGAGTTCACAAATGGCCCGGACACGGCACGGTGGGGCAGAATAAAAGGGCATATCAGAGCACCCTGCCTACCGCTTGGAGCGATACCCCATGGGCGAAACCGCCGCGCTTACGATTCCCGCCGAACTACTCCCCCGGGACGGGCGGTTCGGTGCCGGCCCCTCCAAGGTGCGCCCGGAACAGATGGAAGCACTGTCCCGCGCCGGCTCAAACCTGCTCGGCACCTCCCACCGCCAGGCACCCGTCCGGAATCTTGTGGGGAGCGTCCGGGAGGGACTCTCCAGCCTTTTTCGCGCACCGGACGGCTACGAGGTGGTACTTGGGGTAGGCGGTTCCACCGCATTCTGGGATGTGGCGTCCTTCGGCCTGGTTCGGGAAAAAGCACAGCATTTGTCCTTCGGCGAGTTCGGTTCCAAGTTCGCCGCGGCCACCAACAAGGCTCCGTTCCTCGCGGAGTCCTCCATCATCAAGGCTGACCCGGGAACCCGTCCCGAGGCTGTCGCTGAGGCCGGAGTGGACGTTTACGCCTGGCCCCAGAATGAAACATCCACGGGCGTCGCCGCACCGGCCCGGCGGGTTCAGGGCGCCGACGCCGATTCACTGGTCCTCATCGACGCGACCTCTGCCGCCGGTGGCTTGGATGTGGACCTGGCGGAGTCCGATGTGTACTACTTTGCTCCGCAGAAGAACTTCGCTTCCGACGGAGGGCTGTGGCTGGGCATGTTTTCCCCCGCAGCACTGGAACGGGCAGCGCAGATCAATGCAACGGACCGCTGGATTCCCGATTTCCTGAACCTGCAGACGGCCATCGACAATTCCAAGCTCAACCAGACCTACAACACGCCGTCGCTGTCCACCCTGGTCACGCTGAACGCGCAAATCGAATGGCTGAACGCAAACGGCGGGCTGGACTTCGCCACCGCGCGCACAGCGGACTCCGCCGGCCGGATCTATGCCTGGGCGGAAGCTTCCCCGGTGGCCACTCCCTTCGTGGCCCGGCCCGAGGACCGCTCCAATGTCATTGCCACGATTGACTTCGACGACAGCATTGATGCGGCGGCAATCGCAAAGACGCTGCGCGCAAACGGCGTCGTCGATGTGGAGCCTTACCGCAAGCTCGGCCGCAACCAGCTGCGGATCGCGACGTTCGTGGCCATCGAGCCGGACGACGTCAGTGCGCTGCTGCAGTGCATTGACTACGTCATCGAACACACCCGGTAGTTCCCCCGGACAGCGCGACAGCCAACCAGCAGGACCCGGCCTTTAGACCAGGCCCGGGTCCTGTTCTGTCTCACTAGTGGTCATGTGGAGCCGCCGGGGAAGGGCGCGGTCGTAGTGAATCCGCAGGTGGTGCGCCCGCCATGCCCAGACGAAACCCACCACGGCGGTGATGAGCCCGGAAGCGGCGGCAACGCCCAGGCTCCAGCGCGGCCCAAAACTGTTGGAAACCCAGCCCACCAGAGGAGCGCCAATGGGGGTCCCTCCCATGAAGATGGCGAAGTACAGCGCCATCACCCGCCCGCGCATCACCGGGGTGGTGGTCGTTTGGACATAGGCGTTGGCGCTGGTCATTAGGGTGAGCGCAAAGAGTCCCACCGGAATGAGGGACACGGCAAACCACAACAGGGTGGGCGCTGAGGCTGCCACCAGGCAGGCTGCACCAAAAGCCCCGGCCGCGCCGAAGACAAAACGCAGCCGCGGTTTGTCCCGCCGTGCCGAGAGCAGCGCCCCGCACACCGATCCAATGGCCATGACCGAGTTCAGCAAACCGAAGACTCCGGCATCCTGGCCAAACTCGGTGCGCGCCATGGCGGCAATGAAAACGGCGAAGTTGAGCCCGAAGGTCCCCACGATAAACACGGCCAGAAGCACCATCATCAGGTCGGGGCGAAGCCGGACGTACCGCAAACCCGCCCTGATGCGTCCCTTGCCCGGAGCCGCTTTGGGCAGGACCCTCAGTTCACTGCTGCGCATCTTCAGCAGGGCGATGACCATGGCTGCGAAGGTGAGGGTGTTAATAAGGAAGACCCAGCCCGGGCCTACCGCAACCGTCAGCAGTCCTGCTGCGGCGGGGCCGACCATGCGGGCACCGTTGAAGGAGGCACTGTTCAGGGCAACGGCGTTGGGCAGGTCTGATTCACCCACGACTTCCGAAACGAAGCTTTGGCGGGCCGGCGCGTCCACGGCGGAGACCACACCCAGCGCAAGCGCAAAGGCGTAGACGTGCCACAGCTGGGCGGCGCCCGAAAGCACCAGCACCCCCAGCCCCAGGCCCAGAGCGGCCATGGCCACCTGAGTGAAGACCAGCACCTTGCGCCGGTTGTAGGTGTCGGCAATCAGTCCGGCCCAGGGAGCCAGCACCAGCTGGGGACCGAGCTGCAGGGCCATGACAATGCCCATCGCGGCGGCATCCTGGTCCGTGAGGATGTCGTACACGAGCCAGTCCTGGGCGGTCCGCTGCATCCAGGTGCCGATATTGGACACCAGCGCACCCAGGAACCAGATGCGGTAGTTAAAGAACCTCAGCGACCGGAACACAGCTCACCACCGGCCAGACAAGACTTGATGATTTCCCCCGGACCCACTGGTTTAACGATCCTCCTGCGCTGCCCCGTCCTGGCCGGTGCCGTCCCCGGCACTGTCTGCGGCATCGTCTGCTGCGTTGCCGTCGCCGTCGGGCTGTTCGCGTTCCTGCGCCGCACGGGCGGCTTCCTCAGCGGCAACGTCCTCCGGACGCAGCCGTTCCGACCACGGCAGCCATTCCGGAGCCAGAACAGCATGTTCCGAGGGCAGCAGGCCCACCTCACACACCGTCGCCGCTTTGCCCCGCGGCACCCGGGCCACCGTGGCATACCAGTGCCAGCCGTTGTAGCCGGGGCGCAGGGACTCAAAACGGTGCGTTACCAGGCGCTCCGCGTCGGGAAACGCACCGATGTAGGACCCGATCTGCTCAGCCGGGACAACTTCGAGAAGTCCTGCACGGGCCGTTTCAACGGCGGCTGCCAAAACCGCGTCCGGCTTCGATGGCCGGCGTACGCGGCGGGGGGCCTTGGCAGGTGACTGGGTTCCGTCGGCAGCAGCTGCCGCGGAAACCGTTTCGGAAGATTCTGTTGCGCTAGTGCTCATGCAGCGAGTCCGCCTTATACGTCCAGGTCATCGGCAACGGCACGCAGAACGGCCGCCACCTTGGTGGCATGCTTCTTATCCGGATACCGGCCCTTGCGCAGGCCGTTCGAGACTGCATCCAACAGTTTAATAAGGTCTTCGGTAATGATTGCCATGTCATCCGCGCTCTTGCGCGTGGCCCGGGCCACCGAGGGCGGAGCTTCCAGGATCCGGGCCGAGAGGGCCTGTGGCCCCCGCCGCCCGTCGGCAACACCAAACTCCATGCGGGTACCGGGCTTTACCTCGGTGACACCGGCCGGAAGCGCCGAGGCATGAAGAAATACTTCCTGGCCCTCGTCTGTGGCCAGAAACCCAAAACCTTTACCAGTGTCGAACCACTTGACCTTGCCGATGGGCACTTCGGTTACCTCGTTCTTAGCTGTTGAGTGCAGCAGATGCCTGCCGCATTGTCCGCATCCCGTAATTTCGTCCGCGTGCAGCACTGGTGCGCGGCAGCTGTTTCCACTTAATGCGGGCCTGCCAGATACTACGGGAGAGATACTACGGGGAAGTCTGTTCCCTTTAGAATATCCCGCCCGGGTAATCCTTCTCCGTGCCCAACCTTTGGAGGGCACCGTTTCCGCTGTTAGCGTTAAAGCCCATGGACACCCGCACGCCTTCGCCCGGCGAGACACCGCAACGCACCGCCCCCCAGAAGTCCATTTTTCGACGGGTGCTCTCGGGCACGGCCGCGATGCTGGCTGTCCTGGGTCTGCTCTGCCTGGGAGTTGTTCTCCTCTCCGCTCTTCGCGGTGAGAGCGTCTGGCCCGGCTTCGCCGCGGGGGCCATCTATTTGCTCCCGGCGGCATTCCTCCTGATGGCAGGCCTAATAATTGACGGAATCCGCCGCAGGCGACGCGGCTAAGCCGTTTGTTTTGGTTCCTGGTCGGGTAACGTGGAGACGATGTCCGCGATCCGAGCTTTAGCCGAAGATCTAGCTGCACGCAGTGACGACCAACTGCGTGAATTGCTTGCGGCCCGACCAGACCTGGTCCTGCCTCCGGTCCCTGATTTCCAAGCCCTTGCGGCCCGTGCGTCAACACGGATCAGCGTCCAGCGCGTGCTGGAAAAGCTCACCTCCCCCGAGCTGCAGGTCCTGGAGGCCGTGGACCTGACGACCAATGAAAACTCGCACCTCAGCACCACGGCGTCGTGGCTGAAGAGCGCCATAGCCGGGTCCACCATCAAGGCCCTGGACGCCATCCTTAACCACCTGCACGCACTTGCCCTGCTGCGCCGCGCCACTCCGCACCCCGGAGCGCCCAAGGCCGACGCCGGACGCCGCTTCTATTTGCCGGTCTCAGTGCTGGGGGAAGCGCTGGGCGCCTACCCCGCGGGGTTGGGCCGGCCCTATTCCACGCTTGCAGTCCACCAACCGGAATTCGGCCAGCGGCTCGTGGGCATTGTGGAGGGACTGCGCCAAAGCGGCATTCCCATGGAAAGGGCCGACACCCCTGCCACCGCGGCCCACTCGCTGCACCACCTGGTTTCGGATCCGGCCGGCTGGAGCATGCTGATGGCCGATGCGCCGCAGCAAACCCTCGACCTCCTTCGACGGTTCAAGTACTCCCCGGTGGGTACCATCCCCAAAAAGGCCGCGCTGGGCCGTGCCGTGCTTGATAATCCTTCCCCCACACCCGTGGAGTGGCTGGTGGCCCGCGGACTTCTGGTTCCACTGGATGCGCTGCATGTGGAGCTTCCCCGCCCCGTGGGCCAGGCCTCCCGGGGTCACGTCATTGTTTCTGATTTCAAGCTTTCACCTCCCGTTCCGGCAACCCGGCGTGTCTCCAACAACGTGCGGGATAATGCCGCTTTCGGGGCAGTGGCCGAAACCCTGCGGCTGGTCACCGAGCTGCTGACCCTTGCCGCGTCAACACCGATCAGCACACTGCGTTCAGGCGGAGTGGGAGTGCGGGAGGTGCGCCGGGTTTCGGAAGCACTGCGCGTTGATGTGCCCTCCACCGCCTGGCTGCTGGAACTGGCCGCACTGGCCGGCCTGTTGTCTCTGGACGTCACCACCTCCCGCTGGTGCGTCACCGAGGAGACCTGGCTGACCCTGGACCGGCATGAGCAGTGGAAGCAGCTCGTGAGCGCATGGCTGGAGGCAGACCGTGCTCCCTCCCTGGTGGGCAGTCCGCTGCCCGGCGGCGGAGCTGTCAACGCCCTGGCAGCCGAGGCATCCCGTCCCGATGCACCGCTGGTGCGCAAACGGTCGCTGGAGATGCTTGCCGCCATGCTGGAGGAGGACACCGCTGAGGAAGGTTCCACGGGAGCCCTTGACGGAGAATCCCTCGTGGGTGCCTTGACCTGGCGCCAGCCCCGGCTTCAGCGCCGCTTTGCGCGGCTGGTGCCCGGCATCCTCAAAGAAGCCGCCCAGTTGGGGTTGCTCGGATCGGGGGCCCTCACCGGCCTGGGCGCCGCCGTTGCCGCCGGCGACTGGGACACTGCGGTGGAACGCCTGCGCAATGCGCTTCCGGAACCGCTGAACTCCTTCCTGCTGCAGGCGGACCTGACGGCTGTCGCTCCCGGATATCTGGAGCCCGGCGTCGCCCGCAAGCTCGCTTCCATTGCTGTGGCTGAGGGCCAGGGCCCTGCCACCATCTACCGCTTCAGCGCTGACTCCATCCGCCGCGCCCTGGATGACGGGCAGAGCGCCGCGGACATCCTGGACTTCCTGCGCCGGCATTCAGCCACGGAAGTCCCCCAGCCGTTAAGGTATCTGGTGGAAGACACCGCCGCCCGCTACGGACGGCTCCGGGTCGGTGCCATGGCTTCCTACCTCCGAAGCGACGACGAGGACGGGCTCTCCGGCCTGATGGTCGATCCCGGCACAGCAGCCCTGGGTCTGGTGCGGCTGTCGCCCACCGTCATCGGCTCCGTGGCAAGCCCGCAGGAGCTCTCCCATACCCTGCGCGAGCTCGGATACACGCCCGCGCTGGAGGGCCGTGCCCGCCCGGTGGCCGGATCCCACGCGCATCCGCCCATCACCGTACCGGCGTCGTCGCGCACCCGGCTCAATCCCTGGGAACTGACGGACGAGGATATTGCGGACCAGCTGGCAGCCCTGCGCGGCTCCGGACCCCCCGTCGCCGGACGCAGCGAGAGCCAGCCCCTGATCGGGTTGGAAATCCTCCGCGAAGCCATCCGCACCCGCAGCTCGGTCCGGATGGGTGTCGTGGACAGCCAGGGGAATCAGCGGCAGGAAATTTTCGTTCCCTTATCAGTCACCGACGGACGGGTGCGGGTCTTTGATCCGCGCCGGGACGTGGAGAGAGTGGTGTCGGTGCACCGAATCATGGATGTCGAAATAGTGGAGGATACCCCGGCGCATGGCTGACGGACCATTGATTGTCCAGAGTGATAAAACCATTCTGCTGGAGGTGGATCACGCCCAATCGACAGAGGCACGGCACGCCATCGCCGCCTTTGCCGAGCTTGAAAGGGCGCCTGAGCACATCCACAGTTACCGGCTGACGCCGCTGGGCCTGTGGAATGCCCGGGCCGCGGGGCTCGACGCCGAGCAGGTCCTTAACACCCTGCTGACCTACTCCCGCTTCCCGGTGCCGCACTCGCTGCTGGTGGACATTGAGGAAACCATGTCCCGCTACGGACGGCTGCGGCTGGAGAAGGACCCCCAGCACGGCTTGGTGCTGCGCACCAATGACTACCCGGTGCTGGAAGAAGTGATGCACGCCAAGAAGATCCAGCCGCTGCTCGGTCCGAGGATCGACGGCGAGACCGTGGTGGTGCAGTCCTCCATGCGCGGACAGCTCAAGCAGCTGCTGCTGAAGCTTGGCTGGCCTGCCGAGGACCTGGCCGGTTATGTGGACGGCACCCCGCACCCCATCATGCTCAATGAAGACGGCTGGTCGCTGCGCCCGTACCAGAAGCTCGCCACGGAGAACTTCTGGGCCGGCGGATCCGGCGTCGTCGTCCTGCCCTGCGGCGCGGGGAAGACGCTGGTGGGCGCAGCGGCCATGGCCACCAGCTCAACCACCACCCTGATCCTGGTCACCAACACGGTCTCGGCCCGGCAGTGGAAGGACGAGCTGCTCAAGCGGACGTCGCTGACCGAAGATGAGATTGGCGAATATTCCGGGGCGGTGAAGGAAGTCCGGCCGGTCACCATCGCCACCTACCAGGTGCTCACGCTGAAGCGCGGCGGACTGTATCCGCATCTCGAGCTGCTGGATGCCAATGACTGGGGCCTGATTATCTATGACGAGGTGCACCTGCTGCCGGCGCCGATTTTCCGGATGACGGCGGATCTGCAGGCCCGCCGCCGCCTGGGGCTGACCGCCACACTGGTACGCGAGGACGGACGCGAGGGTGAAGTCTTCTCGCTGATCGGCCCCAAGCGCTACGACGCGCCGTGGAAGGACATTGAGGCGCAGGGCTACATTGCCCCGGCCGAATGCGTCGAGGTCCGGGTGGATCTGCCCCGCGATGAGCGGGTGGCCTACGCCATGGCAGAAGACGCAGACAAGTACCGCCTGTGCTCGACATCGGAAACCAAGACCGGCGTCGTCGAACAGCTGGTCCGCCGCCATGCCGGCGAGCAGACCCTGGTGATCGGGCAGTACCTGGACCAGCTGGATGAGCTGGCGGAGCGCCTGGATGCCCCGGTCATCAAGGGTGACACTCCGGTGAAGGAACGCCAGCGGCTGTTCAACGAGTTTCGGGACGGCACGCTGACCACCCTGGTGGTTTCCAAAGTTGCCAACTTCTCCATCGATCTGCCGGAAGCTTCAGTGGCCGTGCAGGTGTCCGGGTCCTTCGGTTCCCGGCAGGAAGAGGCCCAGCGGCTGGGCCGGCTGCTGCGGCCCAAAGCCGACGGCAAGGCGGCGCACTTCTACACGGTGGTGGCCCGGGACACCCTGGACCAGGACTTCGCGGCTAAACGGCAGCGTTTCCTCGCTGAACAGGGCTACGCCTACTCCATTCTCGACGCCGCGGACATCGAGAAGCCGGTTTAGACCCCAGACACCAGACACCAGCTCGCAGTCAGCAACTGTCGGGCCTACCTACAGACAACGCACAGCTAAATGTAAGAAACTGATTGAGTGAATAAATCATCCGGACCTGAAGCCCGTCTCCTGGTCGTTGACGACGAGCCCAACATTCGCGAACTCCTTTCCACCTCCCTTCGCTTCGCCGGTTTCGACGTAGTAGCCGCCGGAAACGGGAGGGAGGCCCTTGCCGCTGTGGAGGAGCATGCCCCGGACCTTGCCGTCCTGGACGTCATGCTCCCGGACATGGACGGTTTCACGCTCACCCGGCGCCTGCGGGCGGCCGGCCGGCATTTCCCGGTGGTTTTCCTGACGGCCCGGGACGACACCGAGGACAAGGTCACCGGACTGACCGTAGGCGGGGATGACTACGTCACCAAGCCGTTCAGCCTCGACGAAGTCGTGGCACGCATCCGCGCTGTGCTGCGGCGGACCCAGCCCCTCGACGACGACGACGCCGTCCTGCGCGTCGATGATCTCGAGCTTGACGATGACGCGCATGAAGTCCGGCGCGGCGGGGTCACTATTGATCTCTCCCCCACCGAGTTCAAGCTGCTCCGTTACCTGATGCTTAATCCCAACCGGGTATTGTCCAAAGCCCAGATTCTGGACCATGTCTGGGAGTACGACTTCAACGGCGACGCCTCCATCGTGGAGTCCTACATTTCGTACCTGCGCCGCAAGATTGACCGCAGCCCGGACGCGCCCGCCCTGATCCAGACCAAGCGCGGGGTTGGTTACCTGCTGCGTACGTCGGAGAAGCGCTAAGCCTTGCTCCGCCGCTGGAAATCTGCCTCGCTGCGCACCCAGCTCGTAGCCATTATGGCAGTCCTGATGGTCATCACCGTCACCATTACGGGGTTGGCCACCATCTATGTACTGCGCCAAATCCTGGTGACGCGCCTGGACGCGGAAATCGATGACAACGCGCCGGCCGTTGCTCGCTATCTCGTCTCGGAGGGCCAGAACGGCGACGCGTCGCTCTTCCAGTTCTACGGTCTCTACCTCCGCGATGACGGCAGTTACGGCCCGGAAACCCACAGCGATCCCCACGATGACAGGCCCAATGTGCCGCATTACACCGCTCAGGAAGTCCTGGAGCTGGAACAGGCGGGGAAGACCGTGCCCGGCACCGCGCCGGGCAGCAAGGGCTGGCGGTTGAAGGTATTCGCGCTGGAGAATGTTCCGGGATCCGTTGTGGTGGCACTGTCGCTGGATTCCGTTGCCACCACAGTCGATGAAGCAGCATCGCTGGTGTTCTCGGTGGGGCTGCTGGGCACTCTGGGTGCCACCGGGATCGCGTACTGGGCAGTAACCCGCCAGTTCCGCCCGCTCAGCCAGGTGGAAAAGACGGCGGCAGCCATTGCCGCCGGGGATCTGTCCCGGCGCGTGGATGTGGGCAACCCGGCAACCGAAATCGGCAGGCTCTCGCGGTCCCTCAACGCCATGCTGGCCCATATTGAAACGGCGTTTGCTGCGCGAACCAAGTCGGAACAAAAGATGCGCCGTTTCGTCCAGGACGCCTCCCACGAGCTGCGCACCCCGCTGGTGACCATCCGCGGATTCTCTGAACTCTACCGCCACGGAGCCCTGCAGAAACCGGAGGAAATCGGCGCCGCCATGGGCCGCATCGAGAGTGAGGCCAAGCGGATGGGCCAGCTGGTCGAAGACCTGCTTACCCTGGCCCGAATTGATGAACAGCGCCCGCTGGAATACGCGCCCGTGGACCTGATGCTTCTTGGGAATGATGCGGCCATGGACGCGCGCGCCAGCGCGCCGGGACGTGACATCCGTGTGGTGGGCCTGGACGGGCAGCAGCCGCGTCCGGCCCCCACCATCGGTGATGAGGCCCGTCTGCGACAGGTTGTGGCAAACCTGATGACCAATGCGCTGCGCTACACTCCTGACGGTTCTCCCATCGAGATCGCCGTGGGGGTGGCTCCGGTTATCCACAACCGTTCCGACGCCGTGCTGGAGGTTCGGGATCACGGACCGGGCATCTCGGAAGAAGATGCGGCACGGGTCTTTGAACGCTTTTACCGGGCCGATTCCTCCCGGTACCGCGAAACCGGCGGTACCGGCCTTGGTTTGGCTATTGTAGCCGCGCTGGTGGCGCAGCATGACGGCACTGTCCGCCTTTCCGAAACTGAGGGCGGCGGCGCCACGATGTCCATCCGCCTGCCCTACCGCGCTCCGGAGGAGTTCGACGACGACGCCGGGGAGCGGGCGGACAACGCCTAGTCCGGGTTGCCGGCCCCTCCACAGGCGGTGCCGGCGCGCGGCTGGGCCGCAGCTGCCCACAGCCTCCAGCGGGCGGTCGCCCTCAATTCCCCGACCGGCCTAGTGTCAAAAGCTCAATGACCAACGGAACAGCTTTTGAACGGAGACAACCATGGCACTGGTATCAGTGGACAGCGAGATCCTGGACGCCAAGAGCGCCGAGGTGCGCGGAACCATCGACCGGCTCCAGTCAGACATCAACCGTATGCAGTCCGGCCTGCAGGCTCTAAGCGAGTCATGGCAGGGACAGGCCTCGGCCAACTTTCAATCGCTCGTGGCTGATTGGCGGAGCACACAGGCAAAAGTCGAAGAGTCCCTGGCAAGCATCAATCTGGCACTCGGACACGCCTCGTCCCAGTACGCCGAAACTGAAGCGGCAAACGTCGCCCTGTTTCGGCACTGAGACGCCTTGTATCGGCGCTGAGACGGGCAGTTCCCAACAACAGGAAGGCGCGGCACCCGCAGGTGCCGCGCCTTCTCAAAACCGCGTCATGGTGATCCGTCCCGCCGGCTCATGGCGGCCCTTGGGAACGAATCGGTGGGTTGCTAGAAGCCGCCCATACCGCCCATGCCGCCCATTTCGTCGCCGCCGCCCATTGCCGGCGCAGCCTTTTCAGGCTTGTCGGCAACAACTGCTTCGGTGGTGAGGAACAGGCCGGCGATGGAAGCCGCGTTCTGCAGTGCAGAGCGGGTCACCTTTACCGGGTCGTTGACTCCGGCAGCCAGCAGGTCTTCATACTCGCCCGTAGCAGCGTTCAGGCCCCAGCCCTCGGGCAGGCCGCGGACCTTGTCGACAACGACGCCCGGCTCCATGCCGGCGTTGAAGGCGATCTGCTTCAGCGGAGCGTCGATGGCAACGCGGACGATGTTGGCGCCCGTTGCTTCGTCGCCCTCGAGGTTCAGGTTTGCGAAAGCCTTCAGGCCGGCCTGGATGAGGGCCACGCCGCCACCGGCGACGATGCCTTCTTCAACGGCAGCCTTTGCGTTGCGGACAGCGTCCTCAATGCGGTGCTTGCGCTCCTTGAGCTCAACTTCAGTTGCAGCGCCGGCCTTGATGACTGCAACGCCGCCGGCCAGCTTGGCCAGGCGTTCCTGCAGCTTCTCGCGGTCGTAATCGGAATCGGAGTTCTCGATTTCGGCGCGGATCTGGTTGACGCGGCCCGCGATTTCCTCGGGGTCACCGGCGCCTTCCACGATGGTGGTCTCGTCCTTGGTGACTACCACCTTGCGGGCCTTGCCCAGCAGGTCCAGCGTGGCGTTTTCCAGCTTCAGGCCGACTTCCTCGGCGATGACCTGGCCACCGGTGAGGATGGCAATGTCAGCCAGCTGGGCCTTGCGGCGGTCGCCGAAGCCCGGAGCCTTGACGGCAACGGACTTGAAGGTGCCGCGGATCTTGTTGACCACCAGGGTTGCGAGGGCTTCGCCTTCGACGTCTTCGGCGATGATCAGCAGCGGCTTGCCGGACTGCATGACCTTCTCGAGAACGGCAACGAGGTCCTTCACGTTGGAGATCTTGGAGTTCACGATCAGGATGTACGGATCTTCCAGGACCGTTTCCTGGCGCTCGGCGTCGGTGACGAAGTAGCCGGAGATGTAACCCTTGTCGAAGCGCATGCCTTCGGTGAGCTCAAGCTCCAGGCCGAAGGTGTTGGACTCCTCGACGGTGATAACACCTTCCTTGCCAACCTTGTCCAGCGCCTCAGCGATCAGATCGCCGATCTGCTGGTCACCGGCGGAGATGGAAGCCGTGGCAGCAATCTGCTCTTTGGTCTCGATTTCCTTGGCGGAGGCGAGGAGTTCGGCCGTGACAGCTTCGACAGCCTTCTCGATGCCGCGCTTCAGGCTCAGCGGGTCGGCGCCGGCAGCAACGTTGCGCAGGCCTTCCTTGACCAGTGCCTGGGCGAGGACCGTTGCCGTGGTGGTACCGTCACCGGCAACGTCATCAGTCTTCTTGGCAACTTCCTTGACCAGCTCTGCGCCGATCTTTTCGTAGGGATCGTCGAGCTCGATCTCCTTGGCGATGGATACGCCGTCGTTCGTGATGGTGGGGGCGCCCCACTTCTTCTCAAGGACAACGTTGCGGCCACGCGGGCCGAGGGTAACCTTCACGGCGTCGGCGAGGATGTTCAGTCCGCGCTCGAGGCCGCGGCGTGCCTCTTCGTCAAATGCAATGATCTTGGCCATAACGGCTTTCGTCCTTCCGGAACAGTCATGCTGGGTGCTTAGATGTTGCATTCCAGACTGCGGTGCCCGCGACGGACGGGCCAACAGGAGCGATCTCTTTACGCTCCCGCAGGCCCTCACCTCAGTGGCTTGCTCTTTCACTCAACGCCGACCGCTTTTAGCAGTCATACGGCAAGAGTGCTAAGTCAATAATTAGCACTCCCGCACACTGAGTGCAAGCGATCACGGCTCGGTGCTTGGCGCGTCACAGGCAACAGCATCCACGGGTTCCGTTTCCGTGTCCGCAGGGCAGTCATAGGATTGGCGGCCCGGCACCGGCAGCTACACGGTGCGGACGTCCTCAGCCTGCGGCCCCTTCTGGCCTTCGCCGATGTCGAACTCCACGCGCTGGCCCTCTTCAAGGGTGCGGTATCCGGATGCCTGGATTGCCGACCAGTGCACAAAAACATCCGTCTGTGCTTCGTCCACGGTAATGAATCCGTAGCCTTTTTCCCCGTTGAACCATTTGACGATCCCCTGCGCCATGTGCGTTTCTCCCACCTTTTTTGCGAGCGAAAGTCCAGCCACGGTGATCATGGCGGAACTGGCCGCGGCACACAGAGCAGTCCGGAACGCGGAGCTGTTTCTGCCGGCTCCGGATCCTGCGCGGTACGGCTGGCACTCACTGTAGCCAGTGCAGGCCGGAGCGCCCGGTGCTGTGCAGGATTGTTATGGAGTATTTACGCAGCAGGAGGCAGTTTGGCTGCTACTGGAATCCCGGGCCGGGCACCACGGTGACCAGCGTGAAGTCCGGCGACTGAACGACGGTGGGAATCCCAAGCAGCTGCGACAGCTCCTGGGCATTGGGCAGCTGGTCCTCGGTGCCGTAGAAAATGATCGATCCCTGCAGCTGCTGTCCGCCCCAGTTGGCAACCTGCGCCGTAGTCCAGCCATCGGCTCCCAGCCGGGCTGACACGCTGGCTCCCAAACCGCCGATTCCGCTTCCGTTCAAGACCACTACGGGCTGGCTCCGGTCCGCTGCGGCAGGCGTGGGTGAAGGTGTGGGGGAAGGTGTGGGTGCGGGTTCAGCACTCGGTGCAGCGGTGGCGGACGGGGTTGGTTCCGTACTCTGCCCGGGTTCAGAGGCCTGCGGTTCCGGGGATTCCACGGAAGCGGAGGAATCTGCGGCAGGCGCCCTGTCGCCGTCGTCCGTTCCGATGCCCAGGCGGGGAAGGACAAAGTAAGCCGCCACCCCAAGCACCAGGGCGAGTACGCCAACGGTGATGATTAGGCCGAGTCCGCTTGAGCGCGAAGGGATCAGCCGTTCCCGGTGAACGCCCTGGCGCGACGACGTTTCGGGAACCTTGTCGAACTCATCCCGGGGGTAATTGCTCATGGTGAGGTATCAGTCCTTGGTCTCAGGTGGCGCCGGTTTAGACGTCAGAGCCTGAACGACGGGCGGTGCGCGCGCGCTGACGGGTTGTTCGTAGTCTACGCAGTCTCTTGACCAGCATAGGGTCGTGAGCCAGGGCGTCCTCGGTGTCGATCAGCGCATTGAGGACCTGGTAGTAGCGTGTGGCGGACATGCCGAACAGCTCGCGGATGGCTTGTTCCTTCGCGCCGGCGTACTTCCACCAGGCCCGTTCCAAGGCCAGCATCTGCTGTTCCTGTTCCCCCAGCGGGCTGTCGGGGTCAACCGCGCCGTCAAGCGAGAAGGCTTCGGTTGTTTCGGCCACAGAATGCTCCCAGATAGTTGACGGTTTCACCACCCATGTTAGTTGGTGAATAACAGCTCTGTCATTTGCGTCTTCCGCCCTACCGGAATAGCCCGTTCCCCTGCATCCGGCCTACGCTGGATGGGTGAGTTCAAGCGACCCGACGCTCTTTCCTCTGCCGCACGAGCTGCCCGGCGACAAACCGTTCCCGTTCGCCGCCCCCGCAGCGCTCAGTGATGTCATGGCTCCGGACTGGGCCTGTGCACTGGGTCCCGCTGCCCAGGACCTGCACCGGATAGCTGCCGGACTCCAGGAAGAGCGCGCGTCCGGACACACCGTCCTGCCTGCGCCGGAGAACATCCTCCGGGCGTTTTCCCGTCCCCTTGCAGACGTCAAAGTCCTGCTGATCGGCCAGGACCCGTATCCCACTCCCGGCCATGCCGTGGGACTGTCCTTTTCCGTGGACCCTGCAGTGCGTCCGCTGCCGCGGAGCCTGAACAATATCTATAAGGAACTTCACGCGGACCTCGGGATACCGCCCAGCATCCACGGTGACCTTAGCTGCTGGTCAGACCAGGGGGTGCTGCTGCTGAACCGGGTGCTGACGGTTCGTGCCGGCAGCGCAGGGTCCCACCGCAAACGAGGCTGGGAGCAGATTACCGAGCTCGCGGTCCGGGCCCTGGTTGCCCGGCGCCTGGCTGACGGGAGCCGGTCCCCGCTGGTGGCCGTGTTATGGGGCAACGACGCCCGTTCAATCGTTCCGCTGCTCGATGATGTCCCGAGGATCGAATCCGCCCATCCCAGTCCGCTCTCCGCCTCGCGCGGATTCTTCGGCTCACGTCCCTTCAGCCGGGTTAACGAACTGTTGCAGCAACAGGGCGCCTCGCCAATTGACTGGCGGCCGGCGCGATACGGTAAAGAAAACGTCCTTTGATCTAGGAGAACCACATGCCTGACCCTTCCGCGCCCGCCGCAAAGCCAGCGCAGGATGTTCCCCGCCGGGCCCGTCCGCTGTTGGTCCTGGAGGTTCTGCGGACGGAGCAGCTGACTCCCCACATGGTTCGGGTGATTGCCGGCGGACCCAATTTCTCCCGATTTGCGACCAATGGTTTTGCCGACTCATACTGCAAGATCTGGTTCGGTCCGGACGGTAAGCCGCTGGACGGAACAGCGGAGCTCGAAGCACTCCGGGAACAGTTTCCCCGTGAACAGTGGCCGGTGTCGCGCACTTACACCATCCGCAGCGTCGACTCGGCCGCCGCAGAGATCGCCATCGATTTTGTGGTCCACGGAGACGAGGGGCTCGCCGGACCCTGGGCCGCCCGGGCCGCGGCCGGTGAGACCCTCTCCTTCACCGGTCCCGGCGGGGCCTTCAATCCAGACCCCGACGCCGGCTGGTACCTTTTCGCCGCCGATGAATCCGCGCTCCCGGCCACGGCTGCCGTGCTGGAATCGCTGCCCGCGTCCGCCGTCGGGCAGGTCTTTCTGGAAGTGGGCGGGCCCGAAGACCGCCAGCCGCTGAAGACGCCGGAAGGTATCTCAGTGACCTGGCTGTACCGCGGCGACCTCCCGGCAGGAAACACCGGCCTGCTGGCAGCCGCTGTGGCCGATGCGCCCTGGACCAGCAACGATGTGCAGGTCTTTGCCCACGGTGAGCGCGAAGCGATGAAAGCGCTCCGGGATGTCTTTTTTGGCCTCCGCGGCTTGGAGCGCCGGCAGGTTTCTCTGTCCGGCTATTGGGCGGCCGGCCGGACAGAGGACGCGTTCCAGGCAGAAAAAAGGACCCCGGTCGGCAAGATCCTCTAGATCCTGCTTTCCGGGGCCCTCGGTCCGGCGCTCTTTCTTCCTGCCTAACGTCCAGCCTGTCTAACGTCTAGCGGCGCCGGTTCCGGCGGTCGTTGCCGGAGAGGTTCCGGGTCAGCGGGCGGGCCAGATTGTCTCCAAACACCACGCCGCCGGCGATCGCAAGAATAATCGTGAGGGCGTTGAAGATGCCCACCGCACCAACGGTGATGTCGTCGGAGCCGATGCTCAGCCCGTACATCGCCCGGAAGATGGACAGCCCCGGGAACAGGAAGAGCACGGCCGGCACCGCCACGATCAGCTGCGGGGCACCCATGCGCAGGGCAATCATCCGTGCCAGCATGCCAATGAAGATGGCGGCAACGGCCGGTGTCAGCCGGGGGCCCACGCCCACCAGCTCCGCGAGCTGGAATACAAGGAAGCCGGCCAACCCGGTCAGGACCGTGGGGAGCACCAGGTTCATGGGCGACTGCTCCACCACGCAGATGGTCCCGAGCGCCACGGCCAGCAGCACCAGGGTCACTGCAAACGGATACTGGGAGCCCACCACCTGCGTCACATCCAGACGCGGCACACCCAGCAGCGCCCCAACCACCAGTGCGACGGCGATGCCCGCCACCAGCGCGCCGAACGTCAGGAACGCGGACAGGAAACGTCCCGATGCGGTGACCGGGAACCCGTTGATCGCATCCTGTACAGCTGAGACGAGGCGGCCGGTGGGCAGGAGCAGAAGGATGCCTCCGGCAACCACGATGCCCGGCGAAATGGGCACGTCCATGGACCAGAAGAGCATGGCAAGGGCCGTGACCAGGAAACCGCTCGCGGCCGTGGTGAAGAAGTCCGGAACACGCCAGCGCCCCAGCACCCGCTGCAACAAGCTGACCAGGAAGGTACTGACGAAAGCCACTAGGGAGGCCAGCGGGCCGCCGCCGATGAATCCCACAATCGCCGCCGCGAAGGCGCCGGTGGAGAAGGTCACGGCCCAGCGCGGAAACGGCTTTGGCCGGTGCATGATCTCATTCAGCCGGTTGGACGCCTCGGCGCGGGAGACACCGCCGTCGATAATGTCCGTGACCAGCTGGTGGACCAGGCCGAGGCCGGCATAGTTGTTGGTCCAGGAACGCACGACCCGCATGACGGTAATGGGGGTCTGGTCCTTGGGCGAGTAGTTCAGCAGAACGGACTGGTTGGTGATGTCCACTTCGATGCTGTCCAGGCCAAAGGCAGCGGTGACCGCGATGATGGCGGTCTCCACTTCCAGGGCGCCGGCACCGTAACGGAACATGGTTTCGGCAAGCCCCAGCGCCAGATCAAGCGTTTTCCTTGCGGAGGCATCCGGCCCGGCGGTGCGCACCAGGGGGTTCGCATACGGCGAGCCTGCCAGCCGCTCCACAATGGACATGGCCTGGGTGGGGGGCGTCTCACCCTGGACCAGGCGGCGCAGCATCCTTTTGGCAGCAGCCGATGAGCGGTCCTGCCGCTGGGCGCTGGCGCTGCCGGGATGGTGGTGGCTGCCGGGAACGGTTTTGCGCGCCCGGGGCTTCCGCGGCGGCTGGCCCGCCGGCGTGGTCTGTCCGGAGCCCAGCCCGCCTGAAGACCCTTTCGGCGACGTCTGCATGACGGACGTTGTGGGGGGCGGCGGTTTGGGCTTTGTACTGCGCAAGCCGACGCCGGCAGGACCTGTGGGCAGACCCGCGGCACCTTTCGGTGCCGCTTTGGGTGCCTTCGGCGCCTTCGGTGCTTTGCCTGGTACCGGCTGCCGCTCCGGCTGATTCTTGCGTTCCGGCTGGTTCTTGCGTTCCGGCTGATTCTTCCGTTCGGACCCGGCAGGTCCGCCCTGACGAATGACCGGGATCAGTCCCACCATTGGGTCGGGATTCTGCGCAGGCTCTTGGCGGTCTGCATCGGACGTGTTCTCCAAAGGACTCACCCTTTCGCCTCTGTTGGCCTGATTCCGTTCAGGCGCGCTTCCTGTTTAGTAGAACGGCTGCTGATGCCGGCGCCAGTAAATCTGCCGCGCCACGCGTTCGCCGATGGTGTTCCAAATCTTGTACCGCAGCGGATCCAGGACCAGGTCATAACACCCCACGAAGTCCGTGACGGTCTTGGAAAAACTGGTCTTGAAGAGGCCCAGGCCGTGGTGGGGATGTTCCTTGTTCTTCAGCTGGTCGCTGGGGGGCGTGCCGCAGAAGTCATACTGCTCAATGCCGAAGTCTTCCTTCAGCTCGTTGATCGCGGTCCACTGCACCAGATGGGAGTCTCCGTACTGGTTACGCCGGGGCTTGGACCCGCCGTCCTTGTAGGTTCCCTTCTTGCCGTAGGCGATGACAAATGCACCCACGGTGGGTTCGCCCTCTTCAAAGGCGAAGTAGAACCGGCCCTGGCCCGCCGCCACGAAGTTGGACCAGAAGCGGTGGTAGTACTCATAGGAGCGCATCCGGGCCGAAGAACGGTCCTCGATGTGGCTCATGAGCCGGTACATGATGCGCATATTCTCTTCGGTCGGCTCGACCCGCCGAACGTCGGCCCCCTCGCGGATGGCCCGGCGGACCGCGTTGCGTCCGCGGGAGGAGAGGTTTTTCAGCAGCTGCTCGGTGTCCGGTGTGGTGTCCAGCAGGGCCGTGGAGTCATTGGGCTGCAGGTTGAAGGTCTTCACCAGGCCGGCACCCTCGAACTGGGCACGCACCTCGGGGCTGTCCACAATGTCAGGTTCCACCTTGACGGCGAACACGTTCCTCTTGGTTTCTTTGATAAACCGGCGCAGCGCATCGAGGACCTCGGGGACGTGGGCCGGCTCCGCGACGTCTGGGCCCTTAATGAGGTACCAGAGGCTGCCCAGTCCGGGGACCTTCTTCTCTATGGCCAGGTTGTACGTCGTGTAACCGCGGCCCGTGAACACCAGATGGATGGGATTCCAGCCATGGCGGGACTTAACCTCGGCGTAGGAGGCGGACTGCAGCACGTTCCCGCCGCACGGGTTGGACTGCACGTGGCTGTCCCACTTTTCCATCTCGTCGGCGGTGGCCAGGCGTGCACTAAAGTCTCGCAAAATACCTCAACTAATCGCTTGATCGCTTGATCGCTTGCACCATTGCGGGTGATCCGGAGTGGTTCCGGAAAAACGCCCGGGGAACCGTCCCTCAGTCTATCTGCTGGTGTCATGACTGGATGAAATCCGGGGGCTTCGACACTGTGAGATCACTTTCCCAAGAAGCACCGGTCCTTCCGGAACAAGATGGCTTGGCCGGATGGCCCGTGCCGCTAGACTAGATGCAAATACATGAACTTTTGAGGGAATGGCGGGCTTCATATGGGACGGCAGCTGGAACTGGGACTGGATACCTTTGGTGACGTCACCTCGGACCCGGACGGGGAGCGGCTTCCGCAGCACCAGGTGCTGCGCAACGTAGTGGCCGAAGCCGTCCTGGCGGATTCGGTGGGCATTGACTTCATCGGAGTCGGTGAACACCACCGCGAGGACTTTGCCGTTTCAGCACCGGACGTGGTCCTGGCAGCCATTGCCGGACAAACCAGCCGGATCCGGCTGGGTTCGGCGGTCACCGTCCTGAGCTCCGACGATCCGATCCGCGTCTTCCAGCGCTTTTCCACTCTGGATGCAGTCTCCAACGGCCGAGCCGAAGTGATCCTGGGCCGCGGTTCCTTCACGGAGTCCTTTCCGCTCTTTGGGCTGGATCTGGCACAGTACGAGGAGCTCTTCGAAGAAAAGCTGGAACTCTTCACCCGGCTGCGCAGCGAGAATCCAGTGACCTGGAATGGCAGCACCCGGGCACCCCTGCAGAACCAGCGGGTGTATCCCCCTACGGCGTCAGGCGAACTCCCGGCGTGGATCGCCGTCGGCGGCACGCCACAGTCCGTGGTGCGGGCCGCCCATTACGGACTGCCCCTGATGCTCGCCATCATCGGCGGTGAACCGGCGCGCTTTGCCCCGTTCGTGGATCTGTACAAGCGGGCCCTTTCCCAGTTCGGCCGTCCGATGCTTCCGGTGGGAGCCCACTCCCCCGGTTACGTTGCCGCCAGCGACGAGCAGGCACTGGAGGAAGCCTGGCCGCATTTCGAGCGCATGCAGAACAGGATCGGCCGCGAGCGCGGCTGGAGCCCCACCACCCACAGCGACTACCTGGCCTCCGCCGGCCCCGACGGCGCACTGTTCATCGGTTCCCCCGAAACGGTCGCCGCCAAGATTGTCCGGGTGGCCAAGGAACTGGACCTGAGCCGCTTCGACATGAAGTACAGCCTGGGCACCCTCCCGCACGAAAACCTGATGAACTGCATCCGGCTCTACGGCACGGAAGTTGCGCCACTGGTCCGCGAGCAGCTCGCGGCCACGGATTCGCGGGACTGACGCTGACCGGAAAGCTGACACTGACCGGAAAGCTAAGCCGATGCCGGGAGGAACCAGCGGGTTCGGGGTATTGCCTCGGCTAGCTGCGCCGCCTGGTCCATGATCTTCCGGTCCTCCCCCGTGATGCGTTCCTGTTCCTGCCGCAGATACTCCCGCCACGTGGCGACGTCGTAAATCTCGCGGAACTGCCGGGAATCCGTCACCGAATGCACCAGCTCCCAGTCCCGGGCACCGGTGCGCATCCTGGCCAGGCGCACCTCATGCATCAGCTGCACAAACTCGGCAGCCTTTTCGGGGGCCAGCTCGTAGGCCGTGAGGATGGTGACCGGACCGTCGTTGGGCGCGGGTTCCTGAGCAGCTTCGATGCCCAGGTCCGCCTCAGCGACGCTCCGGTCCAGCCGGCCGGTGCGCGGCAGCAGCGGCAGTACGGCCACGCTCAGTCCTGCCGCCACCAACAGGGTTCCGGCCGCCACCAGCACCGGGGTGTAGCCGAACGCAGTGGCGAAAGAGCCCCAAACGGCGGCGCCGATGGCCTGGGACCCGGTGGTCACCATCAGGTAGACCGACAGCCCGCGTGCCCGCACCCATTCGGGCAGCGTGAGCTGCATGGCGCTGTTGAGGATCGAGAAGGTGGCGATCCAGGAAATTCCCGCAAGGACCAGCAGGATGGCCAGCAGGACTGCCGGCAGGAAACCGGCGCCGATGATTGCCGCGCCAAACACAACGGCGGACAGGCCCAGCATCAGGTTGTCGTGGACCCGGTCCTTCACTCTGGGAAGCATAATCACGCCCATGACGGCGCCGATGCCGATCGCTCCCAGCAGCACTCCGTAACCGGTTGACCCGAGCCGGAGGTGCCCGTTCGCGGCCACCGGCAGCAGCGCATACAGTGCACTCGCGGGTGCCATGAAGAGAGCGGTCCGGAGCAGGATGCGGCGGATGCGCGGCGCTGCCCGAATGTAGCGCATGCCGGCAGCGAGCGCTTCCCCCATCCGTTCGGGATCATCGGGTTCCGGGGGCGCCCGCCACACATATACAGCCACTGCGGTACCCAGGAATGAGACCGCATTGAGGCCGAAGACAAAGGCCGGACCGAACAGGGAGATGAGCACGCCGCCCAGCGCCGGGCCCACCGCCCGTGCCCCGTTGACTGCCATGCTGCTCAGTGCTGAGGCCGCCCGGATTTCCTCCCGTGGCACCAGGTCGGGATTGATGGCCTGCCATGCCGGCTGACTCAGGGCCACCCCGCAGCCGATGAGGAAGGTGTACAGCAGGAGGGAATCAGCATCCAGCAATCCCAAGGCTGCCACCAGGGTCAGCAGACTGGCGGCACCGGCGGCAAAGAGATTTGCCCCGAGGATCAGGCGGCGGCGGTTGAAGGCATCGGCAAGGAAACCGGCGATCAGGCCAAGCAGCAGGGACGGCGCCAGATTGGCGGTCTGCACCAGGGACACCAGCGCAGGATTGGAGCTGTTTTCCACCAGATACCACTGAGCTCCCACCGTCTGTATCCACGTGCCGACGCTGGAGCCGATATTCGCCAGCCAGAGGATGAGGAACGCCCGGCGCCGCAGGGGCGCCCACGGTGATTCCGAAGCCATCAGAGCGCCTCCGTCCGGACGGTATAGGGTGCGGGTGCCGGCAGCGGGTCAGACCACGCGGGGAAATCCCGCCCACGCTTTGCGGAACCGTTTCCGTGCCCGCTCCCCGCGTTTCTCCTCCAGCGCATGCAGCAGCCCGTACGTGAACCCGTTCTGTCCCGCGCCTGAACTCCCCGCACCCCACCGGCTCAGATACTCCCGGCTGACCACGCTGTCCTGATGTTCGCCCAAGATCTTCTGCAGATGTTCGGCACCGGCGATCAGTTCGGAGGACCCCTTGGTTCTCACCGGCTGAGCAACCTCAGCGGCATAGCGCAGGCGTTTGGCGTCCTTGCGCGCCTCGTGCAGGAACTCGGACTGCTGTTCCTCACTGCCTGCCCTGCGGGCTTCCCGAACCGCCTGATGAAGGCGCTTGCGGTCCCGCTTCAACATGCGTCCGGCACTCGGAGCAGCAGGCCTGTCCGCTTTCGGGGTGAATCCGGGGGCGGTCACCAGGGATTCCAGCTGTTCCAGCAGCCGGAGGTACCGGACGCCGTTGAGCGCCTTCATGGCGACGGTGTGCGCTGACTTGTACTCGCCGAGCAGTTCTTGATCGATGCGCTGCTGCACCGGCCCCATCACCAGTTCAGCGGGCTGGTCCGCCACCAAAGCGTCCAGCCGTGACCGCATCACCTGCGCATCCCGTGCTTCCCCCAGGATTCCCGCCAGCCATTTCAATTCGTCCCGCACTTCACGCGCCGGCTCCGGGGCCACAAAGCTGCGGTAGCTGCCCAACGCCGATCGCATCCGTCTGGTGCTGACCCGCATCTTGTGGACGGCATCCGCCTCGTTGGCCCGCATCCTCGGATCCTCGGCCAGCATGGCGAGGAACTGCCCGTGCAGGTAGGCCTGCAAAAGCAGCCCGACAGGGCCGCCGGGCTTCGGCGATGCGGGCTGTTTCGCAGCCACTCGCACGGCCATCTGCGCGGCAGACTGCGCGGCCTTGGATGCCCGCGCAGGTTCCTTCGGAACGGATTTTACTGCGGCGGGCTTTGTAGTTCTGGACCGCGGCTGTCCCGGCTTCGTGCGCCCGGACTTCGCCTGTGCAGGCTTTCCCCGTGCAGGCTTTCCCTGTGCAGGCGCGGATACTGACGCTTCGGAAGTGGTTGTGGGCTTATTCGTGGTGCCGGATCGGGGTTCGTGCTCCTGGATTTCCGGCTCCTGAGCGGTAGGCATGGCTCAGTATAGGACCGGGAAAGCGGTCCTAGGCAGGGGGTTGAGCCCGTGCAGCGGTCCGGAGGGCAAGTCCCCTGTTATTTGGCCGCGGGCCACCGGTAGCATCGCCGTTACCAGCGGCAGGACGGCTGCGCAACAGCTTCAAACCTGCAGAGCATCTTCAAACATGAGGGCCGGGCATGAGATACAAGAAACTGGGCAACTCGGGAGCCACGGTCTCCGCGGTTGGGCTGGGGTGCATGACCTTCGGCAACCCGCAGCACGGAATGCACGGCTGGACGCTTCACGAACCGGAGTCCCGGGCCATCCTGCGCCGGGCGGTGGAGCTGGGGATCAATTTCTTTGACACCGCCAATGTCTACTCCTCGGGGGACAGCGAGCGCACCCTCGGCGCCACCGTCCTGAAGTACGTGCGGCGGGAAGAAGTGGTGATCGCCACCAAGGTGCACGGAGAAATGTCGCCCGGTCCCAACGGGTGGGGGCTCTCCCGCAAGCACATCCTCTGGCAGGTGGATGAAAGCCTGAAACGCCTGGGCACCGACTACATCGATCTTTACCAGGTGCACCGCTGGGACGCTTCCACTCCACTCGAGGAAACACTGGAAACTCTGGACGGCCTGGTGCGGGTAGGAAAAGTCCGTTATCTGGGGGCCTCCACCATGCACGCCTGGCAGTTTGCCCGGGCGCTGACCCTGCAGCAGGCGCACGGATGGTCCCCGTTCGTCACCATGCAGGCCCACTACAACTTGGTCTATCGCGAGGAGGAGCGGGAAATGCTGCCCCTGTGCGTTGCGACAGGGACCGGAGTGCTGGCCTACTCGCCGTTGGCCCGGGGCAGGCTGGCACGACCGTGGGATGACGTCACCCGGCGGCAGCAGCAGGATGAACGGGGCCACTCGCTCTATGCGGGCTCCGAAGATGCCAACCGGGCCGTCGCCGACGCTGTCCTCCGGGTGGCGCTGCGCCACGGCGTTCCACGCGCACGGGTGGCCCTGGCGTGGGTCTTGGCCCACCCGGTGGTGAGCGCGCCGCTGGTTGGTGCTTCCGACGTCGGGCACGTGGATGATGCGGTGGCCGCCCTGGACCTCCGGCTTTCGCCGGAGGACCTGGAGGAGCTGGAGCAGGGCTACACCCCCCGCCCGGTGGTGGGCTTCTAGCCCTTCACCGCCCCGGAGGTGAGGCCGGAGGAAATGAACCGCTGCAGGAACAGGAACAGTGCCATGACGGGCAGCGCTGCAAGAACCGCGCCGGCGGCGAACACGCCCCAGGTGCGGGACTGGCTGTCCCCAACGAAGGAGTAGAGGCCCACGGCCAGGGTTTGGGCGTCCGGATCGTTCAGGACAATGGAGGCGATCAGGAATTCGCCGGTGGCCGTGATGAAGGACAGCAGTCCCACGATGGCCAGAATGGGAGTGACCAGCCGCAGGATGATCGTGAAGAAGATCTGGACGTGGCTGGCGCCGTCGATGCGCGCCGCCTCGTCCAGGGACTTCGGCACAGTATTGAAGAACCCGTACATCAGATAGGTGTTCACGCCCAGCGCTCCGCCGAGATAGACCATGATCAGGCCGGTCTGGCTGCCCAGGCCCAGCCACGGCACGACGTCGGAGATCCCGCTGAGCAGCAGGAAGATCGCCACGACGCCGAGCATCTGCGGGAACATTTGCAGAAGCATCAGGCTCATCAGCCCGAACCGGCGTCCGGTGAACCGCATCCGGGAGAACGAGTAAGCAGCCAGAGCGCCGAGGAAGACGGTCCCCGCGCTGGTAATCAGCCCGACGATGAGCGTATTCATGAACCACTTGGCGAAGGGCTTCTGCGGATCCGAGAACAGGTCGATGAAGTTGTCGAACGCGATGGTGGTGAACAGGCCGTTGGCCGAGACCAGCGTTCCCGTGGGGCTCAGCGCGGCTGAGAGCACGTAGGCCAGCGGGAAGAGCGCAAACACGCCCATGACCACGCCCACCAGGTGGCGCCAGCCCTTGTCCCGGAACCAGTGTCCAAAGCTTTTGCGCGGCTGCCCAACCGGGCCGGTGCCTGCGGTGCGTTCCGCGGCGCCCTTGCCTGCCGGGGTCAGAGTCGAATTGCTCATGAGTTCACTTCCTCCAGCGCCTTGGTCTGCCGGAAGCTGACCGCTGAGATGACTGCAACGATGATGAAGATGATGACCGCCAACGCGCTGGCCAGGCCGTAGTCACGCCCTGAGCCCTGCCCGAACGCCACCTTGTAGACCAGGGTGATCAGCAAATCCGTGGCGCCGATGTCCATGTTGGTGTCGGAGAACCGCGGCCCGCCGCCGGTGAGCATGAAGATCACGTTGAAGTTGTTGAAGTTGAAGGCAAAGGTGGAGATCAGCAGCGGAGCGGTGGAAACCAGCAGCAGCGGCAGCTTGATGGAACGGAAGATCCGCCAGGCCGAGGCGCCGTCCATGCGTGCCGCCTCGTTGACGTCCTCCGGCAGTGACTGCAGGGCTCCGGTGCAGACCAGGAACATATAGGGGAAGCCGAGCCAGGTGTTTACGAGCAGCACGCTGAATTTGGCCAGCCAGGGATCGGTCAGCCAGGGGATGTCCGCTCCGCCGAAGAGTGCTTCGTTGATGAAGCCGAATTCCTGGTTGAGCATTCCGGACCACACCAGTCCGGCCAGGAACGCCGGGAACGCGTAGGGCAGGATCATGATGGTGCGGTAAATCTTCTTGCCGCGCAGGTTCGGGTGGTTGAACGTCAGCGCCAGGAACAGGCCCAGTCCGAAGCAGAGCAGCACCGATCCCAGGGCGAAGGTGAAGGTCCAGAGGATGACGCTGACCAGCGGGCCGCGCAGATCCGGGTCGGTGAAGGCCGTCTTGAAGTTGTCGAAGCCCACGCCCACCTTCCAGCCGGTGGCCAGGCGTTCGCCGTCGGACGAGACATAGGAGCCTTCACCGCCGTCGGCGTAGACCACGCCGGTTTCGGTGTCCGTGAAGGTGTCAGCTGCCTCGTCGTAAACCAGGACCGGCTTGAAGACGTAGGCGTTTGAACCGTCGGCGGTCTGCAGGATGCCGTCGTCGAGGTCTTCCGAAAGCGGAACCTTGATGGCGGTGATGTCCTGCTGGACGGACAGCAGTTCGTTGAAGTTCAGGGTCCGGTAGCCGTCCGCGCCCACGGCTTTGCCCGTGCCGCCCATTTGGGCGTCCTCGACGTCTTCCAGCGGTTCGCCGGTGGTGCCGATGCGCACGCCGCCGTCGGGATCGGTGACCAGCAGAGACAGGACGTCGTCCTTTTCCACCACTGACACCTGATAGGCCGGCGAATCCGGAACGCGCTTCTGCGCGCTCATGGAAATGGAGGAAATGGCATCCTCCTTGGTGCTGTTGTGCCCGTCGCCGTAGTTGGTGAACGCCACGTAACCGCTGTACACCACCACAAAGACTTGGAAGATCAGCAGGAACAGGACACCGGGGGCCAGGTACTTGGCCGGCAGGCCGCCGCGGCGCAGGTAGATCCAGTTGATGAGCACCGTTACGGCGGCGGCAACGGCGAGAATCAGCCATTTCTCATTCATGAACAGGGCCATAAGGACGTATACGGCGAACGCATCCGTCAGGCCCAGGAGCAGGATTTTCGCGAGCAGGCCTGCTGTTGAATCCGGGCTGCGGCGGGGTTTTTTCTGCGCTGCGGGAGTGCGGGAGCGGACAGGGGTGTCCAGCTGGTCAACCATCGGGGTTCTCCTTGAACCGGTTCGGGCCGGGACGCCGCTCAGAAAACTGGCGGCGTCCCGGCCCGGATACCTTGTCCGCCGGCGAAGGCGCCGGCGGACGTGTCTATCTCAGGTGCGGCTGATGCCGGACTACTTGGCGATCTTGGCTTCGACGTTGCTGACCATCTTTGCCCAGGACTCTGCGGGATCGCCCTGGCCCTTGATCAGGGCGAGTTCGGTGCCGCCCCAGTCAGCCCAGACGGCGCCCATTTCCGGAATGGCCGGCATGGGGACGCCGTCGGCGCCGATCTTGCCGAAGGCATCGACGATCGGATCTTCTGCAGCCTTCTCAAACGAAGCGGTCAGGGCCGGCGGACGTCCGCCGCCTTCGAACATGGCGTCCTGCACGGCCTCGGTGGTCAGGTAGTTCAAGGCAAACTCAGTGGCGGCCAGGGAGTTCTGGCTCTTGGAGCTGATGAAGAAGCCGTTGACGCCGATGAAGGGCTGGGCGGGCTGGTCACCGGTGGTGGGAAGCGGGTCGACGACGACGTTGATTCCGGCTTCCTGGGCCAGCGGCACGTTCCACGGGCCGGTCAGGAAGTACGGGGAGGCCCCGGCGTTGAACTTTTCCTTGGCGATGTCTGCGGTGATGTTGGAGTTCAGGATGCCTGCTCCGCCCTCGCCCCATTCCTTCACCTTGGCGGCGAAGGCCGCGCCGTTTTCGTTGCCCAGCTCCAGCTTGGAGGCGTCGTAGCCGCCGGTCTCGTCAGTTCCGAAGACGGGTACGCCCATGGAAGTCTGGAACGGGTACAGGTGGTACGGATCGCCCTGCTTGGGGTCCATGCCCACCAGGAACGGGAACTCGGCACCCTTTTCGACGGCAGCCTTGCCGTTGGCGATGACTTCGTCCATGGTGGTTGCCGGTTCGGGAACCAGGTCGGCGTTGCGCAGCAGGCCAATGTTTTCGATGGAGTAGGGAACGCCGTAGGTGCTGCCCTCATACGTCATGGCTGCGACGGAGGATTCCTGGAAGTCTGCCGCCTTGTCGCCAAGCTCGATCGGCGCAATCACGCCGTTCTGGACGAACTTGCCCAGCCAGTCGTGCGGGCCGACGATCAGGTCCGGGCCCTTGCCGGTGGGAACCTGGGTGATGAAGTCATCAGAGACCTGCTCGAAGTCCTTGGTCACCAGCTTGATTTCGATGCCGGTGTCTTCCTTGAACTGAGCAGTGACGTCAGTCAGGGCCGGAGAACGCTCAGCGTCAACCCACATGGTGAGGGTGGTGGCGCCGGCGCTGGCCAGGTCCGTGGAGTCCGAGCTTTCGGCAGCGTCGCCGCCGCCGCAGGCGCTGAGGACAAGGGCAGCGGTGACCGAAACGGCCCCGAGAGCGAAGGAACGGCGGCCAAACGCCGTCGTACCCGTGGTGTGCACCTTCATTGGTGTACCTCTCCTAGATTTTCAATGGTGTCAGGCTGTCTCAGGCAGCGCCCGAGTCCTCCCTGAGCTGTGCAGCGCAGGGAACAGGAGCAAACGGAGAGTCTCCGTCGGGACCTAAGTATGGAGAAAGTGTAAGCGCGTACACCGTGTGCGTCCAATCACAGATTTGGATCACAGTGCATGACCGGGTGGGG
This sequence comes from Arthrobacter sp. 9E16, assembly GCF_002929435.1. Lineage (NCBI taxonomy): Bacteria > Bacillati > Actinomycetota > Actinomycetes > Micrococcales > Micrococcaceae > Arthrobacter > Arthrobacter sp. 9E16. The sequence continues at coordinate 45,750 of NZ_PJIU01000005.1, read as the reverse complement.
AACCGTTTCCGCATCGCCTACCGGGAGAATGACTTCGAATTATCAGCACTCTTAGCGTCGGAACGTACTGTGTAAGCGTTTTCATTTATCGCCGTCCGTGCCCCTAGGATGGCACCCATGCTCAGCGACGTTATCTCCAGCCCTGGCCCCGATGCCAACCCCGCCCTCGTCCCCCTTCACGCTGCCTCCAGTGAGCATGACCGCCAGTGGTGGCGCTCGTCGGTCATCTATCAGGTCTATCCGCGCTCCTTCCGCGATCTGAGCGGTGACGGCATCGGCGACCTGCCCGGCATCACCGCCGAGATGGCGTCGCTCGCCGAGCTGGACATTGATGCGCTGTGGCTTTCACCGTTCTACCGGTCTCCGCAGAATGACGCCGGGTACGACGTCGCCGACTACTGCTCCGTGGATCCCCTGTTCGGAACGCTGGACGATTTCGATGCCCTAGTTGACGCGGCCTCCGGCCACGGCATCCGGATCATCGTGGACCTGGTGCCCAACCACTGTTCCAACGAACACGCCCTGTTCCAAGCGGCGCTTGCGGCTCCGCCGAATTCCCCCGAGCGTGACATGTTCATTTTCCGTGACGGAACCGGTGAAAACGGTGACGCTCCGCCCAACAACTGGCAGTCCCATTTCGGCGGATCGGCCTGGACCCGCACCAACAACACGGACGGTACCCCCGGCCAGTGGTACCTGCACCTGTTTGATTCGACCCAGCCCGACTTCAACTGGGATAACCCTGCCGTTCGCGCGGAGTTTGAGCGCGTGCTGCGCTTCTGGCTGGACCGCGGCGTTGGCGGTTTCCGCGTGGACGTTGCCCATGCCCTCATCAAGAAGTCCGATCTTCCGGACTGGGGCGGCCGTGCTGACGGCTGCTCCTCCGAAGGTTTCCCGGGACACGAGGCTCCGATGTTCGGCCAGCCGGAGGTCCACGACATCTTCCGTTCGTGGCGCAAGCTGCTGGACGAGTACGACGGCGAACGCGTCCTGTGTGCCGAGGCCACCATCGATCCGCTGGACCGTCTTTCCGACTGGGTACGCTCCGACGAGATGCATCAGACCTTCAACTTCGCTTACCTCAACCACGAGTGGAACGCCGGTGCCGTGCGCCACGTCGTCGGCTCCTCCCTGGAGGCCTTCGACAAGGTGGGTGCGCCCACCACGTGGGTGCTGTCCAACCACGACGTCGTCCGCCATGCCACACGGTTCGGCATCGAAGGCCACCAGGAGCGTCCCGGTGACGGTCTGGGCCCGGAGGATCCGCAGCCCAACTACGAACTCGGGCTGTCCCGTGCCCGCGCCGCAACGCTGCTGATGCTGGCCCTGCCCGGCGGCGTCTATTTGTACCAGGGTGAAGAACTGGGCCTTCCGGACCACACCACCATGCCGCATGACTTCCGCCAGGACCCCAGCTATCACCGCACGGGCGGGGCTCGGCTGGGCCGCGACGGCTGCCGTGTTCCGCTGCCGTGGCACGCGGCGTCGGACGGCTTCGGCTTCAGCAGCACCGGCGCGGCTTGGCTCCCCCAGCCTGCCGACTGGGCCTTACTGGCCCGGGACGCCCAGCGTGAGGATCCGGCATCAACGCTAAACCTGTACCGCAGTGCGCTGGCGGTCCGCCGGGAGTATGCCCTGGGCGCCGGTTCGCTGGCGTGGTGGCCCGACGTCGACGGCGAATCAGTTGTTGCCTTCCTCAACGGCAATGTTCTGGTGGTGCTCAACATGGGCAGCGAGCCTGTTGACCTTCCTGCGGGCGAGGTGCTGGTCGCCAGCGAAGCGGGGGCTGCCGCCGGAGGAATCCTGGCGCCCAACCACGCCGTCTGGCTCCGGCTAAGCTAATTCCTGCGGCACCGGGCCTTGGCCCGGTGCCGCAAAAATGTTTCACTGCCGGCTTCCGGCCGGCCCGTTTGACTTGGCCGGCCAAGCCGCCAGCCCCGCAGAAGCCGATCCGAGGAGAACCGTGGCAGGCATCAAAGATGTGGCCGCACGTGCCGGAGTTTCATCGGCAACGGTCTCTCGCACCCTCAGCGGCAACGGCAAAGTGTCCGAATCCACCCGCCGCAGGGTCCAAGCAGCCGCCGATGAGCTGGGATACGTCCTGTCCTACAACGCGTCGTCGCTGGCCTCGGGACGAAGCCGCAACATCGGAATTGTCATGCCCACCGTGGGTCGCTGGTATTTCTCCCAGGTTCTCGAAGGTGCTGCTGCTGCGCTCATTGATGCCGGCTACGATCTCACGCTGTACAACACCAGCGACGGTCCGGGTCACCGCGAGAGCGTGTTGACGGAGATGCTGCGGCGCAAGAGGCTCGACGCCGTCATTGCGGTGGCCCTGAAACTCACCGACGAGGAACTCGCCCAGCTGCATGCTGTTGGCAAGCCGATTGTCGCCATTGGCGGCCCGCTGCCCGGGACCCACACCATCCGGGTGGATGAAGCCAGCATTTCCATGCTGGCCACGGAACATCTGGTTTCGCTGGGCCACACACGGATTGCCCACATCGGCGGCGGTGAGGAACTCGAACGCGACTTTCGGCTGGGGAGCACCCGCCGGGACGGCTACGAGCGGGCAATGGCACGGGCCGGGCTGGAATGCCTGCACATCAACAGTCCTGACTTTTCAGTGGCCAGCGGCGTGGAGGCCGCAAAGAGTCTCCTGGCGGCACCCCACAACCCTCCCACAGGCATCTTCTGCGCCTCGGATGAACTTGCCATCGGGGCTATCCTCGCCGCCAGGGGACTTGGGCTGCGTGTTCCTGAGGACTTATCCGTCATCGGCATTGACGGCCACGAACTGGGGGAGGTTTTCGGTTTGACCACCATCAGCCAGGATCCGAAGGGCCAGGGGGCCGCCGCCGTCGCAGCGGTGCTGTCCCTGTTGGCAAAGAAACCGCTGGAAGCCGACTGGATCCAGCGGTTCTACCCCACCGACTTCGTTGTCCGCTCCAGCACCTCGGTCCCCTCCGAGCTCCGCCGCTGAACGGTTCCTTTGAGTGAGCGGTTCCTTTGACGCCTGGGGTTCCACCCTCGTTATGCCGTGAAAACCGTGCTTGACTTGAGCGTCAACCAACCCAGTTCTGCTGCCCGAGGAATACCGCCGCACCCATGACCCTTTTTCTCTGGATCCTGCAGATAGTCCTGGCCCTCATGTTCGTTGGAATTGGAGGGCTGCGCCTGACCCGCCCTGCGTCCCGTCTGAGGAAGCTGCCTTGGACTGACGGGTATGCCCCGGGGACCATCCGCGCTCTGGGGGCAGCGGAACTTGTTGCCGGCATCTGTGTCCTGGCTCCCGGGATACTGGGGTGGTCTCCTCTTGTGACAGCCGTAGCTGCAGGCTGTTTGGCCGCGCTGATGACCTTGGCGGTGCTGATGCACCTGAGGCAGGGCCAGCGGCAGACCGCAGTACTTCCGGCTATCCTGCTGGTAATGGCCGGAATGGTGTTGTGGGGCCGGTTGGACCAAATGATGTGACGAACTGACTGATTGATGTAGGTGGAGTGGCATGCCGGACGTGGCTCAGGCCGTAGCGGAACTTTACGCACTGATGCCCGATACGTTCACCTCAGCCAGAAACAATTTGGCTGCAGAAGCCGCGAAAGCGGGGAACAAGGAGCTGGGCAAGGCGCTGCGGTCATTGCCCAAGCCGTCTGCCGGGGCCTGGCTGGTCAACATGTTGGCCCTGCACCGCTCTGAGCTCATCTCGGAAGTCTTGGAGCTGGGTGCTGTGCTGCGCGAAGCCCAGGATGACATGGACCAGCAGCAGCTGCGGCGGCTCAGCGGGGAGCGTCAGCGCCTGCTGCGTTCTGCCGCCCGAGAGGCCCGCAGCCTTGCTGAGGAGCTTGGCCGCCCGGTCAGCGCAGCTGTGGGTGCCGAGGTGGAACAAACGTTGTGGGCGGCCATGACCGACGCCGATGCTGCCGCGGCTGCGGCCAGCGGCCAGCTGGTGCGCGCGCTGGAAGCCAACGGTTGGGATCCTGTGAACGTGGACGGATCCGTAGCGGATCCGTCATCAGTCCGGCCCCTCTCTGCCAGCGGCGGCCAGCAGCGCAGGTCTGCGTCCAAGCCCAACACTGGAGCCGGTGCCAGCGGGAACCAGTCCGCCAAAAAGAAATCTGCCGTTAGTGCTGCGGCTGCACGGGCACTCCGGGCGGCCAAAACATCCTTGGCGGACGCCCAGCGCGATGCTGAACAGGCCGAGGAAACGCTGCGGGCTGCACAAGAAGAAATCGACGCCGTCGCCGCCCGCCGTGACGAACTGACTGATGAAATTGACGACCTGCGGGACCGGATCCGCGAGCTGGAACACGAAGTAGCAGCAACCGATCGGCGCTCCGGCACGCTGGAACGGGCGCGAGACGGCGCCCGCCGGACAGCCCGGGCGGCACGCCGAGCGGTGGAAAAGGCACAAACCAAACTTGAGGAGCTGGGTTAGCTCCCCCTTCTGACCGCCTGCACCAGCCGTGCGCAGCTCGACCCATCCGGGCGCAGCTCGGCCCAGTTGCGGCCATCTTGTCTGGTCAGAAGGGTGGTGGATCCTCACCATAGCCAGGGAGCTCGTCGGCGGAGATCCAGCCCGACATCCGGCTTACTGCAGGTTTCGTGGCTTCCACTCCGGATCCCGAGCTGGGTCGCGTGCTCAGCCCTGCGGCCAGGGTCAGGTGTGGATCGGTGCGGTAGGTCCGCCCGCCCGGCGAGGTCCACTCAATAATTCCGGGACTGTGTTGTTGTGCTTTCCAGAAGCCCCGGGACTTGAACATGTGATGCCGCTTGCAGAGATGCTCCAGGTTGTCATGATCGGTGGCCCCGCCGTGGGACCAGGGTTTGGTGTGGTCTATTTCGGCGATGACGGCGTTGGTCCGGCATCCCGGGAACCGGCATGTTCCGTCCCTGGCCCGCAGCCATCGCTGCAGCCCGGCCGGGACTTTCCGCCGCCGCCCGACCCGCAGGATCTCCTCAGTGTCCGGGTTTCGTTCCACCGGTGTCCAGTGCGCTGCCTGCCGGGCCAAACGCCGGGCAGTTTCGGGGCTGATCGGCCCGTATCCGTGCAGTTCGGCAGGCTGTTCATCAGCACCAAACAGGGTCTCGGCGGTGATCAGGACCAGGATCTCGGTGCGTGCCCGTGCACGTGCCCGGGCATGGTTGTCCTTGGTACCGCGGCCGCTGTCCCTGTCCCTGTCCCTGACCCTGTCCCTGCGGTCCCGGTCTCCCGGGCCGTTGCCGTTGTGGCCGGCTTGGGTGTTCCGCCGGCCATTGTCGCCAGAGCCCGGGTTGCATCTGTCCCCGTCACCGGTGTCCACCTCGCTGGCAGGCCCACTTCGTTCGAGGTCATAACTGTCCGTTGCATCCTCATCACCGTCGAGCAGGTCAGCCAGAATGTCGGCCCGCAACTGATCCACTCCCCGCGGATCCCCCGCACCCTGCTCACCCCGCGCCGCCGTGGTCAGCTGCGTATAAACCAGCTGCGCCCTCGCTGCCGGCAACAACGCCGACAACCACGACATCCCGTCCTCTTCCGGCACCAAACACACCCGCCGGCGTTCAAAAGCACTCTTATGCCGGACCGGAACGGTTTCCGGATACCGGCCCTCCCGCAACCTTCTGGCCTTCACCCGGAACTGGGACGACGTGTGCCCCGCACCAGCAGCCTCCAGCAGGGAAGCCTCGAAGGCGGCCAGTTCGGGTTCTGGGACGTTCTGGGACTGGTCCAGCACCGTCTGCACATGCCCGTAACCCAGGCTCCCGTCCTCCAGCCGGGCCAGGGTTGCGGTGTGGGTGGTGCATAACCGTCCCGCCTCACTCATCAGCATCTTCGCGGTGTTCGTGGGCAGGCGCAGGATGGCTGCGGCTTCCTCCGCCGCCAGACTGAAGGTCAGGGCCGGATCCTCCCGGCCAACATCTTCGAGCAGATCATCACGGAAGAGGATTTCCATCCGGTGCAGCACCTTGGCCTGCTGGGCCTGCGCCCACCGCACCAACGCATCCAACCGGGACAACACCACACTGGCTTCATCCTGGGTCAGGGACTCCGCACCCTGCAGGACCAACGAACCGGTAAGCCCGTCCCGGTAGGCCGGATCCATGTGAACGGTTTCGGGATCCCTCGGGGCACTGTCCGGCTCAGCGTTGTAAATCGACCGGCTGGACACAGCAGCCTGGCCTGCGCCGGATGCTTCACCGGTGCCGCCGCGTCGAAAAGATCCGTTCTGATCCATGGCTTCAGGCTTTCACCTGCCACCGACATTTCTGTCCCGAAAACAGCCCCAAAAACCCCAAAACAGGCCACTTTGGGACGTTCCAAATACTCGACTTTTTCACGTGGGCTACCTGCGCCAAGGTCGGTTTACCTGCACGGCCCGGACCTGTCCCGACGCTCCCGCGGAGCGAGAAACCCTCCGGAACCCGTAAATACGTCCAACAAATTCGCCCTAATTATTAGCGTGCACCGGTGGTACGTTCGGAACCCGACAGACATTAAGCCTTCTTTGGAGGAACCATGACTGATCACGTAGCGCCCGTCAGCGATTGCTCCGTTCACAGCTGCGACTACAACCACGACGGCTGCACTGCCTATGCCATCACGGTGGGCGGAGCCCCCGACCATGCCAGCTGCTCCACCTTCATTGACACCACCGAAACCGGTGGTCTGCCCAAAGTTCTGGCCTCCGTGGGCGCGTGCCTGCGGAGCGAATGCCAACACAATGACCACCTGATGTGCACTGCCCATGATGTCAAAGTCGGCCCCGGAGCCGAGTCGGCGGATTGTTTGACGTATCAGTCCCGCTGACAAACGGGCACCTGGCCTCCAACTCGGCCGGATAAGCCCCGCCGGACAGGCGTCCCCACTGAACAACGCAGAAACCCACAACACCGGCGCAAATCCTTGAGCGCTGCACAGAATGTGACCCAAGCCTCACAAACCCTGTAGCGTTGGTGGGCATCAACCTGCCTTGAAGGAGAACAATGCCCGGCTTGGACACTGCTTTGACACCTCTGCGCTTTCTCGAACGCGCAGCTCAGGTACACCCGGAAAAAATCGCTGTAATAGACGGTGACCGGACCCTGACCTACCGGGAGCTCGCAGCGACGGTCACGAAGACGGCACACGCGCTTCGCGCATCCGGCCTGGAGGAGGGCAGCCGCGCGGCATTCCTTGGCACCAACTCAGCAGAACTGCTGATCGCCCACTACGCCGTCCCCCTTACCGGCGGCGTCATCGTGCCGCTGAACACCCGGCTGTCCCCGCCCGAAGTGGCCTACATCTGCAACCATTCCGGAGCCACCCTGCTCTTCGGCGACCCGGACCTGCTGCGCGGACTCGGCACCCCGGAACTGGAAACGGTCACCGAAGCTTTCTCCTTCCCGCTCCAGGACGGAACCTCCGACACTGTGGAGGGAACGACGTCGTACGCTGATTTCCTGTCACGCGGAACCGACATTCCTCTCCCCTGGGAAGTCGCAGACGAAAACACTGTCATCAGCCTCAATTACACCTCCGGCACCACCGGCCGACCCAAGGGCGTGATGTACACGCACCGCGGGGCCTACCTAAACTCGCTCGGCGAGGTCCACCACCAGGGCTTCGGTGCAGACACTACCTACCTGTGGACGCTGCCCATGTTCCACTGCAACGGTTGGTGCACCACCTGGGCGCTGACCGCAGCATCCGGTACCCACGTCTGCCTGCGCGCCGTGCGCGGCCCGGAAATCTGGCGGCTAATCGACACCCACGGCATTGACCATCTGGCTGGCGCACCCACCGTACTGAGCGCCATTGCCACCGCGGAGGAAGCCCACACCCTGGAACACCCGCTGACCATCGTCACCGCCGGCGCTCCCCCGAGCCCCACCGTCATCAACAAAATCCATCAGCTGCAGGCCACCGTGGTGCATGTCTACGGCCTCACCGAGTCCTACGGGCCGTACGCGGTGTGCGAGCCGCAGGCTGCCTGGGCGGACCTGGACGCGGACGCGCTGGCCAAGAACATGGCACGCCAAGGCGTGGGCATGCTGACTTCCGAGCGCCTGCGCGTGGTCCGCGACATGCCTGACGACGACGGCGGGCTGGCCGACGTGGCCGCGGACGGTGTCGAGATGGGCGAGATCGTGATGCGCGGGAACTCTGTGATGAAGGGGTACTACCGCGACGACGAGGGGACGGCAACAGCTTTCTACGGCGGCTGGTTCCACACCGGAGACCTGGGGGTCATGCATCCGGACGGCTACGTCCAACTGCTGGACCGTTCCAAGGACGTGGTGGTGTCCGGCGGCGAGAACATTTCCACCATTGAGGTGGAACAGGCGCTGGCCAGCCACCCGGCTGTGGCCGACGTCGCCGTGATCGGAATCCCCGATGAACGCTGGGGTGAGCGGCCCAAGGCTTTTGTGGTGCTGGCCCCGGGCCGGGACGTGACCGAAGCGGACCTGCTGAAGCACGTCAAATCCCAGATTGCTTCCTACAAGGCTCCGGGCAGCGTGGAGTTCATTATTGATCTGCCCAAGACATCCACCGGGAAAATCCGCAAGAATGAACTGCGGTCCTCGGAATGGGAAGGCCGCGAAGCGCGTATTAACTAGGGCACTTTTTGAGCGAACCGGACCGCAATCCGTAACGGGTAAGGAGAACACATGGCCGCCGTCGTGCTTGGCTGGAATCCGGCCACTGCGTTTGGTGCCGGACCCGGCCGCGCAGACTATGCCATGGCTGCGGCGACGGTGGACCGCACGGGACTCTTCGGGATCCGCTGGAGGGTGGGACGCGGACAGCAGATGGCGCGCGGCACCGACGTGTGGCTGTTCGCCCAGGGCCGGCACGGCCGCGGGCTGCTGGGTCACGGGGTGGTGGCCGCCGCGCCCCAACCGGGCGCGGCACTGCCGGCCCGGTTGGGACTACTGGCCGGAGTCGTTTTTGACCTGCTGCTGCCCCCGGGCGATGCCCTGCCGGCTGAGTTGCTGCAGGAGAGTGTGCCGGACCTGAACTGGAACGCCGTGCGCAGTACGGGAACCGTTGTTCCGCCCCCCGCAGAAGGGCAGATGCGTGCCGCATGGACGTCATATCTGAGGTCGCGGCCGGTCCCCGAGGGCTGGCTGGGGGCTGTGGACCCCACCATTCCGCTGCCGGGAAGCCTTCCTCAGGACACCCTGCGCGAAGTAGCGGTGAACCGCTGCGAGCATGACCCCGAGGGTGTGCAGCGGTGTGTCGCTTTCCACGGAACATCGTGTGCCGCGTGCGGCCTGTCCATGGAGCAGATGTACGGATCGGCGGGAGCATCCTTCGTCCAGGTGCACCACATTGTTCCGCCGTCAGCCATCAGCCCTGATTATGTTCTGGATCCGGTATCCGATCTGGTGCCGATGTGCCCCAACTGCCATGCCATTGCGCACCGGGGCGCCCCCGACCCATACACTCCGGCGGAACTGCGGCAGATGCTGGCCTCGGCAAGGGGTGCACAGCCGTTCCGCAACTCCATTCCCGGCACGGTCCCCACACCGGAACAGCTGGATGCCCAGGCTGACGCTGCACGTCTCAGGGATACGTCCCTGCCTCCCAAGGACACCCAGTAGAATCGGTAGCCCCATGAGCATTCCCGCCAGCACCCCCAAATCAGTCCGCGTGGACGCCTGGCTGTGGGCCATCCGTGCCTACAAGACCAGATCCGCCGCCACCGCTGCCTGCCGCGCCGGCCATGTCAGGTTGAACGGCAACCCGGCCAAGGCCGCCCAGCAGGTCCAGCCCGGAGACACCATCAGGGTCCGCCAGCCCGGTTATGAACGCATCCTGGAAGTCCGACAGCTCATTGCCAAGCGGGTGGGTGCGGAGGCTGCTTCCCATTGCTTTACCGACCACACCCCTCCCCGTCCGGTGGGACCCGCGCTGGGTGTTCCGCTTCGGGACCGCGGCGCCGGACGTCCCACCAAGAAAGACCGCCGGGAAATCGACCGGCTGCGCGGCGACCGCTGAGCTGGAAACACGCCCGCGGAAGTTAGCAGGATCAGGCCGGGTCAGGCAGGACCGGACCGGAGGCAGGCCGGATCGGGCCCGGCGCAGACGCGGATTAGGCCGGATGCCGCCGCAATTGATCGTCCACAAAGCGCGGAGCTGCAGCAATAATTCCGGCTACGGCCATGACGGCAGCTGATGCAATGAGGATGAGCAGCGGAACCGTCCAGCTGCCCGTAGCCTCGTGCAGGGCACCGATGGCAAACGGGCCTGCCGCTGCCAGCAGATAGCCCACCGGCTGGCAGAACCCTGACAGCTCCGCGGTCACCCGGGGATCCCGGGAACGAGCCGTGATCAGGGCCAGCGCCGTGGGGAACGCAAAGCCGCCGACTCCGAGCAGAAGCGCCCACATCCACGGCACCGTTGCGGGGGCCAGCAACAAACCCAGATACCCGGCCACCACCGCTGCTGCCAGACCTGCAATGTAGAAGTGCAGGCCCGGAGCCCGCGCCACCAACGCCGGCATGATTAGGCCCCCGGCTATACCCAGGGATGCAAGGATGGCCGCCATCAACCCGGCCTGAGCCTGCTCCAGTCCGGCGTCGCGGTAAATCTGAGCCACCCAGCCAAACTGGACGTAGGCGTGCATGGACTGCACACCGAAGTACACGCACAGAGCCACAGCGGTCCGGGAAGAGGTGATCCGCAGCCGGTCCCTCGGTGCCGACGCATCCTCCATATGCACTGCTGTTCTGCGGTTGCGCACGGAGACCAGGATCCAGGGAACAAACGCCGCCAGGGCCGCCAGCCCCCATATCCTGAGGCTGAGCTGCCATCCCCCGGAATCCGAGGCGGTCAGCGGCGCTGCCACCAGCAGAGGAAGCGTGGCTCCCGCCGCAAGGGTTGTGCCGTACACCGAATTCAACAGGGCAGTTCGGGACCCGCCGTGGCTCTTGATGAAGGCCGGGACCAGGATATTGCCCATCGCCATGCCGGCGAACGCCAGCACCGTCAGAGTCATGAACAGCACCGGGGAAAGCGCTATCGACCGGAGCAGCAATCCGGCGGAAACCAGCCCCAGCCCCAGGGTGATGGTCCACGCGACACCAGCCCTGCGCGAGACCGTCACGGCAAGGGCTCCCACCACCGCGAAGGTGAGGCCCGGCAACGCGGTCAAAATCCCGGCCTGGACCGATCCCATGCCAAGACCCGCCTGGATCTCGGCAAGGACCGGCCCCACCGACGTCGCACCCGGCCGCAGGTTCACTGCCACCAGGATGACGGCGACGGCCGCCAGCCACAGGGGCAGCGGCACGGTGCCTTTACGTTGGGCTGCAGACCGGCCGCCGAATTCGCTCATCTGAGCGTTTCTAGCATGTCTGCCGGAAAACAGCACGCCGGCTGTGTGCCGCGGGTGTCCGTTCGCCCCTTACGCCTGTGCAGCCACCGCCGGGCGGCTGTCACCGGTTTCCACAAACCGGTGGTGCCAGGACAATGACTCGTCCAGCAGGTGCGGAGTGTGCTTGCCGAAGCTCTCGCGGCTGGCCCGGTCGAAGTAATCCTGCAGCAGGGGCTGGAAGTCCGGATGCGCACACTTCTCGATGATGGTACGGGCCCGCTGCTTGGGCGACAGCCCGCGAAGGTCCGCCAGGCCCTGCTCGGTCACGATCAGCATGGTGTCATGCTCCGTATGGTCCACATGGCTGACCATGGGCACGATGCCGGAGATTTTCCCGCCCTTGGCTGTGCTCGGTGAGAGGAACGCGGACAGGAAGCCGTTGCGGGCAAAGTCGCCGGATCCGCCGATGCCGTTCATCATGGCCGTGCCGGCCACGTGGGTGGAATTCACGTTGCCGTAAATGTCCGCCTCGATCATGCCGTTCATGGCGATGCAGCCCAGCCGGCGGATGAGTTCGGGGTGGTTGGAGATCTCCTGGGTGCGCAGGATGATGCGCTTGCGGTAGAACTCGATGTTGGAGTTGAACTCTTCGATTCCCGCAGGGCTCAGCGAGAAGGACGTCGCGGACGCCACGCGGATCACCCCGTCGCGGATCAGGTGCAGCATCCCGTCCTGAATGACTTCGGTGTAGGCAGTCAACCCGGTGTACCCCGAGGTCGCCAGCCCGCCCAGGACGGCATTGGCGATGTTTCCTACACCGGACTGCAGCGGCAGGAGCTTGTCGGTCAGCCGGCCGGCTTTGATCTCGTCCCCGAAGAAATCGATCAGGTGCCCGGCGATCTGCGTGGAGGTTTCATCGGGTGCAGCGAAGGGAGTCATGCGGTCCGGAGCATCGGTTTCCACGACGGCGAGGACCTTGTCCGGATCCAGCCGCAGGTAGGGCTCGCCGATCCGGTCATCCGGATTGACCAGCATGATGGGCTTGCGGTGCGGAGGCAGCGCCGTGCCGTAGTAAACGTCATGCATGCCGTCCATGGCAGCGGCCTGCTGGACATTCACTTCCAGGATGATCTTGTCTGCCTGCTCAATCCACGTCTTGTTGTTGCCAACCGACGACGACGGAATCAGGGAGCCGTCTTCATTGATGCCCACCACCTCGATCACCGCCAGGTCAATGTGGCCGTAGAAGCCAAACCAGGTGTACTGAGCCACGTGCCCGAGGTGGATATCAATGTACTCAAGTTCGCCGTCGTTGATCCGCTTCCGCAGGGTGGGATCCGACTGGTACGGCAGACGCAGTTCCATGCCGCCGGCCTTTGCGAGCACGCCGTCGAGCTCGGGAGCGGTGGAGGCACCGGTGAGTACTTTGATCTGGAAATCTTCGCCGCGGGCGTGGGCTTCTTCCATTTGGACGGCAAGCGCCTGCGGGACGGCTTTGGGGTAGCCGGCGCCGGTAAACCCGCTCATCGCCACGGTCATACCCGGCTTGATGAGCGCGGCCGCCTGTTCTGCGGACATTCTGCGCTCAAGCAGTCCTTCATGGTGAATGCGGTCGTGCATGGTGGCCTTTCTTAGATGGGACCAACCAACACTATCGGTTGTGAGGCGTGGGTCATATTTACGCGTTGGTTGCACCACTCCGACGGGTGCCCGCCGGGGCGGTGCAACCGGCACGGTCTACTGTTCCGGCGGCATCGGCGCAGGCTGCCGGGACGGCGTCTGCCCTGCACCACGACGTCCGGACGTGCCTCCGGGCGCGGCTGCGCCGGCCAGCGGGGCAGAGGTTCCGCCCATCAAATCAACCAACTTGGCAGTGTTCTGAGAAACCTGGATGGTGGCCAGAATCCACTCGCAGGAAATCCGAGTGGCTATCAGCAGGAAGAAGGCAACCACCGGGCCCAGGATCAGGACCAGGAAGCCGCTCAGGAAACCATCGTCGAAAGCTCTGATGAGCAGAACCAGCCAGAACAGGGCCAGCAAGCCCACGGACAGTCCGTAATACAGCTTGATCAGAATGGGTGCCGAAAACTTCTTAAATGACGGATCGAAAAAATTGATCATGGTGTCCCCCTGAGACTTTGCGAGTTGCTGTGAGCACTTCGCGGTCAACCGCCGCGGCTGCGGCGGCCGATTCAGCGTAACCGAATTAAGACCCGGCAACTTCGATGCCGCCCTCATCCGAGTGGCGGCAGGGGACGACGACGGCGGGGTCCCCGCCTGGACGACCTACATCCGCTGGCTGCCGTGCTGCTGGATCTGTTCCAGAACGCTTTCCAGCTCTGTGCTCAACGCGGCCAGGGAAGAGGTGCTGGTTTCAACGGAAAGGGCAGTCACCAGCTCGGTCTGGCGGTGGCGCAGCTGATCGAGCGAAGGCAGTGAACCGTTGGTTTCCATGGCCTCATCCTACAAACTGCGCAGTTACACTTCCCTGCAGAGAGACAAATATTATTTTGGCGGACAATCAGGAGGAACCATGAGTACGCCCACGCCCGAAGTCCTGGAGGAATGGCGCCGGTTCCGCAGCGCGCGGGATGCCGAGTTGGCGCAGCAGCACGGCTGGCTGACCCTGACGTCTCTGCAGTGGCTGACGGTTGAGCCTGCGGCGGTGGAGCATCTTCCGGGCCTTTGGGCTGCGGACGATGCTGCGGCAACCCTGTCCGCCGCCGCCGACGACGGCCTGACCCTCGCCGAAACAGGCGCCCCGGTGGACGGCACTGTCACGGCATCCCTGGCGGACGAGGAGTCACTTCTGTGGGTGTATTTCGGCGGTTCCGACGGCCGGCGGATAGCCGTGGAGCTGGCCCGGCGCGGCGGCCGCTACGCCATCCGCACCCGCGACGCCGCCTCGGCCGTGTTCACCGATTTCGACGGCGTGCCAACTTTCGATTACCGTCCCGATCTGGTGGTCCAGGGCCGCTTTGAGGCCTATCCCGAGCCGGTGGAGGTTCCGATCCGCACCGCGCATCCCGCCGTCGACGGCGTGCACCTCACCGTGGGCGAACTCGTGGTTCAGCTGCCCGGAGAGGAGCACGAGTACCGGCTGCAGGTCAGTGCCGAGGGAACCGGCCGGCTGGCCCTCACCTTCCACGATGCCACCAACAACCAAAGCACTGCCGGATGGCGCAAAGTCGTCTTCGACGCGCCGGCACCGGGCACGTCTGCCGTCACAGTGGACTTCAACCGGGCCGTGAACTATCCCAGCGCCTTCACCGCGTTCGGCACCTGCCCCATGCCGGTGGGCAGCAACATCATCGGCATACCGGTGGAGGCCGGCGAAAAGACCCCGGAACGCTGACCTAAAAGCTGGGAAGGCCCCGCCCATGATTTGGCGCTGCACATGACCACGGAACCAGTCAGCCCCATGCCAAACCGGGCGCCAATGGGCACCGGGCTGCAGCAAACCCGGATTGCGGCCGTGCTTGCAACCAATTCCGCACCCGACCAATACCGCCCGGATTTGTCTCAGGTTGCGGCCGCTGCGGACACCCTCGTGGCTAACGGCGTGCGCTGCCTGGCCCTTACCCCGGCGGGGAACACTCTCAGTGCACTTGAGCATCTGGCCGGCAGGCTGCCGGACGGCGTGGACCTGGGACTCGCTGCGGTGCTCGCGCCCGAGGGCGTTGTCCGGGCAGCCAACGCCGGGGCACGCTTTGTCATGTCCCCTCATGTGGCGCCGGACGTGGTCCATGCCGCCCGCGGCTGCGGACTGGCCAGCTACCCCGGAGCGATGACGCCCAGCGAGGTTCATCTTGGCTGGCGGACGGGAGCCACCGCCGTGCAGCTGTTTCCCGGCGCACCCGTGGGACCTGGCTACCTCGCAACCCTTCGGGGGGCGCTGCCGGACATCCCAGTGATTCCCGGAGGAGGAATCGCTTTGGATGACGTCACCGGCTGGCTGGCCGCCGGCGCCGCTGCGGTTGTCCTGGGACGGTCCCTGGTGGGCGATGCCCTTTTGCCAGGCGGTGATCTGCAGTCCCTCGGCGTACGGACCCGCCTGGCCTGTGCCGCAGCGGGGAACGCGCCCGGCTGAGAGCGCATTGCTGAGATCATGGGAAGAACACACTTCAACAATCTTCACCGGAAATGAGTCCGCATGACACTCAAAGAGCAGCTCCAGTCCGACATGAAAACCCACATGAAAGCCGGTAACCGCACGGCGCTCATGACGGTCCGCAACGTCCTCGGCGAAATTGAGACCCGGGAAAAGTCCGGCAAGACACCGGTGGAACTGGACGATGCGCAGGTGGTTTCGCTGCTGCAGAAGGAAGCCGCCAAGCGCCGTGACACCGCCGGCATCTACCTGGAGGCCGGGGAAAAGGAACGCGGCGCCGCTGAAATCGCCGAGGCCGAGATCATCGAAGCCTACCTTCCCGCCCCGCTGACCGCCGCTGACGTTGAAGCCATCGTGGACGAAGCCGTGGCCGAGCTGACGGCGGACGGGACGGTACTGACCATGCGCCAGATGGGTGCGGTCATGAAGCCGGTCACCGCCAAGGTTGCCGGCCGTTTTGACGGCAAGGCAGTCAGCGAGATCGTCCGCAGCCGCCTCTCCTAACCCCTGACGCCGGTGCCGGCGCCGCGGCCGCCGTTTTATCCGGCGGCCGCGACAAACGCTGTGGCCGTATTGGGTGCGATCTCCGTCATCCCTGCGTCTACAATCAGCGGACCGACCCCCGGCGCTTGCGCCAGCGTCTCGAACTCGGCGCCCGCGGCCAGCCGGACGCCGGCCCGGCCGGCGCCGTCGTCATACCAAGCAACGCGTTCCTCCGCGGACAGCGTCAGGTACCAGGCCATCAGGGCATGCGCGGCCTGGGCACCCGCCTTGCCGGTGGACATTTCCAAGTCCGCGTTCACAATGATGAGCGGCGTGCCCGGGCTGGCGGGCGCCGGTTCGCCGTCCGGCAGGTGCGTGCCCGAAACCTGCAGCGCACGCAGCTTCTTGGGCATCTCCTCATAGCTCACAGGTTCAAAGGCCACTGCCTTCGCCCGGCCGACGGCGACGGTTCCGGACGGCGCGGAAGCCGCCATCTTCTCGAACATCTTCGGTCCTGCGCGGCGGACCGACTTCGTAAACCGGCCATACACCCAGTTGTCCCAGGCGTCGTCCTCCGTCCGCCGGGCATAAGCGCTCACGCTCGCCGCGGCTGCAGCGGCAACTGCATCGAGGTGGGCCGCGGGGTCTTCCTTATCCACGAGCAGAACGATCGGCTGGACGGTGTCACTGGGTTGCATGCCTTTAGTTTTTCACGGCTGCGGCACAGGTTTTTCGCTACCCTCCTTATCCGCGCCGGAACCTCAGGGTGACGATTTCAAACGGCCGAAGCATCAGCGTTACCGGTTCCCCTGCTCCGGTCCGGCCAGTGAGCGGTGACCCGGGGGCCAGCGGACGCTCCAGCAGATCCGCAGCAGCAACGGTGTCATAGGCAAACCCCACGCGGACCGCCGCACCGGCACGGCCGCCGTGCGCCTCATACAGCCGCACGATGACGTCTCCGCTGCGGTCTTCGGCAAGCTTGACCGCTTCCACCACCACTGCAGGGTTGTCCACGGCAACAACCGGGTCCGTCCGCGTCCGTGAGACCCCGCGGATCCCGCGGAGCGGAAGATTCAGGCGGTACCCCTCGGCGAGCGCGTCCGCAATGCTTGCGGCCGGCCGCAGGGAAAACCGGAAAGTGTGCCGGCCCTGATCGGCCGAGGGATCCGGGAACAGCGGTGCCCGGAGCAGGGAAAGCCGGACCGTGGTGCAGCTCTTGCTGCCCACCAGGTCACGGAAGGTGTCATGGCCGTAGGTGGAATCATTAGCCACCGCCACCCCGTAGCCGGGCTCTCCCACATGAATCCACCGGTGTGCCACTGTTTCGAAACGTGCCGCGTCCCAGGAAGTGTTGGCGTGTGTAGGGCGGTACACATGGCCAAATTGGATTTCCGAAGCCGCCTGGGCTGCGTGCACGTCCAGTGGGAAGGCAAGTTTGAGCAGCTTCTGCTGCTCATGCCAGTCCACCTCCACCTCCAGATCCACGGCTGTGCCGTCGGGACTGAGGGAGATCCGCTGGGTGACCGCCGAGTTCCCGAAGGACCGCGTGATTCGAAGCGTACGGCCCCCGCTTCCCTCCTCGATCTCCATGGCATCGGGCTGCATCAAATCCGTGGTGCTGTATTTGTAATGGGCATCCAGGTCCCAGGCATCCCACTGGTTGGGCGTGTCCCGGAAGAGCTGGAACAGGTTCCCCGGCCGCCCGGGCAGGAAGGCATCGCGGCCGCCGGGAAGGTCCGTCAGGGAACGGAACAGCCCCTCCCGGTCCACGACGAGACGCAGCCGGTCGCTGCCGATGGTCCAGCCCTCTGCGGAACGCTGCCAGGTCCACGGGGCCGGTTCCGGCGCCGGTCCTGCGCCGCCGGCCGGCACCCGGGCCTGGGAAAACGGGCCGGCATTGAGCGCTGCCGCCGAGTCGCCGTCGCCCAGCAGCGCCCGCGCCGAGCCCTCGATCAGGGCCTCCAGCCCGGCCGATACCAGTGCATAGTTCCGCTCGGCCTCCTGATGGACCCAGGCAATGGAGGAGCCGGGCAGAATGTCGTGGAACTGCTGCAGCAGGACGGTCTGCCATGCCTCTTCCAAAGCGTCGTAGGGATAGTCCGCGCCGGTTGCCAAGAAGGCAGCTGTTGCCCACAGCTCCGCCTCGCGCAGCAGATGCTCGCTGCGGCGGTTGCCCTTCTTGGTGTTGGCCTGGCTGGTGTAGGTGCCGCGGTGGAACTCCAGATACAGCTCTCCGGACCAGACGGCCGGCTCCGCCAGCTCGGCCTGGGCCACGGCAAAAAAGTGCACCGGGCTGGACAGTTTTACGGTGGGTGATCCTTCCAGCGAGGCGGTTCGGCGGGCAGCAGCCAGCATCTCCCGCGTTGGCCCGCCGCCGCCGTCGCCCCAGCCAAACGGGACCAGGGAAGTATTCGCAAACCCCTTTTCCTTGTACTGCCGCTGGGCTCGGGCCAGTTCCCGCCCGGACAGTTCGGAATTGTAGGTGTCCACCGGCGGGAAATGGGTGAACAGCGTGGATCCGTCAATGCCCTCCCAGCGGAAGGTGCTGTGCGGCACCACGTTGGTCTCATTCCAGGAGATCTTCTGGGTCAGGAACCAGCGGCAGCCGGCCGCCCTGGCGATCTGTGGAAGTGCCGCCGAGTATCCGAAGGAGTCCGGCAGCCACACCACTTCTGATTCCACCCCGAAGTTCTCCAGGAAAAATCTTTTCCCGGCCAGGAACTGGCGGGCCAGCGCCTCGCCTCCGGGCATATTGGTGTCTGCCTCGACCCACATTCCTCCGACGGGCACAAAACGTCCTTCGGCCGCCTTTTCCGCCACCCGGGAGAACAGGTCCGGGTAGTACTGCTTGAGCCACGCGTACTGCTGTGCGGAGGACGCCGTGAAAACGAACTCAGGATCCTGTTCCATCAGGTCCAGCACATTTGCGAAGGTGCGTGCGACCTTGCGCACCGTCTCCCGCACCGGCCACAGCCAGGCGCTGTCGATGTGGGCGTGCCCGACGGCGTGGATGCGGTGTGCGCTGGCGTTGGCGGGTGTGGACAGCACTTGGGCCAGCTCCGCCCTGGCTGCCGTTGCGGTTCCGGCCACATCCGACGGGTCGACGGCGGTGACCGCCCGTTCCATGGCCCGGAGGATGTCATACCGCCGGGGAAGGTCCATCGGCAGTTCATGCATCAGGCCGTTGAGGGTCCAGAAATCCTGCGCCAGGTTCCAGGCCTCGACGTCCAGCAGGGCGGCGTCCGCCCCGCGGAAAACATACAGCGGGTTCCCGCCCGCGGTCGCCGGATCGCCCAACGGTGTTGGCGCGTAGGTGAAGCCGGAAATGATGTTCGGATTGGATGCCGCTTCCACGTAGAACTCGAAGGGCTCACCCGGCAGCTGCCGCAGCGGTACGTACAGGTTCCGCGGCTCCACCGCCTTCACAATCTCCCCGGACGGCGTGTACACCAGTGCTTCCGCCTCAAATCCGGGGCCGTTGCCGCTGAAGCCCAGGTCGATGAGCAGTTCCGGCCGGCCTGCTCCGGGTCCCCGCCATTCCAGCGGAACCGTACCGGAGATGCGGAACCAGGTGGTTCCCCAAGGGGCGCCCCACGCCTGACCGGCTGCAAAGGGCAGAAAGTCCTGGCTGATTGCCTGGGCAAAAGGAACCGGCTCCCCCGGTGCTTCCCAAACTGCCAGCTCCGCCGGCCTCCGGTCCCGCCACAGGCTTCCGGGCAGCCGTTCCCGGAGGAACCTGTTGATACGTGCTTCCACCAGTTCACGGTTGTCGTGCACGTGGCACCTACCCTTTCATTGCCCCGCTGAGCGCAAAGGAACCGCCCATGGCACGGGAGAGGATGTAGAGGACAATCACCGGCAGGGAATAGAGGATGGAAAAGGCTGCGAGTTCCCCGTATGCCACCCCGCCGTACTCGTCGAAGAAACGGAAAATGCTCACAGAGGCAGGCTGTTTGTCCGCGGCGAACAGCAGGATGAAGGGAACAAAGAAGTTTCCCCATCCCTCCAGGAACACAAAGATGAACACCACGGCGAGACCCGGACGCATCAGCGGAAGCACCACGTAGTACAGGGCCTTCATTGAGGAGGCGCCGTCAATCCAGGCCGCTTCCTCCAAGCTGATGGGCACGGAGTCCATAAAGTTCTTGGTCATCCAGATGGCGATGGGCAGGAATGTGGCTCCCATGAACAGAATGGTCCCGCCCAGGGAATCGAGCAGGTTCAACTGTACAAAGAGGCTGTACACCGGAACCATGATGGCGGTGATGGGCAGGCAGGTGCCGAAGAGGACGGTGTACATAAAGGGTCGCTTGAAACGCATCTGATAGCGCGACAGCGGATAGGCAGCCAGCACCGCGGCCACCACGGTGACCGTGGCGGATCCGACCGCCAGGATGAAGCTGTTCAGCAGCGGAATGAAGGTTTGCTGGGCGTTCATGATGGCGCTGAAGTTACCCAGGGTGAGCACCGGGGCGGTGAGCTCATACGTAGCGTCGGCGTTGACGGAGGCGGTCAGCAGCCAGGCCAGCGGCAGGAGGAAACACGCGGCCAGCAACAGCAGCACTGCGTTGGAGATCTTCGCACCGGAGCTCTTGCGGGCGGAGGAAACCGAAACGATCGCCATGTCTACTCCTTCCGTTCGCGCAGCATGCGGATGTAGGCAATGGAGAAAACGGCACCAATCAGGAGCATCACCACTGCGATGGCCGTGCCGTAACCGATGTCCCCGTACTGGAAGGCCTGCTCATAGGCCATGATCGGAAGTGTGGTGCTCGCATTGAGCGGTCCTCCCTGGGTGACAACGTAAATCAGGGTGAAGGTACCCAGGGTCAGGAGAGTAATCAGCATGAGGTTTGTCGCGATGCTGCGTTTGATCATGGGAAGAGTGATGAACCGCAGGCGGGCAAGCCCTCCGGCACCGTCAATGGTGGCTGACTCCGTAATGTCCGGTGGGACGTCGTTCAGGGCTGCCTGGTAGTTCATCATCGAAAAAGCGGTCCCCCGCCAGATGTTGGCCAGGATCAGCGCCGCCATGGGGTACTCGTACAACCAGTCCACGGCAGGGATCCCCAGCAGCCCGGTCATCTGGTTCAGCATGCCGTCCCGAAAAAAGAATGCGTACGCAATGAAGGCCGCAACAATCTCGGGCAAAACCCAAGCCGCCACCACACAGGAACCCACGAAACCGGCAACGGCCTTGTTGGCCCGCTGCATGACAAGAGCAAGGGCCAGGCCCAAGCAGTTCTGTCCGATAACCGCCGAGGCGAACACAAACAGGAAAGTGAGCCACAGCGAGCGCGGAAACAACGGGTCCGTGAAAAGGGTCCGGTAGTTTTCGAACCCGATCCACTCCGGATTCTTTGCGCTGGCCCCCGTCAGACCGGCGTCCGTAAAGGAACCGTAGAAGGCCCAGAGGATGGGGCCGCCCAGAAAAACCAGCAGCAGGGCCACCGCGGGCAGCAGGGGCAGCAGCCTGCCGAGCTGTCGGCGCGCTGAAGGCGGACGGGCCCGGCGGGCATCCGGCCGGCCGCTCACGGGGCGGGAGCGGCCGGCCAGAGACGTACTGGACATGCCGAGCTACTTCTCAACCACGAATTCGTCACCGACTATCTTGGTCAGTGTCTCGTCATAGGCGGCCGCCGCCTCTTCCGGAGATTTGCCGCCGGCCACCACTTCCTGGGTGGCTGTGAGGACAGCGGCATCGATCTCGGCGAAATCGGACGTTGCCGGGCGGTAATTGCTGACGTCAAGCACCTCCGTGACCTCGGAGGCAAAGGGGTTCATGTCCAGGTATTCCGGGGCCTCTGCGACGTCGGTCCGTACGGCAATCTTGGAACTGTCCACGGTGTACTCCAGGGAGTTCTCGTAGCTCAGGGCCATTTTTACGAAATCAGCGGCCAGCTCCGGCTCTTCTGTTCCGGCCCCCACCGCCAGGGTCCACCCGCCGGACATGCTGACTGCACCGGGCTCCTGCCCGTTCTGGGTGGGAAACGGTGCCGTGGCCATAACCTCGCTGTACTCGGGCCATTCAAACTGTCCTCCCGGCTGCCAGAACTGCGGCGCATAGGAGCCCTCCACCGTGGCACCCATGCGGTCCTGCGGAAGCATCTCTCCCACGATGGGCTGCCAGATATTCGCATCCAGGGCCTGCGCCGGGGTGACCGCCAGCCCCTCGTCATAAATGGTCTTCAGAAACGCAAGGGAATCGATGAAGCCCTGGGACCCGGTGACCCATTTCTGCTCGTCAGCGTCATAGAGGGTTCCACCTTCAGTCCCGTAGAGGAGCTCATAGAAACTCTGCATGGTGCCGGCATACATGCTGAAGGGGATGACATCGGGGTTGGAATCCTTCACGGTGCGTGCCATGGTCAGGAGGTCATCCCAGCTTTCCGGCTGCCACGGAAGCTCAATACCCGCTGCACCCAATACATTCTTGTTGTACCAAATCACGCGGGTGTCCGTTTCCAGCGGGATCGCATAGGTGCCGCCGTCGTCGGCCAAGCCCGCCTGCTTGGCCGTTTCGTTGAAGCTGTCCCAGTCCTCCCAATCGGACAGATAATCGTCCAGCTGCAGCACATAGCCCGCGTCAACGTCAGCACGGAGCTTGAAGGAATCCTCCACAAAGACATCGGGAGCGGTGTCAGGTGAGCGCTGGGACAAGGCCAGTTTGGTGGCATAGTCCTCATCGTTTCCCTCAATGGGCGCCAGCTCAACCGTTACACCCTCGTTGGCCGCTTCAAACTCCTCTTTGACGTTCTCCATCAGGGCTACCAGAGGGGCCGCGTCGGCGTTCTTGTAAACGATCCTCAGGGTCTGCGAGCCGTCAGCTGTATCGTCTCCGGAGCAGCCGGTCAGCGCCAAACTTATTGCCGCGGCTGCAATCACGGTCTTGGTTATCCCTCGCATGGTTCTCCTTTGATCCACGGGTTCCACGGCGGACCCGGCCCGTGGTGCGCCCGACGCTAGTACACCGCCGGGCTTTCCTCAATCATTGACACATCGGCACCGGTGTCGGGAGGCACAGCATGGGACGTTTGGTGTACACCTGCATTACTTCGCTTGACGGTTACGTCGCTGATGAGGACGGGCAGTTCGACTGGAGCATGCCGGACGAAGAAGTTCATGCCTTCGTCAATGATTTGGAACGGAGGATCGGAACTCAGCTCTACGGACGAAAGCTGTACGAGGTGATGTCTGCGTGGGAGACCATGCCCGTAGCCGGGGAGCCGGCCGTGATTCAGGATTACGCCGGCATCTGGAAGGCTGCGGACAAGATCGTCTTTTCCCGCACGCTGCCCGCCATCAGCACCTCCAACACCCGGTTGGAGCGGACCTTCGACCCTGAGGCCCTACGCCGGCTCAAAGAAAGTGCCGACCGGGATCTCACAGTCGGCGGCCCCACCCTGGCGGCACAGGCGCTGCAGGCAGGGTTGGTGGACGAGCTGCACCAGCTGCTCTCCCCCGTCGTCGTCGGAGGCGGGAAGCCCTTCCTGCCGGACGGACTGCGGCTGGACCTTGAACTGCTCGACGAGCGCCGGTTCGGCAACGGGGTGGTGTTCCTGCGCTACGGCATCCGGCAGGCCGGCTTCACAGGTTAGGGATGCAGGGCGTCAGAAGCTGACGGCCGCCGTCATCTCATTGACAAATGCCTCGGTTTCAACGGCGTTCCGGAAACCGTAGGAGACCTCGCGTACCGCTTCCTCCCGGGAAGCCGGGACGTTGTGGTACTTGAGCGCTTCGAAGCTCCCGGCCTCCGTCACCGGCTCCACCAGCGAACGGTGCTTCAGATGGGGAAACTGGCGCAACGTCGGATCGATCCGCCATTGGGCCGTCTCAATCCAGAAGTGATCCCCCATGCCTGAGCTACCGCTGGCCACGCGGATGTCCTCAATGCCCGCGCCCGCCATCAGCCAGGCCAGTGTAAAGGATGCCGGTGCACCCAGTCCGGACCCGTAGGGGATGTGGGCCTCAGCCACGGCCGCTGTCTGCTCCGCAAGTCGGGTGGCTTCCTGGTGGCTGAGTGTTCGCATGTTTCCATAATCCCAGCTGGAGGCGGACAGAACCTATTTGGCCGTTCAGCCGCGCTCATGAAAGAGCTTTCCTCCTGCCGGACCTGCGGGAGCTGCGAGCTCTGCCTCAGGGCCCGCGGCGGTTGTACCGTTGAATTATGAGCGACCGCGACACCCACCGGCGGCACAGTTCCCATCCGACCGGCGCCATCCCTTCGATCCCCTCAGGAAAGAAGGCCGAGGCGCTGTGGCGAGCCATGCGGCAGGAACACGGCCTTTACACTATCTCCGAAGCCGCTGAACGGCTCGGATTCGGTTACGGACCCAACCTCCGGGCCGGACGGCTGACCGGCAAAGGGCGGGTCCTGGCAGTGCAGCGCGGTGGAACATTCCTGTATCCGGGTTTCCAGTTTGACGAACCCGGCGGCCGCACCGTCCCGGCGGTCAAGGACGTAGTCCGCATGGGTCGTTGGGCCGGCTGGAAGGACGAGCAGGTTGCCCTGTGGTTCTACAGCCCCAACCCTTCCCTGCAGGGCAAGCGCCCGGTTGACGTCCGTGACGATGAGGAAAAGCTGATAAGCACCGCTGAGAAGGACATGGGCGGCCAACCCGGCGCGAGCGCACCCCAGGCTTCTTAGGCGGGCCAGCGGCCGGTCTCAAACAGCTTCGTCAGCAAAGCCGCCGCGGGCGCCGGATCCAGTCCCCGGGAAGCGAGCCACTCGTCGTCGCCGTAGGAGGCGGCGTACCGGTCCCCCGAATCACACATCAGCGAAACGATGCTCCCCGCCCGGCCTTCGGCCTCCATCTGTGCTCCCAGCTGCCACACTCCCCAGAGGTTGGTTCCGGTGGAGGGCCCGGCGTGGAGACCTGCTGTTTCCCGCAGGTGCCGCGCCGCGGCAACCGATGCGGCGTCCGGCACCTGGATCATGTGGTCAATGACCGCGGGCACGAAGCTGGGTTCCAGCCGCGGCCTGCCGATGCCTTCGATCCGGGACGGACCGCCGACGGCGGGAGCCCCCGGATTACGCCAGGCCGGGAAGAACGCCGAGTTCTCCGGGTCCACCACGGCCAGCCGGGTTCCATGGCGGTGGTACCGGATGTAGCGGCCGATCGTCGCACTGGTGCCGCCGGTTCCTGCGCCCACCACAATCCACTCCGGCACCGGGGAGTCCTCGAGTTTCAGCTGACCAAACATGGATTCGGCGATGTTGTTGTTGCCGCGCCAGTCGGTGGCACGTTCGGCGTAGGTGAACTGGTCCATGTAATGGCCGCCGGTGCTGCGGGCAATCTCTTCGGCAGCCGCATACACCTGCGACGGATCATCCACGAAGTGGCAGGTGCCCTTGTACTGCTCGATCAACGCGATTTTCTCAGCACTGGTGCTGCGCGGCATAACGGCCACAAACGGAAGGTCCAGCAGCTGTGCGAAGTAGGCCTCGGACACGGCGGTGGACCCGCTGGAGGCCTCCACGATGGTCATGCCCCGGGTGATCCAGCCGTTGACCAGCCCAAAGAGGAACAGTGACCTCGCGAGCCGGTGCTTGAGGCTTCCCGTGCGGTGGGTGGACTCGTCCTTGAGGTACACCTTCACTGACCAGCCCGCCGGAACAGGAATCTCAAACAGGTGGGTGTCGGCAGAGCGGTTGCTGTCGGCCTCGATGCGCCGGATGGCGTCCTCGGACCAGCGGCGGTTGGGAGTCGAGGAAACAGTCACCCGATTCAGCTTACAGGCGGCCCCTGCAGCTGCCCGAGTTTGTCCGGGTTCCGCATTGCGTAGATCTCCTGGACCTGTCCGTTCACCACGCTTAGCTGGAACACGGTGGTGACGCTTCCGCCCTCCCGGAAGGCGACGGCGGGCAGCCCGTTCAGTTCCACGAACTCCGGCAGGACACCGGCCGCATACTTTGAGGCCAGCCCAAGCATCAGCCGGGCAACCTTCTCCGGTCCGGACACCGGCTTGAGTGCGGCGCTGGCTTTGCCTCCGCCGTCCGAACGCAGCACCACCTCCGGGGCCAGCACGTCCAGCAGCGCCTGCAGCGATCCGGTCAGGGTGGCTTCCAGGAAGCGTCCGACGGCGGCCCGGTGCTCGGCGGGATCGGGCTGGGTCTTCGGTGTGCCCCGCTCCACCCGCTCCCGTGCCCGGTGCACCAGTTGCCGGACAGCAGGCTGCCCGGACTCCAACGCCTCTGCAATTTCCGGATAACCAAACCCAAACACGTCATGCAGGATGAACCCCGCGCGTTCCGGTCCGCTCAGCGTCTGCAGGACCACCAGCATGGCGGTGGAGACTTCGGCTGCGGTCAGGGCAGCGGTTTCCGGAGTGGCGGGGCCGTCTGCGCCGGCGCCGGTGCGGAGCGGCTCGGGGAGCCACTCCCCCGGATAGTCCTCACGCCGCCGGGCTGCGGAGCGGACGGTGTTCAGTGCCTGCCGGGTGGCGATCCGCGCCAGGTAGGCCCGGGGGTTGCGTACCGGATCGGGGACCGTCCGCCACCGGAGATAGGTTTCCTGGACAACGTCCTCGGCATCCGCCACGGTCCCGAGGACGTCGTAGGCGATGGTGAACACCATGCCGCGGTGGGCGAGGAAATCGGCGTCGCGGCTCACCGCCCGGCCGGCGCCTGAGCCTGCTCCGCCGTCGTCATCCGCGGACCTTTGGGCCATGTGTATGCTCCGCTCCGTTTGATTTCGCTGCGGATCCAGCGCAGCGTCATCCGGCAGATAATCTCCTTCTGGACCGCCGCCAACCTGCCGCGCAGGTGAACGCGGACCGGGGTGTCATCCGCCCGGACAAACTGGACCAGCCCGTCGCTGCGGCCCAGACTAACGCACTGGCCGCCGAAACCGCTGTCATGCCGGATGCCGGGTGCCCCATCCATTCCGCGCAGGATGTTTCCCGCCGCGTCAGCACCCATGGGCATCGCCGCCGCGCAGCTCATCCGCAGGTAGGCGTACTCCGGGCTGGCAATCACGGCGGCGTCACCGGCCCCGTAAATCCGATCCTCCCCGGGCACCTGCAGATTCGGATCCAGCAGCAGACGGCCTTCCTGATCAACCGGCAGCCCACTGGCCGAGGCGAGATCCGGAACTCCAAAACCCGTGCACCAGAGCACCACATCGGCCTGAAGCCGCAGATGCGGATCACCGGACCCGGATACCCGCACGCCGGACTGCAGTTCCACTGCTGTGCGGCGAAGGCTCCGTTCCAGACCGCGGCGGGCGGACGCTGTCACCTGTGGGAGGGGAACACCGTCCGTGTGCAGGCGTACGTGCAGGTCTCCCCGGTGGGCGGCAATTTCCGCCGCCGTTTCGACGGCGGTCAACCCGGCGCCAACCACCGCAACCCGGCCGCCCGGGGCCAGCGCCTCGAGTGCCCTGCGGGTGCTTTCGGCTCCCTCCAGCTGTTGGACGGTGAGCGCACCGTCCGGAACCTTCAGGGCCCCTGATCCCACTGCGTAGACCAAATAGTCGTAGTTCAGCAGCATCGATGCGCACCGCCGTGTCCCGCACCCGTCGGATGGCCGGATGCAGCACGGTTTCAAAGGAGGCGGTGGCATCACTGCGGATTCCGGCGGCATACTCATGCAGCCGGATCCGCTCCACGAAGCGCTCTCCCGGGCTTACCAGCACGACGTCGAGTCCGGGCCGTGCTGCGGCGGCGAGCCGATTGGCTGCCATGACTCCCGCGTATCCGCCGCCCAGGACAACTGCTGTGGTTCCCATGTCCTTCTCCTGTCCCTGAAACCTGCCGCTCCGGCTCGCGGCCGGCTCACACATAGGACACCGGACGGGCCGGGTTTGTGACAGCCCGCATTTGTGACAGCAGGGAGGCCCGCACCGGGGCCAGCGAGATCGGGAGCAGCGCCGGGTTACCTGCCCTGCAGCAGTTCCGCCAGCCGGTCCAGCTCGGAGGAAGTCTCCAGGACCATCTTCTCGGCGGTAGCCAGCAGTCCCAGGATGTTTTTGGGGCTCGCGTCGTCGGAAGCGTGATGCGTGCCTGGAAGGAGGCTGGTCTGGATCCGGACGTAGTCCTCGCCCAGAAGCTGGCGCAGGCTCTCACGGACCAGCTGTCCCGGCCCTTCGTAGACCATGGAAAAGTCCCGTTCCATCCCCTGCACGTCTGCGGTGCTGCTGGTTTGTTCCGAGCTCAACAGCAGACCCGAGGAGGTTTGGCTGGTTCCGGTGCCCAGCGAAACCAACAACACGCCGTCGTCGGCCCCAGCCAGGGACCGGCCCAGCGTGTAGGCCACCAGTGCCGGATCATCAGCCGCAAGCCCGCCGTCCACCAGCTCGCGCGCCTGCCCGCCGGGGTCTGTGAAGGTGACGGGCGGGAAAAACCGCGGCAGCGATGCCGTGGCCCGAGCAGCAACCGCCATGTCGGCATCACCGAGCTGTGACTGGTCCAATCCCCCGCCCGCGAAGTGCAGAGCCTGTGTATGGACGAGATCGCACGTCACGACGCCCACTGGCCGGTAAGCCTCGGAGAGCTTGGTCCGGCCCATGACCTGATGCAGGAACTCCTGCAGCGGTGCGGCGGAGTAGGCAGCTGTTCCCGGTGCGGCCTTGGGGCGGGCTGCGGTATGGCGAGGGAAGATCTTCTTGACACTGCCCAGATCCAGATGCCGGAGGTCGGCTGCACTGTACGGAGCCCCGCCGTCGCGGGGGCAGGCCAGAGCCAGGGCAATCATGCCCCCGACGGAGGTGCCCACAATGAGGTCAAAGAGGTCCGCAGTCCGCTGACCCGAGCGCCTTTCCAAGTGGGTGAGCCAGATGACCGGAATGATCCCGCGGACCCCGCCGCCGTCGATCGAGAGAATGCGCAGCATGGCGGCTCCTAAGGGGTGCGGGGTAAGTGCCAACGTGCGGTTAAGCCTTCTCCCGGGGGTGATCAGGGTCAAGGTCCACGCACGTTGGCGCTGTCCGGAAAGGTGTCTTGCTCTCACAGCATCCCTAGCCCGGCGTGCCTTCCCTGTGGCAGGGTGTCGGCATGGGCGAAATGATTGAAATGGGCACAGGTTCCTCCGCGGTTCACTCCTACGTTTCCCGGCCGGAGGGAGAAATTCGGGGCGGCGTTATTGTCATTCACGAGGCGTGGGGACTGGTTGGGCAAATCCGCAGCGTGGCGGACCGGTTTGCCGAACAGGGATACCTTGCGGTTGCCCCCGATCTGCTGGGCGAGAACGGCATCACTGATGACGTGGCCACGGAACTCGGTGAGCAGCTCTTCAACCCGGATCCGGAGCAGCGCCACGCGGCGCAGCCGAAGCTGCGGGCTCTGATGTCGCCGTTCCGCAGTCCGGACTTTTCAGCCCAGGCCTCGGCACGGGTTTCCTCCTGCTTTGAGTATCTGGAGTCCTCCCCCGGCGTCCACGGACAAATCGGCGTCGTTGGCTTCTGCATGGGCGGAACCTTCGCGCTCTCCCTCGCCGTCCAGGAGCCGCGCCTGAAGGCCTGCGTGTCCTTCTACGGCCGGGCCGATTATTCCGTCGCCGAGCTGGCCGCCATCCGCTGCCCGGTCCTGGCGTTTTACGGCGATCAGGACACCGACCTTGTGGAAACGCTCCCCGATTTGGGTGCAGCCATGACCGAGGCAGGCATCGACTTCACCGCGGATGTCTATCCGGGCACCGGCCATGCGTTCTTCAATGACACCAACCGGTTTGCTTACGACTCGGACGCCGCCGACGACGCCTGGGCCCGCACGCTGGAATTCCTCGCCCAATCGCTGAGCCAGGACCGTTAGGCCTGTAGTCAGCGCCAGTAATTGTTGGCGGCCGCAATGGTGGCGAACTCAATGGCCACCACATGACCAGCGGCAATCAGGCCGTCAGGGTTGTTCATATAGGCGTCGCGGATAATTTTCTGCACGTGGTCATCGGGCTGAATGGCGAAAGAGGTCTGCATTGCCAGACCGAGGGCAAGCCGTCTCCCGTCTTCGGGGCTGGCACAGATAAGGGTGTTGTTGGGAACGAGTTCCATGGTGTCCGTCCTGTCGAGTTAGACAGTGGCCCTCCCCGCACCACTGGTGCTTCCGGTTTATGCCGCTATCCGACTCATTGTCCGCGGTTGGTCCCGGGGCGAACAAGGGCAGCGCACGCAGGCCCGCGCGCCATTGCTGAGGTTGAAGGGCCAACGGCGTTAAACGCACGACGGCGCCGTCCCGGACCCTGAAAGCGGTCCGGCGCGGCGCCGTCGTGCGTTGTTCTGTGCTGATCTCCCGAAGGAAGCGGCCAGCCTTAGAGCTTGGAGGCAACCAGCCCGGTCAGGTCCACCAGGCGGTTGGAGTAGCCCCACTCGTTGTCGTACCAGCCGACAATCTTGACCTGGTTGCCCATGACGCGGGTCAGGCCGGAGTCAAAGATGCAGGAGGACGGATCGCCCACAATGTCGGAGGAAACAATCGGATCCTCGGTGTAGGTGAGGATGCCGGCCCAGCGCGGGTCCTGTGCGGCCTTGGCGTAGGCGGCGTTGATCTCCTCGACCGTGGCTTCCTTTTCCAGCGTGACCGTCAGGTCGGTGACCGAGCCGGTGGGAACGGGAACGCGGATGGCGAAGCCGTCCAGCTTGCCCTTGAGCTCCGGCAGGACCAGGCCGATGGCCTTGGCAGCACCCGTGGAGGTGGGCACCATGTTCAGGGCTGCGGCGCGTGCACGGCGCAGGTCCTTGTGCGGGCCGTCCTGCAGGTTCTGGTCTGCAGTGTAGGCGTGAACCGTGGTCATGAGGCCCTTTTCGATGCCGAAGGCGTCGTTGAGGACCTTGGCCAGCGGGCCCAGGCAGTTGGTGGTGCAGGATGCGTTGGAGATGACGTCGTGGTTCTCGGCATCGTAATCTGCGTCATTGACGCCCATGACCACGGTGAACGCATCGCCCTTGGCGGGTGCGGAGACCAGGACCTTCTTGGCGCCGGCGGTGATGTGCTTTCGGGCGTCATCGGCGTTGGTGAAGAAGCCGGTGGACTCGATGACGATGTCAACGCCGAGTTCGCCCCAGGGCAGGTTGGCGGGATCGCGCTCGGCCAGGACCTTGATGGTGTGACCGCCAACCACGAGGTTGCCCTCCTCGACGGAGACCTTTTCGCTCAGGCGTCCGGCAACGGAGTCGTACTTCAGCAGGTGCGCCAGCTGGGCGGGATCGCCGAGGTCGTTGACTGCAACAACCTCAAAGCCTTCGCCGTGCTCCAGTGCTGCCCGCAGGAAATTGCGGCCAATGCGACCAAAACCATTAATTCCGACACGTACCGTCATGGGGCCTCCTCAGGCTCGATCAGGATTAGATTTAGACACTAAATTTATTACCTTCTACAATTATGCTGTTATTACCGCCACACGTCAAAAGGCATCCCATGGACCCCTCCGCAAATACCCCCCAGCTTCTGCGCCGCACTAACCTCCGGGCGGTGCTGGAAGTGCTGCGGTCAGCCTCGTCCGTGACGGGCACCGACCTGATCGAAGCCACCGGGCTGACGCGTGCCACGGTGATCGCCGTGTGTGATGACCTGGTCGCCCGCGGCTGGGCCCGGGAAGCTGATTCCCCGCGTGCGGAAGGACAAAAGGGGCGGCCTGCACGGCGCTTTGAGTTCAATGAAAATGCCGGCTATGTCCTGGGGCTCGACGTCGGCATCGCAACTATCCGAGTCCTGGTTGCCGACCTCGCCGGAACCGTCGTCGGCGGTGCGGAGGCCCAATTCCCCCGCCACGGCGGTCAGCCGGATGCCCGGCGGCGGATATTGACGGACGCGGTGGACAAGGCGCTTGAGGACGCCGGCATCACCTCGGCAAAGGTGTTCTGCGTTGGTACGGGTGTTGCCGCGCAGGTGGCCGGCGACGGCGTCGTCGTTCCCGGCCAGCCAATGGCACCCCTGTTTGACCTCGGCCTGCAGCGGGAATTCGGCGAGGTCCGGGGCTGGCCGATGCTGGTGGAGAATGATGCCAAGCTGGCGGCGCTTGCCGAGCGGTGGCGCGGTGTGGGCGCGGGTGAAAAAAACCTCGCGGTGATCCTTGCCGGCGAGCGCCTGGGCAGCGGAATCATCGACGCCGGCAGGCTGCTGCACGGCGCCCGCGGCGGAACGGGTGCGATGGGCGGGCTGGAACTGGTCGAGGGCGTCGGCAACGAGGACGGCATTGCCAAGCTGGCACGCCTCTGGGGCAGCGCCGCCCTCAAAGAAGGGCATGACGGGCGAATCCGGGACCTCGTGGGGCCGAAAACCAACCGCGCGTCGGCCCGTTATGTCTTCGAGGCGGCAGCCGACGGTGATCTGGTGGCCCAGGACATCCTGGACCGGATTGCCCGGCGCATGGCCCGGGTACTGGCCCTTGTTTCGTCCTTCTTTGATCCCCGCCTGATCGTCATCGGCGGTGCCGTGGCAGCATCGGCCGAGGCATTGCTGCCGGCCATGACCCGGGAACTTGCCGGCTATGTGGCGGAGCCGCCGCGGCTGGCCGTCTCAAACATGGGCAAACTGCTGGTACCAACCGGTGCCCTGCGCCTGGCCCTGGACTATGTGGAGGAGCACCTGCTGGAACTGGTGCCGCAGGTCCGCCGTCCCGGCTGAACTGCTGGATGAGCAACACCGCTGCCGGAGGGCTCCGAGGCGGCACTGACCTTAATCAGTGCCGGGTTCTTTGCCAGGTCGCGGCCCAGGTCGCTGGTAACGGGTTCAGCCCTTCAAGCGGCTGCAGCCAGCTCACGGGTCAGCCGCGCGGCTGAGGCTGTGGTGAAGTGCTCCCCCAAATAGACATCAGATGACGTTTATTAGTTTCCTGGCGCTGCCCTGGCGTCGAGCCGGCGGACGGACTCCTGCACGGCGCCGTGCAGCATGATCTCCAGATCGCCGACCACGCTGTAGGGATGTTCGACCATGCCGTCCGCGACCCATCGCAGGACCACGGCGAGCACGGCCGAGGTGTAGAAGTCGACCACCAGGACGCGGTCCTGTGGCCGCGCCGGCCCGCCGCCGTTCCGGTCCATCACGGCCTCAGTGATCGGTCGCATCTGCCGAAACAGGAAACGCTCGAGCCCGGGC
This sequence comes from Arthrobacter sp. 9E16, assembly GCF_002929435.1. Taxonomy (NCBI): domain Bacteria; kingdom Bacillati; phylum Actinomycetota; class Actinomycetes; order Micrococcales; family Micrococcaceae; genus Arthrobacter; species Arthrobacter sp. 9E16. The sequence continues at coordinate 12,849 of NZ_PJIU01000005.1, read as the reverse complement.
TGGCCCACCCCGTTGAGGACACCGAGCGTCGACGAGCGGTTATCGCGCATGTACAGCATCAACCGCACAAGTCCGTCAGCCCATCCCACCTCAGCCGCAAAAGCGCGGACCCGGCGGGCAACTTCGGTCTCGAACACCCAGCCCGCGAGATCCCGCACATCGGTGAAGTGGTAGTAGAACGCCTGCCGCGTCAGTCCGCAGTCGCGCGTTAGTTCCGTGACCGTCACTTTGTCCAGCGGCTCGGTGTTCAGCCGGGCCTTGAGCGCGGCAGCCAAAGCCGCTCGCGCACTCGCGTGACGCTGCGCGTCGGTGCCCTCATCGGTCATGCCTGACGGTAGCACCGGGCGCTTTTGGACACATCGCAACAGGTGTCTAATGACCGCGCGGGGCGGCCTTTTTTACTTTGGAATCAGACGGCACGCATGCGGCGGGCCAATAAGGAGAGGTCCCTAGATGTTCTTGTACGAATCGATTCCCTGGTATTCCTGGGCGATGTTCGGCGTTGTCCTGGTTGCCCTCATTGCGCTTAACGAAGTGACGCGGCGCTGGAAGTGGGCCGGTCTGGCCTTCTTCGTGGCGCTGCCCATCCTCCTGACCGTGTTCGTGTGGCCCACGACGGCCGGAGAAGGGTCGTCCACAGGAACGTGGTTCCACTGGGTGAAGGTGTACTCGGCACTTCTAGGGTGCCTGGGCTTCATGCTCATCCGGTACGTCCCGCGATTGGCGAAGAACCGCTGGATGCTGATGTTCCCTGCACTGATCCTTGCGATCAACATCGCCGAGGCGGTCATCCGAGACTTTGAGGTGGCGGGCCTGCAGGGCATGCACGACGGCGTTTTCATGGTCGGCGGTCCGTGGAACTACATGAACGCCATCGCCGGCATCCTGAACCTGCTCACCATCTGCGGCTGGACGGGCATCATCGTCTCCCGCGACAAGTCGAAGGACATGATCTGGCCCGACATGATGTGGTTCTGGATCATCGCGTACGACCTGTGGAACTTCGCCTACGTTTACAACTGCGTCGGTGACCACTCGTTCTACGCCGGTGCGGCGCTGCTCATCTCCTGCACCATCCCCGCGTTCTTCCTCAAGAAGGGTGCATGGCTGCAGCACCGCGCCCACACCCTGGCATTGTGGATGATGTTCACGATGGCGGTCCCCACATTCGTGAGCACGTCGCCGTTCGCCGTCGAGTCCTCGCACAACCCGACCGCGCTGTTCGTCGTGTCGGCCATCTCGCTGGCGGCCAACATCGCCGTCGCGGTCTACCAGGTGTTCACCATCGTCAAACAGCACCGCAACCCGCTGCGCGACGAGTTGTACACCCACCTGCCTCAGTACCAGGAGGTGCGCGACGCCAACCTCCCCGGCGAGTCCCCGGCTGCCCTGCCCGGGTCCCCGGGAACGGGCCGGCCGGTCACCGTCTAACCCCGCCGGCCGCCGCTCACTGCGATAAAGAAAACTCCTCCTGCTCAGGTGCTATGCCTGAGCAGGAGGGGTTTTTGTGGGCCCCCTGCCGGATTCGAACCGGCGACCCACTTCCGTTTACGTTCTGGGTACAGCTGAACGTGGGCTACGGTGTGCGTACATGACCTGCTCCGAATAGCTAATGGCTCGACGGAAGGACAAATGAAATGGGTGTTATCGCAGGCTGGACATTGACCGTGTTCCTCATGATTCTCCTGATTGCCGCGGTGATCTTCGGGATCGTCTACGTCGCACGCAAAGGTGTGCCGCAGCGCGCTGTCAGGCGCACAGCCCGCCGCAAGGAATGATTTGACGCTCAGAGCCCCCGTTTCGGCCGGGGCTTGTCATGCCCGGTTTAGCGGCTGCCCATAAAACAATTCACCTACGAACTCGAAGGCGGAGCCGTACCAAGGGAAGTGCCTGTTCATCGCCACGGTTCCGGCTCCCATCGGCCTGGTCTACAGTGACGATGACTGCCGATAGGTTGAAATCCGGCAGGTGGGTTGACGGCCTGAAGTTTACCGCCAGAGGAGCAGGAGGCAACATCATGGAGGCAACACCGCTGATCATCATCGCCATTCTGGGACTGTGCCTAGGCGTGCTCTTGGCAACGGTCCGGATCCCGGAAATCCGGTGGGTTCCGTTTCTTAGCCTGATCCTGCTGACTATCGGAGCCGTGCTTGCCATCCAAAGAATCTGGGAAGTCAACATCCTCGGCGGGTTGGTCCTGCTGCTCGGTACCCTGCTCGGTTCCTTCTTCTACTCCGGCAAGCTCTGGCAGCGGCTCGATCTGGAGCCGGGGGTTTCGTACCTGCAATGGGCCCGGCGGTACCTCCTGCATCAGGGTTACCTGCGCGGCCTGTACCGCACAGAGCGCGCCGAACCCCTGGCACCGGCTGATTCAGAAGCATCACGCCAGCCCCTGTTGTAAGCGTGTCGTGAGCCTTCGAATGCCATAGAAAAACCCCTCCCGATCAGCGTTATGCCTGATTAGGAGGGGTTTCGTGGAGCCCCCTGCCGGATTCGAACCGGCGACCCCCTGTTTACAAGACAGGTGCTCTGGCCAGCTGAGCTAAGGGGGCGGCGCCGGCCTAAGCCGGCTAACCGCCGTCGTCGTGCTTCAAAAGCCAAACACGGCAACTGCGCTAGTCAAGGTTAGCCCAGAGCGCCCGTTCCCGCGAAACCAGGAGGCGGTTCCGCGCGAAACGGGCGCACCGGGGGAAACCGGAACGGGTTACTTGGTGGCCTCAATGGCAGCTTCAACAGCGGCAGTGAAGTCATTGGGGTTGCTCTCCGCACCGTTGACATACACGGTGGGAGTTCCGCTGACGTAGTCCACGCGGGCCAGGCGGTCCGCATAGTTCACGAAGGCGCGGAAGCCGTCATTCTGGATGCAGTCGGACGCATCGCCGGCACCCACGGACTCGGCCATGTCAGCCAGCTCCGCGTTCTTGATCTCGCCGTTGTCGTAGTTGGCAAAGATGGCGCTCATGAAGTCCCAGTAGGACTCCGGGTTGGTGTCCGCCACGCAGGCTGCGGCATTGGCGCCGCGCGAGGAGTAATTCGTGGGTGATCCGCGGTCCAGGAACGCTACGGTGCGGTACTCAAAGGTGACCTCGCCGGCGTCGAGCCAGGTGGCGATCTGCGAGTTGTAGGCCTTCTCGAAGTCGGCACAGTGCACGCAGTTCACATCCACGTAAGCCACGATTGGCACCGGCTGGCCGGCTTCGGCTGCTTCAATGCCCGGGGGAACGGGTGCGTCTTCCTTGGCGTCGGACGGAGCCTCCGGCAGTGAGGCAACGTCAACGCTGAACGGCTCGGTGGGCTCCAGCGAGGTGGTGGACGTCACCGTAATGCCTCCGTATTCATTCGCGTTGGCCGGAGATTCTCCGGTCTGGGCGTCCGCTCCGTTGCCGCTGCGCACGGAATTGATCACGATCAGCGCCACGATGACGATGACCGCCACCACGGCAACCACCACGCCCCAGCGCACCAGGAGCTTGTTGCGCCGCTCCTTCTTCTTCTGGGCTTCACGCAGGGCACGCGCCTGTTCGCGCGCAGCAGCCGTGCGATCGGCCTTGCTGGGCTTGGGGTTCCGCTCAGTCATAGTTCCTCATGTCTCTCTCACGCCTGCCCGTTTGGGCATGCGGCCGGGCAGCAACAGTTTAGGCCACCGGGGGTGTCCGCCCTTACTTTCAACGGCCTGTACAGGCATAAAGTTTCCAGCCTTGGATAGAGTGGCCTAAATACATAAGCCAAACAAGGGGTGCATATCGTGAACGCTGCTGCCGCTGATTCCGCAGGACAGAATGCCACGGACGGGTATGGCGATTTCGATTTCATCGTAGTTTCCAACCGACTTCCGGTGGACCGGGTAAATACGGACGACGGCGAAAGCTGGCGGCGCTCCCCCGGCGGGCTCGTCACAGCGCTGGCCCCGGTGATGGCCAAGGCCGACGGCGCGTGGGTGGGCTGGCACGGAGCTGCCGACGAAGAGCTGGACGAGTTCGATCATGACAACATGCATCTGCTGCCGGTTCCGCTGAGCGCATCCGAAGTGGAGCTGTATTACGAGGGCTTCTCCAACGCCACGCTCTGGCCGCTCTACCACGACGTCATTGCGCCGCCGGAGTTCCACCGCACCTGGTGGGATTCCTACCGGACCGTCAACCGCCGCTTCGCCGACGCCGCTGCCACCATGGCCGCCAAGGGGGCAACCGTGTGGGTCCAGGACTACCAGCTGCAGCTGGTGCCGCAGATGCTGCGCAGGGACCGTCCGGACCTGAAGATCGGCTTCTTCAACCACATCCCCTTCCCGCCGCTGGAGATTTTTGCCCAGCTGCCCTGGCGCCGCAACATCATTGAGGGCCTGCTCGGCGCGGATCTGATCGGCTTCCAGCGTCCCTCCGATGCCAGCAACTTCCTGCGCTGCGTGCGCCGCTTCGCCGGCCACACGGTCCGCCAGCAGCAGGTGCACGTCACCAATGAGGACGGAGTGTCCTACGTTTCGCGGGCCGAGTCCTTCCCGATTTCCATTGACGTTGAACAGATCACCGAGCTGGCCAAGCGCGAGGACATCATCGAGCGGTCCAAGCAGATCCGCAAGGAACTCGGTGATCCCAAGACCGTCCTGCTGGGCGTGGACCGGCTGGATTACACCAAGGGCATCAGCCACCGGCTCAAGGCCTACGGGGAGCTCCTCCAAGACGGCAAACTCAACGTCGCGGACGCGTCGCTGATCCAGGTCGCAAGCCCCAGCCGCGAGCGCGTGGAACAGTACCGGCTGCTGCGCGAAGAGGTTGAGGGCACAGTGGGCCGGATTAACGGCACCTACGACACGATGGGCAACACCGCCATCCGCTACCTGCACCACAGCTACCCGGTGGAGGAAATGGTGGCGCTGTACCTCGCCGCCGACGTCATGCTCGTCACCGCTCTGCGCGACGGCATGAACCTGGTGGCCAAGGAGTATGTGGCCGCCCGCATCAACAACACCGGTGCGCTGGTGCTGAGCGAGTTCGCCGGTGCCGCTGACCAGCTGCGGCAGGCGGTACTGATGAATCCGCACGACATCGACGGGGTCAAGGAATCCATCCTGACGGCGATCAACATGCCGGAGCGCGAGGCCCAGCGCCGCATGCGCCTGATGCGCCGGCAGGTCCTGCAGAACGACGTAGAACGCTGGTCGAAGAACTTCCTCAGTGCCCTGCAGCAGGGAGAAAACGAGGCAGCACAGTGAACAACCTCCCCGAAGATCTGATACAGGCGCTGGCACGGGTGGCGGACACGGAAACGCTACTGGTGGCGCTGGACTTCGACGGTACTCTCGCGCCCCTGGTGGAGCACGCCGACGACGCCCGTCCGCTTCCGGCATCGGCTGCGGCAGTGGCCGGGCTGGGAGAACTGCCGGACACCTTTACCGCTTTGATCTCCGGACGCGCCCTGGACAGCCTACGCCGGACCGCCTCCCCCGAGCCGGAAACCCTGCTGATCGGCAGCCACGGCGCAGAGGCCTGGACGGGACCCAACGCCGAACCGCTGCGTCTGACACCGGAGCAGGCGGACCTGCTGGCGCGGGCACGCGAAGCGGTGGAAAGGGTAACCTCGTCCCATCCGGGCACCTGGCTGGAAGCAAAGCCGGCCGGCGTCGTGCTCCACACCCGCAGCGCACCGGATGATGTCGCCTCAGCCGCAACCGATGCAGCCCGGCGGGGACTTGGCGCACTGGACGGTGTCCAGCTCACGGACGGCAAGCGGGTCCTGGAAGCCTCCGTTGTCCATACCAACAAAGGGGAAGGAATCCGCGCCCTGCGCGAACTCACCGGTGCGACGGCGGTGCTGTTCGCCGGCGATGACGTCACCGACGAGCACGGCTTTGCAGCCCTGGAATCCGGGGACCTGGCCATCAAGATCGGCCCCGGGGACACCCGTGCCGCCTTCCGGGTGGACTCCCCGGCTGCCTTCAGCTCGGTCCTGGCGCACCTGCTGGAACTTCGCCGCGCACACAAATGATCCGCCGCGGGACGGGTGTGGCATACTGACCCTGTGACCGCGGCCACAACCGCTGCCACCTGCTGTACAACTACATAAGCACTTCACAACGGATCGTCGGGCACGTACCTGCCCGTGAAGGAGAAATATCATGGCAACGGTAACGTTTGACCAGGCCACTCGCCTGTACCCGGGCACTGACAGGCCCGCAGTTGACAACCTCAGCCTGGAGATCGCCGACGGCGAATTCCTGGTGCTCGTTGGGCCTTCCGGCTGCGGCAAGTCAACCTCCCTGCGCATGCTCGCCGGACTCGAAGACGTCAACTCCGGCCGCATTCTTATCGGTGACCGCGACGTCACGGATGTCCCGCCCAAAGACCGTGACATTGCCATGGTTTTCCAGAACTACGCCCTCTATCCCCACATGTCCGTAGCGGACAACATGGGCTTTGCCCTGAAGATCGCAGGCATCGGCAAGGAAGAGCGGATGGAACGTGTCCGCGATGCCGCCAAGCTCCTGGACCTCGAGGACTACCTGGACCGCAAGCCAAAGGCACTCTCCGGCGGCCAGCGCCAGCGCGTCGCCATGGGCCGTGCCATTGTCCGTAACCCGCAGGTCTTCCTCATGGATGAACCGCTGTCCAACCTGGACGCCAAGCTGCGCGTACAGACCCGCACCCAGATCGCATCGCTGACCCGCCGCCTGGGCGTCACCACCGTTTACGTGACCCACGACCAGGTTGAGGCCATGACCATGGGTGACCGCGTGGCTGTGCTCAAGGACGGCATCCTGCAGCAGGTGGACACCCCGCGCAACCTGTACGACCACCCCAAGAACGTCTTCGTGGCCGGCTTCATCGGCTCCCCTGCCATGAACCTGCTGGAACTGCCCGTTGTGGACGGCGGTGTTGCCTTCGGCGGCGCCATCTACCCGGTCGCCAGCTCGGTTCTGGGCGCGGCCGCAGGCAACACCGTGACCGTCGGCGTCCGGCCTGAGGACCTGGAGATCGTTGACTCTTCCGGCTCCGGCCTGAAGGTGGAAGTTGACGTGGTGGAGGAGCTTGGCGCCGATGCTTATGTTTACGGGCACACCACCCTCGACGGAACTGACCGGGACATGGTGGTCCGTGTTGACGGCAGGCGTCCCCCGATGAAGGGCGACACCCTGTTCGTCCGCCCGCAGCAGGGCCATGTGCACCTGTTCGACACCAGCAATGGAGAGCGCCTGGCAGACCAGGCCTAGTTCCGCCGCCGAATATGCGGTGGCCCATGCGACTGTTCTAGACTCGTTTAAGGGGCCACCGCATTTTCTGTTTAACTACAGCTCCGTTTCAGCAGAACGTTCGATGAAGGCGTGTGCTTATGTCCGAACCCGCAGGTGCCAAATGGCGCGATGAACCAACAGACTGGGAGCAGCAGGGCAAACTGCCCCGGATTCATCTCTCGGCCCCTCAAAAGGCACTCGCGTCCCTGAACATTACCGCTGCTTCGATGGACCCGGGGCTGCTGGACCTGCCGTGGCATTTGCCGCTCGAAGAGTGGCCCAAGGATAACCTTGCGGCACTGCCCCGAGGCATTTCCCGCCACGTCGTCCGCTTCGCGCGAATGAGTGACTCGCTGATCGCCATCAAGGAAACCAGCGAGCACGTGGCCCGGCAGGAATACCACATGCTGCGCAAGCTGCGCAGGCTCAATGTTCCGAGCGTTGAACCGGTGGCTGTCATCACCGGCCGCTACGATGTAGACGGCCAGGAGCTGCAGCCCGTCCTCGTCACCAGGCACCTGCGCTTTTCCCTGCCGTACCGTGCCGTCTTCTCCCAGACGCTGCGCCAGGTCACCCTGACCCGCCTCATCGACGCCCAGGCCCTGCTGCTGGTCCGGCTTCATCTGGCAGGCTTCTACTGGGGTGATGTGTCATTGTCCAACACGCTGTTCCGACGAGATGCCGGAGCGTTTGCCGCCTACCTGGTGGATGCCGAGACCGGAGAGCTCTATCCGGAGCTCTCCCGGGGCCAGCGCGAATACGACCTGGAGATTGCCAGGGTGAACATCGCCGGCGAATTGATGGACCTCGCAGAGGGCGGGCTGATCGAAGAAAGCGTCGATCCGCTCGCCACCAGCGAGCGCATCATGAACAGCTACCGGAACCTCTGGGCAGAACTCACGGAGAAGGAATCCTTCGAACTCGGCGAACGCTGGCGGGTCAATGCCCGCATCCGCCGCCTGAATGACCTGGGGTTCGACGTCGACGAACTCACCATCAACACCACCGCCGACGGCACCCAGGTCCAGCTCCAGCCCAAGGTGGTCGACGCCGGCCACCACCAGCGGCGCCTGCTGCGCCTGACCGGTCTGGATGCCCAGGAAAACCAGGCGCGCCGCCTGCTCAATGACATGGATTCCTACCGGGCTGACAACCATCCGGAGCTGGACGAGGAACTCAGTGCACATCTGTGGGTCACCCAGGTCTTCGAACCCATCGTAAAGTCCGTGCCCCGGGAACTTGGCAGCAAGCTGGAACAGGCCGAAGTGGTGCACGAGGTGCTTGAGCACCGGTGGTACATGTCGGAAAAGGAAAACCGCAACGTCCCCATGGCAGAGGCCGTGCAGTCCTATCTGGACACCGTGCTCCGCCACCGCCGGGACGAGGCAGCCATTTTGCTGTCAACTGACACCAGGACCATGAAAATACTTGAGGCCGGCGGCGCACCGGACTGACGTCGGGCGGCACCCGCGCGGCATCGTTGTTGCGGCCTGTGGCCCAGTTCATGGCAGCAGGCGCAGCTGTTGCGTTTAATAGTGTCGATGGAACTTATTAAAAACCTTCCCGAGACAGGAGGATCCTCCTCAGAGATGTCCGCATCAGCAGTTTTCCCTTCCCAGGGAGGTGCGCTGAGGACTGTTCCGGTCCATGACGGCCAGCCTGGCAGCGAGTGGTGGCGTTCCTCGGTGATCTACCAGATCTATCCACGGTCCTTCCGGGATCTGCGCGGTGACGGGGTTGGCGACCTGCCCGGCATTACCGCGGAAATCCCGGCCCTGGCTGAACTCGCGATCGATGCCATCTGGCTCTCACCCTTCTATCGGTCTCCACAGAAGGATGCCGGTTACGACGTCGCAGATTACTGCTCGGTGGACCCGATCTTCGGCACCATGGAGGATTTCGACGCCCTGGTGGCCAAAGCCGGCGAGTATGGCATACGGGTCATCGTGGATCTGGTACCCAACCACTGCTCCGACCAGCATCCCCTGTTCCAAGCAGCACTCGCCGCGGAGCCCGGGTCGCCGGAGCGCGACATGTTTATCTTCCGGGACGGAACCGGCGAGAACGGCGAAAATCCGCCCAACAACTGGCAGTCCCACTTTGGCGGACCAGCGTGGACCCGGATCGCCAACCCGGACGGAACCCCGGGCCAGTGGTATCTGCATCTCTTCGACACCTCCCAGCCGGACTTTAACTGGGACAATCCTGCGGTCAGGGAAGAGTTTGAGCGCATCCTGCGGTTCTGGCTAGATCGCGGCGTGGGCGGTTTCCGGGTGGATGTGGCGCATGCACTGATCAAGAAATCCGGGCTGCCTGACTGGGGCGGGAAGGCCGACGGCGCCTCCTCCGAAGGTTTCCCCGGATATGACGCGCCCATGTTTGGCCAGCCGGGCATCCACGACATCTTTAGGTCCTGGCGGAAGCTCCTTGACGAGTACGACGGCGACCGTGTCCTGTGCGCCGAAGCCAACGTTGACCCGCTGGACCGGCTGACGGACTGGGTCCGCTCGGATGAAATGCAGCAGGCCTTCAACTTTGCGTATCTGACCCATCCGTGGAACCCCGAGAAGTTGCGGGAGATTATCGATTCCTCACTGCGGGCCTTCGACAAGGTAGGCGCTCCCACCACTTGGGTGCTGTCCAACCACGACGTCGTCCGGCATGTGTCCCGCTTCGGCCTGGAAGCCAATAATCTGCGCAGCGGTGACGGCATCGGGCCCAACGACGCCCAGCCGCACTATCAGCTGGGTGCGGCGCGGGCACGGGCTGCCACCATGCTGATGCTGGCATTGCCCGGCGGAGTGTATCTGTATCAGGGCGAGGAGCTCGGCCTCCCGGACCATACCTTGATGCCTGACGAGTTCCGGCAGGATCCCACTTATCACCGCACAGCAGGGGTTAGGGTGGGCCGCGACGGCAGCCGCGTGCCTCTGCCCTGGCGAGTACACGAACCGTCCTTCGGGTTCAGCTCCTCAGGACAAACCTGGCTGCCGCAGCCGGGCTACTGGGGCCGGCATTCACGGGACATCCAGCGCAGGGACCAGTTCTCGTCGCTGAACATGTACCGCACGGCACTGGAGATTCGCCGTGAGCTGGCGCTGGGCGCCGGGTCGCTCGCGTGGTGGCCGGAGCATGACGCCGAAGGCCTGGTGGCCTTCGTCAACGGAAACGTCCTGGTCGCCATGAACATGGGAGACAACCCAATCCAGCTGCCGGAGCTCCCGGTGCTTGCCATGAGTTCGGCTTCCGCTCTGGAAGGAACCAAAATCCGTCCGAACTGCACTGTGTGGCTTCGACTGGCCTAAGGTGTCGCAGGAGACACAGGGTACTGCCGGGGGGATGCTCTCAGCTGGTGAGGATCGCTTTCCCCGGGTTGAGGATCCCCGCCGGGTCAAACACCGCCTTGATGCGGCGCTGCAGTTCCAGGACTTGTTCCTGCTGCTCCTGCGCCAGCCAGCGGAGCTTGAACTGGCCCACCCCGTGTTCACCGGTGATGGTGCCTCCCATCGCCAGGGCAAGGGCTATGGATTCATCGAGGGCAGCGTCCAGCCGTTGGAGGCCGGTGCTGCCCTCGGTTTTGTCCACCCAGAAGGTGGGATGAAGATTTCCGTCTCCCGCATGTGCCACCACTTTCAGCCGCACCTCATGCTCGCGTGCCATGCGGTTCAATTCGGCGATATAGGAGACCAGCCGGGAGCGCGGCACCGCAACGTCCTCCCCCACCCGGTGTTCGGTGTGGATGGCGTCTCCGCGGCTGTGCCGGCGAAGGTCAACCAGTTGCAGTGCCTCCTCCGATCCCTCCAGGCTGATCTGCCCGCCCAGCTCGCCCAGCACTGAACGCACGACGTCGGCCTCGGCCGCGGCGCCGTAACCGTCCGTTTGGATGAGGAGCAGAGCAGCGCCGCGGGAGCGCAGGTTGGAGCCGTGTGCGGTGTTCAGCGCCACCATGGTCTCGGCGTCGAGCAGTTCCATGATGGCCGGCTGGACCCGGGCGCGGCCCACCGCCAGCACCCCGGCTGCAGCGCTTTCGATGTCAGGGAAGAATCCGGCGATCGTGCAGACATCCACGGGGAGGTAGCGCAGCCGCACGGTTATCCCCACCACTATTCCCAGTGTCCCTTCGGAGCCGGTGAAAAGGCTGGTCAAGTCGTACCCGGCCACCCCCTTAAACGTTTCCTGGCCCGTGCTGATGAGCGTTCCGTCGGCCAGGACGACGTCGAGGGAGAGGACAGAGTCCCGTGTCACGCCGTATTTTGCGCAGCGCAGCCCTCCGGCGTTGGTCGCAACATTTCCGCCAACGGTGGACACGCGGTAGCTTGCGGGATCAGGTGCGTACATCAGCCCGAATTCGGCCGCAGCAGCGTTGAGGTCTGCGTTGATGACCCCCGGTTCCACTATGGCCAGTTCATCCTCCGGCCGAATTTCGAGGATCCTGTTCATCCGCTCCAGGCTGAGGACAATGCATCCGGCTGTGGCATGGGCTCCACCGGACACCCCGGTACCGGCACCGCGGGGAACCACTGTGGTGCCGGTACGCGATGCCCAGCGCAGAATCTGCTGGACCTGCTCAACGGAGCGGGCCCACACAACCGCCAAAGGGTTGACGTACTCCAGGACCGGCCCCTGATCGCTTCCATAGGCTGCCAGCGTCTGAGGCGCGGTGTCCATCTCGATGCCGGTCAGGGAGCGGGATAGGTCAAGAAGCGTGTCTGCGGTCATATGAGGATGCTACCGGGCACCCATGAAGCGAGCGTAACGGTCCAAAACCTGCGGCCAGAATACGGAGAACTCATCCTGAGTCTTCACCGGATCCGCCACCATGTTGAAGCCGGAATGCGTGAGGGTGACAAGGGTGCTTGTCCCGTCTGCTGAACTGAAGCAGATCTGCACCGAGGTTGGGGTCTGCGGGCTATGCCGCACCATCCAACCCAGCAGAAGCTGAGAGTCCTGCACTCTTTTGGCCACCGTCGCCCACACGGCAGATTCTCCCGCTGGGCCGGTTTCCGTCAGGGCGTCCGATTCGAACTCCGGATGAGTGCCTTCGCCAAATTGCGTGTGCTCCTCCGGCCACCACAGGTGTACGTATTCAGTGAAACCGTTGAAGGCCTCGTGCAATTCGCGTGGAACTCTCCGTTCCACGACGATGTCCGGCACTGAAATAGTTTCCTTTGCCGGCTCGGGCGGCTCAGCGTGTGAAAAGAGAGAGGAATTCATCATCCAAGCCTAGCCCCGATGTCCCTGCTGGCCGCCGGCCGGCAACCGCTGCGCAGCGCCGTGGGCAAGGGCTCTGGAGGCCGTTGTTAGATAGTCGATGGGTTAGATAGGCCTGTTAAACAAGGGCTGGGTTAAACAAGTTGGGCCCCGCAACCATGCGGGGCCCAACTCTCTTCACCAAATATTGTCCGGCGGTGACCTACTCTCCCACACCCTCCCGGATGCAGTACCATCGGCGCAGTGGGTCTTAGCTTCCGGGTTCGGAATGGGACCGGGCGTTTCCCCCACGCTATGACCGCCGTAACCCTACCACCCGCACCACCGGCCAAACTGCTCCTGGTGGAGGGGAAAACAATGGGTCACAACCAAACACGTTCAACCGTGCCTGTCATGAAAAAGTATCCACGCGT
>NZ_PJIU01000004.1:0-220561 GCF_002929435.1 Arthrobacter sp. 9E16 | reverse complement strand
CGGAAACAACCAGTTCAACCAATTAAAATAATTGGTATCAATAAACTTGGCACACTATTGAGTTCTCAAACAACAGACTGCTTCCGGCACCAACAGGCTCAGATCCAAGGATCTTCCGCTCTGCATCGCTCCGGAGCAACTTTTCAATCTTACCGCCCTGATCAGAGTCTGTCAAAACGGCTGTTCGTCCTTCCGGCGAACCGGATGGAGCCTAGGCTCCGTGACGCTCAGCTGTTCTCGTTGCCTCGATCAGCGCGGGTATTAACTCTAGCACGGTTTTGCGGCTGCGGTGAACCAGGCCCGGAGCGGCTGCGCCCCGGGCCTGATCACCCTAAATTGCCCGGCCTAGACGTCCTTGGGCAACAGGTACAGCACACCCAACGGCGGTACAGTCAGCGTCGCCGAGGCAGGCTGTCCGTTGCAGGCTCCCTCTTCAGCGGTGACAACGCCCAGGTTGCCCACACCGGATCCACCGAACTCAGCCGCATCCGTATTCAATGCCTCCACCCATTCGCCGGCCCACGGCAGGCCGAGCCTGAAGTTCTCATGCGGGGCGCCGGCAAAGTTGGCGATGCACACCAGGGGGTTGCCCTGATGGTCGTACCGGATAAAGGACAGTGCGTTGCGGGCGCCGTCGTTCTCGTTGATCCACTGGAATCCGGCCGGCTCGTTGTCGCGGTCGAAAAGAGCCGGTGTATTCCGGTAGATCTCGTTGAGCTGGCGGACCAGCAGCTGCACGCCCTTATGCTGCGGGGTGTCGGTGAGGAACCAGTCCAGACCGTACTGTTCCGACCATTCCGCTTCCTGGGCGAATTCCGTGCCCATGAAGATGAGCTGCTTACCCGGGTGTGCCCACTGGAACGCCAGATAGGCCCGAACGTTGGCCAACTGCTGCCAGCGGTCGCCGGGCATCTTCCGCAGCAGTGAACCCTTGCCGTGCACAACTTCGTCATGGCTGATCGGCAACAGGAAGTTCTCCGTATAGGCGTACACCAGGGAGAACGTCAACTTGGCATGGTGGTACATCCGGTTGATGGGGTCCTCGGACATGTACTCCAGCGTGTCGTGCATCCACCCCATGTTCCATTTCAGGCCAAATCCCAGGCCTCCGCTGCTGGTGGGCTGGGTAACGCCCGGGAACGCGGTGGACTCTTCCGCAATCATCACGATGCCGGGGACACGGCGGTACGCGGTGGCGTTGACTTCCTGCAGGAAGGAGATGGCCTCGAGATTCTCCCGGCCGCCAAAGGCGTTGGGACGCCACTGATCGGCGGGCCGGGAGTAATCCAGGTACAGCATGGAGGCCACGGCATCCACTCGCAGGCCGTCGATGTGGAACTCTTCAAGCCAGTAGATCGCGTTGGCGACGAGGAAGTTGCGGACCTCCCGGCGGCCGTAATCGAAAATGAGCGTGCCCCAGTCGGGCTGTTCGCCGCGGAGCGGATCTCCGTGTTCGTACAGCGTCTGCCCGTCGAATTTGGCCAGCGCCCATTCGTCCTTGGGGAAGTGTCCCGGCACCCAGTCCAGGATGACGCCGATGCCCGCCTGATGCAGCTTGTCCACCAGGTAACGGAAGTCGTCCGGATGCCCGAAGCGCGCAGTGGGAGCGAAGTAGGAGGTGATCTGGTAACCCCACGAGCCGCCGAACGGATGCTCAGCGACTGGCATGAACTCCACGTGGGTGAACCCCTGCCACTTCACGTATTCCGCCAACTGGTCCGCCATCTGGCGGTAGTCCAGGCCGAGGCGCCACGATCCGAGATGCACTTCGTAGACGCTCATGGGTGCATTGTGCGGGTCCCGTGCCGCCCGGGCTTCCATCCACTCCGCATCCTGGAACACGTAGGTGGACTCCACCACCCGGGAACCGGTCAACGGCGGAACCTCCGTGGCCTGGGCCAGGGGGTCGGCTTTGTCACGCCAGATTCCGTCGCTGCCGAGGATTTCATACTTGTAACGCGCGCCGGGTTCCACGTCGGGGATGAACAATTCCCATACTCCGGAGCCGCCCAGGGAGCGCATGGCGTGAATCCTGCCGTCCCAGGCGTTGAAATCGCCCTTGACGCGCACCGCCTGTGCGTTGGGTGCCCAAACGGCGAAGCTGACGCCGTCGATATCACCGAGGACAGATTTGTAATGGTGCAGGTTCGCTCCAAGCACCGTCCACAGCTTCTCGTGCCGGCCTTCGCCGATGAGATGCAGATCGATCTCCCCCAGCGACGGCAGGAACCGGTACGGGTCATCAAAGCGCTGCGCGCCAAGACCCTCGTAGGTCACTTCGAGCCGGTAATCGGGAACCTGGCCCGGACGATCAGCAGGAAGTGTGCCAACCCAAATGCCGTTGTACTCGTGCTGAAGCTCAACACGTGCGCCGGCAGTCACAGCGACTACCTGCTGGGCAAGGGGACGCAGGGTGCGGATCGTCACGAGGCCCTGGTCATCCACGTGGGCGCCCAGCACAGCGTGCGGCTGGTGATACCGGCCCTCGGACACGGCCTGCAGCACATCCGTGGAAACCGGCAGCGGGTTGCGGTGCGCGGGCACCACGGCAGCTTCGCCGGCGGCCGGTACGACGACGTCGTCCGCTTTCGCGGGCAGCGCGGATTCCGAAGGACGGTTCCCCTTAGGAGCGGAGGGTGGAGTCTTAGTCACTGAATTCTCTTCCTGGCTGCTCGTTCCGTGGACCTGCCTGCGTGCCTGTTCCAGAATCTGCCGAACGGCAGCGACCGGCACGCGGACCCAGTCGGGGCGGTTGCGTATTTCGTAGACAACTTCGTAAAGGGCCTTGTCCAGCCACAGGGCAAGGTACAGCGGATCGCTGCGGTTGATCTGCGTGCCTGTTTCCTTCTCATAGCCGCGGAGAAAAGCTTCGGACGCCGTAGCGGCCCAGCGTGCGGCTTCCAAGCCGCGGCGCTGCTGATCTTTGGAACTGGCAGCGTCACCCTCTCCGGGGCCTTCGACGAGCGCCACGCCGGCGGCGTAGTCAATGGACCGGAGCATGCCCACCACGTCGCGCAGCGGCACGTCCGGAACGCTGCGCTCAGCGGCCGGCCGCAGCGGCTCTCCTTCAAAGTCCAGCACCATCCAGCCATGGGTGCCTGATTTCAGCACCTGGCCCAAGTGGTAATCAGAGTGGATGCGCTGAAGGTTGGGCAGCTTCTCGAGGTTGCTGATCTGCCGGAGCAGGTACTCCAGCGGTTCGTCGTACTCCCCCACATAGCTCCGGGCTTCTTTCCAGGCCCAGCGGATCCGGTTTTCAAGGGACTCAAGGAAATCGGAGCGTTCCGCCGCACTGGGAGGCTGGCTGCCGAAAGCCTGTGCCAGCTGCTGGTGGATGCGCCCGGTGACTGCCCCCAGCTCTTCAGCCTCGGCGGTGAAATCGGAATTCGCCAGGGCGGCAGCGGAAGCAGGGCGCCAGGCATCTTCACTGTTGGGGATGAACTCGCGCAGGACACTGAGGTCCCCGGCGACCCAGGCGCCGTCGTCGGCCAGCGGATCCCGCCAGCTCCCCGTCACCCAGCCAAAGGTGGTCGGCACGTCGGCGGAACCCATGGCAGTGAGCTTGGCGCTGACCTGTACATCGGGGCTTTCTCCCGCGGCGAGGACCCGATAGAACTTGATAATCAGCTGGTTGGGCCGGGCGGGCACCACCACGGAAGTGTTGGATTGCTCGCCCTTCATCAGCTTGGCATCCACCACGCTGTCAAAGGGCGGCCACTCGGCAAATCCGGCCAACGCGATGCCGTGGGTGTGGCCGTCCACCGAGGACGACTGCGAACGCATCAGTTCCAACCACGCCGTAACGAATACCGGATCAGCAGTACCGTCATAGAGCCAGCGCTCTCCCAGCTCGGCATGCTGGGCACGTCCGAGCAGCGAATCGGCCAATTCGGGCACCGGGGTGCTGTGGTAGCTGACGGGGACGTTGATGACGTCCGTTCGATGACCCGAGCTCACGGCGATGAGATGGACTTCCAGTTCCACAGCCCCCGCCGGGTCTTCCAAGCGGATGCCGCCCACCCTGTCCAGGGAAATTTCGCGGCCCTTCGCGGGGAACCAGCGCTGCTGCGGCAGCCAGGCGGTCAGGAGTTCAGGCAGCGACGGAGTCAACTGGCTCATTTCTTCACGGCCTCCGAAATGGGAATGAGGGGAATCGCTTCGGTCAGGGGCGAGGAAGTGTTTGATTTCGGAGAGCGCAGGCGCAGCCAGTAGAAATCGTGGCTGCCCAGGGTCAGGGTGACGGAACCGTCCGCCCCGAAGGCCGGGAACGGGGTACCGCCAAAGGCGTCACGCAACCCGCGCCCGGCAAACTCGGGCAGGCTCACCGTGGCCGAAACCGGGTGCTGGGAGAGGTTGAAAATGCAGAACATGACTTCTCCCACCTCGCCTTCGGGATTATCCGCCGGCAGTTCGCGCAGGAACGCCAGGACGGACTCCGCCTCGGTGGGCACATTCCGGTAGGAACCGAGCCCGAACGCGGGGTGGGTCCTGCGGACCATGATCATCTGGCGGATCCAGTGCAGGAGCGAGCTGGAACTCGCCAGCTGGGCTTCCACGTTCACGTGGTTGTAGTGGTAGACCAACGACTGCACCACGGGCAGGTACAGCTTTCCGGGATCGGCGGTGGAGAAGCCGGCGTTGCGGTCCGGGTTCCACTGCATGGGGGTTCGCGAGGCGTCCCGGTCCTCAAGCCAGATGTTGTCGCCCATCCCGATTTCGTCGCCGTAGTAGAGGAACGGGCTGCCGGGAAGCGAAAGCAGCAGCGCATGGATCAGTTCCACTTCCGAACGGGAGTTGTCCAGAAGCGGCGAGAGCCGCCGGCGGATACCGACGTTGGCCCGCATGCGTGAATCCGGTGCGTACCAGCCGAGCATCGCCTGGCGCTCCTCGTTGGTGACCATTTCCAAGGTGAGCTCATCGTGGTTGCGCAGGAAGGTTCCCCATTGGGCACCCGCCGGAATGTCCGGGGTTTCCTCCATCGTCTGCACAATGGGCGCAGCCTTCTGGTCGCGCAGCGCGTAGAAGAGGCGGGGCATGATCGGGAAGTGGAACGCCATGTGGCATTCGGGCCCGGTTTCGTCGCCGAAGTACTCCACGACCTCATGCGGCATCTGGTTGGCCTCCGCCACGATGACGCGTCCGGGGTAGTTTTCATCCACCATGGTGCGCAGGTCCTTGAGGAAGCGGTGCGTCGCCGGAAGGTTCTCGCAGTTGGTGCCGTCCTCCTCAAACAGGTAAGGAATGGCATCGGCGCGGAACCCGTCAATGCCCTGGTCGAGCCAGAACCGGACGACGTCGAAGATCGCCTCAACCACCTTGGGATTCTCGAAGTTGAGATCCGGCTGGTGGCTGAAGAAACGGTGCCAGTAGAACTGCCGCCGCACGGGGTCAAAGGCCCAGTTGGACTCTTCGGTGTCCACGAAGATGATGCGTGCGTCTTCATACTTCTGGTCCGTGTCGGACCAGACATAGAAGTCACCGTAAGGGCCGTCCGGATCACTGCGGGATTCTTCGAACCACGGATGCTTGTCCGAGGTGTGGTTCAGCGGAAGGTCAATGATCACGCGCACGCCGCGGGCGTGGGCTTCAGCCACCAGCCGCTTGAAGTCGCTGATGGTTCCGAATTCGTCCAGGACATCGTAGTAATCAGAGATGTCGTATCCGCCGTCCCGAAGAGGGGACTTAAAGAACGGGGGAAGCCAGAGGCAGTCAACGCCGAGCCACTGCAGATAGTCGAGTTTGTCGATCAGACCGGTGAAGTCGCCGGACCCGTCCCCGTTGGCATCCGCGAAGCCGCGCACGAGCACTTCATAGAAAACTGCTTTGCGGTACCAGTGCGGGTCATTCGTGAGACCTGGGGCGTGCAGCTGAAACGGGTTGGGCACTAGGAGTTCCTCCGAACTGACAGGATGTGTGCAGGTTCAAAATGGGCGTCCAGCCGGACATAGTTGTGAGCTCCCCAGCGCCAGCTCTGGCCGCTGAGAAGATCATCCACCCAGAAGGTTCCGTCGTCGTTGAAGTCCTTCGGATCAAGGTGCAGTGCCCCCAGGTCCAGCGACACGCCACATTCCCGGGCGCTGTGCGGGTCCGTGTTCACCACGATAATCAGGGTGTCCCTGCTGGCGGGGTCCCCGGGGCGGACCTCCTTGTGCTTGGAGTACACCACGATTGACTCGTCTGTGCTGGAATGCACCGTCAGGTTCTGCAGATCCCCCAGCGCCGGATGTGTGTGCCGGATTTCGTTCAACCGGGTGATGTACGGGGCCAGGCTCCTGCCCTCCGCCTCCGCCGCAGCGAAGTCACGCTCCTTGTACTCGAACTTTTCGTTGTCGATGTACTCTTCGGCACCGGGACGGGCCACATGCTCAAACAACTCGTAGCCGGCGTAAACGCCCCAGAGCGGGCTGGCTGTGGAGGCCAGAACGGCCCGGATCTTAAAGGCCGCCGGTCCACCGTACTGCAGGAACTCGGTCAGGATATCCGGAGTGTTTACGAAGAAGTTCGGCCGGAAGAATGCGGCAGTCTCAGACGAGACCTCGGTGAAGTACTCCTCCAGTTCCTTGCGGGTGTTCCGCCAGGTGAAGTACGTGTAGGACTGCTGGAATCCGGCCATGCCCAAGGCATGCATCATGGGCGGGCGGGTGAATGCCTCGGCTAGGAAGATGACCTCCGGATGCTTTTCATTGACCGTCTTTATCAGCCATTCCCAGAACCTCAGGGGCTTGGTGTGCGGATTGTCCACGCGGAAAATCTTGACGCCGTGGCCGATCCACATCAGCACGATCCGCAGGATCTCCTCCGACAAGCCGGTGAAGTCGTTGTCGAAGTTCAGGGGATAGATGTCCTGGTACTTCTTCGGCGGGTTTTCGGCGTAAGCGATTGTGCCGTCCACGCGTGTGGTGAACCATTCCGGATGGCTGGTCACCCAGGGATGGTCCGGGGACGCCTGCAGGGCAAGGTCGATAGCCACTTCCAGACCCAGTTCACGGGCCGTGTCCACGAACGCGTCGAAGTCCTCGAAGGTACCGAGATCCGGATGGATGGCGTCATGGCCGCCCTCAGCGGAACCGATGGCCCAGGGGGAGCCGGGGTCTCCGGGGCCGGCGACAAGCGTGTTGTTGGGCCCCTTCCGGTGGGTCACGCCAATTGGATGCACCGGCGGAAGGTAGATCACGTCAAAGCCCATATCCGCTACCCGCTGCAGACTGCGCGCGGCACTGCGGAAGGTCCCGGAAGTCCACTCCCGGGTTGCGGGATCCAGTTTTGCGCCCTCGGAGCGCGGAAAGAACTCGTACCAGGCACCGCGGCCGGCAAGCTCACGCTCAACGTGGAGGGGGAAACGGGGGCTGCTGGTCACCAGGTCGCGGATCGGTTCCCGGTCGAGGACCGCAAGAACAGCATCGGAAGCTGCTGCCGCCAGGCGGTCCTCCACGGGCAGACCGGTGTCGGCGAGCGCTGCTGCCGCAGCCTCAAAAATCCGTGCGCTGTCACCGGTGCGCTCCTGCGCGGCATCCCGGAACAGGGCAGCCCCTTCCGCGAGCATCAAGTCTGTGTCCACGCCGGCATTGATCTTCACTTCAGCGTTGTGGTGCCAGGTGGAGTACAGGTCAGCCCAGCCCTCGACGGCGAAGCTCCAGGAGCCGGTGCCTTCAGGCCGGAGCAAACCGCCCCACCGGTCCAGGCCGATGCCCACCGGGTGCATCCGCACCCGCTGTATCTCGGTGCCTTCAGGGTCATACAGCACTGCGCTGACGCCCACGAGGTCATGGCCTTCACGGAAGACCGTGGCCCCGATGACGAGGTCCTCACCCGGTATGGCTTTGGCCGGAATGCGGCCGCATTCAACCACCGGGGTCACGTTGATGATGGGAATCCGGCCGAACCGGAGTTCCTCGGCGGGCAGGTCATTGGATGGCATCGCACTGGAACTGGTCACAGACTAGACGTTAGCGACATTCCGGGCAGAATGCTAAGCCAACGTACTTTCTGGGGTTTTGCCGCAGGTGGCGGCGGGTATTGGCGGGTTTTTCGCGCAGCACCGACACAGAGACTCAATTGGCAGAAATCTAACAGATTCCAAGCACTACCCATGCCATTCGGGGTTCGTTTTGCGCTAGCGTAACCCGGGTGAAGGCAATTCGAAGGTTTACCGTCCGAACCGTCCTCCCCGACAGCATTGCTCCCCTGAGTAAGCTGGCCTCAAACCTGAGGTGGTCCTGGCATGAGCCCACCACCCGGCTCTTCGCCGACCTTGACCCGGCGGCTTGGAAGGCCAGCGGGCATGACCCGGTCAAGTTCCTCGGGTCAGTGAGCCGCGGCAGCCTCGAACGGCTGGCACAGGACGCTGGACTGGTTCAGCGCATCCAGGATCTCGGTGCAGATCTGGATGCCTATCTGACCGCCCCGCGCTGGTATCAAACACTGGGTGAAGACGCACCGCGTGCCGTGGCGTATTTCTCCCCCGAGTACGGCATCAGTGCCGTCCTGCCCCAGTACTCCGGCGGCCTGGGCATCCTTGCAGGCGACCACCTTAAGTCGGCCTCGGATCTGGGTGTCCCCCTGATAGCGGTCGGCCTGCTCTATCAGGCCGGGTACTTTAAGCAGGCGCTGTCCCGCGACGGCTGGCAGCTGGAAACTTACCCTGTGCTGGATCCCAACGGCCTGCCGCTGACACTGCTGCGCGAAGAAGACGGCACCCCCGCCCGGGTCAACCTCCCGCTGCCCAATAACCGCCGGCTTTCCGCGCAGATTTGGCGTGCCGACGTCGGACGTGTTCCGCTGCTGCTGCTGGACTCGGACGTTACCGGCAACGACGACGCCGCCCGCGGCATTACGGACCGGCTCTACGGCGGCGGCGGAGACCACCGCCTGCAACAGGAGCTTTTACTGGGCATGGGCGGCGTCAAGGCGCTGCGGGTTTACGAGCGCCTGTCCGGCACGGCGGCCCCTGAGGTGTTCCATACCAACGAAGGCCATGCCGGGTTCCTGGGCGTTGAACGCATCCGCGAACTGATGGACAACGGCATGGGCTGGGAAGAAGCCCTGACCGCAACCCGTGCCAACACTGTCTTCACCACTCATACTCCCGTCCCTGCGGGCATTGACCGCTTTGACCAGTCCCAGATCCGGCATTTCTTCAGCGCCGGGCTGGCGCAGTCGGTCCCGACGGACAAGGTCCTCGCCCTGGGTGCTGAAAGCTACGACGGCGGTGATCCCGGCAAGTTCAACATGGCAGTAATGGGTCTTCGCCTGGCCCAGCGTGCCAACGGCGTGGCCAAGCTGCACGGAAAGGTGTCCCGGGAAATGTTCTCGGGCCTGTGGCCCGGGTTCGATATCTCCGAAGTGCCCATCACCTCGGTGACCAACGGCGTGCACGTGCCCTCCTGGGTTGATCCGGAACTCACCAAACTGGCCCGCGAGAAGTTCGGTGTCGCCACGGTTCACGACCGCGACTGGAGCCGGGCCTACGAGATCAGCGACAGAGATCTGTGGGACCTTCGGCGCCGACTGCGTTCCAACCTGATCGATGACGTGCGCCGCCGGGTGCGTGCCGCCTGGCGCAAGCGCGGTGCCACTGATGCCGAGCTTGCCTGGACCGAGAACGTGTTGGACCCGGACATCCTTACCATCGGGTTCGCCCGACGGGTCCCCACTTACAAGCGTCTGACCCTTATGCTCAGGGATCCCGCCCGGCTGAAAGCCCTCCTGTTGCATCCCACCCATCCGCTTCAGGTGGTGGTTGCCGGCAAATCGCATCCCGCCGATGAGCAGGGCAAGCGCATGATCCAGGATCTCGTCCGGTTTACCGATGATCCGGAGGTCCGGCACCGCATTGTGTTCCTCCCCAACTACGACATCGCCATGGCACGAACGCTGTTTCCCGGCTGCGACGTGTGGCTGAACAACCCGCTGCGGCCGCTGGAGGCATCCGGCACCTCGGGCATGAAGTCTGCGATCAACGGAGGACTGAACCTCTCGATCCTGGACGGCTGGTGGGACGAGATGTTCGACGGCGGCAACGGCTGGGCCATTCCCTCCGCCAACCCGACCCAGGGAGCGCGTACGAGGGAGGTTTACGGACCGGACCAGCGCGATGATTTGGAAGCGGCAGCACTGTATGACCTGCTGGAAAACGCTGTGACGCCCATGTTCTATGGAAAGGAACCGCCCGCGGAGGCTGGTTCCGCCGGCCCTTCGGATGCACCGACAGGCTCCCTGCCCAGCGAGTGGCTGGAAATGGTCAAGCACACGCTGGCCGACCTTGGTCCGGCGGTGTCTGCGAACCGCATGCTGCGCGATTACGTAAACCAGCTCTACCGCCCCGCCGGACAGTCCGGGCGTGCTGCTTCCGCCAACGGGTACGCAGCAGCGAAGGAACTGGCGGAATGGATCACCCGAATCCGCGACGGCTGGTCCGCTGTCTCGGTGGAACATGTGGATTCCATCGGCATCACCGATGACCCGCAAATCGGTGACCAGCTGAAAGTGCAGGCCTACGTATCACTGGGCTCCCTGCGTCCGGAGGACGTTAGCGTGGAAGTGGCGTACGGCAAGGCCCTGGAAAATGACCAGCTGGCGGACCCGCGGACCGAGGAGCTGGTCCAGGCAGAGGACCTCGGCTCTGGCCGCCACATGTTCTCCGGCACGATCGGCATTGAGCAGGCCGGCCCCTTCGGATACACCGTGAGGGTGCTTCCGGTGCACGCAGGGCTGGCTTCCAAAGCGGAACTGGGGCTGGTGGCCAACGCCTAGTTGGCCCTTCCGGCATCTGGGCGACAACCCAGATGCCGGTCCGGGCTCGTCTAGGCCCGGTACAGGCTCACTGAGTTGGCCGGCAGGATGTCCTTCTCCCCTCCGCGCAGCCGCAAGCCGGTGCGCTCCTGCGCATCGGCGGCGGTGCTCAGCAGCAGTTCATAGGAGTGGTTTTCGTCGCGGGCTGCACCTGATCCCTCCAGGGCCTGAGCCTCGGGCAGGGTGAATTCGGTATCCTCCAGCGAGCCGTTCAGGACCATGAGGCCCTTCAGCATCCCGTTCCGGGAGCTCACCAGCAGCTGGACCACCCGGGAGCTTGGATCCTCCCACCTGTCCAGCGCCATGGGCTGGCCGAAAACATCGAACCACAGCAACGATGCTTCATTGGCGTCCGCCGGGAAACGGTACGGCTGCGAGGCGAGGAACTCATGGCGCAGGCGCAGCAATGTGCGCGTGGTTGCCAGCATCCGGCGGCCGCCCTCGTCCAGGTTCCAGTCCAGCCACGTGAGGGGGCTGTCCTGGCAGTACGAGTTGTTGTTGCCCTGCTGCGTGCGCCCAAGTTCATCGCCGGCCGTGATCATGGGAACTCCCAGGGACATCAGCAGGGTCGCCATGATATTCCGGGCGCTCTGCGCCCTTCGGGCCAGGACATCCCGGTCCGGGGTGGGGCCTTCGACACCGTGGTTGTAACTGCGGTTCTCACTGCTGCCGTCCCGGTTGTCTTCACCGTTGGCCTCGTTGTGCTTGAGCTCGTAGGACGTGAGGTCCGCCAGGGTGAAACCGTCATGGGCAGTAACCATGTTGATTGAAGACAGCGCGGTGCGTCCGGATCCGGCGAACACCTCTGCCGATCCTGCGAGCGAACCGGCGATCCGTGCCACCGAGCTTCCCATGCCGCCGGCGTCCAGCGCGGCTTGATCCCGGAGCCAAAAGTCCCTGGTGGTGTCACGGAACCGGTCATTCCATTCGGCCCAGCCGGGCGGAAAATTCCCGGTCTGCCACCCGTCGGGCCCAATGTCCCAGGGCTCGGCGATGAGCTTGATCCCCTGGAGCACGGGATCAGCCGCGACTGCCACCAGGAACGGATGCCGGCGGTCAAAACGGCCGTCTTCATCGCGGCAGAGCGCAGGCGCAAGATCAAAGCGGAACCCGTCCACCTGATAGTCCTGGACCCAGTGGCGCAGCGAGTCCAGGGCCATTTGGATCACCCGCGGTTGACTGAAATCCAAGGTGTTGCCGCAGCCGGTGGTATCCAGATAGCGGCCCTCGCCGTCGTGCCGGTAATACTGTTTATCGCCCAGGCCCCGCCAGCTCAGCGCCGGCTGGTCCTTGGTGCCTTCGGCCGTGTGGTTGTAGACAACATCCAGGATGATCTCAAGGCCTGCCGCGTGCAGGGATTTGATCATGGTTTTGACCTCGTCCTGCACCGCCTTGGGCCCTGCCGCCTGCGCTGCCTTGGTGGCGTAGGCGGTGTGCGGGGCGAAGAAGCCGAGGGTGTTGTAGCCCCAGTAGTTGGTCAGGTTGAGCTCACGCAGATGGGCTTCGTCGGTGTGAAAGTGCACCGGCAGCAGCTCCACCGCGGTGATGCCAAGCTCTTTGAAGTGATTGACCATCACGGAATGCCCCATGCCGGCGTAGGTGCCGCGCAGCTCCTCGGGGATGTCCGGATGGAGCATCGTCTGTCCCCGGACGTGGGCCTCGTAGATGACGGTGTCACGCCACGGGATATGAGGCTGGCGTGCGCCGCCCCAGTCAAAGGACGGATCCACATGGACGGAGAAGAACAGGGGGACGCCGTCCGGATGCGGAACTTCGTCAATTCCGCGGCCGTAGGGGTCCAGCAGGAGCTGGAAGCTGCCGGGCCTGCCCGGCAGCTCCTTTCCCGCAGGCCAAAATCCGTAACGGCTGCCGTAGGACAGACCGCTCACGCGGCCGTGGTGGATTCCCGCAACGGATTCACCCAGGGGCGCCGAGGACCAGTCTCCCGGCGCCCTTTCAAAATGGATCTCGACGCCGGTGAGACCGGGTGCGTAAACAGAGACATTGGCGGTTCCCGGCACCTCATCAACACCGGGAACGGAATTCCTTACGCCAAGGGGAAAGGGCCGTGAAACCCGCCGCGCGGCGGCTTGGCCCTGCTTAATGCTGGTCAAGTCTGCCATGCTGCCTCCGGGATGACTCCGCCTTGGATCAGGCGGAACGCTGCCGTGAAATCTCGTACAAACTGATGCCTACCGCCATGGAGGCGTTGAGCGACTCCATGGCTGAATCAATGGGGATGGACACAATCTGGTCGCAGTTTTCGCGGACCAGGCGGGACAGTCCCTTGCCCTCGGAACCAACGACAATGCAGACCGGGTCCTTGGCCAGGACGATGTCCGGCAGCGACACGTCGCCGTCGCCATCCAGGCCGAGGACAAAGATGCCCATTTTTTTGAAGGTCTTCAGGGTGTTGTTCAGGTTTCCTGCGCGGGCCACCGGAACGCGGACGGCTGCACCGGCGCTGGTCTTCCATGCGGACGCAGTCATGCCCACCGCGCGGCGTTCCGGAACAACAACGCCGTGGGCGCTGAAGGCGGATGCGGAGCGGATGATGGCACCCAGGTTACGAGGATCGGTAATACCGTCCAGCGCCACAAACAACGGTGCGTTGCGGATGTGGCCCTTCTTCCAGGCCTCGATGGTTTCTGCTGCCAAATCCGTGGGGTCAGCGTATTCATACGGCGGGATCTGCAGCACGAGGCCCTGGTGCACGGCGTCGTTGGTCATGCGGTCCAGCTCGGGCTTGTGTGTTTCCATCACGGGCAGGCCGCGGTCGGCCGCCATCTTGAGGGATTCACGCACGCGGTCATCCATGTCGATCCGGACAGCGACGTGCAGCGCCTTGGCGGGAATGCCTGCGCGCAGGGCCTCCACCACTGAGTTGCGGCCGGTGACGACTTCCTCAGCCACCTTGCCGCGGACGTTGGTGCCGCTGCGGCCGCCGGCGGCACGGTTGTCGCGGGAATCCCCGCGCTTGGCTGCCGAACGCTCGGAGAGCTGCTTGTTCTTAAACGCCTTGTGGTAGGGGCGGTCTTCGGCTTTGGGCGTGGGTCCCTTGCCCTCAAGGGCCTTGCGGCCCAATCCACCGGTGCCCCCGCTGGGGCCCTTTTTGGCTTTACGCATTGCGCCGGGACGTCCGTTGTTGGCCATCGATTACACCTTAAACCTAGAAGAAAGCATTACTTCTAGTTTACGCAGGCTCACGGCCCTGCGTGTTCCACGCCCCGCAGTGTACTCCGAAAGCAAACATTCCAGGCTCACCCTCTGGACGGAATCAGCCCTGGGCCATACTCCAGCTGGCGCCGTCTGCGGTGTCTTCCACGGTGATGCCCGCGGCTGCGAGCGAATCCCGAATGGCGTCGGCACGGGCCCAGTCCTTGGCGGCGCGGGCGGCCCGCCGCTCTTCCAGCTGCGATTGGACCAGTGCGTCCAGGGCCCGGTGTTCGGCGCCCGTGCCTGTTTGCGGCTGCCGGACGTCATCCAGGCCGAGAACACCCGTCATGGTCAGCACCGCGTGCAGTGCCTCACGGACGGCATCGGTATTGCCCTCGGCCAGGGCGGTGTTTCCGGCGCGGACGGTATCGTGCAGCGCTGCCAGCGCCTGAGGAACGTTGAGGTCGTCATCCATGGCTTCGGCGAAGGCCGCCGGCATGGCATCAGTGTTCAGGACAAAGGCATAGTTTCCGGCGCCGTAGACCTTGGCGTGCGCCTTGGCGATAAACCCGTCGATCCGCTCCACGGCGGCTGCTGCCTCCTGCAGAGAGGTGGGCCGGTAGTCCAGCACCGACCGGTAATGTGCCTGGCCCAGGTAATACCGCACTACCCGGGGTGTTGCTTCGGCCAGCATGTCCGCCGGGCTCACCGTGTTGCCGATGGACTTGGACATTTTTTCGCCCTCGAAGGTGACCATGCCGTTGTGCATCCAGAAGTTAGCGAAGCCGTCGCCGGCTGCCTGCGACTGGGCCATCTCGTTCTCATGGTGCGGGAAGCGCAGGTCCAGTCCGCCGCCGTGAATATCGAACTGCGGGCCAAGGTACTTGGTGACCATGGCCGAGCATTCCAGATGCCAGCCGGGCCGGCCCTTCCCCCAGGGGCTGTCCCAGGCAGCCGTCTGGGGCTCGCCCTCCTTGGAGCCTTTCCACAGTGCGAAGTCGCGCGGATCGCGCTTGCCGCGGGGGCCGGCGTCGGGCGCTGCCTGCATGTCGTCAATATTCTGCCGGGTCAGCGACCCGTACTTGTTCCAGGACCGGACGTCGAAGTAGACGTCGCCGGAATCATCCAGCGCCGGATAGGCGTGGCCGGCGTCGATCAACCGTGCAATCAGCGCATGCATTTCCGGGATATGGCCGGTGGCGCGGGGTTCGTAGGTGGGCCGCTGGACGCCGAGGGTGTCATAAGCCTTGGCGAATTCCTGTTCGAAGCGGTAGGCCAGCGCCCACCAGGGTTCGTTGGGAACGACGTCGGCGGAGGGTTCGGCACCCATGGATTCGGCGGATTTGGCCAGGATCTTGTCATCAATGTCCGTCACGTTGCGGACCGTGGTGACCCGGTAGCCGCGGAACTGCAGCCAACGGGTGAGCTGGTCAAAGGCAATGGCGGAGCGGATATGCCCCACGTGCGGCCGGCCCTGCACAGTGGCGCCGCAGTAGTACAGGCTGACCTCGCCCTCCTTCAAGGGAACAAAGTCACGGACCTGCGCGGAAGCGGTGTCATAGAATCTCAAGCTCACCGCTCTAGGCTATCGCGCCGTGGCGCCTCCGCGGCGATCTAGATGTCGCGCAGGGACTCATGCACCAATACGACGACGGCGGTTGCCACGGCTGCGATGCCCTCGCCGCGTCCCGTGAACCCGAGAGCATCGGTGGTGGTTGCGGAAACGCTCACCGGTGCGCCGGCTGCACCCGAGAGCACTGCTTCAGCCTCTGCGCGGCGCGGGGAGAATTTGGGCCGGTTACCGATCAGCTGCACCGCCACGTTGCCAATCTCAAACCCGGCGCTGCGGACAATCCGGGCGGCTTCGCCCAGCAGCGTCAGCCCCGAGGCACCTGCATATTCAGGCCGGTCCGTACCGAAGTGGGTACCCAGGTCCCCGAGACCGGCGGCGGAAAACAGGGCGTCCGCCGCCGCATGGGCCACCGGATCGCCGTCGGAATGGCCCGCAAGTCCGCGCTCGCCGTGCCAGAGCAGTCCTGCCACCCATAGGGGACGCGGGGCGTCGACGGGAGCGAACGCATGGACGTCCACACCGATGCCGGTGCGGGGAAGGTTCACTGCGGGCATGGTCAGTCCTCCTGACAATTCTGTTCCTGAGCCAGGACTGCTTCGGCCAGAAGCAGGTCCAGCGGCGTAGTGATCTTAAGGGATGTCTGAGAGCCTTCGACAACGTAAACCACTGCTCCGAGGGATTCAACGAGCATGGCGTCGTCGGTGACTGCTGCGGCCTGTGCGGCGTCGAAGCTTTCAGCTGCCGAATGCGCGCTGCGCAGCAGCGCGGCGTCAAAACCCTGGGGCGTCTGCACAGCTCTAAGCGCGGAACGGTCGGGGGTGCCCGTCACAGTCCGTGAGGCGATGCCTGCCTGCCCGGGCCCTGTCGGGGCGGTTGACTTGATGGTATCGGTGACGGGAACGGCAGGGATGACCGCCTCCGCGCCCGAGGCCAAGGCCGCCGCGACCCGGTGGAACACCTCAGGCGGAGTGAGTGGCCTGGCTGCGTCATGGACCAGGACCGAGTCGATGTCCGAGGGAAGGGCCTGCAGGGCAGCCCGGACAGAGTGGGCACGGGTTTCCCCGCCGTCAACTACGGCGAGCGGCACGCTCATCCCGGCTTCAGCGCAGAGGGAACGCAAAACCGTGTCCCCTGACGGAACTGCCACGCTGACCGCGGCGGCAACCCCGGATGCTTCCACACCCCGCAGTGCCCGGGTCAACAGTGCGACGCCGGACAGCGGCACCTGGGCTTTGGGGATCCCGTAGCCCAGCCTTTGGCCGGAACCGCCCGCCACCAAAATGACACCGATGCGTTGACGGGATGAAGTGGTTGTTGGCACCCCTTCAGCCTAGTGCCCCTCGGCCGGGCAGCGTATTCGGGCGGCACGTCCGGGAGCCGGGCATGAAAGACGCACTTTAACGACAAAATGCCGGTCCCAAAGGACCGGCAGCGTGCCGTAGGTGCTGCGTTCTATCTTGGATGCTGCTGCTTAGCTTGCCAGGACCTTGTCCAGAACAACTGCGGCCTGATCCTCGTCCGTCTTTTCGGCCAGCGCAAGTTCTGAAATCAGAATCTGGCGGGCTTTTGCGAGCATACGCTTTTCCCCGGCGGAGAGCCCACGGTCGTGGTCGCGGCGCCACAGGTCACGTACGACCTCTGCCACCTTCACCACGTCACCGGAAGCCAACTTCTCCAGGTTCGCCTTGTAGCGGCGCGACCAGTTGGTGGGTTCTTCAGTGAGCTCGGCCCGCAGCACGTCAAAAACATGCTCCAAACCTTCTTTGCCCACTACGTCCCGAACCCCAACGAGGTCGACGTTCTCAGCCGGTACTTCTATGGTCAGATCACCCTGTGCCACCTTAAGCTTGAGATACATTTTCTCTTCGCCCTTGATGGTCCGCATCTTGATCTCTTCGATCTTCGCGGCACCGTGGTGAGGGTAAACAACTGTTTCGCCAACCTCAAAAACCATGTGGACTTTCCCCTTTCCCAACCTCTAGTTTACCATGTGTGCGATACGCCGAGTAGAGTTTTCGCAGGTCAGGTAGTCGATCGTCATCAGGCTGAGTATTATTCGGACCCTATTTCCCATTCCCACCTGCGGCGATGCGTCTTCCTGGGCCCAGCTTTACGTCCCCCGCAACGGGCCAAAATCCAACATTTTGAGGGTTTGCCGATAGGCTAGGCACAAAAGAAACGCCGCCGGTCGAGAGACCGCAATACCCCAGGAGTTTGTGCTGTGAGATTCACACCCAAGAACCGGGCGCAGCGAGCAGCTGCCGCCGGTGTAATTGCGCTGGCCGTACTGGGAGTCTCCAGCTGCAGCGCCGTGAACGAGCAGGCAACGGTGCGCGAGTACTCCCCGTCTGACGGAATCGTCGAAAACGTCGGAGACGTGGAGCTGCGCAACATCCTGATGGTCAGCAACGGCGACGGCGAAGAGGGCCGCCTCCTGGGCACAGTGGTGAACGCCTCCTCCGAGGACGTTGAATTCTCGCTGGCCACCGGCGGCACCACCCTTACCTGGAACATCGAAGCCGGAGACAAAGTGGTCTTCGAAGACGCAGCTGCCGCCGAGGTGACTGTGCCGAACGTGGATGTGAAGCCGGGAACCGGACTGCGCGGCGACGCGAGCAACGGCACCGAGACCGTCGAAGTGAACATCCCGGTTGTTGACGGAACCCTGGCTGACTACCGCGAGTACCTGCCGACACCGTCGGCTGCGCCCTCGGACGTTGCCACCATGGTTCCCTCCGACGAGGCCGGCGCTGAGCAGGACACAGGCGTTGACAGCGGAGTTGCGGAAACGCCTGCGCCGGTGCAGTCCAACTAGTTCATCAGCTTGTGCCGGCGCAATGCCGGCAGGGATAAGGGATCATGGCCACCGGGCCTGGTCCCTTTTTCCGTGTGCGACGTTTTCAGTGTGAGACGGATTTTCCGTGTCGGGCAGGCCACGGCTTCCGGGACCCGTGAGCCGGTCAGGCTTCGAACTTGTAGCCCAGCCCGCGCACTGTCACCAGATGGCGCGGCAGCGACGGATCCGGTTCAATCTTCCCGCGCAGCCGCTTGACGTGCACGTCAAGTGTTTTGGTGTCACCTACGTAGTCCGCGCCCCACACCCGTTCAATCAGCTGGCCGCGGGTCAGAACGCGGCCGGAATTGCGAAGAAGCAACTCGAGCAGCTCAAACTCCTTGAGCGGCAGCGGCACGTTCTCTCCGTTGACGCTGACCACGTGGCGGTCCAGATCCATGCGCACGGGTCCTGCCTCAACGGACGGTCCGGACAGTTCCCCGCTGTCGCTTCGGCGGCGCAGCACTGCCCTGACACGGGCCAGCAGTTCGCGGGAGCTGTAGGGCTTGGTGACGTAGTCGTCAGCCCCCAGTTCCAGGCCCACGACTTTGTCGATCTCTCCGTCCAGCGCTGTCAGCATGATGATGGGGACATCGGATCGCTGGCGGAGTTGCCGGCAGACTTCAGTGCCGGATTGGCCCGGAAGCATCAAGTCCAGCAGCACGAGGTCCGCGCCGCGCCGGTCGAATTCCGTTACGGCATCATTACCGTTGTCCACGACCTGGACCTCGAAACCTTCCCGTTCCAGAAGATAGGACAGCGGGTCGCTGAAGGACTCTTCGTCTTCAACCATCAGGATCCTGCTCAAGCACTGACTCCTTGTTCGCGCGTTCCTCCGCCGGCCGGCGGGGTTGCCTTCCGTGCACGGGCGCCGGCGGCGTCCGATCGCTGCTGCTTCTCCGCAGACGGCTCAGCGGACTCCATCTCCGGCAGCCGGACCGTGAAGGTGGAACCCTGCCCCGGCTGGGACCAGAGGTTCACCTCCCCGCCGTGGTTGGAGACGACGTGCTTGACGATGCTCAAACCCAGGCCCGTGCCGCCGGTGTGCCGTGACCGGGCACTGTCGATGCGGTAAAAACGCTCAAAAATCCGTTCCTGGTCCTCGGGGTTGATCCCCGGCCCCTGGTCGGTAACCGAAACCTGCGCCATACCGTCGCGGGACCGCAGGCCGATACCCACCCGGCTCCCCTCCGGCGAATATCGGATGGCGTTGTCGATCAGGTTACGGAAGGCCGTGGTCAGCATCTTCGCGTCGCCATAGACAGCGCCGTCAACGGAGCCGCCGACGACGACGGTTGTCTTGCGGTTCTCGGCCGGCAGCCGGTTGGCTTCCACCGCCTCGGCAACGAGCTGGTTCAGGTCCACCTCACGGGCCCGGTCCACCATGTCGGTGCTTTGCAGGCGTGAGAGTTCGATGATGTCCTGGACCAGCGACGTGAGCCTCGCGGATTCCTTGCTCATTCTGGCCGCAAAGCGCCGCACTGCTTCTTCGTCACCTGCGGCGTCATCCAAAGCTTCGGAAAGAAGCGAGATTGCTCCCACGGGGGTCTTCAACTCATGGGATACGTTGGCGACAAAGTCATTGCGCACCTCTTCGGTGCGGGCGATTTCGGTGTGGTCGTCCGCGAGGATGAGGATGTACTCCTCCCCCACGGTTGCCACTCGAACCTGCAGGATGGTGCTGCCCTGGCCCAACGGTCCACGCTGCAGCTCCAGCTGCCGTTCCTCAATGACTCCGTCACGCCGGACCCGGGAGGTCATAGCCAGCAGTTCGGGCGGCACGAGGGTGTGCCCCCGGACCAGCCCCAAAGCGTAGGCGCCCGGACTGGCCCGCACCACGCCGTCGACCGCGTCCACCACGATGTAAGCCCGGCCAATGGCGGCCAGCACTTCCGCTGCTCCGTTGGGGATGGCCGGGTCATCGTTTGCGGCAAGCTCTTGGCGCTGGCGCCGGCTGGACACATACGCAAGCACACCGGAAACGCCCACGGCCAGGCCGAGGACCCCGGCAATCAGGCCCAGCAATACAGGATTCACTCTCCTAGCTTAGGCTGACCGCGGAAATGCGGGAGGCTTCTCCGGTGGCATAAGCTGATCCGTTAAACTAACGTTCATCAAAAGAAGCCCAACCGTTAACCGCTAACTGAAATCCTGCCAGCATGGCCGCGATCAACAGCTGCGGACAACCAGGGCAGGATGCTGCACAACCGAAAGGACGCCGAAGTGCGTAAGGTTTTTCAAGCCGAGCTTCATCAGATTGGCGAAGAGCTGACCCAGATTTCCGAGCTCGTCACCGAAGCGATGCAGAAAGCCACCGCAGCCTTCGAAGGCGCCGACACTGAACTGGCGCAGGATGTCATTGCCGCCGACGCGCGCATCGACTTCCTCCAGAATGACCTCGATGAGCGGGCCATCGATGTCCTCGCACTGCAGGGGCCGGTGGCCAGCGACCTGCGCATGATCGTGGGCTCCCTGCGGATGAGCGCCTCACTGGAGCGGATGGGTGACCTGGCGCGGCACATCGCCCAGCTGGCCCGCCTGCGCTACCCCGAGCATGTGGTGCCCGAGCCCATGGTGGAAACCTTCAGCGAGATGGCGCGGCTGGACATCCGTATTTCCGAGCTGCTTACTGAGCTGCTCGAGACGCGGAACCTGGAACTGAGCAATGACATCTACGCCTGCAATAACCGGATCAATGAGCTCCACGCCGGCGTCTTCAAGGCCATTGCTTCGCCGGACTGGAACGTGTCCGCGGTCAGCACCGTTGACCTCACCCTGGCCAGCCGCTACTTTGAGCGCTTCGCGGACCACGGCGTCTCGGTCACCCGGAAGGTTAATTACCTGGTGACCGGCGAGTGGCAGCCGATGTCCGAGTCCAGCCGCTAAACATCGAGGAACAACAACAGGAAAGGGCGGCCCCGCGGGGCCGCCCTTTCCTGTTGTTCCCGGCAGAAGCCGGGAAAGACGCTTACTTCTTCTTGCCCTGGTTGGCCACGGCCTTGATGGACGCCGCTGCGGCCTCCGGATCCAGGTACGTGCCGCCGGCCTTGACCGGCTTGAGGTTTTCATCCAGTTCATAAACCAGCGGGATGCCCGTGGGAATGTTGACGGCTGCGATATCCGCGTCGCTGATGCCGTCCAGATGCTTGACCAGGGCACGCAGCGAGTTGCCGTGCGCGGCGATCATGACCGTCTTGCCCGACTTGATATCGGCGGAGATGTCCGACTCCCAGTACGGCAGGAACCGCTCCAGGACGTCCTTGAGGCACTCGGTTCGCGGCAGCTCGTCCTGCGACAGATCGGCGTAGCGCGGATCGTGTGCCTGGGAAAAATCGCTGTCATCGGGCAGGGGCGGCGGCGGGGTGTCATAGGACCGGCGCCAGAGCATGAACTGCTCCTCACCGTATTCCGCCAGGGTCTGGGCCTTGTCCTTGCCCTGAAGGGCACCGTAGTGCCGCTCGTTCAGGCGCCAGCTGCGCTTTACATCGATCCAGATGCGGTCCGCCGCGCCCAGGGCAATGTTGGCGGTGTTGATCGCACGCTGCAGCCGCGAGGTGTAGAGGATGTCGGGGAGGATGTCCGCTTCCACGAGCAGCTCGCCGCCGCGGAGCGCTTCGGCCCGGCCGAGGTCCGTCAGATCCACGTCCACCCAGCCGGTGAACAGGTTCTTTTCATTCCATTCGCTCTGGCCGTGGCGCAGAAGGATCAGTTTGTAAGTCATATATGTCATCGTAACGGAGGACACCGCACCGGGGGCAGGGTTGCGTCCTGGCGGCCAACGTTACGGCTTACTTTGGGTGCCTGCGCGACGTGAACCCTCCCGGGGCACAGCCTTAGTCCGCTGCACGCGGTCCGGGGACCCGGTTGCGGACAAGTAACATTGTTTAGTGCAAAAACTGCAGAAACCCGTAGGAAATGTGACCAGGGGCACTACAAACCCCAACAGACTACGACGGGTGGACCGCTGGTTGGCCGGCCCTCAGGGGTGGCGCCTGCGCAGAGCGGCAGACCCGCTGATTGTTGACCTCGGTTACGGGGCCGCCCCGACCACCGCCGTCGAGCTTCATGCCCGCCTGGGGCGGGTCCGTCCCGACGTCGAGATCATGGGTATTGAGATTGACGCGGCCCGGGTGCGCGCGGCGAAGCCGCTGGAACGGGACGGCCTCTCCTTCCGGCAGGGCGGCTTCGAACTGCCTGCGGACGGACGGCGTCCGGTCATGGTGCGGGCATTTAACGTGCTCCGGCAGTATTCGGAGGACGAATACCGGGCGCACTGGGACATGGTTCTCTCGCGGCTCGCTCCCGGCGGCATCTTCGTGGACGGGACCTGTGACGAGATTGGCCGGCGCTCCACGTGGGTGGAACTGGATTCCAACGGGCCGGTGTCCCTGAGCATCTCCCTGCGCTTTGGTGCTTTTACGCTGCCCTCGGACGTGGCCGAGAGGTTGCCCAAAGCTTTGATCCACCGCAACGTCCCGGGCGAAAAAGTCCATGCCCTGCTGCAGGCCATGGACCAGGCGTGGCTGGCGGCAGCGCCCCAGGGCTCCTACGGCAACCGGCAGCGCTGGCTGGCAATGTGCGCGGACCTGCGTGCCTCCGGCTGGCCGCTGATGACCGGCCCGGCCCGCTGGCGGCTGGGCGAAATCACCGTCGCATGGGACGCCGTCGCCCCGAGCTGAGCCGCCGGGGTCCCGGCCGGCTCCGCCGGACGCCGGCTAAGCCGCCGTTTGAGCGTTTATGGAGCCGTTACCAGCGCCCGTAGGGGCCGGAGTTTCCGCGGCCGGAACCGCTGACCGAAGGCTTGACGTCAGCCAAGTAGACGCACGCTGCCACCAGTGCCGCCAGGGTGAAGGGCAGCAGCGCGCCGGGGGTAAGGGAGCTGAACACTCCGACAGCTGTAGAGGCACCGGTCATGCCCAGCCAAAAGCCCTTGGTCCGCTTGTCCGCAGCCTCGAACATTTGCGGCTTGCGGCGCAGCGCGTCCGAAAAGGCCCACAGCGCAATGATCAGAGTAGCCAAGCCGAGGACTTGGTACAGGATGGGCTCAAGAAGCAGAACGGCAATCACCGTTTCAGCCTACCTTGCCAGCGCTTGGGACAGGTCCGACCAGAGGTCCTCGGCGTTCTCGATGCCCACCGAGAGCCGCAGCAGGTTCTCCGGCACCGAATGCGGTTCCCCCGGTTGGCGCCGCCGGCGCTCAATCAGTGATTCCACTCCGCCCAGCGAAGTGGCCGGGAGCCACAAACGAACCTTGTCTGCCACGGCTTCCGCAGCCTCGGCCCCGCCGGCAACTTCGATGCACAGGATGGAACCGAACCCGTCCATCTGCTTGACGGCGCGTTCATATCCGGCGTCCCCGGGCAGACCCGGGTAGCGGACCGCTTCCACGGCCGGATGTCCGAGCAGCCGGTCCGCCAGCAGGCCCGCCGTGGTCTGCGATCTTTCGATCCGGAGCGCCAGGGTCCGTAGCCCGCGCAGCGCCAGCCACACCTCAAAGGGTCCCGCGATGGCGCCGTGCAGCGAGCGGTGGTTGTGCAGCCGGGCGCGGAGGTCCTCATCCGACGTGGCCAGTGCTCCAAGGATTACGTCCGAGTGCCCGGCAAGGTACTTGGTGACCGAGTGGAGGACGACGTCGGCTCCCAGCTCCAGCGGACGGGTTACCAGGGGCGTGGAAAAGGTATTGTCCGCGACCACGAGCGCACCGGCGTCATGCGCGGCGCGGGCCAGCACGTCGATCTCAGCCACCTCTAGCATCGGATTCGTGGGGCTTTCAATCCACAGCATGTCCGCCGGGCGGGAGGTTCCGGACTCCCCCGATGAACCCTGCAGGGCAGCCAGCACCTGCTCCGTATCCGCAATGTCCACGGTCCGGACGGTGAAACGTCCGTTGGCTGCCTCTTCCGCGGCGAGGAGCAGGGAACCCTGATAGCTGTGCTGCGGCATCACCAGGATTCCGCCGGCGGGAACCAGCGACAACGCGGCAGCCACGGCAGCCAGGCCCGAGGAAAAGACCAGGGCCGGCAAAGCTGCTCCTTCAAGCTCTGACAGAACCGTTTCAAAGGGGTCCCAGGTGGGGTTGGAAAACCGTCCGTACACCCGGTCGCCGGGAGCCGGAGTCCCTGCGCCGTGGAAAGTGGAGGAAAGCACAATGGGCGGGTTGACCGGTGCATCCGGCTCACGCGGCGGGCGCCCCGCGGACACCACTACGGTGTCCGGTGAAAGGTTCGCTGTCCAGTGGTGGTTCGGCGCTTGGCTCATGGGACCAGCCTAATGCGCTGATTCGGGATAGGTCCGCGCATTACGTTCGCGCAGGGACCCATGGACCGGCAGCTGCCTCCCAGCCGGACTGGGTACGCTAGGCAGGTGAGTATTTCTGATGTCCCAGCCGGTACGCCCGGCCTGTTCATAACCTTCGAGGGCGGCGACGGTGCCGGCAAGTCGACACAGGCCGCCAAGCTCACTGCGGCCCTCGAATCATCCGGGCACACCGTGGTCCGCACGCGTGAACCCGGCGGAACGCCGGTGGGAGAACAGCTCCGGTCCCTGGTGCTGGAGCACGGCAACGGCGAAATCGACGCCCGCACTGAGGCCTTGATCTTTGCGGCCTCGCGGGCCGCGCACGTGGCACAGGTAATCCGCCCGGCGGTGGAACGCGGCGAGGTGGTGGTCTGCGACCGGTTCATCGACAGCTCGGTGGCCTACCAGGGGTCCGGGCGGTCCCTGGGCACGGACGAGGTGCGGCAGCTGAACATCTGGGCCACGGAGGGCTTCACCCCGGACCTCACCGTGCTGCTCGACGTTGATCCCGGGCAGGGCCGTCTGCGGCGCACGGCAAACGAGGCCGCCGAGGACCGGCTGGAATCCGAGCCGGACACCTTCCACCTGCGAATCCGCCGGGCCTTCCTGGAACAGGCCCGCACCGAACCGAACCGCTATCTGGTGCTCGACGCCGGACGGCCGGTGGAAGAGCTGGCAGCCGCCATCCTGGCCAAGGTGCAGGAGCTGCTGCCGTGAGTGTCTGGGACGATCTGCAGGGCCAGGCTCCCGTGGTTGACCAGCTGCGCCGAGGGGCCGCCCAGGCAACCCCCAACCACGCCTGGCTGTTCACCGGACCGCCCGGGTCCGGGCGTTCCAATGCCGCCCGCGCCTTTGCCGCCGCCCTGCTGTGCGACCAGCAGGACCCGGCCCTGCGCGGCTGCGGAGAATGCAAGGCCTGCCGGACTGCACTCGCTGGCTCACACGCGGACGTCACTTCCGTCACCACGGAGAAAGTGACCATCAGCATCGATGAAGCCCGGGAACTGGTCCGCAAGGCCCAGGACAAGCCTTCCACCGGCCGCTGGCGCGTCATCATCGTCGAAGACGCCGACCGCATGCAGGAGCGCAGCACCAATGTGCTCCTCAAAGCCATCGAGGAACCGCCGCCGCGCACCATCTGGCTGCTTTGCGCCCCCAGCCCCGGCGACGTCCTGGTGACCATCCGTTCCCGCTGCCGTGCCGTCAGCCTGCGTCTGCCTCCGGTCGAAGATGTTGCTGAGCTCCTGATCCGCCGCGACGGCATTGACCCCGAGGTGGCCCGCGCTTCGGCACGTGCCGCCCAAAGTCACATTGGCATTGCCAAACGGCTGGCCACGGATGAGGGCGCACGCAGCCGCCGGGACTCCATCGTGCGGCTTCCCCTGTCCCTGCGCAATGTCTCCGGCGCCATGAAAGCGGCGGCCGATCTGGTGGCCCTGGCCGAAGCCGAAGCCTCCAGTTCCTTTGAGCAGCGAGACGCCGCCGAGCGGCAGTCGCTGCTGACCTCCCTGGGCGCACCGGAAAGCGGAACGCTGCCGCCGTCGATCCGAAGCCAGGTAAAGCGCCTCGAGGAGGACCAGGTCCGCCGCGCCAAACGGTCGAAGAACGACTACTTTGACCGGGCTCTGACCGATCTGCTGTCCTTCTACCGGGACGTGCTCATGCTCCAGCTGGGCAACGCCGACACCCTCGTCAATGAATCCCTGCGCCGTGAGCTGACCGAGTACGCCGCGCAGGGCTCTCCGGAGCAGACACTGCTGCGGATGGAGGAAATCAACGTGGTGCGCAGGCGCCTGGTATCCACCAACGTGGCGCCGCTGCTGGCCATCGAAGCCATGGCGGTTAGCCTGTTATAAGCCCGCGCAGCCAGCACGGCCAGCACCAGTCCGCTGACAACCATCGCACCATCCACCGCTTACAGGAGCAACGATGACCACAGCCAGCCGCCGCTTTCCCCGACTCGCGCTGGCTGCAGCGTCCGCCGTCGTCCTGCTGACGGGCATCGCTGCCTGTACCGGGGACACTGCGTCGGATGAAACCGGCACTGCCTCCCCGTCGTCGTCCGCCAGCGCTGCTCCTACGGCAGCCTCGGCTGACGTGATCGGAGACGTCCCCGAGGACCTGCTGCCGTTTTACAGCCAGGAAGTGACCTGGGAAGAATGCGAGACGGGTTTTAGAAGCAGCTTCCAGTGCGCCACGGTGGAGGTTCCGCTGGACTACGCGGATCCGGAGGGCGAGAGCATTGAACTGGCCGCCATTCTGGCTCGGTCCGATGACACGCCGCAGGGCACCATCCTGCTGAATCCGGGCGGTCCCGGGGGCTCCGGCTATGACACCGTCCGTGAGTCCGTGGACTACGTAACCACGGACCGGCTGCGGGAGAACTTCAACATCTTGGGCTTTGACCCCCGCGGCGTCGGACGGTCCACCCCGGTGGAATGCCTCACCGATGCCGAACTGGATGCGCTTCGCGAAGAATACTACGACCCGGCCGAACCGGCCGGGCGGGAAGCCGCGCGTGAGGACGCAAGGGAACTGGCGGCGAAATGCGAAGCGAAGACCGGCGAACTGCTGGGCCACGTGGACACCGTCAGCGCGGCCCGGGACATGGACATCCTGCGCGCGGTGGCCGGTGACAAGCAGTTGAATTACCTGGGCTTCTCCTACGGCACCTTCCTGGGTGCCACTTACGCCGAACTGTTTCCCGACAAAGTGGGCCGCATGGTTCTCGACGGCGGCCTGGATCCTTCCGCCAGCAATGAAGAGATCACTCTCGGGCAGGCGAAAGGCTTCGAAAACGCCATCCGTGCCTACGTAGAGGATTGTTTGACCTCCTCTGGCTGCCCCCTGTCCGGAAGCACCGACGAGGCCGTACAGACGATCCGGGACCTGATTGCCTCGGTCGAGGCCAGCCCCATGAGGGCCAAGGACGGCCGGACCGTCACCGTGTCCACCTTTGTCACGGGCCTCATCGTGCCGTTGTACAACTCGGACAACTGGCCGATCCTCACGCAGGCGCTTGATGAAGCGCTCCAGGGTGATCCGTCCACGATGCTGTACCTTGCAGACCTCAACGCCGACCGCCAGCCGGACGGCACCTACGGGTCCAACACCACGGTGGCCTTCAGCGCCATCAACTGCCTGGACTATCCGATGACGGCCGACGACGAACAGATGGCCCTGGACGCGAAGCAACTCGAAGAAGCCTCCCCCACGATCGGGAAATTCCTCGGTTACGGCGGCATCACATGCGAGTCCTGGCCCTACGAACCGGTCAACACCCCGCACGAGATCAAGGCCGAAGGCGCCGCTGAGCTGCTGGTCATCGGCACCACCGGCGATCCGGCCACCCCGTACCAGTGGTCGGTGGCCCTGGCCGAACAGCTGGATTCGGCCACCCTGGTGACCTGGGAGGGCGAGGGACACACGGCCTATGGACGCGGGGATGACTGCATCGCCGATACGGTGGACGACTACTTCATTGACGGCACCGTGCCCGGCGAGGACAAGGTCTGCTCCTAACCCTTTGTAAAGAGCTGCCCTGCCGACGTCTGGAATCCAGGCCAGGCAGGGCAGCTCTTTTTATTTTGTGGAAGCCTCTGGCCGCCGTTACTTCGGCGGCGTATTTTTTACTCATGCAGGTAAGACCGGTGACGGTCACCGGGGCCGCACGGCGGACCCAGATCATTGACGCCACCATCAAAGTCATCGCTGAACAGGGGTACGACCGTGCGTCGTTCGCCCGCATCGCTGAGCGCGCCGGAATCTCCAGCACGCGCCTGATTTCCTATCATTTCGCCGGAAAAGCCGACCTGATGGCCGCCGTGGCGGCGGACGTCATCACCGCCATCGGCAACTGGACCGGCGGGGAAATGCGGTCCCATGTCAGTGCTGCCGCCCAGCTGCGGGCGTACATCGAAGCGACCGTGCAGTTCATTGCCGACAACCGCGCGCCCATGAAGGCCCTGACAGAGATTCTCCTGGCGGGAGCCCTGAATTATTCGGCAGCCGATGATGCCGGGGCCGGGGCGCCGCTGGAGCAACTGCTGCGCCGGGGCCAGGAGGCCGGAGAGTTCCGGCCCTTTGACCCCCTGGTGATGGCAGCCGCCGTCCAGCGCTGCGTGGACGGGCTGCCGTTCCTGCTGGAGCGGGAACCGGAGCTGGACTGCGCTGCCTATGCCCGCGAGCTGGCGATGCTGTTTGAGCTGGGCACCCGGAGTGAAGCATAAGGAAGGAGCGAGGTGAAACGTCCGGCAGTACAGCACGGTTCCACTCTAAAGCGGCTGATGCGCGGCCTGCGGCTGGCCGCCGACCTGCTGTTGCCTTTGGCGCTGTTCTACGGGCTCCGCGCCATGGGTGTCAGCGCCTATCTGGCCCTGCTGGCGGGAACCGCCGTTTCCCTGGCCGGAACCGCCGTCGACGTTGTCCGCCGGCGGACGCTCGGACCGGTGACGGCCTTCGTGATCACCCTGATGGTCTTCAGCACGGGAGTTTCTCTGATCGCCGGCGACGTGCGTTTCCTGCTGGCCCGGGGTGCATGGGCCACTGGTCTCGCGGGAGCATGGTTCCTGGCCAGTGCTTTTACCCGGCGGCCGCTGGTCTACCTGTTCAGCAGACCGCTGCTGGAGGGCCGTTTCGGCTGGCCCGGCGACTGGGACGCTGTCTGGGAGCGCGTGCCCCGTTTCCGCCGGGTCTGGCGGGTCACCTCAGTGGCATGGGGCCTCGCGCTGATCATTGACTGCGTTCTGCGCATCTTCATGGCCTACACGCTGCCCGTTGACAGCGTGCCTTCGCTGTCCGCCGCACTGTCCGCGCTCACCACCGTGGTACTCATAACGTTCGCCAACGTTTACTACCAAGTGACAGGGACTGCCCGAAAATGGTCCCTGTTCTATGACGTGCCGGAAACTCCGGCCCAATGACGCCCGTTTTGACCAGCCGGGCTGTGGCATATAAAGTTGTTCCTTGTGGATTCTGGCCCTTAGCGGACAGGTGAAGCCCGCCTCCTTAGCTCAGTTGGTAGAGCGTCTCACTCGTAATGAGAAGGTCGCCAGTTCGATTCTGGCAGGAGGCTCCACAGAAAAACCCCTGGAAACTCAGTTTCCAGGGGTTTTTGCGTGTCGCGTCGGTGGCCTCCTGAGGCGGAGGCCGCCGGCGGCCTAGGCGAAGTCGGCTGTGGCCGGGTCCGCTCCGTAGCGTGTGCCGTTGTCGAGGGCATTGATGGCGTCGATGTCCTCATCCGCAAGCTTGAGGTCCAGGGACTCCCAGTTTTCCTTGATCCGGGACTCGGTCACGGACTTCGGAATCACGATGTTCCCCAGCGCCAGGTGCCAGGCGATGACCACCTGGGCCGGGGTGGCGCCGTCGTACTTCGCGGCAATCTCCACCAGCTTGGGATCTTCCAGCAGACCCTTGCCGGAGCCCAGCGGGGACCAGGACTCATGCAGGATGTTGTGCTTG
Source organism: Arthrobacter sp. 9E16 (assembly GCF_002929435.1). NCBI lineage: Bacteria > Bacillati > Actinomycetota > Actinomycetes > Micrococcales > Micrococcaceae > Arthrobacter > Arthrobacter sp. 9E16. The sequence continues at coordinate 190,451 of NZ_PJIU01000004.1, read as the reverse complement.
GCTTCGAAGGCACGCAGCTCGGACTGGTTCAGGTACGGGTGGGTTTCAACCTGGTTCAGGACCGGGACAACGCCGGTGGCGTCGATGATTTCCTGCAGCGCCTCCACGGTGAAGTTGCAGACACCGATGGACTTGACGCGACCCTGCTTCTGCAGTTCGATCAGGGCCTTCCAGGTGTCCACGTACTTGTTCTGCTTCGGCTGCAGCCAGTGGATCAGGTACAGGTCCAGGGTTTCCAGGCCCAGGCGTTCCATGGAAGCGTCGAAGGCCTTCAGGGTCTCTTCGTAGCCCTGGTCCGCGTTCCACACCTTGGTGGTGATGAACATGTCCCCGCGGGGAACAGAGGTAGCAGCGATGGCACGGCCAACGCCGGCTTCGTTGCCGTAGATCTTGGCAGTGTCGATGTGGCGGTAGCCAACCTCGAAGGCCTGTCCCACTACCTTTTCGGCAACTTCATCCTCAACCTGCCACACGCCGTAGCCGAGCTGGGGGATGGTGTTGCCGTCATTGAAAGTCAAAACCGGTGATGTAGTCATTCGCCTATCTTCGCAAATGACCGGCGGTATCCGGCATTGAATGACGCCTCTATGCTGGACGCGAAAAAAGCACCCGCCCTATTCCCGTTTTGCGGATTTATTTTCTGGAGCCGGCGGGTCCGGGGACGGCGACCTTCAATGCGCGTTCAGCTTCCAGCACGTCTTCGGCGACCAGCTGCGCCCGCCGGTGAACGTTCTGCAGACCTGCGGAGGCATACCCCCAGCGTTCGCCCTCAAGCCGGGACATGGCCGCGGCCTCCGCGGTGGCTGCCAGGGAGTTGCCGCTGCGGGAGAGAGCGCGGTGCACGGCGATGAGGGCTCCCGGAATGTCCTGTCCGTCGCTGGGCAGCCGGCGCTGGGCAGCCATGCACACCTCCCGCACCCGCGGCAGCAGCTCCGACAAGCTGTTGGCCACCGTCACCAGCTCGTTGTAAACGGCGTCGTCTTCCACCCCCTCCAGCATCTGGTGGTACCGGTCCAAACCGCGGGTAAAGCGGTCATGGGCCCGGCGCCACACGCCTTTTCCGAGTTGGGTGTCGTCCTTCCGCCCCTGCCGGGCGGCTGCAAAAAGTGCCATTGGTCCTACAGGTATTGCCCGGGACCGGCATGCGGTTCGGGGTTGGTGGATCCGATGCGGCTCTGGGCCGAAGAATCGGCACGGCGCGGCTCACCGTTCTCGCCGATAATGACGCCGGGGGCCAGGACGGTGCCGGGCGGGAGCTGGCGCAGCTGCAGACGTGAAGCCATTTGCTGGTTGGCGGTCTGCTGGGCTGCGATGGCGGTTTGAATGCCCCGGAACAGTCCTTCCAGCCACCCGACCAGCTGGGCCTGGGCGATGCGAAGTTCGGCGTCGGTGGGAACGGTGTCATCTCCGAAAGGCAGGTTAATGCGGTGGAGTTCTTCCACCAGTTCAGGCGCGAGTCCGTCCTCAAGTTCATGGAGGGACCGCTCATGGATTTCCGCCAGGCGGTTACGCGCTGCGTCATCCAGCGGCGCGTTCCGGACCTCCTCCAGGAGCTGCTTGACCATGGTTCCGATCCGCATGACCTTTGCGGGCTGGTCCACCAGATCGCGCAGCTTTGGCGGACCGGCTACGCTGTCGCCGCCGGAGGCAGGGTTTTCCGCACCGTTGCCGGGTGCTCCGCCGCCGGCGCCCGGAACGCCCACCGGCGGGTTGCTGGACGGCGCCTCAACACCTCCGACTTTCCCGGCACGTGATGAATCGTCGGATTTGGGCGCACGCGCCGCAGTCCCGCGGTCGGCGGATCCGTTCTCTTCAGTCATGCGTTAATGCTCTCATGGTTGACCCTGATTACCCGGTGGCGAGCTAGTTTTCGAGCTCTTCCTCCCGCATTTTCGCGTACTCCCCGCTCGGGCTCAGGCCCGCGACCTGCTGGCCGGCATTGAGCTGTCCGGCGGTGTAGTGCCGGTCATCAAATTCGGGCCCCACCCCTGATTCCCGTGGCAGGTTAATGTCCTCGGCCAAGTGTTCATTCCCGTTGTCGGCCGTATCTGTGACGGGGAGGTTGATGTCATCGCGCAGGTGCTCGTCCTGCGGCATGTTCTCGGCATTCCGGTGATGTCCCATTCTTCACGGTAGGCCGATGCGCGGCTGACGCTCAAGGCCGGGAAACATAACGACATGCTTCGGGCTGTCCGGTCCGTTGCCGGCAGCTGCCGCGCAAACGATGACGGCGGCACCAGGGCTGGTGCCGCCGTCATCGTCATGAAACTGGATCCGTCAGCAGCAGCGGCCCGCCGGGTTTGCGTCCTGGCGGTCCATTTTGTCCTTCCAGAACTCACGTTCGCTGAGCAGCGGCCCAGTGCATCCGGAGGCCCGGTGGAAGGACACGTACTTCCGGTAGGCGTCTTCACCCATGACGTCGCGGAACAACCGGACGAACCCGCGAAGCCCGTCCCTCACTCCTGCCGTCCGGGCACCGGCCGGGGTCACGAATGGGCCTTTCGAACAACCTTGCGGTCCTCCGGGAGGGCATCCCACTGCGCCTGGATTTCCTTCTCCGCCGGGGTGGCGAGGAAGCCCGAGGGTGCGAACATCCGCGAGGGAACTGCTGGGTCCTCGGCACTGGGTGCACCGCCGGAGCGGTACGAGCGGATGCTCGCGAGAACGGCGGTGACGATGACGATGATGGCGAGGGTGACAAACACGATGGACAGCGTGCCCTGGATAAAGGTGTTCCGAACCACCGCTTCCATGGCTTCCACTGTCTTGGCCGTTCCGAAGCTGGTCTCGCCCCGCTCCAGGGCTCCCTTGAAGGCGTTGTGCTGCGCCCAGTAACCCACGGCCGGAACAGTGGAGAAGATCTTGTACATGGACGCGGTGATGGTCACCACCGAGGCGAAGGCCAGCGGCAGCACCACAATCCAGATGTACTTGAACACGTTCTTCTTCGCGAGGATGGCCAGGCAGATGGCCAGGGCGATCGCGGCCAGCAGCTGGTTGGCGATGCCGAAGAGCGGGAACAGCGTGTTGATGCCGCCCAATGGATCCGTGACCCCCATGATCAGGATCGAGCCCCAACCTCCCACCATGACGGCCGTACAGATCCAGGCTCCGGTGCGCCAGGAGGTGTCACGGAACTTGGGGATGAAGTTGCCGATGGAGTCCTGCAGCATGAACCGGGCCACGCGGGTGCCGGCGTCCACTGCGGTGAGGATGAACAGCGCCTCGAACATGATGGCGAAGTGGTACCAGAACGCCATCATCGAGGAGCCGCCGATCAGGCTCTGCATGATCTGGGCCAGGCCGACGGCGAGGGTGGGTGCGCCGCCGGTGCGCGACACGATGGATTCCTCGCCCACGTTTGAGGCCATGTTGGTGAGCATGTCCGGAGTCAGGTTCACGCCGGCCAGGCCCAGGCTGTTGACGAAGGCGACGGCGCCTTCCACGGTGCCGCCGGTGGCTGCAGCCGAGGAGTTCATGGCGAAGTAGATGCCGCGGTCAATGGAGATGGCTGCGACCAGGGCCATGATGGCCACGAAGGACTCCATCAGCATGCCGCCGTAGCCGATGAAGCGGGTCTGCCGTTCCTTCTCGATCATCTTCGGAGTGGTTCCGGAGGCGATCAGGGCATGGAACCCGGACAGGGCTCCGCAGGCAATGGTGACGAAGAGGAACGGGAACAGGGGGCCGGCAACCACCGGGCCGTTGTCCGTTGACGCGAATTCGCTGATGGCCGGTACGGTGATTTCCGGCCGGACGATGATGATGGCAACCGCCAGCATCACGATCGTTCCCACCTTCATGAAGGTGGAGAGGTAGTCACGGGGGGCCAGCAGCAGCCAGACCGGCAGCACGGCGGCGATGAAGCCGTAGATGATGATGCCCCAGGCAATGACGGTCTTGTCCAGGGTCAGTGCGTCGCCGAGCGCGGTGTCCGCGATCATGCCGCCGCCGATGATGGCCAGCATCAGCAGGACAAAGCCGATGATGGAAACTTCGGTGACTTTGCCGGGACGCAGGAACCGCAGGTACACGCCCATGAACAAGGCGATCGGAATGGTCATGCCCACGGAGAAGACGCCCCACGGGCTTTCCGCCAGTGCATTGACGACCACCAGGGCCAGGATGGCCACGATGATGATCATGATGGCGAGGGTGGCGATCAGGGCCGCGGTGCCGCCCACGCGTCCGAGTTCCTCGCGGGCCATCTGGCCCAGCGAGCGCCCGCCGCGGCGCATGGAGAAGTACATGACGAGGTAATCCTGGACGGCGCCGGCCAGGACGACGCCGATGATGATCCAGATGGTGCCGGGCAGGTAGCCCATCTGGGCCGCCAGGACGGGCCCGACCAGGGGTCCCGCTCCTGCGATGGCGGCGAAGTGGTGCCCGTACAGCACGCGGCGGTCCGTGCCGGCGTAATCCTTGCCGTCCGCCTTGTACTCCGCCGGGGTGGCGCGGAGGTCATTGGGCTGCAGGAGTTTGCGCTCGATGAACTTGGAGTAGAAGCGGTACGCGATGAAGTACGTGCAGACAGCGGCGAACACAAACCAGATGGCGTTGACGGTTTCCCCGCGGACCAGGGCCAGCATGTACCAGCTCACGCCGCCCAGCAGGGCGATGCCGGACCAAATGGCGATCTTCAGCGGAGTCCATTCCCGATCCTGGGCGTCTGCCGTTTCGGCGTCAAGGGCCACCGGCGGAAGGTCCGGATCCTGCACCAGGACGTCGCTGTCCTCAGGTTTTCCGGGAGCGGCCCGGCGCCGGCGATTCTCACTCATGGAGGGGTCCCTTTGCTTGCGGTAATGAAGCGCGGAAGCCGGCAGTGGAACCGGCGGGAGCCGGAAGATTCCGGACTCTTGCCACAGAGGGTAGCAGTGCGCTGTGACCCCGGGCACAAGACAGGCCGGTGACTGTCCGGAGCAGTCACCGGCCCCGCCGGGATACAGGGATGGATACCCGCACCGGCAGGTATCCGCTGCCTCAGGTGGTCAACAGGATTTTTCCTGTGTGGACACCGGAGTCGAAGTACTCGTGGGCTGCTGCGGCTTCGGCCAGGGGGAAGGTCTTGTCCACCAGCGGACGGATTTTTCCTGCCTCAACCAGCGGCCAGACATACTGCTTGACCGCCTGCATGATGGCGGCCTTTTCCTCAGTCGGGCGGGCGCGCAGGGTGGTCCCGATGACGGCCAGCCGCTTGCGCATCAGCAGGTTGAGGTCGATCTCCGCCTTGGTGCCGCCCTGCAGGCCGATAATAACCAGGCGTCCGGATACCGCCAGTGCTTCGAGGTTACGCTGCAGGTACTTCGCTCCGATGACGTCCAGGATGACGTCAGCTCCGCGGCCGTCGGTGACTTCGCGCACCCGAGCCACGAAATCCTCGGTCTTGTAGTTGATCAGGACCTGGGCGCCCAGGGACCGCGCCAGTTCCAGTTTCTCCGGTGATCCCGCGGTGACCATAGGGACGGCACCGAACGCCGCGACCATTTGGATGGCCATGGTTCCGATTCCGCCGGCTCCCCCGTGGATCAGGACGTGGTCCCCCTCAGTGACCCCGGCGGCCATGAACAGGTTGGAAAACACAGTGGCAGCGGTTTCCGGCAAGGCTGCCGCCGTCACCAGGTCCAGGCCGGCCGGGACAGGCAGGACCTGCCCCGCCGGGACATTCACCTGGTCGGCGTAACCGCCGCCCGTCAGCAGGGCGACGACGTCGGCCCCCACCGAGAGTCCTTCGACGCCGGTTCCCACTGCGGCTATCCGGCCCGACACCTCAAGACCCGGGTATTCGGAGGAGCCGGCCGGAACCGGGTAATGGCCTTGGCGCTGCAGCACATCCGCCCTGTTCAAGCCGGCAGCTGCCACATCGATGAGGACCTCCCCGGGACCGGGCACCGGTGCCGGCACCTCCTGAACCTGCAGGGCTTCCGGACCCCCGGGTGCATTAATGACAATTGCTCTCATTCTGACCTCCACGGTGCTTGATCGAATTTTGGGTGTTTTGCACCTTTCTGCCAGACTACTAGTGAGGAAGGTTGTCCGAGCGGCCGATGGAGCTGGTCTTGAAAACCAGTGTGCGGTAACCCCGTACCAAGGGTTCGAATCCCTTACCTTCCGCGTAAAGCCTTAAAGGCGGTCCCTTATCGGGGCCGCTTTTTTGTTGCCCGGACTCTCCCGCCGGCAAAAACTACGATTCGTCTCCTGCAGGCCATGTGTTCGTAACGTGGACCACATAGTATTACGTGCGTCACTCCAGTTACCCCCCTTGGCGCCGCTCGGCGGTGTCCACTACTGTCGGCTGGCACCCCAGCGGACCAAGGAGCAAGAGGCATGAGAAGACCATTCTGGAAGGCAGCGCTGGGAACCACCCTCACCGCCGGCCTGCTGGCAGCACCGATCACGGCGCTGCCGGCCTTTGCACAAGACAGCAGTGCTGCTGTTTCCCCCGGCATCATCATCAACGAGGCCTACCTGAGCGGCGGCAGCGCCAATGCACCGTTTGCCAGCAAGTTCGTGGAGCTGCACAACCCGACTTCCGCCGACGTCAGCCTTGACGGCTGGTCGCTTCAGTACCGTGCCGCGGGCTCGACGGGGGCTCCCACCGGCATCGGCGCACTGTCCGGCACCATTCCTGCCGGCGGCTACTATCTGGTCTCCGGCGCCTCCAACGGAGCCACCGGAGCACCCCTGCCCGAAGCCGATGCGACGATCGGCGCCAGCTTCTCCGGCTCGGGCGGCACCCTGATCCTGTCCAGCCAGTCCACCCGGGTGGATCCCCTGCCCACCGGTTCGGTCACCGCCGCCGCCGGCGTCGTTGATCTCCTTGGCTACGGAACCTCGAACACCTTCGAAACCTCGGCGGCCGCCGCACCGGCAGGAAACAGCGATCCCAAGTCCTTGAACCGGACCGGATTCGCGGACACGAACAACAACGCAGCGGATTTCGTGCTCAGTGCGGCTGTGACCCCCACCGGAACCGGCGGAACGGCTCCCACTGAGCCGACTCCAACCCCCACGCCGTCCCCCACCACGCCCGTCGAACCGCCTGCGGGCGCCATTCCCATTGCCCAGATCCAGGGGACCGGTGACACCAGCCCGCTGGTGGGCCAGACCGTCACCACCCGCGGAAAAGTCACAGGTGTCTATCCCACCGGCGGGTTCAACGGTTACTACATCCAGACCCCCGGCACCGGCGGCGCACTGGATCCGGCCACCCACACCGCTTCGGACGGCATCTTTGTGTTCTCCGCAGACACCGTCGGCTCAGTGGCAGCAGGCGACTATGTTGAGGTCACCGGCGCAGTCGGCGAATACTTCGGCCTTACCCAGATAACCGTTGCCGCCGGCCAGATGACCAAGCTCGACTTGCCTGCCGAAGAGGTCAAGCCTGCCGCTGTTGCCTGGCCTGCCTCCGACGCGGAGCGCGAAGCCCTCGAGGGCATGCTGCTGGCACCGCAGGGCAGCTATACCGTGACCGACAACTACTCCCTGAACCAGTACGCGGAGATCGGACTGGCCGCAGGCGACTCGCCCCTGGTCCAGCCCACCGCCGTCGCTGCCGTGGGCACCCCGGAACACGCCGCCGCCGAAGCCGACAATGCGGCACGGGCCGTAAAGCTCGACGACGGCGCCAGCATCAACTTCCTCAGCGCCGCCAACCAGGGCATCCCGCTTCCGTACCTGACCATGGACAACCCGGTGCGCATCGGCGCAGCCGCCACCTTCACCACCGGCGTCATCCTGGACTACCGCAACAGTGCCTGGAAGTTCCAGCCGTTGACGGCTCTGACGGCAGCCAATGCTGCAGAGGTGGTCCCGGCGTCGTTCGAAGCCACGCGCACCGCCGCACCTGAAAGCGTGGGAGGTAACCTCAAGCTCGCCTCCTTCAACGTGCTCAACTACTTCAGCACCACCGGCACGGACCTCACCGGCTGCACCTACTACAACGACCGGTCCGGCGCACCGCTAACCGTGCGCGGTGGCTGCGATGCCCGCGGCGCCGCAAACCCGGAGAACCTGGAACGCCAGCAGGCCAAGATCGTGTCCGCCATCAACGCGCTCGGCGCCGACGTCGTGTCCCTGATGGAGGTGGAGAATTCCGCAGTGTTCGGCAAGGACCGCGATGAAGCCCTGGCCAACCTGACCGCCGCCCTGAATGAGGCAGCACCGGGAACCTGGGATTATGTCCGCTCCCCCGCAGCCCTCCCGGACGCTGAAGACGTCATCCGCACCGCTTTCATCTTCCGCACAGCCGTTGCCGAGCCGGTGGGTGAATCCGTCATCCTCAACGATGAAACCGTCTTCTCCAACGCCCGTGAACCGCTGGCCCAGGCCTTCAAGCCCGCCGGCGGGGATGACAGCTCCACCATCCTGGCCGTCAGCAACCACTTCAAGTCCAAGGGATCGGCTCCGGCTTCCGGAGAAAACGCCGACACCGGGCAGGGCGGCTGGAACGCTGACCGCGTGCGGCAGGCTCAGGCACTGGCGGCCTTCGCCGACAGCACAGCCGAAGCCGCCGGCACGGAAAAGGTCTTCCTGCTGGGAGACTTCAACTCCTACGCCGCCGAGGATCCGATGAACGTTCTGGCCGAAGCCGGTTACGTGAATCTGGGCAAGGCCACCGGCAAGCACTCCTACGCCTTCAGTGGGATGGTTGGTTCCCTGGACCACATCCTGGCATCTGAGGAAGCAGCTGAAGCCGTCACCGGTGCCGACATCTGGAACATCAACTCGGTGGAGTCGGTGGCGCTGGAATACAGCCGCTACAACACCAACGTCACCAACTACTACGCACCGGATCCGTACCGTTCCTCGGACCACGATCCCATCCTCGTCGGCCTGGACCTGACCCCGGCCGGAACCGAAACCGAGGAACTGAACCTGCTGAACATCAACGATTTCCACGGCCGCATTGATGACAACACCGTGAATTTCGCCGGAACCGTTGAACAGCTCAAGGCCGCCGCACCCGAGGGCAGCTCGCTGTTCCTCTCCGCGGGAGACAACATTGGCGCTTCGCTGTTCGCCTCCTCGGTGCAGCAGGATGTCCCCACCCTCGACGTGCTGAACGCCCTGGGACTGCGGGCCTCGGCAGTGGGCAACCACGAGTTCGATGCCGGTTACTCGGACCTCACGGACCGGGTTGATCCGGCTGCGGACTTCCCGTACCTGGGCGCCAACGTTTACCTCAAGGGCACCACCACCCCGGCGCTGGACGAATACACGGTCCTGGACGTCAACGGCGTTTCCGTGGCCGTCATCGGTGCCGTCACCGAAGAGACCTCCACGCTGGTCACGCCCGGCGGAATTGCCGCGCTGGAGTTCGGTGATCCCGTGGAAGCCGTCAACCGCGTAGCTGAAAAGCTGCAGGCGGAGGGCGATGTGGACGTCATCATCGCCGAGTACCACGAGGGTGCCGGCAGCGGCACCCCCGACGGCGCTTCCCTCGCCGATGAACTGGCGGACGGCGGCGCGTTTGCCGAGATTATCAACGGCACCAGCCCGCTGGTGGACGCCATCTACACCGGGCACACCCACAAGCAGTACGCCTGGGATGCCCCCGTTCCCGGCACTGACGGCAAGACCCGTCCGGTGCTGCAGACCGGTTCCTACGGCGAGTTTGTCGGCCAGATCACCCTGGATTACAACCCGGCCACGGATGAGGTGCTGTCCTACACGGCGACCAACGTTCCGCGGACCACCGCGAGCGCTGAGTCACTCGTTGCCGCCTACCCCGCGGTGGCAGAGGTCAAGTCCATCGTGGATGCGGCGCTGGCCTCCGCTGCCGAGATCGGCAACCAGCCGGTCGGTTCGGTGACGGCTGACATTACGACGGCGTTCAACGGGACGGTCCGCGATGACCGCAGCTCGGAATCCACGCTGGGCAACCTCGTGGCAGACTCCCTGTTGAACACGCTGTCCTCCGCCGAGCGCGGCGGCGCCGAAATCGGCGTCACCAACCCCGGCGGTCTGCGCGCCGAGCTGTACTACGGCGACGACGGCGTGATCACTTACGCCGAAGCCAACGCAGTGCTGCCGTTCGTCAACAACCTGTGGACCACCACGCTCACCGGTGCCCAGCTCAAGACGATGCTGGAACAGCAGTGGCAGCCCGACGGAAGCTCACGTGCCTTCCTGGCGCTGGGCCTGTCCGACAACATCACCTACACCTATGATCCGGACCAGCCGCGCGGCTCCCGGATCCAGACCGTCACCATCAACGGTGCCGCCATGGATCCGTCCCGCGCCTACCGGGTGGGCACCTTCAGCTTCCTGGCCCAGGGCGGCGACAACTTCACCGTCTTCTCCGAAGGCACTGACACCCGTGACTCCGGACTGGTGGACCGTGATGCCTGGATCAGCTACATCGAAGCCAACAGTCCGCTCTCCCCGGACTTTGCCCGCCAGGGCGTCATCGTCAAGGGCGCCCCGACAACTGCAACGGCCGGAACCGCGGCGTCCTTCACCGTGTCCGGTTTGGATCTGACCTCGCTGGGCAGCCCCGCGAACACCGGGCTGGCCGCCAGCTGGGTGAATGCGGCCGGCACCGCCACCGCTCTGGGAACAGCCCCTGTGGCAACCGGGACGGCAACTGTGAACGTCACCCTGCCGGCGTCGGCTTCCGGTTCGGGCACCCTGGTGCTCACCGCGGCTCCGTCCGGTACCACGGTGACGCTTCCTGTCACGGTGGAGGCTGCTCCGACAGTTCCGCCGGCTCCGGTTTGCAAGGCTCCGGTTCCGCCCCAGCACTGGTGGGATGTCCGGGGCTGGCTCCGGTACGCCCTCGAGTGGGCCAAGTACCTGGTCTGTCTGAGTCAGCGGGGCTAGTCCGGGCTGCTTGATCAATAGAGCCTGAGACAAATAAGAGGCGGTGCTGCCGGGACCCTGGGTCCCGGCGGCACCGCCTCTTATTTGCGGCGTCTAGTTCCCGAAGCGGGCAACGAGCCGGCCGAGAACCTGGTTGTTCTTCAGCCGCTCGAGGCCCTCGCCGATCTGGTCGAACGTGATTTCCTCGTAGCCCGGAGTAATTTCGCCGCGGAGCATCAGGTCAAAGACCTCCTCGATGTCGGCCACGGTGCCGCCGAGCGAACCTTCGATGGTCTTGCCCAGGATCGAGGTGGTCAGGATGGTGCACGCGCGGCGGCAGGTCTAGACCCGCTGGCTGCCTTCAGACAGCTAGTCCCGCGGGTCCGGATCGTTGGGCTTCTCACTGCCCATATCCGCAGCCCCGAAGACCTTGACCATGGGGTTGTCCGTGTCCTCGTTGGCCCGCGGTTTCAGCTCCGGATGATGCAGGTCCAGGGCAGGACGCTCGGACCGGATGCGGGGCAGGGAGGTGAAGTTGTGGCGCGGCGGCGGGCAGGACGTGGCCCACTCCAGCGAACACCCGAAGCCCCAGGGATCATCCACGTCCACCCGGCGTCCCCGGCGCCAGGTGATGTACACGTTCCAGAAGAACGGAATCATTGAAACGCCCAGGATCATGGAGGAAATCGTGGACAGCTGGTTCATGGCGGTAAAGCGGTCCTCCACCAAATAATCGGCGTAGCGGCGCGGCATGCCGATAACGCCCAGCCAGTGCTGGATCAGGAACGTGCCGTGGAACCCAATGAACAACAGCCAAAAATGGATCTTGCCCAAACGCTCGTTAAGCATCTTCCCGGTGAACTTGGGCCACCAGAAATAGAAGCCGGCGAACATGGCGAACACAACGGTTCCGAAGATCACGTAGTGGAAGTGTGCCACCACAAAGTAGGTGTCAGAGACCTGGTAGTCCAGCGGCGGCGAGGACAGGATGATGCCCGTCAGGCCGCCGAAGAGGAACGTGATGAGGAAGCCGATGCTCCACAGCATGGGCGTCTCGAACGTGATGGATCCCCGCCACATGGTGCCGATCCAGTTGAAGAACTTCACGCCGGTCGGTACGGCGATCAGCATGGTCATGAAGGCGAAGAAGGACTGCATGATCGCACCGGTGACGTACATGTGGTGGGCCCACACGGTGACGGACAGGGCTGCAATGGCGATCGTGGCAAAGACGAGCCCCTTGTACCCGAAGATCGGCTTCCGGCTGAAGACCGGCAGCACTTCCGAGATGATGCCGAAGAACGGCAGGGCGATGATGTAGACCTCGGGGTGGCCGAAGAACCAGAACAGGTGCTGCCAAAGGATGGAGCCGCCGCGGTCGGGGTCAAAGATGTGTGCTCCGAACCGGCGGTCCGCTCCGAGGGCGAACAGTGCTGCGGCCAGGGGCGGGAACGCCATGAGGACCAGGATGGCGGTGACCAGCGTGTTCCAGGTGAAGATCGGCATCCGCCACATGGTCATGCCGGGGGCGCGCAGGCAGATGATCGTCGTGACGAAGTTGACTGCGCCCAGGATAGTGCCGAACCCGGACAGGGCCAGCCCGAACACCCACAGGTCCCCGCCGATCCCGGGCGAGAACGTGGTGTTGGACAGCGGCGCATAGGCCGTCCATCCAAAGGACGCCGCGCCCTGAGGCGTAATGAACCCGCTGACCGCGATGGTGCTGCCAAAGAGGAAGAACCAGAAAGCCAGCGCGTTCAACCGGGGAAAGGCAACATCGGGTGCACCAATTTGCAGCGGCATGATGACGTTGGCAAAGCCGGCGAACAGAGGCGTGGCGAACATCAGCAGCATGACCGTGCCGTGCATGGTGAACAGCTGGTTGTACTGCTCCTTGGTCTGCAGGATCTGCATTCCGGGCTCGAAGAGCTCGGCGCGGATCACCAGGGCCATCACCCCGCCCAGGCAGAAGAAGATGAACGACGCGATCAGGTACATGTACCCGATCGTCTTGTGATCCGTCGAGGTGATCCAGTTGACGACGATGCGTCCCTTGGACAGCGGAACGACGCGCGGCGCAACGAAGGTGCCGGATTCATCAGTGGAGTACTTGAGCGTCGACATGCAGTGCCATCCTTGGGTGCAGTGGCCAGAACAACGTACTTCCAGCGATCCCCTCAGAGCCCGCCGTGTCTGTATCGTAGGTCTCCTCTTTCACCGCCGTCCAGAGGCTGCAGGAACCTTCCGCAGCCCACTGGCTCGAAGCGGTGCGGTCCAACAGTGGGGAATGAAAGCGACCAGCACCCGGTTGAACCGGGGACATGCCTCGAGACTCCAAGGAGAAACACATGACAACGCAGGTTCAGTCACCAGCTCCGGCCCTCACGGACTGGATTCCTTCGAAGCAGTACATCGCCGGGCAGTGGCGCGACGGCAGCTCGGAAAAGACCCTCTCGGACAAGAGCCCGTTTGACGGCACCGAACTGATGAGCATCCGCCAGGCGTCCCGGGAAGACCTGGACGAGGCCTACACCGCAGCGGCCAACGCCCAGCTTCAGTGGGCGGCGCAGACACCTGCGGCCCGCCGCGCCGTCATGGAACGCGCAGCGGAAATCTTCGACGAGCGCCGCGACGAGATCATCGCCTGGCTCGCCGCCGAATCCGGCAGCACCGTGATCAAGGCCAACATCGAGGTTGATTCCGCCCGCGCCATCACCAAGGAGTCGGCCACCTTCCCGCACCGGGTGTCCGGCAGGATCCTGCAGTCCGACGTCCCCGGCAAGGAGTCCCGCGTCTACCGAGGCCCGCTTGGCGTCGTCGGCGTCATCAGCCCCTGGAACTTCCCGCTGCACCTGTCCCAGCGCTCCGTGGCACCCGCGCTGGCACTGGGCAACGCCGTCGTCCTCAAGCCCGCTTCGGACACCCCGGTGACCGGCGGCCTGATGATCGCCCGCATCTTCGAGGAAGCCGGGCTTCCCGCAGGCGTCCTCAGCGTCGTCGTTGGCGCCGGGTCTGAAATCGGTGACGCCTTTGTGGAGCACCCGGTTCCCTCCTTCATCTCCTTCACCGGTTCCACCCCGGTGGGCAAGAACCTGGGTGCCCTCGCTTCTTCCGGGCCCACGCTGAAGCATGTGGCGCTCGAGCTCGGCGGCAACAGTCCCTTTGTGGTCCTCGCCGACGCTGACGTGGACCAGGCCGTCAAGGCCGCCATCATGGGCAAGTTCCTGCACCAGGGGCAGATCTGCATGGCCGTGAACCGGATCATTGTCGAGGATGCCGTCTATGACGAGTTCGTGGAGAAGTTTGCCGCACACGCCAAGACGCTGAAGTCCGGGGATCCCACGGACCCGCAGACCACGGTGGGCCCGATCATCAACGCCAAGCAGCTCGAAGGCCTGCAGAAGAAGATTGAGCTGGCTCAGGAGCAGGGTGCACGGCTGGCGGTGGAGGGCGAAACCAACGGACAGGTCCTCTCCCCCTACGTCTTTGCCGATGTCACCAAGGACATGGAGCTCTTCCAGGAGGAGATTTTCGGTCCGATCGCCGGCATCATCCGCGCGGCCGACGCCGAAGACGCCCTCGCGCTGGCCAATGCCAGTGATCTCGGACTGGCGAGCTCGGTCTTCACCTCGGATCTGGACCGGGGCGTTCTGTTTGCCCGCCGCATCAAGGCCGGTATGACGCACGTCAACGACATCCCCGTTCAGGACGAGGCCCATGTGGCTTTCGGCGGCGAGAAGAACTCCGGTTTGGGACGTTTCAACGGCGAATGGGCGATCGAGGAATTCACCACCGACCACACGGTGACCCTGCAGCGTGAGCCGCGGCAGTACCCGTTCTAACGGGTTCAGCTTCCACCCGGAGCTGAAAGCTGAAAGGATGCCGTCCCGGCTGATTGCCGGGACGGCATCGTTCTTTTGCCGGGTACCACGCAGATGAAGGGGGAGCCGATGCAGGCGAGGCGACAGTGGACAGTGGAGAACGACGGCGCCCGGCTGGCCGTTTTCGAGTACGGGCTGCCGGCGGCACCGATGACACCCACCGTGCTCCTGGTGCACGGTTACCCGGATGACCACACGGTGTTCCGCAGTGTGATCGAGGATCTGGCTGCGGACCACCGGGTCCTCGCCTACGACACCCGCAATGCGGGTGCGTCACGGGTGGACAGCAACCAGGAAGGCAGCCCCCTGGCTCCGTACCGGCTGCCGCTGCTCGTCAATGATCTCTACGCGGTGCTGGCATCGGCAGAAACCGGGGCGGTCCGTCTCGTGGGCCACGACTGGGGGTCCATCCAGTGCTGGGCTGCAGTCCGCGATACCCGGGCCGAGGGCACGATCCTCGGCTTCACCAGCATTTCCGGTCCGGACATCGGTCACCTGCGGCGCTGGTTTGCCGCGTCCCTGCGGTCTCCGCGCCGGTGGCTGCTGGCAGCGGGGCAGGCAGTGCGCAGTACGTATGTGGCCTTCTTCCAGCTTCCCGTGCTGCCGGAGTTCCTGTGGCGGCTTCTCGGGCCGCGCTACGCGAAGCGAGCGGGAACCAGCACCGAAACCGCCACAGACAACGGTATCCGCGGGCTGCAGCTGTATCGGGCCAACCTGCTGGGGTCCGGTGTTCCGGCCGGAGGACTCCCACCCCTCATCGGCGTTCCCGTGCACGTGGTGGTTCCGCTGCAGGATCCGTTCCTGTCTCCGCGGCTGACGGACGGGCTGCGCGAGGAGGTTCGGGATCTGCGGATCAGCGCCGTCGACGGCGGACACTGGTGGCCCGCAGAGAACAGTGCCGCGTTCTGCCGGATGCTGCGGCAGAACGCGGCGCCGGAACAAGCCCTCGAGTGAAGAGGCGATGCGCGAATATCCCGCGGTAAGCGGCACCGTCGGGACACCGGATCGGAGCCCCGGTCAGGATCAGCCCGGAAGAACCGGTGATGCGTCGGCCGGGACATCAGCAACACCCAGCGTCCGGATTGCCCACGGGCCCAGCACTGCACCGCTGAGAATCAAGGCCCCGGAAACCAGGCAGGCTACCTGCCAGGAACTGAACTCGTAGAGCGCCCCTGCGGCAAGGGCGCCGGCGGCCGCACTGAGCAGTCCCACGGCGGTGTAGATGCCCATGGCAGTGCCGACACTGTTCGGTGCTGCCTCGGCAACCACGGCCTGTTCAACCGGCATCAGCACGGCAAACGCGACACCGCTCAGGATCCACAGGACCGAGACCAGCACCGGGCTGCCGACCCATGCCAGCGACACGGCAAAGACCGCACTGAAAACGGACGCCGCCATGACCGCCCGCCGCCGCCCGATCCGCAGGACGGCTTTATGCAGCACGGGCGGAAGAACCATCATGGCAATGGCTCCGGGAAGAAAGACATAAGCGGCTTCAATGACACCCAGTCCGAATCCCCGCTGCAGGTGCAGCAACAGCAGGACGGAAACAGCCGCTTCTGCCACAGTGGTAGTGGCCGAAGCAATCAGCATGGGCCGCACGCGACGGGCGACGGCCCGGGACCCGCCGCTTACTCCCCCGACCGTTCCCGTGCCGTCCGGAATCCGGGCAAGCCGGACAGGGCTGGTGAACAGCGCCACCGCACCAACCATGCAGGCCGCACCGCATCCTGCGAGTACCGGAGCGAAGAGGTCCGTCTGTCCCAGCAGCGTCAGCCCGGCGACAAAGGCGATCCATGAACCGGTGGACTGCACGGACATAAACCGGGCAAAGACTCCGGAGTCTGCCGCCAATCTTTCGCTCACGATGGCACGCAGGGACACCCACAAGACGGCTCCGCCGGCACCACCCACAACCGCAGCGGCAAACGCCGTCGGCAGGGAATCTGCAAGGGCGTAGCCGCAGCAGGACACCCCGTAAATGACTGCACCGATCCCGGCAAGAGTCCGCCGTTCCCTGCTGTCGGCCAAGCGTCCCGCCAGAGGCCGGACCAGAACCGAGACGAGCAGTTCCGCCGCGATCAGCAACCCCACCTGCGAGGCACTCGCCCCCAGGGCAATTCCCGCCCACAGCGGGATAAGGAAATCGATCAGCTCAGCAGGACCGTAGGTGAGCCCGGCTGCCAGCAGCGCAGCCCGTTCCCGGCGAAGTGCCTTTCCTGAGTCCCCCGGCATCGTTTTCACAGACATCGCCTGAGCATAGGCAAGCCCGCGCGCGCAGGCAAGGAACGGGTCAGCTCGAACTGCCGGCGTTCGCCCGCTGGTACTTGCCTGCCCCGCCGGTTTGTCCGCGGCCGGCCGCTGAGGTCAGGAGCGCCGAGGCAATATCGTCCGCATCCCGCAGTGTTCGGGCGCCTGCGCCAGCCGGGGAACCCGCTTCAGCCGCGATTGCGGTACCCCACTGGACCGATGAAAGCTGGAGCCCCAGTACATACAGGTTCTCCTGCGGCTCACCGCTGATCCCCACCGGCCGGTACGGCGGCAGGGTGACATCCAGGCCGGGGGTGATCACAGCCGTTCCGTCCGCCGCCATCATGACCTTGGGCCGCACCAGTCCGTCGCGCAGCATTCCGCCGAGCAGCGGGGAGATGTTCCGGTCCACGCGGTTGGGCGGCATCATCGCTTCCACCAGCGTCCGGGCGGCGTACTCCGTGCCGGACCAGGGCGAGGAACCGGTGAACACACCGCGCGCTTCGTCGATGTCAAAGCGCGGGTCCGGACCCACGAAGTGCACGACGCCGGCCCGCACCAGAGCGGCCAGCTGTTCGATCCGCTCGGGTGGAGGTCCGCTCGCGAGCCCTTCCACCAGCGGCTCAAACCAGCCGCGCAGTTCGGAAAGCCAGGAGGCGTCGGCCAGTCCGCCGTCGGCCACTATGGATTTCAGCAGCGTGCGTCCGGCGTTCAGGGCGCCAATCGCCATTTTCAGGGGATCGTCCTCCCCTGCTGCGGAACCGGCGGCGTCGTCCTCCAAATAGGCCAGGACGGCGTTGTCCAGATCATGCGCGCCGCGGTAGGGGCGCCTGCCCAGCGGCTGGGCCAAAGCTTCCAGGTTGGTGCGCCGGTCCGCCGGCACGAAGCGGTCCAGCACTTCTTCCTTGACCGAATCCCATTCGGGGCCGGGAAGATCGAGGGCCGCGCGGAGCTCTTCGAGGAACAGCTCTGCGGGTTCGAGCAGCTCGTCCGCCGCCACCCGGGCAAGTGTGGAGTAGTAGGCCCAAACGGCGTCGCGGTGCAGCAGCGGCCAGAGATCATGGTCGAAGCCGGGCAGGATTCCCTGCTGCCTGAAGGCTGCTGCGGCTTCTTCAGTGAAGTAGCGCAGGCGAACGCTGCGCGGCACGTAAGAGTCCAGCCGCGCCTTTGCCCGGTACGGGGTTCCCCGCCGCGAGGCTGCCACCAGGACCGGTTCACGCCCGCTGGGTTCATAGCGAAGCGCCCGGCCCGCAGGCAGTCCGCTGGGCAGGAAGCGTCCGCCGCGGCCGGTGGTCACCTGAATCATGATGTCGAAGAAGTTCAGCCCGAGTCCGCGGACAAGTACGGGCTCGCCGGCGGGAAACACACTGAAATCCACGTCGGAAGGAACTGCGGGCGGCAGGTAGCGCAGGTTGTGGCGGTCCGCGGCATCACGCAGCCGATCCTGATCCGCGCTCAGGGCTGCCGGAAGGTGGCCGAGGGCGAGCACGACGGCGTCTGCGTCCAGCGTGCCTTCGCCTGCCACCTCAAGCACCCAGCCCGCACCGGTTCCCGGCCTGGTGAGACTGAGGACTTCGGAGCGGACATGGTCCAGTTCCACGCCGGCTGCGAGCGCCGCTTCCTGCAACCGGGCGAAAGTCCATTCGAGGTACCGGCCGTACACTGCGCGGCTGGGAAAGGCACCGGGTGTCAGTTGTTCCAGTTCGTCCCGGTCGGCAGCCGGCAGCTCCGTGCCGGCGCCCGGATCCGTCATCAGTATCCGCCACTGGTCGAAGGACAGGCCCGACGGCGATGCCGCCAGCTCATCGGCGGTGGCACCGGCCGGAACCACGGTGGGAAAGAGGCAGGGCGTGTTCATCAGGAACAGCCGGGACTGGCCGGTGCGCCAGACATGGCCCGGACCGGGATTGAACGGATCGATGACCCGGATTTTCAGGGCAGGCCGGCTCGGTTCCGGCAGCGCCAGGTACCGGGCCAGCGTACGTTCCACAACAGAGATCCCCCGCGGGCCCGCTCCGATCACGGCCAGTTGGAAGCTCTGCGTGGTATTGATCATGCTTCAAGAGTATCTAACCGGTAGGTTCACCTTTTCGGCGGGGCGGACAAATGGCTGTCCGGCCCGAAGGCTAGCCGCTGCCTGTGGCATCCGCCCCTAGGATGGGCACATGACTTCCTCCACTCCTGACCTGCCCGGTCCCTTCGCTGATGATGAGTTTCTGTGGCTGGAGGACATCTACGGCGACAAGCAACTGGACTGGGTGCGCTCGGAGAACAAGGTCACCGAGGACCTGCTCTCCGAAACGGGCTTCGAGGACACCGAGAAACGTCTGCTCGAAGTCCTGGACTCCACCGACCGGATACCGATGGCAACCAAGCGGGGCGGGCACTACTACAACTTCTGGCGCGACGCCGAGCATCCCAAGGGTTTGTGGCGCCGCACCACGTGGGAAAACTACTGCACCGACAATCCGGAGTGGGAAATCCTGCTGGACGTGGACGAGCTCAGCCTCGCCGAGAACATGGAGTGGGTCTGGGGCGGTTCGGCGTTCCTGCGTCCCACTGACGGCGGCCCTTACCGCCGGGCGCTGGTGGCTCTCTCCCCCGACGGCGGTGACGCCGCCCGCTACCGGGAGTTCGACGTCGTCGACCGCGCCTTTGTTCCCGGGGGCTTTGACATTCCTGCGGCGAAAAACCGCATCAGCTGGGCCGGGCCGGATGAGCTCTACGTCGGCACCGACTTTGGCCCCGGGTCCATGACCAGCTCCTCCTATCCGCGGACCAGCCGGATTCTGAGCCGAGGGATGAAGCTCGCCGATGCCGTTCCCTATTTCGAGGTGCCCGAAGACCACATGATGGCGGTGGTGGCGCACGACCAGACGCCCGGTTTTAAGCGGGACCTGGCGGTGGACATCGTGGACTTTTACAACAGCTCCACCTTCCTGCGCCGCGGTGACCAGTGGGTCCGTTTGGACGTGCCGCTGGACGTGAACGTGGACGTGCACCGGCAGTGGCTGGTGCTGCGTCCCCGCACGGACTGGCAGCTGGGCGAAACCGTCCACCCTGCCGGGTCCCTGCTGGCGGCGGATCTTGATGCCTTCCTGGCCGGCAGCCGGGATCTTCTCACGCTGTTCACTCCGGACCCGGCCACGTCGCTGCAGTCCTGGAGCTGGACCCGGGACTACCTGCTGCTGAACCTGCTGCATGATGTTTCTTCGCAGATCTCGGTGTTGGATCCGGCCAACGGCTGGGCGGCGTCGGCCCTGGACGCCTGCCCGCCGCTGCACAGTGTTGATGCCTATGCCGTGGATGACGAGGACGAGGAAGCCGGCAATGACTATTGGCTGATCAGCACCGGTTTCCTCACCCCGTCCACGCTCTCACGCGGAACCCTCGGCCAGGCTGAAGGCGGCGGGGCAGCGGTGGTGAAGGAATCGCCGTCGTTCTTTGATGCCTCCTCCTGCACTGTTGAACAGCACTTTGCCGTTTCCGCTGACGGAACCCGGGTGCCCTACTTTCAGGTGGGGCCCAAGGACCTGGTGCTCGACGGCGGCAATCCCACGCTGCTCAACGGGTACGGCGGCTTCGAACAGGCTCTCACCCCCGCCTATAGCGGAATGGTGGGCCGCGGCTGGCTGGAACGCAGCTTCACCGATGAATCCGGGATAAAGCGCGCGGGCGTTTATGTACTGGCGAACATCCGCGGCGGCGGCGAATACGGCCCCGAATGGCACCGCGCGGCGCTGCAGGAACACCGGCACCGGGCCTACGAGGATTTCGCGGCGGTGGCGCAGGACCTGATCGACCGCGGCGTGAGCTCCCGGGCACGCCTGGGCTGCACCGGACGCAGCAACGGCGGGCTCCTGGTCGGCAACATGCTCACCACCTATCCGCACCTCTTCGGGGCTGTTTCCTGCGGGGTACCGCTGCTGGATATGCGCCGCTACACCAAGCTGTCCGCCGGGTATTCCTGGATTGCCGAGTACGGCGATCCGGATGATCCGAAGCAGTGGGAGTTTGTTAAGACTTTTTCGCCCTATCACCTGCTCAAGGACGACGCCGATTATCCGCCCACGCTGATCTGGACGGCCACCAGCGACGACCGGGTGGGCCCGGTGCAGGCGCGGAAAATGGCAGCCCGCATGAAGGCGATGGGAGTGGAGCAGGTCTGGTTCCACGAGGCGCTGGAGGGCGGCCACGCCGGTGCATCCGACAACCGCCAGGCGGCGCGCATGTATGCCATGTCCTATGAGTTCCTGTGGGAAGCCCTGACGGGCCGCCTGCACCGGGTCGGCACGGCCTAACCAACCGGCGGCGCGGGGCTCTCCGGGCCGGGACGTTTTGCTCTTACCGGGCCCTTATGGGTAGTCTTGTCAGGCTGGCAGCGGAAGCTACCAGAGGGTAATTGGAGACGTGCCAGAGCGGCCGAATGGGCTTCACTGCTAATGAAGTGTGGGCCTAAAGCCCACCGGGAGTTCAAATCTCCCCGTCTCCGCGCTAAAACCCCCGGGAAACCGGGGGTTTTTTTGTTTTCTAGGTCCGCCAGGCCACCGTATTGGTCAGCACGCCTATACCGGCAACTTCAACCTCCACGGTGTCTCCGGGCTTCATCTGTCCCACTCCGGCGGGGCTTGCCGTCAACAAAACGTCCCCGGGCTGCAGCGTAATCCACCGGGTAATCCATTCGAGGAGTTCACCCACGCCAAACACCATGTCGGAGGTTTGGCAGTCCTGAACGGTTTCAGAGTTGAGGCGTGTCTGCAGCCGCAGTGACTCGCCGGAGATCCCGGTTTCGATCCAGGGCCCCATGGGACAGAAAGTGTCGAGGCTCTTGGCACGGGTCCACTGCCCGTCTGCCCGCCAGTTGCTGGCGGTGACATCATTGGCGCAGGTATACCCGAGGACATAGTCCCGGTAGTCGGCCGCCCGCACGTTCCGGGCCGTGCGGCCCAGGACGACGGCGAGTTCGCCTTCATATTCCAGCCGGTCCAGCTCCCTGGGATGCAATATGGCGTCCCCGGGACCGGCAAGCGTGTTGATCCCCTTCAGGAAGATGGGCGGCTCATCCGGCACCGGCTTGCCGAGTTCGGCCAGCTGGCTGCGGTAGTTTCCCCCGGCGCAGATGATGATGCCGGGGGTGCACGGGTTCAGTAACTGAATGTCCGCTTCCGCCGCCCTTCTTCGCCCGGCAGAAGGATTTTCCCACCCGCCAACCAGCTCGTACACCGTTCCGTCCGCGAGGACTCCGGACTGCGGCTGTCCGTTCCCTTCAACGTACCGAATGATCCGCACTGCGGCCCTCCCCGGTGCTGCTCGACAATGCCTCCTGAAGAAGCTCCAGCGGGTGCCAGGCTGAGCGCTGGGTGCCGTGAAAGATCTGCTCGCGGCAGGACGTTCCGGTTGCCGCAACCACCGTGTCCTCTCCCGCTTCCCTGATTGCCGGGAACAGGCGGTCCTCGCCGACCTTGAGGGATACGGCATAGTGTTCGGACTCGTAGCCGAAGGAACCGGCCATGCCGCAGCAGCCTGCGTCCAAATCTGTCACTGTAACTCCGGGAATGCGCCGCAGCATGGCCATGGTGGCGGCTGTTCCCACTTCCGCTTTTTGGTGGCAGTGCCCCTGGTAGAGGATGGTCCGCCCGGCGAGCCAGGAGTCTTCGGCCAGTACCAGGCGCCCGTCATCGATGGCTTCGGTCAGCAGCTCCTCGATCTGCCTCACCCTCTTGGCCACCGCCTGGACGTTGGCATCCTGCGGCAGCATCGTGACGTGTTCATCCCTGAGCGTGAAGAGGCATGAAGGCTCGCATCCGACGATTGGGGATTCCTGAGACCCGGTGCTGTTCAGGTCCCTTGCCATCGCGGCCGCTTTCGCCTTGGCTTCGTCGACGAGCCCCTTGGACAGTGCCGACCTGCCGCAGCAACCCGTGCTGGCCAATTCCACGTTCCAGCCGGAAGCCTGCAGCAGCCTGACCGCTGCCTGCCCGATGTGCGGTTCCGAATAGGTCGTGAAGGAGTCGGCCAGGAAACTGATCGTGCCCTGGCTGCCGGGCTCGGCAAGCCGTCCGGTTCGCCGGTACCAGCGGATGAGGTTCATGAACCGGTAGTGCGGCAGCGGCCGTGCGGCGGCTATCCCCACGGTGCGTTCCATGACGGCGCGCAGCAGCGGAATACGTCCGGGAAGGTTGGAAACAGGCGCAAACGCCGAGCCGAGCTTGTTCAGGGTGCGGATGGCTCCAAAGATCCGCGTCCGCAGCGGAACCCCGTGGAGCTCATGGTAGTGGGAGAGGGTTTCGCTTTTGAGCTTGGCCATGTCCACGCCCAGCGGGCATTCAGCTTTGCAGGCCTTGCACATCAGGCAGAGGTCCAGGACCTCGTGCAGCCGCTCGTCGCCAAGGGCTGCCTTGGGATCCGGCTCCGAGAGGGCCTTGACGAGGGCATTAGCCCGGCCCCTGGTGGAATGCTCTTCTTCCCTGGTTGCAATATATGAGGGACACATGGCCCCGGTGGTGCTCTTGCGGCACAGACCGATGTTCATGCAGCGGTCGGCGGCGCCCCGCATGCCTCCAACCACTTCGAAGTCCAAACGGGTCCGGAAACCGACGGCAGCCGGCAACATCGCATCGCGCAGATTGTCCGTCATGCTCGGGGCGTCAACAATCTTCCCGGGGTTCATGATGTTCCCGGGATCAAAGACCCGCTTCACTTCCCGCATGGCCTCATAGAGCCGGTCGCCGAAAATCTCCCGGTTGAATTCACTGCGGGCAAGGCCGTCGCCGTGCTCGCTGGAGTTCACACCGCCAAACTCCTTCACGAGGTTCTTGACCTCCACGGCAACTGCCCTCATGCGCAGGACTTCGTCTGGTTTGGCCAGATCGACAAAGGGCCGGATGTGCAGGCATCCCACAGAGCAGTGACCGTAGAATCCGGCCCTCATCTGATGCTGATCCAGGATTTGGGCAAACCTCGCGGTGTACTCCGCCAAGCGCTCGGGCGGCACGGCGGTGTCCTCGACGAAAGCCAGCGGACGGTTGGACCCTTCGCTGGCAGCCATCAGCAGGCCGAGACTGGACTTGCGCACCTTGAGCAGATCCGCCTGTTCCGCCGCAGTGACAAGTTTCAGCGTTGCATAACCCCGTCCGTTCCTTTCCCACAGCGAAATCAGCGCTTCCAGCCGTCCGGTTATCTCTTCCTTGTCGTCTCCGGTGAAAGAAACGAAAAGAAGGGCTGCAGGATCCCCCTGCAGCGTTCGGCCCAGGTTCGAGTACTCGATCTTTTGGCGGGACAGATCCAGAATCGTCTTGTCCATCAGTTCCACCTGCGCGGGTTCGCAGCTCAGCGAGTCCGCGGTGGCTTCGATTGCTTCCTGGGTGGTGGCGAAGTGCCCCACCGCATAGACGGTGTGGCGGGGCTTGGGCACCAGATCCACTTCTACCTGCGTTGCAATGACGAGGGTTCCTTCCGAGCCCACAACAAATTTGGCCAGGTTGAAATCGTCCAGGGACAGGCGGTCGAGCCGGTATCCGCTGGCCCGGCGCCAGAAAGGCGGGAAGCCGGAGGCAATGGCCTCGGCATTCTCTTCCAGGATCTCAGGCAGCCGGCGGTAGATTTCGCCTTCCCTTGTCTGCGCTGCTGCCCGACGGATCCGCTCTTCTCCGTCGACGGGTTCCAGCCTGGCGGTGGTCCCGTCCGCGAGCACCACGTCCATGCTTCGAATGTGGTCAATCGTCATGCCGTAGCGCAGCGAGCCGGAACCGGCTGAGTTGTTGCCAAGCATCCCGCCAATGGTTGCCCGGTTGCTGGTGGAAGTATCAGGCCCGAACATCAGCCCGTACGGCGCAGCGGCACGGTTCAAATCGTCTTGGACCACCCCCACTTCCACCCGGGCCGTGCGGGCAACCGGATCAATACTGAGGATGCGGTTCATATGGCGTGAATGGTCCACAATGATGCCGACGCCCACCGTCTGCCCCGCCAGGCTTGTTCCCGCCCCCCGTGCAGTCACCTGGATGCCGTAAGCGGCGGCAATCCTGACGGTTTCGGCTACATCGCGCCCGTCCACCGGATAGACAACGGCCACCGGGCGCATGGTGTACATGCTGGCGTCCCGCGAGAACATGTGCCGGCTGTAATCGTCGAAGGCCACCTCTCCGGTCAGTGCCTGCGTGAGTTCTTCGGCGAACCCGGCGGGCAGCGCCGCGTCCACAGCCGAAATTTCAGTGGTGGTCATACTGACGTGCCTCGCTTCCGCGGCTTCGTTGCCGCCTGTACCGGTGTCCCGGACCTTGCGCTGTCTTTATTAACCCTGTTCCAGGACAGCCATGGCTGCTTCCAATCCGTCCTGCTTGATGGGTATTCCGCTGAGGTTCAGGCCCATCTGCACACCTCCCAGCGTGCCGATCAGTGTCAGGTCCTCGAAGGCGCCAAGATGCCCGATCCGGAATACCTTGCCGCTCAGCTTGGACAATCCCGCTCCGAGGGACATATCAAAGCGGTCCAGGATAGTGGCTCGGAGATCATCGGCATTGAAGCCGTCCGGGACCAGGACCGCCGTCAGAGATCCGGAATATTCGCGCGGATCTTGGCACAGCACTTCCAGCCCCCAGGCTTCCACCGCCGCCCGTGTTGCCCGGGCATGCCGCTGATGCCGGGCAAACACGTTCTCCAGACCCTCGTCATCAAGCATGCGCAGGGCAACTTTGAGTCCATAAAGGAGATTCGTGGAGGGCGTGTACGGCCAAAACCCGTTTTCGTTTGCCGCGAGGATGGGCAGCCAGTCCCAGAAGGACTTGGGTAATCCTGCCGTTTCCCTGGCTCTGAGTGCCTTGGCGCTGACCGCATTGAAGCTCAGCCCCGGGGGAAGCATCAACCCTTTTTGCGACCCGGAGATGGTGACGTCCACACCCCACTCATCGTGCCGGTAGTCGATCGCGCCAAGGGAGGAAATGGTGTCCACCAGCAGCAAAGCCGGATGTGATGCGGCGTCCATTGCCGCCCGCACTTCGGCAATCCGGCTGGTCACGCCGGTGGAGGTTTCGTTGTGCACACAGCAGACGGCCTGGATCTCATGTTCCCGGTCCGCCGAGAGTCTTTCTTCAACAACCGCGGGATCTATGCCGTGGCGCCAGTCCCCGGGTACCAGTTCAACAACCAGGCCCAACTCCTCCGCCATTTTCTTCCACAGTGCCGAAAAATGGCCGGTCTCGAAACACAGGACGCGGTCTCCCGGGCTGAGGGTATTGACGAGTGCTGCTTCCCAGGCTCCTGTCCCCGAGGCCGGATAAATAATGACCGGCTGCGTTGTTCCGAACACCGGGCCGATGGCCGAGAGAATAT
Organism: Arthrobacter sp. 9E16; assembly: GCF_002929435.1. Classification (NCBI taxonomy): domain Bacteria; kingdom Bacillati; phylum Actinomycetota; class Actinomycetes; order Micrococcales; family Micrococcaceae; genus Arthrobacter; species Arthrobacter sp. 9E16. Next base: position 164,190 of record NZ_PJIU01000004.1, on the reverse strand, counting down.
GCCGCCCGAGCTCTTGAAAGTCCGGGCCGCGGTGATCGATGGTGGGCGCTGCAATGGCCCTCAATACTTCATCGGGACAGTTTGTTGGTCCGGGAATCTGCAAATAGTGGCGGCCGCTTGTGGCCCTGGGTCGAGAAGTTTCCATGCTGCCGTCCTCCAAGATGGCGCTTCACTGCGCCCTCGGCCAAGCTTCTGAATGGAATTTTTTTATCGCATGGGTGAACGTTAGCAGTGGGGTCCAACCCCGTCCAGCATCGTCTTTAACCCTGATTCCGATGCGCTGGCGCGCCGCAGAATGGACCAGGCAGCCTATTTGCGGGTCCTTGACGCGACGCTGTCCGCCTCTCCATACTCTCCCCCAACGGCGTGTTCCTTCCGGACATCAAAGATCGCGGCTCCCAGGGCTGTGCGACCTGTCGCGGCATACGGATCATGGCGACCCTCAACGACGTGGGAGAAGTGTAAATGTCTATTGAACTTCTATCGATCCTGGTACTAGCCGCACTATTTCTGATCGCAACCGTTCGCCCCGTCCATATGGGTGCGCTGGCGCTGGTCGCAGCTTTCATTATGGGAACCATGGTTATTGGCGAAGACGTGGATACAGTCCTGTTGGGATTTCCCGCAGACCTCTTCGTCATCCTCGTAGGCGTCACCTATCTCTTTGCACTGGCGAAGGCAAACGGAACCATTGACTGGGTTGTCGTGAAATCCGTGAGGATGGTCGGCGGCAGAATTGCGCTCATTCCATGGGTGATGTTTGCCATTACCGCAGTCATCACTTCGGTGGGCGCAGTTGTCCCGGCCGCAGTGGCAATTATTGCGCCGGTCGCCATGGGATTCGCCGTCCGGTATAAAATCCGTCCCGTCCTGATGGGCCTGATGGTCATCAACGGGGCCAGCGCCGGCGGGTTCTCCCCCATCAGCGTGTTCGGCAGCATCGTCAACGGCGTGGTGGTGCGAAGCGATCTGCCCGGCAGCCCCGGCCTGCTCTTCCTGTCCTCGCTGCTGTTCAACATCGGCCTGGGCATCGTCGTTTTCTTCATGTTTGGCGGACGGAGCTTCATAGGCCAGCGCGATATCGGCGACGGTGTCATCCGAAGCGCGAGCCGGCGGACCTCGCCTGACGACGGGGCTGAGCCACAGGGAGGCGGAAGCGGATCCAGGACCAGCAGGGCCGCCAATACCACCGTTCAAACCATGACGCCTTCCACCGGCGAACCGATTCCGGCGGAGAGCAGCCTGGACCGGCACAAGGTCTTTACGCTGGTGGGAATCCTCGTGCTCGCCGTAGCGGTACTGGGGTTCGGATTCGACGTCGGCTTCACGGCCGTCACCATCGCCGTCATCCTGTCCCTGTTGTCGCCGGAGAGCAATAAAGGCGCAGTCAGTGCCATCGCCTGGCCCACCGTCCTGCTTCTGTGCGGCATCGTCACCTATGTGTCCCTCATGGAGCGCATTGGGACGATTGACTGGCTCGGAAATGGTGTGGCAAACATTGGCGCACCATTGTTTGCAGCCATTTTGATCTGTTTTATCGGAGCCATCGTCTCCGCCTTTGCCTCCACCACAGGCATTCTGGGGGCTCTCATTCCGTTGGCCGTCCCCTTCCTCATGACGGGTGAAGTCGGCGCCATTGGAATGATTATTGCCCTGTCAATATCCTCCTCGGTTGTTGATTCGAGTCCATTTTCCACCTCCGGCGCCCTGGTAGTGGCCAACTCCCCCGAAGACCAGCGGGATAAAGTGTTCCGCCAGCTCATGGTCTGGGGTTTTTCCATGGTGTTGATTGCCCCCGTGGCAACGTGGCTGATCTTCATTGTCCCCGGATGGAGTTAATACTTTTCCTGGATCTGCATCCGCCAGCACACTTCCCGTTTTGGATTCAAAGTCAGGACATCCCTTGATCGAAAAATTTGTATCCTCGTTCGATAACTTTGACGACCGGTTGCCGAATGTTCTGTGTTCGATGGAGAACGGTGTAGCGGTAGTTGCGATTGCCAACACCTCCGCCCGCAACGCGCTTTCGCTGAAGATGTGGAAGGACCTGGAAACCGTTTTCAGGGACCTTTCCTCCGATGCCTCGGTTCGGATCATTGTGCTGCGGGGCGCAGGGACGGAAGCATTTGCGGCCGGCGCTGACATCAGCGAGTTCCCCGAACTCCGTTTCACTGCATCCTCAGCCGCCGTCTACAACGCCCAGCTGTCCCGAACGCTGCGGCGGGTGGCCGAGATTGAGATCCCCACCATCGCGATGCTGCAGGGCTTCACGGTGGGCGGAGGATGTGAGCTGGCTGCCGCATGTGATCTGCGGATAGCAGCCGATGACCTTTCCATCGGCATTCCGGTGGGCCGCCTGGGCGTCATCCTGGGGCTGACGGAATCACGGTTGCTGGTCCGCCATATCGGTGTCAATGGCCTGAAACGGCTGCTGTTCAGCGGCGAACTTGTGGGTGCAGAGCAGGCGCTGGGGATGGGGTTGGTGGACGAAGTCGTGCCGGCTGCGGAACTGAACGCCAGGGTTTCCACGCTGGCTGCCGCCGTCAGGGTATCGTCTGCCACCGTAATGACTGCCGCAAAGGTCATCACCGATCTGGCCGGCACGCTCGACGATGCCGCCGCCGACCGTGTGCAGGAACTTTCCCTGCGCGCCTACGACGGAGCAGACCTGCGGGAGGGAGTCTCGGCCTTCCTGGAAAAACGCAGGCCGGTGTTCGCCGGCGGGGTCGCGGAAGGGGAACCCACCCGATGAGGCCGCTGGAGGGCGTCGTCGTGCTTGATTTGTCCCGCTACATCGCCGGCCCAACGGCCAGCATGATGCTGGCGGACCAGGGTGCTGACGTGATCAAGGTTGAGCCCCTGCCCGGCGGCGACCCGTCGCGGCAGTCCGGGCCGTTCATGGACGGCGGTGAGAGCGTCTATTTCATGTCGGCAAACCGCAACAAGCGTTCCCTCGCCGTGGATCTTCGATCGGCCGAGGGTTTGTCTGCAGTCCAGCGGATCGCTGCCGGGTGCGATGTTCTGATCGAGAACTTCAAACCCGGAACGGTGTCCCGCATGGGCTTGTCCTACAGCGACCTGGCACCCCGGAATCCCGGGCTGGTTCATTGTTCCATCAGCGGCTTCGGCAGCGGCGCTGCCGGTTCGACCATGGCAGGATTCGATCAGAACGCCCAGGGCATGAGCGGCTTCATGAGCGTGACGGGAACGGCGCAGACCGGACCACTGCGCGCGGGTATCCCTGTTGCCGATTCGAGCACCGGCCTGGTCGCCGGCTTTGCGATACTTGCCAAGCTCTTCGAGAAGGCACACACAGGCGTCGGCGGCCAGGTGTCCACGTCGCTGATGCAGACCATGACGTTCATGATGACCTACCAGGCACAGAAATACCTGAGCCTGGGCATTGTGCCAACCATGGAGGGCAACGATCACCCGCTGATCTTCCCCCAGGGCACGTTTCGGACCAGGGACGGGCACGTCACCATTGCCTCCGGGAACCAGCAAATGTGGGAAAAACTCGCGGCGGTGCTGGGGCTGGATGATCTTCTGCAGGATGCAAGGTTCAGTACAAACGAGGTGCGGCTGGACAACCGGGTTCAGCTGCGCAAACTCATGGAAGAACAGCTCGCCGGGAAGAACTCTGCGGACTGGATCAGCATCATCAACCGCGCGGGAATCCCCTGCGGACCCGTCTTGGCCATGGACGGTGTCTTCAACCATCCCCTCGCCCGGGAACTGGAGCTGACCGGTTCGGTGCACCACTCCACGTTGGGTGACATGTTGGTGCTGGGCCGTCCTGCCGACACCGGCGACGCGCCGTGGCTGCACTCCGCTCCGCCGGTCCTGGGCGAGCACAGCCATGCGGTGCTCGCCGACCACGGCTTTTCGGAGGCAGAAATCGCCGAGTACACGCGGCGCGGCATCATTGCGCAGGGATAGGGAAAGACAAGCACAGCCCTACCACGCATATGCTGTCAGTCCGACGGAATCGAGCAAAGGACCCCTCCATGGAAATGCGCCTCCTTGGCCGCAGCGGCACCGTTGTCAGCGCCTACGCCCTCGGCACCATGACGTTCGGCAACGAATCGGATCAGCACGTCTCCCATGCGCTCTTGAATACCTACGTCGAAGCCGGCGGCAACTTCATCGATACCGCGGATGTCTACACCGACGGGGCCTCGGAGGAAATTATTGGCCACTGGCTGCAGGCCCGTCCGGAAGCGGCAAGGAACCTGGTGCTGGCCACCAAGGGCCGGTTCCCCATGGGCGCCGGTCCGAATGATCTGGGTACTTCGCGCAGGCATCTGCGCCAGGCACTGGACGCGTCGCTGAAACGGCTGGGCGTGGACCACATTGACCTGTACCAGCTGCACTCATGGGATCCCCTCACCCCATTGGAAGAGACCCTTGGCTTCCTTCAGGACGCCGTCACTGCCGGAAAGATCAGCTACTACGGTCTCTCCAACTTCACCGGCTGGCAGCTGACCAAAGCCGTGTACACCGCCCGGATGCGCGGCTGGAATGAACCGGTGACCGTGCAGCCGCAGTACAACCTGCTGGAACGCGAAATTGAGTCCGAAGTAGTGCCGGCAGCGCTCGACGCCGGACTGGGCCTGCTGCCCTGGTCACCCCTTGCGGGCGGATGGCTCACGGGCAAGTACCGCAGGGAATCAGTTCCGGCGGGCAAAACACGGGTGGGAGACAATCCCGCCCGGCAGTTCCAAGGCTGGGATTTGCGCAGCAACAACGAACACACCTGGCAGATCATTGACGCCTTGAAGGCCATCGCTGATGCGCATCACGCCAGCTCTGCCCAAGTAGCCCTGGCCTGGCTTGCGGCCCAGCCCGGTGTCACCTCGGTGATCCTCGGCGCCCGCACGGTGGAGCAGCTCACTGACAATCTGGGTGCCGCTAACCTCGCGCTCACTGCCGCCGAGGAAAAACAGCTTGCCGATCTGAGCCGGCCGGCCGTTGGCAACTATCCCTACGGGGCGGACGGCCGCAACCAACGTTCCCGGCAGCTGCACCCGGCGTAACCGGCGGTTTGGCAGGACACCCCCGGAAGCCGGTTAAAAGTCCTCCGGGCGAAGATTCTTGACCCACTTGCTGATTTCGTCTTCTTCAGGTGTGGTGGCTGGTTTGGCTGCCGGACCCTGTCGGGACTTGTCCGCGGAAGCGGCCGGTCCCTCCGGGGCCGTGCCCAACGGATTCGTGTCCTCCGGGGCCGCATTCTGATCTTTTGCCGTCCCGCCGGAGACCGATGAACCCGCGGCGTCCCCGGTTTTCGGAGAGACCGGCGCGTTGTCTGCAGCACCGGCGGGAGCGTCCGAGGCAGGACGCTGCGGCTGCTGGGGCACAAAGGGCTGCGGATGCATTGCGAGGTTCTCCACCGCGGCGCCTGCCGCGCGAACGCCGACGCCGGTGAACTTCGCGTAGAGCTGCACGGCTTTAATGGGATGCCCCTGGGCAATCGCTGCATACACCTGCTGGTGCGCAGTCGCGTCCAGGCGCGCATTGGCCTCCCGCGCAGCTTCAACGGACGTCCGCGGCGTCCCCGGAGCAGCCTTGGCCGGCCGTTTGGAGGTGGTCCTGCCCCCGGCCTTTGCTGCTGACGCGCCGTTCCCCGTCGCCCGCTGCGGCTTGGCTGCCGATGATTGCCGGCTTTCTCCACCCGCCGGGGATTCGCCGTCGGCCTGCTTCTTCCGCCGCTGGGCGCGGCTGATCACGAAGTTGACCGCAACAATGGCTACGACAAAAAGAACAATCACCAGGAACTCCATATACCGATCCTAGCTTTGCCCGCGGTACAGGCACCTTCCTCCCGGTATATTGACGTGCAGCCCTGCCCGCTGATCATTGGAGATGCCATGAGCCTGACCACTTCCCTGCGTTCGCTCAGCGTGCGCATTGCTGACGGAGTAGCCGAAGTTGAGCTCATCGGTCCGTCCAAGGGAAACGCGATGGGCCCTGATTTTTGGCGGGAACTCCCCGAAGTCTTTGATGCCTTGAGCGCTGACGAGAGCGTGCGCTCCGTGCTGTTGTACGGCTCCGGCGGAAACTTCAGCTACGGGCTGGATCTGCCGGCCATGGCTCCGGTCTTTGCTCCCCTGCTCTCCGCCGACGGGATGGACGCTCGCCGGCGGGAAGGCTTCCGGCGCAGCATCAGGGACCTGCAGGAGTCGGTTAATTCCCTGGCCCGCTGCGCGAAGCCTGTCATCTCAGCCGTGGACGGCTGGTGCATCGGTGGTGCGATTGATGTCATTGCCGCCACCGACATCCGCATTGCGTCCCCGGCCGCCAAGTTCAGCGTCCGGGAGGTGAAGGTTGCCATTGTTGCGGACCTGGGATCCCTCCAGCGGCTTCCCGGCATCATCGGCGAAGGACCAACCCGCCACCTCGCCCTCACCGGTGAAGATTTCGACGCCGGCCGCGCCCACCGTCTGGGCCTGGTCACGGAACTGGCGGACGACGTCGTTGGCCGCGGACGCGAACTGGCCGCCCTGGTTGCCGCGAATCCTCCGCTGGTGGTGCAGGGCGTGAAGCAGGTGATGAACCACGGCCGTGAAGCGTCCGTCCAGTCCGGGCTGGACTACGTTCAGGTATGGAATTCGGCCTTCCTGGCCAGCCGCGACTTCAATGAAGCGGCAACTGCCTTCGCTGAACGCCGTCCGGCCGTTTTCACCGGCAACTGAGGTTTCCCGCCCTGCCCTCCGCCGGGTGTACAAGCAGGCGGCGCCGTCAAGGACCGGTTCGCTCTTCTCCGACGGGCCGGCTGCCGCGCAGCAGCCCCTTAAGATAGTCGAGTGGCTGTTACCGATGAAGCGATTACCAAGATCAAGGAGATGCTCATCAGTGGGCAGCTCAAGGCTGGTGACCGGCTTCCGCCGGAGAACGAGCTGAGCGATCAGCTCGGCCTGTCACGCAGTTCGCTTCGAGAAGCCGTAAAGGCGCTGGAATTGATCCGTGTGCTGGATGTGCGGCGCGGGGACGGCACATACGTGACGAGTTTGGAACCCGGACTCCTGACGGAAACCATGGGCTTCATGGTGGAAATCCATCAGGAGAGTTCTGCCGCTGAGCTGCTGGAGGTGAGGCGCATCCTTGAACCCGGAGCTGCCGCCCACGCTGCCGGACGAATCGATTCCCGTTCCGTGGCGGCACTGCACAAGTGTCTGGAGTCCGTTCCGCCGGAGGCGTCAGCCGCCGATCTGGCCTCCCACGATTTCACGTTCCACTCCCTTATTGCACGTGCCTCCGGCAATCCCTATCTGGCCGGGCTGCTGGACTCGCTGACCGGCAGCGCTTTGCGGCTGCGGACCTGGCAGCGGATTACCGAGGCCGGAGCGGCAGAGGCTGTTCTTGGGGAACATGCGGCCATCCTCGAAGCCCTGACCGTGGGCGATGCCGAGCTCGCCCGCTCCCTCATGACCGTCCATGTCTCATCCGCCGAGCGCTGGCTCCGCCGCCCTCCGGCAGAACCACCCCGCACTGTTACCTCTTCCGGTCCGGCTACGCCGTCCAGTTCCGTTGCCCCTGCCCTTCCCAGGCGGGCTCTGGCTCCGACCCCGGCGCCGGAGCCCGCCGCACCGCCCATGGCCGAAGCGCCGCCCGCCGCCAAAGGGCCGAAGGAAACCCTTAAGAAAGCACCGGGGAGGGCGCCGAAGAAAACAGCTACCCTCCAGGTTCCTGCTGCACCCCGGCTTCCTGCAACGCGCCAGGCCCGGACTCCGGCACCGCAAATCGCCCGCATCGCACCCGATCCTGCCGTGTACGAGTTGTTCGCTATGCCTTCAACGCCAGGACAAAAGGCAGCACGGAAGCCGCGCCGGCCTGCCTGAGCACCCGACCGGCTTCGGTCAGCGTCCATCGGCTGTCAGCGAAGTCATCCACCAGCAAAACCGGACCGGGGTTGGCCGCAAACCAGGCTGCTCCCTCTTCAGGAACCGCAAACTGATCCCAGACGGACGCCAGGCGAAAGGCGCTGTTCCCGCCGGACCCTCCGGTGGGGCCGCCATGCGGCAGCTGCAGGGCACCCAGGTACGGGATCCGTCCCAGGCTTGAGATGCCGTGTGCCAGGGATCCGACCACTTGCGGCCGGGAGCGGGACGGAATGCTGACCACGGCTACCGGCCGCTGTTCCCAGCCCCACTGCGCCAGCACCTGCACACAGCCCTTCAAAAGGGCATCATCCACGGTGGTGTCCGCTGCTTCCGGGCCGAAAATCTCCCGCAGCCGACCGCCCCAGCCAAGATCGGTCAGGCGGGCCAACGCCCGGCCGGTGGACAGCGCCAGATCGGGCTTGATCTTTCCCTTCACCGGGACGCCCAGCCGGTCCATGCCCGAGGGATACATACCGCGCGGATCCACGTCCACGCCCACCCGGCTCAGTGCCTGCCCCGCACTGTCGGTGGCTTCCGCCGCCACCTCTGAGGAGAACCAGCGTCCGGCGCAGTTGTCACACCGGCCGCACGGAGCGGCTGCCGGATCATCGAGCTGGACGGACAGAAACTCCATGCGGCAGCCGGTGGTGCTCTCATAATCCAGCATGGCCTGCTGTTCCCGGACGCGGGCTGCGGAAATCCGCTCATACCGCTCCCGGTCATAGCTCCACGGTTCCCCGGTGCCCCGCCAGCCGCCGGAGACACGTTCCACCGCACCGTCCACCGCAAGGACCTTCAGCAGCAGTTCCAGCGGCGAGCGCTTCAGGTTCACCCGTGTTTCCAGCGCTCCGGTGGACATCACGGCCCCGGATGCGAGCTCCGCCAGCACCGCATTGGCCGGGCCTTCCGCCGGCATGGATGAAGTGGCGAAGTACTCCCAGATGTCTTTGTCCTCGGCCCCCGGAAGCAGCAGTACGTCGGCGCTCGGAGTTCCGCGGCCGGCACGTCCCACCTGCTGGTAATAGGCCACCGGCGAGGACGGAGCGCCGAGGTGAACCACAAACCCCAGGTCCGGCTTATCGAATCCCATGCCCAGGGCACTCGTGGCCACCAGTGCCTTGACCTCGTTGTTCTTCAGCGCGGCCTCGGCCTGCTCCCGGTCCGCCGGATCGGTGCGTCCGGTGTAAGCCAGGACGGGATGCCCGGCTTTTTGCAGCAGCCGGGCGGTGTCCTCCGCCGCGGAGACCGTGAGCGCATAGATAATGCCGGACCCGGGCAGCTCGTCGAGGTGGGTCAGGAGCCACCCCAGCCGCGCCTTGGCAGTGGGCAGCCGCAGCACCCCCAGACGGAGGGACTGCCGGGCCAGTGCACCGCGGATAGTGAAAACGTCTTCACCGCCGGAAGCCAGCTGTTCCTCGATGTCCTTCACAACCCGGGAATTGGCGGTGGCGGTGGTGGCCAGCACCGGAACCGAGGCGGGCAGCTGCTCGATCAGGCTGCGGATGCGCCGATAGTCCGGACGGAAGTCATGGCCCCAGTCAGAGATGCAGTGCGCTTCATCGATCACGAGCAGTCCGGAGCGGCGAATCAGTTCCGGCAGATGGGTTTCGCGGAACCCCGGGTTGTTCAGGCGTTCGGGCGATACAAGGAGGACGTCTACTTCATCGCCCTGAAGTTTGGCGGAAATCTCCTGCCACTCCAGCTGATTAGCCGAGTTGATCGCCACAGCACGCACGCCGGCCCGGGCAGCGGCAGCCACCTGGTCCCGCATCAGCGCCAGCAGCGGCGAGACGATCAGTGTGGGACCGGCACCGCGGGCACGCAGCAGCAGGCTCGCAACGAAGTAGACGGCCGACTTCCCCCAGCCCGTGCGCTGAACCACGAGGGCGCGGCGTCCGCCGGAAACCAGCGCTTCGATGGCTTCATACTGTCCCTCATGGAAGTCAGCTGAGTCATTTCCCACCAGGGCGCGGAGCAAGCCCACGGCTTCAGCCCGCAGACCGGCGCTTGCCTCCGGGGACCCTGCGCCGGCCGTACCGCCCCGTGCATCAGGCGCAACCCCATAACCGGAGTTCGAGTCCTGGTGTGCGGTTTCCTGGTGGGTGGTTTCCTGGTGGGTGGTGCCTTGCCGGATATCCATACCTTCCACTATCCCAGTTGGCGCTGACTGTTTCCTCCAGCCCGGAGAACCCCTGTGGACGGGAATGGTTATGGACAGAGGCACCTCCAAGAAACCGCACCTGCGGGACTGGCCTATAGACTGTCCGGGTGACTAGTGCATTCGATCTTTCCGCGTCCTTTAAGGCCTACGACGTCCGCGGCGTCGTAGGCGAGACCATCACCCCGCAGATCGTCAAAGCCGTAGGTGCCGCATTTGTGGACGTGCTTGATCTTGCCGGTCAGACCGTTCTGGTGGGCGGGGACATGCGCCCCTCCTCTCCTGAGTTCATCAAGGACTTCGCTGCCGGCGCCACCATGCGCGGCGCCCACGTCCTCCTGCTGGACCTCATCTCCACCGATGAGCTCTACTACGCCTGCGGCGCCCTCAACGCGGCCGGTGCCACGTTCACGGCCAGCCACAACCCGGCGCAGTACAACGGCATCAAGATGGCCAAGGCCGGAGCTGTTCCCATCTCCTCCGAGACGGGCCTCTACGAGATCCAGGCCAAGGCTGAGCAGTATCTGAACGAGGGCAGCATCCCCGCCGTCGCAAAGCCGGGCCAAATCAGTGTCCGCGACATCCTGCGCGATTATTCCGAATATCTGCGGTCCCTGGTGGATCTGACCGCCATCCGGCCCCTGAAAGTGGTCGTGGATGCCGGCAACGGCATGGCCGGCCTCACCACACCGGCCGTTCTGGGCGACACGCTGCTGGCCGGGCTTCCGCTGGAAATCGTGGACCTCTATTTCGAGCTGGACGGTTCCTTCCCGAATCATCCGGCCAACCCGCTGGAGCCGGCGAACCTGGTGGATCTGCAGGCTGCCGTCGTTGAGCATGGCGCGGACCTGGGTCTGGCCTTCGACGGCGACGCAGACCGCTGCTTCGTGATCGACGAGAAGGGCGACCCGGTCAGCCCTTCGGCCATCACCGCGCTGGTGGCCCGCCGCGAAATCGCACGCGCCAAGGCCGCCGGAGAAACGACGCCGGTCATCATCCACAACCTCATCACCTCCCGCGCCGTTCCCGAACTGGTGGAGGCCGACGGCGGCCGCGCCGTCCGCACGCGCGTGGGCCACTCCTTCATCAAGGCTTTGATGGCCGAGGAAGGCGCCGTCTTCGGCGGTGAGCACTCCGCCCACTACTACTTCCGCGACTTCTACAACGCCGACACCGGCATGCTCGCGGCCATGCACGTGCTTGCAGCACTGGGTGAGCAGACGCTGCCGCTCTCTGACCTGGCCCGTGAGTACGAGCCCTACTTTGCCTCCGGCGAGATCAATTCCGAGCTCTCCGACGTTCCCGCGGCCGTGGCCCGCGTCCGGGCAGAATTTGACCGCGACGGCGTCACCGTGGATACGCTCGATGGATTGACTTTCACCGCCGATGACGGACAGTGGTGGTTTAACCTCCGCGCGTCGAACACCGAACCCTTCCTCCGGCTGAACGCCGAGGCCGAAGACCTTCCCACCATGGTGCGGGTCCGCGACCGCGTACTTGAACTAGTTAGGAACTAAAACCAATGGCTGATGTTGAACTGAACGGCTCCGAGCCCTCCGCCGAGGTCCAGGAGGACCTGAATTCGCTGCTGGGCACCGCTCTGGGCGTTGCCCAGGAGCAGCTGGAGGCACAGGGCGCCTTCCTGCCCGCCGCCCTGGTGGTCCAGAACGACGGCGAGCTGCGGATGATTGCCGTTGCTCCGGAGGAAAGCGACGAGGACCTCGACGCCGATGCCATGATCGATGACATCTACCAGGTCCTCACGGAGCAGAAGGGCGACAACCGGGCTGCAGCTGTGTTCTCCGACATCCACCTGCCGGATGAATCCACCGACGCCATCCATGTGGTGGCCGAGCACTCCGAGGGTGTCTGCATCTCCGCGATCCAGACCTACTCCGAGACCGACGGCGAGTGGACCTTCAATGAACCGCAGTGGGAGTCCGGCGACCGGCTGGTCTGGGGCACGGAAGAGTCCAGCGAGGCCTAAAGGCTTCCCCCCGCCCATGCAAAAGGCCGGCGGTACCGCGCATCTGCGCAGTACCGCCGGCCTTTTGTCTGCCTGCCGGATTAGGCGGCCGCGAAGCGCTCCTTGAGCGTCTGCAGCTCGGCAACGAGGTCCTCGGGAAGGGATTCACCAAAGCGGGCGTACCATTCTTCGATGCCCGCCAGCTCCTTCTTCCATTCCTCCGGGTCAACATGCACGGCAGCCTCGACGTCGGCCGCCGTCATGTCCATGCCGGTGAGGTCCAGGGACTCTCCGGTGGGCACAAAGCCGATCGGGGTTTCCACTGCGTCGGCGGTTCCTTCGATCCGCTCGATAACCCACTTCAGCACGCGCGAGTTGTCACCGAACCCGGGCCAGGCGAATCCGCCGTCGGCCGTGCGGCGGAACCAGTTCACCAGGAAGATCTTGGGCAGCGTCTCCTGGTTGGCCTTGCCGCTGAGCGTGATCCAGTGCCGCAGGTAGTCACCGGCGTCGTAGCCCATGAACGGCAGCATGGCCATCGGGTCGCGGCGCACTACGCCCACCTGGCCGGCGGCGGCAGCCGTGGTTTCGGAGGACAGCGTGGAACCCATGAAGATACCGTTGGTCCAGTCGCGGGACTGGGTCACCAGGGGAACCGTGGTCTTGCGCCGTCCGCCGAAGAGGATGGCCGACACCGGAACGCCGTCGGGAGAGTGGTATTCCTCCGCAAGCATGTCGATCTGGTCGATCGGCGTGCAGAAACGGGAATTCGGATGGGCTGCGGGACGGCCGGCCTCCGGCGTCCATTCGTTGCCGAGCCAGTCCGTCAGGTGCGCCGGAGCATCGTCGGTCATGCCCTCCCACCAGACACCGCCGTCGTCGGTCAGGGCCACGTTGGTGAAGATGGAGTTGCCCTTGGCGATCGCCCGCATGGCGTTGGGGTTGGTGCTCCATCCGGTGCCCGGTGCGACACCGAACAGGCCGGCCTCCGGGTTGGTGGCGCGCAGTTCGCCGTTGTGGCCGAAGCGCATCCAGGTGATGTCGTCACCGAGGGTCTCGACCTTCCAGCCCTCAATCGTGGGATCCAGCAGGGCAAGGTTCGTCTTGCCGCAGGCGGACGGGAAAGCCGCCGCCACGAAGTAGTCCTTCTTTGCCGGGCTGGTGAGCTTCAGGATGAGCATGTGCTCGGCAAGCCATCCTTCATCGCGGGCCATGATGGAGGCGATGCGCAGGGCGTAGCACTTCTTGCCCAGAAGGGCGTTGCCGCCGTAGCCGGAGCCGTAGGACCAGATGGAGCGGTCTTCGGGGAAGTGCACAATCCACTTGTCATCGCTGCAGGGCCAGGCGACGTCCTGCTCGCCCTCGGCCAGCGGTGCTCCGACGGAGTGCAGGGCAGGCACGAAAAATGCGTCCAGCTCTTCCATCTTCCGCAGCACGTCGGTGCCAATGCGGGCCATGATCCGCATCGAGGCAACCACGTAGGCGCTGTCAGTGATTTCGACGCCGAACTTGGGGTCCTCGGCTTCAAGGTGACCCATGACGAAGGGAATGACGTACATGGTGCGGCCGCGCATGGAACCGGAGAAAAGCCCGTTGAGCTTGGCCCGCATTTCGGACGGGTCCATCCAGTTATTCGTGAAGCCGGCATCTTCCTTCTTCTCGGAGCAGATGAATGTCTGCTCCTCGACGCGTGCCACGTCCTTCGGATCCGAAAAAGCGGCAAAGGAATTAGGGAACGTCTCCGGGTTGAGCCGGACCAGGGTTCCTGCATCCACCAGCTCGTCGGTGAGGCGCTTGTTTTCCGCCTCGGAACCATCCACCCAATAAACGCGATCAGGCTGCGTCAGCTCGGCCACTTGCTGAACCCACGCAAGGAGAGCCTGGTGGGTGGTGGGGGCATCCTCGGAGGCCCCCGGTGTGTTGCTGTCCAAATGGCTAGGAGCAGCGTTGTCGCCGCTCTCATTGAGAACTAGCTGACGCGCGTCATCGCCCATGACTCTTCCCTTCGTTGGGCCAGTGGTGTGGTTTTGATGCTAGTTGTCGGTGTGCCGTGGGCCACGGCACCTAAGGTAATACCTATATCCAGCGGCGCCGGAGGTTCAGCTAGATTTCAGGGAACTTCCGGCACTAAACATACCCTGATGTGACGAAGGTCATATAGACCGGTCTAGTAACTTTACGCCGAGCACCCCCGATTAGGCGCACCCGTAAATCTGGGCTATAGTTATTTACGGCAAAACAGCCACGGAGAAACTTTGAAGGAAGGCCTCACCGGCCGGAAAATGAAGAAAATCCAGATGCGTGCGTAGCTCAACGGATAGAGCATCTGACTACGGATCAGAAGGTTGGGGGTTCGAATCCCTTCGCGCGCACCACTGAAAAACCCGGTCTAACCAGAAGAAATACTGGTGAGGCCGGGTTTTTTGCTGCCCGGAATTCCCTACCGTGAGGCTCTTTTGCAAGCAGCTGCCTCGAGAAGGTTACGGGCCGGCCCGCAGCCCTTCGGCACGCTCAATATCCTGACGGGCAAACTGCGGAACGGATGGTGCCGTCGTGGTCAGATGGGAAACCGACGGGCCGTCCACGGCGCGGTACCCGTGCCGGACGTCTCCGGGGAAACGCAGGAAATCTCCGGCACCAAGGATCCGCAGGTCCGCTTCCGGACCCGCCTCCAGGACTCCGCTGATGACGTACAACTGATGAAGTGTTCCCGTCCCGCCAGGTTCAACCACGCGCCGTTCGGTTCCTTCTTCAATACGCAGAAGCTGGGTCCGTACGTATCCGGACCCGTAGACACGGTCCAGGTGCCGGGCCTGCCCTGCCTGCGCCGCACGCCAGGATGCTCCGGCCGCCGGCGACAGATGCACCTGTGTCCCCCACTCGGTGAGGAGCCTCAGCATGCCCACTCCCAGGCCCTGGCCGATGCGTTCAAGGGTTTCCACCGTAGGGTTGCCCACTCCGGCTTCGACCTTGGACAGTGTCTGCTTGGAGAGCCCCGCCCGGGCAGCCAGCTCGCCGAGGGAGAGGTCACGCTCGAGCCTGAAGCGCCGAATATTCCGGGATACCAGCTCGTTGGTCTGCATGGCGGCCAGTCTGTCACATATAAGTGACAATTTGTCATGTTTGACACACCTATCTGTGGCGGGCAACACTGATATTGCCCGTTGTTCCACAGACCGGCACGTTGTCCCTGTCCACACGGTTCAACAACCACTTCCAGCGTCGGAGGAACCGATGACCCGCAGCATTCCACCTGCCCGAGATTCGCGGACGGCCGTCGACAAAGCCATGTCACTGCTCAGTGCCTTCGGCGACGACGCGTATATCGGCGTTGGAGTCAGCGAACTGGCACGCCGGTCCTCGCTGTCCAAATCCACTGCCTTCCGGCTTTTGGCCACACTGCAGGAAAACGGGGCGGTGGAGCGCGCAGGCAACAATTACCGGCTGGGGAAGATGATCCAGGATCTGGGCGCCACGCAGGAGGACGCCCTGCAGGGCAGGATGCGGGATGCCTTGACGCCCTTCCTGGCGGATCTCTACGTACTGAGCAAGCAGACGGTGCATCTGGCGGTCCTGCAGGGAACCGACGTTGTTTACCTGAACAAGTTGTACGGCCATCTTCAGGTCCGCAGCCCCTCCCGCATCGGCGGACGCGCTCCCGGCTACTGCACGGCAGTGGGAAAGGTCCTGCTGGCCTACAACCCCGACGCCGCCGAGCAGGCCATGGCATCGGGAATGCTCAGCTGGACTCCGTCCACCATCACCAGCCCGGCCCGGCTCCGGACCGAGCTGCTGGAGGTGCGGCGCACCAACCTTGCCTATGACCGCGAGGAGATCCTCACCGGCCTCAACTGCATCGCAGCTCCTGTCTTCGGGACCAATGGGCGCCCGGTGGCCGCGCTCTCCGTCTCCGGGCCGGTGGGCAAGTTTGTGCCGGAGTCCCAGGCAACATCACTGCGCAAGGTTTGCTACGCGGCGTCGCGCGCCGTGGCCGCGGTCAGCGGCCAACAGCACCAGACGCGCCGCCAGCTCGCCCAAAGCGCCTAGGGCGCCAGGCGCGCGGCGCACCTGGCGCCCTAGGCGCATCTGCTGACACGGCCAGCACGACGGCGGCCGTGTCAGCGGGTGGGGACGTCGTCGATCCGACGGGATTCTTCCAGCACCCAGGCCGGTTCAGCGGCCAACAGCGACACCGACCGGTCCGGCAAATCCACGTCCACAACGTAGCGGTACCCGGCCCGTTCCGCGCGGGCAATCTCCGCCACATCGCCTTCTGCGGTGGCGATGACCAGGCGGCGGCACTGCGGATCTGCTGCCATCACCTGTTCCGAGACGAGCTGCAGGGCTTCCGCGGCGGCGTCTGCCGAAGGCTGCAGAACACGGTCGCGCACCGACGCGGGATAGGCTGCATCAAGCTCTCCGCGGACCACGAAGTCAACGAGCACCACACCGCGGGGCTCCCCGGCCTCCGTGACGGCAAAGGCTTCGGCAAAACCCCCTGCAGGCTGGACCGGGACGGCAGCCCAGGTCGCAGGCAGGCCGGCAGGCCACTTCAAAAGGTCAACTTCGTCGGCAGACATCGTCAGTTCTCCTCCGATGCCATCTCGCGGATGGCTATCTTGTTCAGTTTTCCTGCACCGTTACGGGGAACGGAACCCGTCAGCACCAGCTTTTTGGGCAGTTTATAGCGGGCCAAATACGTTCCGGTGAACGCACGCACCTCTTCGATGTCCGGAACAATTCCGTCCACGCAGCTCATGACGGCAACAACGGATTCTCCCCATTTGCTGTCTTCGACGCCGACGACGGCGACATCCAGGACACCTGGAAACTCCATGAGGGCGCGCTCCACCTCGGCGGGATAGACGTTCTCTCCGCCGGTCACGATCATGTCCTTGAGCCGGTCGACAATGTAAAAGAAGCCGTCTTCGTCCTGGTATCCGATATCTCCGCTGCGGAACCATCCGTCGTTGAAGGCCGCTTCCGTGGCAGGACCGTCATTCCAGTATCCCGGCGTGACGTTTGGCCCCTTCACCCACATCTCACCGGTGCTGCCGCGCTCCGCAACGTCGCTGCCGGTGGTGGGATCGACAATCCGCACTTCGGTGTACGGCATGGGGATGCCGCAGGATCCGGCTTTGGCGTAGGTCAATTCCGCCGGGAGATACGTGGCGAACGGCGCTGTTTCCGTGAGCCCCCAGGCCTGCTGGACACGGACCCCCTTGCCTTCATACTGCTTCAGCAGCACCGGCGGAACCGGCGCCCCCGCACAGATGAGGGCTCTCAGGCTTGAAATATCGGCTTCTTCGAAGTTCTCCGCCTGCTGCATGGCTGAAAGCTGTGCAGGTACCAGGAACGCCTGTGCAACACCGTGCTGCTCGATGTCCCGCAGCGTTTGCCGGGGATCGAAGGTCCGGCGGATTACCGTGGTTCCTCCCCGCGCCAGGACGCGGAGGGTGAGGGCGTTCAGCCCGCCAATGTGGAACAGCGGGGCGACGGCCAGATTGACGTCCCCGCGGCGGGTATCCACCAGCGAATCGACATTGACGGAGTTCCACCACAGGTTTCCGAAAGACAGCTGCACACCCTTGGGCACGCCGGTGGTGCCTGAGGTGAACATCAGGATAGCCAGATCTTCCTGCACCCGCGGGGTAACCTCCGGGGCAGGTCCTTCCCCGGTGCCAAGGAAATCGCTCAGCAGGGTCCAGATCGGTGAGAATTCGGGCGCCGGGGGAACAGCCGGATCGTTGTCCACCAGCACCAGTGCCAGATCGTCGGCCTGGAAACCGTCGTATCCGGACAGGATTTCCACGACGTCCTGATGGCACGGCTCAACAATGAGCACCTTCGGGGTGGAACGCTGGATCAGAACACTCACTTCACGCGGAGCGAGCCGGAAATTGAACGGTTCAAAAACTCCGCCGACCCACCAGGCGGCCAGCATGGTGCTGACGAAGGTTCGGCTGTTGAGTCCCAGGTAAGCGACCCGGTCCCCCTCGGCCACCCCCCTGTCACGCAGGGCGGCAGCAAGCTGCCCGGCTTCCGCCAGCAGTGACGAATAACTGATCTCCCGGTCCTCGTAGACCAGGGCCGTCGAGTCCGGGGCATAAGCGGCAACGCGGTGCACTGCCGTTACCGGATTGAGGTTGATGTCCTGGCTCACAGCTGGTCGCCTCCCGCTGCGCGGTCTCCGAACCCGCGCACGGCGATGCCGCCGTCAACGGGAACAATGGCGCCGGTGATGTTGCCGGCGTTTTGGCGTGATGCCAGCAGCACGTAGGAGCCGGTGAAGTCCTGCGGCTCCACGGAGGCGTCATGCAGGGGTATCAGCGGGTTGTTGCCGGTGATCTCCGACCGGGCGAACGAGTCGGAAATGGTCCGTTCATTCAGTCCAATGGAGGCCGGGCCGCGGAGATCGGTGTTCATGGCGCCCACGGCCACACCGTTGACGCGGACCTTCGGGGCCAGTTCGTAGGCCAGCTGGTTGACGAGTCCCCGGCCGGCAAATTTGGACGCTGTGTAGACGGGTCCGCCGCCGGCGGTGTGGAAGGAGGCATTGGACAGCGTCATGACCACGTTCCCGCGGGTCTTGACCAGTTCCTGCCACGCAGCCTGCACGGTCAGCAGGTATCCCAGGACATTGATGGAAAACAGTTCGTTGAACGTGTCTGTGAGCTGCTGCCCGTTCAGGCGCGTGATGGACCGGTTGTAGTCCCAGATCCCGGCGTTGGGCACCAGGATGTCCAGTTTTCCGAACCGGGCCACCGTCTGTGCGACGGCGTCCTGCAGATCTTCGCTGCTGCGCACATCGCCGGGAAGGGCGAGCATCCGTTCAGGAGCGGAGGATGCTTCCACCACCGATTTCAGTTTGTCGGCGTCGCGCCCAAAGATGGCAACGGAGGCCCCTTCGGCAAGATAGCGCTCGGCCACCGCCTGTCCGATTCCGGAGCCGCCGCCGGTGACCAGGGCTACGTCACCCTGCAGCCAGCCGGCCTGCTGTGTTGCAAACATGTGTACCTCTCATACTGAGATGTGGAAGGTGCTGGTTTGACGCGCAGCGGAACAGGACCCCGGAGAGATGTTTCCGGAGTTGGCTGGCCACCGGGCCTGTAGGGTGTCTTAGAAGAACGTGCTGAGGTTTTTGGCCTGCAGCACGTTGGCGTCGAACATGATTTCCCGGCGCGCCACCTTGAAGCCGCCGTCGGGCTGGATCCGCAGGATGTCGGTGCGTCCTCCGGCGTAAATGTCGGTTTCCGTCTGCAGCCGGTTGCGGTACACCAGGAAGGCGCACCGGGCGCTGAGCGTTCCGTCCGATTGGTGGTGGACGGTGACATTCGAAATCAGGTGCCGGGTGCGCGAGGGCGGGTCTTCGGCCCAGGCCATCCCCGAGTCGTAGCGGCGGATTCGCCAGGCCAGCGACTCCTTCGTTTCGTCGAAGTAGGCGGCTTCCCCCTGGGCTCCCACGGAGAGGGCGGCCTGGCGGCGCAGCCTGTTGGTCCGCAGCGGCGCCCAGTAGAACAGATCGTCGTCGAACACTTCCAGCCAGTCCGCGAAGCGGCCGTCGTCGAGCAGCTCAGCTTCGCGGAAGTAGAACTGCTGGACGCGGTACGCCAGCTCGGAGTCGACCAGCTGGCCGTCCGTCGGTGGAATGTCGGTGCCCGCAGCCGGGGCCATGGTCTCGGTCATCGTGTCAGCTCACGTTTCGTCAAAAGGATCAGCGGGCAAGTTTTTTGAGGTCGACGGCAGGATCCGCGAGGAGGGCAGGATCAACCCGGATGCCGCGGTCGATGATGCGGCGGGCAGCGCGGACGGTCAATCCGCCGTCGATGGCGGCGCAGCCGGCCATGGTGCCGTCGTCGGCCAGCCGGAAGCTCGCCACTGGGACTCCGTCTTTCTCGCGCACCACAATGGTCCCGTCACCGAGCATTGATCCGGCGCCTTCAACGTGCACGCCGTGGCGGTCGGACCAGAACCAGGAAGCGCCGTGGACGGGCAGGGCCTGCCCCAGCAGCGCCGCGGCAGCCGTGGATCCGGTGTGCATGGCATGTTCCCAGTGCTCGGCCCGGCGCAGGAGCGTACCGTCCGGCAGCCGGGTGCGTGAGGAGTCGCCCACCGCATAGACGTTGGGGTGGCTGGTGCGCTGGTGGTCGTCGACCAGCGTCCCGTTATCAATTTCCAGCCCGGCCGACGCGGCCAGCGCGGTTTCCGGCACGATGCCGATCCCCACCAGAACCAGATCTGCGGTGATCGTTTCGCCGCTGTCCATCTCGATGCGGTGTCCGGCTTCCCCGGCGCTGATGGCCAGCGGGACGCCGGTGACCACCTTGATGCCGCGGGCACCGTGCATGTGATGCAGCCGCTCGGCAAGGGCAAGCCCGACGGCGGGAACCAGGGGCGGCTCCACGGGATCGATCAGTGTCACCTCGGCGTCGAATGCCAGCGCCGATGACGCCGTTTCAGCGCCGATCAGTCCGGCCCCGATGATGGCCAGGTGCACTCCGGGCCGCAGCAGGCTGCGCAAATTGTCCGCATCCGCCCGGTTGCGCAGTTCAAGGACCGTCTCGAGGTCGCCGCCGGGAATGGCCAGCCGCCGGGCCGCGCCGCCGGTGGCCAGCACAATCTTGTCAGCGGACAGCTCCCGTCCGCTTTCCAGAAGCACCATGCCCTCGTCCGGGCGCAGGGCCACGGCTTTGCCGGTGATCACCTGGACGTCCTGTTCCTCGAACCAGGCCGCGTCCGCCAGCTGGATCTGCTCGCCGGTACGGGTGCCGAGGAGGTAATCCTTGCTGAGCGGAGGCCTGTCGTACGGCAGCCCCTCCGGATCGACGATCGTCAGCGTTCCTTCGAAACCGCGGGCTCGCAGGTCCTTGACCGTAGTGAAGCCCGCCATCCCGCCGCCTACGACGATGACTGATTCAAGCGCCATGAATGTTCTTCCTTGCAGATCGGTACAGCTCGGTGCAGCGGTGGCCGGTTCAGGCCGTAGCGCGGGTGGTCAGGCAGACGCCGGCACTGCTGAGGTGTTCGGGTAGAGCAGCACCTCACCGTCTTCGACAACTACTTTGTGGGTTCGCGCGGCAATCGTCGCCGGCATGCACAGCGCGGTTCCGGACTTCAGGCAGAACTTCGCGGAGTGCACCGGGCATTCCACCTCGGTTCCCTCAATCCAGCCGTCCGCCAGGGACGCGGTTTCGTGGGTGCAGTTGTCATCGAGGGCGTAAAAATTGCCGTCCTCGGCGTGGAAAACAGCGATGTCCTCCCCGGTGCCGTTTTCGGCTCCGGAAACCACCTTCGCTTCGCCCTCGTCGATGTCGTCGATGCTGCCCAGGTTGATTGCTTCGCTCATGATAAAAGTCCTAACTCAAAAATGGCTGTTACTGCCCCGGCTGCTGGCTCTGTTTGCCCTGCTCATGCCAGGCGGGCGTATTCATCAGCCCGGCCCAGTGCTTGTAGAACGAGCGCCCGGCGGCATCGGAGTACAGCTCGGAGGTCTGGCCGGGGTACACGCCGTCGTTCCGTTCGCTGCCAATGCCCATCTGGAAGTTCAGCGGCACGCTGTTGGTCACGAAACCGTGCGAGATGGCCTGGACCTCGGACCAGTTCTCGCCGTCGTCGGCCTCGAAGATGCCCGAGGGCCCAAAGGTGCGCAGGTTGTACAGCCGCTGCGCGTCCTTGACCTCATCCGGCATGGACTTGTCCACGAGGATCCAGGCCCAGACCTCAATCTTGTCCGGTCCCTTGGGGTGCCAGACGCGGATGGATCCATTGACCGGAAGGTAGGAGAAGTTCGGGAACACCGTGGCGTGCCCGGTGGTCATGGGACCTTCCACGGCGGCATCGCCCAGCCGCTCGCGCAGGGCCGGGTAGTCGTAGTACTCGTGGACGGGGCCGGCGTCGAAACGGGATTTCGGATGGGTGGGGAACCCTGCACCGTGGCCGTTGGGCGCCACGAACTGCCGGCCCGGGGTGGCGGCGATTTCGGCTTTGGGGCCGCGCCCGGTGGGTGACATGACCATCAGCGCCGAAGCGTGGGACATGTTCACGTGGTACCAGTCCGTGGCGAACTGCTCAGCGGCGAGCTTCCAGTTGCCCTCCAGCTCCCACTTCATGACCCCGCCCATGACCTCCGTGCCTTCGGGATCACGGTCCAGCATGGCGTCCATGTAATACCGCATGTCCCCCAGGCTCTCCTCGAGGGGTTCGGCGTTGGGGTCCCAGTTTCCGAAGATGAGTCCCTTGTACGTGGCCAGGCTGGGCACGTCGATGAGGCTCCAGTCCTTCCGGTCGAAATCCTCCGGGTAGGCCTGCTCATTGGGCACGGACTGCAGGGCACCGGCCAGGTCAAAGGACCAGCCGTGGTACGTGCAGGTAAACATCTTGGTGGCGCCGGCATCGGCCCGGCACAGGCGGACTCCGCGGTGCCGGCAGGAGTTCAGGTAGGCGCGGATGGTCTTGGTTTTGTCCATGGTGACAATCACCGGATCCTCGCCCATGAACGTGGTGAAGAAGTCGCCGGGCTTCTTGAACTGGCTCTCATGGGCCAGGAACAGCCAGCTGCGGGCAAACACGCGGCGCATTTCCTGGCCGTAAATGCCCCGGTCGGTGTAGATGGAACGGTCAATCATTCCGCCGTCGGTGTCCACCAGCGTGGACACATCGACATTGGTGTTCATGGAAGCCGGGCGCGGCAGCCGACCAATGGCCGGATTGGCCTTCGACGGGCAGGAGTCCTCGGTGCTCATGTGGATCATTCCTTCTGACGGGTCGGCGGCAGGCGCCGGTCGGCACAATTGCGTTGGTTCCATCTCACCCCGGTTACAGGCCGGACACCAACCAGCGTTCCGAACACTAGGACAAAGACCTTTGTCAAATAGGGGTCTGGCCCCGCGGGGCCGCGCAATCCGGGTCCCGGAGGAGCGAAATCTCACCGTCGCGTGTTCCACACCGCGGCACGGTCACTGGGGTGATGCCCGTCACGCCCATCAGGCTCATAGGAGTTATCTGCACATTTCTTCCGGGAGACCCCATGCCATCACCATCCGCCGCCCTGCCTCCGTCCCCGCCCGCGGCAGGACACCACACCACCGGGAAGGACTCTCGCCGCGCGCTCGT
Organism: Arthrobacter sp. 9E16; assembly: GCF_002929435.1. Lineage (NCBI taxonomy): Bacteria > Bacillati > Actinomycetota > Actinomycetes > Micrococcales > Micrococcaceae > Arthrobacter > Arthrobacter sp. 9E16. The sequence goes on along the minus strand of NZ_PJIU01000004.1, from coordinate 141,074 downwards.
CTCCAGCTTCCTGGGCTCGACTGTCGAGTACTACGACTTCCTTCTCTATGCCGCTGCCGCGGGCCTGGTTTTTCCCAAGTTGTTCTTCTCGGCAGACATGGATCCCACGCTGGGCACCATCCTGTCCTTCGTGATCCTGCTGGCCGGATACATTTCACGGCCCATCGGCGGCGTGCTCTTCGGCCATTTCGGTGACAAGTACGGCCGCAAGAACATGCTGTTTATCACCCTGATGATGATGGGTCTGGTGTCCGTCGCCATCGGGCTCATGCCCACGTATGCCGCCATCGGCGTAGCCGCGCCGCTGCTCCTGGTCTTCCTCCGCGTGGTCCAGGGCCTCGCCGTCGGCGGCGAGTGGGCCGGTGCCACACTGATGGCCGCCGAACACGTCAAGGAGAAGAACCGCGGCTTTGCCGCGTCCATCGCCGTCACCGGCGGTCCCACCGGCTCGGTGCTGGCGACGCTGATCCTTGGCCTTTTCGCGGGCCTGCCCGAGGACGACTTTCTCAGCTGGGGCTGGCGCATTCCCTTCCTCCTCTCCGCCGCCCTGGTGATTATCGGCCTCTACCTGCGCTACCGCGTCACCGAGTCCCCCGACTTTGTGGAGGCACGTGCGGCGGGAACGGTGCACACAGGCGTGCCGATCCTGCGGGTTCTGAAGAAGTACCCCCTGTCCTCGCTCTACGGCATTCTCGCTGCCGCCGGCCCGCTCTTCATGCAGGCGCTCCTCGCCGTCTTCATGGTCCCCTACGTAGTCGGCACCGGCGCCGTGGACCGGCAGACGGCACTGATGATGCTCACGGCGTCCTCCTTCGTACACATTTTTGCGATTCCGTTCTTTGCCTGGCTGTCGGACAAGTTCGGCCGCCGCCCGGTGATGCTCGCCGGAGCGGGAATCTCCGTGGCACTGGTGTTCCCCATGTTTGCGATGTTCAATTCGGGCAGCTTCTGGCTGATTGCGCTGGCATTCATGGTGGGCAACCCCATCATTCAGGCCTCGATGTACGGCCCGATCGGCGCCTTCCTGGCGGAGAAGTTCGACACCCAGGACCGTTACACCGGCGTTTCGCTGACCTTCCAGCTGGGTTCGGTCCTGGGCGCCGGCACGGCTCCGCTGCTGGCCACCTGGCTGATCGATCTGGACAACGGCCGCGGCACGGACAACATTGCCTGGTACTTCATCGCGCTCATTGCGGTGGGCGCCGCGTCAGTGATCCTTTCCAAGGAAACACGCGGCAGGTCGACCCGCGAGCAGACCGCCCGCGACGACGCCGATTTGGCTTCGGTCGGATAACCGGGCACCTGCTCCTGTTCTGCCTGGCGGCACCCGGCTTCAAGAGCCGGGTGCCGCCGTCGTTAGGGTTGCAGGAAGATACAGACCCCCAACACGTTCAAAGGATTCGCCCATGGCACTGCCCGCTACCCTCGAAGACTTCACCGCCTTTATGGAGAAGTTCACCGCCGCGCGCGGTTTCGACGACATCGCTGTCACCCTCGGCCTGGAACCGCACGCCGTTGACGGTGAATCGATCAGCATGAGCATGCCGCTGACCGATCCTCTGGCCCAGGCCAACGGAATGTTCTCCGCGGCCGCGCTGTTCGGTGCTGCCGACATCACCGGAACTCTGCTGGCCATGCAGGCCTACGCCGGGTCCGGCCAGTTCCCGCTCGCCGTTCAGTCCAGCCTGAACTTCATGTCCAATTCAAAGGCCTCCCCCGCCGTTGCCACCGCCCGCATCCTGCGCGGCGGCGGATCCGTGGCCGTGGCCGAGGTGACGGTTCGTGACGCAGCCGGCAAGGACCTGGTGCACTCCACGTTTACGTATGTGCTCAAGGAACGCTCATTGGGCAAGTAAGCCCCGCGTACCGCAGGACGGAACAGGCGTGCGGAGGACTCACGCCGCCGGGTGTGCAATGAATGCAGGACGATCCAAAGGAGTAATGCCATGAAGCAGGCCCTCGTGTGCATGTCACACAGCCCGTTGCTCGAACACACCGATCCGCCGGCCGAGGTTAAAGCCGCCGTTGAGGCGGCCTTCGACCAGGTACGGGCGTTCGCCGCCGAGTTCAAGCCGGACCTGATCGTGAACTTTGGTCCGGACCACTACAACGGCTTTTTCTACGATCTGATGCCGCCTTTCTGCATCGGCTACGAAGCACACGGCACCGGCGACTACGATTCCTGGGACGGTCCCCTGAACGTCCCGACGGACATCGCCCATGAGCTGGCGCAGTATGTCATCGACCAGGACATCGAGACCGCTATTTCACGGAAGATGGAAGTCGATCATGGCGCCGTCCAGCCCATGGAAATCATCTACGGCGACCTGAGCGAAGTTCCTGTCATTCCCGTTTTCATCAACTCGGTGGCCCCGCCCTTCTCCAAGATGAGCCGGATCCGCGAGTTCGGCACCGCAGTGGGCAACTACTTCAAGAACAGCGACAAGAAAGTCCTGTTCATTGGTTCCGGCGGGCTGTCCCATGATCCGCCCGTTCCGCAGATCGCCACGGCCACCGAAGAGCAGCGTGCTTTCCTCACCGACGGACGCCACCCCACCCCTGAAGCCCGGGCCGCCCGCCAGCAGCGCACCATCGACACCGCCAAGGCCTTTGCCCGCGGCGAGGCCGACATCATGGACCTCAACCCGGAATGGGACCGCGCCTTCCTGGACGTTTGCCGGTCCGGCGACGTTTCCCGGTTCGACGCCTATATCCCCGCGGAAATGGACGCCGTCGCCGGCCATTCCTCCCACGAGGTGCGCACCTGGGTTGCCGCTTACTCCGCGCTGCGGGCCTGCGGCGAGTATGAAGTGACCTATGAGTTCTACAAGCCGATCAAGGAATACATTGCCGGCTTCGGTGTCACCACGGCGGTGCTGGTCCCGTGACGGCGGCAGCAGAGGCCGGCGCAGCGGATTGGACGTCCAACCCGTCCGCTGATGCCACCCGCAGCGAGCAAATGATCCGTCTGGCCGATGAGCTTTTCGAAGCCACCCGGACGCTGGTTCCCGTGGCTCCTTTGCGGGACCGGGTGCTGGACCTGACGCTCGATGACGCCTACATGATCCAGAGCCGCCAGCTGGAGCGGCACCTTGCCGGCGGCCGGATTCTGGCCGGACGCAAAGTGGGACTGACGTCCCCGGCAATGCAGCGCCAGCTCGGTGTGGATTCGCCGGACTTCGGCTATTTCTTCGCCGACATGGTGCACCACGACGACGACGACGTGCCCGCCGGCGACTTCATCTCGCCGAAGGTGGAACCCGAGTTCGGGTTTGTGCTGCAGGAGACCCTGCAGGGTCCGGGTGTCACCCTGGAGCAGGCCCGCGCCGCTATCGGCGCCGTCTACCCCGCCATCGAGATCATCGACTCCCGGATTGCCGACTGGGACATCAAACTCCTGGACACCGTGGCGGACAACGCTTCCTGCGGCGCGATTGCGGTGGGCACCACAGCCCTGCCCGTCTCCGTCGAGGACCTGGCCTCGGTCACCTGCTCACTGCTCATCGACGGGGAGGTCCGCGAAACCGGAACCGGTGACGCCGTCATGGGTGACCCGGTGGCCCCGCTGGCATGGCTGGCCAACGTCCTGGGCGAGCAGGGCGTGGCACTGGAAGCCGGACAGCTGATCCTGCCCGGTTCCTTCACCCGGGCCCTTCCCGTCGTTGCCGGCGAATCAGCCACGGCCCACTTCGGGGACCTGGGGTCCCTCACCATCCGGTTTATCTGACTCTGCTTTACAGATCACTGCTTCATAGAACGTTCATCTGATTTCGGGCTGCCGGCGCCCTTCCGCGCCGGCCCCGCTGCTTGTGAAGCAGCCGCCCTCTTCCGCAAAGGAACAGCTCCCGTGACACAAACGCCCAAGAAGAAGACCGCCGCGATCGTCGGCTCCGGCAATATCGGCACCGACCTCATGTTCAAGATCATGCGCCGCAGCAAAAACGTCGAGGTCAAGTACATGATCGGCGTGGATCCGGCCTCCGACGGCCTGGCCCGTGCCGCCCGCCTGGGACTGACCACATCCGCCGAGGGCGTGGACTGGCTCCTGGCCCAGGACGAACTGCCGGACTTCGTGTTCGAGTGCACGTCCGCCAAAGCCCACGAAGCCAACGCCCCGAAGTACGAGGCAGCCGGCATCCGCGCCATCGACCTGACCCCGGCCGCCGTCGGGCCGTACCTGGCCCCGGTGGTGAACCTGGATTCGCTGACCGACGTCATGAACGTGAACATGATTACCTGCGCCGGCCAGGCCACCACGCCGATTGTTGCCGCAGTGTCTTCGATTGTTCCGGTGGAGTACGCGGAAATCGTCGCCTCCATCGCCTCGAAGTCCGCCGGCCCGGGCACCCGCGCCAACGTGGACGAGTTCACCGAAACCACGGCGAAGGCCTTGGAAGCGGTGGGCGGCGCCAAGCGCGGCAAGGCCATCATCATCATCAACCCGGTGGAACCGCCCATGATGATGCGCAACACCATCTACTGCTCCATCCCGGCAGAAGCCGCCGAGCCCGGTGAAACCCAGGACCGCATCCGGGCAGCCATCGAGGAAGCCGCAGCCAGGATCCGCGACTACGTGCCCGGCTATGAGCTGCGCGTGGCTCCGCAGTTCGACGCCGCCCGCGAGGACTGGGGCGGCAACGGCCGCGTAGGCATCTGGGTCCAGGTGGCCGGCGCCGCCGACTACCTGCCGGAATACGCCGGGAACCTGGACATCATCACCGCCGCCGCCACCCGTACCGCCGACCTGCTCGCACAGCGCATGGACGAGCGTTCCGCCGAGCTGGCCGCCGCCGGCACCCAGAGCAACTAGGAGCATCCCTTGAGCACCACGACTGCGCCCTTCAGCGTCCGCCTCACCGACACCACCCTGCGCGACGGCTCCCATGCCATGAGCCACAAGTTCACCGAACGCCACGTCCGCGACGTGGTCCGGGCCCTGGATGACGCCCGCGTTGACGTCATTGAAGTCACCCACGGTGACGGGCTGGGCGGTTCCTCCTTCAACTACGGGTTCTCCCTGACACCGGAACTGGAGCTCATCAAAGCGGCAGTGGACGAGGCGAAGCGGGCCCGGATTGCCGTCCTCATGCTGCCGGGGCTGGGCACCATCCATGACCTGAACCAGGCCCACGACGCCGGTGCATCAGTGGCACGCATTGCCACCCACTGCACCGAGGCCGACATCTCGATCCAGCACTTCCAGCACGCCCGCAAGCTGGGCATGGAAACGGTGGGCTTCCTGATGCTCTCGCACCGCACCACCCCGGAGAACCTGGCGAAGCAGGCACGGATCATGGCCGACGCCGGCTGCCAGTGCGTCTATGTAGTGGACTCCGCGGGTGCCTTGATCCTGGAGGACGTGTCCGACCGCGTGGAAGCCCTCGTGTCCGAACTGGGCGATGACGCGCAGGTTGGCTTCCACGGCCACCAGAACATGAGCTTCGGCGTGGCGAACTCGGTGTTCGCCGTGCGTGCCGGAGCCAAGCAGATCGACGGCACCCTGGTGGCTCTGGGCGCCGGTGCCGGCAACTCCCCCACCGAGGTCCTTGCAGCCGCGTTCGACCGCCTGGACATCGCCACCGGCGTGGACACCCAGGCGCTGATGGCTGCGGCCGAGGACGTCGTGAAGCCGTTCATCACCCGTATGCCCGTCATGGACCGCGCCTCCATCATGCAGGGCTATGCCGGCGTGTACTCCTCCTTCCTGATCCATGCCGAGCGCGCAGCTGACCGCTACGGTGTTCCGGCGTACCGGATCCTGGAGGAAATCGGCAAGGCGGGGTACGTGGGCGGCCAGGAAGACATGATCGTGGATGTCGCCGTTCAGCTTGCCGGCGCCAAGTAAGCAGCCAGGCAAGCAGCAGACCAGCACCAACAGACGAGGCAGGGTTCCGCATCCCGCGGACCCTGCCTCCGGCGTTCCTGTGGAAAGATCGTCACCGTGGCCCAACACCAGACCGAAGCGGCACGCACCGCCCAGTCCCGCACCCCTGAGTCCGGCACTGCACAGTCCAGCACTGCACAGTCCCGCACCGCAGGATCCCAGACCCTCGCCCGGGGGTTGGACGTGCTGCGCGCCGTGGCGGCCGCACCGGACGGCATGGCCGTGGCGGATGTCGCCGAGCACGCCGGAATCCACCGCACGGTTGCCTACCGCCTTTTGAACACCCTGGAGGACGCACGCCTGGTTCACCGGGGCCCTGACGGCCGCTACCGCGGCGCTGCAGGACTGCTGACCCTGTCCTCCGCCGCGCATTCATCCCTCGCTGCCGCCGCGAGGCCGCTGCTGCGGGAACTGGCCGATCAGCTGGGCGCGACGGTTTCGCTCATCGTCCGGCAGGGGCAGGAGGCCGTTGCGCTCGCCGTCATCTCCCCGGCGGACGGCGCCTACCACGTGACCTTTTCGGAAGGCAGCTCACACTCTCTGACCATCGGCGCGGCCGGGCACGCCCTGCTCGCGGCCGACCCTGAAGTTCCGGGCGAACCCGAGTCCGTAGCCCGGGTCCGCCGCGAAGGTTTTGCCGGCACGTACGGCGAGGTGGAACCCAACATGCACGGCCTGGCAGTTCCCCTCGACGCCGCCATATCCGGCGTTCCTGCCTGCCTGAACGTCATTTCCGCACGAAGCAACCTCGGCGAGACGGCAGTTCCCCTGCTGCAGGCCGCCGCCTCAAGAATCACCGGACTCCTCGCCTAAACCTGTTCCACCCTCCAGCACGCCACATTGACCTGCATCACATCCAGGTGGTGTGATGTGGATCTAGTTCTGTGTAAATAACGCGTATGAGTGAGCGTTATTTACACGAAGACTTTTGACGCGTTGAAAGGGCTACCCGTGAACACACCGCAGGACACCGCACCCGGGGACAGTGAAGTCCTCATCATCGGAGCCGGCCCCGCCGGACTGATGCTGGCAAACATTCTTGGCATGTACGGCCGCCGGGTGACGGTGCTGGAAGCGATGGACACGCTCATCGACTTTCCCCGGGGAGTTGGCCTGGATGATGAGTCGCTCCGCACCATCCAGACCGTTGGCCTGGTGGATTCCGTCCTGCCGCACACGACGCCGCAGCACATCATGCGCCTGGTCAACGGGTCCGGGAAGGTCATCCTGGTCAACAACCCGCAAACGGATGAGTTCGGGTGGGGCCGGAAACACGGGTTTATCCAGCCCGCCGTGGACCGCGCCCTGTTTGAAGGCCTGGCCCGTTTCGACAACGTCCAGGTGTTGTTTGGCCACCGCGTTGAAGAGGTGCTGGAGACGGCCGACGGCGTCACCGCCACAGCCCTGGTGTCCGGACCGGACGGCGAGGTCCGGGAGCACATGTTCACCGCGCAGTACCTGGTGGGCTGCGAGGGCGGCAAGTCCCCCACCCGCAAGCGCCTGCGCACCACGTTCGACGGCGAGTCTCCCGCCACCCGCTGGCTGGTCGTGGACGTTAACAACGACCCCCTGGGCACCCCGAACGTGTTCCTGGGCGCCGATCCGAAGCGGCCCTATGTCTCGATAGGCCTGCCGCATGCCGTGCGCCGCTGGGAATTCATGCTCCATGACCATGAGACGGAGGACCAGGTCACCGATCCGGACTACGTCAATGCGCTCCTGAAGGACCATGTCCCGGATCCCTCACAGCTGTCCTTCATCCGCCGCAGGGTGTTCACTCACCACGGGCGGGTGGCCGGGACCTTCCGCAGGGGACGCCAGCTGGTGGCCGGGGACGCGGCCCACCTGATGCCGGTGTGGATGGGACAGGGCTGGAACTCGGGAATGCGCGACGCCACGAACCTCGGCTGGAAGCTGGCCTCGGTCCTCTCCGGACAGGCCGGCGATGACCTGCTGGACACCTACACCTCGGAACGCCGCGAGCATGCAAAGGCCATGGTCGATCTGTCCCTGACCTTCGGCAACATCATCAAGATCACCAACCCGCTGCTGGCGGCCGGCCGTGACGCCGCCTCTTCGGTCCTGAACCTCTTTCCGTCCGTCAAAAGCTACTTCTCGGACATGAAGTTCAAGCCGATGCCCCGCTACACGCAGGGCGTCCTGGCGGACCCGGGAACCAGGACCCCGGGCCGGGCTGCAGCGCGGATCGGCGGCAACCTGATTCCGGTCCGCACCGCCAACAGCCGGGTCTCTCCGGTGGGCGTTCAGTTCCCGCAGCCGCGCGTGAACTTCCGGCACGGCCACGACGTCCTGCTCGACGACGCCGTCGGCAACTGGTGGTCCGTGATCGTCTGGGGCAACAGTCCCAAGGATGTGCTGCCGGAAGCATCGCTGGAAAAACTCCGCGCCCTCGGCGCCAACCTCGTCTGCATCCTGCCGGAAACGCAGCGTGAATGGGCGGAAAAGAGCATGGGTGAGGACGTTCTCGTGCTTGGTGATTCCACCGGTCGGATGAAGAAATGGTTTGACGACCGCCCCACGCCGATGGTGTTCCTGCGCCCGGACCGCTTTGTTGCCGGAGCATGCCTGACCCAGGACGGGCCGGCCACCCTGGACGCCATTCTGGCCTCCATGTCCTTCAATCCGCAGCCCGCCACGCTGCGCTGAACAGAACCGCGGTGAGCAGAACTGCACTGTGTAAGGACTGCCCACCAACGACGGCGGCCGGCCTCCCTCGGGAAGCCGGCCGCCGTCGTCGTTCAGGTTCTTCTGCTGCGGGTCCTACTTGGCGCCGACGCCCTGCGCCGCGAGGTACTGCTTAATCACAGTGTTGAATTCCTCGGCCCGCTCCACCTGGGACCAGTGACCGCACTGGCTGAAGATGTGGGCGTCCGCCGTGGGGATGACGTTCAGCAGTTCCCAGGTCCGTGACGGCGGGATGACGACGTCCTGCATCCCGTGAATGAGCAGTACGGGGATGTCGAGCTTGGCCAGCACGTCGAAGTCCAGCGGAAGGGCGTCACGGTCGCGGTCGCGGGCGGTGACGACCTCCACCAGCCGGTCCGAAGCGGTGTCGTTCAGGGCCGCCTGGTACCGCAGGGAAACCAGCTCTTCCGTGACCAGTGACTTGTCGACCACAAACTGTTCCAGCGTGCGGCGGATACCGGCTTCGGAGAGCTCAGGCTTGGCGTGACCGGACAGCGCCGCAGTCTTCTTGGCACCGCCGGTGCCCATGGAAACAATGCCCAGCAGGCGCTCCGGGAAATCGATGGCGAACTGCATGGCGACCCAGCCGCCGATGGAATTGCCCACGATCCAGGTTTTGTCGATGCCGAGGGAATCCAGGACACGCACCGTGTGGCGGACCCATTCCTTGATGCCGTATTCCGTGCCCGGCGCCACGATGGACTGGCCGTAACCGATCGAGTCGATGGCAATGCAGCGGCCCAGCTCGGAGATCTCCGGCAGGTTCAGCCACCAGTTGGCAGCGGCGGTGACTCCGGTGCCGGAACCGTGCAGGAACAGGATCGGGGTCCCTTCACCAAGCTCGTGATAGTGGGTGACCTCGCCGGGAGCAGTCTCAAGCCATTTGTCTTCCAGGCCGAAAAACGAGTCGGTGGTGTAATCGGGAATCTGTACGGTTGTCATGGGCACTCCTGCTAACTCGTCAACGCGCCCCGGCCTGACGGTCCGGCGGCATGGATCACGGCGGTCTCTGCGCAGTGCGCAGCGGTCCTTCCTTCCAGCCTAGGTACGCCGGAGGCAGCAGCGGCGCCAGCGTGCCGAGGGGCGGAACGATACCGGGGTTCCGTCCGCAGGCGGCACATGCCAAGCTCTTTGCATGACTGATCAGGAGCACACCCCCGGAACACAGCGTCCGCAGCAACTGGTGACCGACGTCGTCGTCCTTGGCGGCGGCGCGGTGGGTGAGAATGCGGCCGGCCGGGTGGTCCAGGGCGGCCTGGAAGCCATCCTCGTGGAGCCTTCCCTCATTGGCGGCGAGTGCTCCTACTGGGCCTGCATGCCTTCCAAAGCCCTCCTGCGTCCCGGCACTGCACTGCACGCCGCGCGATCCGTCGCGGGTTCCCGCGAGGCGGTGACCGGCACCCTCGACGCGCGGTCGGTGCTGGAACGCCGCGACAGTTTCACCTCGCACTGGGATGATTCCGGGCAGGAGGACTGGGTCCGCGATACGGGAATCGGCCTGGTGCGCGGACGGGGTCGGCTCACGGGTCCGCGGCAGGTGCGGGTGGAGTACGACGACGGCGGTTCCGTCACCATTTCCGCCCGCCACGCGGTGGTGCTGGCCACCGGGTCCGTGCCGGTTCCTCCTCCGCTCAAGGGCCTGGACAACATCGAGTACTGGGGGACCCGGGAAGCCACTTCGGCGCAGGAGGTGCCGCCCCGGCTGATCGTGCTCGGCGGCGGCGTGGCAGGCACCGAGCTGTCCCAGGCATGGGCGCGGCTGGGTTCGAAAGTGACCCTGGTGGCGCGGCACGACGTCCTGGAGAAGTACCCGGAACCCGCGCGGGAGCTCGTGAAGGCTGGGCTGGCGGAAGACGGCGTGGACATCCGCACCCACACCGGGACGGATTATGTGCGTCCGGGTGTAGGCGGCGGAGTGGAGCTGGGACTGGATGACGGCTCCGTGCTCGCTGCCGACCGGCTGCTCGTAGCCACCGGCCGGACGCCGGCACTGGCGAACCTGGGGCTTGAGGATCTGGGGCTTGATGCGGTGCGGCCGGAATCGGTCAGGCTGGAAACGGATGACTCCGGGCTGGTGGACGGAACTGACTGGCTTTACGTGGTGGGGGACGCCGCGGGCAAGGTGCTGCTCACCCATCAGGGCAAGTACGAGGCACGGGCCGCCGGCACTGCCATCGCCGCGCGGGCCCGGGGAGAACTGCCTCCCTCCGAGGCGCCGGCCCCCTGGAGCCGGGCGGCGTCCACCGCCGACCATGCTGCTGTTCCCCAGGTGGTCTTCACGGATCCGGAGCTTGCCATGGTCGGTCTAACCCTGGAACAGGCGCGGGCGGACGGTATCAACGCCTCCGAAACCTCGCTGGAGCTGTCCGTGGCCGGCTCCGCACTGCACTCTGACAACTACCGGGGCTGGGCGCAGATGGTGGTTGATGAAGACCGCAGGGTTCTGGTCGGTGTGACCTTCGCCGGCCCGGATGTGTCCGAACTCCTGCATTCAGCCACTATTGCCGTCACCGGCGAAGTGCCCCTGGACCGGTTGTGGCACGCAGTGCCTGCCTACCCCACGATCAGCGAGATTTGGCTGCGACTGCTGGAAAAGTACGGCCTGTAGCCCGACGTGGAGAGGCCACGACACGTTTTTGTACTGACTGGTCAGTTTGATTAGGATGTTCGGTAGCCGACCGGGCACCGCCGCGGCTCCCCCGACCAGAAGCCGCACATGCTGACCGCAGAAACCCTGTACGTTCAAGGCCGCCACAGTGATCTCCTTGCTCCCACTTCTCTGGTGGCGGCCCCCGGAGATGTCCTTCTGGTCCAGGCCGACGATGCCTCCTCACGGACCGCGCTGGCCCTGACGCTCAGCGGCCGAATGAAACCAACCAGCGGCTCACTGCACTGGAACGGCGACAGGCACGTGGGACACCTGCGCCGCCGCAGCGCACTGGTGGACTCCCCCGAGGTCAATGAACCCGAACTGCATCTGCGGGTAAAGGATCTGGTGGCGGAAGATCTTGCCCTGATTCCCCGTGCCGAACGGCCCAAAACCTCCCCCGCCCGCTGGCTCGAGGACCTGGGATTCAGTAATTCCAGCGGCCTGTGGATGGAGCAGGTACCCGCTTCGGACCGGATCCGGCTACTGACCGCCCTGGCGCTGGCCGACTCCCGGATCGACCAACTGGTCCTGGATTCCCCGGACCGGCATCAGGGCGACCCCGGAGCCTGGCTGCCGGTACTGCAGGATGCCGTGGCAGCCGCCGCGGCGACTGCCGCATCCAGGCAGGGACGGCGAACTGCCGGGCGGAACCTGGCGGTGATTGCCGCCGTCGCACAGTTTCCTCCAGGGTGGAACGGGCCAACGGCCCGGGCGGGGAACGCTGCATCAACCGCACCATCCCCTGCAGTGATCCCTGCCGAGGCAGGCACTCCTGACCCCTCCAACAACCACGCCCCGGCCGCCCCCGGCCCTGCCGAAACGGAAGTGACCGCGTGACCACGCTGCGGCTGGCTCTCTCCGAGCTCAAGCGAATGACGGGGGGCTTGCTTCCCAAGCTGGCTCTCGTTGCCCTCACGCTGGTTCCGCTGCTCTACGGCGCGGTGTACCTCTACGCCAACTGGGACCCCTACGGAAACCTCGACGGTGTTTCCGCCGCCCTGGTGATGGAGGACGAGGGCGCCCAGACCGACGACGGCGAGCGGCTGGAGGTGGGAAACACCGTTGCCGATTCCCTGCTCGAGGACGGCACCTTTGACTGGGAGCTGGTGTCGGACCCGGATGCCGCGGACGCAGGCGTCATGGACGGCACCTATTCCTTCGCCCTGAAAATCCCGGCAGACTTCTCAGCTTCCCTGGCGTCGCCGTCGGACTTTGACACCGCACGCCAGGGGATCCTGAACGTCACCACCAACGACGCCAACAATTATCTGCTCGGCAGCATCGTGGACAAGCTCACCGGCTCCGTCCACGACACCGTGGCAGCCGAAGTCGGCGAGGAAACCGCCAATCAGCTGCTGACGGGCTTCAGCACCATCCACACCCAGATATCGGACGCCGCTGACGGCGCAGCGGAAGTGGCCGCGGGATCGGCGCAGGCCGAGACCGGAGCCACGGATCTAGCGACAGGCCTGGAAACGCTGCGCAGCGGCGCGGCGGAGCTGTACGCCGGACAGCAGCAGCTCGTCACCGGCTCACAATCCCTCGCCGCGGGCGCCGCTGATCTCAGTGCCGGCGCCGGCGAGCTGTCGGCCGGCCTGTCCCGGCTGAACGCCGGTGCAGCTGCCCTCCCGGATCAGACACAAACACTGGCCACCGGTGCCGAACAGGTTGCGGCCGGAAATTCCGCCCTCAACTCCGAATTCCAGAGCGCCGTTGCCGGAGTAAAAGCAGCTCAGGACGCCGCTGCCGCCCAGCTTCAGGCCTCCACTGCGGAACTCGTGACCAGCGGGGTCCTCACCCAGGATCAAGCTGATCAGGTGCTTGCCGCCGCCGCGGAAGACGGCAGCACGTCGTCCCCTGACATCGCCGCCCAACTCGACGCGGCCGCAGCCTCAGTTCAAGCACTCGCGGACGGTTCCCGCCAAGTGGCCGACGGCGCAGGGCAGCTTGCTGCCGGCATTCCGTCCCTGACCGGGGGTATCTCCGATGCCGCTGCCGGAGCGGGCGCCCTGGCGGAGGGCACGGCGTCGCTGTCCACCGGTTCTGCGGAGCTGGCAGCCGGCCAGCAGGATGCCCTCAACGGCACCGGCCAGCTCTCCGCCGGCGCAGGTTCAGCAGCCGAAGGGGCCGCCGCCCTGCGCGACGGACTGACGACCCTCACCGGCGGTTCCGCGGAATTGTCTTCCGGACTCGCAGAAGGCGCCGGCAGCGTTCCCAACCCCGACGACCAGCAGCGTGCCAATGCTGCACGCGTCATCGCCAATCCGGTCAGCGTCAACACTGTCGCGCAGAACGAAGCGGACAGCTATGGCGCCGGCATTGCCCCGTTCTTCCTTGTTTTGGCGCTGTGGGTCGGCGTCTTCATGCTCGTTCAGGCGATGCGCCCGATCAGCCGGCGTGCACTGGCCTCCAATGCGCCTGCCTTCAAAATCGCCCTGGGCGGCTGGCTTCCGTTCCTGGCCGTCGCCGTCGCGCAATCCACCGTGCTGTATGCCGTGGTCCGCTTCGGGCTGGGACTCTCCCCCGCCCACCCGGTGCTCGCCTGGGGCTTGCTGCTGCTCGCCGCTACAGCATTCTCGGCCCTGATTCAGGGCATTGTGGCGTTGCTCGGATCGGTGGGGAAGTTTGTGGTCCTGGTCCTGCTGGTGCTCCAGCTGGTTTCATCGGGTGGAACTTTCCCCTGGGAGACCATTCCCACTCCCCTGCATTTCGCCCACGATGTGCTGCCCATGGGGCATGTGGTCAGCGGCCTGCGGCAGCTGCTCTACGGCAGCGACCCGGGCCAGGCAGGCGTCGTGGCTCTTGGTCTGGCGGGCTACACCATGCTGGGACTTGTGCTGTCCACCCTCGCGGCTCGAAAGCACAAGATGTGGACGCTGAAGACGCTGCAGCCGGAAATAGCCGTGTAGTCCCGGCCGCGGTTATGCCCTGCGGACTACGAAGTCCGTGACCTTGGCGTCGCGTCCGTCGAGTTCGGCCCACGGCTTGTCCGTTTGCATCACGGTCAGGCCGGAGGTGGGATAGCGCGTGGCCATCTCCATGACGGCGTCTTCATTGGAATCGACCGAGGCCAGCCGCATGGCCAGGTCCTGCACGCCGGGCAGGTGCGAGATGACCAGCAGGCTGGTCACGGTCTCCGGCACGTTGTTGATGATGCTGAGGATCTGCGTGGCCGGCGCACTGTAAAGCCCGTCCTCGAGCTTGGGTGTTGGGCCCTTGTCGCCGAGTTCCTCGCAGATCCAGGTGCAGGTCTGCCGGGTCCGCAGCGCCGAGGAGCAGAGGATGAAGTCCGGGATGGAGTTGTGTTCCACCATCCAGCGTCCGGCCAGCGGTGCATCGCGGTGTCCCCTGCCGGACAGGGGGCGTTCGTGGTCGGAGACGTCCCGGGGCCAGTCCGCCTTCGCGTGCCGCAGGAGCATCAACTTTTTCAGGTGGTGGCCGCTCATTGGCCCAGTCTATCGGCGGTGCCGGGATCGGATATCCGCTCCCGGCACCGCCTGCGCATCAGATGCTGTATTCGGGCGCAGCCCAGACAACAACCTCGGGGTGCTCGTAGAAGCGGTAGCCCTGGCCGCGGACCGTCCGCACCGTGTTCGCCAGCCGGCCCAGCTTGGAGCGGAGCCGACGGATGTGAACGTCGATGGTGCGCTCATTCGGCACTTCCTCGGCGTTGCGCCACAGCCCGGCCAGCAGTTCTTCACGGCCAACGGTGCGGGTGGCGTTCTCCACCAGGTAGTTCAGGAGCTCAAATTCCTTGAAGGTCAGATTCAAGGTGTCGCCGTCCAGGTGCACTTCCCGGCGGGAGAGATCGATGAGGACGCCGGAGGGCCGGGGTGCGCTCTGAGCCTGGACCGGCTGGGCCGCTTCGGGGCGGGGGCGGCGCTGCACCGTGGGATCGCCCAGGGCTTGGCGAACGACGTCGATATCGGAGCCGGCCGCTTCCGCCGGCGCCAAAGCTACCGCCGCGTGGCTCTGGGCACCCGGGCACAGCGTCTGAATGTAGGCGCGGACTTCCTGGGCGAGCTTAGTCAGCGACGTTCCATTGGCTGCCGCCGCACCCTCGTCGAGGCCCACATAGATAACGAAGCCGCGGGCAACGGTGTCATTGCTGACAGACTGTGGACCCGGAATCCCGTTAGGAGTTACGACCGCGGTGGGTGCCGTCATGGGCGAAGCCTCATTCGTGGAAGAAACGGACTGCAGGCGGGTTTCCGGCCTGCCGAACCCCTGGGCTCCGTACTGCTGCGGTGCGTACCCCTGGGCCCCGTACTGTCGGGGGAAGTCCCCTATGGCGCCCTGCCGCGCTGCGCCGGCCCGGTTCTGCGCATTGCGCAGTGAGATGTGTACGTACCCTGATGCTACTGACATGTTGCAACCTCAATGTGAATTACCGTCATCACGCTCGAATGCTGGGGGTGTGCCCAAGTCGAGATGGCGCAGTTTCGCCCGTCATTGGGCCTGAGTGGTGCCTGAAAGAGGGGGGTGGGTCAGTCAGGCGTGCATTCGACAACAGCACGGCTTCTCAACGGCTGAGCCGAAGGGAAGGACTGCGACAGGTGCTGTCGTGTGGATGTTCACATTACGGATTATTGCATGTAACAAAGGGTGTAGCGCAAGTAACATTGCGACAGTTGTCTCACCATGTGGAACGTTTCGGTCTAAATGTGACCTACTTCACTGTTTCTTCCCTTTGACTGGCAGTGTGGTGCACCCTTTCGAGGACGCGCCATTTGGGTTCCGCACGGCCCCTACAGGGACTTTTTGGGGAAAAAAACGCACCCGTTCATAAGTGATCTTATAAACGGGTGCGAGTCAAGCAATTCGGCAAGTGTCCAAATACTGGACGACTCTCTTGACTAGTTACGGTTCCTCACGGAACGGATGACTAGTCAACGACGCCGTACAACCGGTCCCCGGCATCGCCCAGGCCCGGCACAATGTAGGACTTCTCATCTAAGCGCTCATCGATGGAGGCCAGCACAATGGTCACATTGGCGTCGGCCAGTTCCTTCTTCAGCACTTCAAGGCCTTCCGGTGCGGCCAGCAGGCAGATGCACGTGATGTCTGCAGCTCCGCGCTTGAACAGGAACTTGATGGCTTCACGGAGGGTTCCGCCGGTGGCCAGCATGGGATCCAGGACAAATACCTGACGCCCGGTGAGGTCATCCGGGAGCCGCTCAGCGTACGTGATGGCTTCGAGGGTTTCTTCATTGCGGGCCATGCCCAGGAAGCCGACCTCAGCTGTGGGAACCAGACGGGTCATACCTTCCAGCATTCCGAGGCCTGCCCGCAGGATGGGCACCACCAGCGGGGTCGGCTTGACCAGGCCGGTGCCGACGGCGGAAGTGACCGGAGTCTCGATCTGAACGGGCTCAACGCGGACGTTGCGGGTGGCTTCGTAGGCCAGGAGGGTGACGAGTTCTTCCGTGAGCTGGCGGAACACCGGTGAAGGGGTGTCCTTATCGCGGAGAACGGTGAGTTTGTGGGCAACTAGGGGGTGATCCACTACAAGTACGCGCATGCTTCAAAAATACCACTCGCAGCCGATCCCTCCCCTGCGGTGCGGGGGATCCCGACCGCTTTCCGGGCCCGGCCGCAACCTGCGGGAAGATAGGACCATGATGCCGCCCACCGAACAGCACGAGTCCTGGATGGATCTTGCCCTGACGGAGGCGCGCGGCGCCCTGGCGACGCAGGACGTGCCGATCGGCGCCGTCGTCGTCGGTCCTGACGGAACCGTGATCGGCACCGGCCGCAATGAACGCGAGGCCACGGGCGATCCGACCGCTCATGCCGAAGTGGTGGCCATCCGCGAGGCCGCTGCCGCCGTCGGGGAATGGCGGCTGGAGGGCTGCACCCTGGTGGTCACCCTGGAGCCGTGCGCGATGTGCGCCGGAGCGATTGTCCTGGCCCGGATCCCGAAGGTGGTGTTCGGTGCGTGGGATGAAAAGGCCGGGGCTGCCGGATCGGTGTTCGACATCCTTCGCGAACGCCGTCTGAACCATTGGGTGGAGGTCTTCCCGGAGGTCCGCGAGGCGGAGTGCGCCAAGTTGCTCACTGACTTTTTCGGCTCTCGGCGATCAGGCTGACAGCGGGGGCATTCATACGTAGGCTTACTAACTCAGAACCCGATACCCAAGGAGTTCAGTTATGAGTTCAGACAAGGACGGACTGGATACAGTCGTCAAGATTCTCGAGCACGCCGATATTGCACAGCTGACCACCGAGGACCTGAGCGGAAAGCTGGTCAGCCGGCCGCTTCAGCTGCAGGAAACGGATTCCGACGGCAACCTGTGGTTCTTCACCCAGGACCCCTCCCCCAAGGCGGACGAGATCCGGGCCAACCCGAACGTGAACGTTTCGGTGCATGATTCCAAGGGCTACCTGTCGATCAGCGGCAAGGCCACCATTACCAAGGACGAGGGCAAGATCGAGGAGCTGTGGAAGTCTCCGGTTGCCGCGTGGTTCGACGAGGGGCGCGAGGACCCGTCGATTGCACTGATCAAGGTGGATACCGACACCGCTGAATACTGGGCCACGGACGAACCCCGGGTGGCCACCATGTTCAAGATTGCCAAGAGCGCCGTCACCGGTGACACCCCCAACATCGGCAAGAACGACGTCGTCGACCTCTAGTTTCGGTGACCTCTCGGACTGCGGACCCGGCCGTTTTGGGGCATTGGCCTCCGACCCGGTAAGGTTGACGCGATGGTGACGTGTCCGAGCGGCCGAAGGTGCAACACTCGAAATGTTGTTTGGTGAAAGCCAACGTGGGTTCAAATCCCACCGTCACCGCCAGATGAGAAAGACCCCGCTTCCCTTGTAAACAGAGGGAACCGGGGTCTTTTGCTTTGCCTTGACTATGTCCAGCGGTAAAGCACCAGCAATAGGATTCTCAGCGGCCCTTGACGTCGCGCCTCGGCCGCCCGGATTTGGCCGCGCCCCGCCCGGTCGTGGGCCGGAACTGATCAATTCGTTTTCATGGGCCGGATCATCGTGAACAGGAGCTCACTCTGCTCACCGGAGAAAAGCCCCTCGACTCCTCGCGACAGCAGTCCGTCCAAGGTCTGTCTCCTTTCAAGATTTGGCGTTTTGATCACCCATCCGGAGGATGCCCCACATCCCCTGGCTGACGGCCCAGCGGAAGGAACCGCTGCGGTAGGCGTGGTCTCCTGGATCCCAGCGTCCTTCGGGCAGCATCACCAGGTCCTGGGCGAAGCCGGCTGAGATGGCGGTAACCGATCCCGCTTCGGGGCTGCTCTTCTTTGCCTTCCGCACCCAGGGAGCGACATCCCAGGCGAAGTTGTGCACGGTGAAGGTGTGGTTGCGGGGCTTGTCGCCGGCGCAAACCAGGCGCCACCAGATGGGCAGGTCCCTGCTCGCGTGCTGGATTGGGGCGGTGAGGTTGGGCAGCGCCATGGGATTCTGTTGTGAAGTCAGCGGGGACCGGTAGCTGATGGCCTTCTGCCCGGCATCCACGGGAGGGTCGCTCGGAGAGATGTCAGGAAGTGGCTGGTCGATATCGCCGCGTAGGAAGTGACGCAGCCCGTCCTGTAGGAAGAAAACAAATTCCTGGGCGATGACTTTGTCACCGCTCTCCAGGTGAACGTGGGCGCCTGTCCACTTCTGCTTGTCCTCGTTCTGCGGGTCGACCGGGGTGATGTCGCTGGGCTCGATCACGACAGCTCCGATTAAGCCGTGGTGCCGGTGGTTGCGGATGTCACCCATATCGAACAGATAGCAGGTTTGGCCTCGTTCGCGCCCGTCCTGATATGTGTCGAAAGCCAGGGCCGGATCCGCGTACCACCAATACTCCCGCCAGTTCGCGTCCCGGTGCCCGATGCCATGGTCGGTGCGGTGCACCACCGCATTGACTGCGTCGTGTCCGCCGTGCACGCCATGAGCAGCATCGTCCACGTCCAGAGCGGCTACGGTGCCGTCCTGGTTCAGCCCCACGTATGCGCCGTCGTCGCTCTGCACGTCGTAAAGCAGCAAGCTGGGGTGCAGGGAGACTCGAGGACTGACCGTTCGACGGTCCGGGTAGCCCAGGTGGTCACGGTGCTCCACGGGCAGCCTCGGCGGGCTCACTTCCGGTCCGAAGTCCGGGAGCCGAGGATCTTTCGTGGCGAAGTCTTGGTCTGGGAGGTTCTCCTGCGGTAGCAGGAGCTCGTTGATGAGGGTGATCCTGATCCATTCCCCGGGATGTGCCCGCAGGACCAGTGGCTGGTCGGAACCGTCCACATCCACTGCCCGGAGATTGCCGGTCTCGCTTCCATCGTCCCTGGTCTCAGCGACGGACTCTTCGGCCGTACGGTAGATCAGGCCCCACGGGTCGGTCAGTGCTTGGCCGGCGTACTGGTGCTCGTGGCGCTGGGCGACTACCACGTACTCCCGCACCTTCCCAGCCGCCCACGTTCCTCCGGGCACCCGGAGGGGGCGTGGGGGCAGGAATCCGTTGGACTGGGAGAGGCGGAACTGACCCAGTGCCTCCTTCAGTTCCTGGTCGGTCGGAGCTGCAACGCGCCCGCTTTCGTCCTCCGTCCTGGGCATGACCTTGGTGATGCGCCGCAACGGGGGAAGTTCACGGAAGTTCTCCGAGCTGGGCTGGAGCGAACGGATCAGTCCCCAGCAACCCAGCCACAGGTCGTCCATGACAGTGAACTGCCACAGGTGGTCACCGACCCCGTACGGGCTCGTCGCCAGACGCTTTCCGTCAGCTCCGATTTCCGGCGGGTTGATGTCCACGGTGAAGGCCTCCGAGATGCCCATCGTCTGCTGGTTCACCCACGGCGACTGTTGGTTCTGCCAGTCCTTGCGCCATCGCATGCCGTTGAGCATGAAACTGTGCTGCTCTTCGTGCGAGCCCTGGAAAATCCGGATGCGCAGTCGTTCTCCAGGATAGGTGTAGATCACCGGTGTGTCGGGGTCACCCTTGTGCTTCGGCGGCACAGGCAGTGGCGGCGACATGTACGGAGCCTGCACGTCTAGGACCTTCCGCTGCTCCTCGTCCTCGTTCTTCAGCGAGGAGCGGCTGGAGCTGAACCACTCGGAGGGGTCCTTGCCGCGGTATCGCATGGGGGTGCACCGGTAATTGACGCCCATAACACCGGGATCGTCATCACCGCCCAGCAGGTTCGGCTCATTCAGCGGATCATCCTCTGATTGAGGTTGAGCAGGGATGGGGTTTGGAGGACGATCGTCCTTCGGACGGTTCAGCGGCACAAAGTCCCCAAGGGCCAATCCAGCTTCCCGGAAGGGGTCTTTTAGAGCTACGTCCCCATCCCCCTTTGAAGTTCGCGGTACGATCACGGCCTGGGAACCAACCCATGCGGGCGTCTGCTGGTCCGGTAGGTACCAGCGGGTGCCGTTGGGTTCGGCGATCAGGGCTGCGAACAGGCCGCGCTTCTGCCGGAAGTTCGCCAGCAGGTGGTCGTGGAAAAAGCAGGGGCCGAACTCCTCATCCACCACCCACCGGTGCAAAGAAACATTTGCAGGGGGATTGTTGATCTTGCCGTCCGGGATGGCTTCGGGGGAACTGGCGCCGGAGAGGTAGTTCCAGCCGGTGGCTGAGCCGTCGGCAGCGAGCACGTCGAACTTCACCAGGTGCACGTGCAGACCACATTCAACTGGGTGGCCGGGAAAGTCGAAGTGGTCGCCTTTGACGGTGCCCACCGTGTTGGACAAGCGCAGCTCCACGATGTCGCCGTGATTGGCCCGCGGGAAGAACGCGTCGGCCCCGCCGTCGCCTTTGTTTGCCGGGGGTTTGAAGTGCATTGGATCCCCAAGCCGGTGCCCGTCGCCGTCGAGACGGGTGACGGTGATTCCTTTGAGCTGATAGTGGTGTACGTGCGGGTCGTACCAGCCGGCGGAGTTGTAGATCATCCCCCGTTCCGCCATGTCGATGTCGTAGTGAATAATCCGTCGCTCGGGCACCTTCGCCTTGGTGTTCCACTTCCGGGCGAGGCCGTCCAGATCGACGAAAAGAGCACCGGGTTGATCACCCGACCGGCAGTTGGGTGCGAAGGCCGCCCATTCCTTGTCGGAACAATGCGGCATCTGCAGCAGTTGGCGTCGCCCGTTGACCGGGACCTTCCTCTTCTTTACGTCTTTCTCGCGGGGTGAGGGCGGCGGTGGAGATTTGCGGGGATAGGTGGCGTCGATGAACCACGGAAATCCGGGTTGTTCGTCGGTCGAGGGGATGGGGTCACGTCCGGGCAATGGCTTCAGTTCGGGACAGGGAGTGCCGTCGGGGTAGGCCCGCTCCCCGTCGACCAGCCGGTCGAAGCTGCGCCACAGTCCCCACATGCCGTGGTGGAAGTGGGGGTAGAGGTGGCAGTGCCAGATGATGTCGCCCACCGCATGCTGGCGGCTGCCCGAGCCATAGAGCGGGTCGATGGTCATGGCGGTCTGCGGACCGATGGACACCGAATCCAGCAGCTGGGAACCGTGGTGCTCGCCTATCTTCCACACGGAAGGCTCAGCGGTGTCCTGGGCGACGGCTCGCCACTGGTGGACGTGCAGGTGGTAGACATGGGTCTCTTTGACCCCGGCGTGCACCAGCCGCACCCGGCTGGGGTCCCCGCGGTAGGCGCGCAGAATCGGC
Organism: Arthrobacter sp. 9E16; assembly: GCF_002929435.1. NCBI lineage: Bacteria > Bacillati > Actinomycetota > Actinomycetes > Micrococcales > Micrococcaceae > Arthrobacter > Arthrobacter sp. 9E16. Next base: position 119,231 of record NZ_PJIU01000004.1, on the reverse strand, counting down.
GTCACCGGTTCGCCGAACAGCCATGAGCTGTGATGCTGCTCCTCGCCGGAGACGCGTTCGAGGAAATCGCCGTTCTTGTCTTTGGCCACCCAGAACTCTTCTCCGAGGGTTTCGTTGTCGATCCTGATTTCAACGACTGAGTGGTCGATCCTGTTCTTATCGGGTTCTGCCTTCGGCGCGCCTTTACGCAGGCGCCGGTGCAGCCGATAGGGAAGGCGGTTGTGCATGGGTTCAGCGCGGTAGGACAGGGGCATGGCCGAGTGGGGCAGGGGGTGGGGGATGCCGCTATGCGTCTCGGGCTCGTCGTGGAAGAAGACGGTGAACTCGCGGAAACTGCAGTTGCCGGCGAATTGGTCCGGATTGTCCTTAGCATGGTGGAAGTCGACGAAATTGTCCTCCCGCCATTTCCGGCACCGGTTGCCCGCCTGGCAGCCCTCATGCTGCTCGTCGCGGCAGTCCTCTTGGGGAGCCACCACTTTCCCGTCCTTGAGGCGGTGTTCGTCGCGGGGCACGACGTCGGCGTAGAGCCCATCGGGGCGATCTGTGCCGTCGAGCCGTTCCCCCGTCTCCGGGTCGTACCATCTCGCGCCCTCGGGCTCGACGACAAGAGCGGCGAACAATCCGTGGTTGTTGGTGCCCCGGTCGGTTCCGCGGATGTCGCCCAGATCGTTGATCGGCCACACGCCTTCCCGGGCACACATCCAGCGGTACGTCATTTTAGATTGGTAGGGAACAGCGGTGGGGTCGTTGTCGCCTACGCGCGCCCCATCTCCATACCGGACGCCTGAGCCGGTGCCGTGTCCCGGGACGGTGCCCCCGAGCCCGTCTCCTTGCACGTGCATGCCCACTTCGCGGCCGCGGATGCTGTTCTCGAAATGCACCTTAAGCTGTTCTCCCCGGCACGCCCGCAACACCAGCGGACGCACCAGCGGGATGGGCTTAAGCGGGTTGCACCGGTTGTAGGCCGGAGTTTGTTCACCTTTGCCGATCAGGTCAGGACTGTGATCGTTGAACATCAACCGTTCGATGTCCTCGTCCCTCAGCTGAGACCCGGGACGCTGCCTCCGATACCATGCCAACAACTCCGGCCACCCCTGGCGGATCCTTTCCAATTGCCCTTCGATAGCCCGCTCGGCCTCCTCGAGCTGCGACAGCCACGAGGTGCGCCACTCCCCCATGGTTTCCCTCAGGCCATGTTCGAAAACATCATGTTCATTCTTCGCCTGTTGCTCCTCTAGTCGCTCCGGATCCGGCGGGGCCTTCGAGGAGAGACTGGTAATCCGCCCATCAGTCAGCTCCCGCAAAGCGGCAACCAGTTCGTCCACCGTGGCCCGGTAGTTCTGGCGTATCGCACGATCCTGCGGATCCAACCGTCGACCGCGGACGTCCCGGTCTTCCCGGTCAAGAACTTCGGACTCGCTGCCGAAGTCCTTCAACAGATACTTATTCCTCTCCGGTCCATCGGACAGGATCCGGCGCATCTCAAGGAGCCGCGGCACTGCGTACACCACGGTTTCCATCAGCTGGGTCTTGCGGTGCATCTTGGTCAGGTAATCGCCGTTTTTCTCTCGTTGTTCCTTCACCCAATCCAGGAGGGGCTGGTACACGCGCAAGGTGTAGAGCAGACCGTTGGGATCGTGGTCGCCCTCGAGCGAGTAGACGATCGGGAAAGACATGGCCACAACGTGGTAGGTGCGGAATTGGGTAGACGACATGGTGAACTCCGTGATCGAGCCGCTCAGCGGCAGAAAAGGTCTACATCAAATGGGACTATCAAAGGCGGGAATCAGCGCCGTAGCGGCTCCCATAGCGATGAGGGCGAAACCGGTAGGCCATACCAAGCGCCGGCCCCACGGGACGAGGCGTTCTGCGGCCATGACTACGCTCAACGCGACCATCGCAGGCAGCGCTGCGGTGCCGACGGTAAAGCAGATGAGCATCAGCGCCCAACAGCACCCGATGCATGACAGCGCGTATGCACCGGACAGGGCGAAAATCTCCGCGCTGGCAGAGCGCCGACCCTGCCAGTGCGCCAGCACGAAGCTGCGCGGGCTCCGGCAACCGCGCAGGCACAAATCTTTCAGCGGGGTGAACTGATAGCCACCGGCCCCGATCAGCACGGCCCCGGTCACCCAACGGGGATCGATCGCAGGCCATCCACTGGAAGCCAACGCCTGGACACCCAAATCGCCTGCGACGAGAACCGCCCCGATGACCATCCAAGCCCCGATAAAGGTCATGGCGCTCCAGATGGTCAGACGCCACGGATCCGGACGGTGCGAGGCTAGTCGTCGCACCGTCTGCAGCAGCGGGAGGGCTGGCGGAAGCATCATGGCCACCACCATGAATCCCCAGCCGCCCAGGGCTACTGCACCACCGACCAGAGCAGGAGGAATCACGAACGCGGCCGTACCACCGTGCTGAGCGTGTGTTTCCGCGGCCGGCCCAGGAGCCAGCACTTCAGAGGTCACCGTGTGGCCTTCCAGCCCGTGGCCTCCGGGCCCGTGGGTCAGCAGCAGGACCCCCCAGGCCATCGCCGCCATCACGATCGTGCTTAGAACAAGGAGGTTCATGTCGAGGGGGCGGCTCGCCCCGGACTGGTGAGGCGCCGCCGGGGAGGTGGGGGTCATGATGCTGGTGCTTCTTCACCAGGCATGCCCGTGTGCACGCCCGCTGCGGGGTAGCGGTAGTGAAAGGTGCCGCGCATGCCCGAGCGGCCCTTGACGTTGATGTTGCCTCCGGGCAGGGCACCGACATTGATGATTAACTCATCCCCCGCCTGGGCAGTCACCGGGTTCTGGGCCTGTAGCTCGTAGGTCAGCGCGGTGTTGGACAGCTCCAACGGCTGACTCTTAGCGTTCTCGGCCACGTCAAACCGCTCCGGCTGCCCTGTCGCGTGAATCAACAGGTCTTGAAGGGGTTGCGGTTTCTGCGGGTTTGTTCGGGTGCGGGTGACTGTAGCCGTCCAGCGGTGTTCGTCATCGAACTCGAAGGAGATCCTGGCCGGCTCGGCCCCTACCACCGTTCCGCTCATCTCGGCCAGCTCAGCCAGCGGGCCTATACCCCCTCCCTCCTTCGTGGGGTGTTCGGCGAAGGTACCCCGCAAGGCCTGAAAAAGCTGCTCATCCGTGGTTTCCTTGTTCTTGCAGTCCGAAACGTCGATGTAGATCATCGAAGTGGCCGGTGCTGAACTGTCGCGACGTTTGCCCGCGTGGATTGCGACGCTGACGACCTTGCACCCAGTGACGACGAGGCCATCGATCTTCGACTCAGTGCCGTTCCCGGTGAACTCCCACAAGACGAACCCGGTGCAGTGTCCCTCCACAGGGTCGTCGTCCACCCAGCAGGGGCAGATGACAGTGCAGTCGCAGGCCTCAAGAAAGCTACCTGTCAGTGTGTATTCCATGACGGTCCTCTGATTCTTGGATGTTGGGACAGCGCCCGGCAGGATCCTGTCAGGCCACGATCCGGACAATCGCTGTGCTGGTGCCGCCAGCGGCGGAGACGACCGTGACCGTGGACGGCGGGGCATCGAGAGCAAAGACCCCGACCGGGCCGGACAGCCCGCCACGCCCTGTGACAGTTAGTGCCGGGGCGCCACTCTGGTCACTGGAGATTGCGCTCACGGTGAGCGTCTGGTTGGTACTGTCGTAGTCGGCCTGCGTGATCGCCACCGCATCGGTGACCCCTACGGTTACCGGCAGAGCAACCGGATCAGTCCGGTTGGTCACGGTGACCTGCGTCGGAACCGTGCTGCCCGCAGATATGCTGGAGAGATAGTTGGGGGTATTCCCGCCCTGCAGAGGCGTCTCCGGACCACCTCCAAGTGATACTCCGAGCTGCTGTCCGGGAACGGATCGGGCGAACACCTCCACCATCACCGCCCCAGCCGCCGCTCGGCTGTAGACCGCGCGGGTGATCTCCGCCCCATGGATCGTGGCGATCCGGCCCTGCAGCACGAATTGGTCCGTGTAGACCTTGTCCGGATTCCCAGGATCATTCGGATCTGAGTCAGCCCCAGCTGTACCCGCCCCGGTGCCTTCCACCAGGACGAAGTTAGTGTTGAACGGACTGCCCGTGATCGTGTGCTCTGTGGCGCCGTCACCGATGTAGCCCTCGGGCAGAGCGGGATCGGGCGTCCACTGCAGGAAGGGGGCAATCTGCCCGCCCAGAGCCCCGGTAAAATCCAACGGTGTCAGGCCGATGTCCTCCGTCGCAGTCACTCGACCCCGATCATCGGTGGTGGCCTGAACCGTGCCGTACGGATGCGTGAGCGTGTACGTCGTCTCTGGGCGTCCGTCGCGGACCCGGAACCGGATGCGTCCGAAGACGATCTGCTCGCCGTCCACCACGTCTTCCGTAGCAAAAGTAGCCTCCAAAGCGAGGACCACCCTCACTTCCCCGTCCTGTCCTCCTCCGCCTAGAGGAAGCTCCGCCTCCGCCGTAACGTAGAAGGACTCGCCTGGGAAGTTAGCGATGCCTCGCAGAGTTCCGCTTTCATTCAGGTCAGCGATGACCGGGGTTCTCGGGTCATCGCGCTGCCAGGCCAGATCCAGACGCGTACCCGTAACGTCTTCGTACCACAGTGGATAGCCCGTCCGGGGATCAATAGGTCCTGTATCACTTAAACGCTGCGCATTCCCAGGCACCGCACACCCCACGATCGCACAAGAATCTACAAGAGGTATATGCAAATTAACACAGAGTGAGAACGGCCCGTGACCTGCCGTAACGCAGTCACAGTGAGGTAAACACTGGACAGTAATCGCGCTGCTGGAGAAAGCTTCGATTACTAGCAGGTGCCTAAAATAACATGCCAAGGAATCGGCTTCAAGGCTCGTCGCGTTTGAGGGTGTAGGCGTGGTTGAAACCGTTTGGTTTCAGTAGTGAACGGAGCCCGCCTGGAAGACATTCGGTTGAAGAGGTTCGCCGAGGTAAGGAAGTTTGCCGCCCATGCCCTCGGCTTAGTGGACCCCGAAACATTCCGGGCAGTAGCCCAAGATTCTCGATTAGGCCTCTTCGCCAGCGGGCACGGGTCTAAGAACTGCGAACGAGCAGTACATACGGAAAACAGCTGGGGGGGTCACTGGGTTTCGGCGCAGTGAGTACGCCTTCCTCTTCCTGCCGACGGCGTCTCTGAACGGCGCATCTCGACCGTCTTCTGGATCTGCTGGACTGCGTTCTACGCAGTATTCATTCCGCTGAAGTCCCGTCGCCGTCGCGGGTCAGCCAAGGCCCGGCCATTTTCCGGGCCTTGATATTCAGCGGCCCGTAGTGCGTTCAAATCCCCCGTCACCGCCACATGAGAAAGACCCCGCTTCCCCTGTAAATCAAGGGAAACGGGGTCTTTTGTTTTGTCCGGGAGACCCGCTGCGTCTACTCGGTGGAATCGGTGTCCGGCTTCTCCGGCCGGTGCCCGGCAACTGCTGCCCGAGTGTCACCGGTTTCGTGCCCGTCCTTCTTCTTGCCGAACGGCAGCACCTTCATCAGAGGGTGCAGGACAGCCATGACCACCAGGCCCCAGACCAGTCCGATGACGGCCGAGCAGAGCGTGTTCACAAGCCAGGCTAGGAAACCGCCCACAACCGCAAGCCCGGCCACGGGGTGTTCCAGGGCGTGGACCAGGTCATAGGGGGCGTGCCAGCCAAGATCATGGACACCCACCAGCATGATGTGGCCGCCCACCCAGAGCATGGCGATCGTTCCAATGAAGGTGATGGCAGCCAGCACGGCGGGCATCCCCTTCACCAGAAGGGCGCCGAAGCGTTTGGAGCCGGCGGACTCTTTTTTGGTCAGGTGCAGGCCGATGTCGTCCATCTTGACGATCAGCCCGACGGCTCCGTAGACGAGCACTGTGATGGCGATGGCTACGAGGACCAGGATCGCCGCCCGGACCCAGATGGATGCGTCGCCCACCTCGTTCATGGAGATGACCATGATCTCGCAGGACAGGATGAAGTCGGTGGTGATGGCGCCCTTGATGACCTTGGATTCGGCGTCGGGCCCCCGCTCTACCGCCGGCGCCTCTTTGGCAGCCTCATGGTGGCCGAAGAATTTGTGCCAGACCTTCTCGGCACCCTCGTAGCAGAGGTACGTGCCGCCCAGCATGAGGATGAACGGGATCACGCCGGGAATGAACGCGCTGATGAGCAGCAGTGCGGGAAGGATGATCAGCAGCTTGTTCCGGAGCGATCCCCAGAAGATCTTCTTGATCATCGGCAGTTCGCGGGACGGATCGGCGCCGGACACGTACTGCGGTGTCACTGCGGCGTCATCAATAACGACGCCGGCAGCCTTGGCTCCCGCCTTCGCGGCTCCGGCAGCGATGTCGTCAACAGAGGCTGCGGCGATGCGTGCCAGGGCGGCGACGTCGTCCAGCAGGGCGACTAGCCCCCCGCTCACAGCCGTGCTCCTTGCTGGTGCGGGGAGGTCAACTGTTTATGGATGGCGCCCTTGAGGCGTGGATTTGGCATATCGAAATTATAGGTTGCCGGGCTGGGCTTTCCCTCCGGCTATTCCGTTGCCTGCGCCACCCGGGCAAACTACCTTCGACAGTGTGGACACAACATTTTGTGCTGAGGTGTTCGAGTGGCGCGGGCCGGCGCCGTTCTACTGGCTGCTGCTGCCTGAAGACGCGGCTGACTACGTGCGCGCCCAAGCTGCCGCAGCCACCTATGGGTGGGGCGCCATTCCTGTCTGTGTCCGGATCGGGACCACCGATTGGGAGACTTCGCTGCTTCCGCGCAGCGGCGGGTATGCCCTGCCGCTGCGGAAGGACGTTCGTCTCAAGGAACGGATAGACGACGGCGACACGGTGTCCGTTGGGTTGAGCGTAGCCACCCGGGGAGGCCGGGCTGCCGCCGCCCCGGGGAACACGAGACCTTCCTGATTACAACCGGACGTACGCCCAACCTTCCCACTGCCTGCGCGCCAAATGCGCGACGGCGGCATCCACGGTTTCCACACCCCGGTGCAGTTCATCGGCCTGAATACTGGCATGGGTCATGCTGTTCCGGCAGGCCAAAACATGAATGTCTTGCGACAGGGCTCCGTCGAGGGCGCTCTCATCTCCTATGCCCGAACGAAGGAGCCGCACCCCAAACCCCTGGACCACCACCTCGAGTCTCCGTTCGGGGCCCAGCGCCCGGCGTGAGTTCCCTGCACTTCGGAGCACACCGGCGAGCCAGGTTCCGCTGTCCGGGCCGAAGCCGTGGATTACCAGTCCCGGCAGTGCATCGCCCGGCCGGGCCCCGGCATCGGCCTGATTCCCGGATTCCGGTGGCGTTGCGTTGAGATCCCTGTCTGAAAGTTCCATCTTTTTAGTGTCCCCCCGCACGCCGGACGGGGACAGAGGCGGCGGCCGCCGTCGTCGGGCTGTGGGCCGCTGCTAGTCGACGAAGTGGGTCTTGGGCTCCTTTTCGCCCACTGAGGCAACAACGGAGGCGGCAATGTCCCGCAGTTTCACGTTCCGTGCGCTCGACGCCGCTTTGAGGATGCCGATTGCGGCCTCCTGGCTGCACCGGTTTTGAGCCATGATGATTCCCACGGCCAAGTCGATGGTGGTGCGTGAACCCATGGCTGCCTTGAGGTTGTCCCTGCTTTCACCCAGCTGGGAAATGCGCACGGCGAGCCGCAGGGATTTCGAGGCGCCGCGGGCAAATTCTTCAGCCGCGCGGATCATTTCGTCGGTAAAGGCATCCGGTTCCCGGGCATACACATTCAGGCCGCACTGGGCGTCTCCGTCCAGGGGAATCGGAACGCCCAGAATCGATTTCAGGCCATACCCGGCAATTGCTTTTGCGTACTCGTCCCATCTCGGGTCCGTGGTGATGTCGCGCACCACAACGGTGCGGTTGGTGCGCGCTGCTTCCAGGCAGGGACCGGTGCCGAACCGGTACTGGACCTCATCCATGCGCCGGGACTCCTCGCTGTCACTGGCCACCGTGTCGGCACTGCCCGGCCGCAGGAGGGTCACACCGCAAAACAGCTCCTGCCCGGGCGCGGCCAGGGTGTCGACGGTGAGGCGGGTCAGGTCGGCGAGAAAACCTTCGACGTCGCTTGTTTCCAAGAGCATGTCCTGCAAAAGACCGGAGTAATCCTTTCCGGTCTCGTCCTGCGCTGCCCGCGCGGCATCGATCAGGTCTGTTGCTCCTGCAGAATTACTGTCGCTGGACATGTCACCATTTTCCGTTGGGGGAAGGCCGTGCGCCTTTTCCATTACAGCATCGGGTGAAGCCGTGTGCCGATCCTCGCCGGACAAATCCAGGTGACCGGCAATCAGACACCCCAGAACACCTTCACTGCATCCACCACTGCGGCGCCCTGTTCCTGGCCGGCCAGCACAGACGGACGGCGGGTGGACGAGAGCAGCACATTGGTTCCGAAAGCTGACAGGCTGGCCTCATCCGCTTCAATCAGGAACGTGTCAGTTCCCTCCGATAAACCTCTCAGTACTTGGGGAAGGGTGGGACCGAAGGGGCTGTCCGGCGCTTCCGGCGCGCAGGAGAGAACCAGTACCTTGTCATACCCGGTGGCCAGGTCCGCGTTCGAGGCGGAGCGCATCCCGCCGTCCATGTAGGGAATGCCGTCAATCAGCACCGGCGGCCAGGCACCGGGCACGCTGCAGCTTGCGGCGACAGCCCGGGCCAGGTCGGCGCCTGACGATTGATCGAAAACGTGAAAGGCGCCGTCGTTCGCATTCACTGTTGTCACTTTCAGCAGGCCGGAGGGCCATGACTGTGCCGGCAGAAGCGACCGAATGGTGTCCACCCACCGGGTTTCGGAAAGTCCCTGGCCGGCAGCGAGCGCCGCCTTGCCGATCCGGGCACGGGCTTCCTGGTCCCCGCCCGGTCCGCGGGCGGCCGAACCCATCATGTTGATGAACTCCTCAACACTGAAGTGCGGCAACTCGCCCTGCCCTGCCGGGCCTTGTTCCGGTTCGTGTTGGTACAGCTGGGCCGCGAGCGCCTCCCGCAGGACTCCGAACCGCAGGGAAGCGCCGACGACGGAGCCGGCTGACGTTCCCACCACCAGGTCGGCGTCGTTGAGTTCAATACCGTGCTCCAGCAGGGTCGCCAGGACGCCGATCTGCCAGGCGATGCCGGCCACTCCCCCGCCGCCCAGGACTATTGCCCGCGTTCCGCTCGTGTTTGTCATGCGGGCAGTCTAAGCCCGGGACAGGTGAGTACTGCCACGCGTTTTTCCCTCCCGTGCCCCGGGGTATTCAATGGAGACATGGCATTGCGCGTTTTGATGGTTGGCCGAAAGCACGAAGACTGGGTGGTGGACGGGATCCGCCGCTATGAAAAGAGACTGAAAAAGCCCTTCGATTTGACCTGGGTTTCCATTCCGCATTCCGCACGGGAAGGCGATGCCGCCCGCAAGGAGGAATCTGAGCGTCTGCTGGCCAAGCTGGGCAGCGACTATGTCATCTTGCTGGATGAACGGGGCAAGGCCATTACCTCTCCTGCGCTCGCAAAGACCCTGCAAAAGCCCCTGGATAATTCCCGTAACGTCACATTGATTATCGGCGGCGCCTACGGGGTGGACCAGAGCGTGCACGACCGCGCTGATTTCATCTGGTCGCTGTCTCCTCTGGTCTTCCCCCACCAGCTGGTCCGCCTGATCCTTGCGGAACAGGTGTACCGGGCCCAGGAGATCGCCGGCGGGCGACCCTATCACCACGAATAACCGCTGCCGTCACGAATATCACTGACCGCTATTTTGCGCGGCAGCTCGGCCCGCTCGCGGCTGCCCGGCGCGCTGCGGCAAATTGGCGGGCTGGAGCAAATTGGCGAGCTGCGGCAATGAGGAAATGCGTAACGTTTGCGGCGTCATTATCAGTGCGCCTGAGGAGCCTAATTGACGCCGTACCCTCCTTGCGGAGAAGGTGATCCTATGAATACCCGGTCGCGGAAATTGTTGTCAGCAAGAAAGCCATCCTCGTCTACAAAGTTATGGCCGCTGGCCGCTGCCGTACTGGGCGCAGCTCTTGTAGTCAGCGGCTGCGCGTCCGACGGCGGGGAAACCGCGTCGTCGGCCTCGCCGTCGCCGTCTGCTGCCTCCGAAAGCCCGGAGGTATCGCCGAGCACCGGAACATCCACGGGCGAAGCCGGTAGTGCGTCCCCGGGTTCCAGCGCTCCGGCACCCACAGCCGGCAACTCCGCTGAAGCCGCGTCACCAACTGGACCCAAGACGTGCGCTGCCGCCGATCTGGTAGGTGAGGTCGAGGACAATATCGGCGGAGGAGCAGCAGGCAGCGTCTACCGCACACTGGTCCTGACGAATGTCTCGTCCGCTCCCTGTGCATCAGCAGCCGGCTTCCCCGGGGTCTCCTATGTTGACGACACCTCAAATGAGCAGATTGGAGCGGCAGCCGTTCGCTCGGGTGAAAACGGCAACCCCGGCGGGGTGTTTGTTCTGGAACCCGGGCAGTCGGTTGTCGCTGACCTGAAGGAAACCCGTGCCGAGAACTATGGCGAGGACTGCGAACCCCATCAGGCAACGAAGCTGCTCGTCTACCCTCCGGAAGACCTCCAAGCGCTGCAGATCCCCCATGAGATTCTTGCCTGCGAGAACCCCAACGTGGAGCTGCTGAGCATCGGAGCTCTGCAAAAGCGGTAAGCGGCGACGGCGGACACTAGTCCTCCACAGGCTGCGACGCCGGATCGTTTGTCCACATCCATGGCTTCTTTTCACACCGGGCAGCCCGGGCACCGGAAAATTGGTTTATGGAAACGATCCTTCGGCCGGAAGCAGCGGCTGGCTCCGGGGAAGCATCAGGGGCTGACGCCGACGATTCTGTTCACTGCGTCCGTCCACCCGGGTTCCTGCTGTCGCTGACGGATGCCGCACAGGCGTTGAGTGCTCTCTGCCGCAGGTCTGTCCAGGCGGGAGGCCTCATGAGTATCGGCCAGACGGCACAATTCGCGGCCGAAGTGGAAGCCCTGGCGCGGTCCGTGGACTACCTGCAGATCGTCTGTGCCGGGGCCTTGGAGAACCACCGCGTTGCCGAAACCTTCGGCTCGACCGGTCCGGCTGGCGCACCTGCTGCACCATTCACAGAAGAGGACCCGCCAGTTGCTGAACATGCCGAAGGAGCTGGAGCCTGGAACAACACCTGGGCCGAGGCGGTTTCACCTGCTCAGCAGGCCGCCGGCAAAGTCCGTGCCGAGTTCCGCACCACTGCTGACTACATGCGCTGCCGGTTGCGGATCAGCCGAGGTGAAGCACAGCGGCGTCTGAAACTGGCTTCCGTTCTGCTGCCGGCTTCCGGCAACAGCGGGCACCCCGTTCCGGCCGCTTTGCCTGTTCTGGCCGGAGCCGCAGCGGCCGGTCAAATCTCGTCCGTGTCCGCCCTCATCATTGCCGAGGCAGTGGATCAGGTGAGGCAGCGAAGCGGCACCGAAACCGCCGAAGCCATGGAGTCGGATCTGGCGTCCCTGGGGAGCCGGCACGACGCTGACTTTCTCGCCCGAACTGCGCGCCGATGGGTATTGCTGGCAGACCAGGACGGAACCGAACCCTCCGATGATGAATTGCGCCGCTTCCAAGGGGTGTTCCCCGGTCGAAAAAAGAACGGGCTGAACCATCTCAGCATCTACTGCACCGCTGAACAGCACGAAACGCTCCTGACCGTGATGAATGCAGTTGCCGGCCCCAGGGCGTCGGATGCGGCACCAGCGGCGGCGCCAGCCACCGGCGGCCGCGGGCACGAACAAGCCGGCCCGGAGTTGGCTGAGTATGCCGGTCCGGGGTTGGCTGAGCATGCCGACGGTAGTGCGCCTGATGCCGGGACTTCATCTCGACTGGATCGGCGGACCCGTCCCCAGCGGCTTCTTAGCGGGCTGATCGCTGTGGCCAAGGCCGCTTTGGCCACGGGCGGCGTTCCTTCCAGCGGCGGGCTGCGCCCTCAGGTCATGGTGACTATTGATGCGCCGTCCCTGTTGAAGGACTTCAAATACGGATCAGTCGTCAAGGGTTTGGATTCCATGAACATCCCGGCGGGGAAGAAGACTCCGCCGCAGACAAAGGATCCGGAAACGGTCAGTCCAGGTTCCTTTGCCTTCACCGGCCCGGTGGCGGCGGCCACCGTCAGAGAACTCGCTTGCGACGCGGAGATGCTGCCCGTTGTGCTCTCGGGTGAAGGCCGGATCCTGGATGTTGGACGGGCGCAAAGGCTGTTCCCGCCGCATATGCGCAGAGCTCTCCATGCCCGGGACGGAGGATGCGCTTTTCCCGGCTGCAGCATTCCCGGCCCGTGGACCGAAGCCCACCACATCCGCTATTGGAACCGCGGTGGTCCAACATCAACGGACAACGGCGTCCTCTTGTGCTCCCACCACCATCATGAGGTACACAAAGAGAATTGGAAGATCAGGATAAGAGCCGGCGTTCCCTGGTTCGTTCCGCCGGCGTATGTGGATCCTGACCGGGTGCCTCTGCGCAACGTGTACTTCCGTTCATCGGTGGCGGATATTCCTTCCCGCCGCTCCGCAAGCTGAGCGAATTCGGCCTGCAGCCAAACTGCACCGCGGAAGCCGAAAGTGTCAGGCCCGTGCGGAACAATGGTTTACATGACATCCGGAGCTTCGGTTCTGCAGAAGTTCACCCCCGCCACCAGAGAGTGGTTCGAGGGTGCTTTTGATGCGCCGACAGCCGCACAAACCGGAGCTTGGGACGCCATCTCCAAGGGTGCCAACGCCCTGGTAGTGGCACCCACAGGTTCGGGCAAAACCTTGGCTGCCTTCCTGTGGGCGCTGGATAGTTTTATTGCCTCGGCTGCGGGCGGTGAATCTTCAGCGGGCGCAGCCGCAGCTCATGTCCCCGCCACCGAACCAGTCCGCGCCGCCCCCTTGGCTGAGCACGGCGCCAAAGCGTCCGCACGTAAACGGAATACTGTACCGAAACGCAAAACCAAGGTTCTGTACATATCGCCGCTTAAGGCCCTCGGTGTGGATGTGGAGCGAAACCTGCGCTCCCCGTTGATCGGCATTACCCAGACAGCCAAGCGGCTGGGACTCCCGGCACCGTCCATCACCGTCGGAGTCCGGTCGGGAGACACACCCCAAAACGAACGCCGAACCCTGCTCACCAGGCCGCCGGACATCCTCATCACCACGCCGGAATCGCTGTTCCTTATGCTGACGTCCCGCGCACGCGAAACCCTGGCCGAGGTGGACACCGTCATTGTCGACGAGGTGCACGCGGTTGCCGGCACCAAGCGCGGTGCACATTTGGCCGTCACTTTGGCCCGGTTGGATGCCATGCTCCCCAAACCGGTCCAGCGGATCGGATTGTCCGCAACGGTGGAGCCGCATGAGACGGTTGCGCGGTTCCTGGGAGGTAACGCTCCCGTGCAGGTGGTGGCTCCGGCAGCCAAGAAGTCCTGGGACATCACCGTGACGGTTCCCGTCGAGGACATGTCCGATCTCGGTGGCGCGCCGGCCGTGGAAGACACCATCGAGGGCGGGTACGCGCCGCAGGCAAGCATCTGGCCGCACGTCGAAGAGAGAATCGTCGACCTCATCGAGACGAACCGCTCCACCATAGTGTTCGCCAATTCCCGCCGGTTGGCGGAACGGCTGACCGCACGGCTCAACGAGATCCATGCCTACCGGCTGGAAGCATCCGCCCTGTCGCTGGCTGCAGCGGCAACCGGCACAGAGGGTGCCGGCTCCAACGCTGGGGCTGATGCTCCCGCCGCGTTCGAAACTGTGGCTGGGTCTGAACCGGCCGCTGGGTCTGAACCCGCCGCTGGGTCCACCGGGTCTTCGAACCTCCCCACAGCACGTCCGCCCGCCCAACTCATGGCTCAGGCTGGCGTATCCATCCGCTACCGCCAGCCGGACCAGGTTGCCGTTGATGATGACAACCCGGTTCTCGCCCGCGCCCACCACGGCTCAGTGTCCAAGGACCAGCGGGCGCTGATTGAGGATGACCTCAAATCCGGACGGCTGCGCTGCGTCGTGGCCACCAGCTCCCTGGAACTGGGCATCGACATGGGTGCCGTGGACCTGGTCATCCAGGTTGAATCGCCGCCGTCAGTGGCCAGTGGCCTGCAGCGGGTGGGACGGGCAGGACACCAGGTGGGCGAGACGTCCCAAGGCGTCATGTTCCCCAAACACCGCGGAGACCTGCTGAACACGGCGGTTGTCGCCGAGCGGATGCTGGCCGGACAGATCGAACCCCTGTACATCCCTGCCAACCCTCTGGACATCCTTGCCCAGCAAACGGTGGCCGCGTCCGCCCTCGGCTCCATTGACGTGGAGGAATGGTTCGACGTCGTCCGCCGGTCCGCGCCTTTCGCCGGCCTGCCGCGCTCAGCCTTTGACGCCACTTTGGACCTGCTGGCGGGACGCTATCCATCCGACGAGTTTGCGGAACTGCGGCCGCGCATCGTCTGGGACCGCACCGAAGGCACCATCACCGGGAGACCCGGCGCGCAGCGTTTGGCCGTGACCTCCGGCGGCACCATTCCGGACCGCGGACTGTTCGGCGTGTATTTGGTGGGCGACTCCGAAGGCAAGAACAGCCGCCGCGTCGGGGAACTCGATGAGGAGATGGTCTATGAATCCCGGGTGGGCGACGTTTTTGCCCTGGGAGCCACCAGCTGGCGGATTGAAGACATCACCCATGACCGGGTGCTCGTTTCCCCTGCGTTCGGGCAGCCCGGAAAGCTGCCGTTCTGGCGGGGAGATTCCCTCGGCCGGCCGGTGGAGCTGGGCCGGGCACTGGGCGGCTTTGTCCGTGAAATGTCCGGCGCCGATGACGAGACCGCCGCCAAACGGCTGGCCGCCGTCGGACTCGATGACTGGGCTGCGGGCAACCTGATGACCTACCTGCGGGAACAGCAGCAGGCCACCGATGTGGTGCCCAATGACAGGTCGCTGGTGGTGGAGCGTTTTCACGATGAGCTCGGCGACTGGCGGGTGGTCCTGCACAGCCCGTACGGCATGCCCGTCCATGCGCCCTGGGCCCTCGCCGTCGGCGCCCGGCTTCATCAGCGCTACGGCCTGGACGGCTCAGCGATGGCCTCCGACGACGGCATCGTGCTGCGGGTGCCCCTGATGGAGGATGAACCGCCGGGGGCAGAGCTGTTCATCTTCGACGCGGATGAGCTCGACTCGATCGTGACCGCAGAAGTGGGCGGATCGGCCCTGTTCGCCTCGCGTTTCCGTGAATGTGCGGCGCGTGCCCTGCTGCTGCCGCGGCAGAATCCCGGAAAACGGACACCGCTGTGGCAGCAGCGGCAGCGGTCCGCACAGTTGCTGGACGTCGCCAAGAAATACCCGACGTTTCCCATCGTGCTGGAAACCGTGCGCGAATGCCTTCAGGACGTTTACGACCTGCCTGCTTTGAAAGACATTGCCGCCGGAATCGAGCGCCGGGAGATCCGGCTGGTGGAAACCACCACGCCCTCGCCGTCGCCCTTTGCCCGGTCGCTGCTCTTCGGCTACGTCGGTGCTTTCCTGTACGAGGGTGACTCTCCGCTGGCGGAGCGGCGTGCTGCCGCGCTGTCGCTGGATCCGACCCTGCTCAATGAGTTGCTCGGCCGGGCCGAACTGCGCGAACTTCTGGACGCGCGGATCATCGCCCAGACTGAGCGGGAACTGCAGCGGCTGGCCGAGGATCGCCGGGTCCGGGGCGTCGAAGGTGTCGCCGATTTGCTTCGGCTGCTGGGGCCTTTGACCGCTCCCGAAGTTGCTGCCCGACTGCAGCCCAATGAAGCGGACCAGACCGAAAGCACCTCGGATGACACCGGCGCCGGGGTGCACAATGCCCTCGACCTGCTGGAGCAGCTGGTCCGGTCCAACCGGGCGCTGAAAGTCGGCGTGGCCGGGCAGCAGCGCTATGCCGCCATCGAGGATGCCGCCCGTCTGCGCGATGCCCTGGGCGTGCCGTTGCCGATGGGCGTCCCGCTGGCCTTCATCGAACCGGTGGCTGATCCCCTGGGCGACCTGATTGGCCGCTACGCACGCACCCACGGCCCCTTTACCGCCGCAGAAGCCGCAACGCGGCTGGGACTGGGCGTCGCCGTCGTCACCACCACTCTGCAGCGGCTGGCCGGTGAAGGGCGCATTGTTGAAGGTGAGTTCCGCCCGGCCGAAACCCAAATCCTGGACGCTGCGGCCGGCGTGGACCAAACACCCGGCGCTGTCATCACGGTTCCCGGTACTCCAGCCGGCACTGAATGGTGCGACGTCGAGGTGCTGCGCCGCCTGCGCCGGCGGTCCCTCGCCGCGCTGCGTTCAGAAGTGGAACCGGTGGATCCGGCGACCTATGCCCGCTTCCTTCCTGCCTGGCAGAATGTGGGCTCTTCCCTGCGCGGGCTCGACGGGGTTGCCACCGTGATAGACCAGCTCTCCGGCGTCCCCATTCCCGCATCTGCCTGGGAACCCCTCATTCTCGGATCACGGATCCGGAATTACGTCCCCTCCATGCTGGACGAACTTACCGCCACCGGTGAGGTCCTCTGGTCAGGGACCGGTTCCCTGCCCGGGAACGACGGCTGGATTGCGCTGCATTTGGCCGAAAACGCTCCGCTGACGCTCAATCCCGCACCGGATTTTGTCCCCTCGGACCAACAGCAGCAACTGTTGGATCTGCTGTCCGGCGGCGGAGCGTACTTCTTCCGGCAGCTGGTCGACGGCCTGGCCGCCAACGGGGCCGAATCTTCTGATGCCAACGTCATCAGCGCCCTGTGGGATCTGGTGTGGGCGGGAAGGATCAGCAACGACACTTTCACCCCGGTCCGGTCCCTGCTCTCCGGAGGAAAAACGGCGCACAAACAACGCGCCGCGACACCCCGTGCACGCACTGCCCGGCTGGGCAGGCTGGGCCGTGCTCCGGGCGCCTCCCTCACCGGAAGCTCCATGCGCCTGGCTGCCGGCAACCAGCCCTCCGCGCTGCGCAACTCTCCTCCGCTCGTCGCCGGGCGCTGGAGCATGCTGCCCGCGGTGGAGCAGGACACCACCATCTCCGCCCATGCCACAGCCGAACTGCTGCTGGACCGCTACGGCGTTGTCACCCGGGGATCGGTTGCCAGTGAGGGCACACCGGGCGGGTTCGCCCTGTTGTACCGCGTGCTCGCCCGGCTTGAAGAAATGGGCCGCTGCCGCCGCGGGTACTTTATTGAACAACTCGGTGCTGCGCAGTTTGCCGTCCCTGCCACCGTGGATCGGCTGCGGTCCTTTTCGGAAGACTCCCAGCTGCGCAAACCTGAACCGTCAGCGGTGGCGCTGGCGGCAACTGATCCGGCAAATCCGTTTGGTGCGGCCCTTCCGTGGCCAACCCTCGACGGCGGCCACCGGCCCGGACGCAAGGCGGGCGCGCTGGTGGTGCTGGTCGACGGAAATCTGACCCTGTATGCAGAGCGGGGAGGAAAAACCCTGTTGACCTTCACGGAGGATCCGGCGGCACTGGAGCTTTCCGCCGCAGCTCTGGTGGACATTATTCGCCGGGGTGCTGCGGAAAAGATGGCCATCGAGAAGGTCAACGGCCAGGACGTCCTCGACACGGAAGCTGCCCGTGCCCTGACCAAAGCAGGTTTCTACACCACGCCGAAAGGACTGCGTTACCGTGTCTAACGTCAACGGACACGGAGGACAGCATGCCTGAAGGCGATACAGTCTGGCGGGCAGCCCGCGAACTCAACACCGCGCTGGCCGGCCAAACCCTGACCAAATGTGACATCCGCGTACCCAAGTTCGCCACGACGGATTTCACGGGCCGCACAGTTACCGACGTCGTCGCGCGCGGCAAGCATCTGCTGATCCGGCTGGACGATGCAGACAGCGGCTGGATCCTGCATTCCCACCTCAAGATGGAGGGCCTCTGGCACGTTTACGAGCGTGGCCAGCGATGGCGCCGTCCGGCGTTCAAGGCACGCTGCGTCCTGGAGACGGCTCAAAAACAGGTGGTCGGCTTCGATCTTGGTTTCCTTCGTGTCCTACCGCGCTCGGAGGAGAACGACGCCGTCGGCTACCTTGGTCCCGATCTCCTGGGACCGGACTGGGACGCAGCAGAGGCACTGCGGCGGATTGAGTCCGTCCCGGAGCGGCCTATCGGACTGGCATTACTGGATCAGCGCAACCTCGCCGGGATCGGCAACGTCTACCGCTGCGAGATCTGTTTCCTCGCCGGAGTCCATCCGTTGACCCCCGTCGGGGAGGTGCGGAATCTGCCGAGGATCATCGATCTGTCCAAGCGGCTGCTGGAAGCCAACAAAACGCGAAGCCGCAGGATCACCACCGGAAACATGGGCGGAGATCCTCTCTGGGTCTATAACAGGGAAACCCGCGGCTGCCTCCGCTGCGGAACAAAGGTGGCCCACGAACTTGTCGGCGACAACGCACTGGAGCTGCGGGACCTGTACTACTGCCCGCATTGCCAGCCGGCGGCAGCGGCCTCCTCCGCGCCGGCTACATAAAAGCCAGTCGCAGCCGAAAGCTGCGTTTGCCGCCGCTGCTGTCCCGGTCCCCCGGCGCCCCGCGTCATGGAACGATTCCACGCCTCGGTACTCTGGAAGGGTGATGCAATCTCCCCTTCCCGTACGCAACGGCGTGAATGCCACCCGCCTGCGGCTGCCGGATGACGGTCCCTGGAAGACGGCCATGGACTACGTTTTGTCCCGGTTTGGCCATGTCGACCCGGAGGGCATTGCCGACCGGTTTGCCCGCGGCGAGGTTGTGGGTTTGGGCGGTATTCCGCTGACCCAGGAGACTCCACTGCACGAGCACACCTTCATTTGGTATTACCGGGAACTGCCGCCCGAACAACGGCTCCCGGTGGAAATCAACGTCCTGCACCAGGACGAGAACCTGCTGGTGGTCGACAAACCCCATTTTCTGCCCACCACGCCCGGAGGCATGTACGTGGCCGAGTCTGCGCTGGTTCGCCTTCGCGTGCAGCTGGACATTCCGGACCTCATTCCCATGCACCGCCTGGACCGGATGACTGCAGGGGTGCTCCTGTTTTCAACCAATCCGGAAACCCGTGGAAAGTATCAGACCCTGTTTGAAAAGCGTCGGATCAGCAAAGAATATGAGGCCGTCGCTCCGGTCCGCGACGACCTCGAACTGCCCCGAGTTGTGCGAAGCCGCATGATCAAGTCGCGCACCTACCTGCTGGCGCAGGAAGTGGAGGGGGAACCCAATGCCGAAACGCGCATCGAACTCCTGGAGGCGCACGACGGCGTTGGCCGCTACCGCCTCCAGCCGCACACGGGCAAGACACACCAGCTGCGGGTGCATATGGCATCTCAGGGAATCGGGATCCTTAATGATTCCTTCTACCCCGAGCTGCTGCCGCAGGCGCCGGATGACTATGACCGGCCCCTTCAGTTGCTTGCCCGGTCCGTGGAATTTGTTGACCCTTTGACGAGGCAGCCCGTTCAGTACCGCAGCCGTCTCTCTCTGGCATTCGCCCCCAAGGCCAGCCGGATTTAACGTAGCCTTTTTGCTTTGTCAATGGATAGGGTGGGAAAAACGTCCGGGGAGGCCAACTTCGGATACTCCGGCAGGGGAAGGACCCTGATGATTCCGCCGTCGAACCTATCTGATGCCCAACGCCTCGAACTGGCTGGCCCTGCGCCCGGCGAGGCAAAGTCCGGTGTCAGCATGGAGCCGGAATCCCGGCTGCTCGGAGCAGAAAACAGGCTCCCCGTTGGCCTCATTCGCCGGGTTGCCGTATCCCTGGCAGCAGCTGCCGCTGCAGCGACCGCTCTCGTCCTTGTCCGGTCCGACGGCTCCCTGGTTGAACGCAGTCCCGACTCTGTGCTTGGCTCCGCGGCGTCGCACCTCGCGCCGGCCGCCGAGGCGTGGTGGATGTGGTTGCCGGTTACAGCATCGTGGCTGGGATATGCGCTCTACCAGTGGCTTCCCCGGCAGCGGGAGAATCCTCGGCAGGAACGCTTCGGCTGGCTTATCCTGGCATCCCAGATCGTGGCCTTCGCTTGGCTGCTGGCAGTCTCCGAGGTGAACGCCGGTCTCCTCCTGCCCGTTGCCGCAGCGCAAATAGCAGTGGGCCTGGTGGCGGTGCACAGCATGAACATCCACCCGCCGTCGTCTGTTGTGGAAGGAATCCTGGCTGACGCGCCCCTGAGGGTATCGCTGGCCGCGGGCGTTCTCTCCCTCGTTGCGGCCCTTGCCTTCACTCTGACCCGAGCGGAAGCAGATCTCGCGGGCTGGGGCGCTACCGTTTGGGCCTTGGTCAGCCTCATCACGGTCATGGTGGGCATCACCGTGATTTGCATGACCGATCGAGGCCATTTGTCGCTGGCTCTCGCCATCGTCTGGGGATTGTCGTGTATCGCCTTTGAGCGGCTGACGGGATCTCCGGACTCCATGAGTATTGGCGTGGGAGCAGCCGTGGCCGCTTTCCTGGTCCTGGTCTCGGCTGGCTCCCGCCGGCATCAGGTCGATCATGAACGGCGTCGCAGCGAACGGCAGGCAGAAGGGCGGCTTCATCCGGAACCACTCCGGCCAGTCATCCTGTAGTTCCGCGGTCCGGCGTCACTTCCTCGGATTCGTTAGTGGAATACCGCGGCAGCTGCGGTGGTTGCCGCCGAGTATGAAGATCATCGGAGTGGAAAAGTTCGGCGGACCCGAAGCGCTGACCGTCCTGGACGTTGCCGATCCCCATGCAGGACCGGGCGAGGTGCGCATCAGGGTCCAGGCTGCTGCTGTCAGCCCGACCGACACCGTCCTGCGGGCAGGCGGACAGAGCAAGGGAGACGGCAAGCTCCCGGCGGTGCCGGGCATGGACGCCGCCGGGATCATTGACGAGACGGACGGTTCCGGCGGGTGGCAGGTAGGAGACAAAGTCATGGCCATTGCGCTGCCCCTCGGCGAGCATGGGGGAGCGTATCAGGAATACTTGGTGGCTCCGGCGGACTCCCTCGCCCATATCCCGGCGGGCATGGACTTAGCCGAAGCCTCAACTCTGCCCATGAACGGCCTGACCGCCGTCCAGACGCTGGAGAAGCTTGACCTCCAGCCCGGCCAGTCACTTGCCGTGACCGGAGCAGCGGGAACGCTGGGAAACTACTTGGTGCAGCTGGCCAAACATGCCGGGTTGGTGGTTGTAGCCGATGCCGCGGAAAAGGACCGCTCATTGGTCTCCGGGCTGGGACCGGACTACATCGTGGAGCGCGGCGACGACGTTGCGGAGCGGATCCGGGAGTTCTTCCCCGAGGGCGTGGACGCCCTCGCCGATGCGGCCGTGATGAACGAAAAAGCCGCACCGGCGGTCAAGGACAACGGAGGTTTTGCCACGTACCGGTGGTGGCAGGAAGACCCGGGGCGGGGCATCACTGTTCATCCGATTGCGGTCCGCGAGGAATACCATTCCGGCCAGAAGCTCGAAGCCCTGCGCCGCCTCGCCGAGGATGGAACGCTGACTCTTCGGGTTGCCGATCGCCTGCCGGCGGAAAAAGCCGCGGAAGCCCACCGCAGGCTGGAGGCCGGCGGGGTTCGAGGCCGATTGGTGCTGCTCTTCTAAGCGCCGCAAAACCGCTTAGAGCGGAACCCAGCGGCCCCGCTGCCGCCTCAGGACGCGCAGCCGTTCCGCATCAGCAACAGTCTCCACCGCGTGGCGCATGTTCGCTGCGGCGCGCAGGGCCTGGGAGTTCTCCAGCGACCATTCGTTGTCGGGAACCATGAAGCGAAGAGTGATGCGTGGAATTCCTGAAACGATGTCGAGCTGATTCGCTTCGACGTGGTGGCTGGCCGCCAAAGCCGCCACTGCCGTTTCCATTACCGCTTCCGGCGGAGTTCCGGGCTTGAGTCCCGTGATGTTCAATTGGGCACGGAAAGAAGGCATAAGAACAGGTTAGACGGTGGCTCTGTCAGGCCCAGCCCGCCGGGACCGCCGAAAAGGGATGCGGATGAGCGCGCTCACGCCATCACCGATTTTCGGCGCTCCCGGACCTAACGGAGCTTAGAGTTCGCGTTCCTCGGAGTCGAAGTCAGCCAGCGGATCTCCGCCGAGGTGGGCCGGATCGTCGCTGCCGTCCTGCTCATCCGCGGCTACGGGATCGTCAAAGTCCACGTCACTTGCCGCTTCTCCGATGGTTGGAACCTCCGGCGGAATCTGGGAGTCGCCTTCTTCGAACCGTTCTTCGGCGGTTTCGTCCCGCAGCGTCTGGTCAGACAGCAATCCGGGTTCGTTGGCAAGGGGCTCACCGGCCAGCAGCGGGTCCTCCTGCCACCGGTCGGGGTTGTCTTCGGCCGCACCGGGGTAACTCAGGGCTTCCGGGTCCACGAACTCGTCCGCGCCGGACAGATCGTCCGCGTCGACCATGTCGGTCAGCGGCACTTCGGCAACTTCATCCGGAGTCACAACATCGGCAATGTCATCGGCCAGTACGGGGTCGTCGCCCAGCTCGGGGTCGGGAATGCTCTGCTCGTCCATCAATCGTGCCTCTCCTTCAGCTTTGTCGCTGCCCGCGCCCGATTGAACCGGACCGCAGGCAGATCCTCATTAGTAAGCCTACTGATGCTTGCGTTTCAGCACCACCCGGCCAGCACTCTGCCTCCTCGGCAGGAACGGACGCCGGCAACTCCCCCGGAATGACGCGCCGGAAACAATTACGTCACATTTGTTTGACGTAAAGGTCATCCTAAGTAAGGGTTACCTGAGTTACCAATTCGAAACAATCGAGGGAGTCGCAGTGAGCTTGCTGCACCACATTGAAGAACGCACCGACCCTGCGTTCCGATTCGAACAGGAAAGGGCCAGCGCCGGCCTGCTGTTCAACGCGCAGACCACCAATCGCTACGCGGAAGACGTCCTCCAAGGAGTGAACCTGGTGGCTGCGACAGTTGCCGGAACCACCCGGCCTTTCACCGGCTCCACCCCGGCCCAGTTGGCACCAGCCGTCGAGGCAATCGACCTGGAGTCGCCGCTGCCGTCCACTGCGGCAGCACTGGAAGAACTGGCCCTCGTGTATTTGAAGGACGCCGTGTATTTTCACGACACCAAATACGCAGCCCACCTGAATTGCCCGGTGGTTATCCCTGCGCTGGTTGGTGAGGCAATTTTGTCCGCGGTGAATTCGTCCCTGGACACGTGGGACCAGAGCGCCGGGGCAACGCTGATCGAGCAGCGGCTCATTCGCTGGACGGCGGACCGGCTGGAGCTGGGCGGCCGCGCGGACGGAGTATTTACCAGCGGAGGAACCGCATCCAACCTGCAGGGGCTGCTGATTGCGCGGAACCAGGCGGTGGCCAAGCTCCGTCTGGACCCGCGCCGCGAGGGCAGCCGGTTGCCTGCACTGCTGGACGGCCTGCGCATTTTCACCTCCGAGGCGAGCCACTTCAGCATTGCCAAGTCGGCCTCGCTGCTGGGGCTGGGATACGACGCCGTGGTGCCGGTGGCCTGCGACTCCCGCCAACGGATGGACCCACAAGCACTGCGGGCAGCCCTGGACAACAGCGTTGCGCGCGGAGAAACACCCATGGCGATCGTGGCCACCGCCGGCACCACTGACTTCGGCAGCATAGATCCGCTGCCGGCCGTCTCAGCACTTGCCCGCGACTACGACTCCTGGCTTCACGTGGACGCCGCCTACGGCGGCGGGCTCATCACATCGCTTCGCCACCGTCACCTGCTGGACGGCATCGGCGCCGCCGATTCAGTCACCGTTGACTATCACAAAACCTTCTTTCAGCCCGTCTCCTCCAGCGCCCTGCTGGTCCGGGATGCGGCAATGCTCGGCCACGTGACCTACTACGCTGACTATCTCAATCCGGAAAGCGCTGCCCGGGAAATGACTCCCAACCAGGTCGATAAAAGCCTGCAAACCACACGGCGCTTTGATGCGCTGAAGCTGTGGCTCACCCTTCGGCTGATGGGTGCCGACGGCATCGGCCTGCTCCTGGACAAGGCCGTTGACCTTGCAGCGGATACTTCCGGCATTCTTTCCGCCGACCCGGATTTTGACCTGGCAGCGCCTGCACAGCTCAGCACCCTGGTGTTCCGCTATCTCCCGGCAGGAACGGACGATGCAAGGGCTGATGCCGTCAACCGGCACATCCGGAAGACGCTCTTCGCATCAGGGGAGGCCGTGGTGGCCGGAACCAAGCTGGCGGGCCGGCACTACCTCAAGTTCACGCTGCTCAATGCCGAGACCACACTGGAGGACATCAGGGAAATCCTCGGCCTCATCCGCAGGGCGGGAAGAGACTATCTGACCGACACGGCGGGGGTGCCGGCATGAGCCCCGCAGCGGACATGCCGCACATCCATGACGCCGTCGGCATCGGCGTCGGACCCTTCAACCTTGGGCTGGCCGCGCTTTCTGATCCGATCGCTGACCTGGATCTGACTTTCGTTGACGCCCGCCCCGGCTTCGACTGGCATCCGGGGATGATGCTGGGCACCGCCCACCTCCAGGTGCCGTTCATGGCGGATCTGGTCACGCTGGCGGATCCAACATCACCGTTTTCCTTCCTCAACTTCCTCAAACAGACCGGCCGCATCTACCGCTTTTACATCCGGGAAAACTTCTACCCGCTGCGTGCTGAGTTCAACGCCTACTGCCAGTGGGTGGCGGACTCGCTGCCCAACGTGCACTTCAGCGAGCGCGTCACCGATGTGGAATACGACGACGACGCCTACTCGGTTCACACCGTGGGCCCGCTGGGGCACAGGGTCCGCCGCGGACGCCGCCTCATCCTGGGAACCGGCACGCAGCCGCACGTCCCCGAAGCGGCACGCAGCATTACCGGAGCAGGTGGACTAGTGCTGCACAACGCCGACTATGTGGCCCGCAAAGCGGAACTGCTCTCCCGCTCGAGCATCACGGTGGTCGGCAGCGGCCAGAGCGCCGCGGAGATCTATTTGGACCTGCTCCAGGACATGCCCTCCCGCGGCTACGAGTTGAACTGGGTCACCCGCTCAGGCCGCTTCTTTCCGCTGGAGTACACCAAGCTGACCCTGGAAATGACGTCTCCGGACTATGTGGACTACTTCCATGCCCTGCCGGAAGCCACCCGTGACCGGCTTGTGGCAACCCAGAAGAACCTCTACAAGGGGATCGACTCTGAGCTCATCAACGAGATATATGACGCCCTGTACACCCTCAGCCTTACCGGCGAACCCCGGACCCGGTTACTGACCGGAATGGAACTCCTCGACGCTCAGTACCATCCGGACACTGACACCCACACCCTCACGCTGCACCACGGAGAACAGGACCGGAAGCACCTGCAACAGACCGACGCCGTCGTGCTGGGCACCGGCTACACCTACCGGGAGCCGGAGTTCCTGGCCGGCATCAGCGGCTGTATCCGGCGGGACGCCGCCGGTCGGTTTGATGTTGACCGAAACTACGGAATCAGCACCGTACCCGGAGAGATCTTCGTGCAAAATGCCGAGCTGCACACGCACGGGTTCGTCAGTCCGGACCTGGGCATGGCCGCCTACCGCAATTCAGTGATCATTGCGCAGATGCTGGGCCGGGAGCACTATCCCGTGGAGCGCAGCATCGCTTTCCAGGAGTTCGGC
Organism: Arthrobacter sp. 9E16; assembly: GCF_002929435.1. NCBI lineage: Bacteria > Bacillati > Actinomycetota > Actinomycetes > Micrococcales > Micrococcaceae > Arthrobacter > Arthrobacter sp. 9E16. Next base: position 93,722 of record NZ_PJIU01000004.1, on the reverse strand, counting down.
GTTCCGCGTCACGGCACCCCCGAGGCTCCGGTCCCCGAAGCCTCGGGCGTTTCCGGCCATGCCTTCGCCGCCAAGGAGGCCACGGCATGAGTTTCCGGATCGTTCCCGTGGACCCCGCCCGCGATGCACCCCTGCTGCATGACTGGATGCGCCGGGACTACGCCCGGTTTTGGGGCATGCTGGACGCGACGCAGGAGGCAGTGCTGGCCGAGTACACCCGGATCAGCGAGGATCCCCACCACCACGCGTGGCTGGGCCTGGAAGACGGAGCGCCCGCGTTCCTGATGGAGTCCTATGAGCCGGCGTATTCTCCGCTGGCCGCCCACTACCCGGTACACCCCGCAGACACAGGAATGCACCTTCTGGTGGGTCCGGCGGAACACCCGCGCAGCGGTTTCACCACCGAGGTGTTCCGCTCCGTCCTCGAGTTCCTCTTCGCCGATGAGGGCACGCAGCGAATTGTCGTGGAACCCGACGTCCGCAACGCGAAAATCGCAGCATTGAACGCCCGGATGGGATTTGTGCCTACCCGCAGAATTTCGCTTCCGGACAAGGAGGCCCTGTTAAGTTTCTGCACCCGGGAGGACTACCTCCGCACGCTGAACGCCGCGGTGCCCCCTGCGGCCCCCGCCGACCTTCGTGCCGGCCAAGACAACCTACCTCTCCCCTCCACAGCATCAGGAGCACCCCTGTGATTTCCACCCTTTCCGGCACCGGCACCGCCCGGTCCGCAGCCACCGAACACCTAACACCGGAACGCTGGGCAGCCGCCAACCGGCACCTCATCCGCAAGGCCCTGTCCGAGTTCTCCCACGAGCGGATCCTGCGCCCGGAGCCGGTCGGTACGCCCGCCTCCGGGGCACCCGCCGGCGAGCCGGGTTTCGGAACCTACCGTCTGCTGTCCGACGACGGCGGTGCTGAGTACCGTTTCGACGCGCGGATACTCGCCCTGGACCATTGGTCCATTCCGGCCGGGAGCATCCGCCGGGTTGCCCTCGGCCGTGAAACCGTGCTGGATGCACTGGTATTCATCACGGAGTTCTCCGCAACTCTGGGAATCAACGAGCAGATACTCCCGGTGTATCTGGAAGAAATCAGCAGCACCCTGGCATCGCACGCCTTCAAGAACCACCCCGGTGCACCGTCGTCGGAACTGCTCGCCAGAGGAGTCACCTCGGGGGTGGATCCCGCTGCGGATTTCCAAACCGTGGAGCAGTCAATGACCGAGGGCCATCCCTGCTTCGTAGCCAACAACGGACGGCTGGGCTTCGGCTCGGACGACTATCTGTCCTACGCACCGGAGGCTGGTGCGCCCGTGCAGCTGGAGTGGATAGCCGTCCGCCGCGACCGTGCCGTGTTCACATCCCTGCCCGGCCTGGGCTACCGGGAACATTTGACGAGCGAACTGGGCGCCGCCGTCGTCGCCGGCTTTGATGCCCGGCTGGCGCAGCAGGGAGCCGACCCCGCCGCGTACCTGTATATGCCGGTGCACCCCTGGCAGTGGGCCAAGAAGCTGACTGTCACCTTTGCTGCCGAGATTGCTCAGGGGCATCTGATCCATCTGGGCAGCGGGAATGACGTCTATCAGGCGCAGCAGTCCATCCGCACGTTCTTCAACCGCGCGAACACTGACCGCTGTTATGTAAAAACTGCTCTTTCAGTGGTGAACATGGGCTTCATGCGCGGACTTTCCCCTGAATACATGCTGGCCACGCCCGCCATCAACGACTGGTTGGACGGCCTGATCCGCAGTGACGCCACGCTGCAGGCAGCCGGGTTTGGCATCCTGCGGGAGAGCGCAGCGATCGGTTATACCAACCGCTATTTTGAGGTTGGGGCACCCAAGGGATCCCCGTACCGCAAAATGCTCTCGGCGCTGTGGAGGGAAAGCCCCCTTCCCCGGCTCGGTGCGGACGAGCAGCTGGCCACCATGGCGTCCCTCCTGCATACCGATGGCGCCGGACGGCCCCTGGTCTCTGCCCTGGTTGAGCAGTCCGGGCTCAGCGCTTCGGCATGGCTGGAGCAATACCTCAGGGCATATCTTGTGCCGCTTCTGCACTGCTTCCATGCCTACGACCTGGCGTACATGCCGCACGGCGAAAACCTGATCATGGTGCTGAAGGACGGGGCAGTTCAGCGAATGATCATGAAGGACATCGCCGAGGAAATTGTGGTGATGGGTGACCGGGTGCCACTGCCCGAGGAGTGCGCACGGGTGCGGGTGCAGATCCCGCAGGATGAAAAGGTCCTGTCCATCTTCACTGATGTGTTTGACTGCTTCTTCCGGTTCCTGGCTGCGCTGTTGGAAGAGGACGGCCGGCTCTCCGAGGCCGACTTCTGGGCAACCGTGGCCGCCGTGGTGCTGGAGTACCAGGATGCGCATCCGGAGCTGGCGGACCAGTTTGCGGCCCATGACCTCTTCGCCGAGGACTTTCCGCTCTCTTGCCTGAACCGGCTCCAGCTGCGCAACAACCAGCAGATGCTGGATCTCAGCGACCCCTCCGGCGGGCTGCAGTTCTCCGGCCGGTTGGACAACCCGCTGGCCCTGTTCCGCCGCTGACGCCCGGGGTTCCCGGGGATGCGGGTCTCCGCCAGGGATGCGGGGTCTCCGCCGGGGACAGCTGCCGCGCAGGCCGCGTCCCCGGCGGATCGGGCTGGTTCGTCGACGGCCTGATCCCTGCCCGGCCCATGGCAGAGCCAGCCCCATGGAAGAGCCAGCCCGCCTAGCGCAGCGCCGAAATTCCTGTAATGTCCCGGCCCACGATGAGGGAGTTAATCTCGTAGGTTCCCTCGTAGGTATAGATGGCTTCGGCATCGGCGAAGATCTTTGCCATCCGGTGGTCGGTCACAATGCCGTTGCCGCCCAGGATGCTGCGCCCCAGCGCCACGGTCTCGCGCATCTTGGCACTGGCATAGGACTTGGCCAAAGCGGCCTGCGCCATGCCGCCGTCGGATCCGCGCACCCCCGCTGCCCCCTCGCCGGTTCCCGGACCGCTCCTGCCCGCCTCCGAGGGATAACCTCCCCGTTCCAGCTCGGACACCCGGGCCAGCATCCCGGTGCTGGCCACGGTGTTTCCCAGCATGCGCACCAGTTGTTCGGTAACCAGCTGGAACGAGGCCAGCGGGCGGCCAAACTGTTGGCGTTCCACGGCATACGCCCGGGAAACGTCTACGGCTGCGAGCTGCGCCCCCACCGCCTGCCAGCCCACCATGATGCGCGAGCCGCGCAGGAGGTGTTTGATGTCCTCAAAGCTATCGATTCCCGCAAGCCGGTCATCTTCGCTGACCCGGACATTCGTCAGGGTAATGTCCGCGTTCTGCACGGTCCGCAGCGCCGTCTTGTTCTCGATCCGGGTGCGGTGGACACCCGGGAGCGAAGCATCCAGCAGGAAGCCCCGCACCTTGCCGGTTCCGGGTTCCCGTGCCCACAACAGCATGTAGTTACAGAAAGTTCCGTTGCCGATCCAGCGTTTGCTGCCGTTGAGGAGCCAGGCATCCCCGTCCCGGACCGCCGTGGTTTCCATCCCGCCGGCAACGTCGGAGCCGTGCTCCGGTTCGGTCAGGGCGAAGGCTCCGGTGATGCGAAGTGCCATCGCGTCGGCCAGCAGCCGGTCCTTTTGCTCTGCGGACCCGAAGGCGTGCAGGGCTTCGACGAACAAATCATGGTGAACCATGAAGAATGTGGCGATCGAGGTATCTGTCCGGGTCATTTCCGCAATGACCAACCCCGCAAACAGCGGGCTGTAGCCCTGCTGCACCGGGGTGGACAGTTCCAGCGCCGCCAGCTTGGGCAACAGCTCGGCGGGGAAGTACGCGTCCTGCCACCACTGCCCGGCATACGGAGCCACCTCGGCCGCCAAAAAGGTGCGCAGCTCGGCAAGTTTTTCCTGTTCGCGCTGGCTCAGCAGGTCTTCGAACGCATAAAAATCGGCATCCGGGAGCCCCGCAGCACCGGGCTGTCTTCCTTCATCTGCAGCCAACAAAATCAGCGCGGTCCCATCCGAATGGCGCCGTCCAGGCGGATGGTTTCGCCGTTGAGCATCTGGTTTTCGATAATGTGCGCAGCCAGTGCGGCGTACTCGTCCGGCCGGCCCAAACGGGACGGATGGGGCACCTGCTGCGCCAGGGAGTCCTGGGCTTCCTGCGGCAGTCCCGCCATCATGGGGGTCTCAAAGATCCCGGGAGCAATCGTAACCACGCGGATCAAGTGGCGGGCAAGCTCCCGGGCGAGCGGCAGCGTCATGGCTGCAACCCCGCCCTTGGAAGCGGAATAGGCCGGCTGGCCAATCTGTCCGTCGAAAGCTGCGACGGACGCGGTGTTGATGATGACGCCGCGCTCGGAGGTGCCGCCGGTCTCCACCGGTTCAGTCTCCGCCATGGCCTGAGCGGCGAGCCTGCTGACGTTGAACGTTCCGATGAGGTTCACCTGGATCACGCGGGCAAAGTCCTCCAGCGGCAGTACACCGTTGCGGCCCAGCACCTTGCCGGGGGTCGCGATGCCTGCACAGTTGACAGCCACACGCAGCGGTCCGGCGTTCATAGCGGCTTCCACCGCTGCTGCCATCTGTTCGGGGTCAGTGACATCACCGGGAACAAAGTGGGCGTTGTCGCCCAGCTCAGCAGCGTATGCCAGGCCGCCCGAGGAGGGCAGATCCACCAGGATCACTGACGCTCCGGCGTCGTACAACCTCCGGGCCGTAGCCCGTCCCAGCCCGGAAGCGCCCCCGGTAACAACTGCCGATGCCCCTGAAATGTCCATCCGTACTCCTGCGTCAAAGTTTGCGCCTGCCCCTGCGGCGGCGCCACTTGAGCCTACTGTGATCCGGCACACATCGCATCTTCGCGCTGATTTCCTCGGCCAGCCGCAGCCGCTTTAACTGTGACAGCAGACCTCACGGGGCTAGGGTGGTTCGCATGCTGTCCGAGCAACCGCTGCACGAGATCCAAGCCCGCGCCGATGACGCGGCGGCGTCTGTTGCTGCCGCCTTCGCCCGCCCGCTGCTGGGGCTTCCGGGAACCAGACTGGCCGCCGTCGAAAGCCCGGCCCCGCGCCGCCTGCTGCCCGGGCCGTGGCATTACTGGTGGCAGGCCCACTACGTGGATGCGCTGGTTGACGCAGCGCTGCGCGGAGCTCCCGACGCCGTCGGGCAGGCCCACCAGCTCATCCGCACCATTCGGCTGCGGAACGGGTTGCGTGCCACCAACTGGTATTTCGACGACATGGCCTGGCTGGCCCTGGCTGTGGCCCGCTTCGATGCCCTCCTTCCCTCCCGGCCGGTACGGCGGTCCGACGACGGCGGAGCTCCCCGCCTGCCCGCGGCACGGCGCCATCCCCGGATGCTGGCTGCACTGACGGAGGCCCTGCGCTCGGCCCACACCATGGAGTTTGGCGGCGGGCTGTACTGGAACCGGCGCCGGACCTTCAAGAACACACCGGCCACCGGGCCGGCCGCGCTGCACTTTGCCCGCAGCGGTGAACGAGAGCGCTCCCAGGCCCTGATTGACTGGCTCAACTCCAGCCTCCTGGATGCCGAAACGGGACTGTACCTCGACGGCATCAAGGCGGGAGGAACCACGGCGGATCCTGTGGTGGAACGGGCTGTCTTTTCCTACAATCAGGGCCCGGTCCTGGGCGCCCTGCTGGAACTGGGCGGTCCGGCAAACCTGGCCCGGGCAGCCCAGCTCATCGATGCGGTTCACCGGGTGCTCACCCACTCCGGCACAGCGGTACTCGTCACCCACGGCACCGGTGATGCCGGCTTATTCACCGGCATCCTGGCCCGATATCTTGCCCTGGCCGCAGTGTCTCCGACCCTGCCGGAACGCCACCGGGAACAGGCCGCCGCGATGGTCAGCGCCACGGCTGAAGCGCTCTGGGCAGGACGGACAAAGCGGGGGCAGCGGACGGTCTTCTCTCCGCATCCGCTGGAGGCGGCCGAACGGCATTATCCGGGTGGAACCGGCGTCGGCCTCTCTACCCAGCTGTCAGCGTGGATTATTTTGGAGGCGGCGGCAAGGGTCCGGCGCGGCCACGGCTGAGACGTGCTCAGCCAACCTTCAGGGGCTGCTGTGACGCCGCAGCCGTGACATCCAGATCAGCCAGCGTCAACCGATACCGGGGTTCAGGCGGCAGCGGATTGCTGCTGTGAACCTTCAGTGACGGATCGATGTGCAGGACCTCGCCGGAGTCCATCAGCCGCCACTTGGGATTGTCGTCCATTTTCTCTGTGGCCAGCAGCACCGCAGGCCGCCGGCCTTCGGCCATCTCCTGGCTGTGCACGCTGATCCGCTGTGTGCGCATCCCCGCGTGGGGCTCGGATCCGGCGAGCTCCAGGACATAGAGGGGGTGCGTGTCCGGATACCGGACCGCCCACACGTCCGACCCGGTGGTCAGGATGATGTTCACCGCAAAAAGCCGCAGGTTTTCCGCCACCCACGCCAGCGCCGAGACGATGGCCGCTTCGACGTCGCCCCCGTTGCTGCGCGCCTCCGCCGTGATCAGGGCGAAGACCCGCTCGCTGTCGGTATCGCCCTTCACCAGGTCCATCACGCCAAGCTGCCGCAGCCGCGCCTCGAGCCGGTCCAGATCCTCCACCACACCGTTGTGGGCGAGCAGGCGGTTGTCCTGCTCGAAGGGATGGGTGTTCACCAACAGGTTGCCGCCGGTGCTGGCATACCGCACATGGGCGAGGAACGTGGTGCTGGACAGATCCCGGGCTTCCGCGGCGAAGGCCTTGTCCTCGTAGGCTGCTATCGGAGCTTTATCCACCACCGGCCGCCCCTCACCGTCGAAGGTTCCAATCCCGAATCCGTCAGCTTCCCGCCGGCTCTGCCGGGACAGGCTGTCCGGCGCCGTGAGGAGCCAGAAGGTGGCTTTGACGGGGGTTTTACCGGCGTGCATGCCAAAGAGACGACACATTGATGGTCCTCCGCAGATTTGCCGCAGCAAGGCTCAACTGCCGCGGGCTTGATCAGTGGTGCTTGCATTCAAGAGTCCCGCGGGCATTTTCCAAAGACAAGAGTGCGCGGACACATGGGGACCACAGAGGTATGGGGACCCGGGCACGGCAGGCTCAGGGCGGCATGCGCCGCTGCGGATAGGGAGTCTCGCCGTCTGCCAGCATTTGGACGACGGCAGCAATCCTGCGTTCCCGTGCGGCAGCAGTCTTCAGCGTGCTGAGCCGAAAAAACAGTGCATACCGGTTCTGGGAGTTCAAGATGTCATACGTTGCCTGCGCCTCGGGCACCGCGGCAATCGCAGCCACCAGGTCCGCGGGCATCACAGCTGTAGCGGGCCCCGCATAGGCTTTGTCCCAGCGGCCGTCGGCTTTTGCCTGCTCGACGGCGGCGCGTCCGGACGGTTGCATCCTGCCTTCAGCTTCCAGCTGTTCCACGTATCCCACGTTGCGCAGGCTCCAGATGCTGCGCTTGCCCCGCGGAGTGAACCGTTGAAGGTAGCTTTCGCCGTCGCGTTTGTTGGCCTGTCCGTCAATCCAGCCAAAGCACAACGCTTCCTGCAGTGCTCCGGCGTAGGACAGGTTTGTTACGGTCCCGCCCTTTCGCCCCAGAATCAACTGCACCCCGGGCGAGCTTGCATGATGAGCTGCCAGCCACGTGCGCCATGCCTCCGCGTGCGGGAGGAGCAGCTCGGGCAGCGGCGGCTTCGGCGGCGGCTTCGGCCGTGATTTTGGCGGCGGCTTTGGCGGTGGCGGCCGCGGGTCGCTGCTGGTCATCCTCAGAGCGTAAACCGGTCCCGCACCCGGCAAAAGTACCTTCGGCAGTTCAGCCGAGGGCCAAAGCGCCGCGCGTCGGCTGAGCGCGTTCCCCGGTTTGCGGTAAAACACTTCTATGAGTGTTCGTACCCCTGACCCCTATCCCGGCTGGCTTTCAGAAGATGAGCTCAGCGAGGCGAGGCAACGGCTTCCGATGGTCTATGTCGAAGCCGTTCCGGTTCGCTGCGATCCCCTGGGTTACGTCACGGAAGTGGGCCTGCTGCTGCAGGCCACTGCCGAGGGCAAGATGGTCCGGACCTTTGTCTCCGGACGCGTGATGTACCGGGAAACCATTCGCGCCGCACTGCTGCGCCATCTGGAAAAGGACCTTGGCCCGATGGCCCTGCCCCAGCTGCCGCCGGCTCTGGTTCCGTTTGCCGTGGCCGAGTATTTCCCCTCCCCCTCCCAGTCGGGATTGACCGATGAGCGCCAGCACGCCGTCGCACTGGCCTACCTGATCCCCGTCACCGGTGAATGCGACCCCCGGCAGGACGCCCTGGAACTGTCCTGGCTGACGCCCGAGGAAGCGCTAAGCCCCGACATTTATGCAGAGTTCGCGGGGGGACGCGGTGACCTGCTGCGGCAGGCACTGGCATCGGCCAGCTGGGGCCGCTGAGTACCCGTTACAGCATCTTTATATACTGAGGGCCGACTGCTGCGAAGAGAAGGAATCTGCTATGCCTGAGAGCCAGCCGGAGTCTTACACATTCCGGGTCAATGCCGAGCTGCTTGCACCCGGGCAAATTCCGGTGCATGAAAGCACCTCACTGGCTCCGGTGAAGGACAGCTCCGTGGAGAATGACGACTTCGGCGTGCCCGCCCTGGTTCTCCTTGTTCTCGAAGACGGCATGACGCTGCGCCTGGCCTACGGCTCCTCCGTGCGTGTCCAGGCACCGGCACCGTCCGGTTCCCCGGCGGACGCGGTCCGGGTGGCACCGGTGGAGGAGGAGGACTATGCCGCAGTCGTTGCCGCGGCCGCCGCTGCGCACCCGGATGCGGACCGTGTCCAGGAAGTGGCTGCACGGCTCGGCCGTGGACTGAATGTAAAGTCCGGAAGCAACCTGCAGGACGTCCGGGATTTGGCACACACCCTGTACGTGGACCTGGACGACGCCGAAAACGCCCTGCAGGTCTGCAACATCATCACGGGGCTGCCCTTTGACGGCAACTTTGGCCGGTGGAACTGGATCCAGGGGGCCCTCTCCCTGGCCGCGCATATCACCCATGAAGCGGGCGACGAGGAAGCTTCAGCCGCCTATGCGCAGGCTGTCCGCGCCGGAGACGCAGCGGAAAGCGATCCGTTGAAGGCCAAGCTGGCCGCGGAACTGCTGCAGCGCCAGCTGAATGAACCCAACCTGTATGACCGGGAAATCCACCGCGCAGGGGAGGCCGGCGATGAACACGGCGAACGCGACTGGCGTGTCCTGAGGCTGGATGCCCTGCTGTACCTGCGCGCCCACGGCGGATCCCAGACACTTTCGGAGCATGAGCTGGACCGGCGCATCCGCAACGAGCTGATTGCCGTCCGCGGCCTGAACCTCGACCTGTAGCGGGCCGGGGCCCGGTCTGTAGCGGCCGGGGCCGTCTGTAGCGGCCGGACCCCTAGGGCCGGCTCGCGGCCGGCAGCTGCCCCGAAGCCGCTTCCGGCTGCGCACGGCGACGCGTGCGCCGGCTGTGCAAGTGAATGATCAGGACCATGACCATTCCCACTGCCGCTCCGATAACCGTCTCCACTGCCCGGTCCTTGATCAGCAACGCCGAGTTGCTCGGATGCGCCAGCTCGGTGCTGACCAGTGCCAGCGGCGTGACGACCACCTGGGCCAGTGCATATTGCCGGACCACAAGCATTTCCGCCCCAAACTGCAGCAGCGCAATCACGACGACCATTTGCCACGGTTCCAGCCCTGGCAGCAGAATCAGTGCGGTCAGCACCAGCCCGGCAAAGGTCCCCAGGATGCGGTGCAGGCCCCGGTAGAGCCGGTGGCGCACGCCCACCCCCACCAGCGGCACGGTCGCCGCAACCATCGCCCAGTAATTGTGGCCGATGCCCATCAACGTGGCGATGGACCCGGCAACCGCGGCAGCGATTGCGTAGAGGCCCGCGTCGATCCATACGGTTCTGCGCTGGGCGGCAGTAAAGCGGGGCCTTTCAGGCTTCACCCACGGGGTGCGGTGCGCAGAATGGAGCCGCCCGGACAGGCCGAGCAGCACGGAAAAGCTAACAGTTCCCACAGCCACCAAGAGTGCCTGCCACACGGGCGGCTGGTTCGGCACCGAAGAGATGGCGGCGTAGGCAAAAATGTGGAACAGAGAACCGGTGGGACGAAGCCGCCAGAACCCGGTGCCAAGTGTCCCCAGTCCCGCCACCGCGGTGGTGCCCAGGACGATTCCCCACGCGTCCGGCTCCAGCCGGGAGGTCAGCGCTCCGGCGATGATGACAGCGAGCATCAGCGCACCGGCCCGCAGCTGGTGGCCGAACCGCTGCCGATGCGGCTCATTCCGGCCGTAGATGCCGGTAAAGGCACCAAAGGTGGCAAAGATGGCCAGGTCAATCCGGCCGAAAGCCAAGAGCAGCAGCAGGGGAATCCCCACCCCCAGACCACAGCGCACCGCCACCTGATGATCGTTGTTGGCGGGTGCGATCCGGAACATATCGCGCAGCAGGTTCAAGAGGCAGCTTTCAGGTACGTTTTGCAGGTGTCTGGGGTGCGGCCGATGCCGGCCTTTCCACCGTACGCCCGCCTGTTGCCGCACCCGGAAATATGTGGCGCGCATCCCAGCCGGAACGTCCCGGGCTCCGGCGGACTGCCGGCGTCGGCGGGTAAGGCAAAATGGAGGGGTGTCCTCCTCAACATTTTCCTTCGCCCTCGGTAAGCGCCTGCGTGAAACCACTGCCCCCTCAGCTGAGCAGACGCAGGCCAACGGCGGTGAGTTCCAGGGCCGCACCGGCACCATCACCACGCCGCACGGCGAAATTGCCACTCCGGCCTTTATTGCCGTAGGCACCAAGGCCACCGTCAAGGCGGTCCTTCCCGAGTCCATGGCGGATCTGGGCGCCCAGGCCCTCCTGGCCAACGCCTACCACCTGTACCTCCAGCCCGGTCCGGACGTGCTTGACGCCGCGGGCGGGCTGGGCAAGTTCATGAACTGGTCCGGCCCCACCTTCACCGATTCCGGCGGCTTCCAGGTCATGAGCCTGGGCGCCGGCTTCAAGAAGGTCATCAACATGAATGCGGACGGCACCACGCACGCAACCGGCGCGGACGACGCCGTCGCTCCGGGCAAGGAACGCCTGGCCCACATCGATGACGACGGCGTGTGGTTCAAGTCCCATCTCAACGGAGACAAACACCGGTTCACGCCTGAAGTCTCCATGCAGGTCCAACACCAGATCGGCGCCGACATCATGTTCGCGTTCGATGAGCTGACCACGCTGATGAACTCCCGCGAGTATCAGGAAATGTCATTGGAACGCACCCGGCTATGGGCTCTGCGCTGCATCGCCGAGCATCAGCGGCTCACCGAGGAGCGCGTCGGAAAGCCCTACCAGGCCCTGTTCGGCGTGCTGCAGGGTGCCCAGTATGAGGACCTGCGCCGGAAGGCTTCCCGAGATCTGGGCGCCATGGACTTTGACGGGTTCGGCATCGGCGGAGCCCTCGAGAAGGAAAACCTCGGAACGATCGTGCGCTGGTGCACCGAGGAACTGCCCGAAGACAAGCCTCGCCACCTGTTGGGGATTTCCGAACCGGACGACATCTTCACCGCCATTGAAAACGGTGCCGACACCTTCGACTGCGTCTCCCCTACCCGCGTGGCCCGCACGTCGGCGTTTTACACGCCGCACGGGCGGCTGAACCTCTCCAACGCCCGCTTCAAAAAGGACTTCACTCCCCTGGTGGAGGGCTGCGACTGCTATGCCTGCGCGCACTATACGAAGGCGTACATCCACCACCTGTTCCGGGCCAAGGAAATGGTTGCCTCCACCCTGGTGTCGATCCACAATGAACGCTTCACGGTGAAGCTTGTGGACGACGCACGGCTGGCCATTGAAAACGGATCGTTCTTCGACTTCAAGGCCGAAACGCTCGGGAACTATTACAGCGCCAAGGTCTAGCCGGCAGCTCAGCCTTCCGGCGTACCGGCAGGCACTGCAGCGCCGTAACTCGGTTCGCGCTTCTTGATGGCCTTGATGACCACGGCGGTAACCGGAACAAACAGGAACTCAATGAGCGTCTTGTAGACGAAACCGAAGATCACGTAATTGATGAAGCCGCCGGCGTCGGTGATGCCGATGACCGGCGCGGCAATGGCGCAGAAGATCAGGGTGTCGGCGAACTCTCCCACGCCGGTGGAGGCCATGAGCCGTCCGATCAGCGCCCGTTCCCGGAACCTTTCCTTCATCCGGACCAGGACCCAGGAATTCAGGGTTTGTCCGGCCAGGAAGCCGAGCAGGCTGGCCAGCACGATTTGCCACACCGGACCCAGTGCCAGCTCCAGCGCCGCCTGTTTGGCCTGCCCGTAGTCGTCGTCGAATCCCGGCAGTGCGATGATCACGGCAAAACTGGCCGCAGCCAGTGCCGCAACCGCAAAGCCCGTGAAGATGGCCCGCCGCGCCGCCTTGAAGCCGTAGACCTCGCTAATGACGTCGCCGAGGATGTAGGCCAGCGGGAAGAGGAAAAACCCTCCGTCGGTCACGATGCTGAAGTCGCCGAAGAACGGCCCCAGCACCACGCCCTTGGTGGCGCCGATATTGGAAATGACGATCACCACGCACATGAGCGTCAGGATGATGTCGTAGTGAGAGCTGCCGCGGACGGCAAATGCCGGAGCAGGCGCCGGATCGATGCCGGTGGAGGTGTGCATGGGTCTTCCGTTTCCTAGTGGTTCGCCTGGCTTCCGCCGGCTGTATTAGCACTGTGCCCGCTGCACCGGGCGGCCCGCAGGGGGCCGCCGTCAATTCTGCCACGTTCTGCCCGGCCGCACCGCCATCGTCTTTTTTGAACACGTTCAAAAAAGTGCTGTATTCTTGCAGGCGTGCCGGAAACCGGGCGCACATAAGCGGATCTGCGCCTCTAACCGAACCAGCGCCAACAACTGAACTAAGGAGCGCTGATGACGGCGACGGTCAAGAGTGAAAAGACCCGACGGCTGTTGGTTGATTCCGCCCTCACCCTGTTCCGCACCCGGGGCTACGCCGACACCACCATGCGCTGCATCGCCGAAACGGCAGGGGTGTCAGTGGGCAATGCTTACTATTACTTCCGCTCCAAAGATGAACTCGTTGCCGAGTTGTACCGGCATCTGCAGGATGAACACCGCAGCGCCGCCCTGCCCCTTCTTCGCGACGGACACAACCTGGGTGAGCACCTGCGCCTGATTCTGTTGGCCAACTTGGACGTCATGGGCCCGTTTCACGATTTTGGCGCCCATTTCCTGCGCACTGCCATGCCGCCGTCGTCGGCCTCCCCGCAGGGCAGCCGCGCCGGTGCGGATACGGGAGTTGGCCGGGCCAAATCGATCGCCATGTTCCGCCAGGCCGTCACCGTGTCACGCCCGCAGCCGCCGCTTGCCATCCGCGACGACCTGCCCGAGCTCCTGTGGCTGGTGCACATGGGGGTGACACTTTTTTGGATTTATGACCGCTCGCCGGGGCAGCGCCGCTCGCGCCGGTTGGTGGAGAACGTCGCTCCGCTGGCCGCGAAGCTGGTCATCCTCTCCCGCCTGCCCGTGGTTCGCAATATTGTGGAGGATGTAGTTCACCTCTTCCAGGGAGCCCGACGCGATGACTGACAAAGGCGGCGACGACGTCGTGCTTCCGCCCGCGTTGATACCCGCCCAGGCTGCTCCCGCCGCCGTAGCGCCGCAGCACCAATATGTTCCACCCGGCCCGCTGGCCGTCGCACTGGGATACGGAGTTGCCTGCATTGTCCTGGCCGCAATCGCCACAATTGTGGTGGGGTGGGGGACGTCCCGGGACTTCTGGGGCTACGTTTGGACCGTTATTGTGGCCGCCTTCTACGCAGCCGGTCTCGGATTGTTCACCGCGCTTCCCCTCGCCCTGCTTCTGGGATGGTTCCTGCGCGGCGTCCAGCACCAGGGCCTGCACGTGCTGGCCTTCTTTATCGTGCCGCTGTTGCTCGGCTGGGTCATCATCGGGCTGAGCGTTCATGCCGTCCTGGTGCCGCTGCTCATGGGTGTTGCCATCGGATTGGCCATGGCCGCCGGCCGGGCGGCCATCTGGCCTTTCGCCCGCGCCTAGCTTCCGGTTCCGGGCCTTGTTCCCGCCTCAAACACCCCGCCTGTCCGGCATTAAGCCGCGGTGGCACCGAAGATCGCTTTGGGTGGAAGATGGACTCATGTCTGCTAACACACACTCTGCCGAAACAGCCTCCCCGGCCGTCACCCTGACTATTGCCGGCTCCGAGGCCACCGGCGGCGCCGGCGCCCAGGCCGACCTAAAAACGTTCCAGGAACTCGGAACGTACGGGATAGCCGCCCTGACCTGCATCGTTTCCTTTGATCCGAAAGATAACTGGAGTCACCGCTTTGTCCCGGTGGAACCCCAGGTCATCAGTGACCAGCTCGAGGCCATCCAGACCGCCTATGACCTGACCACTGTTAAGCTCGGCATGCTGGGAACGCCCGCCACGATCGACACCGTCGCCAAGGCCCTCCAGAGCCAGGAATGGACCAACATCGTCCTTGACCCGGTGCTGATCTGCAAGGGTCAGGAGCCGGGAGCCGCCCTGGACACGGACCGGGCACTCAAGGCGCAGATCCTGCCGCTGGCAACCTTCGTTACCCCCAACCACTTTGAATCGATGTCCTTGTCCGGCATGGACTCCATCGAAAGCGTCGAAGACCTGCAGGAGGCAGCCCGCCGCATCCACGAAGCGTCCGGAGCCGTGGTACTCGCCAAGGGCGGAGTACGCCTGGAGGGCGACGACGCCGTGGATGTGTTTTACGACGGCCAGACGATGGAAGTGCTCCGGGCGCCCAAGGTCGGCGAAGTGGCTGTCAGCGGCGCCGGCTGCACCCTGGCGGCAGCCATTACTGCCGAGCTCGCCAAGGGAGCCACCCCGCTGGAAGCGGCGAAGACCGCAAAGGCTTTTGTGACCGAGGGGATCCGGAACCGGGTTTCCTCCCACACCCCGTTTGACGCCCTGTGGCAGGGTAACGCGGGGAATGGCCCGGCGCTGTAATAACCCTGCAACTTTGGTCCGCAGAAGGTACCGGTGGCCAATGGCAGCCGGTACCTTCTGCGGCATCAGTTAACGCCGCCGGTTAACGCCGGCGAAGCTTCGCGTACACCCGGTGCAGGGAAAGAGCCGTCTTGACCGTTCGGGAGTTCACCAGCCGCCGGTGTTCAGCCCGCAGGGAGGCCAGCTCCCCGTGCGCTTGTGCGAGGTAGGACCCCAGCCGATCCTCCTCGGCCTCGGACTGGGCAGCCATCGCAGACTGCGCGTAGAACTTCTCGCCAAGGGCCCTGGCTGATGCCGCCCACTGCCCGGCAGCGCGAAAGACGGGCACCGGCGGAAGATCCTGCGGCGGGCCGGATACTGCCCGGTCCGAGAAGACTGCCGTCACACCGTCCCACCACTGCTTGGACCAACGGTTCCGGGCGGGCAGGACTGTGCCCAGATGAGCTGATACTTCCTCCTTCCGCTCCCAGACCTCTGTCAGGGCCGGAGCCAGCAGCCCCTCCTGCAGCCCCGGAAGCGGAAGGACAAAATCATCAAGACCCCAGTTGGCCAAGACGCCCTTCAGCCGAACCGCACTGTAATCATCCACGGCAAGGCCGACAACGGGCACTGAGCGGGAAAGCCCGAATACCGCCGGGTGGTAACGGGACGTCACAATCAGCGAAGCGCCGGCAGTCAGTGCAGCAGTTTCCCGTGCGGTGAGAACCGGCATGAGGCGGAAGGGAGAGGACATGGACTCGGCAATGCGGGCATGGGCGGACTTGTCCCAACCGTCCTCGTCTCCGATCCCTACATGGGGAAGGAACAGCACAGGCAGCCCGGTTTGACGGTGCAGAGCGTCCAACTCCGCGCCCAGCAAGGCATATAGATTTTCCAGGGAACCGGAAAGCGGAGAAATTGTGACCGCTACGTACCGGGGTTCCGGCGGATCAAAGGTGCGCCCTCCGGACAGGAATGACGCGTCGTCCACCCCCCGCACGGCGGGAACACCAATGCGGCGCGCGAGTTCAGCTGAAGATTGCTCCCGCACGGAGGTCAACTCCGCGGCGCGGAGCAGATCGGCCAGGACTACGGTGTCCGCGGCGCTGAGCTGCGGCCCCAGCGTCTGCCCGGAGACCACAACGGGCATGTTCAGCGACCTCGCGATGGCGACCACAGCGGCACGTTCATACAGCAGCCAGCCGTAACGTGAATTTAGATTTCCCCCGCCGGCAATGACCAGACCGTCACACTTCCCCAGCTCACTGATCAGCCCCAGCGCCGGGTCGCCGGCCGGCAATTCGGCAGAGCCGGCCAGGTGTGCCCGGATTCGGCGCAGGTAGTCTTCCCGCTCGGCAGGCGGCCAGGGGAAAGCAAGCGCAGGTGCTGCGTCCAAGCCAAACAGCTGTTCCGTCTGCTGAGGATTACGGGACAGCATCAGGACCTGCAGTCCGCGGCTCCGGAGTTCATCCGCGGCCGCGTGCCCCATGGCCTCGTCACCGGCATGGTAAGTGTCCTGGCCGAGATCGGCGAGGACGGCAATCCGCAGGGTCATCGCCGTCGCACTCCCTTAAGTGCACCCTTGAGCTTTGCTGCCGCCGTGCCCGCCCGCGCGAGGATGCTGGTCCGTTGCATCATGATGTGTTCCAGCCGCTGCGTGGCCTCGGTTAGCTGTTCCTGCATTTGGACCATCCGTTGCCGGTTCTCCAGCAGCATCTGTTCCTGCTCGGCCATCATGGCGCTGATCTGGAGAAGGACTCCCAGGTCCCTGCCGCTGCTGAGGTCCCTGCGCAGATACTCATCCCGGATGCTGCGGTCGAACCGCTCGTGGTCCCGCGCCTTGGCGAACAGGCTGTTGGCGTCGTCACCTCCTGTTGAGGGCCGCTGGCACCAGAACGCCAGCGGCTCCCCGTCGAGGAATCCAATACGATGGCGCGACAGCACCCGGAGGTTGAATTCCCAGTCACCGCAGACAGGGAGGGATTCGTTGTAATAGCCAAGTTCTTCATGCAGGGAGCGGCGGTAAAGGAACGAGATGGGCACCGCGCGATTAATCTGCAGCATGTCGCCCAGTGATATCTGCTGCATGTTTTCCCAAAAAGGCGCCGAACCGGTCTTGAGGATTTGTCCGTCGACAATTTCCTCATACCTTATTTGGGTTCTCACAACAACCCCTGCATCCAAAGAGTTTTCCAAATAGGAAACTGTCCGTTGCAGGAATTCCGGGTGCCAAAGGTCATCGTCATCATGGATGACGATGTACTCGGAATCACAGCTCTGAACACCGGAGTTGGATGCAGCTTCCATCCCCAGGCTCTGCTTGTTGTGCAGGATGTCAACGCGTTCCCTGGCCGCCTCCGGCAACCCGGCGATCACGTTGTCCACCGGCTCGGCGCTGCCGCCGTCATTGACGATCACCACGCGGAACTGACGGTAGGTCTGGTCAAAAATGTCCTGGAGAGCCCGCTGGAGGAAGTGCGGCCGGTTTTTGGTCCGGACGATGACGGCTACTGGATCCTGCGCTGGCACTTCACTCCCACGGTTCGGTCGGGTTCAGCTACCACGATATACCGATCCTCCAACGGGCTGCGCCGTAATGAAAAAAAGGAATGCTACTTACTGTTGACATCCGATTAGAGACAAACAAAAGTACCAGTAGCGCCATGATTTGGATCCTGACCGAAAGAATCATGGACCTAATTCAGCTCCACCATAACCAGCTCAGCCATTTAGTCACTTCCTCATTGCCCGGTCACGGTCGGTGGGTTCCGGAATCACCAGATTGCGGCCCCAAGCTCCGGCGAACTCTCTAACAAGGAGAAAAATGAACAATCCAAACCATCGGAGATCAGGAAAGGCTGCGCTGGCAACAATTGCCGGCCTGGCCTTGGTCTCCAGCATGTGGACCCCGGCTGCGGCCGTTGAGGGGAACACACCGGGGGATCCGACAGCCCAGGGACTTCCCCGGGTAACGCCGGATTTGAAAGTCTCTACAGATTTGAAGACGAAGCAGGGCCCAGTGTCCGTCTTCGTCCAGTTCACGGGCAAGGGCGCCTTTGAACAGACCCAGCCGCAGGAAGTCCGGGACGGATTCGCTGCACCGCTCAATAAGGCCCCGGAAGTCCAGCAGATCCGGGCTGCCATTGAAGCGCAGGCTGAGGAAGTTGCAGCGCAGGCTTCATCGAGCATCATCTACACCACCACCAATACCCTTCCGGGCGTAGCCATCAACGGAGACGCCGAAGCCATCCGTGCCCTGGCAGCCCGCGGGGACGTCGCCAAGATCACCGGTATCGTCCCCAAGACCTTCGACAACAAGGGCGGGGATATCGACGTCCGCGCTCTGGACTCCTGGGTTCAGCGGGACCAGACCGGCGAGGGTGTCACCATCGCCGTGCTGGATACCGGACTGGATTACACCCACTCCGATTTCGGCGGCCCCGGCACCCTTGAGGCTTTCGCCCAGGCGCAGGCCTCCGACACTGTGCCGGCCGCGGACTCGGGCCTCTATGACCCGGAGAAGTTCGCCGGCGGCTGGGACCTGGTGGGCGACGAATACAACGCGGATCCCTCGGATCCAGCACTGTACAGCCCCATTCCGAAGCCTGACGCGAATCCTCTGGACTGCCAGAGCCACGGCTCGCACGTGGCGGGCACCGCCGCGGGCTACGGCACCAACGCCGACGGCACCACCTTCAGGGGCGACTACTCAGCGCTCACCGCCGAGGACGTCAACAAGATGGGAATCGGCCCGGGCACGGCACCCGAAGCCAAGATTGTCGGCATCCGCGTCTTTGGCTGCGAAGGCTCCTCCGAAGTTGTCGGCCAGGCCCTGGACTATGTCCTTGACCCCAATAACGACGGCGACTTCAGCGACCGCGCACAGGTCGTCAACATGTCCCTCGGCTCCAGCTTCCCTGCCTATGACGATCCCGAAAACGACATCGTCAACGCCCTCACCGCCCAGGGCATCCTGTCCGTGGTCTCCTCCGGTAACTCCGGAGATATCTACGACATTGGCGGCTCCCCCGGCAGCGCCGAAACCGCACTGACCGTGGCCAACAGCGTCGGCTCCCAGACCACTCTGGACGCCGGTCAGGTTGTTGCCCCGGCAGAAGCCGTCGCAGCCGGCCAATACACCGCCAGCTTCAACTACGCCAATGCTTCGACCGAGGCTCTGACGGGAACCGTCGTCATGGGCCCTGAGGGTGACAACTCCGACGGCTGCGCACCGCTCGACGCCGGCGCTGATGCCGGCAAGTGGGTCTGGCTTTCCTGGGATGAGAATGCGGCCACCCGCGAATGCGGTTCCGGCGTCCGCTGGAACAACGCAGCAGCAGCCGGTTACGCCGGCGTCGTCATCGACTCCACCCTCAATGGCTTCAGCGCCGGCATTGCCGGAAACGCCGCCATCCCGGGCATGCAGTTCACGGCCAAGACCTCCGAGGAACTGCGTCCCGCCGCCGAGGCCGGAACCCTTGAGGTCCGGCTGGATCCGACCCTCGTGGGCAGCGTGACCGGCGAGTCCGGTGCACTCGATACCCTGAACGACAGCTCCTCGCGGGGCGTCCACGGTACCAACGGCGTCATCAAGCCCGACGTCGCTGCACCCGGAACGCAGATCAAGTCCGCACAGGTAGGCACCGGCAGCGGAGCTTCCATCAAGAGCGGCACCTCCATGGCCGCCCCGAACGTTGCCGGCCTTGCCGCGCTGGTTGTGGGCGCCACGGATTACAACCCGTATGAGGTCAAGTCGATCATCATGAATACGGCCACCCATGACCTCCTGACCGGCGACGGAGTGGCCTACGCGCCGAACCGCGTTGGTTCGGGCCGCGTGGATGCGCTCGATGCCCTGAACACCAAGGTCTTCGCCTACGCCACCGACCAGCAGGGCCTGACGTCAGTCAACTTTGGTGTCCTGGAAGTCGGTGCCTCCCCGGTTGAACTCTCACGTTCGGTGACCATCGAGAACAAGGGCGATTCCCCGAAGACCTACACGGCCGAGTACCTCGAAGCCACCAAGGTTCCGGGAGTATCGATCACTGTTGACGGCGGTCCGGTAACGGTCCCCGCCAACGGCAAGACCGAAATTGCCGTCACCCTGCGTGTTGACGATCCGGCAGCACTGGCCAAGACCATTGACCCGGCCGCTGAGAAGGATCAGCTTGGCGTTCCCCGCCAGTACCTGGCTGAAGCCTCCGGCCGCCTGCAGCTGACCAGCGACGACTCGGTCCTGCGGGTTCCGGTGTACTCGGCTCCGAAGCCTGTTTCGGACCTCAAGACCGGTGGCAAGATCACGTTCCCGAGCGCGGACGCCCTCTCCACTGCAGCCACGTTCAACGGCCGTGGCCTTGCCCAGGGCGAGAAGAGTGAAGGCTACGTCTCACTGGTCACCCCGCTGGTCCTCGGTGCAGAAAGCCCGCGCCGGACCAACCTGGCACTGGAGTCCCTGTCCTCACTGGACCTGCGGACTGTGGGAGCGTCCTCCAATGCACCCGCACTCGCAGCAGCGGGCGCGGATGTAAATGCAGCGGACCTGACCATCGGCCTGAGCACGTGGCAGAACTGGGCCACGCTGAACAGCAACAGCCAGATCCAGGTCGAACTGGACACCGACTCGGACGGCAAGGCCAACTTCGTTGCCCTGACCGCCCGGGCCACCGGCCTGGACCAGACCGTGTTCCAGATCCTGTCCGTGGAAAACGATGAAATCGCTGCTCCGCTGGACTTCCTGGGACTGGCCAACGGCCAGTTCGGTGATGTTGATACCAACATCTTCGACACCAACGTGGTGACGCTTCCGATCCCGGCCGCTGCACTGGGCCTGGACCTGAGCACCTCGGCACCGATCAACTACCGCGTCATGACCTCCAACGTCATGAACGTGGATGAGAGCGGACAGATGGTTCCGGTCGATTCCACCGACTGGATCGCCTTCGACGTCGCACAGCCCGCTGTGTGGTTCAACGGCACGGAGGGCAGCGAAAATGTCAGCACCTTCGTTGCACAGGACAAGACCGTTCTGGGTGTCAACCGCCAGGCGGGCACCACGGACGCCAAGGCCCTGTTCCTGCAGCACCACAACGCCGAAGGGGTCAAGGACCAGGTCACTCCGATTGAGGTGGGCGCCCTGCGCTTCTCCGACGTCGCCGGAACCAAGTTCGAGACTGAAATCAACTGGATGGCCGATCAGGGCCTGACCACGGGTTATGCGGACGGTACCTTCCGCCCGCTCGGCTCGATCAACCGTGACGCCATGGCGGCGTTCCTTTACCGCCTGGCCGGATCCCCGTCGTACAACGCGCCGGCGACCAGCCCGTTCACGGACGTAGCCACGGATAACCAGTTCTACAAGGAAATCTCCTGGCTCGCCGAGACCGGCATCTCCACCGGTTACCCGGACGGATCCTTCCGCCCGCTGGCTCCGGTCAAGCGTGACGCGATGGCTGCGTTCATGAACCGGTTCGCCGGCGAGCAGTGCTCCGTTGAGGACGCCTCGGGCTACAAGTCCCCGGGTGCGGCTTCCTTCACCGACGTTGCCACGAACAACCTCTTCCACAAGGAAATCTCGTGGATGAAGGATTCGGGCGTTTCCACAGGCTGGCCGGACAGCACGTTCCGTCCGCTTGAGGATGTCTCGCGTGAAGCCATGGCGGCGTTCATCAACCGCCTGGACGGTTACACCACCGACAACGGCGGTAGCTGCAAGTAAGCACCAGCGGTTACAAAACAGCGGGCCCGGGAGATTCTCCCGGGCCCGCTGTTTTGCTGTCCTGCGCTGGTGTTATTTCAGCAGCCTGGACATCCGGCGGTCCGCCAGCAGCTTGCCGCCGGTCTGGCAGGTGGGACAGTACTGCAGTGAGGAATCGGCGAAGGAAACTTCACGAACCGTATCCCCGCACACCGGACACAGCTCCCCTGTTCGGGCGTGCACCCGCAGGGCCCGGCGTTTGGAATCCTTGAGTTCAGCCGCCGGACGACCCGCGGCGTTCTCATTCGCGGACTCCAGTACCGCACGCATGGCCTGGTAGAGCCGTTCCACTTCCTCCGGATGGAGCTTGGATGCGTTGGCGAAAGGTGAGAGGTGCGCCGCGTGCAGGATTTCATCGCTGTATGCGTTGCCGATTCCCGCGATCACTGACTGGTCCCGCAGCAGCCCCTTGATCTGGCCCCGGTGCCCGGCCACCAGCGCCGCGAACGTCTCGAAGCCGACGTCGAACGCCTCCGGTCCCAGCCGCGCAATGCCTGGCACCTCCGCCGGGTCCCGCACCAGATACACGGCCAGGGACTTCTTGGTTCCGGCTTCGGTGAGGTCGAACCCCGGCTCATCACCGCCCGCCTCCCGGGATGCGAACCGGACCCGCAGCGCCATCCGCCCCTTGCCGGGACGCAGTTTTCCAGGCTTGAGCGCGTCCGACCACCGCAGCCAGCCGGCCTTGGCAAGGTGCATCACCAGGTGCGCTCCCCCGGCGGTAATGATGAGGTACTTGCCCCGGCGCTCCACAGCCGTCACAGGTCCCGCCTGCAGTGCGTCGAGCGGGACGCCGGCAGTTTTTAGCACAGCGAAGGAAAGCACTTCAACATCGGCCACCCGGGCCGGCGGCGCGTCCTCGGGCAGCAGCTTGGTCCGCAAAAAATCGGCCAGTCCCTGCACTTCCGGCATCTCAGGCATGCATACACCCTAGACGGTCTGCCAGACTGCAGAACAGATCCACATTTCCACCGCCCAAGAAAGGCGCCACATGATCGAGATCCTGAACCCGGCCGAAGTAGCAAAGGCGCGGGTCACCGGCAGACTGGTCGCAGACATCCTGCAGACCCTGAAAGAGCGAGCCGCCGTGGGCACCAACCTGCTGGAGATCGACCAGTGGACAGCCCGGATGATCCAGGACGCCGGTGCAGAATCCTGCTACGTGGATTATGCCCCGTCCTTTGGCCGCGGACCGTTTGGGCATTACATCTGCACGGGCGTCAACGATGCAGTGCTGCACGGCCTGCCCCACGATTACGAGTTGCAGGACGGGGATCTCCTGAGCCTGGACCTGGCCGTAGCCAAGGCCGGAATTGCCGCCGACTCCGCCATCAGCTTCATCGTGGGAGACACCAGACCGGCACAGAGCGTTGAGCTGATCACCGCCACCGAGCGCGCGCTGGCTGCCGGAATTGCCGCCGCCGGACCGGGGGCACGCATCGGTGACATCTCATCCGCGATCGGAACGGTGCTCACTGATGCCGGGTATCAGGTGAATACCGAGTTCGGCGGCCACGGCATCGGGTCGACCATGCACCAGGACCCGCATGTCCCCAACACGGGCAGGCCGGGACGCGGTTACACGCTCCGGCCGGGACTGATGCTGGCACTGGAACCGTGGATCATGGCTGACACAGCCCAGCTCACCTTCGATGCCGACGGCTGGACGCTTCGAAGTGCCACCGGCGCCCGCAGCGCGCACAGCGAACACACCATCGTCATAACAGACGAGGGCGCCGAGGTCCTCACGCTGCCTTCGTCGTCGTAACTGCGGGCGCTGCGCTGCGGTCAGTCCCCGGCGTGGGCCTGCAGGAATGAATACACCTCTGTCTCATCCACACCGGGAAATGCGCCCGGCGGCAGCGCCGCCAGAAGGTGTGAGTGGGCCCGGGCGCTGGGCCAGGCAAACCCCGACCACTGCGACGCCAATTCCCCCGGCGGCGTGCGGCAACAGTCCGGATCGGGACAGCGGGACTTGGACCGCTCGGTGGTGTCCCGGCCCCGGAACCACTTCACGTGCTGGTACGGCACGCCAATGCTGAGTGAGAACTTGCCGGCCGATCCCCGTTCAATGCGTGCCGTGCACCAGTAGGTGCCTGCCGGTGTATCGGTGTACTGGTTGAACGCACTGAACTGGTCCGGTACGGAGAATACCTCCCGGGAGGTCCAGTACCGGCAGATTGGCTGCCCCTCAATGGCGCCGGTGTGATCGGCAGGGAACGTCACGCCGTCGTTCTCATAGGCCTTGTAGACAATGCCGCTCTCGTGCACCTTCTGGAAGTGGGTGGGGATGCCCAGGTGTTCCGTGGCGAGGTTCGTGAACCGGTGCGCCGCGGTCTCGTAGGACACGGCGAAGGCATCGCGGATGTCCTCGACGGCAATCTCCTTGGCGGCCTTGGCCCGCTGCAGGAACTCCACGGTGGCCTTCTGGGGCAGCAGCAGTGCCGCGGCAAAGTAGTTTGTGGCCACCCGCTGGCCCAGGAACTCGCCGTAACTGCTGGGGGTTTGGTGCTGGAGCACAAAGTGGCCCAGCGCCTGCAGCAGCACCGAGCGCGGATCGTGGTCCGAACGCTGCGACTGCGTGAGATAGATCCGCCGGTTCTTCAGATCCGTGACGGACCGGGTGGAGTGCGGCAGGTCATTCACATGATGCAGGCTGAAGCCCAGGTGCGCAGCGATATCGGCGATCACATGCTGGGACAGCGGACCGGACGTGTGTCCCACCGAATCCAGCACCTTCTGCGCCTCGGCCTCGTATTCGGGGAAGTAGTTGTTCCGCTCGCGCATCATGGCCCGCAGCTCGCCGTTGGCCCGGCGCGCTTCCTCGGGCGTGGCCACCTGTTCATTGAGCCGGCGCTCGAGCTCCGCCTGCAGTCCCACCAGGGATTCGAGGACATCGATGGGCAGCCGGGAGCCGATCCTCACCTTCGGCAGTCCCAAGGACGCGTAGAGGGGCCCGCGCTGGGCGCGCTCCAACTCAATCTCAAGGGCAGCACGCCGGCTGGGCGGCTCGGCACCCAGCAGCGAATCGATGCTGACGTCCAGTGCGGCGGCCAGCGCCTGCATCATGCCCAGCTTCGGTTCGCGTTTGCCGTTCTCAATCAGCGACAGCTGGGAGGCCGCGGTTCCGACGGCGGCGCCCAGGTCATCGAGCGTCATCCCCTTGGCTTTGCGCAGGTGCCGGACGCGCCGGCCCAGGCTGATCACGTCCAAAGTGCGCTCCGCTTCGGACCCCGGAGCGGATTTGCGGGCTGCCGGAGCGGGCCGGTTCCATGTTGTGTCGGTCACAAATTCACATTATGCGAAGAACTGCATTTCTTGCCAGAGAAAAGCCCTAGAAAGGGGGTTGTTATTGCCGCAGAGTTGGTTGCACAGAGGAAATCACCGGTTGAAACGGCCGGA
This sequence comes from Arthrobacter sp. 9E16, assembly GCF_002929435.1. Lineage (NCBI taxonomy): Bacteria > Bacillati > Actinomycetota > Actinomycetes > Micrococcales > Micrococcaceae > Arthrobacter > Arthrobacter sp. 9E16. The sequence goes on along the minus strand of NZ_PJIU01000004.1, from coordinate 68,613 downwards.
GATGCAGCAACACTTCAAGGAGACGTTGGTCATGACCCAGGAACAGAACACCGCACCCACCGCCGAGCAGCTTACTTCCGAATGGGCTTCGGATCCCCGCTGGGCCGGCATCGAGCGCGACTACACCGCCGACGACGTCGTGAAGCTCCGCGGCCGCGTCCAGGAAGAGCACACGCTGGCACGCCGCGGTTCTGAGAAGCTCTGGGACCAGCTCCGCAACGCCGGCGACGAGGGCTACACCAACGCCCTGGGTGCCCTTACCGGCAACCAGGCCGTGCAGCAGGTCAAGGCCGGCCTCAAGGCCATCTACCTCTCCGGCTGGCAGGTCGCAGCCGACGCGAACAACTCCGGCCACACCTACCCGGACCAGTCCCTGTACCCGGCCAACTCGGTTCCCACCGTTGTCCGCCGCATCAACAACGCTTTGCTCCGTGCCGACCAGATTGAGTTCGCTGAAGGTATCCAGAGCGTGGAGGACTACATGGTCCCGATCGTGGCCGACGCCGAAGCCGGCTTCGGCGGACCGCTGAACGCTTACGAGCTGATGAAGTCCATGATCCAGGCCGGTGCGGCAGGCGTTCACTGGGAAGACCAGCTCGCCTCGGAGAAGAAGTGCGGCCACCTCGGCGGAAAGGTCCTGATCCCCACCGGCCAGCATGTCCGCACCCTGAACGCCGCCCGCCTGGCGGCGGATGTTGCCGGCACGCCCACCGTCGTCATTGCCCGCACCGACGCCGAGGCAGCCACGCTCATCACCTCCGATGTGGACGAGCGCGATCAGGAGTTCATCACCGGCGAGCGCACCCCCGAAGGTTTCTACAAGGTCCGCAACGGGATCGAGCCCTGCATCGCCCGAGCCAAGGCCTACGCCCCGTATTCGGACCTGATCTGGATGGAGACCGGCACCCCGGACCTGGAGCTGGCCCGCAAGTTCGCGGAGTCCGTCCGCTCCGAGTTCCCCGACCAGATGCTGGCTTACAACTGCTCGCCGTCCTTCAACTGGAAGAAGCACCTGGACGATGACACGATCGCCCGGTTCCAGCGCGAGCTCGGCGCCATGGGCTTCAAGTTCCAGTTCATTACCCTGGCCGGCTTCCACGCCCTGAACTACTCCATGTTCGACCTGGCCCACGGCTACGCCCGCAACGGCATGAGCGCCTACGTGGAACTGCAGGAGAAGGAATTCGCTTCCGAATCCCGCGGCTACACCGCCACCAAGCATCAGCGCGAGGTCGGCACCGGATACTTCGATGCCATCGCCACCGCGCTGAACCCGACCGGAAGCACCCTGGCCCTGGCCGGCTCCACAGAGTCCGCCCAGTTCCACTAACCCCGGCTCTCAGAAGCCGGATACGGCGGGGGTGGCGGAATTTTCCCCACCCCCGCTGCGTCTATCCCACAGCTTTGAATCATCCCAAGGAGAACGCCATGAATGACCCAATCACCCTGAACGGTATTTCCCTCACCGCTCCCGCTGTGCGGCGGCAGGAGGAAATCCTCACCCCGCAGGCGCTTGATTTCGTCAAGGCACTGCACCGGGCCACGGCCTCCCGCCGGCAGGACCTGCTCCAGCAGCGCCAGGCCCGCCGGACGCAGATCTCCAACGGGGCCGATCCTTCCTTCCTGGCTGAGACCCGGTCCATCCGCGAAGACGATTCCTGGCGGGTGGCCCCCACGGCCCCCGGGCTGGAGGACCGGCGCGTGGAAATCACCGGTCCGGTGGACCGCAAGATGACCATCAACGCCCTGAACTCCGGCGCCAAGGTGTGGCTGGCGGACATGGAGGACTCCTCCACGCCGTCGTGGTCCAACGTCATCAACGGCCAGCTGAACCTGCGGGACGCCCTGGACCGCCGGATCGACTTCACCTCCCCGGAGGGCAAGGACTACAAGGTGCAGGGCACGTCCCTGACAGACCTGCCCACCATCGTGGTCCGCCCCCGCGGCTGGCACCTGCCCGAGAAGCACATGCTGGTGGACAACACTCCGATCGCCGGCGGCATCGTGGACTTCGGCCTGTACTTCTTCCACAACGCCCAGCGGCTGATCTCGCAGGGCCGCGGCCCCTACTTCTACCTGCCAAAGATCGAGAACCACCTCGAAGCCCGGCTCTGGAATGACATCTTTGTCCTGGCACAGGACCTCATGGGCATCCCGCAGGGCACCATCCGTGCCACCGTGCTGATCGAAACCATCACCGCAGCGTTCGAGATGGAGGAAATCCTCTACGAACTGCGGGACCACGCCGCCGGCCTGAACGCCGGCCGCTGGGACTACATCTTCTCGGTGATCAAGAACTTCCGCACCCGCGGACCCCGGTTCGTGCTGCCGGACCGCAACATGGTGACCATGACCGCTCCGTTCATGCGCGCCTACACCGAGCAGCTGGTGCGTGCCTGCCACCGCCGCGGAGCCCATGCCATCGGCGGCATGGCTGCCTTCATCCCCAACCGCAAGGACGCGGCAGCCAACGACGTCGCCATGGAAAAGGTGCGCGCCGACAAGACCCGCGAGGCGAACGACGGTTTTGATGGTTCCTGGGTGGCGCACCCGGACCTGGTTCCGGTGGCCATGGAGGTGTTCGACGGCGTCCTCGGCGAGCGTCCGAACCAGTTGGAACGCACCCGCGAAGACGTGGTCCCCAATGACAAGGCGCTGCTGGACGTCGCTTCCACACCCGGTGTCATCACCGAAGCCGGTATCCGCAGCAACATCGAGGTGGGCATCCGCTACATCGAGTCCTGGCTGCGGGGCAACGGTGCGGCCGCCATCAACAACCTGATGGAGGACGCCGCCACGGCGGAAATCTCCCGTTCGCAGATCTGGCAGTGGATCCATGCCTCGGCCGTCACGGACGAGGGCGAGATCATTACGCACCGTTGGGTGGAGGAACTGCTGGACGAGGAGTTCGGGAACCTGCAGCGTTTCGACGGCGACCGTTTCGAGGATGCCAGGGAACTCTTTGAAGAGGTTGCCTGCGGCGAGCAGTTCCCCACCTTCCTGACGGTGCCGGCCTACGCCCGGTTCCTGCACGAGGCAAAGGAACTGGAACCGGCCTAACCCTCCGCCGGTGCGGATACGCCTTCAATATCCGCACCGGCGAAGGACCGGGACCGTTTTTCCGTAAAGCGTTCCATGACGCTGCGGGAATGGGTCCCGGTCCTTTCTGCGTTGCAGGGGTTATGAAGATTGATATTTGGTCCGACATTGCCTGCCCGTGGTGCTACATCGGCAAGCGCCGCTTCGAGGCTGCCCTGGCAGCTTTCCCGCACCGGAATGAGGTGGAGGTGACCTGGCGCAGCTACCAGCTCGATCCCTCCCTGCCGGCTCACTATGACGGCACCGAGGTCCAGTACCTCAGCGAACGCAAGGGCATCGATCCCCAGCAGCTGGCCGGCATGCTGGAGCAGGTGACCGCCCAGGCCGCCGGTGAGGGCTTGTCCTACGATTTCGATTCCCTGGTGGTGGCCAACAGTTTTCCGGCCCACCGTCTGATCCATCTGGCCCGTGCAGAGGGCGGCTCCGAAGCGGCCGACGCCGTCAAGGAGGCGCTGCTTTCGGCCCACTTCGAGAAGGGGCAGGACATCGGGTCAACGGAGGTGCTGATCGGGATCGGTGCCGCAGCGGGCGTTGACCCGGACCGGGTACGCTCCATGCTGGCCACCGACGAATACACCGACGCCGTAAACGCCGACATTGCGCAGGCCCGGTCCCTCGGAGTCAGCGGCGTGCCGTTCTTCGTCCTCGATGAAAAGTATGGGATTTCCGGCGCCCAACCCGTCGAACTCTTCACCTCCGCCCTGGAACAGGCCTGGCAGGAATCCCACCCCCTGGTGAACCTCACGCCGGCCTCGGCCTCCGCCGACGGCCCAGCCTGCGGCCCGGACGGCTGCTAGGGACTTAGCCGGCAGGTTCAAGGACTGAAAATCACGATCCACACGCACGGGCGTAATATGGATAGGCCGACTATTCGGCCTATCCCCCAATCTCCAAGGTGCGTTCTCTTTGAAGTCCTCCTTTACCCAGGCGCTGGCCCGCGGCCTGAATGTCCGGCACATCCGCTTCATGGCGCTGGGTTCGGCCATCGGCACCGGACTGTTCTACGGTTCGGCGTCCGCCATCCAGTCCGCGGGGCCGGCAGTCCTGCTGGCCTACATGATCGGCGGCGCGGCTGTGTTCCTGGTCATGCGGGCGCTCGGCGAGATGGCGGTGCGGCATCCGGTCTCCGGCTCGTTCGGCGACTATGCCAGCCGCTACCTGGGCCCGTTTGCCGGCTTCATCACCGGCTGGACCTTCGCCTTCGAAATGGCGGTGGTGGCCATTGCCGACGTCACCGCCTTCGGCATCTACATGGGCTTCTGGTTCCCGGACGTGCCGCGCTGGATCTGGATTTTGGCGGTGGTGCTGCTCATCGCGGCGCTGAACCTGATGCGGGTCAAGGTCTTTGGTGAAACCGAGTTCTGGCTCTCCATCCTGAAGGTCAGTGCCATCATCGCCATGATTGTGGGCGGTATTGCGATCATCGTGTTCGGTTTCGGACTCGACGACGGCGCCAACCCGGGCATGGGCACTCTCCTGGGTTCCGGCGGTTTCTTCGCGAACGGCTTCTGGGGCCTGCTGGCGTCCTTCTCCATCGTGATGTTTGCCTTCGGCGGCATTGAGACCATCGGCATCACCGCCGGCGAGGCGGAGGATCCGAAGAAAGCCATCCCCGCTGCGGTGAACACCGTGCCGTTCCGGATCCTGCTGTTCTACGTCTGCACCCTGGCCGTGCTGATGATGATTTTCCCGTGGCAGGATATTGACGGCTCCACCAGTCCGTTTGTGCAGATCTTTGATTCGCTCGGCATTACCGCCGCGGCGCACATCCTCAACGCAGTGGTCATCACCGCCGCACTGTCCGCCATCAACGCCGATATTTTCGGTGCCGGCCGCATGATGTACGGGCTTGCGAGGCAGGGCCAGGCACCGGCGTCGTTCGCCAGAGTCTCGAAAAACGGTGTGCCCTGGATGACCGTGGCCACTATGGCGGGAGTGCTGCTGGCCGGCGTCGTGCTTAACGCCCTGCTGCCCGAATCGCTGTTCACGATCATCGCCTCGATTGCCACCTTCGCCACTGTGTGGGTCTGGCTGATGATCCTGCTGTCGCACATTTCGATGAAGCGCGACATCGCCCGCCGCAACCTGCCCGCCTCGGAGTTCGGTGTACCGTTCTGGCCCGTTGCTTCCTATGCTGCGCTGGCCTTCATGGTGTTCATTGTGGTGCTGCTCGGTGTCATGCCGGGCACCCGGGTGGCCCTTATCGTGGGCGCCGCCTGGATAGCGCTGCTCTTCGTGGCCTACCGTCTGTGGGTCCGAGGCGACGGACGGGTGCGGGCCGATCTGGCGGATGAAACGGTCGACTCCCGGGCGGATTCCTCGGCCTAAGAAACTAGACGGGCCGGGTGCGGAGCGCCAGCACGACGACGGCGGCTCCCACCCCCGCGAACACCGCCTCCAGCGGCTGGAATTCTATAAAGGTAATTTCCCACGCTTCCAGCCCGATCAGCGTGGCTCCGGCGGCGGCGGACACCAGATGTGCGGCCCGGTGGCGCCGCAGGGTGAGCAGCCCGGCGATCAGGTAGCCGCCTCCGCAGCCGGCTGCCAGAAGCAGGCCGGGGAGCCTCCAGTCGGTAAACGGAGTCCGCCGCAGCGCTGACGGGTCGGCATGCAGGAAAGCGCCGTCCGGCCGCACGGCCAGGAGAAGCCCGCCGCCAAGAGCCGCCGCGGACGTTGCAAATTCCAGTCCGATCAGTGCGCGCTCTTCCGTGGTGCGCCTCATCGCTAGCCTGCCGGCGGTGCCGGCGTCTCGGACATCCACGGGCAGCTCATCGGTCCGGCGGCTGAGGCCGAAACTTTATCCGTGGGCACCAGCGCCGCATACCCTGACCCCAGAACCACGTCCACCGTGGTGTCGGCCCGGTCATCCTGGACATACTGTGTTCCGGGGATCTGCTGCTGCAGCGTAAACGCAGCCTCTTCACCGTCCGGACCGGAGATGATGATAGCGGTCATGCCCTCGCGGTTGACCGAGCCGTTGCCCACGATTCCCTTTTGAAAGCCCCGCTGGGCGAGCGCTTCGGAGACCTGGGTGGCCAGCCCGGCGGTCGCCGTCGTGTTGTAGACATTCACTGTGATGGTGTCCGAATCCTGATAGGTAAACGGTCCCGCGGGACATTCCGTGGAGGCAACCGGTTTTGTTTCGGATTCCGGGAGGACAATCCAGCCCCGCAGGACAGCTAGGGCGAAAAGTGCTGCGGCCAGCAGCACCGCCAGAAGCAGGCCAATGACAATCCGGTGCCGCTGCTGCCGGCGGCGCGCCAGCCGCACCCTTGCCGCTTCATTCGCCTCCGCGTCAAACACGGCCCCGAGATCATCCTCCGTGACAATCCGGTGACCGTGCCATTCGGTGGGATCGCTCTTGGCTGCCCTGTTCCGGTGCTGCACACCGGAGGGCTTGTCAGTCATCGATCACCAGGACGCGTGCATGCAGGATGGTCCGCTGGTGCAGGGCGGTTCGCACCGCCCGGTGAAGTCCGTCTTCCAAATACATGGTGTCCCTCCATTGCACAACGTGCGGAAATAAATCTCCGAAGAAGGTGGAATCCTCTGCCAACAGGGCACCCAGGTCAAGAGTGCTCTTGGTGGTGACCAGCTCATCGAGCCGGACCTGCCGGGGAGGCACCGCTGCCCAGTCCTTGGGTGTTACATATCCATGGTCGGGGTAAGGGCGTCCGTCGCCAACAGCTTTGAAGATCACTAATACAGACTAAAGAAGATCTGCATCCTTTGAAACAGCGCACCCCGGCGGGGCGTTCGCATTCGGTTACAAAACGGTCACCGCGGACCCTGACGGGCCGGATCCTGCCTCCCACCAGCACAAATGCAGCCCTCCGCATGGCAGCGGGCATTTTTCCGGGACCTGGCCCGGTGGAATACTGGCACAGTGACTTTCTCCCGATTTGGACTCCTGCTCGATGTCGACGGCCCGGTGGCCAGCCCTGTGACCCGATCCGTGCCCGCCGGGATTATTGCGGATCTCGTGGAGCTTGCAACCGCCGGATGGCCTGTCATCTTCAATACCGGCCGGTCCGATGCCTTCATCCGCGAACAGCTGATGGCACCGATGATCGCCGCCGGCCTTCCGGCTGACACCACTGTGCATGCCGTCTGTGAAAAGGGTGCGGTCTGGTTCTCCTTCACCGGTTCCGGCCCCGGTGAGCCGCAGGTTGATTCCGCCCTGGCCCTTCCCGGCAACTACGCCGACGCGGTCCGGCAGCTGGTGGCAGCTAAGTACAGCGGGCACATGTTCTACGACGAAACGAAACGGGCCATGGTGTCCGTGGAGCAGCACGTGGACGTGGCCAACGCCGATTACCTGGCCGAGCAGCAGCAGTTCGACGCCGATGCCCTGGCCTTGATGGAGAAGTTCGACCTCGGAGTGTGCCGGCTGGAACACCACGCTCCCGACAGCGACGATTCCATTGACTACCGCATCGATCCCACGATCATATCCACCGATATAGAAGCGCTGGGTGTCGGCAAGGACCTCGGTGCCCGCCGCGCTCTCTCACTGCTGGAGTCAGCAGGCACAGAGATTCCCCACATGTGGCGCACGGTCGGGGATTCCCGCACGGATTACGCGATGGCGGATGAGCTGCACGCGCTGGGTTACGACGTTGCGCACGTGGACGTCCGCCCGGCCGACGGCGTTCCGGCCAAACCGTATCCGGTGCTCACCGCGGGCGACCGCATCCATGAAGACGCCGGCGGTGCCTACTTTGCGCGCTGGGCTTCCATGGCTGCGGGCCGGGCAGCCGGCGACGACGGCGTGAGCTAATTTTCAGGTGAGCTAGTCGCGCAGCTGACGGGCTGCCCGGCGGACCGCTGCTGTGAGCCGGTCAAGGCGCTTGGACTGAAGCCCCCAGGACTGCCAGTACAGAACGACGTCGTGGTGGGCCCGGGCATCGAGCAGTACCAGTGTGCCGTCGTCAAAGTCCGAATCCACCTGCAGTTCCGGCACCATCCCCCAGCCCAGCCCGGCGCGTATGGCGGCTACGAAAGCCTCCGACGAGGGGACGGTGTGCATCGGAGGTTTGCCGGAGGTGCTCCGGGAGGCCAGGAAACCGCGCTGCAGGTCATCCTTGGCGTTGAACTGCAGCACCGGCATGGCGTCCCAGTCCGGGCCGCCTGCCCCGGCAAACCGGTCCCGCAGCCCGGGAGCGGCGGCAGGGACGTAACGCATTGCTCCCAGCCGGACCGCCCGGCAGCCGTTCGCCGGAGACCGGTCCGACGTCACCGCCCCCATCACGTCACCCTGCCGCAGCAGCCGGCTGCTGTAATCCTGGTCCTCAACGTGCAGGTCAAGGGTGGTGTCCGCCCAGTTGGCGGCTTCCGCGAGCACGGGCAGGAACCACGTGGCCAGGGAATCAGCGTTCACGGCCAACCGCGTAGCGGCCAGTCCCGGTGCCTGGGACCCCAGGGCCTCCCGGGCCTCGGCCTCCAGCAGCTGCATCTGCCGGGCCATCCGCAGCAGGACTGCTCCGGGTTCCGTGGGACTGCACGGCACGCCGCGGCGGATCATGATCTGGCCCTCCGCGTTTTCCAGGGCCTTGATCCGCTGGCTTACCGCTGACGGGCTGATGTGCAGCCGGTCCGCCGCCGCTTCGAAAGTGCCCTCGTCCACGACGGCGGCCAGTGCCCTCAGATGCTCAAAGTTCATGAAGCAAAGCTAATGCATCCTGAAAATCATTCGTTGGATTGAATCCGTGCCGCTGGCTACGGTGAACATATGTTAAGCATCGCGGCAACCGGCATGGTCACCGGTCTGGGACTCATCATGGCCATCGGAGCCCAGAACGCTTTTGTGCTGCGGCAGGGTCTGCGCCGCGAGCACATCTCGGTGGTGGTGATGCTGTGCATCATCAGTGACGTGCTGCTGATATTCGGCGGCACCGCGGGGATCGGCGCGCTGGTGGCCCGCTTTCCGGCCGCCCTTGAAATCCTCCGTTGGGGCGGGGCCGCCTACTTGGCCTGGTGGGGCATCCGCTCGCTGGTCTCTGCCCTGCGCCCCGCAGCCCTGACCGCCCAGGCGCCGCGGGCCAAAGGAACCGTCATCCTGACCACCCTTGCGCTGACCTTCCTGAATCCGCATGTTTACCTGGACACCGTGGTGCTGCTGGGCAGCCTGGCGAACCAGCACGGTCCGGACGCCCGCTGGGTTTTCGCGGCCGGTGCCGCCGTCGGCAGTTGCCTCTGGTTCGCTGCGCTGGGTTACGGCGCCCGCTCGCTGTCCCGCGTGCTGAACCGGCCCCGGACCTGGCAGATCCTGGACCTGCTCATCGGCATCGTGATGCTGGGTCTGGCCGTCCGGCTAGCTCTGGGCTGATGCTCATTCTGGATTTTGGGAAATCCCCGCCGTTTTGGGAAATCCCTGCCGGTTTAAAACGGCAGGGATTTCCCAAAGTGGAGGGAAAACCCCCAAAGTGGTCGATTTACGGCCGGCGGAGGCGAACGCTTAGCTGCTCGGAACGTGCGTGGCCGTCACCCAGCGCAGCAGGGAGTACAGCAGCTGCGAAGCGCCGGGCATGAACCCCGAACCGTGGTGATAGACCGGATCCATAGTGGTCACCAGCAGACGGGCCGGCTGGTTCACCTCGTCCACGTATAGCAGGGCACCGGAGTCGGCGCCGTCCTCCTCCATGACCACCAAAGAGCGGGCACCGGCGGGCGGATGCAGCAGTCCGTGATGATGCCAGGACACTGCCCGCGGCGTGAAGTATTCCCACATCGGGTCCTCGGGCAGCCGCAGCCGCGTGCCGTTGTCCTCGCCGGTGCGCCAGGTCCAGAACACGGTGGGCCGGAAGGTGTAGCCGACGCCGGGCAGCCACTGTTCCACCTTGTTCTCACCGAGCACGATCACGGTCTTGGCAGGGTCCTGCAGTGCGGCGCGAACTGCCGGGGCAAATCGGGCAAGCTGGCCCTGATGCAGGCGGTCCCCCACGATGATCACGTCCAGGCCCGCAAGCGCTGAGGGATCAGCTTCAGGCAGGTACACGGATTCAATCCGATAGGGGGCCAGGGCGGGATCGGCGAGCGTGCGCAGCGCCGGGAACGTGCCGCCGTGCAGCAGCCCGATCCGCGGGGCGGCGCCGGGTGCCGATTCTCGGCGTCCGGCGGCGGCGGATTGGCCGGCGGACGGCGGCGGCGGAACTGCGGCAACCGAGTTCCGTTCCGCGGTTTCCGGCACGGCCAGCTTCTTGCCGGGGGTCCGGGTTCCGCCCTCCAGCCAGTGCACCAGGTTGGGACCGATCTCTCCGGTCGAGTACCTGTCATCACTGAAGCTCTCCAGATCATTGCCGCCGTGGACCAGTACCTCACCCTCGCCCAGCCGGTAGCTGTAGTCCAGCGGCAGCGAATACTGGCCGATGCCCGTGACAACGCTGGCACCTTCAGGCAGGTCCAGATGGTAGCCGCGGCCGTAGAAGCCGGCGACGCCGATCTCTTCCAGCTTCTCGTAGCTGTGTGTTCCGGGCACACCCGTGCGGTAGTGCAGGTCCCGATAGTCGACGCCGTGCCAGACCGGATGAGCGGTGACCGAATGCGGACGGACGTCCTGTGCGCCGCGGAATTCGAGCTTTCGCCAGACCGCAAGTCCGTCGATGAAGGGCTTCACCACTTGGCCGTTGACCAGTACCCGGCCGCCGGAGCGGACAAAACCACTCAGTGCCTCGCGGTGCCGGCACAGCAGCAGGTGGTCAACACCCCCGCCGATCACCAGTGCGTCCGCGGATAGGATCCGGGCGCGGGCGGCGTCGTCGTCCAAGTCGTACGCGTCAACGTCTGCGAGTGCGCCGCGCCAGGACGGGTCGTTCTGGCCGCGCATCGGCATACCGCCGATCAGCCGGAAAATCACGGGAGGTCCTTTCGAAGGGGGATGGAGGTGAAGGGCGCGGAGCCGAAGGGCAGCGCGCAGTCCTTGCGGCAGGAAGGGCCGAAATCCGGCACCGCGATCACCCGGTTGCCCGACTCGGTGCCGACAGTGGGGGTGCAGATGGGGAGTCCGTATACCGCCGAGAGTGCGGAGCTGGTCAGCATTTCGTCAGTGGGTCCCCAGCGGGTGTCGTCGCTGCCGACAAACAGCAGTGCGTTGCGCGAAACATGCAGTGCGTGGTCCGGATGGTGGGTGGTCATGATGACACCCATCCCGTCCGCCGCAAGTCCCGCGAGGACGCCGAGCACGCGTGACTGATTGTGCAGGTCCAGTGCCGAGGCGGGCTCATCCAGGACGAGCAGCTCGGAGCCGGAGGCCACGGCCCGCGCGATCAGGACCAACTGCCGCTGGCCGCCGGACAGCTCGGCGTAGGAGCGGTTGGCCCAGCCGGCCACACCCACCCGTTCCATGGCCGCGTCAGCGGCGTCGTGGTCCTCCCGGCGGGGGCTCTGGTACGCACGCAGGTGGCGGCTGCGGCCCATGAGCACCATCTCGGCCACGGTGTAGGACGTACCGCCGGCGCCGTGGTCCTGCGGAACATAGCCCACGGCAGCCGCGGTGGTGATCTGCCCCTCTCGCGGGGCAAGCAGGCCTGACAGGCATTTGAGCAGTGTGGTTTTGCCGCGTGCGTTGGGCCCGAGGATGGACAGGATCTCCCCGCGCTCCAAGGTGAAGCCGAGGTTTCGGAACAGCCAGGGCCGCACCCGGGAGTAGCGGAAACCCAGCCCGGAAACCTGCATCAGGGTGGCCTCCGATGCGGTAGCCGCCTGGGAGGAAGCCTCGGCGGAGCCGGAATCCAGGATCGGAAGGGTGGTCATTGCATCTCGCCTTTTTTCTGGGAACGGGCCAGCAGCCACACGAACACCGGGGCGCCGATAACGGCGGTCAGGATGCCCAGGGGCAGTTCGCTGCTGGTGAGGGAGCGGCTGAGGGTATCAATGAGCATCAGATAGGTGCCGCCGAGCAGCAGCGACGCGGGCAGCAGCACACGGTGGTCCGGGCCAACCCAGAGCCGGGCCAGGTGCGGAACCACCAGGCCCACCCAGCCGACGGCGCCGGCCACGGCCACGGTCCCGGCGGTCATCAGGGCCACGGCGCACAGCAGCACCACGCGGGAGCGGTGCGGATTAACGCCCAGGGCAGCGGCGTCGTCGTCGCCCAGCGAGAGCACGTTCAGCCGCCACCGCATAGCCAGGACCACGGCCGCGCCGAGGGCAACCGGGATCAGCGCGGTCAGCACCTTGTCATACCCGGCGGCGGCGATGGACCCCAGCAGCCAGTGCACAATCGACGGCAGCTCGGAATACGGGTCCGCTGTGTACGTGATGAAGGAGACCAGGGCGTTGAAGAACGCCGCCACCACAATGCCGCCGAGCACGATCATCAGCATGGGTCCGCCGCTGCCGCCCAGCCGGCCCAGCAGGAGCACGACGGCGAGGGCGGCCAGTCCAAAGCCGAATGCTCCGCCCACCATCGCGCCGCCGGACAGGCCCAGGGTCAGCACCAAGACGCCGCCAAACGACGCCCCGGCGGTGACGCCGATAATGTCCGGGCTGACCAGCGGATTGCGGAACAGTGCCTGCAGGCAGGCGCCGCCCAGGGACAGGGCGCCGCCCACCAGGAAGGCCAGCAGGACCCGCGGAAGACGCACATCCAGGACCACGGTAGCTTCCTGCTCGGTCCAGGTCCGGCGCACGGCGCCCTCACCGCCGCCGGCCCCTAAGAGTGCAGTGGCTTCGTTGGCCAGGATGCGCAGGATTTCGTTCGGCGGAACCCAGTACCGGCCGGCCGCCATCGAAATCAGTGCGACCCCGCACAAGAGCAGGGCGCACAGCAGCAGCGGCAGCCGGTGGCTGCGGGCCGGCGGGCGGGGAATCTCGGGTGCGGCAGCCGTCGTCGTCGTGCCGGGCTTAACCGCGGAAGACGTCATAGCCGGCGCTTTCCTTGTTGAGCTCCAGCCGCAGGGCGGCGTCGATCTGGGCCTCGGAAATCTCGTAGTTGTACAGGTAGGCGATCTTCTCGGCCATGGCGGCGCGCAGCGTGTGGCCGGTGAGTTGCGGATGGTAGAGCTCGGCGGCCCACTGCCACATCAGCGGAGACTCGGCGCAGGGAACCTCCCAGCGGTAGCCTCCCAGCGGCGCCTTGTACACACGGCGGTTGCGGACGGCGGAGACCGAGGCCAGTGACTTGTCCGCGTAGACCTCCGCGGGGGTGCGGGCATCGAACCCGCCCAGGGTGATGACCTCCGGGTCCCAAGTGATGAGCTGCTCTGCACTGACCACGTTTTCCGCCGAAATGTTATCGGCTGCCATGTTCCGCCCGCCGGCCAGTTCCATCCAGTAGTGCATGTAGGAGGACTTGTTGGAGGCCGAGTAGCCGTCACCGGACTGGCCCAGATGGACCACGCGCACCGGAGTGGTGACGCCCGCGAGTTCCTTCTCCAGCCGGGCAATCTCCGCATGCATCCAGTCCACAATCTCGGTGCCGCGCTCCTGCTTGCCCAGGATGGTGGAGAACAGCTGCACCCAGGTTTCCAGGTATTCCTGTGTGCCGTAGAGCAGGCAGATAGTCTTGAAGCCCGCGTTTTCCAGCGGTTCCACCAGCCCGTCGCCCTGGTCCGCCCACTGGAACACGACGTCGGGCTCCAGATTGGTGATGGTCTCAATGTTGGGCGTGAAGCTCGACGGGGAAATGGTGGTGGTGCTCTTGGACTCGGGGTACATCTCACCGAACAGGCCCTGCTTGTTGGCCTGGAGGGTGGATTCGTTGATGCCCACAATGCGGCCGTAGCCGCCGTCCACCGCGGCGAGCATGGACGGCGAGGGAATCACGGTGGTTGCGATGCGCTGCACCGGCGCGTCGAAGGACACCTTGACGCCGCGCATGTCGGTGACGGTGAAGCCGCCGGAACCCGCCGCGCTTCCGGCAGCCGCAACGGTTTCACGGGAAGAGCAGGCACCGAGGGCAAGGGCAAGAAGACCCAGACCGGCACCGCCGAGAACATGGCGGCGGGAGGTTCCGCGGGGAGGGTGGGAGGCGCTCAACAACGTTCCTATCGGGGTTGGTAGGTAAGGCTTACCTAAAGACTGATGTGTATATCAGACCATATGGAACGGATTAGCGCACATTTATGTGTACTAATTATTCGACGGCGCCCCGCGCGGATACAATCACTCATCCCGGCACGAATCCCCATCCGCCGCCGGGCCGGTCTAACCCCTGATCGTGTCGTCACAAGACGCCGTATTACGCACCCGTCCACAGTGGCCGGAATAAAAGCGCAGGTCAGCGCGGGACAAGACGGCACCGTCGTAACATTTGCTACTTACTTGACAGCGGCCGGTGGTAGCTTCGCTCTATGACTGAGATCCCCACCTCGATTCCCGTCCTGGACCTGAGCACCGCCCGTAATGCCGACGGTTCCTTCAACCCCGAGTTCATTGCACAGCTGCGTGATGCCACGCACCGCATCGGCTTCTTCCAGCTGGTGGGCTACGGCGCAGGCGAAGCCAAGGTGGACGATCTGTTTGACATCACGAAGCGCTTCTTTGATTTGCCGCTGGAAAACCGGCTGGAGCTGGATAACCGGAAGTCTCCGCACTTCCGCGGGTACACCAGGCTGGGCACCGAGCTGACGCAGGGACGTCCGGATGCCCGCGAGCAGGTGGACTTCGGCCCGGAGCGCGAGCCCGTGGCGGATTATCCGAAAGATCAGCCGTTTTGGCTGGTTCAGGGTCCCAACCTGTTCCCCGATGAGGTGCTGCCCGAGCTGCGGCAGAAGTCGATGGAGTGGGGCGAGCTGATGTCGGAAGTGGGCGCCGAGCTGCTCAGCGCCATTTCCGTCTCGCTGGATCTGCCCGAAGACCACTTCGCCGAGCCCTTCGAAGGAACACCCGCGTGGATGGCCAAGCTCATCCACTACGTGGGTGGCGTGGTCAAGGAAGCAGGCACCCAGGGCGTCGGGTCGCACGCCGACTATGGCTTCGTGACCCTGCTGCTGCAGGATTCGGTGGGCGGCCTGGAGGTTCGTCCGCATGAATCGGATACGTGGATTCCGGTGGAGCCGATCCCGGGTGCGCTGGTGGTCAACCTGGGCGAGATGCTCGAGGTTGCCACGCAGGGCTACCTTTCCGCCACCATTCACCGGGTCACCGCACCGGCTCCCGGCGTGGACCGCTACGCCATTCCGTTCTTCTGGTCCCCGCGCCTGGACGCCGTCATTGACTCGGTGGAACTTCCCGCCGAGCTGGCGGCACAGTCCCGCGGCATCTCCGATGATCCGGCAAACCCCATGCTGGCGTCCTACGGCTCCAATGTCCTCAAGGGCTGGCTGCGCGCCCATCCGCAGGTTGCCCGGCTGCATCACCCGGAGCTGGTTTCCGCCAAGTAACGCGCAGGCACGACGGCGCCGCCCGGCTGGTTGCCGGCGGTGCCGTTTTGCATCTGCCCGCTGGCTGCTGGCTGCTGCCCGCTGGCTGCTGAGGCAATGAGGAGGCCCGGGGTCAACCACCGGAATCTCCATTGACACAACGCAGCGCGTTGAGGATCCTACTGCTAGGCCCTGCAGTCGCCGCGACGGAGCGGTCACTCACGTCACCACTCGGCAGCACCGTCTGCCCGCCGCACTCGCCGTGCGACGCCCCTCTCTGCGCAGCCACCTGATGGGACTTCTTTGGCCCGGGCGCGCCGAGCCGAAGGCGCTGGAGCATGAGGAGGAAAACGATGCATTCTTCCGGTGATGACGGAAAACTCCCGGTGATCTACGTCCGCGGGTTTGCCGGTGCAGGTTCGGCCATCAACGATGCCGTGGATGACCCGTTCTACGGCTTCAGCCAGGGATCGGTCCACGTCCGCGCTGACAGCAGCGGACGGGCCAAGTTTCATCAATTCGAATCCCCGATGCTGCGCCTCATCAGCGACCACACCTACGAAGTGCCGGTCCACGGGGACCAATGGACGTTCCTGAACAGCGTTGACGCGGGGAGCCTGAACCCTGCTTCCGTCTGGATCCACCGGTTTTACGACGACGCCGCCACCACCTTTGCCGAGGACCCGGAGAAGTTTTCCCTCGAGGAAGCCGCCGCCAGCCTCTTTGCACTCGTCCGGCTGGTACTGGAAAAGACGGGAGCACCGAAGGTGTTTCTGGTTGCCCACTCCATGGGAGGACTGATCTGCCGCTGCATGCTGCAGCGGGTCATCCCGGAAAGCGCGGCCGCAGAGACCGGCGTGTTTGATCCCGCCGCCGGCACCAAATATGTGGCCCGGGTCTTTACCTACGCAACTCCCCACGGCGGAATCAACTTCGCCCTGGGCATGGGGCTGCTGGAACGCCTCCGTGATGCCACGGGCGTCCACGGCGCGGACATCTTCGGGCCGGACCGGATGTACGACTATTTGACCCCGCAGGCGCAGAGGCAGGAGCTGACCCGGGAAGACTTCCAGGGAACCGTCATGCCGGCGGACGGGTTCCCCGTGGAAAACCTCTTCTGCTTGGTGGGGTCCAACCCGGAGGACTATGACGTCGCCATGGGCATGTCCTCAAAAGCGGTGGGCGCCCGCAGCGACGGCCTGGTGCAAATCGACAATGCCGCGGTCAGGGGCGCACAGCTGGCAGTGGTGCACCGGAGCCACAGCGGACGGTACGGCATCGTTAACTCAGAAGAGGGATACCAGAACCTGCAGCGATTCCTTTTCGGCGATCTCAAGGTTGAAGTGGAACTGGTCGGACTTACCGTCGGAAGGGCCGCCCCGCCGGGAGTCGAGTTCCAGCTGGATGTTGGTTTGGCTATTCGCGGCCTTCCGGTCCTGGTCCACGAACAGAGCGCGGCTCATTTCTGCCCTATTCAGGTGGAGCACTGGAAGGAAGGCGACCCGATTGACTCGCCGGTCCCCCTGCTCACCACTTTCCTGTCCTCCGCTGCGCCGCGCCCCCAGATCAACGGCAGGGAGGTCTCCACGCTCCGCCAGGCACTGAGATTGAGGCTGATGTCCATCCGGGAGAGCGAAGGTCACTTCTTTTTCGCCGACCACCTCGAGCAAACCGAAGACTGGCAGGACACTCTGCTCGTCGACATCGAGCCTCCTTCATCTGACCGGGCCCTGCCCCGTGCCTGGGCGGCGTGGAACAGTTCCATCCCCTCTGCACTCAGGGACTGGGTTCCCGCGGAGGAGAACCTCCTGGCGGACATCGACCCCACCGCAGCCCGGTGGAAAGGCCATGTGGATGTCCCGGAATTCTCAAAGGAGCTGCTGGGCGGCACCGCCGGGATAAACCTCACCGTAACGCCCCGGAATTGGAACGACTGACCGGCCTGCAGCCCGCCCCGGAGGTGCTGTATGGCCGGCAGAGCCGGCGGCCCGGTTCGGGGAATCACGTAGACTCGCGGAAAGCCGGCCCCAATCCGAAAGATGACTCTGTGACGTTTCCTGCCAATCCGCAGCTCCAGCCCGCCGACCCCGCAGCGCAGCTTTTCCCTGAGGAGTTCGCCGCCCGCATGCAGGATCCGCACTGGTGGCGGCAGGCCGCCGTCTACCAGATCTATCCGCGCAGTTTCGCGGATTCCAACGGCGACGGGATCGGCGACCTGCCGGGCATCACGTCTCGAATCCCCTACCTGCAGTCCCTGGGGGTCGACGCCGTCTGGCTCAGCCCGTTCTATCCCTCAGCGCTGGCCGACGGCGGCTATGACGTGGATGATTACCGCAACGTTGATCCCAAGCTCGGCACGCTCGAGGACTTCGACGAAATGATTGCAGCCCTCCACGCGGCCGGCATCAAGCTGATCGCGGACATCGTGCCGAACCATACGTCCAACCGCCACGCCTGGTTCCAGGAGGCGCTGGCTTCCCCGAAGGGATCGGCCGCCCGGAACCGGTACATCTTCCGCGACGGCTTGGGCCCCAACGGTGACGAACCGCCGTCGGACTGGGAGTCCGTCTTCGGCGGCCCGGCCTGGGAACGGACCGACGACGGCCAGTGGTACATGCACATCTTCGCGAAGGAACAGCCGGACCTGAACTGGGATAACCGCGAGGTCCGGGACGATTTCCTCACCACTTTGCGCTTCTGGTCCGACCGGGGCGTGGACGGCTTCCGGGTGGACGTGGCGCATGCCCTGACCAAGGACATGACCGAGCCGCTCGCGTCCAAGGCTGATCTGGGCGCGGAGAATGACAACAACAACGGCAAGCACCCGTTCTGGGACCGGGACGAAGTCCACGAAGTGTTCGCCGAGTGGCGGCAGGTGTTCAACGAATACACCCCGCCGCGCACCGCCGTGGCCGAGGCCTGGGTGCACGCCGACCGCCGCTCCCGCTACGCCAGCCCCGAAGGGCTGGGCCAGGCCTTCAATTTCGACCTCCTGAAGGCTGGCTGGAACCACGTCCAGTTCCGCGACATCATCACCAAGAACCTCGCCGAGGCGAAGTCCTCCGGCGCATCCTCCACTTGGGTCTTTTCCAACCACGACGTCGTCCGCCACGCCACCCGCTACGGCCTGCCCGTCAGCGGTCCGGCCGACCCGGAGAGCCAGGACGGCTCCGCCTGGCTGATGAGCGGCGGCGCGGAACCGGCACTGGACCCCGTCCTCGGCGAGCGCCGCGCCCGCGCCGTCTCCTTGCTGATGCTGGCACTGCCCGGTTCCGCCTACCTGTATCAGGGTGAGGAATTAGGGCTGCACGAGGTGGCCGACATTGCCGACGAGCACCGCCAGGATCCCACGTTCTTCCGCAACAAGGGCGTGGACATCGGCCGCGACGGGTGCCGCGTGCCGCTGCCCTGGACCATGGAGGGCAGTTCCTTCGGCTTCGGCTCCGGCGGAGCGCACCTGCCCCAGCCCGACTGGTTCAGCGTGTACGCCGTCGAAAGCCAGGAAGATGACCCCGCCTCATCGCTCAACTTCTACCGGCGGGCCCTTGAGCTTCGCCGCGAACTGCAGACCGGGGAGGACTTCGAGTGGATCGACGGCGCTTCCCCCGAGGTGCTGCACTTCGCCCGGCCCAACGGCTGGCAGTGCATCACCAACTTCGGATCCACTCCTGCACCGCTGCCCGCGGGAACGGTGCGGTTGAGCAGCTCTGCCCTGGCAGACGGCATGCTTCCGGGCGACACCACCGCCTGGCTGATCTGACGCTGCCGGTTATGACCGTGCCCCCTCGGATACCCCTCACTCGTTGCCTCCGAGCAGGTAATCCGCATAGTCGGGCAGTCCGCGCAGGTGGGTGCCGCCGTCGACCAGCAGGTTGATTCCCGTGATCCAGCCGGCATAGTCAGAGGCCAAAAAAACCACGGCCTTGGCCACGTCTGCCGGCTCGCCCATCCGGTCGATGGCGAAGCTGCGGTGCCAGGCGGCCTCGAAGTCGGGGCTGAAGGTCCCGGCGTTCTCCGGGGTCACGATCACCCCCGGCGACACCGTGTTGACCCGGATGCCGTGGCGGCCGGCCTCCAGCGCGGCCACTTCCGTGAGCTTCGCGATGCCGGCCTTCGCCGCCGCGTAGTGGGCTGTGCCGCGCGTCGTTGCGATGGCGTCCACCGCGCCGAGATTGATGATCGCTCCGGCCGTGCCGCTGGCCCGCATGTGCGCCAGAGCCGCTTTGGTCCCGAGGAAGGTGCCTTTTAGGTGGGAGTCCACCACACCGTTCCAGTCGTCTTCGGACAGATGGGCGATGGTTTCATAGGAGTGGATGCCGGCGTTGTTCACCGCGATTGCCACTGGGGCAAGTTCGGCCTCCGCGCGCGCGTAGAGGCGTTCGACGTCGACGGCGCTGGTCACGTCCGCGGCCACCGGAAGGACACGCCGGCCCTGATGGGCGGCCTCCAGGGTTGCCGCAGCCTCGGCCACCTCTTTATCGTGCCGCGAGGTGATCACGACGTCGGCCCCGTGCGCCATGAGGGCACCGGCCACCGCGTAGCCGATGCCCTTTGACCCGCCGGTGACGATTGCTGTGCTGCCGACAAGTTCCATGGCCTGCCCTTACGAGAGAACTAATACGGTCTCTCCGAAGGCTAGCGGCGGATCCGAACCGCCGCCACAGTGAAAGTGGAACGCGTCAGGCCCGTCCGAAGACGGCCACCAGGAAATCGGAATCCGGTTCAAACGGACGCAGATCCCAGGTGGAGAATTTCTGCTGGCACTTCAGCCCCGCCGCGGCGGCGTCCTCGAGGAAGGTCCCGAAGTCGTACCCGCGGCCGGCGCCGAAACCGGTGACCAGCCGGCCGCCGGCGGCAAGGTGGTTCCGCAGGCGGGTCAGGACTTCCTGCTGGGTGCCGGGCGCCACGAAGGTCAGAACGTTGCCGGCACAGACAATTACGTCAAACGGCTCCGCGATGCCGGCGGCGGGAAGGTCCAGTTCCGCCAGGTCCTCCACCAGCCAGGGAAGATCCGGGAAATCCTGCTGCGCGGCCTCGATGAGCTCCGGATCAACGTCCACGCCGACGACGTCGTGTCCGCGGGCCGCCAGCTCGCCGCCCACCCGGCCCGGGCCGCAGCCGGCGTCCAGGATCCGTGCTCCGCGCGGCACCATGGCGTCGATCAGCCGCGCTTCGCCGTGCAGATCCGCGCCCTGCTCGCGCATTTGGGCGAACCGCGAGATGTACCAGGCGGAGTGGCCGGGCGATGAACGTTTTTGAGCTTCCCAGAGGGTTTCTTTTCGCACGCTTCCAGCCTACGCGGCGATCAGAGTGCGAACGCCGGATCCTCTGCCCGGTTTTGCTCCGGCCGGATCGTATGCGGAGGCCTTCCCGGCAGGTAGGTTGTTC
Source organism: Arthrobacter sp. 9E16 (assembly GCF_002929435.1). Taxonomy (NCBI): domain Bacteria; kingdom Bacillati; phylum Actinomycetota; class Actinomycetes; order Micrococcales; family Micrococcaceae; genus Arthrobacter; species Arthrobacter sp. 9E16. Next base: position 47,824 of record NZ_PJIU01000004.1, on the reverse strand, counting down.
GACATGAACCCGGACCGCCTCTCACCTGCGAAAACGCGGGCCGCGCGTGCCGATGCCCTGGCCGGACGCGCAACGTACAAGTGGGCCGCCGGGTGTGCAGCGGTTTCTTTGGCTGCCTTCCTCCTGGCAGCGGGCATCCTGCTGACCGGAGCCCTTTACTGGCCGGGGGCTGACCTTGTCCGAATCCTGGCCTCGATGTTTCTCGGGCCCTTGAGCCTGACACTCACGGCAGCGGTGCTGTCCTATCAGTCCGGCCGGCTGTCAGCACCGGAAGCCCTGCTTACCGCCGCGGCAGCAGTGCCGGGCTGGGGCTTGGCAGCAGCGGCGGTTATCAGCTGGTCCGCCGGGTTCACCGCCGCTGATGCAGGCGTCCCCCTGAACTGGTTCGAAGCGGCCACTTTGCCCATCCTGGCCCTTGCCTTGATCGCAGGGACGGCCGCTCTCCTCCCAGCCGTCAACTCCCTCTGGAATCCGAGCCGTCCCCTGGCATCCCGCACTGCACAGAGCCTCCTGCTTGCAGCGCCGGCGGCGCTGGCCCTTCTCATCGCGTTCATGGTTGGTTTCCTGTTTGCTCCGTTTGCCGCGGCCGGGCTGCTGTTTGTGGCGTTGAGAGCGGAAAGCGCGGACCCTCGGCCGATGGAACCGACCACGCGCTTCCCGGACTCCCGAAGCGTGCGGACCTCCGTCGTCGTCATTGCGGGCGGAACCCTCCTTGCTGGTTTGCTCTGCATTGGATTCGCACTGTCCGGCAGCACCTGGTCCAATCTTGCGGAGGATTCCACCGCGGCAATGAACCTCGGTCTCGCGGCGGGTGCGCTCAACGCCGTCCCGCTGACGGTGGCAGTGGGCCTGCTGCTTCTGCCGCGGTTTGGCAGCGTCATCCACTGGACCGTGCTGCTCGTGTCCGGAGCCTTCCTGTGCGAAGCAGCATCCCAGTTTGCCGGCGCAGGCCACCCCTGGCAGTGGCCGCTGACACTGTCCGGGGCAGTTTTACTGGGCTTCGGGATTGCCCTGCCCGCCGGGAAGCTTGTCCCCGGATCTTCGCTGCTGCGCCTTGGCGTGACCGTTGGTGTTGGGTTTGCCGGAACAGTCGTCGGTGTGTTCATTGTGGCTGGTGCCGGGTTTATTGCGCCGCTGGTGTCGGCAGGGCTGCTGGTGTGGTGCTTCCTTCCGCAGGTGCGGCAGCGTCCGTTCTGAGCAGACCTTCTAAGATGTAACCGGCTGGTTCTGTTCGTTATAAGAAGGAGTACCCGATCGATGGTCATGCCCCGGAACCTGTTCCTTGTCCGCCACGGACAGAGCGAAGCGAACATCATGCAGAAGGCTTCCAAAGCAGGTGATCCGAGCCTCTATACCGAGGAAACAATGACGGTTCCCGACCGTTCCTGGCGTCTCACCGAACTCGGAGTGCAGCAGGCGAAGGTGGCCGGGGCGTGGATTGCCGAACAGAACATCAAGTTCGACCGCGCCGTTGTCTCCACCTACACCCGGGCCCGTGAGACAGCTGCCATGTTGGGACTGGATGTGCGCTGGGAGGAGAGCCGGGTCATCCGCGAGCGGTCCTGGGGCGAGATCGGTTCCATGTCGAAGCAGGATTTCGCCCGGAAGTACTCGCAGAACGCCCAGTACCGCGACAATGATCCGCTGTACTGGTCGCCTCCGGCCGGCGAATCCATTGCGAACGTCGCTGAGAACCGGGTGCGCAACATCCTCAGCACCCTGCACCGCGAGAACCCCAGGGAGAACGTCCTGATGGTGACCCACGGGGAGTTCATGTGGGCGACGCGCCTGGTGCTGGAGCGCTGGAGTGATGAAGAATTCCTGGACCGTGATGCCGACAAGACGGAAATAATCCACAACTGCACCGTCCTGCAGTACACCTCCGCCGATCCGGTGAACCCGGACCAGGTGCACGAAAAGCTCCACCGGGTCCGCCGCAGCTGGCCGGTGCAGGTGGACGGTGAATGGACCATGTTCGTTGGCGACTGGGAAGAGTTTGACCGCAAATACTTCACCGGCGACGAGCTCCTGCAGAAGGCGGACGCAAACCGGCATTTCTTCCAGGACACGTTCGGAAACTGAGCACCCGTCCGGCGGGTTCAGGGTCACGGGCAGGGTGAGGTTGGGGAATAGAACGCTGACCGGAGCACTTGTACCGCCCATGAAAGCAATTGTGTACTCCGCCACAGGTCCCTCGTCCGTCCTCACGCCCGTAGACCGGGACGTCGCCGCCCCGGGTCCGGGTGAAGTGCGGGTCCGCGTCGCCGTCTCCGGCGTGAATCCCACCGACTGGAAAGCGCGCGCCGCCGGCGATCTTGCGTTCCCCGAGGTGGTTCCGAACCAGGACGGCGCCGGAACCGTCGACGCCGTCGGCGAGGGCGTCTCCGACCTGAAGCCGGGCGACCGGGTGTGGATCTACCTGGCGGCCTACGGCCGGCCGACCGGCACCGCCCAGGAATTCACCATCCTTCCCGCCGACCGCGCCGTGAGACTTCCCGATGGCATTGGCTTCGACGTCGCCGCCAGCCTGGGCGTTCCGGCCATGACCGCCCACCGGGCCCTGACCGTCCATGAGTTCGGTCCGGACCGCCTGGCTCCGGGTGCACTGGCCGGACGCATGGTCCTGGTCCAGGGCGGCGCCGGTGCAGTGGGCCATGCCGCGATCCAGTTCGCTGTCTGGGCCGGCGCCACGGTGATCGCCACAGTCAGCAGCGACGCTAAGGCCGAACTCGCCCGCGCCGCCGGAGCGCACCACATTGTCCGCTATCCCGACGATGCCCAGGCTGACCGGATCCGCGAGATCGCCCCCGACGGCGTGGATCAGATTGTGGAGGTCTCCCCCGCCCAGAACGCGGCACTCGACGTTGGCGTCATCGCCAACCACGGCAGCATTGCCTACTACGCGAACAACAACGGCGACGAGTTCACGGCCCCCATCGTGGCCAGCTTCGCGAAGAATGTCCGCTGGCAGGGCGTACTGATCTACACCGTGGGAACCGATGCCCAGCATGCCGCGGCGGAGGACATCACCGCCGCGCTTCGGGACGGAGTGTTCCCCGTGGGCGAGTCCGCCGGCCTGCCGCTCACCTGGTTCCCGCTGGAAGAGACCGCAGCCGCGCATGACGCCGTCGAAAACGGCACTACCGGCAAGATCCTGATCCGCGTCAGCGACGAGACCGCTTAACCAACGGCCGTTACGCTGCCGGTCCTGCGCCGTCGCCGGGGAGGACGCTGAAGATGGCCGGCGACCGGAAGCCGGCGGCGGAGAATGCCTGCTCCACCGCCGCCCGGATACCAGGAACGTCCTCCGCGCGGGCCAGCGCAATGGCTGAACCGCCGAAACCGCCACCGGTCATGCGGGCGCCCAGCGCCCCGGCGGAGAGCGACGCCTCCACGGCGGCGTCCAGCTCGGCGCAGGAGATTTCAAAGTCGTCGCGCATGGAAGCATGGCTGGCCGTGAGCAGGGGCCCGAGTTCGGCGGGGCCCCTGCCGGTCAGCACCGCCACGGCCTCCTCCACGCGCACGTTCTCGGTGACTACGTGGCGGATCCGCCGGAACGTCTCGTCATCGAGCAGGCGCTCAGCCTGGGCCAGGTCCTCAACGGAAAGGTCCCGGAGCGCAGGAACGCCCATCGCTTCCGCACCCTGCTCGCAGGAGCGACGGCGGGCTGCGTACCCGCCCGTGGAGTGGGAGTGGCTGACACGAGTGTCGATGACCAGCAGCTCCAGCCCGGCACCCTCGAGATCCAGGGGAACCAGCCGTGATTCACCGGAACGGCAGTCCAGGAAGACGGCATGTCCCTCCTCCCCCAGGAGGGAGGCGGACTGGTCCATGATGCCGGTCGGGGCGCCCACCATCCGGTTCTCGGCCATCTGGCCGACGACGGCGAGTTCCCGGCGGGACACGCCCGCCCGCGAGAGGTCGTTGGCGGCGACGGCGACGGCGCACTCAAGTGCGGCGGAGGAGGAAAGTCCGGCGCCCACCGGAACCGAGGAGTCCACCAGCAGGTCCATGCCGGGGCAGCGGTGGCCGGACTGTTCCAGGGCCCACAGGACCCCCAGCGGATAGGCCGCCCAGCCCTGGACGCTGCCTTCCGACAAGTTGTCCAGATCAACAGCAACCGGCTCATCGTCGGGTGCGAAGGTGGACGCGACACGGACCGTCCGGCCGCGGCGGACGGCGGCGGCTACGGTGGTCGAGTGTTTGATGGCGAACGGCAGGACGAAGCCGTCGTTGTAGTCGGTGTGCTCCCCGATAACGTTGACGCGGCCGGGCGCGGACCACAGACCGTCCGGCTCCCCGCCGAAGCGTTCGGTGAAGGCTTCCGCGAGCTTGGCCGGCGTGGAGTTCATGCCTGGTCCTTTCGGTCGGTGGCGGGACGCGCAACGGCGGGTTGGGCGTTGGCACGGGCAGCGGACGGAACCGCGTTGCGCAGTGACCGGGCGACGGCCTCAGGCGTGGTGTCGTTGATGAAGGCGCCCATCGCGGCTTCCGAGCCGGCCAAATACTTCAGCTTGTCGGCAGCGCGGCGGGGAGAGGTCAGCTGCAGGTGCAGATAGCCCGACTGCCGGAGCACAGGATCAACCGGCGCCTGCTGCCAGGCCGCAATATACGGAGTGGGCGTGGGGTAGAGGGCATCGATCCGGCCCAGGAGATCAAGGTAGACCGCAGTAAGTTCGTCACGCTCCTCACCGGTCAATCCCGCCAGGTCGGCAACCTGGCGGTGCGGAACCAGATGGACTTCCAGCGGCCACCGTGCGGCAAAGGGGACAAACGCGCTGAAGTGCTTCCCTTCGATGACCATCCGGTCCCCGGCACTGCGCTCGGAGGCAAGAATATGGCCCATCAGCGTCTTCGTGCCGCCGGAGGCAGCGTGGAACCGCGCTGCCCGGTCCGCCACTGCTGCGGCCCGGGGCGGAATGAACGGATAGGCGTAGATCTGGCCGTGGGGGTGCAGCAGGGTGACCCCGATATCCGCCCCGCGGTTCTCGAAACAAAAGACCTGCTGAATTCCGGGCATCGCGGAGAGCGCTTCGGTGCGCTGGGCCCAGGCGTCAATGACGGTTCGGGCCCGCTCCGGGCTGAGGGAACCGAAAGAGCCCTGGTGCGCCGAATCGAAGGCGACCACTTCGCAGCGGCCGTACGCCGTCGCCGTCGTGCCCCACTCCGGTGAGTCCGGAAGTTCGCCGAGGTCCGGCCCAAAGGAGGGGAACCGGTTCTCGAACACCACAACCTCGTAGTCGGCGGCGGGAATCTCCGAGAGGTTTCCGGGGGTGGCGGGGCACAACGGGCACTGATCGGCCGGAGGCAGGTGGGTGCGCGACTGGCGGTGCGCCGCCACGGCAATCCATTCACCGGAGAGCGCATCGAAGCGTGCTGTTCCGGCGGCCCCCCGTGCGGGAAGGCCCCGCTGATCCGCGGAGGCTGCTTCATCGCGGTGCCGTGCGGCGCTGTGCTCGGAGGCGTCAAAGTAGATCAGCTCGCGCCCGTCGGACAGGCGGGCAGGGGTCATGAAGGTCATGGGCGCTCTTCCAGATGCGGATCTGAGACGGGTTCGGTGAGGATGCGGGTGAGTGCTGAGTATTCGGCGCCTGGACTGCGGTCCGTGACCAGTGCCGCAGCTGCGTCCAGCGGTGCCACCCGGGCGAGGCTGACGACGCCGATCTTCGTGGCGTCGGCGAGGAGGACCAGCCGGCCGCAGTTTCCGGCGAAGGCGGTGTTGGTTTCCGCCTCCGCGAGGTTGGGCGTGGTGATGCCGGCAGCCGCATCCACTCCGTGAGCACCCATAAAGCAAAGGTCAGCCCGCAGGGAGGAGATGGTCCGGGTGGCGAGCGGCCCCACCAGCGCCTGCGACGGCGTGAGCTGGCCTCCGGCCAGCAGCACCTCCGGTGCGCTGCCGTGCGGGGCGGCGGCATGCAGCCGGTGGAGCTCGTTTGCCAGCGGCATCGAGTTGGTGATCACGGTAAGCCCGGGAACGGCGGACAGCATCGGAGCCAAAGCATAGGTGGTGGTTCCGCCGGTGACGGACACGGTCATGCCGGGACCCAGCAGGGACACCGCCGTCTGAGCGATCCGCTGCTTCGCCTCGCTGCTGCGGGTGCGGTTGGCTTCGAACCCAGGCTCCACCGAGCTGAGACTTCCGGACCGGACCGCCCCGCCGTGGACGCGCACCAGGGCACCGCGCGCTTCGAGGGAATCGATGTCCCGGCGGACAGTCATCTCCGAAACCCGCAGGTTCAGGGCAAGGTCACTGACCCGGACAGCGGATTGGCGGTCCAGGCGGTCCAGAATGGCTGCCTGGCGTTCTGCTGCGAGCATGCTTCTCCTGCCGGTGGACCAAAAAGGACGAGTTCACACTAAATCTCACAAAATCTACCACGCCCGAAGGGGTTGCGGACCGGGGCGCAGCCGCCGGAAAGGGCCCGTCTTTCCCGGCAGCGAGGCCGGGCCCGATAAAGCTGATGCTGATTCGGAGTGCGTGGGGCAGACTGGTCGCGTGAGCGGAAACCAGTGGGTACTGCACGTCGATCTCGATCAGTTCATTGCCGCGGTTGAGGTGCTCCGGCGGCCGGAGCTTGCCGGGAAACCGGTGATTGTGGGCGGCCGGGGCGATCCCGCGGAACGGGCCGTGGTCTCTACCGCGTCCTACGAGGCGCGGGCCTTCGGTGTGGGGTCCGGCATGCCGCTGCGGATTGCGGCCCGTAAAGTGCCCGACGCCGTGATCCTCCCGGTCGATTCCGAAGCCTACCTGGCGGCGTCCGACGTCGTCATGGCCACCCTGCGTACCCAGCCCGGCGCCGTCGTGCAGGTGCTGGGCTGGGATGAGGCGTTTGTGGGGACGCAGACGGAGGATCCCGAAAGCTACGCCCGGTCCCTTCAAGCCGCCGTCCTTGAGGACACGCAGCTGCATTGCAGCGTAGGCATCGGAGACACCCTGGTCCGGGCCAAGAACGCCACGGATCTCGGCAAGCCGGCCGGCGTCTTCCGCCTCACTGCCGACAACTGGCTGGAGGTGATGGGTGACCGGCCCACGAAAGAGCTGTGGGGCGTGGGGTCCAAGATCTCCGGCCGGCTCGCCAAGCTTGGTATTTCCACCGTTGCCGAGCTCGCGGCAGCCGATCCGCAGGCCCTGGTGCCGGAGTTTGGCCCCAAGATGGGGCCCTGGTATGCCGAGCTTGGGCGCGGAGACGGGTCCGCCGAGGTGGATGACACCCCGTGGGTTGCCCGCGGACACAGCCGGGAAACCACCTTTCAGCAGGACCTGACCGAGCCGGCCCAGGTGGATGAAGCTATCCGGCAGCTGACTGCGGATGTCCTGAAGGACGTGGCAGCCGAGGGACGGCCCGTGATCGGGCTGACCCTCAAGGTTCGGTATGCGCCGTTCACCACCAAGACCCACGCGCGGAAAATACCCGAGACGTTCGACACGAACGATGTCCTGGCCAGGGCCCTGGATCTTGCCGGCGCCATCGACCCCGGCAGGCCGATACGGCTGTTGGGCCTGCGGGCCGAAATGCCAATGCCCGACAGTGCCCGCAAGGGACACACACCGACGCGCGGCGGCTGGTAAACCAGCCGCAGACGCGCTAACGATCGGATGAATTTCCTTCAGCAAACGGCTTGATGCCCGCGAAACGCCACTGTTGAACAGGTAACGTAACGGTACTAGTCTGTTACGAGCCCGAGAACGGGTTGGTTGTCAAGGAGTTTTGTCAAGGGTGCCCGGCGGGAATGCCGGTATCGGAACGCGGGGTGTCATGTCTGGCCGGATCTTTCACGTGACCCGACGGGTCGGTGCTGTCGTGGGATCGCTGCTGGTCTACGTCCTGATCTGGCTGGGGCTTGCACTCCTCATCGCCGCGGCCGGCATACGTTTCTACTGGGGCGAGATTTCGGTGGGCCAGATGCTCCTGAACCTGGTGTCCGTGGAGACGGACGGCGGAGGCGGAGCAATCGTCTGGGCCGGTATCCTGGGGATCGGCGTCGCGCCCCTGCTCATCACGGTGGCGATCGCCTTCTGGCGGCATACCCGGCGGCGCAAACGCCGCCGCGCCGGTGAGGGCATGCTCCCCCGCCGCAAGCAATGGATCCTGCGCAGCATCTCCACGGTTCTGGTGTCCGCGGTGGTTGTCGGCGGTACCACCGCCTTCAGCACCACGGTGGGCATGGCGGATTACATCAAGGCGAGCCAGTCCCCGTACGACGTCGGTGATTACTATGTGGAGCCCACAGTCACCGACAACACGGACAAGCGCAACCTGGTGCTGATCTACCTGGAGTCCGGCGAGGCGACCCTCGCTGACGACCAGCTGTTCGAAAAGGACGCGTTTGTGCCGCTCAAGGAAGCCACTGCGGCCGAAGAGGGCTGGCAGAGTGTCGACGACCTGCAGCAGTACAAGGGCGGGGGCTGGACCATGGCCGGTCTCGCCTCGACCCAGTGCGGTGTTCCCCTGAAGGGCGCAGGCTTCGGTTCGGACAGCGGATCCTCACCCACGGTCGATGAAGACGCCGACACCTACCTGGGCGGAATCACCTGCCTGGGCGATGTCCTGGACGAGCAGGGCTACACCAGTGTCTTCATGGGCGGTGCCAGCTCCTCCTTCGCCGCAAAGGACACGTTCCTGACCAGCCACGGCTACTCCGAGGTGAAGGGTCTTGCTGACTGGCGCGCTGCCGGCGAACCGGAAAACAGCTTCCGCAGTGACTGGGGCCTGAGCGATGAGCGGCTCATGGCCAACGCCAAGGCCAAAGTTGATGAGCTGCACGCCGAATCCGAAAGGACCGGCCAGCCGTTCAATCTGTCGATGCTGACGCTGGACACCCACGAGCCGGTGCACATTTACGACTACTGCGACGTAGACACCCAGAACGAGGTCACCTCCGCGTTCCACTGCTCCATGACGCAGGTGGCAGGATTCGTGGGGCACATGAAGGAACAGGGATACCTTGAGGACACCGCCGTCGTCATCATGGGCGACCACCTCAAGCACATGAGTGCCGGTGACGCCTTCCACGAACAGCTGGATTTCCACGAGAACCGCACCATCTTCAACCGGATCTGGATTCCGGGACAGGCCAAGACCATCCAGCGGCCCGGCGTGGACCAGCTGAGCATGTACCCCACAGTGCTGGAAGCCGCCGGCTTGACGCTCCAGGATCATGAAGCAGGGCTGGGCGTGTCAGCCTTCTCGCCGGGCATCCCGGCCGGGTCAGCGCAGGCCAAGGAAGCTGCCGCCTACTCAGAGCTGCTGGACTCGCATTCCCCGCTGTTCTACGCGCAGGCGTGGGCCGGCAAGGTCGCGTCTCAATAACGCTCTTTCTTCGCAGACCGCAGCCGCCGGTTGCCGGGTTGCTGCACCCGCGGTTGCGCCGGAAATGAGCCGCGCGCCGAAGCCGGCTGAAGGGATAAGCCGACGGGGGTGGTACTCGACGCTCCCCGGGTGGAGGATGGGGCGTGTCAGACCGAGGCCGCTCACTGTGCTGCCTTGGACCTCGAAGGAAAGGCAAAATCCCATGGCTGATTTGGGCGGAATGGCAGACAAGGCGAAGGACGCGGCCAAGGATCACCCGGAGCAGGTTGATCAGGCCAAGGACAAGGTCAAAGACAAAATGGACGGCAACAAAGACGACGACCAGAAGTAGAGAACACGTAAAAGCGGGCCATCCCCATGCGGGATGGCCCGCTTTTTCAATCAGTGCAGGGGCCGCGCACGGCGTTCAGCCGCGGGCGTCAGGCCCGGCTCAGCACCTTGCCCCGGCCTACTTTGATCCTGTGGATCGCCGGCTGCTGTAACCGCGCACCGGCAGCACCAGCAGACCGGCGGCGCAAACCATCGCAATCCACTCGCCCGTGGCCGTACTTACCCATAATCCGAGACCGATGATGAGCAGGCAGTAAACCACGGGCACCACCAAGGTGGGCTGCTTTTTGCGTGTCTGATTTGGTTTCGGCCCCATGGACGGAGCTTAACGGGCGAGGTCCGGGGCGTCCAGCAACACGATCACGGCATCGCGCGTTCATCCGCTGGAAACAGCACCGAAACTCCAGCTGTCTACCTTGAAGGGCAACAGCTACAGGAGGACACGATGAACAGAATGCTGATCGGACGCGAGGCCGCCGAGGTACTGACCAAGGGACTGGGCCGCAGGGGATTCCTGGGTGCCGCAGCCGGGCTTGGAGCCCTCGCCGTCACCACCGGCTGCACTGCCCAGGCAGCCCAGAGTCCTTCCGTGTCAGAAGCTCCGGGTACCGGCACACCGGACCCGTCTCAGGCACAGCCAAACGAAATCCTGCAGCCGCACTCGAGGAACATCCCCGGTGACCACTATCTCGCTTCCACCCCCGACGACGTGCTGTGGGGCTACGTTCCCACCGTGCATGCCACGCCCGTGGCGCGAATGAAATCCGGCCAGACCATCACCATCGATGCCCTCTCCCATGAAGGAATCCTGGAGGACCAGGGACGGGATCCGGTCTCCTTCTTCGGCGGTCACGGCGTCGAGGCGGACGGGGTGCTGCAGGACGCCGTCGACATTGCCTCCGGCTACAACCGCACGCCCCGGAACTTTGACACCGACGGACCGCATGTGGTCACCGGCCCCGTTGCCGTGGAGGGCGCCGAGCCCGGGGACGTGCTCAAAATCGAAACCCTCGCTGCCGTGCCCCGGGTGCCGTACGGCGTCGTGTCCAGCCGGCACGGCAAGGGATCGCTGGCACTGCAGAAGGGCCCGGCCGCGCCGGACGGCATCACGCTGGACGAAGTCATGCCTCCGGCCGCCACGGACAACCGGGCCTCAGGGGTGCCCACGGATTATCACAACGTCTCGGTGTTCACTGCGATCGAGGAGGGCAAAGGCGTGATGACCAGCGGCGACATGAAGGTGCGCTTTCCGCTCCGCCCGTTCATGGGCATGATGGGTGTGGCCTTCGCCGAAAGCAGCGGACTGACCGATCCGGAGGCCAACTCGGTGCCGCCCACCCTTGGCGGCGGCAACATCGACATCCGCCACCTCGGTCCCGGGTCCACCTTCTACTTGCCGGTGAAGGCCGACGGCGCACTCTTCTATGTGGGCGATCCGCACATGGGCATGGGCGACGGCGAGGTGGCCCTGACCGCGATGGAAGGGTCTCTGCGCGGCACCTTCCGGCTGACCGTCTGCAAACCCGGCGCCGGTGACGCCCCGGCACTCGCGCACCGGTATCCGTTCGGAGAAACGGCGGAGGCATGGATTCCCATCGGGCTGTCCGACCCCGACGGCCTGGGCGGCGGCGGGGTCAGCAGCGACCTGAATGTGGCCATGCGGCGGGCCGTGGTCAACGCCCTGGACTTCCTACAGCAGGAGAAGGGCATGGACCGGGCCGTCGCCTACGCGTACCTCTCAGCTGCGGCGGACTTCGCCGTCTCCCAAGTGGTGGACCGGACCGTGGGCGTGCACGGGCTGATCCGCAAGGCGGACTTCAGCTGACGGCGGCTTCCCTGAACGAGAGTGCAACCAGTGCGTCAGGACTTACTCAATACCGAAGTCGAAACCTCCGCGCTGATGGTGCCCAAACCGCTCTCTCAGGAAGTTGCCCGTGCTCGTCAGCTCTGCCGAGGTATGGCTGTGACGGCTGGAATGCAGCGCCTCTGCTTGTCCCGAGAGGAGCTGCAGCTGCTCAACCAGTTCCTCGTTGGGGGTTCTTCCGTTCGGCTGCCGGTTGCCCACCATACTGGGCGGAATGGCCAGGTAGCCGCGGAGAACGGCCGGCAGGTACTCCCGCACCAGTGCTGCCAGCTCATATTCAAACCGGGCATCCCCCGAGGGCTGCCGCGTTTCCGCGTCGATAACTGCGTCCAACGTCTGGCAGGTTTCCAGGACGGTCACGTACGCATCAGCAGGAAGCTGGTTCTTGCTTTGCCTGGCGAGCGAGGCTACCCACGCCAAAGCGGATGACAGATCGTCTGTTGCCGGAACAACCGGCGCCATCGCCGGGGTGGGCTGGTAAGCCGGCATTGGTGAGTTTGGTGCACCCTGCTGAAGCGTGACGTCATGCTGCCGCCGCCCCCGGTCTCGCCGGTGCAGCCACAGGTCGCGAAGCATGTAGGACCTCACGGCTGATACGGCCATGGCCCCGAGACCTATAAAGGCTGCCGCAGTGGAGAGCGCACTGTCTCGGGGGATGGAGAACGCTGCAATGAATAGTGCAACGTAAATGGCACCCTCCAGGATTACTTTCGGATTCTTCCTGCGTATTCCGATCATGAGCACGAGGAGAACGATGAAGTAAAAAAACAGGACAACTAGCGTGACCTTGATGACGTTGCCCAGAGTGAGACGTGACATCGCTATCCCTTCAGGGGTTGGGTGGCGGCGTCAGAGGCGTGACTGCGCTCCAGCTGCAGCTGGGCCCGGCTGACCTGTCCCTGAAGAACCTGCACCGTCTGCTTCATGGACTGGGCTGCTTCGGCCTTATACCGGTCGACCTCGTCCATGGCTTGGAACACGTTGTCGAACGCCTGTTGCAGCTTGCTGGGGTCAATGGTGGCCTTGGAGGCATTCTGATGAATGGCGGTGCCCTGCGAGCGGAGGAGCTCTGAAGTAGAGACAATCATGTCGGCGGTGGTCGAGTTGAGGGCATCGATCTGGGCGAGCACAATCTTTTGCTGCGCCAGTGCTTGGGCAACGATCACAGCGACCCGCAAGGCCGCCAGGGTAGTGCCGAGCGCCCGGTCCACACCCTTAATCAGCTCCGAATTGTTCTTCTTGACCACGTCGAGGGCCAGATAGCCCTGGATGGATACTGCCATCTGAGTCAAAAGGTCCTGGTGCCGCTGGCGGACGTAGAAGAGCGCATCCGATTCCAATGTGGCGGCATCATCCGTTTTGCCCTGGTTTCTAAGGTCCGAGATTCGCTGCTCGAGACCGTCTCCGAGGTGGTTCGCGAGCACCGCATAGTTCGCGAGTTGACCCATTGCTTCCCAGAGGACGTCGCGCTCTGTCTGGATGGCCGCGTTGTCCTGCCGCAGGTCATCCTGCCCTCCCTTGAGTGCTTTGGTGATGGCATCGAGCTGCGCCTGTGAGGACTCATACTTGATGAAGTACCGCTGGATGGCGCTGCCTCCGGGGAGGAACCTCAGGATGCGTTTCGTTCCGGTCAAATCATGCCGCTTCGGGTCCAGCTCCGTCACGATCTGCCGCAGTTCCACGAGGCTTTTACCTGTCCGCGATGCGGGGTCATCCCCAGTGGCGGCGAGCGCTGCTGCCGGCCTTTTCAGCATGCGGTTGGACGCAGTGCTGGCCTGCTGCATGGTGCCCTCACCAAGACGGGTCAACTGCGCCAGCTTCATCTGAAATTCAGGGCTTTGCAGCGGGGTAGCCAGCAGGTCATCAAGGAAACTCTTAGCGGTCGCGGCGTGCTTCTCCTGGGCCTCGGCATCGACGAGAATCATGCCGCCCACCTTTTCAGGGCGGTGAACCGTAACCTCAACCGCGGGCTTTGGCGGCTCCAACACCAGCGGGCTTTCCACCTCTGAGTATTGGGCATTGCTGAGGTCGAGCGGGTTAGACATATTTACTCCTTGGGGTTCCGGCAGGATTGCAGTCTAGCTGTGCTGCCTTAGTCTGCGGTGGCAGGGCAATTGTTTATCCTGATGTCCGGAATGATCCAGCTGTCCGTAATTCCAAAACGTGCGCGCCCTGAGGTGATTCATGCGAACTCTTCCGAAAGACGCAGGAAATTCAAGCGTAAGTGGTGACGGATTCACCGACACATCCAAGGCAACAAAGTGCATGTTTTCCGGAGGCCCTGCAAAGGACTCCGTGCACGGAGTGTCCATGATGATGTCGTTGACCGTGAATTCGACCCGTTCCTCCCCGGCTGGGTTCCTGACACCCGCGACCCGCCAAGCTGTTTGATCAGGTCTCCCGGGCAGAGCTCTCCCTACCGGCGCCGGACCTCAAACCACTTGCCCTTAGTTGCCGGCGGGTACTTTCCGGCATTGGACTTGATAAACCGCCACACGAGAACTCCAGCCACGACCAGGAAGATGACTGTCGCGGCGACTATGACAAGAAGTGCTGTTTCCGGTGCCATAACGTCCTTCCGTCCATTTACAGGCCAGTGATCGAACAACCTATCAAACCGTTGACCCCGAACCTCTGGGCCGATACCGTCACTGTACTGGCCTGACCAGTTAGCTTGGAACCGCTTGGATTGTCCGCAAAGTCCCCCACGCACGGGAGCCATCGTGATATTTGCGCCGCCCTACCCCGACGGACTTCCTCTGGGAGCCGGAGTCCATGAGTGGGCCCCGTGCCCGGAAAGCTCGGTGATCTCCTTCCCCTATGACGGCACTGAGGTGGCTTCGGCGCCGGTGGCATCGGCGGAGCATGCCGGGCAGGCGCTGAGTGAAGCAGCCGCAGCCTTCGCGGTGACATCCAAGCTCAGCACTGGAACCCGGCGGGCGCTGCTGATGGACATCCATGGCGCGCTCTCGCGGGAAGCGACGGCGATGGCCGACCTGCTGGTCCTGGAGACCGGCAAGCCATTGGTCGACTGCCGCACGGAAGTCCAGCGGACCCTCGCCACCTGGTCTGCCGCCGCAGAAGAGACGGCACGCATCCACGGAGAAACCGTTCCCCTGGATCTGCAGCCCCAGGGGGAAGGGATGCTCGGCTACTTCACCCGGCGGCCGGCCGGCGTCGTCGTCGGTATTGCCGGCTTCAACTATCCGCTGCTGCTAGCCAGCCACAAGCTGGCCCCGGCGATCGCCGCCGGCTGTCCCGTCATCATCAAACCGTCCCCCGACACGCCGCTGACCACGCTCTGGGCTGTCCATCTCATCCGGACAATCCTCCACAAGCACGGCGTGACGCCGGCTGCTGTCCAGCTGGTCACCGGAGGGCCCGACGTCGGTGCGGCGCTGGTGAACGATCCGAGGGTCGCCGTCGTCTCCTTCACCGGTTCCGCCGCAGTTGGCCACCGGATCGCGAAAGCAGCCGCGCCGCGCAAAACGGTCCTTGAACTGGGCTCCAACACCGGGCTGATTGTTGCCGAAGACGCTGTCCTGGACGATGCGGTGGACGCCGTCATCCGCGGCGGTTTCTACGCCAACGGGCAGGCCTGCATTTCGGTCCAGCGCGTGGTCCTGGCCGAGCCGATCGCTGACGAGTTCGAGCGGCGCCTGCTCTCCCGGTTGCCCGAAGTGGTGGTGGGTGACCCCCGCGCCGAAGCCACCCGACTGGCGCCGCTCATCAACACCGCGGCCGCAGAGCGGGTGCTGGGGTGGATCAAGGAGGCGGTGTCCGCCGGGGCACGGCTGGTTGCCGGCGGCGGCGCCGAGGGCCGGAGCATCGCCCCCACAGTCCTGGCCGACGTACCCCATGACTGCAGTGTGTGGAGTGAGGAGATCTTCGGACCGGTGGTGTGCCTGGAACGCGTTTCCGGGATGGCTGAAGCGATCGCCACGGTGAACGATTCCCGGTACGGCCTGCAGGCCGCCGTGTACACCGCGTCGCTTCAGCACGCCTTCCAGGCCATTGAACAGCTCGACGTCGGCGGCGTGGTGGTCAATGAGATCCCCGGGTTCCGCTCGGACATCATGCCCTACGGCGGCGTGAAGGACTCCGGAATCGGCAGGGAGGGGCCGCGGTTCGCCATCGAGGAATTCACGGTCACCCGCATGGCGATGATCCGCCCCTGACCCCGGCCGCACACCAGCATTCCCCTCAGCGATAGGACCCCTGATGACGAACTACTCGGAACTGTTCGACCTGGCCGGACGGCGCGTGCTGGTGGTGGGAGCCGGCAGCGGGATTGGACGGGAGTCCGCCCTGGCGCTGGCGGCCCATGGCGCCAAGGTGGTGTGCGCGGACCGGGACGCGGCTTCCGCGGCAGCGACGGCGGACCTGATCGGCGCCGCCGGGGAACCGGCGGTGCTCGATGTGCTGGATCCGAACGCCGTTCAGGCGGCCGCTGAACAGTACGCCGATTGCGCGGCCCTGGTGTTTACGGCCGCCACGAATGTCCGCAAGCGGATTGCCGACTACACCCTGGAGGAATTTGACCGGGTGATGAACCTGAACCTGCGGGCCTCCTTCTCGCTGCTGCAGGCTTTCGCACCGCGGATGGCGGCCAACGGAGGCGGAAGCATCATCGGGTTTTCCTCGATCCGCGCCTCGGTGGTGGAGCCCGGTCAGAGCGTTTACGCGGCCAGCAAGGCCGGCCTGGTCCAGCTTGCCCGCACCGCGGCGGCTGAGTTCGGTCCCGCGGGTGTGCGCGTCAACGTCATCGCTCCGGGAGTCGTCGAGACGCCGCTGACCGCGCAGATCAAGGAGAATCCGGACTGGTACGGAGCCTACGCGGCGAAGAGCGCCCTGGGCCGCTGGTCCCGGCCCGAAGAGCTGGCCGGCGCCGTGGTCTACCTGGCGTCGGACGCTTCCACCTTTGTCACTGGCTCGGTACTGACGGTGGACGGCGGCTGGACCGCCGTCGACGGCCGCTTCGATCCTCCGGCCTGATTCCGGCTTCGCTCCGACCTGGTTCAGAGCTGCGTCCGAATCAGGCCAACGCTGACCAGTTTGGAGTTGAAGACACCGGTCGCGCCGCTTCATACCAGGCCGCAACCCTCAGCAGCTCCGCATCGCTGCCCACCGCTCCGGCAAGCTGCAGACCGATGGGTCTGCCGTTCGCCGTGAATCCGCAGTTCACTGTGGCAGCGGGATGGCCGGACATGTTGTACGGCACGGTGAATCCGATGTGGCCCATGGTCCGCTCGGGGTCAGGCAGGGGCATGGGCTGTTCAGCGGGGAACGCCGCCATGGGTGCCACCGGTGAGAGGACGACGTCGTAAGGCGCGACGGCGAGCGCCGTCGCCTGCTGCATCCGTCCGATGCTGTGGAAATTCCGGATGGTCTGGCTGCCCGAGACGTCGGCTCCGCGGGAGCACCAGCGGACGATGTAGTCCAGGACCAGCTCCCGGTGCGCGGGTTCCAGTTCCTCCAGATCTGCGTAGGACCGGGTCCGCCAGAATTCGTCGAGCCCGTGCAGCATGTCCTCGTCGATGAAGGGAGCCAGGATTTCCACCACGGCTCCGGCCTGCTCAAACAGGGCGGCGGCAGCCTGCACGGCTGCCAGCACTTCGGGATCGGGTGCCTCCCCGCAGCCGGCGTCCAGCTGCAGGGCAACGCGCAGCGGCGCCGGGTCTGCCGGTTCGGCGCTCCACTGCTGGGGCGGAAACGGCCTGGTGGTGTAGTCCCGGGGGTCCGGCCGTGCCACCAGCTCCATCAGGACGGCGGCGTCCGCCACCGCGCGTGCCAGCGGGCCCGCTGCCCGGCCGGTGTACGGAGCGTCGAGCGGAACCAGCCCGGCGCTGGGCTTCAGCGTGGCCAGTCCCTGCCAGGTTCCGGGCAGCCGGATGGATCCGCCAATGTCGGTGCCCACATGCAGCGGACCGTATCCGGCGGCCGCCGCACTGCCGGCTCCGGCGCTGGAGCCGCCCGTGGTCCAGGCCGGGTTCCAGGCGCTGCGCGAGACCCCGTGCAGGCTGGACACTCCGGAGGAGAGCATGCCCCAGTCCGGCATGGTGGTGGACCCAAGAATGACCACCCCTGCTTCCAGCAGCCGGTCGGTGATGGGCGCGTTCCCGGCCGGCACCGGCGGATCGGGCAGGGCCGTTCCCGACGGTTTGGGGATGCCGGCCCGGGAAATATTCTCCTTGATACTGCAGGGCACGCCGTCGTACGGGCTGCGGGGAGAATCCGCCTGCCACCGTTCGGCGCTGTCCTGGGCCTGGCGCAGGACGTCCTGCGGATCAAACCGGTAGAACGCGTTCAGTTCCGGTTCCCGCTCCCGGATCCGTTCGATGACCGCTTCTGCCACCTCCACCGGGGTCAGGGTTCCGGCGGCATATGCGCTGCTGAGCTCGGCGGCGGAGAAGTCGTGGAGGCCCCGGCTGCGCGGGGTGCCCTCCTGCTGCGGTGATTGATTGGCCGTCTCCGTCATTTTCCCTCTCCCTGACTGGTCAGTTCTTCCCGGGTGTCCATCGCCCGCCCGGCGAGTTCCGTCCGCAGCGACATCGAGGACGCCACCAGCGTCCGGGTGTACTCGTGCTGCGGGTCCTCGTAAATCTGCTCCGTCGGGCCGCTTTCCACAATGAGCCCCTGGTTCATCACCACCACGTTGTCGCAAAGATGCCGTACGACGGCGAGGTCATGGGACACGAACACCAGGGTCAGGTTGTAGCGGTCCACCAGATCCGAGAGCAGGTTCAGGACCTGTGCGCGCACTGAAACGTCCAGGGCGCTCACCGGTTCGTCGGCCACCAGGATGCGCGGCTCTCCGATCAGGGCCCTGGCAATGGAAATGCGCTGCCGCTGTCCGCCGGAGAACTGGTGCGGAAAGCGGTCCGCCGCTTCGGGCGGAAGGTCAACGGCCCGGAGCATTTCGGCCGCGCGTTCAGCATGCCTGCCGCGGCGCGCCGTTTCCCCCGGCAGCAGCAGCGGTTCCGTGATGATGTCCCGCACCCGCATCCGCGGATCCAGCGATCCCATGGGGTCCTGAAAAACAATCTGAAGCTCGCGGCGCAGCTGGCGCAGTTCGTTTTCCCGTGCCCCGGCTACCTCGTTTCCGGCAACTTTGACGCTGCCGGACGTGGGCCGGTCCAGGCCCGCCAGGATGCGCAGCAGCGTGGACTTGCCGGACCCGGACTCTCCCACCACGCCGAAGCGCTGCCCTGCAGCCACCTCAAACGAGATGCCCCGCAGTGCCTGCACCTCGGCGGGCGCACCAAAGAGCGAGGTGCGGCCGCGCCGATAGGTGCGCACCAGGTCCCGCACACTGATCAGCGGCTCGACGGCGCCGTCGCTCCCTCCGCGGTCAGGCAGGGCGTCCACGGCAGGCGGGTTAAGCCCGTCTGAACTAACAGGTCGGGAGACCGCCGTCGTCCCTTCGGCGGGCGGGGATACGATCTTCGGCGGTACGTAGGCGTCGGCCGAGGCCACCGTGAACAACCGGCCGTCACTGTCCGTCGCTTCCAGGTCCGAGGCCGCCAACAGCCCCCGGGTGTAGGCGTGGGCGGGCCGGGTCAGCACCTGTTCAGTGGTTCCCTCTTCCACCACGCGGCCCTTGTTCATGACCAGGACGCGGTCACAGACGCTGGCCACCACTGACAGGTCGTGGGTGATGAACAGCAGTCCGGTGTCGCGCCGGCTCACGGATTCCAGAATGAGGTCCAGGACCTGGCGCTGCACGGTCACGTCCAGGGCCGTGGTGGGCTCGTCACAGAGCAGGACCGCCGGATCGTTGGCCAGCGCCATGGCCAGCATCGCGCGCTGCCGCTGTCCGCCGGAGAGCTGATGCGGATAGGCCCGGGCGGCTTCCGCGGGATCGGGCAACCGAACGGAGGCCAGCATCTCCACGGCTTTCGCAGCAGCCGCCCGCCGGTTGGGCACCGTGCGGTGTTTGAGCATGACCTCGGCCACCTGCGGTCCCACCTTCATGAGCGGGTTGAGGGCGCTCATGGGTTCCTGGAACACCATGGTCATCGCGTTGCCGCGGATCCGCTGCATCTGGCTGTCCCGGGCCCCCACCAGGTCATGGTCGGTTCCGGCCAGCCGGATGGAGCCGGTGGCGGAGACCCCCTCCGGCAGCAGCCCCATCAGCGCCGTGGCAGTCATTGACTTGCCGGACCCGGACTCACCGATCAGTCCTACCCGTTCACCTTTGCCCAGCTCGAGGTTGAAGCCGTCCACCAGGGTGTGCTCGCCGGCGGACACCCGAATGTCCTTCACCTCCAGCAGCCGCTCGCTCATCGCGGAGCCTCCCCGTTCAGCTTGGGGTCAAACCGGTCGCGCAGCCCGTCACCCAGCAGGTTGAACCCCAGGACCGCCAGGGCGATGGCGGCTCCGGGCCAAATGGCGAGCGCCGGAAAGGTGCCCAGGAACTGCTGGGATTCCTGCAGCATCCGCCCCCAGGAGGGAATCGGCGGCGGCGTACCGAGTCCCAGGAAGGACAGTGCCGCTTCCGCCAGGACGGCCAGCGCAAACGTGACGGAGCACTGGACCACCAGCACCCCCGCAATGTTCGGGAGCACATGCCGGCGGGCAATCCGCAGTGCGCTCTGGCTGGAGGCGCGGGCGGACAGGACATATTCGGTGCTCATCACCTGCAGGGTTCCGCTGCGCGCCACCCGGGCGAAACCCGGGATTGAGCCGATGCCGATGGCGACCATCGCCGTCGTCGTTCCCGCTCCAAACACCGCGCCGAACATGATGGCAACCAGCAGGGCAGGAAACGCCATCAGGATGTCTGCGGCGCGCATGCTAATCTCTTCGGCCGCGCCGCCGCGCATTCCGGCCAGGATGCCCAGCGGCGTTCCGATGAGAAGGGCAATGCCGACGGAAATCAGGCCCACCAGCAGGGTGATCCGGGCGCCGTAGAGGATTCCCGAAAACACGTCCCTGCCGTAGCGGTCGGTTCCCATCAGGTGCTCCGCGCTGGAGCCGAGCAGCCGGTCCTCGGGTACGGCCCGGACCGGATCGTACGGTGTCCAGAAAAAGGAGAGGAGGGCGGCTGCGACGACGACGGCCACTAGTGCCGCGCCGATCAGCAGGGTGGGCGAAGGTTTGCCGCGGCCGGGACGCCCGACGGGGACCGGAGCGGCTCCGGTGAGGGCAGCCGGGGTGAGATCGCTCATCAGGCCTTCTTCCGGATTCGGGGATCCAACACGGTGTACAGGACATCCACCAGCAGGTTGATGGTGAGGGTGATGGCCACCAGCACCATCACCACGGACTGCACGGTCAGCAGGTCCCGGTTGCCCACCGCGTCCAGAAGCAGGGAGCCCAGCCCGGGGATGACGAAGACGCGCTCAATGACCACGGCGCCGATGATCAGCGCGGCCAGCTGCACCCCGGTCACCGTAAGCACCGGAATGGCGGCGTTGCGCAGGCCGTGCTTCACCAGCGCTTCGGTCCGCCCCAGTCCTTTGGCGCGGGCGGTGCGCAGGTAATCCTCGCTCATGATCTCCAGGACCGCGGACCGCACGTACCGGGTGAGGATGGCGCCCTGGACGGAGGCCAGTGCCAGCACGGGCAGGAAGACCCGGCGAAGGAAATCGCCGAAGTCCTCCCCCGGCGGCGTCCAGCCGTTGGCCGGGAACCAGCCCAGCCCGACGGCGAACACCACCACCAGGAGGATGGCCGCCAGGAATCCCGGTACCGCCACGCCCACCTGACTCAGGCCGCTGAGCAGGATGCCGCTGATCCGGCGGTGGTTCACGGCCATCAGGGTGCCCAGCGGAACGGCGATCAGCAGGGCAACCGCCATGGCCAGGCCCACCAGGATCAGGCTGACCTGCACCCGGTCCAGGATCAGCGGCGTGATGTCCTGGCGGGTGACGTAGCTGGTGCCGAAATCTCCGCGGAACAGGCCCAGCGTCCAGTCAAAGTACTGCACCGGCAGGGGCCGGTCAGTGCCGAACTCCGCCCGGGTTTGCTCGAGCAGCTCCGGTGTGGCGTTGACGCCCAGCGCAATCTGCGCCGGGTCGCCGGGGACGGCACGCATGAAGATGAAGACCGCCACCGTGGCCACCAGGAAGGTGACGGCGAACCGGGCCGCGTTGATCAGCAGCCTGATGCCCATGCGTGCCTCTTTTCAGTCCGTGCCGTCGGCGCCGCAGGATGCTCTCGCGCCGGTTTCAGCTCCAGCCGATTCCGGTCAGGTCCAGCGCCTCGGTGACGGAGTTGGCGGGGACGTTGGTGACCTCGGCGTCGGCCACCACAATGTTCGGGAACAGGAAGAGGACTCCGGCGGCTGCGTCTTCGGTCACCGTGCGGACCACGTCCTTCATGCCGTCCACGTAGCCGGCTTCGTCGGCGGCGTCCGCCGTGGCGGCCGTCTCGGCGATCTTCGAGTTGTCATAGCCCAGGTAATAGTCCGGGTTGTTGAACATGGTCAGGAAATCCCGGCTTTCCACGGCAAGGACCACGGACATGTCGTAGTCATGCTGCGTGAAGACCTTGTCCAGCCAGACGGCGGGGAACTCGGCGGATTCAATGGTGGCGTTGATGCCCACCTCCGCCAGCTGGGAGACCACAATTTCGGAAACGGCTGTGGCGTAGGGGCGGGTGGGAACACTGAAGGTGATGTTCAGGTCCTCGGCTCCGGCTTCAGCGAGCAGCTCACGGGCCTTGTCCGGGTCATAGGCGTTGACGTCGGTCAGGTCCTCGTAATACGGGTCGGTGGGCGGTACGGCCGCCCCCACCACGGTGCCGTAGCCGCTCCATGCGGTGTCCAGCACGGCCTGCCGGTCGATGGCGTGCATGACCGCCTGGCGCACGCGGACATCGTCAAAGGGTGCCTGTTTGTTGTTCATGGACAGGATGATTTCGCCGTTGGAGGTGCCGTCCAGAACCTGGTAGGCGTCGTCGCTTTCAAAGGTGGAGAGCAGCTCGGGTGCCTGCATGTTGTAGACCACGTCCACGTCGCCGGAGCGCAGCGCGTTGGTGGTCGCCGTGGCATCGGCGAAGTAGCGCAGCGTGGCGGTATCCACCTTGGGGGCCTCGCCCCAGTAGTCCTCGCGGGCCTTCATCTCGATGGACTGCCCGCGGTTCCAGGCCTCGATGGTGAACGGTCCGGTGCCGATGGCGGTGTTCGCCAGATCATCCACGCCGCTTTCGTCGAACATGGCTCCCACCGGTGTGCCGAGGTCAAAAAGCCAGGCGTTGCTCGGCCGGCTCAGCACAATCTCCACTCCGGTGTCACCCAGGACGTTGACCGCCTCCACGATGGCCATCTTGTTCTTCAGGCTCGAGACCCATGCCCCGGAGTTGACGCGGTCGAGGCTGAACTTCACGTCGTCGGCGGTAAACGGCTCGCCGTTGGAGAAGGTGACGTCCGGCTGCAGCGTGAACGTGTAGGTGCGGCGGTCCTCGCTGATGTCCCAGGACTCGGCAAGCAATGGCTGGATGGCGCCGTCCTGGTCAATTTCCACCAGACCTTCATACACGTTGGTCATCAGCGCCTGGGGAATGGCGGCGCCGGCGGTGGTGGTGAAGTCAAGGTTGGTGGGTTCTCCGGTGAGGGCCACTGTGATTCCGGAGCGCTCCTCAGCGGACTCGGCCGGCTCCTCCCCGGACGAACCCGCAGAGCAGGATGACAGGAAGAGCGCCGATGCAGCCAGCAGTGCGACCGCAGCTGCCCGGGAAGGTGCACGATTCATTGGGGATCTCCATCCTCCGGCAAGTCCAACAATTTGAACCAGACAACCTCATGGAGTGCCAGCCTGTCTACCTATTTATCTGGTCTTACCAGTGAAAGTTTTGAACGGAGGTATATCGCTGGCCGATGCGGCCCGGTAGATTCGAAAAAACTTCGATTGTGAAGGGCCGCATGAGCAAAATCAGTTTCTCCCCCGCAGTCCCCGTCCTGACCTACGAACGCGTGGTGGAACAGATCGAAGCGGTCATCGTTTCCGGCGAGGTTCAGCCCGGACAGCATCTGCCCAGCGAACGCGAGCTGATGGTCCAGTTCTCGGTCAGCCGCCCCACTGTGCGTGAAGCGCTCCGGGTGCTGCAGAGCCGGGGACTCATCGCTTCCCGGCCCGGCGGACGCTCCGGACCGGAGGTGCTTCCCCTCACCGGACAGGCGCTGCAGCAGTCCTTCACCACACTGGCAAGAATTGCTTCCCTGTCCCTCTCGGACCTCGTCCAGTTCCGCATCATCCTGGAAAGCTCCGCCTGCCGGCTGGCAGCCGCACTGCACACGCCGGAGCAGCTTGCCGCGATGCGCGGTGCGGTGGAGCGCATGGAATCCGCGGCAGGCAGCATGGACCTGTTCAATGCAGCGGATCTGGAGTTTCACGCCGTCGTATGGGAGGCCAGCCACAACAAGCTACTGCAGGCCAGCGGCCAGGCCGTCTCCGGCGCCCTCCTGGACCTCATGAATGATCGAATCTCTTCGGCCGGTGACCCCGGGGCTGCCATGCGGGATGCTGCCGCCAGCGACCGCCTGCTCTTCAACGCCATTGCCAGCGGGGACAGCGCGGCCGCCGCCGAGCAGGCCCGCCGCTCCATCACCGCCGCCCATGATGCCTATCTGGATGCCGACGGACGCAACGGATTGGCCGCACTCTGAGCCTGTAGCCGGGTGCACCCAACTGGATTGTCAGCGCCTACCTGCCGCTCTCCGTGATGAACCGGTGATTCGGTTCATTGGTGCGCCGTGCCCACAGGCGGGAAACTTTGCGCTTTGCCCGCAGTTTTGATCCTTGTTAGCGTTGCTGCCTCCGAATGGAATGAAATCTGCGAGCTTGCGAAAAAGCGCGAAGAACTGCAATCGCAGTAAGGAAGGAGGCGTCACCCATGAGCCGTCAGAAATTTCTGGGTCTTTCAACTGGGACCACCATCCTGGTGGCTGCACTTTTCTCGATCGGCTCCGTCTTTGTTGGCGCGAACGGCTTAATTCCGCTGTCCGTTTTTGCGGCGCTTGCATCCTTATGCGCGGGCACGTTCGCGGTTGCTGATCTTATGAGAGCGGAAAACTCTTCAAAATATCTTGCAGTCATTGGAATGTTTACTCTCACGTTGTCGCTGCTAGTTCCGCTCTTTACGTGGACAGCAAGTGCCGCCATTCCCCTGGCTGCCGTTTCGCTGCTGGCGCTGACACCAGCCGCATATTGGGCGGTAACCTGGCTAGTCGCCCAAAGGCGGATGGGCCAGCGTCCTGCCGGCGCCTAAATGACGGGCCGAAGTGCGCGTCATCCCGGCATCTGGGGGCACTTCGCCAGCGGCGGCAGCAACCCGCTCACACCGCTTTCATCGACAAGGCGGTGAAGGAACTTCTGGGCTAGGAACCCGTCATGCTGCATCCTGCCCCTGGTGCGGAAACCGGCGCACGGACAGTGATATCGAAGCACGGTGACAAACCGGGACCTGCGCCTCTGTCCGCCCGGGAACGGCCCGGGCCAGCATCAGCACATGACACCAACACGTATCCTTCTGCTCGCAGCGGCCCTCGCCGCTCCAATCCTTTTTGTTACCGGTCAGGCGCTCCTGCCGAACCTGGGCCGTGACCCTGCCACGGCCTTTCCCCTGATGCTGGAATACCGCGACCAGCTCATCCTCTCCCGCCTCCTCACCACCGCCGGCGCCTACCTGCTGCTTCCCCTGTTCTGGCTGGTAGCCGGACTGGGCGGAACTGTCACGCGCGCGGGCGCGGCCATCGCCGCTGTGGGCACCTTCTTCAACGCCGTCAGCCAGGCGGTCCAGGGCTACGCCGCCTGGGGAGCAACGGCCCCGGGGCTCGACCACGGGGCCTCCATGCAAACCCTCCTGCACCTGGAAGACGGCCCGGCGGGTTTGGTGGTCTCGTACTGGTCGGTTCCGCTGTTCGGCATCGGACTCATCGTCATGGGCATCGGCTTGCTGATCGCCAAGTCAGCTCCCCGGTGGATGCCACTGCTGTTGCTCGCCGGAGTTGTTCTAGGGTTCCTCACCGCCGGCCTGGGTCCCGTCGTCGCACTCACCCAGATACCACTCGTCGCCGCCCTGATCGCGCTGGCGGTCTACAAAGTGTTTTCCCTTGCTCCGCAACCGGCAAGCGTTCACACTGATGCCTAAACGAACGTCCCCATCGAGGCGTTATGAACCAGCCAACCGCCCGCCGCCTTCGCGCCCTGACAGGGCCCACGGTCTGCTTCCTATTGACCGTGGGCGCAGCCGGAGCAGTCGTCGTCGTGGGTCCTGAGCGGGCACTCACGTCAAACCTGGTGCAGGACACGGTGGCGGCTCTGTCATGGACGGTGCTTGCGGCCATCTGGACGGTCCGCGGCCGCCCGGCCGGGACTGTCCTGACCATCGCGGCAGCATGGAGTGTGGCGGCCGCGACGGGTGGTTTGGCGGTGGCGGGCTCGCCCCTGTCCGTCACCGCGGGTTGGGTATGCACCTGGGCCTGGGGCAGCGCCGTCGGTTTGTCCTACACGCTGGGCGTGCTGAGGGCGGCGCGCTGGCGGACTTCCTCCCGGCTTAAGCTTGCCGCCGTCCTCAGCACCGCGGTGATGGCACTCGGATTCGCGACACTGCCAACGGTCACGGTGGAGGAAGGCGTCGAGTACCCCAACCCCCTTGAGCTGCCCTTTTCACCTGCTCTCTCCCTGACAGGCGTCCTGCTCACCGCGTGCACCGCCTTCGCCGCGGCAGCGTTCCTGGCGCTGCAGCTGACAAGTCCCGCCCGACGCCGGCAGGCGTTGCCGGTACTGATCGCAGCCGTCGCGGGCCTCGCAGGAATCGCAGTGGGAGCGGCCGCGAATGAATGGTCGCCCCTGATTCAGGTGCTCACCCTCCCCCTCCTGCCGATCGCGCTGTCCCTGACCGCGATCGGCACGGGCTCGCGCACCCTCCGCTCGGTGGGCCCCCAGCTCGACGGCGCCGCCGATCCGTCGAGCGCCCTGAACACGACGCTCGCTGAAGTCGCCCGCGACCTTGGCGTCTCGGGCCTCGCCATCAAGGTCGGCGAAAACGTCGTGGCCTCCGTCGGCGATCCGGGCCACCACCGGGTGCCGCTCCTTCATCTGGGCCGGCTAGAGGGGTTCCTCTTCACGCCGAAGCTGGCCGGAGACGCCGCTGAAGAAATAGACGCGGTTTCACCGTCGATCGCCGCGGTGCTCAGCTCGGCCAGGCTCGCGGCGGACGTCCGGCGTTCCCGCGCCGAGCTGGCGGTGGCCCGGGAGGAGGAACGACGGCGGGTGCGCCGTGATCTGCACGATGAGGTAGGCCCCCTGCTCGCTGCGGTGATTGCGCAGACAGACGTCGCCGGCCTGGCCCTGGACCGTTCACCGCAGCGCGCCCGCGAGTCCCTGGACAAGGCACGCACCGCCGGCAGTGAGGCCGTCACCGCTCTTCGCCGGATCTCCCGTGACCTGCACCCTGTCGCCGTCGACACCCTCGGGCTGGCAGGTGCCCTCAACGAACTCGCTGTCCGGCTCTCGGGACTAACCAGCGTGAGGGTGACGGCGATGGCGGCGACATCTCTGCCGGCAGCGGTCGAGGTGGCGGTCTATCGTCTTGCAGCGGAGGCGGCGGGCAACGCGGTACGGCACGCCGGTGCCTCCGCCGTGGATATCCGGCTGACGGCGGACCGGGACGCCTTGCATCTGGAGGTCGTCGACGACGGGACCGGGTTCGATCCCACCCAGCCCAGTGCCGGCGTCGGGCTCGCCTCGATGCACCAGCGCGTCGCTGAGCTGAACGGAGAACTGTCCATCACCAGCAGCAGCGCGGGCACCGCCGTCCGCGCCCGGATCCCTGTTCCGGATTGAGATTGGCACGCGTATGAGAGTCCTGCTGTGTGACGACCATCCGGTCTACCGGGACGGGTTGCGGGCCCTCTTCGATGAGCTCGGAGTCGAGGTAGTTGCCGAAGCGGCGAGCGGAGAGGAGGCGGTGACGCTGGTGGCGGCCTGCGAACCCGACATTGTGGTCATGGACCTGTCGATGCCGGGCATGGGCGGCGTGGAGGCCACGAGGCGCATCGTGGCCGAGTATCCGTTAGTCCGGGTTCTGGCACTGACAATGGTGGACGAACCGGCAACCATGCTTGCGGCGCTGCGGGCAGGAGCGAGCGGTTACCTGCTCAAAGGCGCCGGCCATGCGGAAATCCGGGCCGCACTGGACGCCGTGGAATCCGGCGGTATGACGATCGCACCGGAGGTCGCCCAGGGCCTGCGTGCAGGACTGCGCCCGCCGGAGCCGTTCCCGCAGCTCACGCCGCGCGAGCGGGATGTGCTGGGCCTGATGAGCCGGGGCCGCACCAACGAACATATCGCTGACGTGCTCGTGCTCTCGGTCAAAACGGTGCGCAACGTGGTCTCGGGCATCTTCCGTAAGCTCGGTGTCACCACCCGGGCGCAGGCCGTGGCAGCAGCACGCGATGCGGGGGTCGACGGCGCTGAGGCTCCTGCTCCGTAGGGGGCGTCGCCGGGAACCGGTGCTGCAGCAATCCGGGCGGTAGGAACAGGCCGATGGCCACCGCTCTCAGCGCCCACGCGCGGCCGTTGCCCGACTGGCATTGATTCGCCGGCCGCCTGTGTTGGTGAGTCGCCGGTAAACCCGCGATTTACCCCGTAGAGTCACGCCATGATCAATGCTGATGCACCCCTGCCCGAAGATCTTTTCGCCGCTCTTCCCGGGGAGGATGCCGTCCTGGGCCACGCTATCGCTGTCAACTGCGACCGATGGCAGGATGCACTCAGCACTCGCGGGCTGCCGCCGCTGCAAGGTGCACTGGCCGGCCCGGGTGTCACGAAAGTTTCCCGCGGCGATGTATTCGAGTTGGGCGTCCGTGAGATCACCCCGCCGAACGCTTTCCAGCTTCTGTACTATTCACTCGCCTGGGGCCTTGGCGGCCGGGCACCACGCCTGCATCAGCGGCTGAACGCCCTCGCCGCCCATCAGGACCGGGCCGGAGAGCTGCTGGTTGATGCTTGGCAAGCGGTCAGGAACGGTGAGTCTGCACAGGACGTCTACGGCGTGCTGACCACGGACAGGGGTGCCGGACGCATTCCGTGGCTCGGCCCTGCTTTCTCGACCAAGTTCCTCTACTTTGCCCAAGGCCAAGATGTCCCACCCCGCTACCTCATCCTCGATCAGGTAGTTGCCCGCAACTTGTCCGATGTCTGGCCCGGCGCTCCGAAGGCTGCATGGTTTCCGGACACCTACGCCCGCTACTGTGCCGTGGCCGGCTCTTGGGCCGAGCAGGCCACCGAACGCTTGGACGGTTCACGCAAAGTCCGCGCCGACGAAATTGAGTTCGTTCTCTTCAACCGGCGGTAGTGCGCACAGCCGCCGGGGTGCCCGAGAGGTGATATGCCGGCGATACCCAGGCCGCTGTTCCAACGCCTAGCAGATCAGTTCGTCTTAGGTTCCGCCGTCACTCCACGACGTTCCAAGCCGAGTTAACGTCGGAGAATGGCGACTCAGTGGTTTTGTAATGATCTGGCTCGTGAAATCGCCATCAGTTTCGATCCGTCAATGCGAGTGCGGAGCGGAGCGTGCCGATACGCTCTTCCAATGACCGAGACGCGAGACTTAGATAACGCTGGATCGAGCTTCACCCAGGTGCTGGATGCTGCAGCTAAGCTGCCCGGTGTGCGGATAAGCAGGACCGCCTACCTACGAACAGCACTCAAGCGCCACTGCACAGAGGAGCAGATCAGCAGGGCTATCGCTGAGAGTCCAGCGGCAGCAGGTATACCGCTCAAAGTCATTACCGAGATCGCCAACACCTCTATCGCGTATGAAACGAGTAAGGTCACTGGCCTCTCAACCCTCTCCGGTATTCCCGGCGGTCTGGCTATGGTCGGCACCGTCCCGGCCGACCTCGCGCAGTACTTGGGTCACATGCTTCGGATCGCTCAGAAACTCGCCTACATCTACAGCTGGCCTGATCTCTTCGCCGATGCCGGCGAAGAAATAGACGAGGCAACCCAGAGCATGCTGATCCTGTTCGTAGGCGTGATGTTCGGCGTACAAATGGCCCAAGGTGGAGTAGCAAAGGTCGCCGGTATGGTCGCCGCCAATGTGGCAAAGAAACTACCGCAGCGTGCCCTCACCAAGGGGATCATCTATCCGATCGTAAAAAAGGTAGCCAACAATCTTGGTGTGAGGATGACCAAAAGCCTCTTTGCTAGTGGAGTCGCGAAAGCCATCCCGATCGTCGGCGCGGTCCTCTCCGGAGGACTCACCCTGAGTACCTTCCTTCCTATGTCCAAGAGGCTTCAAAAGCACCTAGCCAGTCTGGAGCTGACCAAGCCAGGACACCGGCCTGAAGAGTACAAGACCATCGATGTCGAAGTCATCCAGCTGGACGGAGTCGGGAACTAGGGAACAAAGCCAAGTTGTGAGAGCCAGTCCGGGCCATCCGGTAAGCGAAGTAGCGGCCAGCCGGCGCACAGAGGCAAGCACATGATTGTGTATTCTCCAGGGAACGAACCCGATCTCTGGTGCCCGGACCCCGCAGAACAGACCCATCGTTTTGCTCTCGGTCGTGTGGCGGAAGCGTCGACCCAAAACCCGCCCTTCATCTCCATCTGCATGAATCCCTCGTTCGCTGACCAAACGCAGTCGGACCAGACTGTAAACCGACCCGTTAGGGCGAGCATCGACAACTCTCATCCGGGGTGGATGATGCTCAACCTTTACCCGGAGCGAGCGACTAATCCCTCGGACCTTTCCTCCTACGATCTGAAACTCTCTGAAGCAAACTGTGCCGTGATCGAGCACCACCTCAGGAACTTCGATGCATCAGAGGTTCTCGGCGCATGGGGCGATCTAAAGCACCCGACTCCGAAACGAGCGAAGGTGGATGTACTCAACACCCTCGACCAACTCGGGGTCAAGCTATTCAGCTTCGATGAGCTCACTGCCAGTGGAAACCCGCGTCACCCGACGCCGCGCGGTCAGGCACTTCAAATGAGGGGTATCAAGCGCTATCTCCGAAGGTCTGGCAACCGACTAGTGGAACAGGGCCCCTAATTGCTTTGACATCGAGACTTGAACCCTCCAATGCGTCCCTCAGAGCAGCTGTCTCGCGTTCGCCTTTGCGAGGTCGATGAGTTCGCGGCCGTTGCCGGCGAGCACCGTGCGCATCGCGTAGACCGCAAAGCCGGTGGCCTGCTTCGCGTCGATCTTCGGCGGTATGGACAGCTCCTGCCGCTCGACCGCGACGGAGACGAGCGCGGGGCCGTCGTACTCGAATGCCCTGCGCAGGGCACCCTCGAGATCCTCCGGGCGCGTCACGCTCTCGCCGTGCATCCCCACCGCCTGCGCCACCGCACCGAAGTCCGGATTCTCGAGACCGGTGCCGAAGTTGACGATGCCCGCCGCCTTCATCTCCACCTCCACGAAGCTAAGCGCAGCGTTGTCGAACACCACGATCTTGATCGGAAG
Source organism: Arthrobacter sp. 9E16 (assembly GCF_002929435.1). NCBI lineage: Bacteria > Bacillati > Actinomycetota > Actinomycetes > Micrococcales > Micrococcaceae > Arthrobacter > Arthrobacter sp. 9E16. Next base: position 16,900 of record NZ_PJIU01000004.1, on the reverse strand, counting down.
GTTATGCTGCACCACCGTCAGCAGCTCACCGAGCATCATCGCCAGGCCGCCGTCGCCGGCCAGGACCACCACCTGCCGGTTCCGGTCCACGGCCTGGGCGCCCATGCCCAGCGGGGTCGCCGCCGCCATGGTGCCGTGCCAGAAGGAACCGATCAGGCGCCGTCGCGCGCCGATGTGCAGGTGCCGGGACGCCCAGATGACCGGAGTGCCGACGTCGGGCAGGAAGACCGCGTCGTCGTCGGCGAGTTCGTCGATCAGGTGGGTGAGATGCTGCGGATGGATGGTGCCCGGGCCCTGCTTCTCGAGGTCGTCGAGCTGCGCGCGGGTGCGGCGGTAGTGGTCAAGCGACTTCTCCAGGTGGGTGCGCTGCGACTTCCGCTCGAGCAGCGGAAGCAGAGCCGACGCCGTCTCGCGTACCCCGCCGACCATGCCCTGGGTGAGCGGCACGCGGCGGCCGAGCTGCTCGCCCCGGATGTCGACCTGCAGGATCTTCGCGTGCTTCGGGTAGAACTGCTGGTAGGGGAAGTCGGTGCCGAGCATCAGCAGTGTGTCGCAGTCTTCCATCGCCCGGTAGCCGGACGCGAAGCCCAGGAGCCCGGTCATGCCGACGTCAAACGGGTTGTCGTGCTCGATGAATTCCTTGCCGCGGAGGGCATGCACGATCGGTGCGCCGAGGGCGTCGGCGAGGGCGAGGACCTCGTCGCGTGCCCCCTCGACGCCGGCCCCCGCGAGGATGGTGACCTTCCCGCAGGAGTTCAGCGTGGCGGCGGCCTCCTGCAGTTCCGCAGGGGAGGGGACGGTGACGGGGTCGGTGCGGCGGACCGTGAAGACGCGCTCGTCGGCGGCGTCTTCCAGCGCGGTGTCGCCGGCCATCACGAGCACGGCGACGCCCCGCTTCTCGATGGCGGTCCGCATGGCAATCTCCAGCAGCCGCGGCATCTGCTCTGGGCTCAGGACCATCTCGCAGAAGACGGTGCAGTCCCGGAACAGTTCGGTGGGCCGGGTCTCCTGGAAGTACTGGCTGCCAATCTCGTCGCTCGGGATGTGCGAGGCGATCGCGAGCACGGGAACGCGGCTCCGGTGCGCGTCGTAGAGTCCGTTGATGAGGTGCATGTTGCCGGGGCCACAGCTGCCAGCGCACACGGCGAGCTCCCCCGTCAGCGCCGCCTCCCCGGCGGCGGCGAACGCGGCCTCCTCCTCATGCCGGGTGAGTATCCATTCGATGCCCTTTTCCCGGCGGATGGCCTCAGTCACCGCATTCAGTGAGTCGCCGGGAACTCCCCAGATCCGCTGGATCCCGTTGGCAGCGAGGTTGTGGACGACGGTCTCGGCGATCGTGGGCATGTTGCTCCTCGGGTCGGCGCGTTCGGCGTGTCGTCAGTCTAGGCGGCACGGGCGGACGGGGCCAGAGGTGAAGCAGGGCCGCTAGCCGTAACCTTCAGCTACATTTACCTCAATAATCGTCTCCCGGATTCTGTCTGACCCCAGGGCACAGAACGAAGGCACCCGCCAGTTCGTTCGCTTCCTCGGAGGTGGTGACTCCTTCGATGGGGCCCGGAGAGGACGGTACAAATCGTGTACATGTCGTAAAGCCGCTCAAGCTCTCCGGTGTTGCGTTGGCCTCCCCCTTTCCGCGCTGGCGTGATGAGCCTGGGCTGGGATCCGACGACGGCGCAGCTCGTCATCGAGGCCTACCCCTCGAGGAGGTGGATGAGGACGCCGACGATGAAGAGGTGCTGCGCGTGCGGATCCTGGTGGGCACCGCCCGGGCCTTCGCCAAGCGCACCGCGAAGTGGTGGGCGCCGGACGTCCCATCTGCGTGATCTGCGACCAGCAGATCGACCCCTAGGGGCACACCTGCACCTTCCCCGAGTCCTTATGCCCGCACCCGATCTCGTCACCGCCGAGCTGACGCTCACCGGCCGCCTCACGACGGCGTCCACCGCCACCTTCCTGGGCAGCATCGGCGACGATGGCATGGTCTACAAACCCATCGCCAGCGAGAAGCCGCTCTGGGACTTTCCCGACGGCTGCCTGGCGCGCCGGGAGGTCGCCGCCTATCTGGTGTCCGAGGTGCTGGGCTGCAACATCGTGTCCCGCGGCCTCAGGGCGGTCCGCTGGGTGAGAGCATGATCCAAGCTCCGACATGAGACAGAGCCCGTTGCATAACACCCCTGGTGACTGTTGATGAAGTGCTGGAACCCGGGTGTGAAGCAAGTTCAAGAAGCTCCCCCGTGTGTAGCGTCCCAGGCCGCATTCAGAACGGCGACTTAGTGTCTCACCCCTACTGGGCATCTATTACGAAGCGTCAGACCCCTGATACCTACAACACCCCATCGGTGTCGTAACAATCTAGATACCCGCCTCCGAGGCTTCAACTCTTTTGTACACCAGTGATGCAGCCTGATGCTCATTTTTCCTATCGGCAATTGAACGGCGTAGACAACTTTCGGTCCAGACACTACGTACCTGCACCCTGTTCCCCTCACCCGATTGTTTCGCCACGGTAAATTTACCAAAAAATCTGGATCTACCCTGTGAAATTTCAAAAGCGTGTGTAATTATGGCCTAACCGCGCGAGCAGTATCCACACTTTTCGGAATTATCCAAACGTCGTCATTCAAAAATCTTTGTAATCGAGAGGCGCAGCTGATGCATACGAAAACCAAACTGGCGCTCCCCATTGTCCTGGGGAGCCTGCTAACCCTGACCCTTGCAGGATGCTCCGCCGGGGCCGTAGAGACGGTCTCAGATACGCAGAAAGATGCCGCTATTGCCGAACTTGTACCGGCCAAAATCGCTGAGGCCGGTGTTCTGCGAGTAGCAACGACCGGGACGAACCCGCCGTTTGGTTCACTGGGTGAGGATGGAAAGACCTTCGTGGGGTTTGAGCCAGACCTAGCCCGAGAAATGGGAGCCTTGATGGGCTTGAAGGTCGAGTTTGTACAAACGTCGTTCGACGGCTTAATCCCGGGGTTGGCGTCCGGTTCTAGTGACATAGCGATGAACTCGATCGGCGATACAAAGGAGCGAGAGAAAGTCGTAGATTTCGTAACGTACTACCATAACGGTACCGATGCATTGGTGGCGGAGGGAAACCCTAAAGGGCTGAAGGCGGACGCCCTTTGCGGAGCCAAGGTCGGGGTACTGCGCGGCTCACTGCAGCAGAACAGTATGCTCCCGGAGCAAGCACAAAAGTGTATAGCCCAGGGGGAGACGCCTCCAACCGAGGCTGCTTACCCTGAAACTCCAGCCGCTCTGATGGCTCTGCAGAGTGGCCAAGTGGATGCGGTACTAGCCGACATCCCAGACCTTGTTGTCGCCGATAAGGCGAACCCCGACGCATTTCAGATTGCTGGTCCATCGTTCAAGAATCCGAATCCCGGTGGAGTAGCCCTCCCTAAAGGTAGCGAGCTTTCGGAGGCAATTCACGCCTCAATTAAGAAGTTGATGGAGGACGGGACCTACGACGATTTTCTAGAGAAGAACGACCTCAGCCACATCAAAGTCGAGGAATCAGTGATTAACGGAGCGCAGAGCTAGTGGCCGGCACCACCATCCAACACGAGAGTTCCTCAACCACAAGTTCAGATGCGCAGGTATCAGACATGACCGTAGTGCCTGTGCGCCACTACGGCCGGTGGGCTGTTGCTGCAGCGTCCCTCCTGACTCTCGGCTTGCTTGTAGCATCCATGATCAGCAACCCGAACTACCGCTGGGACGTGGTATTCACGTACTTCTTTTCCCCGCGTATCCTCGAGGGGCTCCGGAACACCCTCGTACTAACCGTGGTTGCGATGCTGATTGGTGTCGCCTTAGGAGTGATCATCGCTCTGCTCCGACAGTCACCCAACCCCGTGCTGTCAAAACTAGCCGGGTTGTACATCTGGTTTTTCCGCGGCACACCACTCTTTGTTCAGTTGTTGTTCTGGGGTTATATTGCAGCACTATATCCATCGGTATCCCTGGGAATTCCCTTCACTGAAATCCAATTCTATTCCGCGGATACGAATACCCTAATGACACCATGGCTGGCCGCGGTGCTGGGGTTGAGTCTCAACGAGAGCGCATACATGGCTGAGATCGTCCGAGGCGGCATAAATTCGATAGATCCGGGGCAGCGCGAGGCCGGGCAGGCCATTGGCATGAGCAAGGCCCAAATCATGAAACGAATAATGCTGCCGCAGGCGATGCGAGTGATTCTTCCCCCTACCGGCAATAATGTCATCTCGATGCTGAAAACCACATCGGTCGTCAGCGTTCTTGCCTTCCCAGAATTGCTCTATTCGGCGCAGCTAATTTACGCCGTAAACTACCTGACTATCCCACTATTGATCGTCGCCTCTATCTGGTACCTGATCGTAACCACCATCCTCAGTGTCGGACAGCATTATTTGGAACAACACTTTGAACAGGGACACCGGAACTCGTCATCCAGACCGACGCTACTTCAGAAATTGAGCCGCTCAAGCGAAAGGAACAAACGCCTTGTCTGACACCGTTCCCATGGTCGACCTCCGGGGAGTTCGCAAATCCTTCGGATCGGTTGAAGTGCTCAAAGGCATCGATTTGATCGTTCCGGAAGGCCAACTTACCTGCCTGATCGGCCCTTCAGGATCCGGGAAATCGACGCTACTCCGGTGCATTAACCACATTGAACGCTTGTCGGGTGGACACATATACGTCGACGCCCAGCTCATCGGTTACACAGCGCGGGCTGGCAAGCTATATGAAATGCGCGAAAAGCAAGTTGCTCGCCAGCGCCAAGACATCGGCATGGTCTTCCAAGGATTCAACTTGTTTCCACACATGACCGTGGAACAGAACATCATCGAGGGCCCGATCAGGGTACGTGGTGTCTCCGCCGAGGTAGCCAAAACCGAGGCTTTGGCCCTACTGGAACGTGTGGGGCTCGCAGAAAAACGCACCGCTTACCCCAACCAACTTAGCGGCGGACAGAAACAACGGGTGGCTATAGCCCGTGCCCTCGCCATGCATCCGAAGGTAATGCTCTTCGACGAACCCACCTCTGCACTTGACCCAGAATTGGTCGGTGAGGTGCTGCAAGCCATGAAAGACCTTGCTCAAAGCGGCATGACGATGATCGTGGTTACCCACGAAATCGCCTTCGCTAAGGAAGTTGCCGACCATGTGGTCTTCATGGCGGAGGGCAAGCTTGTTGAGCAAGGTCCGCCGGAGCACGTTTTGGTTAATCCCCAGCATCCCCGGACGCAGGCCTTCTTACGCCGAGTAACCGCCGAAAACAGAGCCGAGACTGAGGCATCAAAATCAGGAGTCGAAGGAACAACTCAAGAGGGAGCGGTACCGGCATGAAAATCGTTGTCGTAGGAGCAGGCGTGATCGGGCTTTCTATCGCGGCCGAACTTGGCCTCTCAGGAGCCGATGTCGTTGTTCTTGAAGCCGCTGGCCCAGGCTCCGGCACTTCTGCCACCTCATATGCGTGGGCAAATTCAAACGGCAAAGACCCAAATCCCTATTTTGAGCTCAATCTCGCCGGGTTGGAGCAAATGCATGCACAGGGCACCGGCAGCACCTGGTTCATTCCATCAGGACATGTGGAATGGGCTAGTGACGACGACCATGTAACCAGTCTGACGGCACGGGTAAACCGTCTGCTTGAGCGCAACTATCCCGCCGAGTGGATTACCCCGGCTCGCGCGCGCCAGCTCAGCCCAGCTCTGCGCATCCCTGACACCGCTGACACGATTGCATGGTTCCCTACGGAAGGCTATATACATCCCGCCCTCTATGTGGTGGAACTGTATCGACGAGCCACCGATGCTGGAGCCCGAATACAAACGCATACCCGCGTGGTGCGCATAGACCCTCACGGGTCCGGTGCCGTGGTCCATACGAATGACGGAAATGCGATAGAGGCTGACGTCGTCGTCAGCTGCGTCGGACGGTGGACCGAGGAAGTGACCGAAATGATGGGGACGCGAGTTCCCATGGTGGACACCACGGAGGTCGGAGGCCCCGGCGTGGGCTTCCTCGCCACCACCGCGCCAATTCCCGTTGACCACCCATTGCTGTTGAGCACTTCTGAACTAAATGTTCGCCCAGCTGGTGGCGGACGTTTCCAGCTGCAGTCGACTGTCTTGGATGCTACGGCCGATCCCTCCCAGTCCTATGGACTGGACGCCGTCGTCGCTCAGGAACTGCGGGAACGCTTTGCTCGCCGTTTCTCTAACGCCGAGGATGCCCGCATTGAGTCCTTCAAGGTGGGACAGCGGGCCATGCCCGCAGACGGAAAAACTGTTATTGGGCATCTTGCAAATAACCCCGCTCACTACGTAGTGGCCACGCACAGCGGCGTCACCATGTCACTGGCACTGGGGCAGTGGGTAACCCGTGAAGTGATCAATGAGGAGCGAGTGGACCTGCTTCAACACTTCCGGCCGGAACGCCTGTTGGATACTAATGCGACCTTCACGGCGCCTGTGCCACGATTGCCGGGACAGCAATAGAAACTGACTGAATTCGGGCTGTTAATCATTAGCTGGCCGGGGGCGATAGATACCGACAGAACGCGGGACAGTGCGTCAAAGCTTACTTCAGCTATTTCTCCGATCCTCTCAGCTACATACGAGGGAGGATTGGGTGCACACAGACAAGGAATATTTTGTATGAGCCATGACGAAACCGCTGCAGAGTCGCCCCCGGCCTTCGTTCTTCCCCTTGCGCGGCGGACGGTTGATGGGGCGCGGATGGTGGAAACCTTCCGAGCCCTTGTCGAACCGATAGCCCGTGCCCTGCCGGCATCAACCGAGGTGGTGGTACATGACCTTAGTCTTGTACCTCACTCTATTGTGGCCATTTATGGCAACGTAACGGGTCGTAAGATCGGTGACCCACCCTCCGACGTGTTGCTTCAACAGGCCCGGCACGGGTTCGAAGACTACAACCTCAACTACGAATCTACGCTGCCCGACGGACGGCGCATGCGTTCCTCCACGATGCTGGTAAGGGATATTGACGGGAATCCCGCCGCTGCCTTGTGTATCCATACAGATCTTTCGCCATGGCTGGCCATCGAACAACTAGCTGCACAGATGGCCGCCGGCTCCGGGACGGTTCAGCACAAGGATGGAGAGGTCTTCACCCAAGATGTGGATGAGCTGGCAGCGCATCTGGTCCACAAGGCAATCGCCGATACCGGAATCCCCCTAGATCAGATGCGCAAGAAGCATAAGGTTGCCGTGGTGCGGACGTTGCAAGATCGCGGGGTGTTCCTCCTTCGAGATGCCGTTGAAATGGTGTCTGAGGCTTTGGGCGTCACGAAATTCACGATTTACAATTATTTGAACGAACTTCCGAAAACATAGAGTTTTTCATCTCAACGGCCCGCACGCTAGGTATGCGCCAGGCGCCCCGCTCCTACTGACCCACCCCGCTCCTCCACCCGGCTAAAATCGAGGAGGCCCGTTTTTCCCCACCGCACGGGCGGAAAGCGCAGAATGTCCTTCATCGAGAACGCCGTCGCCCGCTGGGCCGAACTGCAGCGGCTCCAGGCCTCCCCCGGCTGGAAACTGACCAACGCCAACGCCTGGGTCCCGGCGCTCTTCCGCGAAGCCTTCACCCGCACCCGCCCGCGGGTTCCGCTGGACGACTTCCACGCCATGACGGACAGCTTCCTGAACCGGCTCCGCATGGACGGCGTATCCCTGCGCGAAGACTGGACCGGCCGGAACTACGCCGATGACTGGGTGGCCCGCCGCTTCCTGGCCCGGCCCCGCGCCGACGGGAAGTTCGTCTACGAACTCACCGAATCCTCCGCCCGCTTCCTCTCCTACTTGGACGGCTACACCAGCGACAAAACCTCGCTGAACTCCTCCCGCCTGGCCACCCTGCTGGACCGGGTGGAAAACCTAGCGCAGGAATCCAACCCGGACCCGGCCGCACGCATCGCCGTGCTTAAGGAAGAGGTCGCCCGCCGCGAGGAAATGATCCGCGCCCTGGAATCCGGGGAGGCTCCCCCGCCGCTGCCGGAGGACACCGCCGTCGAAGCCGCCCGCGACATCCTGGACCTGGCCGCCGCCCTGCCCGCCGACTTCAAACGCATGCGCGACGGCCTGGAAAAGATGCTGCACAACCTGCGCCAGGAAATGGTGGAATCCAACGCCGCCAAGGGCCTGACCATGGGCGAAATCCTCGAAGCGGACAAAAAGCTGCGCAGCACCGCCGAAGGCCGCACCTACGAGGGGTTTACCGCCTTCCTGAACGACGCCGACCAGCAGGCCCGCTTCCGCGCCGCCATCGCCGAGGTCCTGGAACGAGACTTCGCCGACAACCTCACCCCCGAGGACCGGCAGAGCCTGTACCGGCTGATTTCCGACATGCGCGACCAGGCCACCGAAATCCACCGCATCTACGGCCGGCTCTCCGAATCCATGCACACCTACGTGCAGAGCGACGAGTACCGCGAATCCGTCCAGCTGCGCCAGCTCATCCGCGCCGCCGAAGCCGCCATCCACAAGGCTCCGCGCGGACGCCGCCGCGCCGCCGTCGTGCCCGCGCCGCAGCTGTACGGGTCGGGCTTTGAGTCCCTCAGCATGGTCCGGGTCTACAACCCCGAAGACCACGCTGCCCCGCGCACCCTGCCCGAACCGCCGCAGTTCACCGAGGCGGACATCCACCGCTCGGCCCGCACCCCGCGCGCGGACCGGCGGGTGCTGGCCGACGCCGTCTCCAGAGCGACGGCGAAACGCCCCAGCGCCACGGTGGCCCAGGTGTTCGAACAGCTGCCGCCCGAGCACCGGCACCTGAACAGTATCCGTGCCCTCCTCGCCGGCGGCTCGGCTGCCGGCGACACCCTTGAATCCGTTACCTTTACCCAGATCGACGGCAGCGAGCGCACCGCGCTGCTGCCCGCCGTCGCCGTCGCGAAAGCCCCCGAAAAATGAGCGAGACCACCCACGCCGCCCCGGACGAGAACGTCTTGGAGGAGATCAGCCCGGAAAACCCGGAGCTGGAAGCAGAAGACACCGAGGACACCGACGCCCCGCGCGATCTGCTCGTCGACGGCCCGGAACTGTTCCCCGGCGACACCGGCACCCTGCCGCTGAAGCTGCGCCAGGCCCTGATCCGGCTGCTGCGCGGCCCGTACCTGGACGCCACCTCGTCCGACAACGTGTACGAGACCGTGGTGGACAACCAGGAGCAGCTGCGCGTGCGGCTGAGCGAACTGTTCCTGACCCTGGTCATTGACGAGGACCGCAAGGTCGCCCTGCTGCGCCCGGTGGAAATGGCCGAGCCGCACACCTCCGCCCTGCAGCGCCAGCGCGAAATGACCCGCGAGGAAACCCTGCTGCTGCTGCGCCTGCGGCTGATCCTGGACCGGCACACCGGCACCGGGAACGAGGCCACCATCGCCCGGCAGGACATCCTCGAGGTGCTCGAGGCCTACGTGGACCCGGGCCAGCGCGACGCGAAATCCGTAGAGGACACCGCGGACGCCGCCATCCGCAAGCTCGTCCAGGACCGCCGCCTGCTGATCCCCACCGAGCTGGACAACGTCTGGGTCATCTCCCCCGCCCTGCCGCTGGCCCTGCCCTACAGCCAGATCGGCGACATCGTCACCTTTATGAACACCCTTTCCGGGGACGCGGGGGACGACACAGCGGACGACGGCGCGGCCACCCTGGATCTGGACGGCACCGACACTGTGCCTGAGAACGCTGAACCCGCCACGAACGACGGCGAGGAGCCGGCATGAGCATCGAAACCACCCTCCCCATGGGAGACCTGATCAACCCCGGCCAGAACCGGCTCTCCTCCGTGCAGATCGTGAACTGGGGAACCTTCGACGGCGCGCACACCATCAAGGTGGACCGTGCCGGCACCCTGCTCACCGGCGATTCCGGCGTGGGCAAGTCCACCGTCTTTGACGCGATGCTGCTGGTGATGGACGCCCGCCCGAAGATGAACGAGGCTGCGCAGAACAACAACGGCACCAACGCCGAGGAAAAGCGCACCGCGTTCTCCTACATGCGCGGCAGGCTGGGCACGCAGGGAGCGGACGACGGCGCGGGCACCGCCTACCAGCGGCCCGGCGCCACCTGGTCCGCGGTTTGCCTGACTTTCGACAACGGGCTGGGCCAGATCACGTCCCTCTCCGTGGTGATGGATCTGCCGGCCACCGGCACCGAACACAACCTGGGCCGCTTCTACCTGGTGCACAACCGCCCGCTGGACCTCGCCGCCCTGCAGACCGGCATCCGCGGCCGCTTCACCAAGGGCAGCCTGGAGGCGCTGCTGCCCGGCGCCGCCGTGTTCGATTCGCACAAGACGTTCGCCGAACGCTACCGGCAGGCCCTGGGCGTGGAGGATGAAAAGGCCTTCAACCTGCTGCGCATCCTGCAGACCGGCAAGGGCCTGGGCGGCACGGTGAACGACTTCTTCCGCACCAACGTGCTGGACACCCCGCGCACCCTGACCGCCGCCGAGGAAGCGGTGGAGGACTTTAGCCACCTGCGCAGCATCCGCCGCCAGCTTGAACGTGCCCGGCAGCAGCGCGATCACCTGGCCTCCGTCCCCGAACTGCACACCCGCTACCGGCAGGCAGCGGACGCCCTCGCGCACAACCGGGCCCTGACCAAGGAAGGGTTGCCCGCCTACCGGCAACGCCTGGCCCTGGACGGCGCCCGCCGCACCGCCGAGAAGCTGGAAGCTGAAGCCGCGGCTGCCCGCGCGGAACTGTCCGCCGCGGAAGCCCGCCGGGCCACCCTGAAGGACCAGCGCGATGCCCTGAGCACCCGTTACGCAGAAGAGGGCGGCGGCGCCATCGCCACCCTGGAACGCGAACTCGCCGCCGCGGCCGCACAGCTGCGCTCCCGCGAAACCGTGGAGAACGCGTTCCGCGACGAGCTCACCGCGGCGGGGATCGACGTCGATTTCTCCCCCGCCGGGCTGGTCACCGCCCGCAGCCGGGCCGCGGACCTGATGAAGTCCCTGACGAAGGACCTGGACGCCGCCAAGGAGCGCAGCAGCAACGCGCACGGCGAGGCCTGGTCGCTGAAGGGGCAAATCGCCAAGCTGGAGAACGAGATCGGTTCCTTCCGCCGCCGCAAATCCAGCATCCGGCAGGAATCCCTGGACCAGCGGACCCGCATCTGTGCCGCCACCGGCATCGACGAGGCGGACATGCCCTTCGCCGCGGAGCTGATCGACCTGCCCGCCGAGCACGCCCAGTGGCGTCCGGCCGCCGAGCGCACCCTGCGCTCCCTGGCCACCGCTCTGCTGGTGCCCGGCGAGCACATGGCCGCCGTTACCCGCTTCCTGAGCGAGAACGACATGCAGGGCTACGTGCGCTGCATCGACGTCTCCGTGCCGCTGGACGGCCCCGCAGAGCCCGGACCCGATGACCTGATCACCAAGCTCGTCACCCACGATTCCGCCATGGGCGACTGGGTGCGCCGGAAAATCACCGCGCACTACGACTTCGTGTGCGTGGAGGACCCGGCAGGGCTGGCCGGCGTCGCCAAGGGCGTGAGCCTAGGCGGTGCGGTCAAGCGCAACCGCAGCACCACGGAAAAGGATGACCGGCACACCAAGGCCTCGGACAACGTCCTGGGCTTTGACAACAAGGACACCGTCGCGGCGCTCGGCAATGAACTGCTGGCTTTGCGCGCCGTCTTCGAGGAGGCGGACACCGTCTCCCAGCAGCACGCGCGGGAACAGGATGAGATTGTCCGCCGGCTGGCCGCGGTGCGCCGCGTGCTCGACGACGGCCGCACCTGGGAGGAGCTGTCCGCGGAGGCCGCCCGCGCCGCCGTCGCGCAGGCCACCGACCGGCTGGAGTCGGCCCGGGATGCCAACGAGGACCTGGAGCAAATCCGCTTTGAGCTGGACACCGCCGAGCTGGACCTGACCGCCGCCACGGAGCGGGTGGGCGGACTGAAGCAGAACACGGCCCGGCTGAACGCGGACCTGGCCGCCGCCGTCGAACGCCGCACCGCGCTCTCCGCCAAGGCGCCCGACAACCTCTCCGAGGGGCTGCGCACCGCGCTGGCGAACCTGTTTGCTCCGTTCGGGGACCTGACCGACGCCGCCGCGCTGAAGGAAGCCGCCGGGGAGGTTGAACGGTCCCTGATCACCGAGCAAAGCCGGCTGGAGAAGACCCTGCTGGAAACCCGCGCGAAGCTGGAGCGGACCTTCGAAACGTACTCCGACAAGTGGGGCTCAGACTTCGGCACCTCCGTGGAGGCTGCCGGCGCCTACGAGGACCGGTTCGAAGGCATCATCACCGAGGGCCTGCCGCAGCGCGAGGCAGAGTTCCGCGAATACTTCAACAACCGCACCTACGAGCGCTTCAGCGACCTTTTGCAGCTGCTCGATGAGGAGCGCCGGAGCATCTCCTCCCGGCTGCTGCCCTTGAACTCCGTGCTGCGACGGGTGGAATACCACGCGGGCAGCCACCTGGAGATCGAGGTGGCCACCACCGTTCCCGACGCCGCGTACAAGTTCCGCACCGAGCTGAAGAACGCGCTGCCCATGATGGGGCGGCGGCAGGACAAGGCGGAGATGGACGCCCGCTACGCGGCCCTGGAGACGCTGGTGGACCGGTTGAAGGATCCGGAGGAGAAGCGCTGGCGGGCCGAGGTGCTGGATGTCCGCTCGCACGTGACCATCACCTGCAACCACCGCCTCGCCAACGGCCACACGTACACCAACCTGCAGGCGTCGCTGATGTCCGGCGGCGAGGGCCAGCGGTTCACGGCGTTCATCATGGCCTCCGCGCTGGCCTACCAGCTGGGCATCGTGTCCCAGGGGTTCAGCACCTACGGCACGGTGATGATGGATGAGGCGTTCGTGAAGTCCTCGCTGTCCTTCGCGGAAGCGTCCATCAATGCGCTGCACGAGTTCGGCTTCCAGCTGCTGCTCGCCGCCCCGGAGGACAAGGTGGACCTGTCCAGGTTCCTGGGTTCGGTCACCGAGATCCTGCGTGACGACGTCACCAACCGTTCCGGCGTGCTGGAGCGCGGGCTGGGCAATTCCCGGTCGGTCGACATTCAGCTGCGCTAGGTCCCGGGGGTCCCGGGTTCGGTTGGCCGGGTCCTCTGATCCGGAGAGGTGCCCCTTGCCGGGCACCTCCCAGCCGCCGGGGCCATACTGGGACGATGGGCACGCTTCTTTCTTCCTGGCGCCGGCAGCTGGTCGGCACCTTCAGCAACAATGCCGAGACCATCCCGGAATGGGAACTGGAACTCGCCAACGGCACTGACCGCGGCTATTACGGACCGGACTCCGCAGTGTGGGCGGTCCACGGATCGATGACGACGATCGTCGCCGGCATCCGTGCCCTGCTCCTGCAGGCGCTGCACCCCGGCGCGATGGCCGGCGTGCGCGATTATTCCAACTACAAGGAAGATCCGCTCGGCCGGCTCGCGGGCACCATCCGCTGGATTTTCACCGTCACCTACGGGGATACGCCGGCGGCACGCGGCGCATCAAACTGGGTGCTGCGGCTGCATGAACGGGTTACGGGCACCTACGAGGATGCCGCCGGCGTCGAACGGCCCTACTCGGCAAACGATCCCGAGCTGGCCCGCTGGGTCCACCTCGCCTTTACGGATGCGTTCCTGACCTCTCACATGGAGTTTGGCGGGTCCATACCCGGCGGCCCGGATGCCTACGTGGCCGAGTGGGCCACCGCCGGTGAACTGATGCGCATCGACAGCCCGCCCCGGGACCTGGCCGGGCTCAGGAAGCAGATGGCCGCCTTCGACCCTGAGCTGCGCTCCAGCCCCACGGTCCATGAAGTGGTGCGCTTCCTGCGCCACCCTCCCCTGCCGAAGAACCAGCTCATCGGCTACCGGGTCCTGTTCGCCGGCGCCGTCGCCTCCCTGGAACCGCGGCACCGCGAACTGCTCGGCCTCCGCGAACCTCGATTGGGGCCCATCAAGCTGCCGGTGCACGGCCCGGTGAGACTGGTGCTGCGCGTCATCCAATTCGGGCTCGGAAACATGGGCCCGTCCGAACGCTCAGCCCGCGAGCGACTTGCCCGCTTGGCCCAGCAGCAGGACTGAGCGGCGGGAAGCCAGTCAGGACTCGAAATAGTGCCGCACCGGCCGATTTCGTCTTGAAGGCCGGCCCGGCATCGGATGTACTGTTCGCACACACGCGGGTGGCGTGATCCCGCGGCAATCCTGGAGGCGGGCATGGCACAGGCACACGTCATCAAACCACTCACCCCGGAGACCTTTCCGGCGTGGCTGGCCCTCGCGCAGAAGCACAACGGAGTGTGGGGCGGGTGCTACTGCTCGTACTTCCACGGCGACACGCAGGACACCGTCAAGAATGAGTACGAGGGGCCTACCTTCAAGCAGCGGCTCGTGGCCGAAGGTGCAGCTCACGCGGCACTGGTGTTCGACGGCGACGCGGCGATTGCCTGGTGCCAGTACGGCAGTCCGGACGAGCTGCCGGGGATCTACCACCGCAAGCAGTATGACGCGGGCGAAACGAGACCGGCGCCGTGGCGCATCACGTGCTTTTTCGTCGACCGGGACCACCGGCGCTCCGGGGTGGCGCGGGAGGCACTGGACGGTGCGCTTGAGCTGATCGCCCGGGCCGGCGGCGGCGAGGTGGTCTCGTTCCCCAACGAACTCGTCCCAGGCAAGAGAACCTCATCCTCGTTCCTCCACAACGGCACGAGGGCCATGTTCGAGAAGGCCGGATTCACCTTCGAGCGGCACATCGGCAAGCGCAAGACCGTCATGCGTATTAACATCGAGCCACGGTAACCGGCGTCGCCCCGGGGTCACCGGCACCGTCCTGTGAGTCACAGGCCAAGCTGATCAAGATCACAGGAACCGGGCGGAAAGCCCCCTTCCAATCCCCCCGGCCCCGGTGGAACCATTTAAAGGACAGCAACTCCCAACCCGTATCCGGCGCGCATCGGCGCGCGCTCCCCATGCAGGAAAGGAACTATGCACAAAGCTGTACCGTCACTGATCATCGCCGGCCTGCTGGTAAGCGGCGGCGTCGTGTCCTGCGGGACCTCCGGAGAGTCTTCCTCCCCCGATACCTCAGTGAGCGCCTCTGCTTCCCCCTCCCCGGAAGTCACCGTACCGGCGGACCAAATGGACCAGCTGGTTCCCGCGGACGCCCGGGCCATTACGAACCCGGCGGACCCGCAGGCCACGCTGGTCCTCTTCACTGATTACCAGTGCCCTTACTGCGCCATGATGGATCCCTTGATCCAGCAGGCCAAGGCCGACTACGGAGACGACGTCCGTATCGTCGTCCGGAACTACCCGCTCCCCAAGCACAAGAACGCCGAGCCGTCCGCCCGCGCCGTCGAAGCCGCTGCGGAGCAGGGCAAGTTGGAGGAAATGGCCGCCAAGGTCTTCGAACACCAGGAGGACTGGAAGAACGAGTCCAACGTGGAGGAAATCTTCACCGGCTACGCCGAGGAGCTGGGGCTGGACATCGAGCAGTTCCAGTCCGACTACTCCTCCGACGCCATCAAGGAGCGAGTGGCCCGGGATCTGCAGGATGCCCAGGACCTTGAGGTACCCGGCACACCCACGCTGTATCTCGACGGAACGGCAGTGCAGCTGGAAACCGGGGCCTACAGCGAAATCCAGAAGCCTCTGGATGACGCACTCGGAAAATAGTACTTGCGCCTGCTAGGCGGCCCGCACACCCGGCTGGACCGGCGCGAACGCCGCCCAGACAAAGAACCACCCCGGTCCAAGGGACCGGGGTGGTTCTTATTGGCGGAGGATGGGGGATTTGAACCCCCGAGGGCGTTAACCCAACACGCGTTCCAGGCGTGCGCCATAGGCCGCTAGGCGAATCCTCCAGGCTTTGCTCCCGAAGAAGCAGATATAAGACTACCCGACAAAGGGCCAAACCAACGAATCGGGGGATCAAGGCTTCACATCCGCCGCTGCCGCTCTTCTCCCCAAGAGCCGAAATACCAGATTGCCGACGACGATGGCGGCCCAGGACAAGGCGGCCGCAGTGGGGCTAATAAAGGCAATCGGTATGGAAAGCAGGAAGACCGCAGGCGTCACGGCGACGCGGCGCTGCGCGTAGGCCAGAAGCTGGGGGTCAATGTCGTCCTGAAACAATCCGCGGCGCCCGGCATAGACCCACAGCGTAGTGTTGGCCACCCCGATCAGCCCGAGGATCGTCGCGTAAATCACCACACCCAGCACCTGGTCGCTGTAGAAGGCCATCATGTCGGCGGCATAGCCGATAAGCCCGACCATCAGGAGCAGCCCCAGGTTGAGGCGCTGCAGGACGACTGTATATCCGGACAGCAGCCGGAAAAGCCGGTGGTGGCTGAGCCAGTACGCGGCGGTCACCACGAAGGACAGCAGGTAGGCGGCAAATTCCGGACCCTGCTCGACGACGGCCCGGCCCAGCTCATCGCCGGCCACCCGCGGAACCTTGATATCCACGGCCAGCAGGGTCATGGCAATGGCAAACACTGCATCACTGAAGAAAGCGGTGCGCTCTACGTCCGCACCGGAATTAACCCGCTGGGCGAACGCTTCGTTCATGCTCTTGATGGACACACAGCCAGTGTGGCGGATTGCACCCACTGCGTCACCCCAGGGGCCCGCCGGAGGTCCAGCTGACTGGTTGTTGGTTAAACAAGTAAGGCCCCGCCGATGGCGGGGCCTTACTCTCTCTACCGAAATATTGTCCGGCGGTGACCTACTCTCCCACACCCTCCCGGATGCAGTACCATCGGCGCAGTGGGTCTTAGCTTCCGGGTTCGGAATGGGACCGGGCGTTTCCCCCACGCTATGACCGCCGTAACCCTACCACCCACACCACCAGCCAAACTGCTCCTGGTGGAGGGGAAAACAATGGGTCACAACCAAACACGTTCAACCGTGCCTGTCATGAAAAAGTATCCACGCGT
>NZ_PJIU01000003.1:621983-766186 GCF_002929435.1 Arthrobacter sp. 9E16 | reverse complement strand
CGGAAACAACCAGTTCAACCAATTAAAATAATTGGTATCAATAAACTTGGCACACTATTGAGTTCTCAAACAACAGATGCATCCGAAATACTCGGAAAAACAAAGAATGTTTTTCTTTTCTCTTCGCTGCAGTGTTTCTTTATTCTATTTCATCCGGACCGTTTTAGCAATTCCGCGGTATTCGCGGTAATTGGCTGAAACAACCGTTTGAACCCGCCACAAAGCATTCGGATGAAATCCGCTGCTGTGTTTTTGGGCTGCTGCCGGATCCAGGAGCCTTGCCAGCGGACCATGTCCACCAGGCACTCACCGGGGCAACTCACTAAACTTTACACACCCTCCGGCATGGGTGCAAGCCGGCAGCGTGTGATCTGCTGCACCCCGGACAGGCACCCTGCACGCAAGGGAAAAGGCCGGCCCCCGGCCTCCTCACGCCCCTGGATTTCCAAGGCGTGCGGAGCCGAAAGCCGGCCTCCACCTGATCGGCAGGATGAGCTCCCCTAACCTGCGCTAACTTCCACCGTTGCCAGGGTGCGCTTGCCGCGGCGCAGCAGCAGGTACTTGCCGTGCAGCAGCTCATCCCCGTCAATAACGGCATCCGCGTCCGTGACCTTGCGGTTGTTCACATACGCTCCGCCTTCGGCAACCGTCCGGCGCGCGGCCGAGTTGCTGGCTGACAGGCCGGAGGCAACGAGCAGATCGATAATCCCCAAGCTGTTGCGGTCCACCACTACCCGCGGCAGTTCCGCCGTGGCCGCGGTCAGGGTTGCTTCATCCAGCTCGGTGATTTCACCCTGCCCAAACAATGCGGCAGAAGCGGCAATAACCTTCTCGGTTGCTTCGGCGCCGTGAATCAGCGACGTCACGTCGTAAGCAAGCCGGCGCTGGGCCGCACGCTTGTGCGGTTCCTCCGCCACAGAGCGGGCCAGCTCCTCAATTTCCGCCTTGGAGAGGAAGGTGAAGACCTTGAGCCGGTCAACGACGTCGGCGTCGGAAGTGTTCAGCCAGAACTGGTACATCGCGTACGGGCTGGTCATGGTGCCGTCCAACCAGATGGCGTTGCCCTCGCTCTTGCCGAACTTGGTGCCGTCAGAGTTGGTAATCAGCGGAGTGCCCAGGGCGTGGACACTCTTGCCCTCGACCTTGCGCACCAGTTCGGTCCCGGAGGTGAGGTTGCCCCACTGGTCCGAGCCGCCGGTTTCCAGCACACAGTTGTAGTCGCGGAAGAGCTGGAGGTAGTCCATGCCCTGCAGCACCTGGTAGCTGAACTCCGCGTAGGAGATGCCCTCATCAGAATTCAGGCGCGAGGAGACAATCTCCTTCTTGATCATGGTGCCCACCCGGAAGTGCTTGCCGATGTCACGGAGGAAGTCGATGGCACTCATAGGCGCGGTCCAGTCAAGGTTGTTGACCATCTGCGCGGCGTTGTCCCCCTCAAAGCTGAGGAAGCGCTGCACCTGTCCCTGCAGGTAGCCGACCCATTCCGAGACGGTTTCCTTGGTGTTCATGGTGCGTTCCGCCGTCGGACGCGGATCTCCCACCAGGCCGGTGGAGCCGCCCACGAGGGCGAGCGGCCGGTGACCGGCCAACTGCAGGCGGCGCATGGTCAGCAGCTGCACCAGGTTTCCCAGGTGCAGGCTCGGCGCCGTCGGATCGAAGCCGCAATAATAGGTGATCGATTCCCCGGCGAGCAGTTTCTCAAGTTCGGCCTCATCCGTGGAGACATGGACCAGGCCACGCCACTTCAGCTCCTGCCAAACATTCTCGAACGTCGAATCATTCTTTTGGGCGCTCAGGCCCACTGGGGTTTCGGTAGTCACGTCTTCCAAAATATCAGTCTTCGTCATCAATAATTCCGGCGGGAACCGGACGTGCCGCAATAAGACGCAGGCGCTGCGTCGGACGGGTCATCGCCACATACAGATCCCCGACTTTCCCGGCCGCTGCGGTCAACAGCTCTTCGGGCTCCAGGATGACGACGCCGTCGAACTCCAGTCCCTTCGCCTCCCGTGGCGAGGTGACCACAATGTCCTGCTCCAAACCGCCGGCACCCGTGCCGAGCCGCTTTCCGTAAACGGCCCCGACTTCGCGTCGGACGGCCTCAAGGTGGTGCTCCTCGGCGATAATCGCTAGGAGTCCGCCCTCGAGCGCTTCCAGGTCCTCGGGCAGAGTCTCCATCAGGCGGTCAACCAGCCCATCTTCGGGAACCCGGTCGATGAAGGGCGCCCAGCGTCCCTCGCGCACCGCCTTGGGAGCGGACACCACCAGACCAGCCGCGTTGGCCATGCGCACGGCAGCTTCGGCAATCTGCGCGGGGGTGCGGTAGTTCACCGTGAGCTCTTCGAGGGTCCAGCGGTCCCCCACGAACGGCGTCAGCGCCTGCTGCCAGGAAGTGGCACCGGCAGCAGAGCTGGTTTGGGCAATGTCCCCCACAACGGTGAAGGACTTCAGCGGGCAGCGCCGCATCAGCAGGCGCCACTGCATGGCGGAAAGCTCCTGCGCCTCATCCACCACAATGTGCCCGAAGGCCCAGGTGCGGTCGACGGCGGCGCGGTCGGCAGCGGTCAAGCGGGTTTCTCCCACGGTGTTGTGGTCAGCCAGATCCTCGGCGGACAGGATGCCGTGGGCACCGGAGTCCTCCAGGAACCCTTCCGTGTTCTCGATGGCGCGCTCGGCGTTGGCGAGGTCCCGCTTGCGCTGCTCTTCGCGCAGGGCGTGGTCGCGTCCGGCGGAAGCATCCAGTTCGCCCAGCAGTTCGGCGGCCTCGTCCAGCAGCGGAACATCCGCTTCCGTCCAGGGTGCGTCCGGGCTGCGGCGCAGCAGTGCGATTTCTTCGGCGCTCAGATCGGGGGCCGCACCTTCAAGGTGTCCGGGCTTGCTGAAGAGTTCAGACAGCAGCTTCTGAGGCGTCATCGGCATCCAGCACAGGTTCAGCGCCACGCGCACGTCCCGGGAGCTGCGGACGTCCTCGGCCAGGTAGGCCCGGTCCGTGCTGTTGCCTGCACCGGAGGACTCTTCCAGCTGTTCGGTCAGCTGCTCGGTGAGTTCGCGCAGGAGGATCTTCACGAAGGTCACGCGGGCCTCGTTGTGTGGCTTGCCGGTCGCGCGTGCCCGGTCGCGGGCGCGCTGGACCATCTTGGGCGTCAGCAGGAGGATGGTTCCCTCCACGTTGAGTTTCCGCGGTTCCAGCGGCAGGCGCTGACGGTTCGCGACGGCACGGGCGACCACGTCGGCCATCGAAATGCGGCCCTTGATCTCGGCGACATTCGCGTCCTCTTCCGGGACAGCGGCGATGCCGGGCATCAGTTGTCCAAGGCTGGACATGACGACGCCGGTCTCACCCAGCGACGGGAGGACACGTTCGATGTACCGGATGAAGGCGTTGGAGGGGCCGACCAGCAGCACGCCGGCGGACTTGAGCCGTTCACGGTGCGTGTACAGCAGGTACGCGGCACGGTGGAGCGCGACGGCGGTTTTTCCGGTTCCCGGGCCGCCCTGCACCACGAGTGTGCCGGCGAGGGGTGCCCGGATGATGCGGTCCTGCTCGGCCTGGATGGTGCCGACAATGTCAGACATCTGTCCGGTGCGCTTGGAGTTCAGGGCTGCCAGCAGGGCGCCTTCGCCCTGGAGTGCTTCTTCCTCCTCGAGCATGCTGTAGTCCAGCACATCGTCTTCGATGGCCTGGACGTTCCGGCCCTTCAGGATCAGGTGGCGCCGCCGTCGGACGCCCTGGCGTTCAAAAGCGGTGGCCTGATAAAAGGTGCCGGCTTCCGGCGCCCGCCAGTCCACCATGAGCCGTTGCAGGTCAGCCGTGGAGAGGCCGATCCGGCCGATGTACCGCTCCTCGCCGTCGTCAAGATCCAGCCGGCCAAAAACCAGCCGGTCATCCACGGCATTCAGCTGCGCCAGGCGGTCCTCGTACATGGTGGCGAAGGCATCGCGCTCGGAGCGGTTTTGATGTGAACCGGCAGAGTGGCTGCGGCGCACCTGGGCCAGCTGCTCGCGCTTTTCTTCACGGAGTTCATCGAGTCGCTGGTACAAACCGGCGACGTAGTGTCGCTCGTGTTCCAGCTCGTGGTGGGCAGAAGACGTTTCAGGCATGTTCGCGTTCCCTCTCGCAAAGGCAGACCCACAAGTTTAGCGTGCATTTGGACTTTTTCCATGCACTGAGCTATTTAAGTGACGCCGGCCCTTGCCGGATGGGTCTAAGTGCGCCTCCGTCCGGAGCCGCGGTGATGCTCCGCCGTGCGGAAGAGCGGAAAATGGGGCTAGTAAGCGACCAGGGCGTGCACCGGGTAACC
This sequence comes from Arthrobacter sp. 9E16, assembly GCF_002929435.1. Classification (NCBI taxonomy): domain Bacteria; kingdom Bacillati; phylum Actinomycetota; class Actinomycetes; order Micrococcales; family Micrococcaceae; genus Arthrobacter; species Arthrobacter sp. 9E16. The sequence continues at coordinate 761,885 of NZ_PJIU01000003.1, read as the reverse complement.
TGCCAGCGCGGCGCGTCCGCCGAGATCCTTCAGTTCCAGGACGACGCCGAATCCTGCCACTACGGCGCCGGCCTTCTCGATGAGCCGGGCCGTTGCACCGAGGGTCCCGCCGGTAGCGAGCACATCGTCCAGGATGAGGACACGGGAGCCGGCCGGAATGTCATCCTGATGAACTTCCAGCGTGTTCTCGCTGTATTCCATGGAGAAGCTCTCAGAAAACACACGGCGCGGCAGCTTGCCGGGCTTGCGGATGGTGATGACGCCCTTGTCGGCTGCATAGGCTGCGGCTGCGGCGAGGAGGAAGCCGCGGGCTTCAACCCCGGCCACGTAGTCGAAGCGCCCCTCATACTCGGCCAGCAGAGCATCAACAACGCCGCGGAACGCGGGACCGTCGGCAAAAACTGGCGTCAGGTCGCGGAAGACGACTCCCGGCTTGGGGTAATCCGGCACAATTGCGCCCAGTCGTTCAATGGTTTCGGCAATGGGCTCAATGTTCTGTGCGGCGTCCGCGGGCGTTTCTTTCACGCGTCCACCTTACCCGCTCAACAGCGGGACCTCGTGGCTGACGGGGGCAGCTGTGGCCCTTCTCTCGACGGCCCGCGGCGCCGAAGGGTGGCGGAATAAAGCCTACGGGGAGGCAGTTGCCACGTTTGAGCGGGTCCTTCGGAGAGGACCCGGAATCAACAGCAAGGATTGAAACACATGGTTAACCTGCACGAAGTGCTGAAGAACAAGATCGGATTCGGGACGGCTCCGCTGGGAAACATGTTCCGTGACATTCCCCAGGACGAGGCACTGGCCACCGTTGAGGCCGCCTGGAACGAAGGCATCCGTTACTTCGACACCGCTCCGTTCTACGGCGCCGGGCTGGCAGAATCCCGGCTGGGCGAGGTCCTGTCCGGAAAGAACCGTGATGAGTATGCGCTCAGCACCAAGGTAGGACGGCTCATCCTGGACGAAGAGGAAGAGAAAGGCTCAGGCCTGTTCACACACGGGCGCTCCAACAAAATCGCCACGGACTACACGGCTGATGCCACGCTGCGGTCCATCGAGGAAAGCCTCACGAGGCTAAAGACCGACCGCTTGGACTTTGTCTTCATCCATGACACGTCCCGGGACTTCCTGGGCGACGAATGGGTGGCCAAGTTCAATGAGGCCCGGACCGGTGCGTTCCGCGTTCTGGCCCGGCTGCAGGATGAGGGCGTGATCCAGGGCTGGGGCCTCGGGGTCAATACGACCGAGCCCATCGAGCTGGCCATGGACATGGATGTGGCGGCTCCGACCATGAGCCTCTCCGCCACCCAGTACACCCTGCTGCAGCACGAGCGTGCCCTGCAGCGCATGATGCCCGCTGCACAGGAAAAGGGTGTGGGAATCGTCGTCGGCGGTCCGTTCAACTCCGGTGCCCTGCTGGGCGGGGACTACTTCGATTACGCGGAGATTCCTCCGGCAGTCAAGGAGAGGATCGCGCGGCTGACGGCAATCGCCCAGCGGCACGACGTGAGCCTGAAGGCAGCTGCGCTGCAATTCTCCACCGCCCACCCCGCTGTGGCTGCGGTCATCCCCGGTTCCAGCCGGCCCGAGCGCGTCGCTGAGGATATCGCGGCCATGAAGGCACAGATTCCCGGCGCCTTCTGGGACGAGCTGCTGGAAAATGAGCTGATCTCCGCACAGGCGCCGCTGCCTGGCGGCGAATAGAAGGTCCTGCCGGCAGGCGGCGTCGGGGATTATCATCCCCGACGTCGCCTGTGTGTTAACCGGTATTTCCGGCTAACGGGCCGTTGCACCGGCTGGCCGGCGCTTGGCCTGGGCCGGCCGGTATTTGGAAACTGTTGGATCCCCGGTCAGCCAGTACCGCCAGGGATACTCGTCCGTACCTCCGGCTCCGCTGACACCTACCCGAGGTCCGACGGACACTTTTTCCGCCGGGACGGGCTCGGTCGGCAGTTCCAGACGCAGCGGGGCGGCAAAGACATCGGCGCCGTCGAGAGCACGGTCGATCCCCAATGCCTGGGCCAGCCTAGCGGGGCCGCGGGCCAGATCCAGATCGGTCCGCGGGTTGTTGCGGCGCATCCTGGCGGTTTCAATTCCGCTGACAATTTCGCCCGCCCGGAGCAGCAGCCCGGTGGCATGGCCGTCCTCGCCGCACACCACGTTGGCGCAGTAGTGCATTCCATAAGTGAAGTAGACGTAGAGATGGCCGGCCGGGCCGAACATGGTGTTGTTCCGGGCGGTGCGGCCACGGAACGCGTGGGAGCCGGGATCAACGTCCCCCATGTAGGCCTCTACTTCGGTGACGCGAACACTCACCGGTTCCCCGCCGTCGTCGTGCGTCAATACTGATCCCAGCAGATGGCGTGCGGCCTCCGTTGCGGGCACCGCAAGCCGTGACCTCTCGCTTTTGTCTTCCATCCTTCGACCGTAACAATTGCGGAGCCGTCCCGTGGAATCGTGCAGCTTCCGAAACTAAACCATGGGCCGGTAGAACCGCTCCAACGCTGCCAAGCGGTGCGAATTCGGATGCGGCATGCCGCCGTCGAGCTGGTCGCGTGCGGAGTCTAAAGCCATGTGCCACCCAGCCAGCAAAGCAGCGGTCTGGTCCTGGCTTCCGGTCACGGGCTGGCGGACGGTGACCCTGGTTTCCTCGCCGTCGTTGGTCATCTCCAGCTCCGCTTCCCCGCCAACTCTGAGCCTGCGGCCGGCGGCATCAACGGCGGCCTCCACATCCTCCGCCGGGGCCCGGTACCAACGGTCAAAGACCAGTTCAGCGTCGGATCCCGAGCCGGTGACCAGCCCCATGGTGGGCGAGACGTCGAAATCTTCCGCATACGCATCCCGAAGAGCCAGCCACGTTTCCATGCTGTCCCGGGCGGGTTCCTCTCCTGCCGCAACGGAAGCGAAAGCGGCCAAAATACCTTGCCACCCGGCACTGCCCTCGGCGAGGAAATCCGGGGTGTCGGTCCGGGAACGGAACAGCAGCAGTGCTCCCCCGCTGCTTGCCAGGACCTGCCATTCCAGCACGGACTCCGATCCCAGCTGGTCCTCCCATGTGATCTGAAGGCTCGAGCGCGGTTCCAGCTGGAGCACGGTTCCGAAGCTGGATCCGCCGTCCATCTCCAGCGTGTATTCCTTGCCTAATTGCCACTCGGGGCTCAACTGGCCGAGCCAGCGCGAAATCTTCTCCGGATTCGTCAGAATGTCCCAGATATGGGCCGTGGGGTAATCGAACTGACGGTCGAAGGCCACCGCGTATCCGTCGGAAAGCCTCTCGATTCGGCCTTCTGGAACGGGGGCGGAAGTGATCTGTCCAGGCATGGCAGGGTCCTCCTGTCCGGGTACGGCCGGAATGGGGTTTTGTTCAGCGTAGCCCTTGGCCGGGCGGATCCGTAAGGTTCTGCGCGCACTTCAGCCACCGGATACGGGTACTGGCTTTCGTGCAGAAATTACCTGATTTGCCGGCGGTCCTCAGCGGGCGAAAAGGTCGGTGGCGGCTGACAGGCTTATGCCATGAAGACGACGACGGTGTGCGGCTCCCGGATAGATCCTCCTCCCGATCCCCTATGGCTTCCGGATGCCGATTGGTCCGCGGAGGTGTTGGAGTTTTGGAAGGTCGCGGACGAGGAGTCGGTGTTCTCTGCGGCGCAGTTCTCTGCGGGGCAGGCATGCGCCAGTACTTCCGCGCCGAATCCGGAGTGGGGCCCGCCGAAGGGACTCACCGGTTCCTTGGTATTGGGCTCCGCCGATTCCCTGAACCAGGAATTGACGGGCGCCGCCTTGCAACGGCTGAGGGTTTTGGACGGCTGGACAGCATCAGCGCGGGCTCGACTCATACATCGGCAGCATCAGCTGATGGTTGAGGATCTTGAGCAGTTCAACAGGAAGCGTGCCGCCGAGGATTCAGCTTGCGGGCGGCCCGCCGTTGCGCGAAAGGTGGATCCGGCCCTTGCCTTTACTCTTGCGGCCACTGAGATCGCCACCCTGCTCGGGATCCCGGAAGGAACGGCAAGGGCCCTGGTTGATGAGTCCGTCGAGTTGTGCGAACGTTGCCCGGAGACCTTGGCCTTGCTGGAAAAGGCGGAGATCAATCCCGCTCAGGCCCGCACCATCCTGGATCAGACGCGCTCGCTTATTGCGGAGGAAGTGCCGGCCGGAATTTCCCGTTCACCCGGTGCCACGGCCGGACAGGTTTTTCCTGCCGGTGCCGCCCACGCCATGGAACAGGAACTTCTGAAGATGGCTCCGGGCCTGACCAATGCCCAGTTGGTTCGAAAGGCACGCCGCCTGCGGGAAAGGAGCTACCCGGAAACCATCCCGGTCCGTCATCAAACCGCGTTCGAGCAGCGGAGGGTCTGGTTCCAGCCGCAGCCCGATGGTATGGGACATCTCACCGCATATCTTCCTGCCGACAAGGGGCAGAGCATCTTTGGCGCGCTGACCGGAGCGGCACGCGGCGAACAGTTACTGGGTGATCCGCGGTGCCTGGACCAGCTGCGCACCGACATCCTTGCGTCCCTGCTCCTGCACACTTCCGAACCTTGGGTTGGAAAGCCACATGGCACCCGGACTCCGGACAGTGACGTTCCGGATGACGATGAGGCTGTGGACATTGAGGCTCTGGACACTGTGGCTCTGAACATTGTGGCTCTGAACAACGCATACACCCGGGAACTCGGCAACGAACCCGGCGCAACGGAGGTCCCCTGCGTCGGAGCCGGCAACCCGTTCGATGTTCCGCCCCTGCCTTCCGGTACGGTCCCGGAGATCATGGTCCTGATAAACGCTGAAACGCTGTTTGGCGTCGACGACGCCCCTGCCGAACTTGCCGGCTACGGATCGATCAGCGCGCAGGAAGCGCGGCGGCTCGCCCGCACAGCATGCCGGTGGACCGGATTGGCCCAAGATCCCCAGACGGGCCAGATTCTGGGAGTTGGGCGGCGTCGAAAGGTGCCGTCCGGACTGCGGAGGTGGCTGCAGGCGAGGGACCAAACCTGCCGCTTCCCGGGCTGCAGTACGGGCGCTGCCCGGACCGAAATAGACCACACCATACCGTGGGCACACGGCGGCCCGACCGAACACTGGAACTTGGCGAACCTTTGCAAGAAACATCACCGACTCAAGACCCTGGGCCATTGGAAGGCCCGGCAGGTTTCGCCGGGGGTCTTGGAGTGGATCTCGCCTCTCGGACGTCGTTACCGGACTCAGCCGGAACTCACGCTTGGACACCTTCGCGCGCCTCGGACAGCTGACTCGCACCTCGAACCAGAAGTTGAGGAGTCACCACCGCCCTTCTAACCCCACTGGCTTGGTAAAACGTCTCGCGGCTGATGCCGGAGGCTGGATCTCATCTGTCGCACGCCTGTGCTGGCTACTGGCTACCGGCTGCTGGTCACCGGCTGCTGGCCGGGACTATTTGGCGGGAATGCCTGATGGCCAGGGCAGCAGTTTGGGAAGGTCGATACCGTCCGCGGCCGCCTCGGCCCGCAGGCTGCCCAGGTTAGGGGTTCTTCCGGCGAGCCAGGCGGCAATGTCAGTAGCCATACCATTTACTGACACGGTGCTGCCGGTCGTGGCGAAGGTTTGAGTACCGGTATTTCCGGTAAGCACACGCGGGGCCATGCCGAAGGGCTGCAGCCTCAGGCGTACTCCAGCAGGAACGCGGGCGGAGAGGAAATCAAACAGGTGCTCGCAGAATTGCGGTGACCAGCTGTCGGCTTCGCTGCCGGTGCCCAAGTCGGTTGCATGGATCACGAGTTCCCGCCACAGGGCCAGTCCCCCGTCCCGCACGACTCCGTCACGGTAGGAAATGGGTGCGTGCCAGTCCTCGTCACTGAGGTCGCCGAAGGCCGACAGGGCACGGTCCAATGCTGCGTCGAGCTCTGCGCGAAGCCGGTCTGCCGAACGAACGGAACCCTCTTCGATGGCACGGTTGCGGCCGTCAGAACCGCCGTCGTACAACTCAATGGTTTCGCCCCGGGCCGCATAGTCCAGCTGGCGTGCCATGGCATCAGCAACACCGGCCACGTGCGCCAGAACATGTCCGCGGGACCAGCCCGGGAGCCGGGAGGGAGCACGGACATCGGCGTCTGTCAGCGAGGCGACGCGGCTCCGAAAATCCGCTGCAGCAGTCCCCACATTGGACAGCAGCTGGGAGGAGGCGGGACGGTCCGGGGACTTGGGAACAGACGAACCCGGAGCATTAGAAAAACCAGTCATTGACCCACCTTATGGGAGCCGGAGCATTTCGCCACGCAGCGGCGCTGGCCCAGTGGATGCGTTCCGGCGCAGGCCCTGTGGATGCGTGCCGCCGGTGGCCGATGGGACAGCTGGAACCTAAAGTCAAAAATCAGAGCTGGTAGCGGTGGCGGATGTGGTGCCGGCCCGGGTCTGCCTGCCAAAATTCGATCTCGGACGGTTGCAGCGCATACACCTGCCACTGCGGGTTCTCAGAACCATCCGCTCCCGGCCGTTCCTCCCAGTCCCGTGCCGAGACGGTATCGGACAGCTGGACAACGGCGCCGGCCACCCGGATTTGCCGTCCCAGCTCGGACCAGTAGAAGTTCATGGCCGCACGGGGATTCGCCTCAAGCTCCCTGCCCTTCCGCGAGGTTCGGGAGGTGGCAAAGTGCCAGCCGTCGTCGTCGAGATCTTTCAGGATGAGCATCCGTGAGGACAGGTTCCCGCCCGCGTCGGCCGTGGCCAGCGAAAAGGCATGGGGCTGGCGGACGCCTGCGGCCAGTGCGTCGTCCAGCCAGGAGCGGAACAGCTCAGCTGGATCGGCAGGCGCGCCAGCGCGGTCGAAGCCCGGCAGATCCTCCGGAAAATCGGGCAGGGCACGCAGCATCAGCCGGAAGGAGTCGCTCATGGCCTAAGGGTAGCCGCTGGATATGTGGCACGCCCACGGCCCTCGAAGCCAAATGAAAAGGAGCCCAAGAGAAGCCGGAAGGACCCCGGAAAGGCATCAGCTCTCCGGGGTCCTTCCGAGGGGTGCGTGTATTCAGGCAGCGGACGGGGTCACGCAGCGTAGCTGCGAGCTGTCTCCAGCTCGGACTTCAGCGCAGTCAGCTGCGCTTCCACGGCAGACTGGGCCGTGCCGCCCTGGGCGCTGCGGCTGTTCAGCGAACCTTCAGTGCTCAGCACGGTCCGCACTTCAGGGGTCAGATGCTCCGAAATGCCGGCATAGTCCTCGTCGGTCAGGTCCCACAGTTCGACGCCGCGGCTTTCGGCCAGCTGTACAGCAGCACCGGAGAGCTCGTGCGCTTCACGGAAGGGAACGCCCTGGCGAACCAGCCACTCAGCAATGTCCGTGGCCAGGGCGAAGCCCTGCGGTGCCAGCGCCTGCATGCGCTCGGTGTTGAACGTGAGCGTGGCGATCATGCCGGAAACCGCCGGAAGCAGGACTTCCAGGGTATCGGCAGCGTCAAAGACCGGTTCCTTGTCTTCCTGCAGATCACGGTTGTAAGCCAGTGGTAGTCCCTTCAGCGTGGCCAGCAGGCCGGTGAGGTCACCGATCAGGCGGCCGGCCTTGCCGCGGGCCAGCTCGGCCACATCCGGGTTCTTCTTCTGCGGCATGATGGACGACCCGGTGGAGAACGCATCGTCCAAGGTCACGAAGGAGAACTCCTTGGTGGCCCAAATGATGATTTCCTCGCTGATCCGGGACAGGTCCACGCCGATCATGGCGGCGACCCAGGAGAACTCCGCGTAGACGTCACGCGAGGCGGTGCCGTCAATGGAGTTCCAGACGGCTGAGTCAAAGCCCAGCTCGGCAGCCACTGCATTGGGATCCAGCCCGAGCGAAGAACCGGCCAGGGCACCGGAGCCGTAGGGCGACACCGCGGCCCGCTTATCCCAGTCCATCAAACGCTGCACATCGCGCAGCAAAGCCCAGGCATGCGCCAGCAGGTGGTGGCTCAGCAGCACGGGCTGGGCGTGCTGCAGATGGGTGCGTCCGGGCATGGCCACCCCAAGGTGTTTTTCGGCCTGTTCCATGAGGGCATCAACCGTTGCCAGGACACCGGTGGCGATGATCCGGGCATGATCGCGCAGGTACATCCGTCCCAGCGTGGCGATCTGGTCATTGCGGGACCGGCCGGCGCGGAGCTTGCCGCCCAACGCAGGACCGGCGCGCTCAATGAGTCCGCGCTCCAGGGAACCGTGCACGTCCTCATCCGAATCGGCGGGGACATAGGCACCCGAGCGGACATCGGCGTCGAGCGCGTCCAGGGCGGCGAGCATGCCCGCCAGCTCCTCGTCGTCGAGCAGGCCGGCTGTGTGCAGCACGCGGGCGTGCGCACGGGAGCCGGCAATGTCGTAGCCGGCAAGCCGCCAGTCGAAGTGGGTGGACTTGCTCAGCGCCGCGAGGGCGTCAGCGGGACCGCCTGCAAAGCGGCCGCCCCACAAAGCGCCCTGGACGGTGGAACCCGCAGCTGGGGTTCCGGCCGGTTCAACCGGCGGCTTGCCGTGATTCATTTCCTACTTACCTTCTGCCAAACGCTGGTCGCGGCCGGAGGCCACCTTGGAGGACATGCCGAACAGCTCAATGAAGCCGCGGGCCATGGACTGGTCAAAGCTGTCACCGGTGTCGTAGGTGGCCAGGTTGAAGTCATACAGCGAGGAGTCGGAACGGCGTCCGGTCACCACTGCACGGCCGCCCTGCATGTTCATGCGGATGTCGCCGGAGACGTACTTCTGGGTGTCCTCGATGAAGGCGTCCAGGGACTTCTTCAGCGGAGAGAACCACTGGCCGTCGTAGACCAGCTCGGTCCAGCGCTGGCCAACGGTCTTCTTGAACCGGGCCTGCTCGCGCTCCACCGTGACGTTTTCCAGTTCACGGTGTGCGGTCATCAGCGCCATGGCACCCGGAGCTTCATAGATTTCGCGGCTCTTAATACCGACAAGGCGGTCTTCGACAATGTCGATGCGGCCGATGCCCTGGGCGCCGGCACGGCGGTTCATTTCTTCGATGGCCTGCAGCGGCGTGACGGGCTTGCCGTCGATCGCCACCGGAACGCCTTCCTTGAAGGTGATGACCACTTCGTCGGCGGCAAGGCCGGCAGCGGGATCGGAGGTGTACTCGTACACGTCCGGGGTGGGACCGTTCCAGATGTCTTCCAGGAAGCCGGTCTCCACGGCGCGTCCCCACACGTTGGCGTCGATGGAGAACGGGTTCTTCTTGGTGGTGACGATCGGCAGGTTCTTTTCCTCGGCAAAGGCGATGGCCTTGTCACGGGTCAGGGCAAGGTCGCGGACCGGGGCGATGCACTTCAGGTCCGGGCCCAGGGTCTGGATGCCGACTTCAAAGCGGACCTGGTCGTTGCCCTTGCCGGTGCAGCCGTGGGAAACGGTGGTGGCGCCGAACTCACGGGCAGCAGCGACAAGGTGCTTCACGATGACCGGACGCGACAGGGCAGAAACCAGCGGGTAGGAATCCATGTACAGGCCGTTGGCCTTCAGCGCCGGCATGCAGTACTCGGAAGCGAATTCGTCCCGGGCATCTGCAACGTAGGCTTCGACGGCGCCGCAGGCCAGGGCGCGCTGGCGGATGGTTTCCAGGGATTCGCCGCCCTGTCCGACGTCCACGGCCACGGCGATAACCTCAGCACCGGTTGCTTCGGCGATCCAGCCGATAGCCACCGAAGTATCCAGGCCACCGGAGTAGGCCAATACAATGCGTTCGCTCACGAAATATGCTCCTCTTGCGTTGTGCGCAGCCGTAGACGGCTGCCTGTCGATGAAAGTAGATGAAAGTTGTTGGGTCCGGTGCCTGCCGAAATCGGCGTCACAGGATGCGGCTGTCCGGGGCCTGCCCGTTGGCGGTGGCCTCGTCCGCGATTCGCAGGAAGCGCGCCGCCACGTCGGCGCCGCCGTCGGGCTCGCGGGTGACCATTACCACCGTATCGTCACCGGCAATGGTGCCCAGAATAGACGGCAACACTGAATGGTCGATGGCCAGGGCCAGGAAGTTCGCGGCGCCCGGAGGAGTCCGCAGCACCACAATGTTGCCCGAGGCCTCCGCCGTGACCAGCAGTTCCCCGCACAATCGGGCCAGGCGGGCATCCAGGACTTCCGCTGAAACCCCCGACTGCGGCGCCCGCTGTCCTCCCTCGGAAGGCACCGCGTATACCAGCACCCCCTCGTTGCCGCGCATCCGCACCGCGCCCAGCTCCACCAGGTCCCGGGACAGCGTGGCCTGGGTGACCTGGACGCCGTCGTCCGCGAGCAGCGCAGCGAGCTCCGCCTGGGACCGGACCGACCGGCTGGTCAGCAGCGTGCGGATGCGGGCCTGGCGTGCAGTCTTGGTTGCCGGCATGCTCATGCTGCACCCCCGGAAACTGCCTGTCCCTCCGGAACTCCGGTCAGGCCCGAGCGCGCCATCAGCCACACCATGAGCGCTTTCTGCGCGTGCAGGCGGTTCTCTGCTTCATCCCAGACCAGCGACTGCGGGCCATCGATGACGTCGGCAGAGATTTCGTAGCCGCGGTAGGCGGGCAGGCAGTGCAGGACGACGGCGTCGTCCGCTGCCTGCGCCATCGCTGCGGCGTCCACGGCGAAGCTGCGGAACAGCTCGGAACGGGCCGCCTTTTCGTCCTCCTGGCCCATGGAGACCCAGGTGTCGGTGGCGACGACGTCGGCTCCGTCCAGTGCTTCGGCGGGATCGGTGGTGATCATCACCGATCCGCCGGTTTCTTCGGCACGTGCGGCAGCGGCGTCGACAATCAGCGGATCCGGCAGGTAGCCGATCGGACCGGCGACCCGGACGTGCATTCCCGCAGTGACGCATGCCAGCAGGTAGGAGTTGGCCATGTTGTTGGCGCAGTCCCCCAGGTAAGTCAGGGTGAGGCCGGCGAGGGTGCCCTTGTGCTCACGGATGGTCATGAGGTCAGCCAGCAGCTGGCACGGGTGGTAGTCATCCGAGAGCGCGTTGATTACCGGAACCCGCGAAGCCGCAGCCATTTCTTCGAGCCCGGACTGCGCGTAGGTGCGCCAGACAATGGTGGACACCATGCGTTCCAGCACCTTGGTGGTGTCCGTGACGCTTTCCTTGTGCCCGAGCTGGGACTCCCCGGCACCGATGATGAGCGGAACACCGCCCAGGTCGGAAATGCCCGCAGCAAAGGAAACCCGGGTTCGGGTGGAGGTCTTGTCGAAGATCACGGCGACCGTTTGCCGGCCGGTGGATTCGCCGGCATAGGGCTGGTATTTATAGCGGTCCTTCTTCAACAGGTCAGCCAGGTCCAGCACCTCGGTCTGCTCGGCCTGGGTGAGGTCGGTGTCGACCAGGAAATGGCGGGTCATGATTTTCCTTCGGTTGTTGCGGGGGCAGAGGCTTGCCCGTTAGTTGCAGCCTGTCCGTTAGTTGCAGCTTGTCCGGTGGCAGATGCTGGTCCGGTGATGGCGGCTGAAGTGTCCTGGGCGGCACGGGCGGCGGCCAGGATTCCCGGCAGTGCATCAACAAAGGAGTCGGCCTGTGCCGCGGTCAGGATCAGCGGCGGCGCCAGACGCAGGGTTCGCGGCCCGGTGGCGTTAATGATGAATCCGGCCTCCAGGGCAGCTGTCACGGCGGCCGGTGCAATCTCGTCGGCCAGGTCGAAGCCGATGAGCAGGCCCGCCCCCCGGACTTCGGTGACGCCGGGAACGGTTGCCACCGCCGTCCGCAGGTGCTCGCCGGTCTTTTGCACCTGCTCCAGCAGCCCGGTGGATTCAATCACGTGCAGCGTAGCCAGCGAGGCGGCGGTGGCCACGGGGTTGCCGCCAAAGGTGGTGCCGTGCTGGCCGGCGGTCAGCAGCGAGGACACGCTTTCGCCGAAGGTGATCAGTGCGCCGACGGGGAAACCGCCGCCCAGACCCTTGGCCAGGGTCATGGCGTCCGGCAGAACCCCTTCGGAGGCAAACCACGCTCCGGTGCGGCCGATGCCGGTCTGGACTTCGTCCACGATCAGCAGGGCGCCTGCAGCTGAAGTGATGTCGCGGGCTGCCTGCAGGTATCCGGCGGGCAGCGGAACCACACCGGCTTCGCCCTGGATGGGCTCGACGAAGACGGCGGCCACGGTGTCATCCACTGCAGTGCGCAGGGCCTCGACGTCGCCGAAGGCAATGTGCTCCACTCCCCCGGGCAGCGGTTCGAACGGCGCCCGGTAAGCCTTCTTGGCCGTCAGGGCCAGCGCCCCGAGGGTCCGGCCGTGGAATGCGCCCTCCAGCGCGATGATGCGGGTGCGCTGCGGGTTGCCGTCGGCCGCCGTTCCGGTATTGCGCCGGGCCAGCTTGAACGCCGCCTCGTTGGCTTCGGTGCCGGAGTTTGCGAAGAAGACCTTGGAACCAACGGGGGCCCCGGAAAGCTGGAGCAGCTTTTCCGCCAGAGCCACCTGTGTCGGGCTGGTGAAGAAGTTGGAGACATGGCCCAGCGTGGCGAGCTGGCTGCTGATCACCGAGGTCAGGAACGGATGGGCATGGCCGAGTGCGTTGACGGCAATGCCGCCGAGCAGGTCCAGATAGGGCTTGCCGTCGGCGTCCCAGACGGTGCACCCGCTGCCGCGGACGAGAACCCGCTGCGGGGTGCCGAAGACGCCCATCAGCGAGGAGCCGTAACGCTGCAGCCAGTCCTGCGATGACCCCGTGAGGCCGTCGAGGACGGTTTCCGCGGAGCTGGGGTTCGTCTGGATCTCTGTCTGGATCTGGGAAACGTCGCTCATGCCTGCTCCTCCGGAACAACCTGGGTGCCAATGCCGGCGGTGGTGAAAACCTCCAGCAGCATGGAATGGGCCATCCGGCCGTCCACCACGGCTGCCCGGTCCACCCCGCCGTCAACCGCCGTGAGGCAGGCCTGCATCTTCGGAATCATGCCGGCTTCCAGGGAGGGCAGCATGTCGCGCAGCTCCCCCGCGGTCAGCGCGGAAATCAGGGAGGTCTTGTCCGGCCAATTCGAGTACAGTCCCTCAACATCGGTCAGCACCACCAGGCGTGAAGCACCAAGCGCCACGGCCAGGGCGGCGGCAGCAGTATCCGCGTTCACGTTCAATACCGCACTGGTGAGCCCGCCGTCGGCGTCGACCTCGGGAGCCACCGTGGAAATAACCGGAATGCGTCCGGCTTCGAGCAGGTCGACAATGGCGCCGGGATTGACTCCGGTCACCTCGCCGACCTGGCCAAGGTCCACTTCCTGGCCGTCGATTACGGTTCCGATGCGTGTTGCCTGCAACAGCCCGGCGTCTTCGCCGGAGAGTCCGACGGCGTACGGGCCGTGCGCGTTGATCATGCCTACCAGCTCGCGGCCCACCTGGCCGGTGAGCACCATGCGGACGGCGTCCATGGCTTCGGGGGTGGTCACACGCAGTCCGCCCTTGAATTCGGACTTGATGCCCAGGCGTTCCAGCAGGGAATTGATCTGCGGGCCGCCGCCGTGCACCACCACCGGACGCACTCCGACGTGGTGCAGAAAAACGATGTCCTCGGCGAAGGCACGGCGCAGGTCATCGTTGACCATGGCGTTGCCGCCGTATTTGATCACCATGATGCTGCCGGCAAACCGCTGGATCCACGGCAGCGCTTCGATGAGGGTGGCGGCCTTGTCCTGGGCGGCCAGTTGTTCCCGAACTTCTGCAGTTGTGCTCATGTCAGTCCCCGATCAGCTGCTGTAGGCCGAGTTTTCGTGGACGTAGTCCGTGGTCAGGTCATTGGTCCAGATGGTGGCGCTTTCCGTGCCGGCGTTGAGATCAATTTCGACCGTCACCTTGCGGCCGGTCAGATCCACCAGGTCCCGGGAGTCTCCGATTCCCCCGTTGCGGCACACCTGCACTCCGTTGATCGCCACGTTGATCCGGTCCGGCTCAAACGCGGCATCGGTGGTTCCCACGGCGGAAAGGACACGGCCCCAGTTGGGGTCATTGCCGAAGATGGCCGTCTTGAAGAGGTTAGACCGGGTGACGGCGCGGGAAGCGGTTTCAGCATCGGCCACGGTGGCGGCGTTAAGCGTGGTCACGGCGATGTCGTGGCTGGCGCCCTCGGCATCGGTGATCAGCTGCTGGGCCAAAGAATGGCAGACCTCGGTGAGGCCCGCGTTGAATTCCGCCTGGTCCGGGACGGTGCCGGAAGCGCCGGAAGCCATCAGCACCACGGTGTCATTGGTGGACATGCAGCCGTCCGAGTCGGTGCGGTCAAACGTGACGGCAGTGGCTGCGCGCAGCGCCGTGTCCAGGGCGGCAGCCGGCAGCTGCGCGTCGGTGGTCAGCACCACGAGCATGGTTGCCAAACCCGGAGCCAGCATGCCGGCCCCCTTGGCCATGCCGCCGATGGTGTAGCCGCTGCCGGTGAACACTGCCTGCTTGGCGACGGTGTCGGTGGTCATGATCGCCTCGGCGGCGGAAGCGCCGCCGTCGGCCGCCAACGCCTGAGCGGCGGTCTCCACACCGGGGAGGATTTTCTCCATGGGCAGCTGCTCACCGATAAGCCCGGTGGAGCAGACCACCACGTCCGAGGCGGAGATGCCCAGGACCTCGGCCGTCTTCTCGGCGGTGGCGTGCGTGTTCTGGAAGCCCTGGGGTCCGGTGCAGGCGTTGGCGCCGCCGGAGTTGAGGATCACGGCATCGGCGCGGCCGTCCGTGAGCACCTGACGGGACCAGTGCACCGGCGCTGCAGCCACCCGGTTGCGGGTGAAGACGGCGGCTGCGGCCTTGGACGGACCGTCATTGACCACGAGGGCCATGTCACGGCCGCCGGACAGCTTCAGTCCGGCGGTGATGCCGGCGGCGCGGAAGCCGGCCGGGGCAGTGACGCCGGTCGTGACAGCAGTTTCGTTGACAGTGCTGGCTGCTTCAATACTGTTTTCAGTGGTGCTCATTACGGGGCAACTCCCTGCGTCATCAGGCCGGCGGTCTCTTCAAGGCCAAGGGCAATGTTCATGGACTGCACCGCTCCGCCTGCGGTGCCTTTGTTCAGGTTGTCGATCACGCAGGTGACAATCACCCGGTTGGCATGCGCGTCGTAGGCCAGCTGCAGGGCGGCGTAGTTGGAACCCACCACCATCTTGGTGGCGGGCCACTGGCCCTCGGGCAGCAGCCGGACAAAGTGTTCGCGGCCGTACGCTTCCTGCCAGGCTGCCCGAAGCTGTTCCGGGGTGACGCCGGGCCGGACCTTCGCCGTGGCCGTGGTGAGAATGCCGCGGGCCATCGGTGCCAGCGTGGGGGTGAAGGACACGGCCACGCTCTCACCGGCCGCAGCCGAGAGGCCCTGCTCAATCTCCGGTGTGTGGCGGTGACCGCCGCCCACTCCGTAGGGACTCATACCGCCCATCACTTCCGAACCCAACAGGTGCGGCTTGGCCGCTTTGCCCGCGCCGGAGGTTCCGGAAGCAGCAACGATGACTACGTCGTCGGGCTCCAGCAGCCCGGCAGAGAAGCCCGGGGTCAGCGCCAGCAGCGAGGAGGTGGGATAACATCCCGGAACCGCAATGCGGTTGGCGCCCTTGAGCCGGTCACGGTGACCGGGCAGTTCCGGGAGCCCGTACGGCCACGAACCGGCATGCGGAGAGCCGTAGAACTTCTCCCACGCCAGCGGATCTTCCAGGCGGTGGTCTGCACCGGCGTCGATCACGAGGACGGAAGGATCGAGCTGGGCCGCAATGGCGGCGCTGGCACCGTGCGGGAGCGCCAGGAAGACGACGTCGTGTCCGGCCAGGTTCTCCACGGTGGTGTCCACCAGGACACGGTCTGCGAGCGCATGCAGGTGCGGCTGGAGTTCGCCCAGACGGGATCCGGCGTTGCTGTGCGCGGTGATGGCGCCAATGGTGACGGAGGGATGCCCAGCCAGCAGGCGCAGGACCTCGCCGCCGGCGTACCCCGAGGCTCCTGAGACAGCAACTGAAATCGTCATGGTTTTACCCTACAGCAGATTTATGCAGGAACCTTCATATTTATACATTCATGACGCATGCCCCGATGCTGCGTGACGCCGGCGCCCCAACAGACGAAGCCGTGCGCCGGGGTCGATGCTGCCCTACGATGGCAGCAACACCGAAGCCGTGACGGAAGAGACATTCCATGCATAAAGCTATTGTGGTACCCGCCCCCGGCGGGCCGGAAATCCTGCGTGTCGAAGACGTGGACCTCCCCCAGCCGGGACCCAAGGAACTGCTGGTGCGCGTGGCCGCCGCCGGCGTGAACTTCATCGACACCTACAAGCGCAGTGGCGTGTATCCCATGGAGTACCCGTTCATTCCCGGCGTGGAGGCTGCCGGCACCGTAGTGGCGACAGGCCGCGATGTTGAGGACTTTCGGGAAGGGGCGCGGGTTGCCACCGCTGAAGGCGGTGGCACCTACTCGGAGTACATGATCCTGGAGGCGGACAAGGCGCTGCCGGTCCCTGACGGTGTCAGCGACGAGACGGCGGCCGCCCTGCCCATGCAGGGCATGACCGCACATTACCTGTGCAACTCCGCCTTTCCGGTGGAAGAGGGCCAGACCGTCCTCACGCATGCGGGCGCCGGAGGCGTGGGCCTGTTGCTGATCCAGCTGCTCAAGGCCAAGGGCGCAAGGATCATCACCACGGCGTCCACCGACGAGAAGCGCGAGCTGGCACGCTCGGCGGGCGCCGACCATGCACTGGGCTACGAGGGATTCGCCGAGGAAGTCCGTCACCTGACGGACGGCGTGGGTGTGGACGTGGTGTACGACGGCGTGGGCAAGGCAACGTTCGAGGGTTCACTGGCGAGCCTGCGCAAGCGCGGCATGCTGGTCCTGTTTGGCGGAGCCTCGGGACAGGTGCCGCCCTTCGACATCCAGAAGCTGAATTCCGGCGGTTCCCTCTACCTCACCCGCCCGACCATTGGCGACTATCTGCTCACACGCGAAGAACGGCAGTGGCGTGCCCATGACCTGTTTGAAATGGTTCGTGAAGGAACGCTGAACGTGCGCATCGGCGGAACGTATCCGCTCGCTGAAGCAGCCCGCGCCCAGGAGGACCTCGAGGGGCGGAAGACCACCGGCAAGGTGCTGCTGATTCCGTAGCCTGAGGGCTTGCCGCCTTTACTCCGTGGCCGCCCTTGTCCTGGTTGTTACCGGCGTTCTGTGCGGCGCCTTGGAGAGTCATGCCCACAGGCGATGGAAAGCCTCGGAATATTCCTCGCTGGAGGGCACCTCCGGGTGCGCTCGGGTACCCGGCACGTAGTCGTTACTCTCGATTGCTGCACCGGCATGACATTTACTGGGATCGATATCCGCCGCAGGCACTGGCCATAGGAGCAGATATCGCCAATCCGTAAGAGAGTCTTAAATGCTGTGCATGCCGGTCTTGTTTCAAAAGGGAAACCCGCTGAAGTCTCGGCCCCTGTACCTATCCGAAGGGGCAATCACATGAAAATAGCCCTTATCACCGAAGGAACCTACCCGGTCGTCACAGGCGGCGTAAGTACGTGGTGCGACCAGCTCCTGACCGGACTTCCGGAGCACGACTTTGACGTGGTCGCCCTCACGGGCAGCGGAGCCGAAAAACCCGTATGGGTGGTGCCCCCCAATGTTCGATCGGTTCGACTGATTCCGGTCTGGGGACCCTCCGCTTCTCCGCTTCGCCCCACCCCCCGGCGCCGCTACTGGATTGAGTCCACCCAATATGAACTTGAGCGGTTGTGGGACGCCGCGCTGGGATCCGAACGGCAGGATCCCGTGGGGAGGACCGCCAACGCCCTGCAGCACCTTGTGGGCATCAGTGACCGGATTGGATTGGCTCGCTCCCTCGCAACCCGTGGCTCCGTGGCAGCGATCATTGCTGCATGGACCCGGCATCTGGTCAGCGTCGGCGAACCTCCCATCTCGGTCGCGGACGCCGTCATGGCTGCCAGCATCGTGGACCGTGCCCTTGCCCTCCTCGATCACCGGCTGGGAAAGGTGAATGTGGTCCATGCCTCCAGTAACGGTCCCTCGTCCCTGCTCGCGCTGGCGCAGTCATGGCGGCACGGAACACCCATCCTGCTGACTGAGCACGGGGTATACCTCCGTGAGCGCTACCTGGCGCTCTACGGCGCTCATTTATCCTGGCCGGTGCGACGCGCGGTCACCGCGTTCCTGCGGCGGCTGTGCCAAGTCGTGAACGTACGCGCACACATGGTCCTTCCCGTGAACCAGTTCAATGCCCGCTGGGAGCGCCGGCTCGGAGCGCTTCCGGAGCGTATTTACACGATTCCCAATGGAGTTGACCCGTTGACTTTCCTGCCCGTCACCTCCGAGCCGGACCTTCCAACCATCAGCTTTGTGGGCCGGATCGATCCCCTGAAGGACCTGGAAACGCTGATATCCGCTTTTGCGCTGGTTCGTGAACGGGTGCCTAATGCCCAACTGCGCATTTTCGGTCCAACTCCCAAAGAAAACGCAGCCTACAAGGAGCTGCTGGTTGCCCTGACGCGGGCTCTCGGTGTGGCAGAGGCAGTTCATTGGGAAGGCCCCAGCAAAGGCAGCCGGCCGGCCATTGAGGCCGGTCACGTGGTAGCACTGTCGAGTATTTCGGAAGGGCTGCCGTTCACTCTGATCGAAGCGATGATGTGCGGTCGCGCAACAGTCAACACCGATGTTGGAGGCGTAGGGGAATGCCTTGACGAGCACGAGTCCACAGGCATGCTGGTTGCCGCCCGGGACCACGCTGCGTTTGCAGATGCCTGTGTCTCCCTGTTGACCGATCCGAGGCGCCGGGCCGCCATGGGCGCCGCAGCACGGCGACGGGCGCTTTCCGAGTTCACGTTGGAGCGGTGCCTGACCCGGTACCGGGAGGCCTACCTGGCCGCCCGTACCGGAAGGCTGCTGAAACCGAAGCAAGGCACTGCCATTTTGGCGTCGGCGCCGACCGGCTCGTTCCCGACGAAAATGACCGCACTCCATGACGCAACACCGCTGGACGCAGTGGCGCTGAGGGTGTCGGCATGAGCGCTGACAGTGTTGCTGTGCCCGGAGCAGGGAGGCCGGTGGCGGCCTTCTCGAACGATCAGGCCGGTTTCGACGCGGTTGACGTGTACGAGATTACCGCCAGGCTGGAGTCCTCCGGCGTCACCGACCGCACCGCCCGCAGGTGGCATGGAGCCAGGGACGTGTTCGACTACGCCCAATCCCTTGTCCAGGTGCGCACAGTGATCCGGAGTGCAGGCAACCAGGAATCCTGGGTGTCCCGGGACGCACTGTTTGAGGCCGTCCGGCGAGGCATAGTCCTGATCCTGGGTGCTTTTCTCGGCGGTCTCACTGCCACAGTGATGGCCGCCAGCACCCGGGAAGTCCTCATCGCAGGAATCGGCGCTTGGATTATCGGTCAGTCCATCTCGGGCATCGTTTGGGCACAGGCCGGTGCTGGGCAGGTGAACCGCGGGGTCGCCCGCGGGACCGGTGCAACCATCCTGGTCATCCTGGCCCTGGCCTGTTACTTAGCGGTTTCCACGGTTCTTCCCGGCCATGACCAAGGCTGGGCGGGCCTCCTCATGGCCTGGTGCTGGTACTCCTGCGTCGTCTCCATGCTTGTAATCCTCGGCAGCTCCCGGTTGTTGTTAACGATCCTGGGGCTTGCCGTCCCAATTGTTGCCCTGGCGCTGATCCTGAACCACCGCACTGCCACGGCCATTGTTGTGTCCGTGGCAGTCCTGGTGCTGGCGTCGGTCACCGTTGTGCTGGTGATGCACCTGCGAACCAGCAGCGATCGGCGCTTGTTCGGGCACGGAGGCTGGAGCGCTGCTGTCGCGCCGGCCGCCCAGGCCTCCTTTCTTGCCGCGGCTCTGTCATTGGCTCTGACCCGCCTGCCGGACTGGGAGGGAACAGCGCTTATCGTAGCCACGGTCGTCGCCGCGGCAGCCACGGATCCGGCTCTGGTGCTCATGCGGCAGCGACTCGTCTGGTCCTCCAACCGGACCCCCCTGCTGCGGCACGCAGCCCGGAACGCACGGTCGCTCACCATGACAATGTCCGCAGCGATAGTAGTCATCTCCGCTTCTGTATCCACCCTTGTGGTCGTCTTCCTGGTCGAGGACACCCGAGTTGCCACCACCGTGCTGGTGGCGGCGGCCTTCAGCTCCCTGGCCACTACGTCCACCACGCTGGCCGCCTTTGGGCTGCCTGGCGGCGGAGTGGTTTTTGCCGGTGCCGCTTTCTTTTCCGCGGAGGCCTGGATTGCAGCAGGAAATACAGCCGGCATACTCGTAGCCGCGGCGTTCCTGGTAGCCGGGATCGGCGTGCTGCTGAGCCGCGTGTCCGATCCGAGGACGTACGCGTGAAGAAAGCACGGACCGCCATTCCCTGGTACGTCCATCCGGCTGTTGCTCCGCAGGAATGGAGTTGGTTGGCCGCCCAGCACGGAAGGGTTTCGTTTGCCATTCTCAATGTCCACAACGGGCCGGGGCACGACGACGACGAGTACTATCCTGCCGCTGTGGCGGCACTGCGGCCGTGCATACGCCTGCTTGGGTACGTGCGGGTGAATTACGGAAACCGGCCGGTGGCGGACGTTGCCCGGGACATTGAGACTTGGCAAAGGCTGTACCGTCTCGACGGAATCATGCTCGACGAGCTTCCTTCCCATCCGTCAAGCCTTGCGCAGTGCGCTCAATACGCTGCCGCCGCTCGAACCGCAGGAATCACCTTCCTGGCCGCAAACCCCGGCAGGTTTCCCTCGCAGGCACATCTGAATCTGTTCGATGTCACCGCTGTCTTTGAGGGCACAGCAGAGGCCTACGCGGATTTTCGCCAACCAGACTGGGCCCGCAGCATACCGCCGTCCCAGCTGTGGCATTTGGTGTACGGCTGCGGCCCCGATGAGATCGAGGCCGTCCGCCTTGCTGCAGGAAGTCACGGCGCAGGGTATGTCTTTGCCACCGACCGGACCCTGCCCAACCCTTGGCTGGGAACCTCCACCGCCGTCTCCGCCCGTTTGTCCGCTGAGAGGGTGAGTCCGTGAAAAGACATCTCCGGCACAAAGCGCGCGTTGCCGCGGTGACCTGCGCCGCGTTCCTCCCGTTCTCACTGGGCGCCTGCACACCCGTTCCTGACGTCACGGCCGAGGTCATCCCGGAAGCGCGGGCGGAGCCAGTGTCTGTGCGGTGGACCCCGTCTCCCTCAGACAGCTGGCAGTGGCAGCTGAGCGGTGCGCTGGACCTCACGGTGGACGCCGCCGTGTATGACGTCGACTACGAGACAGCAACACAGACGGACATTGACACCCTAAAGGAAAACGGCAGGCATTCGATCTGCTATCTGTCCGTAGGTTCCTGGGAGGACTTCCGGGGCGATGCAGAACAGTTCCCGGAAACGGTCCTGGGGAACACTTTGGACGGCTGGCCGGATGAGCGGTGGCTGGACATCCGCCGGACGGACGTTCTCCTGCCGATCATGGCAGCACGAATGGATACCTGCGCGGCAAAGGGATTCGACGCCGTGGAACCCGACAATGTTGACGGCTATGTCAATGAGACGGGCTTCCCGCTGACGGCGGATGACCAGTTGGCCTACAACCGGTCCGTTGCAGAACTGGCCCATGCCCGCGGATTATCGGTGGGCTTGAAGAACGATATCGACCAGATTCCCGAACTGGCGGATGACTTTGATTTTGCCGTCAATGAGGAGTGTTTTCGGTACGGGGAATGTGAGGCGTACAAGCCCTTCGCCGACGAGGGAAAGGCCGTTCTGCACGTCGAATATCAAGGGCCGCTGGACTTTTGCGCCGAGTCCCGGCGGATCGGGCTGTCCTCCATGCTGAAACCGCTGGATCTTGGGCCGGCCAGGTCCTCCTGCTGAGCGGCATTTCCCTCAAGGAGATACTCCCGGATCCCTGTTCGTGACCCGCCCTGCGCTGCCACACTTATGCTGACCCCGGAAAACGTGAGTGGCGGATCGGACGGGCCGCCTGCACCCAGATAAGGAAGTAGTAATCATGGACGGAAATCTCTCCCCCTCGGCACCGCCGGCACTGCGCGAGTATTACCGCATCCTGTCCGAGGGGCCGGAGGCCTATGGCGACGGAAGCACCCTGCGCCCTCTTTTGTCCGAGCAGCTTGACTTCACCGGCGCCATGGCCGGCCACCGTCCGGATGCCACTGAAAGCTTCCTGCAGGGAGTCAGCGGCTTCATCGCAACTGTGGAAGGCCTCGACATTCTCCGGGAGGTTCACGACGAGTCATCGTCGGCAGTGCTTTACGATGCCGCAATGCCTGGCGGAAACGTGCGGTTCGCGGAGTTTTTCACCTTCGACGGGGCTGGGCTCATCAACACCCTCCACGTCCACTATGACGGCGCGGACTACATCGCCAAGGGCGGCCGCTGAGGGCATCGAAACGGCGAAGGGCCCCGCCGAAACCCGGCAGGACCCTTCAGTGCACCACAGCTGTTAGCGCTGGACGGCACCAAACCGCTCGGCAGCCAGCGCGACGGCGGCGGCCCGGGACTCCGACGCCTCATCAGCAGTCAGGGTCCGGTCCGGAGCACGGAAGCGCAGAGCGAAGGCCAGGGACTTGTGCCCCTCTTCAATTCCCTTGCCCGAGTAGACATCGAACAGCGCGATGTCCTCCAGCAGTTCCCCGGCGCCTTCGCGCAAGGTCTCCAAGACAGTCTCGGCGGGAATGGAGGCTTCCACCACCAGTGCCACGTCCTGGGTGGTGGCCGGGAACGAGGAAATCGCACGGGCCACAATCACCTCGGGCGCGGCGTCGAACAGGGCATCGGCGTCGAGCTCCAGCGCCACCGTACGGGCCGGCATGTCACGCGCGGCCAGCAGCTTGGGATGCAGCTCGCCGGCGTAACCAACAGTTTCTCCGCTGCGCAGGGACAGCTTGGCGGTGCGTCCGGGATGGAAGGCCTGATGCTCGCCCTGGCTCACCACCAGTTCCACGCCCAGCACGTCGCCCATCAGGCGGGCGGTATCCACGGCGTCGGCCCAGTCCCAGGCGCGCGGGGTGAAACCGGCGCCGGGCTGTGACTCGTGGCCGGTGAACAGCACGCCAATGTGCAGCGGCTGATCCGGAACGCCTTCATACAGGGAGTCCAGGACTTCCTCCGACGGGCGGACGCCCAGCGGAGGAATGGACGCCGTTCCCAGCTGCTCCCCGGGCAGGAAGACCGACCCGGACTCAAACAGGGCCAGATCGCGGAAACCGCGGGAAAGGTTGCGCTTGGCGACCTCGAACAGTCCCGGCAGCACCGAGGTGCGCAGGAAGCCAAACTCGGCACTGAGCGGGTTCGCCAGCTTAACCGCGGCAGGCGAGGTGCCGGCGTCGGGCGTTCCGAAGGTGTTGTTGTCCTCTTCCGTGACGAACGGATAGGACAGCACCTCTGTCAGTCCGGAAGCAGCAAGGGCCTGCTGCAGGCGGCGGCGCTGCTGCTGGATCCGGGTCAGTCCCCGGCCGGGAGGAGCCGTGGGCAGGGTGGACGGAATGTTCTCGTAGCCCACCAGGCGGATGATTTCCTCGGTAAGGTCCTCGCGCGTCTCCAGGTCGGGGCGCCAGCTCGGCGGCGTCACGGAGTAACCGCCAGCCGTCTTCGCCACTGCGGCACCCAGATCGGTCAGCGTTCCGGTGATCTGGTCCTCGCTGAAGTCGTAACCGATCAGCTTGGAGGCGAAGTCTGCCGGCAGGTCAATGGCCTTGGCCTCCGGGGCCGTGCCGACGTCGGTCACTGATGCGTCGACGGTGCCGCCGGCCAGTTCGGTCAGCAGGTCCACGGCACGCTGCGCAGCAATGTCGGCGATGTTCCAGTCCACGCCGCGCTCAAAGCGCTTGGACGCCTCGGACGGCAGGCGGTGCCGGCGGCGGGAGCGGCCAATGCTGACTTCCTCGAAGTGCGCGGCCTCGATCAGGACGTTCTGCGTGGCATCGGACACTTCGGTTTCCGCACCGCCCATCACGCCGGCGATGCCAATGGCACCGGAATCGTCGGTGATGAGCAGATCCTCGGGATCCAGCGTGCGGACCTTTTCATCCAGGGTCTTCAGCGTCTCCCCCGGAGTTGCCCGGCGCACCACGATGTCCCCGGAAAGCTTGTCCAGGTCATAGAAGTGCAGGGGCTGGCCCAGTTCCAGCATCACGTAGTTGGAAATATCCACGATCAGCGAGATTGAGCGCATCCCGGCCAGGCGCAGCCGCGAGGACATCCACGGCGGAGTCGGGCGCGTGGGATCCACGCCGCGGACGGTCCGGGCCACAAAGCGGTCGCAGCCGGCCTTGCCGTAGATCGGCGCGCTGTCTTCCAGCCGCACGCCGTAACCCTTGCCGTCGGCTTCGGGTACGACGACGGCGGCAGCCGGGTCCGTGAACTTCGTTCCGGTGGCGTGGGCGTATTCGCGGGCGGCGCCGCGGATGGAGAACACGTAGCCGCGGTCAGGGGTGACGTTGATTTCTGCGGCCTCGTCATACAGGCCCAGCAGGTCCATGGCGTCGGTGCCGATCTCGGGATCCAGCCCCAGCCGGGAAAGGACCAGGATGCCGTCGTGGTCATCGCCGATGCCCAGTTCGCGCACCGAGGCGATCATGCCGGCGGACACGTGGCCGTAGGTCTTGCGCGGGCTGATCCGGAAGTCTCCGGGCAGCACGGCACCGGGAAGGGTGACCACCACTTTGTCACCCACCGTGAAGTTGTGCGCACCGCAAACGATGCCCTGCACTCCGGAGGGGTCAATGCCGTCACCTGTGAGCGTCTGCTCGGCGCCCTCGGGCACCACGCGGACGGAGCACCAGTTGATGGTCTTGCCGTTCTTCTGGGGCTCGGGCTCCATGGAGAGGACCTGGCCAACAACAATGGGGCCGGACAGCTCGTCGGTGGGACGGTGGACGTCCTCTTCCTCCAGGCCTACCTTGACCAGTTCGGCCATGACGTCTTCGGCGGTTGCGTCCGCCGGAACCTGGGCATACTCGCGCAGCCAGGAAAGTGGGATTCTCACTTAGATCTCCATCCCGAAGTGTTCGCTGAAACGTACATCGCCCTCGATCATGTCGCGCATGTCCCCCACTTCGTTGCGGAACATCAGTGCGCGCTCAATACCCATGCCGAAGGCAAAACCTGAATAGACCTCGGGATCAATGCCGGCCGCGCGCAGCACGTTCGGATTGACCATGCCGCAGCCGCCCCACTCGATCCAGCGCGGGCCGCCCTTGGCGCCGGGGTGCCAAATGTCCAGCTCGGCGCTGGGCTCGGTGAAGGGGAAGTAATTCGGGCGCAGGCGCACCTTGGCTTCGTCGCCGAACAGCACGCGGGTGAAGTGCTCCAGCGTACCCACGAGGTCCGCCATGGTGAGGCCCTTGTCGATGGCCAGGCCCTCGAACTGGTGGAACACGGGGGTGTGCGTGGCATCGAGTTCATCCGTGCGGAACACCTTGCCCGGGCACAGGACGTAAATGGGCAGCTCGCGCTCGAGCATGGAGCGGACCTGCACCGGCGAGGTGTGCGTGCGCATAACCAGGTGGGCTTCGGGCGGCTCCACGAAGAACGTGTCCTGCATTTCGCGGGCCGGGTGGTCCGGCTTGAAGTTCAGTGCGTCGAAGTTGAACCACTCGGATTCCACTTCGGGGCCTTCAGCGATTTCCCAGCCCATGCCCACAAATACGTCGATGACGCGGTCCTGCAGGGTGGACAGCGGGTGGCGGCCACCCATGCGGCGGCGGCGCGGAGCTGCGGTGACGTCCACCGCCTCCTCAACCAGGATCCGCGCGTCGCGCATTGCCTCCAGCTCCACGGTGCGGGCGGCGAGCGCGGCGTTGATGCGTCCGCGGGCGGGTCCCACGAGCTTGCCGGCGGCGGACTTCTGGTCCTTGGGAAGGGAACCGATGGTGCGGTTGGCCAGGCTCAGCGGCGACTTGTCGCCGGCGACGGCGATGCGGACGTCTTTGAGAGCATCCAGATCCGCTGCGGCGGCAATGGCTGCGAGCGCCGCATCGACGGCGGCGGCAACTGCTGCTTCATCCAGCGGGTTGGGGGGTTCGGGGACGGTGTCTGGGGAGTTCGTCCCCGGTATGGAGTTCGACATGTACAGTTCTTACCTATTTCCGGCCCTGTTGATGGACGTTTTGATGGGCTTTGGTTGTATGACAGCAAGCGAAAATGCCCGTAGCTTCCAGTCTAACCAACCCGGCCTGCGAACCGGGGCACGGCTCCCCGGGGTGACGGCTAGATGACATCCCGCCCCGTACCCGTGGGCCGGCGCCGCTCCTACACTGGCAGGGTGAACCTGCGCCAGCTACTGAACATCATCAACCTGACCACACCGGCCGGGCTGCTCCTCGCCCGTGCGGGCCACTGTGCGGTGAAACCCGGGCCGGACGGATTGCTGCTGGCCGGCGGCTGGACCTGGCCGCTTCCAAAGGCTGCCGCCTTCACGGTTGGCAATGTGATCCTATACCGCCCTCGCGCGGCCCGGCTCCTTTCGCCCGGCCCGGACGGTCCTGCTCCCCTGCTGCGGCATGAGGCACGGCATGCCAGCCAATATGCGGGCCTCGGGCTGGCGTTCCTGCCCCTGTACTTTGCCGCCGCAGGCCTGTCCGTGCTGCGGACCGGGGATCCTGCGTCGGGCAACGTCTTCGAGCGGCTCGCCGGTCTGGCAGACGGCGGTTACCGCTAACCACCTTCTCGCTGTTTAGAACATGTGTTCTAATGGTGGTCATGAGATGGGAAGCGCAGGAACCCAAGGCGGCGGGCTCGCAGGACGCCCTGCTGGCCCTGCAGGGCGTGGTCCGCAGCGTAAAGACCCCGGAATTTGCCGGCATCACTTTCCATGAGGTGATTTCCAAATCCGCCCTCAATAAAGTCGGCAAAACTTCAGGCATGCCCTTTGGGTGGACCATCAATCCCTACCGGGGCTGCAGCCACGCCTGCGTCTACTGCTTTGCGCGGAAGACACACACCTACCTTGATTTGGACAGCGGTTTGGATTTCGACAGCCAGCTCGTTGTCAAGACCAATATTGCCGAGGTCCTGCGCCGGGAACTGGCACGTCCGTCCTGGCAGCACGAGCACGTGGCCATGGGGACCAACACCGATCCCTATCAGCGGGCCGAGGGCCGGTATCGGCTGATGCCGGACATTATCAAGGCGCTGGCGGCCTCCGGCACACCGTTTTCCATCCTGACCAAGGGCACCCTGCTGGCCAGGGACATTCCCCTGCTGAAAAGTGCCGGACAGGACACCGAGATTGGCATGGGCATTTCCCTAGCCCTGCTGGATCCGGAGTTGGCGCACCGTGTGGAGCCGGGCACTCCTGCACCCAAAGCACGCCTGGAACTGATCAGCAGGCTCCGCGAGGCAGGGCTTCCCTGTTCCGTCATGGCCATGCCCATCCTGCCCTGGCTGACCGACGGGGATGAGTCCCTTGACGCCCTCTTTGGTGCATTGGCCGCTGCCGGAGCCACCGGAGTTACTGCTGGAGCGCTGCATCTTCGGCCCGGAGCCCGGGAGTGGTTTCTCGCGTTCATTGCCCGTGACTACCCGCATTTGTCCGGCAAGTACGCCCGGCTTTACGGAGGCGGAACCTATGCCTCCAAGGAATACCGGCAATGGCTCGCCGGACGGGTGCAGTTCTTCAAGAAGAAGCATGGCTTCACCTCGCGGGCCCAGTTTCTGCCGTCCCGGAGCAACGCGGGTGCCCACCCGGAGAAGCCAACCCGCATCATGGGAACGTCCCCGGCCGCTGACGGCCTGGCGCATGCGGGCACGGCTGCCCAAACGCTGTTCTGAGTCTGCCGCTGTTTCTGGGTCTGCTGCTGTTTCTGGGCTGCTGCGCGGTTCTTACCTGTTGCCTTACGGTCGGAGGGCAGTGTCCAGCATGGCTTCGACAATCGGAAGGTCAGCGGGGATCCAGGAAAGAGACTTCAATTCCCGGGGATCAAGGGCCACCCACCGCAGCTCATCGTGATCCTCGAGCGGGGCCGGAATTCCCTCGGTGACCTCGGCAAGCCACACCCGCATGGCAGCCTTCGCGTTCAGCGGCCACCCCTGGATGCCCGGTCCCGGCACCTCGGCGCCGAGCCGAACCCGGACACCGAGCTCTTCATGCAGTTCCCGGTGCAGCCCTTCCTCGCAGGTCTCCCCGGGTTCCACCTTGCCGCCGGGGAATTCCCACATGCCCGCGTACTGTTCGGGTGCGGTGCGCCGGGCGGCCAGCAGTTTCGTGGGGGCAGCCAAGCTGTCCACGAGCGCGGCACCAACAACTTGCTTCAATTCGGAAATAGACACGGAAAGAGTCTACGGGCCGCCCTGGACTAAGCTTGTCCTGACAGCGCTGTTGCGGTGAACCGCCCAGCTCCCGGAGATCATCAACCCGGGGCCCTGCGCGTCCTTCCCTGCATTCTTTGTTTCGGTCCACGCACCCGGGCGCCGTCCATCCGCTCAACCGCATCCTTTCCGAAAGAGTTCCATGTCTCTAGCACCCGCGCTCAATGCCAAGCGGGCTTCCCTTGCCATCTTCGCCCTCGCGGTTGGCGGTTTTGCCATCGGCACCACCGAGTTCGCGATCATGGGCCTGCTGCAGGAAATGGTCACCGATCTGGGCATTTCCGTGCCTGCCGGCGGCCACGTCATTTCTGCTTACGCCCTGGGCGTGGTGGTCGGGGCCCCCGTCCTCGCAGCACTGGGCGCACGCATGCCCCGTAAAAAGCTGGCCGTGGGGCTGATGATGCTCTTTGCCGTCGGAAACCTGTCCTCGTTTTTTGCTCCCGACTACCAGTGGCTCCTGGTCACCCGCTTTGTTTCCGGGCTTCCGCACGGAGCCTTCTTTGGCGTCGCCGCCGTCATCGCCGCCTCACTGGTCGCTCCCACGCGCCGCGCACGGGCCATCTCCATGGTGATGCTCGGCCTGAGCATTGCCAACGTCGTCGGCGTTCCCTTCGCCACCTGGCTGGGACAGCAGGCCGGATGGCGCTGGATGTTCGTCCTCGTGGGATTGATCGGACTGCTCACAGTCATCCTGATGGTGCGCTTCGTACCGCACCAGGCGACCCTTCCCGGCGCCAGTATCCGCCGCGAACTGGGAGCCCTGCGGCGGGTACAGGTGTGGCTGGCCCTGTTGGTGGGCACGGTGGGCTTCGGCGGGTTCTTCGCCGTGTATGCGTATATTTCCCCGACCATGACCCATGTCGCCGGCTTCAGTACCGACCTCCTGCCCCTGATCGTTGGACTCTACGGTCTCGGCAACGTGGTGGGGAACATCGCCGGCGGACGCCTGGCGGACCGCAGCGTCATGCGGAGCATCTACGGGATCCTGGCCGGCACGGTCGTGATTCTGGCCTCGTATGCCTGGCTGGTCCAGTACAAGGCCGGAGCCCTGGCGCTGGTGTTCCTGGTGGGAGCCATCGGTTCCATGCTGGTTCCGCCGCTGCAGACGCGCCTGCTGGATGTGTCCCCCGACGCGCAGTCCCTGGCGTCATCCCTGACCCACTCCGCATTGAACATGGCCAACGCCCTCGGCGCGCTGCTGGGCGGATTGGTCATTGCCTGGGGCTGGGGCTACCGCTCCCCCGCCGTCGTCGGTGCCGTCCTGGCCCTGATGGGACTGGGCATCGCCCTGATCAGCGGCCGGCTGGACCGGAAGGATCCCCGGCAGCCTGCTGTGGCTGAGGCTGCACGTACACATCCGGTTCCAGGTAAATCACCCGCGCAATAGGAACTGCCTCCCGGATCCGACTTTCGGCTCCGTTAATGGCTTCGGCGATGTGCTCACCCGTTTCACACCTGTCCACGGAAATTTTCGCGGCTACCAGCAGTTCCTCGGGGCCCAGGTGCAGGGTCTTGAGGTGAATGATCCGGGTTCCGTCCGCGGTGATGGCCTCTTCGATGCGGCGAACGTCGCTTGCGGTGGCCGATTCACCCAGCAGCAGTGATTTGGTTTCCACTGCCAGCACTGCCGCGATGGCCACGAGCAAAAGTCCGATCATGGCTGTTCCGGCGGCATCCCAGACACCGTTTCCTGTGACGAGGGTCAGGCTCACGCCGAACAGTGCAAAGAGCAGTCCCAGCAGTGCACCGAAGTCCTCGAGCAGCACCACGGGAAGTTCCGGAGCCTTTGCGGTGCGGACAAAGTCGATCCAGGACTTCTTGCCGCGTGTCCGGTTGGATTCGCGCATGGCTGTCCGGAAGGAGAAACCCTCGGCCAGGATCGCACCCACCAAAACCGCCAGCGGCACCCACCACCACTGTCCCTCGATCGGATGCGGGTCCTGCCACTTGGAGTACGCCTCATATAGGGCAAACAGGCCACCCACACTGAACAGGACTATGGAGACGATGAATGCGTAGATGTACCGCTCGCGGCCGTAGCCGAAAGGATGTTCCGGGCTGGCCTGACGGGCGGCACGCTTGCCGCCCACCAGAAGGAGAACCTGGTTGCCGGAATCCGCCACCGAGTGAATTGCTTCGGCGAGCATCGACGAGGAGCGCGTCAGGGCGAACGCAAGGAACTTCAGGAACGCAATGACGAGGTTGGCAGACAGCGCCGCAACCACCGCCTTATTACCGCCGCTGGCAGACATGATGGAAACCCGCTTCGCAAGTATGGTCTCCCCGCTCTCCGGGGATTTGTCCTGCGGTTACTTTAGCGGTTAGGAAGGGTACTTATCAGTTGCGGACGGCCGCAGCGGGGCTCGAGTCACGCAATGGATTCAGGCAGTGGTTCAGCGGTTTTGCGCACGCGCCGAAGCGTACAGGCAAACGGTGGCCGCGGTTCCCACGTTCAGGCTTTCGGCCCGCCCGTAGACAGGAACGGCCACGCGGTAATCGGCGTCGGCAAGCTGGCCCTCGGACAGCCCCTGGGCCTCATTGCCAAACAGCCAGGCCGTGGAGTTTTCCAGGCGGGGCTGAGCCGGGCCCGCAGAAGCCGCGGAAGCGCCGTCGTCGGCCCCGGCCTGCTGGGGAGCCAGACGGCGGAGGGCGCTTTCGTCCTGCAGCCGGTCAAGGTCCACGCTGCCGTAGCCATCCGCTGCCAAAACGGTCAGGCCGTGGGCGCGGAAGGCTGACATGAGGAAATCGAATTCCACGCCGGTAACCACCGGCAGGTGAAACAGGGAGCCGGCAGTGGAGCGCACGGCTTTGGGGTTGTGGATATCCACGCTTGAGGCCGTCAGCACCACGGCGTCGGCACCGGCGGAATCAGCGGCGCGAAGGATTGTTCCGGCGTTTCCGGGGTCTCGGACTTCACACAAAACAGCAATCAGCCGGGCTCCGGAAGCCAGTACTTCATCCAGGTCGTAGTCCTGGATGCGGCACACGGCCACGATGCCCTGCGGGGAGATGGTGGTGGCCATCGCGCCGATGACTTCATCCGTGGCCAGGCGCAGCGACACGTCACCGGCCAGATCCGCCAGTTCGGGCAGCCGGTCAAGGCACGTTTGGGTGGCGAAGACTTCTAGCACGACGCCGGCGCCGCCGCTTTGGACGTCGTCCCGGTGGGACAGCAGCGCCTCGCGGACGGCCTGCGGTCCTTCGGCGACAAAGCGGCCGGTCTTTAAACGCGCTGGGCGCCCGGCCAGCTTCGCAACATCCCTGACCCGATCTGCTCGGGGGTTGGACATTAACGGAGCCGGCGGGCGCCCATCGATACTCATGATCGGCTAATAACCGATTTCTAGCCCTGGAACTTCTGGCGGGATTCTCCGCCAGCAGGCTCCAGGCCGGCAGCCTTAGCTGCTTCCACGGAGTTGAACCAGTACTCAGCAACGGTCTGCTCGTACCAGGTGGAACCCGGAACGTGGTACTTGCCGGAGCCCAGGTTGCCCTTGATGACAAAGCCCTCGGGAGCGTCGCCCTCGGAAGCCTTGAAGCCACCCTGAGCGTCGGCAACAGCAGCGGCCGGCTTGGCAGCCTTGGCCGGAGCGGCCTTGGCGGCGGGAGCCGGAGCAGCGGCAACGGCCGGAGCCGAGGTGTCGGACGGCAGAGCGTTCTTGGCGATCTGGACCAGCGTGGCGAACGCGGCGGCGTCGTTGACGGCCAGTTCGGCCAGCATGCGGCGGTCAACCTGGATCTCAGCGGCCTTCAGGCCCTGGATCAGACGGTTGTAGGTCAGGCCGTTGGCGCGGGATGCAGCATTGATGCGCTGGATCCACAGGCGGCGGAAGTCACCCTTGCGCTTGCGGCGGTCGCCGTAGCTGTACACAAACGAGTGCAGCAGCTGCTCTTTGGCCTTGCGGACCAGGCGTGAACGCTGTCCGCGGTAACCCTTGGCGCGCTCGAGAATAACCCGGCGCTTCTTGTGGGCGTTTACCGCCCGCTTCACACGTGCCACGTGCGTACTCCTTCAGATAAATCTTCCGTGCACCGCGAGGTGCTCTTGCCTGGTACTCAGGCCCGGAAAAGCTTGGTGTGGTGACGGCGGCCCGGACGGGCCGCCTGTCGAGGGGGAAAGACTAGATGCCCAGCATCTTCTTGATGACCTTGGCATCTGCCGGGGCAACAAGCTTGTCACTGGCGAGGCGGCGCGTCAGCGTGGACGGCTTGTGCTCGAGGTAGTGGCGGCGGTTGGCCTGCTGGCGCTTGAGCTTGCCGGTTCCGGTCAGCTTGAAGCGCTTCTTGGCGCCACTGTGGGTCTTCATCTTCGGCATGACTACCGATCTCCTTTAGGTTTCCGCGGGCCTGGACCCGCGGGGCTTTGGGCACCTTTACAGATGCCAGGGGTTGTTACTGGACGCCGGGACGTCCTGCAGGAAAAGCTGAGACTTACTCGGCAGTTCCGGGCTTGTTCTGGCTTGCTGCACCCCGTGAAGGAGCAGCCTTGCCAGCAGGTTTGGGCGCAGCAGCCGGCTTGGGCCGGGCAGCGGGCTTCGGTGCAGGCTTCATTGCCGTGGGCTTGGGCACTGCGGCCGGCTTCGGGGCGGCTGCAGGCTTAGCTTCAGCGGGTGCAGCCGGAGCTGCCGGCGTTTCAGCGGCCGGCTGCGGAGCCGGAGCCTTGGCAGCCTGAGCTGCGCGGCGTGCGTCGGATGCGGCCTTCTCGGCTGCTGCCTGTGCCCGCTTCTCGGCCATTTCCTTGTCAGCATTTTCCTTCTCTGCGCGCGCCTTATCGGCCTCCGCAGCGGAGGAACCCAGCCGCAGGCCGTCCGGCAGAAGATCTGCCAGACTCTGCGTCAGGGGCGCCTTGTTCTCGGCGGAAGTATCCACCCGAGCAGGAGCCTCGCCGTTCTTGGCGGCCTCGTTGGCTGCCTTGGCGTCAGCGCGCTGCGTTGCACGGCGTGCTTCGGCCTTGGCCTCGGCCTTGTTCTTCAGCGGGCCGATAACCATGACCATATTGCGGCCGTCGATGCGCGGAGTGGACTCAACCACACCCACCTCGGCGACGTCGGCTGCGAACTTGTTCAGCAGCTTCATGCCCATTTCCGGACGCTGCTGTTCGCGGCCGCGGAACTGGATCATGGCCTTGACCTTGTCACCTGCTGCAAGGAAGCGCATGGCATGCCCGCGCTTGGTTTCGTAGTCGTGGGTGTCAATCTTCAGACGGAACCGGATTTCCTTCAGGACGGTGTTCGTCTGGTTCTTGCGTGCCTCACGGGCCTTGACGGCGGCTTCGTACTTGTACTTGCCGAAGTCCATTAGTTTGCACACCGGAGGCTTAGCCTGCGGTGCCACCTCAACAAGATCCAGGTCGGATTCGGCAGCGAGACGCAGGGCGTCTTCGATACGGACAACCCCAACTTGCTCTCCAGCCGGTCCTACCAGCCGCACCTCAGGGACGCGGATTCGATCATTGATTCTTGGCTCGCTAATGTTGCAGCTCCTGTTTTATTCAAAACGGCTACCGCCTGCAACTGAAGAAGGCCCCCAATTGCACGCGCAATCGGAGGCCTCGAGGGGTCGGCGGGTGCCGCATCAGCAGCAACCTCCCGGGTTGGTTGGCCAGGCAATGCCTGGCACCCACCGGGGGCCGACCATACCCGGCAACTCTGCTTCTGCACAGGCGCCCTAGGGCACGTGGACTGAAGATCAGGCTGACGCGGGTGGGAGGAGTCTCCGCTTGCATACTGGCTGATGTGAAACTCTCAACATCCGCCCGGTGAAGGGCGGTGCCTGCAAAAGGCGCTGAAAGTAACGACAACCAGTCGGTCTGTGACAAGCTTACCAGTATGAGTACCCCACAGAGCAACCCGGCGGGCGAGCACACCCGCCATTCTTTCCCCGGAACCACGGAAGAGGTGCACGCCCCGTCCGCTGAAGAGCAGGAAGTGGCGGCCCAGATGCGCGATATCGCCGAGGTTCCCGCTATTGAAGTTATCACCACCGCTGCCGTTCACCTGATGAGCGCTGCGGCCGTCAAGTGCGGTTTGGCCGACGGCGAGGACGCCGAGGAGCTGAAGGACCTGGATGAGGCCCGCAAGCTGATTACGGCTCTGGCCGGTTTCGTGACTGCGGCCGCACCTGAGATTGGCAGCCAGCATGCCGGACCGTTGCGTGACGGACTGCGTTCGCTCCAGCTGGCTTTCCGCGAGGCCTCCGAAATTCAGGACGCTCCGGGCAAGGGCCCGGGCGAGAAGTTCACCGGTCCCGTCAACTAGTTCCTCCGTTTTCCCCTGAGCCCGGTGGGCCCGCCGTTTCCGGCAGGCCCGCCGGGCTTTTCTGTGCCCGTGCCGGTTGAGTAACCTGAACGGGACGTTCATTGGGACGCATAACGGGAGGCGGTGACGCGCAATGGCCGGCGGCGGTGCGGCAGGTTACCGGAAGCGATTGGAACAGGCGGCACGGCTCAAAGCCGCCGGAACAGCCGAAGCAGCCGGATACAAGCTGCCCGAGGGCCTGGGCGCCTCGGAATCCGGGGAAGCACTCGAGAAACGCCGGAAGTTCAGTGAGGCACAGAAGGCGGATTACCTCATCAGGGACGCCATGGGACGCGGCGAGTTCGACAATCTGCAGTACGCCGGCAAGCCGATTCCCGGCCTTGATGATCCCGACCCGGATTGGTGGATCAAGCGGCTGATCAAACGCGAGAATATCAGCGGACTGGGGCCGCCGGCTCTGCTGCTGCGCGTGGAGGACGAGAAATTCGAGGAGCGGCTGGATGAGCTGCCGTCCGAACGCCAGGTGCGCGACGCCGTAGAGGACTTCAACGTCCGCGTCATCGAGGCACGCCGCCAGTTGCAGGGCGGGCCTCCCGTCATCACCAAGCTCCGGAACGTTGACGAAGAGATGCTCGGCTGGCGGGCACGGCGCGGACTGCGGGCAGGCTCGGCCGAGGAGAGCCCCGTAGCCCGATTTGTAGAACCCGGCGGAAGCGGAGTCGCGGGCAAGGCGCAGCAGCCCGGCTTCCGCGGCTGGGTGCACCGTATGGGTGGACGGTTGCGCGGCCGGTTGCGCGGCCCGCAGGGCAATGCCTGACCTCTGAACGCACCGAAAGGGCGCCGCTGGATTCGCTCAAGCCGGCAGTGGACACGCTAGGGAAATGTCCGCTCCGTCCGCCGGCCGACGCGGCAGGATGTACCTCATGCAATTTATCCATGACATCGGCGGCGGCTTTTCCCTAGGACTGCGCACCCTGGACACGGCCGAGGAGATGCATCAGCTGACGCTTCGAAACCTGGACCGGCTCCAGCCCTGGGAACCCTGGGCTCATGAGGAACAGACCCTGTCAGGGTCGGTGGATTTCACCCGCGCACAGCTTGCGGACTTCGTTGCCGGAACCGTACTTCCCGCCGTAATTATTTGTGGGGACTCGCTGATCGGCGCCGCGTCCGTGCGGCTCAACTCCTACCTGAAAACCGCGGAGCTGGGCTATTGGATCCACGCGGACCATGAAGGCAGGGGCGCCGTGACCCGTTCCTGCCGGGCACTGCTGGAGCACGCCCGGAAAGCCGGCATGCTCCGGGTGGAAATCCGAACGGTTGCCGACAACCAGCGGAGTACGGCAGTGGCCAAGCGGCTGGGCTTCGCCCTGGACGGTGTCCTGCGCGCCGCACTGCCGGTGGGGAATCGGCGCATGGACGTGGCTGTCTATTCGCGTCTGAACACCGGCGGTTAACTGCACCCGCCCGAAAGTTTGATGACCCGCCGGGTACTGGGGATTTGCTTCCGAGGCTGCCGTGCAGCTCCCCCGAAGGTCACACCGCTGAGAGCCGCTCGCCGCGCCGGCTGAACTTTCGTACGGTCAGGGTGACCAGCACCAGCAGCGACGCAGAGACCCCGGCGAAGGCAAAGCCTGCCCACGGACCCACAATGTCAATGGCCGCGCCGGCCAGCGGGGCGCCGAGAGCCGTGCCGGACGTCAGCGCGGATCCATACCAGCCCATGGCTTCACCCCGGCGCTCTTCAGAAACCAGATCGGCCACACGTTCGGACGCGGAGGACAGCACCGGAGCGCAGAGCAGCCCGGCCGGAATGGACAGCAGCGCCAAACTGATCGTGTCCGTGGCCAGGGCCATGGGAAGAGTCAGAACGGCCATCGCCAGCAGGAGCAGCATCGGCGAGATCCGCCGGCGCATTCCCCCGTAGATCAGCCCGCCCACCACGGATGCGGCGCACCAGGCGGCAAAGACGATTCCCACTTCCTGCGGGTTGCCGGAGGATTCCACCAGGGCCACGATGCCGACGTCGGAGCTGGACAGCAGCAGTCCCGCGCCCACCGCCACGGCAAAAACCACGGCCACGCTGAGCGTGAACCAGGAGAAACCCGAGCGCAGCCGCGCCCGCCGGCTCAGCACCGCCAGCGGCTGAAGCTCCGAAGAGGCCTCTGCCAGGTGCGCGGGAGCGGCAGCCACGACGGCAGCGTTGGCGGCTTCCCGCTCCTGGACCTCGGTGGCGGCCTTCTGCGGATTCTCGGACCGGGTGGGCGGGTTGAACCAGATCAGGAGCAGGCCGGCGAGCGACGTCGAAATTCCCACCAGGGTCAGTCCCACCACGGAGGAGAGCGAGGTGGCCAGGATGGCGCCCAGTGCCGGTCCGCCCATGAAGACAAGCTCGGTGGCGATGGAGTCCAGGGCAAAGGCCGTTCGGCGCTGCTCTCCCGTTGCCATCACGCCCAGGGACTGCCGCACCACGCTGAAGACCGGAAGCGTGAAGACGCCGCCGATCAGTGCCAGCACCAGCAGCCACTCATAGCTGGCGTGCGGAGCGATGGACCAGATGACCGCCTCGGAAATGACGGAGGGAATCAGGGCCCGGCGCAGGCCCACATTGTCCACCCGGCGGCCGCGCCACGGGGCGCCGAAGGCGATGCCCACCGTGACCACGGCAGCTACGGCGCCGGCCTTGGCATATCCCATGTCCATGGTCATGACCACGTGCAGGGTCAGCAGCACTCCGGCCGCCGAGTGCGGGAACCGGGCAATCATTCCAACCAGCAGCAGCCGGCGGATCGGGGCGACACGGAGCAGCTCCCCGTAGGAGGCAAAATTCACAGCACTTCTCTTCCGGCGGTCCCCCGCCCAACGGGTCAGCGCGTGATCTTGAGTTCCAGGGAATCCACGCGCTCAACAAACAAAGGATCGGCAGCGAGCCGTTGCTGCAGCAATCCGGCGATGCCCTGCACCGCCTGCGCATCCAGTCCCGGTGCCAGGTGAAGAACCATTCTAAGCTCAGGACCGGCACCGCCTCCGGCGATGACCGTTCCGCGCGCCGACCGGGTCGCCGTTGCCGGGGCCTGGACAAGCTCAACTCCGGTAACGGACGGTTCGACGTCGACCGCAGCAGACACGGCCCGGGCGACTTCCTGGTCCGCGTAGGACGGAGTCCAGTCCCGCTGCCGGGCCAGGGCCCACATGGCCGGGCGGCGCACCACGAAGGTAATGTCCGCGCCGGGGTCCACCACCAGCAGCTGCGCCTCCTCCGATACGGCTGAGAGCGCCGCACGGGCGGCATACACAGCAACAGGACGGGCCTTCGGATGCCAGTTCTGCAGCGCGGGAACGGACGTGAACACCGGCAGGGCCTTGCGTCCGTCCGGCGCCGTCAGCGTGACCAAAGCCATGTCTGCTTCCTTGTCCGCAACCAGGCCGTGATCGGATTCCGCTTCCTCGGCCAGGCTGGCGACAATGGGGACAAACACCCGGGCGGTGGCCAGCGTGGCCACCACCTGTGCTTCGGTGCCGCTGCCGTCCTCCAGCGCAGCCAGCGCTGCGAGGTAGCCGGCATCGGCGCTGCCGTCGTCGGCGTCGAAATTATGGAGCGGGTTGCCGTCGCCGGAGAGGTCCCGGCCGGCCCAGGACTGCCCGGCGGAATCGGCCGGACCGCCTGCCCCGGCGAGGGCGGCGGCAATGTGGCCGGGAAGGGCGCGCTCAGCCATGGGTCCTAGCGCTCCGGATGGCCGGCGATGTCGAAGGCCTGCGGCAGGGTGAAGGCGCCTGCATAGAGGGCCTTGCCCACAATCGTGCCTTCCAGGCCCAGGGGAACAAGTTCGCGCAGAGCGGCCAGGTCATCCAGGGACGAGATGCCACCTGAGGCGACCACGGGGCGGTCGGTGCGCTGCAGCACCTCGCGCAGGAGTTCAAGGTTCGGTCCGCGCAGGGTTCCGTCCTTGGTGACGTCGGTGACTACGTAGCGCGGGCAGCCGGCGTCTTCCAGACGGGCCAGGACCTCCCACAGGTCGCCGCCTTCCTTGGTCCAGCCGCGGGCTGCCAGGGTGGTGCCGCGGACATCGAGGCCGACGGCGATGGCCTCGCCGTAGCGGGCAATGGCACTGGCGGTCCACTCCGGGTTTTCCAGTGCGGCGGTGCCCAGATTGACGCGGCTGGCGCCCAGTTCCAGGGCCATGTCCAGGGACGCGTCGTCGCGGATGCCGCCGGACAGCTCCACCTTGATGTCCAGCTGGTCAACAACGCGTTTGAGCAGGGGCAGGTTGGAGCCGCGGCCGAAGGCTGCGTCGAGGTCCACCAAATGAACCCAGGCGGCGCCGTCGTTCTGCCAGGCCATGGCCGCATCGAGCGGATCACCGTAGCTGGTTTCGCTGCCGGCTTCACCCTGAACCAGGCGGACGGCCTGGCCGTCAGCTACGTCAACGGCGGGCAGAAGTTCAAGGACGGGTGTTTCAACAAGTGACATGTTTTGCTTTCCGTGGGAATTCCGGCAGCGGCGATTGGTCAGACGCTGCTGTCGATCAGGAGGTAGGCGCCGAGCAGGGACATTCCCGCAAGGACCCAGAAACTAATGGTGATGATTTTGGACATGCCCTGGCGGCGGAAGGAAATGGCGCCGCCGATCAGAATTCCGGCAAGGCCCATCAGGATGACGCTCCACATAGCCCTAACCCAGCGTCTTCAGCCAGTTTTCCAGCAGCGCCGCACCGGCGTCACCGGACTTTTCCGGATGGAACTGTGTTGCGGTCAGCGGACCGTTCTCCACAGCGGCAATGAAGCGGCTGCCGTGCTCGGACCAGGTGACCTGGGGTGCGCGCATGGCGGGCTGGGTCACGTCGAAGTCCCACTTCTGCACGCCGTAGCTGTGCACAAAGTAGAAACGCTCATCCTCGATGCCGGCGAAAAGCTCGGAACCAGCCGGCGGCTCCACGGTGTTCCACCCCATGTGCGGCACCACTTCGGCGTCCAGGCGTTCCACGACTCCGGGCCACTCCCCCATTCCGGGAGTCCGCACGCCGTGCTCCACGCCCTCGTCGAAGAGGACCTGAAGGCCTACGCAGATGCCCATCACGGGACGTCCGCCGGCAATGCGGCGACCAATCAGGCGCAGCGCGTCAACCTCTTTCAGGCCCTGCATCACCGCGGCAAAGGCGCCGACGCCGGGCACCAGCAGCCCGTCGGCGTTCAGGACGTCGGCGGATTTGGAGCTCAGGGTGACATTGGCTCCCACATGTTCCAGGGCGCGGACAGCTGACCGGATGTTTCCGGAGCCATAGTCCAGGACTGTGACATTGCGGCTCACAGGGCACCCTTGGTGGAGGGGATGCCCTCGACGCGGGGATCCGATTCCACGGCAGCACGCAGCGCCCGGGCGAAGGCCTTGAACTGGGCCTCCACGATGTGGTGGGGGTCGCGTCCTCCGAGGACGGTCATGTGCAGGCAGATCTGGGCGTGCAGGGTGATCGCTTCAAAGACATGGCGGGTAAGCGAGCCGGTGAAGTGCCCGCCGATCAGGTGGTATTCCTGTCCTGCCGGCTCCCCCGTGTGCACGAGATAGGGCCGACCGGAGATGTCCACCACTGCATTGGCCAGTGCCTCATCCAGTGGAACCGTTGCTTCGCCGAAGCGCCGGATCCCAGCCTTGTTGCCCAGCGCCGTCTTCAGCGCCTCGCCGATGCTGATGGCGATGTCCTCGACGGTGTGGTGGACATCAATGTGAGTGTCCCCGGTCGCCTGGACCGTGAGATCCATCAGGGAATGCTTGGCCAGGGCTGTCAGCATGTGGTCATAGAACGGCACGGACGTGCTGATGTTGGACTGGCCGGTTCCATCCAGGTCCAGCTCCACTACCACTGACGATTCACTGGTAACCCGTTCGAGGCGGGCTGTGCGGCCGGTGGTGGTTTCCACGGTCATGGTTTTCCTTTGAAAGAAGATGGTCTCTGCTAACAGTTTAGTGTCTGCCGGCCGGTGCTGTTCCGGCCGCGGCAGCGCGGGCGCCCGGCCCAGTTACCGGATGCCGGCGGCCAGCAGTTCGCGGAGGCGGGCGAGGAAGGCGCTGGTCTCCGGTTCCGTGCCGGCGGTGACACGCAGATGGCCGGGGATCCCGACGTCGCGCACCAGGACGCCTGCCTCCAGCAGGCCTTCCCAGACGGCCCGGGGATCCTCCATTCCGCCGAAAAAGACGAAGTTCGCGTCTGAGGGGGCGGGCTTCAGACCCAGATCCTGCAGCTCGGAGACAATGCGGTCGCGCTGAACCTTGATGTCCTCAACGTTGGCCAGCAAAGCATCTGCGTGTTCCAGCGCAGCGTTGGCGGTGGCCTGCGTGATGGCGGACAGGTGGTACGGCAGCCGCACCAGGCGGAGGGCATCGGTAACCTCGGGGGCGGCTGCCATGTAGCCGATCCGGGCTCCGGCGAGCGCAAAGGCTTTGCTCATGGTGCGTGAGACGATCAGGCGCTCGCGTCCCGGCAGCAGTTCCAGGGCGCTCGGAGTGCCGGCATGGAAGAACTCGCCGTAGGCCTCATCCACGATCACGATGGCCTCTGACGCGGCCCCCGCCTCGTAGACGGCCTCCACAACATCCAGTGAAAGTGCTGTGCCGGTGGGGTTGTTCGGAGTGCAAAGGAAGACGATGTTCGGCGCCTCGGCGCGAACCTGTTCTGCAGCTGACTCAGCCGTAAGCCCGAAGTCGTCGCTTCGGTGTCCCGTGACGTAGCGGGTGCCGGTGCCGCTGGCGAGCAGCGGATACATGGAATAAGTGGGAGGGAAACTCATGGCCGTCCGTCCGGGACCGCCGAACGCCTGGAGAATCTGCTGCAGGACCTCGTTCGAGCCGTTCCCGGCCCAGATATTTTCGGAGGTCAGTCCGTGGCCGAGGTAAGCGGCAAGCCGGTCCCGCAGTTCCGTGAATTCCCGGTCCGGGTAGCGGTTCAGTCCGGCCACGGCCCGCTCCACAGAGATCGCAATCGCCTCCCGCACGGATTTCGGCAGGCCATGCGTATTCTCGTTGACATTCAGCAGGATGGGCACATCCAACTGGGGTGCGCCATAGGGCGTCAGTCCGCGGAGGTCATCGCGCAGAGGAAGTCGGTTGAGTCTCGCCAGCTGTTCAGTCACCTGTACAGCTTAAGACTCGAAGGCGGAGCGGGAAGAATCTGCGGGCTGCACGCCCTGCCTTGTTACGTCCCGCGTTGTTGAGCACTGACTTGTTTGGCTCTGGGTGTTTCGTCCTGAGGTGTTGCGGCTCAGCGTTGTTGCCGGCTCAGCGTTCAACGGGGATGTAAAGCTGAGCACCAACGATGAGGCGGGATTCAGTCAGGTTGTTGAGTTCCATGATGTCTTCCATGACATCCCGCGGGTCACGCTCAGGAGCGAACTCCTGCGCCAGGCCCCACAGGGACTCACCCGCAGCCACACTGACCTGGACGGTTCTTGTCACGTCCGGCCCCCCGCTGGAGGCCATGGCGGGAGCAGTGAAGAAACCCAGCACAATGAGCGCAGCCGCTGCGGCGAGCATCAGCGGGAGGCCGATGAAAACCAGACGGCCCCTGCGAGTCAGGTGCAGCGAGTTCGCCTTGACCGGCAGGGAAGGATTTGAAGGCCGGGAATCGAGGTGCTGTGAGGGAGATGTGTTTGACGCAGCTGTTTTTGACGCAGCTGTATGGATTGAAGCAGCTGTATGACTCGAATCAGCTGTTCGAGCTGTCGGGACTGTTTGGGTTGTCATTGCAACGCCTTTCCGGTTCGATGGCTGCAGGAAATACCCGAAGCCATATTCGAACGATTGGAAGCTGATCGACTTACCCGAACCTCCGCTGAGGGCGGCTGTCGAAAGTATGTTCGATTTCTGCTGAGTTATTTCTAGCACTTATCTACTAATAAAGTCGAGACTCGCTCGAACAAATGTTTGAAAACACCGCACTGCTCGCTTAACGTTGAGGACAAGAGGGAACCTTCAACGGGTTCTGCGGATCGACTCGAAGCCCAGGCGTCGGAGCGGTTCCTCAGGATCACTGAATCAGCTGCCTCTGACATAACCGCCGGAACGGCTTGCACGGCCAATACGTCCCGGCTTGTACCGATTAGACATTTACCGACCAGCCCCGGCATTGCCGGGACCAGCTGACCCGAAGGGAACCCGACGTGGCCCGCAGGACTGCTTCCGAAGACAGCACCAACAAACCAGCTGCCACAGGCACCCGTGCGCGCGCCAAAGGGCTCACCCCCAGGCAGAAGACCGTCCTGGAGATGATTCAGCGGTCCGTGAGCACCAACGGCTATCCGCCCACCATGCGCGAAATCGGCGACACGGTTGGCCTGGCCAGCCTGTCCAGCGTGACCCACCAGCTCATGCAGCTGGAGAAGCTCGGCTACATCCGCCGTGATCCGAAGCGCCCCCGCGCCATGGAAATCCTCATTCCCCTGATGCTCCGTGACGGGTCCTCCGGTACGGCAGCCGAAGAGGGGCCGGGACGCCCCGGCTCCGGCACGGACAACAGCCCTTCAGCCGGCGCTGCGGGGCGCACCGGAGACCAGCATGAAGAGGGCGCAGGCTCAACCCCGGCGCTGGCCTCGGTAACCGAGCTTGCCACCTCCGTTGATACCGCCATGGTGCCGCTGGTCGGCCGCATCGCCGCCGGCGGACCCATCCTTGCGGAGCAGGTGGTGGAGGACATCATGCCGCTGCCC
This sequence comes from Arthrobacter sp. 9E16, assembly GCF_002929435.1. Lineage (NCBI taxonomy): Bacteria > Bacillati > Actinomycetota > Actinomycetes > Micrococcales > Micrococcaceae > Arthrobacter > Arthrobacter sp. 9E16. Next base: position 718,729 of record NZ_PJIU01000003.1, on the reverse strand, counting down.
CGTCAGCTGGTGGGACACGGTGACCTTTTCATGCTGAAGGTTTCGGGAGACTCCATGGTTGATGCCGCCATCTGCGACGGTGACTGGGTGGTTGTGCGCCGCCAGCCGACAGCTGAGAACGGTGACATTGTGGCTGCCCTCCTCGACGATGAAGCCACGGTCAAGACCTTCCGGCAGCGCAACGGCCACACCTGGCTGCTGCCGCAGAACACGCGGTACGAGCCCATTGTGGGCGATCACGCCGTCATCATGGGCAAAGTTGTCTCGGTGATGCGCGCTCTTTAGCCGATGTCCCGGCGGGATCCCTGCAGCGGAAAGCACGCAAATGGCGGCCGGAAATATTCCGGCCGCCATTTGCATGTCCATGTCTTTGCTGCCCGGCCTCACTGGGCCGCAGAGTGCCGCGGTTGCCCCCGCAGCCCGCCTATCCCGCCGACAGCTCCTCGGCTGCCGACTGCTCTGCGAGCCGGCCCAAAACGGAGAGCACCACGGAGCGGTCCGTGGTGGACCAGAACGGCGGCAGCGCTGCGCGCAGGAAGCCCCCATACCGGGCCGTGGCCAGCCGGGAGTCCAGGACAGCCACCACACCGCGGTCCCCCGCCGCACGAATCAGGCGCCCGGCGCCCTGTGCCAGACGCACGGCGGCATGGGTCGCCGCCACGGACATGAACCCGTTGCCTCCGGCCTTGGCCACTGCTCGGGTGCGGGCGGTCATCAGCGGGTCATCGGGACGGGGAAACGGGATGCGGTCGATGAGGACAAGCCGGCACGCGGCTCCGGGAACGTCCACGCCCTGCCATAGCGACATGGTGCCGAAGAGGCAGGTGTCCGGCTCTTCAGAGAACTGCTTGACCAGTGAAGACATGGAAGATTCCCCCTGGCACAGGATGGGGAAATCCACCCGGGTGCGCATGGCATCGGCGGCATCTTCGGCCGCTCGCCGGGAGGAGAATAAGCCCAGCGCGCCGCCGTTGGAGGCCTTAAGCAGCGCTTCGATTTCATTCAGCTGAGCCTCGGAGGTACCCCGCTCCGGCTTGGGCAGGTCCTTGGCCACATACAGAATCCCCTGGCGCGGGTAATCGAAGGGACTGCCGACGTCGGTTCCGGTCCAGGACGGTGCACCCGGACCCAACAGGCCCAGGGCACCGGCCACCGGCCCGAACTCGGAGCCGATCGCCAGGGTTGCCGAGGTCAGGACAACGGTGTGCCCGTCAAACAATCCTTCACGCAGCCGTCCCGCTACTGACAGCGGAGCAACGTTCAGGGTGGCGGGGGCGGTCTCGTCGGGCGGTGAAAAACCTCCCGACGGGGAGAAGGAACTGGGCCGGGACGCCCAAATCACCTCGCCGGCCGCCGGTGCCGAGATCAGCCGCTCGCAGACAGTCAGCACGGCCATAAGCCGTGAACGGGCCGTCTGCCGGCCGCCGTCTGCGGTTTCCCCGGGCTCGGGCTTGGAATCAGAGAGCGCCACTCGGCAGGCCTCGCGAACGCGCCCCACGGCCTGTTCCTGCTCTTCGTTCAGCCCGCTGGCCAGCAGGCCGGAGGGAACACCCTCCATGGACTGCTCAAAGGCACGTGCCGCCTGCGCCAGCTCCTCCACGCTGGCAGAGGTGTGTTTGCGCGCTGCGGTAACAGCGGCAGTAATCACCGTGCCGGAGAGCTGGCCGGTGACAGCACCGGTGACGCGGTCCTGCAGTTCGTGCGCCTCGTCAATGACCACCACGTCATAGTCCGGCAGCACGGCCAGGCCTTCGAAGGCAGCAATCGCCAGCATCGCATGGTTGGTGATCACGACGTCGGCCACGGCGGCCTGTGCACGGGCACGCTCGCTGAAGCACTCAGCGGCGACCGGACACTTCTGTGCTCCCAGGCACTCCATGGAAGTCACCGATACCTGCCGCCAGGCCCGGTCACTCACACCCGGGACCAGATCATCCCGGTCGCCGGTGTCCGTTTCCTCCGCCCATTCACGCAGCCGCACCACTTCCCGGCCCATGGCCGAGGTGGGAGCCGGTGAAGGGTGGGCGACGCCATGGTCATCTCCCAGCGTGAACAGGGCACCGGCGGGATCTTCCTCTTCAGGAAATCCCCCGCCGGTCTTGTGCAGGCAGACATAATTGCTGCGGCCCTTGAGCAGTGCCACGTCCACTTCGCGGGGGAGCTGCGGCTGAAGGGTCTTGAGCAGCCGAGGCAGGTCCCGGCCCACAATCTGGGACTGCAGGGCCAGCGTTGCAGTGGACACCAGCGTCGGCTTGGTGCTCTCCAGCGAGTGATGGATCAGCGGCACCAGATAGGCCAGCGATTTGCCGGTTCCGGTGCCCGCCTGAACCAGCAGGTGCTTTCCTTCGTCTATGGCCTGCGTGACCTGTCGGGCCATTTCATGCTGGCCCGGGCGGTTTTGTCCGCCCATGCCGGCAACGGCGGTGTCCAGAAGTTCCAGGACTTCGCCGGTGGTGTCTTTACTCATGGGTGACGAACGGCTCCAGTTCAGCAGCAAGGCCTTCGCGGACCATGACATGCAGCCGGGTTCCGGTTTCGGAGTGGTCCACGGACAGGATTTCAGTGTCCGGGCTGTGCAGCCGGGAGACCACGTCTCCGCGGTCGTAGGGAACCATCAGCGTCAGGTCCACCGCGGGGCGGGGAATCCCTTCGGAGATCGCCTGCAGCAGCTCGTCGATGCCTTCACCGGTACGGGCGGAGACCACCACGTGGCGGCGTTCCTTCTGCCGGAGGCGTTCCAGGACAAACGGATCGGCGGCATCGGCCTTGTTCAGGACGATGATTTCCGGAATCTTGCGGGCATCAACATCCGTCAGCACAGTGCGGACGGCGGCAATCTGGCCCTCCGGGTCAGGATGGGAGGCATCCACGACGTGCAGGATCAGGTCAGCGTCCGCCACTTCCTCCAGCGTGGAGCGGAAGGCTTCCACCAGCTGGGTCGGCAGCGACCTGACAAATCCGACGGTGTCCGCCAGGGTGTAGCCGATCCCGTCTTCGGTCTGGGCCTTGCGGATGGTGGGGTCCAGGGTGGCGAACAGGGCGTTCTCGACGAGGACACCGGCATCCGTCAGCCGGTTCAGGAGCGACGACTTGCCCGCGTTGGTGTACCCGGCGATAGCCACCGAAGGAACCTGGTTGCGCTGGCGGTTGGCCCGCTTGGTTTCGCGTGCAGGTTTCATGCCCGCGATTTCGCGCCGCAGTTTCGCCATCCGGGTACGGATCTTCCGCCGGTCCAGCTCAATCTTGGTTTCACCGGGACCACGTGAACCCATGCCGGCGCTTGCGCTGCCCACCTGGCCGCCGGCCTGCCGGGACATGGATTCGCCCCAGCCGCGCAGTCGCGGCAGCAGGTACTCGAGCTGGGCCAGTTCCACCTGGGCCTTGCCCTCGCGGGACTTGGCATGCTGGGCGAAGATGTCCAGGATGAGGGCCGTCCGGTCGATGACCTTGACCTTGACGATGTCTTCCAGTCCGCGGCGCTGGGACGGGGCCAGTTCGCTGTCCACGATGACCGTGTCAGCGCCGGTGGCGGCCACGATGTCCTTGAGTTCCTGGGCCTTGCCGGATCCCAAGAAGGTGCCCGGATCGGGCTTCAGGCGGCGCTGGATGACGCCGTCGAGCACCTCGGAGCCTGCCGTTTCGGCGAGGGCTGCCAGTTCCTGCAGGGAATTCTCGGCGTCGGCCGCCGTTCCTTCGCTCCACAGTCCGGCCAGTACCACCCGCTCCAGGCGAAGCTGGCGGTACTCGACTTCGGTTACGTCTTCGAGTTCGGTGGACAGGCCGGCCACGCGCCGCAGTGCGTGCCGCTCGCGAAGGTCTTCCTGGTCGCCGTCGTGCACTGAATGCCCGGCGTCCTCGGAAGAGAGAGCCTGGGCTCTGCCGCGCGGGACGTCCCGGGCGGGAGCTTTGGCCTCCGCAGCGCTTTCCTTGGCGAGGATCCTGTCAATGACCCCCTGGATGTCTTCGGGGCTCAGCTCCGGTGTGGGCTGAGCGGAACCGGACGTGCCAGGACGGGAATTGTTGATCGTCATATTCTCCTTATAAGCCGTGTTCTCCATGGTAAGTCAGGGCACGGACATTTGGGGGCGCGATTTGCCCGCCGCTGAATCCGGTTTCCGCTGCCTGCCGCAGACCCACTAATCTGGTTTGTTATGGGTTCAGACCATTACTTCAGTTCACAGCCGTCCGGGCCCGAGGTCCGCCGGCCGCTCCATGTCACGCTCGATGGCCGGGAGCGTACCCTCGTTACCTCCGGCGGCATCTTCAGCCCCGACGGCATCGACAAAGGCACTGTGATTCTGCTGGACGAAGTTCCGTCCCCCTCCCCGGAGGGGAATTTGCTGGACATTGGCTGCGGCTGGGGGCCGGTGGCGCTGACCATGGCCCTGAAATCCCCGGCAGCCCGCGTGTACGCCGTGGATGTGAACGAGCGGTGCCTGGCCCTGACCCGTGACAATGCCGCCGCACTGGGCCTGGACAATGTCACTGCCAGCCGGCCCGAGGACGTCGATCCGCAGCTGCGGTTCGACACCATCTGGTCCAATCCGCCCATCCGCATCGGCAAGGACGAGTTGCATGCGCTCCTGCTTCTGTGGCTGCCGCGGCTGGCGCCGGAAGGAACCGCGTGGCTGGTGGTGCAGAAAAACCTGGGAGCGGATTCACTGCAGAAATGGATGACCGAGCAGCTGGGGTCCGGATACTCGGTGTCCCGGCACAGCACCGCCAAATCCTTCCGGATCCTCAAAATTACCCGCAGTCCCGAAGACAGCTGACTGCTCAGCGGCGGGCCGCACTAACACCGGTTTTGAATTCCATGACAGCTTCAACCGCCCGTCGCAGGGGTTTATTCCGGCCGTTCCTAGAGTAGGGTTCCGCGCGCCACAATGACGGCGGGGCCGCTGAGTTCCACGTGCTCGCGGCCGTCTTCAGCAGTCAGGAAACGGACCCCGACGACGCCGCCGGGCACCGTGACCGCCCAATCGTTCGGGGCATCCCGGCCGGCCCAGAAACGGATGGCAACGGCTGCTGCGCAGGCGCCGGTGCCACAGGAAAGGGTCTCCCCCACACCGCGCTCATGCACGCGCATGGTCAGCAGACCCACGCCGTTTTCCACCAGAGGCTCGGCGGGGACCACAAATTCCACGTTGGTGCCGTTCTCCGGCTCCGGCTGCACCGTGGGCGGCGCCGTCAGTTGAGTGGCTGCGAGTTCGGACAGTTCGGCCAGGGCCACCACTGTGTGCGGGTTTCCCATGCTGACGGACAGCCCGGGGCGCGGAACTTCCAGGCCGTCGGCGTTGACGACGGCGTCCATGGCCTTCGCGGCGGCATGGTCGGGGTAGATGAACTCCCAGGGACCCATGTCCACGGCGTAGCCGCTGTCCACCCGGGTGATTGTTTTGATGCCGGCGCGGGTGCCGATGGTCAGGGTTTCCCCTTCGGCCAGGTTCACCAGCCCCTCGGCGAGCAGGAAGTGCACGAAGACCCGCACCCCGTTGCCGCACATCTCGGAGATGCTGCCGTCCGCATTGCGGTAGTCCATGAACCACTCCGCAGCGGGATCACTTTGCAGCAGGGCCTGGCCTTCAGGCAGGTGCTCGGAACGCACGGCCCTGATGAATCCGTCTGCGCCTATGCCGCGGTGCCGGTCGCATACCGCCGCCACTTCGGCAGGCGTCACTTCGCGTCCCCCGTCGGGGTCGGCCACCAGCACAAAGTCGTTGCCGGTGCCGTGGCCTTTGGCGAAGGGCAAACCGGCAAGAGAAGCGGGTAAGCCGGAAGCGGACAGAGCAGAAGAGAGAGTTGTGTTCACTGTTCAAGGATAGCGGCGGCAGCCTTGCCGGTCAGTTCGGGGTCGTCCCAGTCCAGCCAGGTGATCCGCGGATCTGCGCGGAACCAGGTGAGCTGGCGGCGCGCGAACTGCCGGGTAGCCACCACTGTCTGTTCGACTGCCTCGGCCACTGACGATTCGCCGTCCAGCACGCGCAGGAACTGGGAATACCCCAGGGCGCGGCCGGCAGTCCGGCCCTCGCGCAGGCCGCGGCCGGCGAGGTCTTCCACTTCGGCGAGCAGGCCTCGGTCCACCATCCGGTCCACGCGTGCTGCCAGCCGCTGATGCAGCAGGCTGCGCTCCACGCTCAGGCCGATCTGGACTGCCGGCTGGAAGTACTCCCGGACGGGCATGAAGGAACTGAACGGCCTGCCCGTCAGCTGGTGGACTTCCAGGGCCCGCACCACCCGGCGGCCGTCGCCAAGCCGGTCCGCGGACACCGGGTCCACTGCACGCAGCCGCCCGCGCAGAGCCTCCAGTCCCTGTTCGTCCAGTTGACGTTCCATGGCAGACCGCACTGCCGGATCAGTGCCCGGGAAGTCCAGCACATCCAGGGCCGCACGGACGTAAAGCCCGGACCCGCCCACGAGGATCGGATACTTTCCCCGTCCCTGGATCTCCGTGATGAGACTGCGGGCGGATGCCTGGAACGCCGAAACGCTGGCTTCCTCCCGGACATCCATGATGTCCAGCAGGTGATGTGGAACGCCGCGCCGCTCCGCCTCGCTGATCTTGGCGGTACCGATGTCCATGCCCCGGTAGAACTGCATAGCGTCGGCATTGATGACTTCTCCGCCCAGCTGCAGGGCCAGTGAAACGCCCAGATCCGATTTGCCGGAGCCGGTGGGGCCGACGACGGCGATGACCGGGCGGGCGCGCGCAGCCTCGGCGGCAGTCACCGGACGCACCCGGGAGACGGGGACAGCACTAGGAGCGCGGGGGCAGTGCCGGCATGCCCAGGGAGACACCGGCTTTGCCGCCGGAAGCACCCGGAGCGGGGACTCCGCACGATTCCGCCTGTGAACGGTCCCAGGCGTCACCGGCGCGTGAACGGCGCAGCGAGTAATCCGCTGCCGTCGCAGGGTCCGAGACGAGGTGGAAAGCAGCTGCGGACGTCACGGGCACGGTGACGAGGTCTCCGGGCCGGGGTACCTCGCAGCCCTCGGGCACCGAGAAGTGCACCAGGCGCTGATCACGGGAACGGCCGGAAAGGCGACCTGTTTCTTCGGACTTGCGGCCGGAACCGGCGGTAACCAGAACTTCCACTGTGGTGCCCACCTGTTTGGCATTCTCTTCGGCCGCGATGCGGTCCTGCAGGGCGGTGAGGCGTTCAAAGCGTTCCTGGACCACTGCCTTGGGCAGCTGGTCCGGCAGCTCTGCGGCGGGGGTGCCCGGGCGCTTGGAGTACTGGAAGGTGAAGGCCGTGGCGAAACGGGACTTCTCCACGACATCGAGCGTGGCGGCGAAGTCCTCTTCGGTCTCGCCCGGGAAACCCACAATGATGTCGGTGGAGATGGCGGCGTGCGGCATCCGCTCACGGACACTGTCCAGGATGCCGAGAAACTTCTTGGACCGGTAGGACCGGCGCATGTCTTTGAGGACCTTGTCGGAACCGGACTGCAGCGGCATGTGCAGCTGCGGCATCACGTTGGGGGTTTCCGCCATGGCGTCGATGACGTCCTGGGTGAACGCAGCCGGATGCGGGCTGGTGAAGCGCACACGCTCCAGGCCTTCGATGGTGCCGCAGGCCCGCAGCAGCTTGGCGAAGGCGCCCCGGTCTCCAAACTCCACGCCGTACGAGTTAACATTCTGGCCCAGCAGCGTAACCTCAATCGCGCCGTCGTCCACCAGCGCCTGGATTTCAGCGAGGATCTCGCCCGGGCGGCGGTCCCGTTCCTTGCCGCGCAGGGAAGGGACAATGCAGAACGTGCAGGTGTTGTTGCAGCCCACGGAAATGGAGACCCAGCCTGCGTAGACGGAGTCGCGCTTGGTGGGCAGTGTGGAGGGGAAAACATCCAGGGATTCCAGGATTTCCAGCTGCGCTTCATCGTTGTGCCGGGCGCGGTCCAGCAGGGCCGGCAACGAGCCGATGTTGTGCGTGCCAAACACGGCATCCACCCACGGCGCCTTGCGCTGGATGGTGTCGCGGTCCTTCTGCGCCAGGCACCCGCCCACGGCAATCTGCATGCCCGGACGAGTTTCCTTGACGTGGGCGAGCATGCCCAGGTTCCCGTACAGCTTGTTGTCCGCGTTCTCCCGCACCGCGCAGGTGTTGAAGACGACGACGTCGGCCTCGTCGCCTTCCGCGGGAACATAACCGGCGTTCTCCAGCAGGCCGGAAATGCGCTCGGAATCGTGGACGTTCATTTGGCACCCGAAGGTCCGCACCTGATAGGTGCGGTGATGCTGCTCGGACGGGGTCGGGGAAGATGTCGGGGAAGATACTGTCAAACTCACAGTCCTAGGGTACCTGCCGCGGACCGCCGGAGGAGGCGCCGGCTGATAGCCGGGTTTAGTACCAGTTGTTGGCGTAGTGGAAGTTCAGTGCCGAGCAGGGGCTGCCGTACCGGGATTCGATATAGCCCAGGCCCCAGTTGATCTGGGTCTTGGGATTGGTGAGGTAATCAGGTCCCGATGATGCCATTTTTTCGGCGGGCAGTGACTGGACAATGCCGTAGGCACCGCTGCTGGCGTTGGTGGCGCTGGTCATCCAGTTGGATTCCTTCTCCCACAGGGTGTTCAGGCAGGTCATTTCCGAGGCTGCCCATCCATGGCCGGCGAGGGCAGAGGCAGCGTACGCTTTCGCCCCGGCGGGATCATCCATGGGAACAGACGCTGCTGCGGCGGCCTCTTCCGCGGCGCGGTCCGCGGCAGCCTGGGCTTCAGCTGCTGCCTTGGCTGCAGCTTCCTGCTCGGCTGCAACCCTGGCCTGCTCGGCCGCGGCAGCCTGAGCTGCTTCTTCGGCTTTCAGCTCTTCGGCAGCTCGAGCTTCCTCCGCTGACTTTTCTTCAGCGGCCTTTTGTTCAGCAGCCTTTTCTTCAGCGGCCTTTTGTTCAGCAGCCCTGGCCTCCTCTGCTTTGGCGTCGGCCGCCTTCTTGGCATCATCGGCGGCAGCGGTGTCAGCTGCCTTCTGCTGCTCGTCGCCGTCGGTATCTCCCGCGGCGCCGGCCTCATCAGCCGGACCGGTCTCAGCGGTGTCCGGGGCGGCGGTGGGAGAAGTCAGACTGACGAGGCTGGCCCGCAGTTGGTCATTTTGTACGGAGGCGCCGGCGATTCCGAAGAAGGCCAGTCCGCCGGCAACCGCCACGGCCCCGATGCGGAGCTTGCGGGTCCGGCTGGCCTGCCGGCGTTCCTGGGTAAGGCCGCGCCGGCCGGGACCGTCGTTGGATTTGTGGCTGTCGCTCTGGGTGTCTTCGTTGCCGAGGGCATCTTTTTGGAGGGAAGTCATAGAACCGAGACGGTAACGACCGTCCCTGAGCAGCTATCTCAATTGCATAACGATCCACTTGACATGCGTGTCGCTAACGGGTTCAATACCACCCTTTGTCTTCGGAGTGCTGCCAAGCGGCACAGGGGCTGCCGTACCGGGAGCTGATGTACCCCAGACCCCACTCGATCTGGGTCCGATAGTTGGTGCGCCAGTCTGCACCAACGCTGGCCATCTTGTCTCCGGGCAGTGACTGGGGAATCCCGTAAGCCCCGCTGTAGGGGTTATTTGCGCTGGTCCGCCAGCCGGACTCCCGCTGCCACAGGTTCACCAGACACCGAAACTGATCCTGTCCCCAGCCATAGCCAGGCAGCCGTCCGGCGGCGTAGGCCTGGGCGGCGACCGGGTCGTCAACCGGCCCGGGAGAGGGCACGGGCAGCGGATCCGGTGCGGGAGCAGGCTGTGGGACTGGAGGAGCAGATGGTGCAGGAGGTGGCAGCGGTGCTGGTTGGGGTGCTGGGACCTGGGGCAGCGGAGTGGGATTAATCACCGGATCGGGCTCAGTTTTACCGGGCGGCGGAGCCGGATTCCTGCCGCTGCTGCCTCCGGCGTCGTTTTCTTCAGCCTCCCTGGCGGCTTCTTCGGCGGCCCGCGCTTCCTGTTGCGCTCGATAGGTCTCTTCGGCCTGAAGCCCCCTTAGCCGCTGCGCTTCGGCCTGCACACTGCTGTCCCGCAGCTCGGCGAGCTGCTCGAGCAGCACGGTGCTGCGCTCCTGGGCATCTTGTACTGCTTTGTCAGCTGCAGCCGCAGCTGTTTGCGCCTCAGCAGCCAGCTGCAGGGACGCGGCAACTGATTCTTCCCGACTGTCCAGGGCGGCAGCTTCACGCTCTTCAAGGCTGCCCAGCACCTGCGCAGCCGAGGCGGCCTGCAGCTGGAGGCTGTCAGTGCGGCCGGAAATGCTCTGCAGCGTGGTGAGCCGGTCCATGGCCCCCACCGCGGCATCGGCATCCAGCAGCAAGAGCAGGCTGGAATCCATTCCGCCCGTCTTGTACGTCTGCGCCGCCAGTGCGCCCATCTGTCCGGTCAGCTCCGAAGCAGTCCGGGACGCTTCCAGCCGCTGGGCAGAAAATACTTCGACGGCCCGGCTGTTGATCTCTGCCTCGTCCACGGCACGCTGATGATTTGCCGAGGCCTGTACGGCTTTTGTTCCCAGGCTTCCCGCCTCGGCCGACAGTTTGCCCAGGAGAGCTTCAATTTCAGCGGCCTGCGCTGCTTTGGATTCAACGCTGCGCTTGGCCTGCTCCACCTGCTCCCACGAGGGAAACTCTGTACCGGAGGCAGGCACAGCACTGAAGGCCGAGGCGGCAAGCACCCCGACCAGCACGGCGGAACCCAGGGAAAGACGAGTGAACTTCTTGCCCGGCAGCAACAGAGTCAACATCGTGGCCCAGCATACGGCACCGCCTCAGGATTCCCGCAGGTTTCCTACCACTCGTCCTCGGGGCGCTCTTCAAGGACGTCACCGATGATCTCGTTGACCACGCGGTATCCCACCGACGGCGAGTACCCCTTGCGGGCGAGCATGGAGACCAGCCGCTTTGCCTGCTTGTCCCGGGCTGCCCGATCCGTCAGGTCCACTGACGGCTGCAGCTTCCTGCGCGCCAGCGTCCGGGCAGCTTCCAACTCATCCTCATCGCTGACCTGCTCCAGCGCTTCCGCTGCCAGCTCCCCCGAAATGCCCTTCTCGGCTAGTTCACGCTTCAGCGCACCACGTGCGAGGGACTTGGAACGCGACCGGCTGTCCACCCACATGCGGGCAAACTCAGCGTCGTCCACGAGCCGAACTTCCTCAAAACGGTCCAGTACCGCCTGTGCAACGTCCTGGGGAATGTCCTTTTCGGCCAGCTTCACCGCAAGCTGGTGCCGGCTCTTCGGGGCACTGGTCAGCTGCCGAAGGACAATGGTGCGGGCAGCACCGTACGGGTCACGCGGTTGCTCCCGCGGCTTCGCGTCCGGCTCCCCCGGCGAACCGCCTGCCGGGGGAAATCCACTGGTTTGCTGCTGCACGAATGCCTAGGAGTTCTTCGGAACGGCCTTGAGCTTCGCTTCCGCCGCAGGAGCTTCCTCGGTAGCCGGTCCGTCAATGCCCAGCTTTTCACGCAGGCGGCGTTCCAGCTCATCGGTCAGTTCCGGGTTGTCGCGCAGGAACTTGCGGGCATTTTCCTTACCCTGGCCCAGCTGATCACCGTCGTACGTGAACCAGGCACCGGACTTCTTCACGAAGCCGTGCTCCACGCCCATGTCGATCAGTCCGCCCTCACGGGAAATTCCCGTGCCGTAGATGATGTCGAACTCAGCCTGTTTGAACGGCGGGGCCATTTTGTTCTTGACGATCTTGGCGCGGGTTCGGTTACCCACCGGAACCGTACCTTCCTTGAGCGTCTCGATGCGCCGGACATCGATGCGCACGGAGGCATAGAACTTCAGCGCCTTGCCACCCGTGGTGGTTTCCGGGCTTCCGAACATGACACCGATTTTTTCGCGGAGCTGGTTGATGAAGATGGCGGTGGTATTCGTGTGGCTCAGGCGGCCGGCGATCTTGCGCAGTGCCTGGCTCATGAGCCGGGCCTGCAGGCCCACGTGGCTGTCGCCCATGTCGCCCTCAATTTCCGCACGCGGAACCAGTGCGGCCACGGAGTCGATAACCACCACGTCAACCGAACCGGAACCGATCAGCATGTCCATGATTTCCAGTGCCTGCTCACCGGTGTCCGGCTGGGACACCAGCAGCGAGTCCGTATCCACGCCGAGCCGTGCAGCGTAGATGGGATCCAAGGCATGCTCGGCATCGATGAACGCGGCAATGCCGCCGTTCTTCTGTGCGTTGGCAACAACGTGCAGCGCCAGGGTTGTCTTACCCGAGGATTCCGGGCCGTAGATCTCCACGACGCGGCCGCGGGGAAGCCCGCCTATGCCAAGTGCCAGGTCCAAGGCGATCGAACTGGTGGAGATGGTCTCTGCCGGAGCGCGGACCTCGTCTCCAAGCCGCATGATCGAGCCCTTGCCGTACTGCTTATCGATTTGGGCCAGCGCTGCTTCAAGTGCCTTTGCGCGGTCGACTGCTGCTGCCATTCTTCACCTCGGTTGTTGTGGTTTTACGTGGCCCGGAGGCCGGTTGTCCTGCTCACCTACGACCATAAGCGGCGGCACTGACAAAACAGCGGAGCGGACTGCCGTGGGGATATCAGGGGCAGTTTTGCGGTCGTGTCGCCCCTGTGTAGGAGCTTATCCTCATCCGAACAGGTATTCGAATATCCGCTTCGGCGTGTCCCGCCTTTAACACGGCCAGCCTCATTTTTTGGGCTGGATGTCCCGCCCCAGACGTCGTTCCGCCGGGACATCCTGGACATCACAGACCGCCAGCCAGACAGCCTTCGGTTCGATACCCCCGCTGAGGGCTTCCGTTGCCGTCCTGCCGCCAAGGGAGCCGAGCACGAGGTCCGCGGCAAGCACCCTGGAGTAGGCCGGCCCAAACTCATCATCCATGAGCCGCCAGAAATCACTGAGTCGCATCGCTTAATCTTCTCATGTCCATGCCCCTCTAGAATGGAGACCATGACCGAGCAGGAATCTTCCCCAGAAGCACGGCACCATGAAGCGGCCATCGACACCTTGGAGCAGGCCCTCTCGGTGCTGTGGCGCCGGGCACGGTCCAACTCCTACAAGGTGGCCCGCGAGGTGCATCCGGATATGGAACCGGCAGCCTACGGGCTGTTGGTCCTGCTGCAGAAGCAGCAGGACATGCGGCTAACGGACATTGCCGCCAGCATCGGCATCGGCAAGCCGTCCGTGAGCCGCCAGATTGTCATGCTGGAATCGCTTGGCCTGGTCCAGAAGCACGCAGACCCGCTGGACGGCCGCGCCCAGTCCATCTCCCTCACCCCAGCAGGCTCAGAGGCGCTGGCCAAGACACAGTCGGCCCGCAAAGAGTTGTTCCGGACACTGCTGGAGGATTGGGATGATGAGGAGCTGGAGCAGCTGGGGTCACTGCTGACCAAGCTCAACCACTCCTACGCCCGCGAACGGTAATGGCTGCCCGGAAACCGAGCCAGTGCTGGCTCAACGGCCGCTGAACGGCAAAAAAGACCCCGCCAAAACGGCGGGGTCTTTTTCTTGGCACTGGGCAGGCTGCCCGATGGAGCGGCAGCACTGCGGATGTAGGTCTACGGAGTGCGGGCCAGGTCCCGAGCCATGTCCTCCGGGAAATCGCGGGCAAACTCGCGCGAGAATTCCGACGGCACGGTATCGGGTATGGCGACGCCTTCTGCAGTCGCCACCCGGTCACTGACCTCACGAAGCATCAGGGACAAAGGCACATCAAGCGCGGTGCAAATAGAGGACAGAAGCTCTGATGATGCTTCCTTTTGGCCCCGCTCCACCTCGCTGAGGTAACCAAGTGAAACGCGTGCGCTGTGTGACACCTCGCGCAGGGTACGGCCCTGACGCTGGCGGACATCGCGCAGTACGTCGCCAATTTCATGACGAAGAACAACCATTTTGCGCTCCTTTGGTTCCCGGTGTGCATCTTCCGCCAACCCTACATCCCGCCAGCGAATAACGCCGTTCACGGATACGGGTTGCTTAACCATCTGTATCGTCCTGCTCCCTATGTGTGGTCCGACTGCGGGTGTACCGCAGATATCTAAAGATCGTAATCGGGAAACCTTGGTGGTTCCTGATACTAACAACTCAGCTCCCCCGGGTTTTGTTCCCGGCACCGATTGCCCTGTGTCAGATCCCCATCATGGCCGGTCCGACAGAACCCGGGCAAGCAGTAACAGTGCTTCGTCACGTGTTTGCCGTCGGATGGCTGCTCTGTCGCCTAAAAACAAATATTCTTCAACCAGGGTCCGTTCAGCGGATACGACGGCGATGAACACACAGCCCACAGGCTTCCCGTCGTGCGGTTCGGGCCCCGCAACTCCAGTGGTGGACACTGCCACGTCCGCCTCCAGGGCGCGTCGCACGCCGTCGGCCATTTGGCGGGCAACCTCGGCGTCGACCGAACCTGCGGCAGCCAAAAGCTCAGCGTCGACCCCCAGGGCTTTGTGCTTCACGGCGTTCGAGTAAGCCACCACTCCGCCGGCCAGAACGGCGGACACCCCCGGGACGGTGCCGAGTTCGGCGGCCACCATGCCGGCAGTCAGTGACTCGGCGGTGGCCAGGGTCAGGTCTGCCGCCGAGGCGGCGCGCACCACCGCTGCAGCATCGGCGGTTCCAGCCGTGCCGCCGGGCAGCGTCACCGGCCGCCCGGGTTCTGCAGCGCACTCCGGCGCAGCTGGACTGCCTTGATGACGTAATCGATGCCCGTGACCACTGTGACCACCAGAGCGGCGGCCATCACCACGGCGCTGATCCACCAGGCCCAGCTGCCAAGCCACGTTGTCAGCGGCAGCAGGTACAGGAAGATCGCGAGAGTCTGGATCACGGTTTTCAGCTTGCCTCCGCGCGACGCCGCCATAACTCCGTAACGGATCACCACGAACCGCATCAGCGTGATGCCGATTTCGCGGACCAGGATCACAATGGTGACCCACCACCAGAGCTCACCCAGCGCCGACAACATGACCAGGGCCGAGCCGATCAGCAGTTTGTCCGCAATCGGGTCTGCGATCTTGCCGAAGTCGGTGATCAGGCCCCGGCTGCGGGCGAGATCGCCGTCCAGCTTGTCGGTATAGATGGCGACGGCGAATGTGGCCACCGCCAGCCAGCGGTACAGACCATGGCGGCCGTCATCGGCCAGCAGCAGCCAGATGAAAAGCGGAACCATCAGGATCCGCACGACCGTCAGTACGTTGGCGATGTTCAGAAGGGGGGCGTTCCCGGTAGAAGAGTTGCTCACGCTTCCAGCCTAGCGGGGATTCAGCGCCCGGTCAGACTCCACGCGTCCTCGGATCCGCCGTCTTCGTCGCCGCCTTCCCCGTCGTAATACTCGGTGGCCTGCTGCCGGCCCTCCAGATCCTGGGCCACCAGGTCAACCGGGCCGTCCGCAGAGCCTGGTTCGAAGCCGTGGTTGACGTTGGCGTTTTCCGCCAGCGCTGCGGTTTCAGCGGCCCCGGGGCCGCCGGCGGCCTCTCCCCCGCTGATGGCTGCCAGCGTGGCGGCCAGATCATCGGGCTTGACCAGCACGTCGCGGGCCTTGGAGCCCTCGGAGGGCCCGACGACGCCGCGCGACTCCAGCAGGTCCATCAGGCGCCCGGCCTTGGCGAAACCGACACGCAGCTTGCGCTGAAGCATGGAGGTTGAACCGAACTGCGTGGTGACCACCAGTTCCGTGGCCTGGAGCAGCACATCCATGTCGTCGCCAATGTCGTCTTCGATCTGCTTCTTGGGCGCGCTGACGGTGACGTCTTCGCGGTAGACGGCACCGAGCTGGCCCTTGACGTGCTCCACGACGCGGTGGATTTCCGATTCGGTGACCCAGGCGCCCTGGACACGGATGGGCTTGTTGGCGCCCATCGGAAGGAACAGGGCGTCACCCTGCCCCAGCAGCTTTTCGGCGCCGGGCTGGTCCAGGACCACCCGGGAGTCGGTAACCGACGACGTGGCAAAGGCCATGCGCGAAGGTACGTTCGCCTTGATCAGTCCGGTGACCACGTCCACGGACGGGCGCTGCGTTGCGAGCACCAGGTGGATGCCGGCTGCACGGGCAAGCTGGGTGATGCGCACAATGGAATCTTCAACGTCGCGCGGGGCAACCATCATCAGGTCTGCGAGCTCGTCCACGATCACCAGCAGGTACGGGTAAGCCTTGACCACACGCTTGGACCCGGCCGGCGGAATGACCTTCCCGAGCTTGACGGCCTTGTTGAAGTCATCAATGTGCTTGAAGCCGAAGTTGGCAAGGTCGTCATAACGGGTGTCCATTTCCCGGACCACCCACTGCAGTGCCTCGGCGGCCTTCTTGGGATTGGTGATGATCGGAGTGATCAGGTGCGGCACGCCCTCGTAGGCGGTCAGTTCCACGCGCTTGGGGTCCACCATAACCATTCGCACTTCGTCCGGGGTGGAGCGCATGAGAATGGAGGTGATCATGGAGTTCACGAAGGAGGACTTACCGGCACCGGTGGCACCGGCCACCAGCAGGTGCGGCATCTTCGCGAGGTTGGCAACCACGAAGCCGCCCTCCACGTCCTTGCCCACACCCATGACCATCGGGTGTTCGGTCTTGCGGGCGGCATTGGAGCGCAGCACGTCGCCCAGGGCCACCACTTCCTTGTCCGCGTTCGGGATTTCGATGCCGATGGCGGACTTGCCGGGAATCGGAGACAGGATGCGCACGTCGGAGGACGCCACGGCGTAGGAAATATTCTTGGACAGGGCGGTGACCCGCTCCACCTTGGTGCCCGGGGACAGCTCGATTTCGTAGCGGGTGACCGTGGGTCCGCGGCTGAAACCGGTAACGTGCGCTTCGACCTTGAACTGGTCCAGCGTGTTGGTCAGGGCGTCGACGACGGCGTCATTGGCTTCGGAGCGCTCCTTCGCCGGCGGACCGGCGGGCAGGAACTCGGACGGCGGAAGCGTGTAGGTCACGTCACCCGAGAGCTGCAGCTGTTCAGTGCGCTGCGGAATGGGCGTGGCCGGGGTGAGGTTCCGGACCGTGCGTGCCGGAACCGGCGGCACCGCGGACAGTACGGGGGCGGCAAGGGTCTCGGCAGCTTCGGGGACCATGGCAATGGCTTCGGTGGGCGGCTCGGCGCCGTCGAACACGTTGTCCACGGGGAGTCCCTGCTCGCGGCGGATCTTCTGCGTGGCCAGTTCGGACCGGGTGGGGCGGCGGACTCCCGGCGGGACGGCAGGCTCGGCTTTGGCCGCTGCTGCCGCTTCCTCGTCTTCGTCGGCCAGGACGGCACGTTCGAATGCCTCGTCCCCGGCAAAGCCTTCCACGGGGATCTCTTCACCGGCTTCGGCATTGCGGCCGAACATCCGTGACTTCTTTTTCGGTGCCTTCGCCGGGCGGCGGTCCCGTTCGTAGAGGTAGCTCTGGTCGTGTGCCTCGGGATCATCCGGGGCGAGGTCCTGACCCATGAGGTGCTCATACAGGCCCCGCAGGCGCAGCGGAATATGCCGGAAGGGCGTGGCTGTGATGATGAGCAGGCCCACGAACACCAGGAAGCCGAGCAGGATCGCCACCGGCCAGGCAGTCAGCGCTGCAGAGAGCGGTCCGGCCACCAGGAAGCCGACAATGCCGCCCGAAGCCCACAGCCGGTCAAATCCGTCCGAAAGCGCGGGAGAACCGCCCACAATGTGAGTGATGCCGGAGCCGGCGAAAAGAATAAGGGTCAAACCGATGCTGATCCGGCTGTTGGCGCGGTGGCGTTCCGGGTAGCGGAAGAGCCTGACGGCACCGGTAAGGAGCAGGAAGGGCACGACGACGGCCATCCAGCCGAAGGTGCCGGCCGCGCCGGCATGGATGATGTCGGCCACCGGACCGCGCAGGGCCCACCACTCAACCGTGGCAACGGCCAGCGCCGTGAGGATCAGGAAGAATCCGGTGCCGTCGCGGCGGATGTCGCGGTCAGGACTGACGTCGGCACCGAGTTTGCGGATGCCCGCACCGGCGAGCCTGGCCACTGCCATCCAGGCGCCCTGAACGGCGCGCAGCGGAAGCGGCACCTGTTCGGCGTCGGCCTGCGCTTTGCCGGCGGTTCCGGAGCGGCCGGTCGCCTTGCCCCGGGGCTGGGTTTTGCCGGAGCTTTTTCCTGAGGTGCCCCCGGTGTTCCGGCTGGTGGTCCGGCCGGAAGCACCGCCGCGCGCGGCAGGGGAAGTACGAGTGGCCATACGCTCCACCGTACCCGATGGGGCCGGGCAATCCGCGGATTTGCGCGTCTGCCCGACCCCGTCGAAGTTGATCCCGGCTGCATTCCGGGACGATTCGGAGCTTAGGCTTCCAGGACCACCGGAACGATCATCGGGCGCCGGCGCAGGCGCCGGTTGACCCAGGTGCCCACCACGCGGCGGACCACCTGCTGCAGCTGGTACGTGGTGTGGTCCTTGTTGGAGGTCACCGCTTCTTCCAGCGCCTGGCTGATCTTGGGCTTGATTTCGTCGAACACCGCGTCGCCTTCCGCGAAGCCCCGGGCGTGGATCTCCGGACCGGAGACAATGGTGCCGGTGCTGCGGTTGACCACGGTGATAACGGAGATGAAGCCTTCCTCGCCGAGGATGACACGGTCCTTGATGTCGGTGTCGGTGATCTCGCCGACGCTGGAGCCGTCCACATAGACGAAGCCGCACTCCACGGCGCCCACCACGCTGGCTTTCCCGTCGCGCAGGTCCACCACTGTTCCGTCATCGGCCAGGATCACGTTCTCCGCCGGCACGCCCGTTGCTTCGGCGAGCTTGCCGTTGGCGATCAGGTGCCGGGTCTCCCCGTGGACGGGCATGGCGTTTTTCGGCTTGAGAATGTTGTAGGTGTACAGCAGTTCGCCGGCCGAGGCGTGTCCTGAAACGTGGATCTTGGCGTTGCCCTTGTGCACCACGTCGGCGCCGAGCTTCATCAGGCCGTTGATGACCCGGAAGACGGCATTCTCGTTGCCGGGAATCAGGGACGAGGCCAGGATGACGGTGTCTCCCCTTCCCACCCGGATCCGGTGATCGCCGTTGGCCATGCGGGACAGGGCAGCCATCGGCTCCCCCTGGGATCCGGTGGACATCAGCACGAGCCGGTCATCGGGCAAGTCATCAACATTCTTGAGATCCACCAGGATGCCGTCCGGGACGTTGAGGTACCCGAGTTTCTCGGCGATGGCCATGTTGCGCACCATGGACCGCCCCACGAAGCAGACTTTGCGGTTATGCACGGCTGCCGCGTCCAGGACCTGCTGGACCCGGTGGATATGCGAAGAGAAGGACGCAACAATGATGCGTTTCTTCACCTTGCCGAACAGGGCCTCCAGCACCGGGCCGATTTCCCGCTCAGCCGTGGTGAACCCCGGAACATCGGCGTTGGTGGAGTCCGCCATGTAAAGGTCCACGCCCTCCTGTCCCAGCCGGGCAAAGGCCCGCAGGTCAGTGATGCGGCCGTCCAGCGGCAGCTGGTCCATCTTGAAGTCGCCGGTGTGCAGGACCGTTCCGCCGGCGGTGCGGATGAACACGGCCAGGGCATCCGGAATGGAGTGGTTCACGGCCACGAATTCGCACTCGAACGGCCCGAACTGTTCCACCTGCCCCTCGGTAACCGTGAAGCTGAACGGCTTGATGCGGTGTTCCTGCAGCTTTGCCTCCACCAGGGCCAGGGTCAGCTGGGAACCAATGAGCGGAATGTCCTGCTTCAGCCGCAGCAGGTACGGAACCGCACCGATGTGGTCCTCGTGGCCGTGGGTAAGAACCACGCCCACGACGTCGTCCAGCCGGTCTTCTATGTAGGAGAAGTCCGGCAGGATCAGGTCCACGCCCGGCTGGTTCTCTTCCGGAAAGAGGACGCCGCAGTCCACGATCAGCAGCTTGCCGTTGATCTCAAAGACGGCCATGTTGCGGCCGATCTCGCCAAGGCCGCCCAGCGGAACGATCCGCAGGGTGTCCTCTGCCAGGGCCGGCGGGGTTCTCAGGACGGAATCCGCTGTTTCGATCATGGTGCCCTATGCCTTGCTCTCGGAGCGGGCACGGGAGAAGTCCCAGCCGGCTTCGGCCAGGTCTGTCAGGATCGTCTCCATTTCGACGGCGTCCGGGCCCACGAGCGGCAGCCGGACGGTTGCATTGGGAATGACTCCCTGCATTTTCAGGATCTGCTTGGCGGACACGGCGCCGGGAATGTGGGTCATGACAGCGCGGATCACGGGATCCAGTTCGAAATGGATCCGCCGGGCGGTGGCGAAATCCCCCGCGGCGGCGGCATCCACGAGTGCGCGGAACTGGGCGGTAGCCACGTGGGCGCTCACGCTGACCACGCCCACGGCTCCGGCGGCCATCCACGGCAGGGTCAGGCCGTCGTCGCCGGCGTAGACATCGAGGGTGGTGTTGGCCAGGACGCGGGTGACGGCGGCGAAGTCCGCCTTTGCGTCCTTCAGTGCCAGGACCGAGGGGATGTTGGCGAGCCGGACCAGTGTGTCCGTGGAAAGCGCGATGCCGGCACGGCCGGGAATGTCGTAGATCATGATCGGCAGGTCGGTGGCGGCGGCAACCGCTTCGAAATGCGCGACGACGCCGGCCTGGGTGGGCTTGTTGTAATACGGCGTCACGACAAGCTGGCCGTCGGCCCCTGCCCGGAGCGCCCGCCGGGCCATTTCCACGGAGTGGGATGTGTGGTTGGTTCCGGTTCCGGCAATAACCTTCGCGCGGCCGCCCACGGTTTCGGCGACGACCCGGAACAGGTCTTCCTTTTCGCTGTCCTCCAGGGTGGAGGTTTCACCCGTGGTTCCGGAAACCACCAGGCCGTCACAGCCGTCTTCCACCAGCTTGTTGGCAAGTTGGGCCGTGGCGTCGAAGTCCACGGCTCCGTCCTCGGTGAACGGTGTCACCATTGCGGTGACGAGGGTTCCAAACGGAAGTGCACGAATATCAGAGTCAGCCATGGGTAAAACGTTACCCGGTGCACGCATCCTTGGGACAATGCGCACCCTGTTCGCGGCGCCCGTGAAGCCATCCCGGCGGCGCTGCGGAAGTTGAGGGCCGTTGTGAGACGATCGGATCATGATCGGACGGCGCCTTACGGGCATCGACGCGGCCCGGGGCGTTGCGCTTCTGGGCATGATGGCGACCCACATCTTTTCCCTGTACAACGAGCAGACCGGTGAGCCGAGCTGGACGGGACTGGTGTTTTCCGGCCGTTCCTCGGCCCTGTTTGCGGTAGTGGCCGGGATTGGCCTGGCGCTGCTCACCGGGGGCAGCCAGCCGCGCTCCGGCCGGGCATTGTCAGCGGACCGCCGCGGCATCGCCATGCGTGCCCTGATCATCGCCCTGGTCGGATTGACGCTCGGCGGGCTGGACACCTCCATCGCCGTCATCCTGTTCCATTACGGCGTCCTGTTCCTGCTGGCCCTGCCCTTTGTAGGCATGCGCGCCCCGAAGCTGGCGCTGTGGGCCGGCGGCTGGCTGCTGCTCTCCCCCGCCGTCGCCTATCTGGTCCGGCCCTGGATCTACACCCATGTTTCTCCCGCCACGCTGGGCAGCAATATCGGCTGGGAGGCGTTCCTGGAGCCGGGAACGCTGGCCGCGGATGTCTTCTTCACCGGTTTTTATCCGGTGTTCCAGTGGTTGAGCTACCTATTGATCGGACTGCTCATCGGCCGGTTGAAGCTGGCGGAACTGACAGTTCAGGCGGGTCTGGTTGCGGCCGGGATTGTTGCCGCCGCCGGAGCGAAGTTCCTCAGCTATTACCTGCTGCTGGAGCAGGGCGGGCTGGACGCCATCCTGGACACCAATTCCGGACGCATCTGGCCCCTGGCGCGGATGATGGAAGTCAACCTGGCGGGTGTGGAACAGACCGGATCCTGGTGGTGGCTCGCGGTCAGCGGCCCCCACTCGGGAACACCGCTGGACCTGCTTCACACAGCCGGGACCTCGGCCGCCGTCGTCGGTGTCTGCCTGCTGCTGACCCGGGCCCGGCCCAACCTGCTGCTGCCGCTGTCCGCCGCCGGGGCCATGACACTGACCCTGTACAGCCTGCATGTGTGGGTCATGTCCGTCACCGATGCCTCTCCAACGCCGCCGGATCCGGTGCTGCTGTTCTGGCTTTCAGCCGTCGCGGCTGCCGGCATCGGTATTGGTTTTCTCAAACTCGGTTCCCGCGGACCCCTGGAATTGGTGACCCACGGTGCCTCACAGCTGGTCCGGCAGGGCTCCCGGACCGGCACATAGCCGTATCCCGCGCCGGAGGAAGCGTTCCGGAACCGCTATTTATAAAGGCTTCCGGCGCGGCGCATGGCACTGCGGGCGCGTTTACGGTCCCCGGCGGCGTCGTACGCGCAGGACAGCCGGAACCACGCGCGCCAGGAGGCGGGCTGAGCCTCGACCTCGGCCTGGTATTTCGGGAATTCGGCGTCGGCAGCCTCCCGGATGATCCGGCCGCCGGGCGTGCGCGGAAGATTGTCCACCGGCAACCCGCCCTCGTCAGCGAGAACGTGCGCCATTTTTTCGGTCTTGGCACCGAACTGGAGTTCGCGGATCAGTGCCCAGGCTCCCACGATGGGGAGCACCAAATAGGCTGCACCAAGTGCCTTGGCACTGAGTTCGTCAGCGGTAAGCAGCGTCCAGCCGCGCTGGAACGCGACCACCATGTAAAACACCAGCAGGAGGGTGACCAGCAAAACGCCGATCTTGGCTTTGTTCGTGAAAAGCCCGGAGAAGAAAGACAACGTGTTCCTTAAGCGATCAGGGGTGCGGCGTTCAGGAGTTGGACGCGCTGAGATTGAGATAGCCGTCAAGGCCGACGGTCAGTCCCGGGTGGGCTGCGGCTTCGCGAACGCCCAGCAGGACTCCGGGCATGAAGGATGCCCGGTCGAAGGAATCGTGGCGGATGGTGAGCTGCTCCCCTGCGCCTCCAAACAGCACTTCCTGGTGTGCCACCAGTCCGCGCAGCCGGACGGAGTGCACACGGACGCCGTCAATATCCGCGCCGCGCGCGCCGGGAACCTCCTTGGTGGTGGCATCCGGTGACGGTTCCACTCCCGCGTCGGCACGCGCCTGCGCAATCAGCGCTGCGGTGCGCACCGCTGTTCCGGACGGCGCGTCGATCTTGTCCGGGTGATGCAGCTCAATGACTTCCACCGACTCGAAGTACCGGGCAGCCTGGGCCGCAAACGCCGTGGCCAGGACTGAGCCAAGGGCAAAGTTCGGAGCAATCAGGACGGCAGTGCCGGGATGCTCCTCCAAGAGAGCGGAGAGGCGTTCCAGCCGGTCCGCGTCCCAGCCGGTGGTGCCGACCACGGTATGCATGCCGTGCTCGACGGCGAAGCGTACGTTGGCTTCGGTGCTGTCCGGAACAGTGAGGTCAATGACGTACTGCGCACCGGAGGAGACGAGGGTGTCCAGCGAATCCCCGCGGCCCAGTGCCGCCACCAGCTTGAGGTCCGGTGCAGCTTCAACGGCTTTCACGGCTTCGGATCCCATGCGGCCGGCGGCCCCGAGGACGGCTACGGCTAGTTGCTCAGTCATGCCTCCAGATTACCGGTCACAGCGAAGCCCCCGTGACACCGGCCGGGTCAGCCGCTGACGCCCACCCACTCGGTTGTTCCGTCCTGGAATCCCTGCTCCTTCCAGATAGGCACCCGTTCCTTGACGGTGTCCACCAGTTCGGAGCAGGCGGCGAACGCCACGCCCCGGTGCGCGGAGGCGACGGCGGCCACCAGGGCGGCGTCACCGATCTGCAGCGGACCGGTCCGGTGCCCCACCCAAATCCGGACGCCGTCATATTTCGCCGCAATGTCGGCTGCCACCGCGGCAATGACCTCTTCGGCGCTGGGATGCGCACTGTAGGACAGGCTGGCGACGCCTCGGCCGCCGTCGTGGTTGCGGACGATTCCGCTGAACCCCACCACGGCGCCACAGGCCGGCGACCAGGCTGCGCCGTTTGCATGCTCGGCGTCCAGGGGCAGGTCCGAGACCGTGGCGTTGATGACCTCGGAGGCACTTTCCGTCCCGTTGCCGCCTGTGCTGTCAGTGCTCATTGTGTCCTTCCAGCTGTCCGCAGATATGGCCGATGACCGGTTCCAGCACGGCCAGGCCGTCCGCCACGGCCCCGGGCGAGCCGGGCAGGTTCACGATGAACGTCCGTCCGGCGGTTCCGGCGTGGCCGCGGCTGATGGCGGCCATAGGGGTTTTGGTGCGGCCGTCCGCACGCAACGCTTCCATGATCCCGGGTACTTCCCGGTCCAGCAGCGGGAGCGTCTGTTCAGGGGTGCGGTCGTCGGGGCTGAGCCCGGTCCCGCCGCTGGTGAGGATCACTGCCGGCTCCAGCGCGAGCATCCGCTGCAGCGCCTCCCCCACCGCGTCGCCGTCGGGCACCACCTCGGCGAGCACAACATCGAACCCGAGGGCATAGAGCCAGTCCGCAGCCAGGGGACCGCATTCATCCTCATAGATGCCGCGGGCGGCGCGGGTGGAAGCAATGAGAACGGCCGCGGTGCGGCGCGGCTGCTGATGCGGGTGCTGCGGGACGTTGGGCAGGGTGCTCACAGGCTCCAGTCTCCGCTCTTGCCGCCGGATTTGGCGAGCACCCGGATGTCGCTGATGGAGGCGTGCTTGTCCACCGCTTTGATCATGTCGTAAAGGGTCAGGGCCGCCACCGTCGCCGCGGTCAGCGCTTCCATTTCTACGCCGGTGAGGGCCTTGGTCTTCGCTGTGGCACGGATGACGACGTCGGCTTCCCCGGCTTCGAAGTCCACGGTCACCTTCGTCAGGGGCAGCGGATGGCACAGCGGGATCAGGGTGGAGGTCTGTTTGGCGCCCATGATTCCGGCGATGCGGGACACGGCCAGGGCGTCCCCCTTGGGCAGTCCGCCCTCGGACACCAGCTGCACCACCTCGGCGGTGGTGCGCAGCCGGGCCTGCGCCGTGGCCTCGCGCGTGGTTTCGGACTTGGCGGAGACATCCACCATGTGGGCGGAGCCGTCTTCGCGGACATGGGTGAGCCCGAGCTGCTGCTCGTCGCTGCCGGCCATGAGTATTTCCCTTCGTGTGTGGAGCTGGGCTCCACGCCTGGTTTTGGTGCTGGTATATACAGTCTTGGTTGGTCTTGGAGTCTTGGTGTTGGTCGGAATCCGGGTTTGGGCTAGCGGTCCAACAGCCATACTGTCACTTCGGTGCCGGCGGGGAAGGAATCCCGCCCCGCCGGCAGATGAACCAGGGCATTGGATGAGGCCAGGGCGTGGACGAGATGAGAGCTGGCTCCGCCCAGCAGTTCCACCTGCCCGGTGCCGCCGGGTTCGGCGGGCGGCCGGTACCGGCCGCGCCGGACTTGGTGCTTGCCTGCGGGGCTGTGAACGTCGCCGGTCAGCAGCGCGGACAGTTCCGGGCGCGGACGGGGCAGGCCGGTCACCGAGCCCAGCGCCGGGCGCAGGAACATTTCAAAGGACACCACACAGCTGACCGGGTTGCCGGGAAACGCCAGAAACGGAATGCCCGCAACCCTGCCGATCCCCTGCGGGCCGCCGGGCTGCATCGCCACCGACAGGAACCGCACATCCTGGTCGGCCAGCCCCTGCTTGACCACTTCGTAGGCACCCTTGCTGATGCCGCCGGAGGTGATGACGAGATCAGGCTGCATGGAGGTGAGGTCCTCCTGCAGCCGGGTCCGGAACTCCTCCGGCGAGTCGGCCAGTACCCGGGTGAGCAGCACTGTGGTTCCGGCTTCCTCCAGCAGTGCCCGCAGCAGGGTGGTGTTGGCATCGTGGATCTGTCCCGGCTGCAGCGGCCGGCCCGGTTCCACCACCTCGTCACCTGTGGTCAGCAGGAGGATCCGGGGCCGGGTCCGCACCGCCACCCGCGCCAGACCCAGCGCTGCCAGCAGGCCCAGCTGCCCGGGCCCCAGGACTGTCCCGGCCGGCAGGGCCGCAGCTCCGGCGCGGATGTCGCTGCCGGCGCCGCGCACATACTGTCCGGCGGGAACTTCGGCCGGGAGCGCAACGGTGGGCCGGGCCTCCGCTTCGGCCGTGGTGCCGGCTGCAGGGCTTACTGCAGCGGGCGGAAACGAGTCCGGCACCGCCTGCTCAATGGGCACGACGGCGTCCGCCCCGGACGGGAGCATGGCCCCGGTCATGATGGGTGCGGCTGTGCCCGGTGCCAGGGCAGCCGGCTCGGAGCCGGCAGGAATGGCTGCCGCCACCGCCAGTTCAACGCGCTTCCCCGGCCCGGCCAGATCCGCGGAGGAAACGGCGTAGCCGTCCATCTGCGAGTTCGCGAAGGGCGGCAGGTTTCCGGGGGCAGCGACGTCAGCTGCCAGGATCCGTCCCCGGGCGCTGATCAGGTCAGTGTCTTCCTGGCCCGGCGGGCGCTCGCGGAATCCGGCCGCGAGCAGATCAAGCACGGCCTCCTGGTGCCCGGCCACGCTGCGCGGCGCGCCCGGACCGGCTGGACGAGCCCCCGGCTCATCGGCTGGCGTGGTGGTGGGTGTGGACACCGGACTCCTAGGGGCGGGCGGATTTAACGAGACGGGGACAGCGGGTGTTACTTGGCATTCACTCGAATTGTATGCAGGCCGGTGGCACCGTCGGGTACAACCGGCCGCTGTGTTTCATCCTGTTCGGTGCCGTTGGAGTCGATGGCCCGGACGGTGACTGTGTGTTCGCCCGGGCTCAGATCAACGCCGGCGGACCACTGCACCCAGGTGTCGGCCGAGATCGCGGGAGCCAGGTCAGCGTCCTGCCAGCCGCCGTCGTCGACCCTTACCTGCACCCCGCGGATGCCGGTGTGCTGAGCCCAGGCCATGCCGGCCACAGTGGTTTTTCCGGCGTCCGGAGAAGCACCCCGGGAGGGTGTGTCGATGCGGGAGGACAGCTTGACCGGCCCGCGTTCGGTCCAGCCGCGCTGGGTCCAGTAGGCCACTTCGTCGCTGAACCGGGTGACCTTCAGTTCCGTGACCCACTTGGTCGCCGACACGTACCCGTACAGTCCCGGCACCACCAGGCGCACCGGAAAGCCGTGTTCCAGCGGCAGCGGTTCACCGTTCATGCCGACAGCCAACAGAGCGTCACGGTTGTCCGTCAGGGCTTCGAGCGGGGTGGAAGCTGTCCACCCGTCCCGGCTGGTGGACAGCACCATGTCGGCGCCGTTCTGAACACCGGCTTCGGCAAGCAGGTTCCGGACCGGCCAGCCCAGCCACTTGGCGTTGCCGACCAGGCTTCCGCCCACTTCGTTGGAAACGCACGCGAGCGTGACATAGCTTTCCTGCAGCGGCTTGGCGAGCAACTCGGCAAAGCTGATCTCCACCTCCCGGTCCACCAGGCCCGTGACCTTGAGGGTCCATTCGCCGGCATCGACCAGCGGAACGCTCAGCGCGGTGTCGATGCGGTAAAAATCTGCGGCCGGTGTAATCACGGGGTCCAGCCCGGTGATCCCGAGATCCGCTCCGGCGGGGACCGGCGCTGCCGGGGTCACCGCAGCGGGCAGGACCACACCGTCGCGCAGAGCCACCGCGTTCACCTGTCCCGCGCGTGAACCGCCGGCCAGTGCGCCCGCCACCACGCCCACCGCTGCCCCTCCGCCGATGGTCATTAGAACATCGCGCCGCCTGGCACCGGCTTCTTCGGGGAGCGAATCGCGCCACCGCCCGAGTCGGGTGGTCAGCGCCCGCAGCACCAGGATTCCCACCGCGGCGGCCAGGAGCGGGGGCAGCAGGGACAGCACGCTCATCTGTGCCCGGGTCAGTACGGCGGCCAGGCCGGCCGCACCCAAAAGACCGATCACGACGGCGCCCGCCGGGGGGCGGCGCAGCTGCAGGACACCGGCAGCCGCACCGCACAGCGCGATGACCGCAGACATGGCCACCAGGAACGCCGCCTTGTCCGCCGTTCCGAACAGGCCGATGGCCCAGTCCTTAACCGGCCCGGGCATCCCGTCGATGACCACGGAACCCACCGCGCTCACCGGCGAAAGCGACGGGCTCATCAGCGCTGCCGAAAGCTCCCCGGCAACCACGCCGAGGCCCGCCGCCACGATGCCCCCAGCGGCGGCCCACAGGGAGAGTTTCGAGGCCGTGCGTATCATGCCGCTCGCTTCTGTTGATGTTCCGCCGCCGACGGGTTGTCCATCGCGGTTTTGATTTTTTTCCGCTGGTCTCCTGCTGGTCTGTTCTATCGGTACCGGCTGGGCGGATGCTGAGAAGCCCGGTGCGGCCGGTCAGCGCGGCAGCAGCAGTGCCACCCCGAAGCGTGCCAGCGCCAGCAGCACCAGGTAGAGCGAGATCAGGATCAGGCAGATCCCCAGCGCGATTTCCGGCTGGTTGGAGTTGAGGCTGAGCTCGATCTGCAGCGGCAGGGTCCGGGTGCGGCCCTCGATGCTGCCGGCGAAGGTGATGGTGGCGCCGTACTCGCCCAGGGAACGGGCGAAAGCGAGCAGCGCTCCGACAATGATGCCGGGCAGTGCCAGCGGCACGGTGATGTAGCGCAGGATTGCGGTGGGCCCGGCTCCGGAGGTGGCGGCGGCCATTTCCAGGTCATGGTCAACGGCCCGCAGGCTGCTCAGCGATGCCACCACAAAGAACGGAAGCGAGACAAACACCTGCACAATCAGGACCGCGGCCGGCGAGTAACCCACGCCCAGGCCTGCGGATTCCAGCAACCGGCCGGCGATTCCCTGCCGTCCCCAGAAGTACAGCAGGGCAATACCGGACACCACCGGGGACAGCACCAGCGGAATGAGCAGGATGCCGCGCAGCAACTGCATCCACGGCCCGGACAGCTTGCTGAAGAGCACCGCGAGCGGCAGGCCCAGCGCTACGCAGATCAGTGTGGAGCCCACAGACGTGGCCAGGGACAGTCCCAGCGCGGTGCGGGCTTCGGAGGCGGTCAGCAGTGAGCCCAGCGACGTCCAGGGGACGTTGAGCAGGAGCGCCGCCACCGGGCCGGCGCAGAACAGCAGCGCCAGCGATGCAGGAACCCATAGCCATGCCGGCGTGGTGGCTCGTGCTTCACGGTTCATTGCGCTGCCCCGTTCCGGCTCACGGTCATTGCCTCTCCCACTGCCCCGGTCACTGCCCCGGAGGAAGGAAGCCTGCCTCGCGGAAGATCCGGGCGGCGTCCTCACCTGTAAGCCACTCATAGAATCGGACAGCTGCCTCATGCTTCGCTCCCTCCGCAGTCAGCGCCGCGGGGTACTGGTTCGGTTCGGGATCATTCAGTTCAACATACGTCACCCCTTGGCTCGCAGCCGAGAGCGCGTCGGTTTGGTACACCAGCCCGGCATCCGCCTGTCCCGTTGTCACCTTGGTCAGGACCGCCCGGGCGCTGTCCTCCCGGCTTTCCCCGTCCAGCGCCACGCCGGCACTTTCCAGCACGCGCGCCGCAGCCCGGCCGCACGGCACTGAGGCTGCGCAGACGGCCGTCTGCACTTCTTCCGAAGACAAATCGGCAAGGGACCTCACCTTCCCTGGATTCCCCGGGGCCAGCGCCAGGACAGTGGCATTTCCG
Organism: Arthrobacter sp. 9E16; assembly: GCF_002929435.1. Classification (NCBI taxonomy): domain Bacteria; kingdom Bacillati; phylum Actinomycetota; class Actinomycetes; order Micrococcales; family Micrococcaceae; genus Arthrobacter; species Arthrobacter sp. 9E16. Next base: position 689,352 of record NZ_PJIU01000003.1, on the reverse strand, counting down.
GCGACTACCCGGCCGGACGCAGTCAGCCCCTCCTCCCGGACCGCGTCCATGGCCTCCAGATCCGCAGTGATGACGATGTCGGCCTTAGCACCGGACAAAAGCTGTCCACTGAGCTGGGCGCTTGAGCCGAGGTTGATGCGCAGCCGGCCACCGCCGTCGTAGGCTTCATCCATGGCTTCGATCACGTCGGTGAGGGAAGCAGCGGCGAATACCGTGATGTCGGGTGCCTGCGTCCCCGCGCCGCTGTCCGCGGGCGCGGAACAGCCGGCCGCAACAGCCAGCAGGGCAGCGGAGGCAGCCAGAAGCGGCCGGTTATGACGGATAAAACGCATTGATAGAGCCTAACCGTGAAAGGGCGTAACCTCGACCCATGGGTATCCAGCTGGGAATGCCGTCCATCGGCTCGCCTCCAAGCGCGGCCGGCTCCGCCGGGTGCGCCCCCGTTTCGAGTGACTCCGTCGTTCCTGACGGCGGACCCGTTGCCTACGGCTCGGCGGCGGCAGCCGGCATCCGCAGCGCCGACGGGCTCCTGGACCGGTACGGACGCCGGGCCACCGATATGCGGCTTTCCCTAACAGACAAGTGCAATCTGCGCTGCACCTACTGCATGCCCGCCGAGGGTTTGGACTGGCTGGCCAAGGACAGGGTCCTCAGCGCCGGGGAGATTATCCGGCTGGTGCGGATCGGCGTCGACGTGCTCGGAGTCCGGGAACTGCGCCTGACCGGTGGCGAACCCCTCGTGCGCGCCGATCTGGTGGACATTGTCGCGGGAATCCGCAGTAACCATCCGGACCTTCCCATCTCGCTGACCACCAACGGCCTGGGCCTGGACAAAAAAGCGCAGGCGCTCAAGGACGCCGGTCTGACCCGTATCAATGTGTCGCTGGATTCGCTGCATCCGGATACCTTCGCCCAGCTGACCCGCCGGCCGTTCCTGCCCCGGGTGCTGGCCGGAGTGGAGGAAGCGGCGCGCGTGGGGCTGGGACTGATCAAGATCAATGCGGTCCTGATGCGCGGCATCAACGACGTCGAATCACCGGACCTGCTCGAATGGGCCGTCAGCCACGGCTTTGAGCTGCGGTTTATTGAGCAGATGCCCCTGGACGCAGACCACGGCTGGACCCGGGAGGGAATGATTTCCGCGGCGGAGATCCGCGGCTGGCTGGAACGGGACTTCATCCTCACTCCTGATCCGCGGCAGCGCGACGGCGCGCCCGCCGAACGCTGGGAAGTCCGGCGACGCAGCGCTCCCGATGTTGTTGCCGGCATCGTGGGCATCATTGCCTCGGTCACCGAACCGTTCTGTGCGGACTGTCGGCGAACGCGGATCACGGCCGAGGGCAAGGTGCGCAGTTGCCTGTTTTCGCACGAGGAAACCGATCTGATGGAACTTCTCCGGACCGGAACCGGCGATGACGAGGTGGCGGCCCGCTGGCAGGACGCCATGTGGGGCAAGCCCAAAGCCCACGGAATGGACCATGCCGGTCTGGGAGACGCTGACTACGTGCAGCCGGACCGGACCATGAGCGCGATAGGCGGCTAAGTGCAGATTCGATATTTTGGAGCCGCGAAGGCGGCGGCCGGCGTGGAAGAAGAAATCCTGGCCGGTTTGGAGCCCGGCGTGGACGGCGTTGCCGAGGGTGCCCCGCTGAGTGACCTGCTGGACTTTCTGGCCACCCGGCATGATTCGGCCCCCGGGGGCACTCCCCCGCTGAAGAGTGTGATTTCGCGCAGCACGTTCCTGGTCAACGGGTTTGCTTCCCGGGACCGGTCCCTGCCGCTGGCTGCGTCAGACACTGTGGACATTCTGCCGCCCTTCGCCGGCGGCTGAGCCTGCACCTGCCACAACACCACGCGGCAGCACAACAGGAGCACGTCCCCTTCTAGGGAACGTGCTCCTGTTGTGCTGCTGGGGAAAGCCTAGAAGCCCAGTTCCGCCGCGGACTTGAACGGGCCCACCACGGTGATAGTGCGCGGAGCGGCGGCCAGTTCGGCTGCCAGCGCCTGCACTTCCTCCGCAGTGACGGCACCGATCCGCGCGAGGGATTCGTCGATGTCGATGAACTCTCCGCTGACCAATTCCGCCCGGCCCAGGCGTGACATGCGCGAGCTGGAGTCTTCCAGCGCCATGACCATGCCGCCGGCGATCTGGCCGCGGGCTTTCTTCAGCTCGGCTTCGTCCACGCCCTCAGCCGCCAGTCGTTCCAGCTCGCTGCCCATCAGGTCGATGACCTGGCGGGTTTTGGCCGGTGAGCAGCCTGCGTACATGCCGAAGTAACCGGCGTCGGCGTAGGACGCGGAGAAGGAGTACGTGGAGTACACGAGACCGCGCTTTTCACGGATCTCCTGGAACAGGCGCGAGGACATGCCCCCGCCCAGAATGGTGTTCAGGACGCTCATGGCAAAGCGGCGGTCGTCGGTGGCCGTCAGCGACGGGCAGCCCATGACCACGTTCGCCTGTTCAACCGGGCGGTTGATGACCTGGACACCGGCGGTGCCGGTAATGACGGCAGGTTCGGTGTTCCGCCGGGGAGCCGGAACGGCGTCCTCGGACAGATCCCAGCCTGCCTTCTTCAGGGCGTAGAGCACCATGGCGCAGACGTCGTCGTGCTCCAGTCCGCCGGCGGCGGTGACCACCAGCTCGGAGGGGCGATAGTAGCGCCGGTAGTGTTCCAGCACGGCTTCGCGCGGAACACTCTTAATGGCTTCGGGGGTGCCGCCGATGGGCCGGCCCAGGGCGTGGTCGCCCAGCACGGCTTCGGCAAACTTTTCGTGGCACAGGTCGGCGGGGTCATCGGCATCCATGGCGATTTCTTCCAGGATGACGTCGCGTTCCTGTTCCAGTTCCTCCGGGTCCAGGACCGCGGAGGTGATCATGTCCGTGATGACGTCAATGGCCATCGGCAGATCGGTGTCCAGCACCCGTGCGTAATAGCAGGTGCTTTCCTTGGCCGTGGCCGCGTTGGATTCTCCGCCAACCTCGTCAAAGGCCAGCGCAATGTCCAGCGCGGAACGGCGCGTGGTGCCCTTGAACAGCAGGTGTTCAAGGAAGTGGGTTGAGCCGTGCCGGCCCGCGGCTTCATCCCGCGAGCCGACACCAACCCAAAAACCGATGGTTGCACTTCGCTGGCCGGGCATGGCCTCGGTCAGTACGCGCACGCCGCCCGGAAGGACGGAACGGTGCACGACGGCACCTCCCGGAGTTCCCATCACCAGGGACGGTTCGCCGGGAAGAGTGGTCAGCGGAAGGCGGACAACCGTCCCGGATGCCGGAGCATGTCCGGCATCGGGACGGTTTCCATCAGCAAGGTGTGACATTTACTCTGCGGACTCGGCTTCCGCTGCTTCTTCGCCTTCGGCGTCGTCAGCAACAACCGGAGACAGGGAGAGCTTTCCGCGGTCGTCGATCTTGGTGATTTCCACCTGGATCTTCTGGCCGACGGAGACAACCTCGTCAACATTGTCAACGCGCTTGCCGCCGGCGAGCTTGCGCAGCTCGGAGATGTGCAGCAGTCCGTCCTTGCCCGGGGTCAGGGAAACGAAGGCACCGAACGTGGTGGTCTTCACAACCGTACCCAGGTAACGCTCGCCGATCTCGGGGACCTGCGGGTTGGCGATCGCGTTGACCGCCGCACGGGCAGCCTCGGCGGAAGTGCCGTCGGTTGCACCGATCAGGACCGTGCCGTCATCTTCGATGGAGATGTCAGCGCCGGTGTCTTCCTGGATCTGGTTGATCATCTTGCCCTTCGGGCCAATGACCTCGCCGATCTTGTCCACGGGGATCTTCACCGAGATGATGCGCGGGGCGAACTCGGAGAGTTCGTCCGGTGTGTCGATCGCAGCGTCCATGACGCCCAGGATGTGCAGGCGGGCTTCGCGGGCCTGCTTCAGCGCTGCTGCCAGCACGGAAGCGGGGATGCCGTCGAGCTTCGTGTCCAGCTGGATGGCCGTGACGAACTCGGAGGTACCGGCAACCTTGAAGTCCATGTCGCCGAAAGCATCTTCGGCGCCGAGGATATCGGTCAGGGCGGCGTAGCGGGTTTCGCCGTCAACCTGGTCGGAGACCAGGCCCATGGCGATGCCGGCAACCGGAGCGCGCAGCGGAACACCGGCGTTGAGCATGGACAGCGTCGAGGCGCAGACCGAACCCATGGAGGTGGAACCGTTGGAGCTCAGGGCTTCGGAGACCTGGCGGATGGCGTACGGGAATTCTTCACGCGACGGCAGCACCGGCATGAGCGCACGCTCAGCCAGGGCACCGTGGCCGATTTCGCGGCGCTTGGGCGAACCCACACGGCCGGTTTCACCGGTGGAGTACGGCGGGAAGTTGTAGTTGTGCATGTAGCGCTTGCGCGTTACCGGCGACAGCGAGTCGATCTGCTGTTCCATCTTCAGCATGTTCAGCGTGGTGACGCCCAGGATCTGGGTTTCGCCGCGCTCGAAGATGGCCGAACCGTGCACGCGGGGCAGAACCTCAACCTCGGCCGTGAGCTGGCGGATGTCCGTCAGGCCGCGGCCGTCAATGCGGACCTGGTCCTTCAGGATGCGCTGGCGCACAACCTGCTTGGTGACGGAGCGGAATGCTGCGGAGATTTCCTTCTCGCGGCCTTCGAACTGCTCGGAGAGCGAAGCAACAACTTCGTCCTTGAGCTCGTCGGCGGCAATGTCGCGCTCCTGCTTGTCAGCGATCGAGAAGACCTTGGCCAGCTTGTCAGCGGCTGCGGCTTCCACGGCTTCGTAGACATCGTCCTGGTAGTCCAGGAAGATCGGGAATTCGACGGTGGGCTTGGCGGCGCGGGCAGCCAGGTCCGACTGTGCCTCGCACAGAACCTTAATGAAGGGCTTGGCAGCTTCCAGGCCCTCGGCAACAACCTCTTCGGTCGGGGCGGTGGCGCCCTCTTCCTTGATGAGGTTCCAGGCGGCGTCGGTGGCTTCGGCTTCCACCATCATGATGGCAACGTCGTCACCGGCGATGCGGCCGGCAACCACCATGGAGAAGACTGCGCGCTCCAGTTCGGAGTGCTTCGGGAAGGCAACCCACTGGTCATCGATCAGGGCAACGCGGACGCCGCCGATCGGACCGGAGAACGGCAGGCCGCTCAGCTGGGTGGACATGGAGGAGGCGTTGATCGCGACGACGTCGTACAGCACGTCCGGGTTGATCGCCAGGACGGTGACCACAATCTGGACCTCGTTGCGCAGGCCCTTGACGAAGGCGGGGCGCAGCGGGCGGTCCATCAGGCGGCAGGCCAGGATGGCTTCGGTGGACGGGCGGCCTTCGCGGCGGAAGAACGAGCCCGGGATGCGGCCGGCGGCGTACATGCGCTCTTCCACGTCCACGGTCAGCGGGAAGAAGTCAAAGCCTTCACGCGGGGACTTGCCGGCGGACGTTGCCGACAGCAGGACGGTGTCATCGTCGATGTACACAGTGGCTGCACCTGCAGCCTGCTGGGCCAGACGGCCGGTTTCGAAGCGGATGACGCGCTGGCCGTATTTGCCGTTATCAATGACGGCTTCTGAGAACTGAATTTCGGGACCCTCCATAGAGAGTCACCTCCGTTTCTTCGTTGGCGGAGGCATCCAGCATCGTCCCAATAAACGCGTGCACCGCTCATGAAGCGGGTCGGTTCAACACCCGGTCTTCGATCGAGGTCCACGGGCGAAAACTCCCGGAGACCACTACCGAGGACCGCGAATGCTGCGATGCTGGCTGACTCCTGTTGATGTGACTGTTACTGCCGTGGTGCTGTTACTGCTGTAGTGCCTGGATCATTCGAGGGCAGGTGCGCTTCCGGTCGGGCCGGTGTCCATGCCTGCCTGAAAAAGGGCGGCTCCCACGAAACGCAGGGGCCGCCCTCTCCAAAGACTACTTGCGCAGGCCGAGGCGCTCGATGAGCGCACGGTAGCGGGTGATGTCCGTATCCTTGAGGTACGAAAGCATACGACGACGGCGACCAACCATGGCCATCAGGCCGCGGCGGGTGTGGTGGTCGTGCTTGTGCGTCTTCAGGTGTTCAGTCAAGTCGAGGATGCGGCGCGACAGCACTGCAACCTGAACCTCGGGCGAACCGGTGTCGCCTTCGGCCCGAGCGTATTCCTTGATGATTTCCTGCTTGACTACGGGATCAAGTGCCAATGTAACTCTCCTAGAGTTGTGCCGTGAGGCCCGAGTCAGCACTGCGCTGCCGGGGATCTTGGCGCCTTAGGATAAATCCTGAAAGACACAAAGAAATTCAGCCGCCACGGACCGCAGCCGAATTTGATTCCAGTTTACCTGTCCCCGCTGCTATCTGTCGAAAGCACCGCTCTGGTGCGCGCCACGTCAAGGCGCATCTGCTCAATCAGTGCTTCGGGGCCGGTATATGCCACCATGCCGCGGAGCCGTTCCACGAATTCCACCACCACATGCTGTCCGTACAGATCAAAATCAGTGATCTTTTCGTCGGGGCGGTCGATCACGTGGGCTTCCACCTGCCGGCTCACCCCGTCGAAGGTGGGGTTGGACCCAACGGAGATGGCTGCGGGCCAGCGCGTGCCCGCTTCGTCCACCAGCCACCCGGCATAGATGCCGTCTGCAGGAATGAGACCGGTGGATTCAGGAGCCAGGTTTGCGGTCGGGAACCCGAGTTCGCGGCCGCGGGCAGCGCCGTGGACTACTTCGCCGCGCATGCGGTGGGTGCGGCCGAGCAGGCGGGACGCCGTGCGCACGTCGCCGCTGCGCAGGGCTTCACGGATCCAGGTGGAGGAGCAGCGCCGGCCGCCGGACGCTGCAGGACCGTCGGGCAGGGCACCGAAGTCCTCCACGGCCTGAACGTCAAAGCCCAGTTCCTTCCCCAGCCGGCGCATCGTCTCGAGGTCACCGGAATTGCCGCGCCCAAAGCGTACGTCGTGGCCAATGACGACGGCACACACCTGCAGTCCGTCCACAAAGACCTGCCGGACAAATTCCTCGGGGGTCAGGGAAGCCAGCTGCAGGTTGTAATGCAGCATCAGCAGCCCGTCCAGGCCGGTGGCTGCCAGCGCCTCGCGGCGGTCCAGCGGGCCCATGATCAGTTCGGGAGCCGTTTCGGGGCGATGCACCTGTGCCGGATGCGGATCAAAGGAGATGGCCACAGCTGCGGCACCCTTTTCGCGGGCCACCTTCACCAGCCGGTCCAGGACATGCTGATGCCCTAAGTGGACGCCGTCGAAGTTGCCGATGGTGACTACTGTCGGACCGATCCCGGCAGGAACCTCGGCCAGGCCATTCCAGTAGTGCACGCAAACTCCTTTTTAAACTGACGGATCGGGGCGCGGCAGCAGCCGCGAAAAACGTCCGGCACAACTCTTCGCCGCACCGGACGTCTCCATTATTGCTGAAAAAGAATCAGCTCTGCGCCCCGCCGGCGGACGCCGCGCTCCCGCGGGCTGCTCCGCCTTCGCTGTACTCGCGCTTGAGCTCGCTCGTCTTGGCGATGAAACGGTGCCAAACCAGCAGTGCAGGCGGGAAGGCCAGTTCCAGGATCATCAGGATGATCATGGTGAAGTGCGGGGTTCCGCTGAACGCCCAGGACAGCACACGCCCAATGCCGCCGAGGAAGACCATCAGGCAGACCAGCCACAGCATGTTGGCCCACTGGAACTTTACGGCTATGGCGATGAAGGCGGCACCAACGCCCACCATCATGGCCGAGAAGAAGCGGAACTGGGACTCCAGGGAGGCATTGACCTCTCCCCCGCCGGTGTCCGCTACGCCGGCTGTTCCCGTGACCAGGTAATAGACGCCGACGCCGGCAACGAGGATCCCGACCCCAATCACCACGGCCCGGAAAACACCCCAGTCGTCACTGCTTTTGTACGGCTTGTTCTTGGACTTGGCCGCGTCCCGCCCACCGGAAGCGGAGGAGGTCCCCGTGCGCTTTCCGGCAGGCGGAACCTGCAGCTTCTCGGTGGGCCGCGCCGTCTGGCCGGTGGCCGGCACATGGGGCTTCCGTCCCGCCGCGGCGGGCTGAACCGGGGACTGCTGGCCGGCCGGCTGGGCTGCAGGAGCCTGAGCAGGTTGTGAGGGGCCGTTTCCCTCTTGGCGGTCGCCTGGTGTCGAAGCCGGGTTGCTCATTTTTCCCCCTGAAGGAATGGAAAAGGTGAAGGAACACATTCTCCTGCCATCGTCTCACGCATCACCCCGCGTCAGCGGGCACCCGGCCTGCGGGTTTCAGCCGGACCCGGATCAGGGGCGGACGGCGGCATCCGCACGGTGGCGGTACAGCCACCAAAGGCCCAGCACGGGAAGGATCAGCGGAACGTAGCCGTAACCCGCACCGAAGCCGGACCAGACAGTGTCATCGGGCAGTGCGGCCGGGTCCACCAGTCCGAAGATGCCTACGGCCAGCACCCCCACCATTTCAATGCCCACGGCGGCAACGGAAACCTTGTAGGAGCCGGATCCGGATTTCGCCAGCCCCACCGTTGCGACGATGTAGACAACGGCAGCGAAGGCGGACAGGAGGTACGCCACCGGCGCCTGGTCAAACTTGGTGGCAATCTGAAAGACGGCGCGTGCGGTGGAGGACAGCGCAAAGACAGCGTAAACGGCTACCAGCAGGCGGCCGGGTCCGGCGTTGCGGGCACCCGGCTGTTCTGTTTCCGCTGCAGCGCTGCCGTTCTCGGGCTTGTTCGTTTTCATGCGGGGATTACTCCGTCCCAAATCTGTTCCATCCGGAACAGCATGACAAATACGGTGATGCCCACGGCACCAAGGACCAGGTTGGACCAGCGGCTGCGGTCCATGAGTGACCACCACACTGCTCCCACGGGAATAAGCAGGGCGGTGAAGAGGTATCCCCAGAATTCCCACACCTCTCCGGCTACGCCCTCCCCGCCGACCTGACGGATGATGGCAGCCACTCCGTAGACAAGCAGGAACAGCTCCACGGCTGCGGCGGACAGAATGGTGAGGTCGTTGGGGCCGTGTTTGAGAATTGCTGCACCTATGCACAGCACTACGGACACCAGGCACACGATGGTGCCCACAATGAACAGCGGATCGACAACCACTTAGACTGCCTCGTTCCCCGGTGCGAAAACCAGCAGTGCCTTGGCATAAGCTGCCGGGAAGGCTGCGCCCGCCTGACCCCTGTTTTCCAGCAGGCCAACAAGGGTCCCGGACGGCGCAAACGCCGCGACCGGGGTGCCGGCATCGATTCCTGCGATCTCAGACGGCGGGATCCGGCGTCCGTGGGACAGGTCAAGGGCCTCTTCGGCACTCAGCTCACGGACCGGGAACAGTGCCCGGGCGGCGTCGTCGAGGTCCAGTACCTGCAGATCAGAGGCCAGCTGCTCCAGCGTGGCGGCCTGGTCCAGGCTGTACGGGCCCACGCAGGTGCGGCGCAGTGCGGTCAGATGCCCACCGACGCCGAGTGCGGCGCCAAGGTCGCGTGCCAGGGCGCGGATGTAGGTGCCGGAGGAACAATCAACGGTGACGTCGACGTCGCGCAGCCGTCCGCCGCTTTCCCGCCGGATGTCGTGGACCTCAAAGCGGGACACGGTCACCGGCCGGGCCGGCAGGTTCACTTCCCCGCCCGCACGCACTTTGGCGTAGGAACGCTCTCCGTTGACCTTGATGGCGCTGACGCTGCTGGGAACCTGCTGGATATCCCCGGTCAGGTCCGCGACGGCTGCCATGATGTCTTGGTCAGTGACCGCGGCGGCAATGGTCTCCGCGGTAATCTCGCCCTCGGCATCGTCCGTAACGGTGGACTGGCCCAGGCGGATCGTGGCTTCATAGGTCTTGGAGGTGCCCACGATGTAGGTCAGCAGCCGGGTGGCCTTATTGATGCCCACCACCAGTACTCCGGTAGCCATGGGGTCCAGTGTCCCCGCATGCCCCACTTTTCGGGTTCCCGCTAGTTTCCGCAGGCGGCCAACCACATCGTGGCTGGTCCATCCCTGCGGCTTGTCCACAATAATCAGCCCTGAACGGACCTGCCCGGAATTCACGCCTTTCAGTATATGCGGCCTTGGCCTGCGGTTCCTGACCGTGCTCCGCCCGGAAGCGGCTCCCCGGAGGTCAAGGGAACGATACGATGCGGATATGCCTGAGCTCTCGCCCCACGTCCGCAACGCTCCGCCCAACCAGATCCGTGAGATCACGCAGTCAGCCTGGGCCCAGCCGAATTCGATTGTGCTGAGCATCGGTGAGCCGGGTTTCCCCACTCCCGCACACATCCTCGAAGCTGCCGGGGCCACCCTGGCCCGGGACGAGACCGGTTATACGCCCAATGCCGGCATCATGCCCCTGCGTGCAGCGTTTGCCGAGCGGGCCGGCCGGCAGAACGGGGTGGAGGTAGCCCCCGGGCGGGCCTTCGTGACGTCCGGGGCGCAGCAGGGCCTGCATTTGGCGATGAGCATGCTTCTGGACGCCGGGGATGAGATCCTGATTCCCAATCCCGGTTACCCGACCTTCGCTATGACCGCAGAGCTGCTGCACGCCGTTCCGGTGGAGTATCCGCTCTATCCCGAGCATGACTTCCAGCCGCGGATCGCGGACATTGAGGCACTGATTACCCCGCGGACCCGGGTCCTGCTGCTGAACTCACCGTCCAATCCGCTGGGCGCCGTCTTTAGCGAGGATCTGGTGCAGGAACTGGTCCTGCTGGCCCGGCGGCGGGACCTGTGGATCCTTTCCGACGAGTGCTACGAGGCCTTCACCTACGACGTGCCGCACGTCAGCCCGCTGAAGTACGACGGCGGCGGGGCTGGTTCCCCGGCCATCGCCGGCGGAGAACGCGTCATTGTGTCCGTGACGCTCTCCAAGACCTACGGCCTGACCGGACTGCGGATCGGCGCCCTGATCACGCCGGCCGGCCTGGAGAAGCAGATGAGCACGGTCATGGAGTCGATCGTGTCCTGCGTGGCCTCGCCGTCGCAGTACGCAGCGCTCTCCGCGCTCACCGGCCCGCAGGACTACGTCACGGAGGCAGCGGCGCACTACCGGGCCAACCGTGACGCCGCCGCGGCAGTGCTGGACGGCAAGGGAATTCCCTACCTGAAGGCACAGGGTGCGTTCTACCTCTGGGCCGACGTCTCCCACGCCACCGGCGGCGACGTGCGGTCCTGGACGCAGAAGTTTCTCGCCGGGCGGGGTGTTGCCGTGGCACCGGGCACAGCGTTTGGTTCCATCGGCGAGGGCTGGATCCGGATTGCGCTGTGCGGCGACAGCGGTGAGCTGGTCGCCGGACTCGAACGCCTTCCATCCCGTCCGCTGGAGTAACGGCCGCCGCTTTTACGGACCAAATACTCGTCTCCGTCCGGAGGGGTAAAATCCCTTCATCCTGATGTTTACCTGCCAACCAGCCGGACTTAGGCTGTGAATGCCTCGGCCGGGGGCGTGGCTGGGAACCGCGGAGGCCTCGGGGAAAGTCTCGCATTGCACCTGACCAATGCTGAGGAGATCACCGTGAAGAAATCATCGCCCGCCCTTGCCTCCCTGGCCGCAATAGCGGCCCTGGGACTCGTTGCCTCACCGGCTTCCGCCGGAGGAGGGCACCACCCCAAACCGCCGGCCCCGGCCGCTCCCGTCGCCGGAGAGGTCACAACCGTCGCCGAAGGACTGCTCACTCCCCTGAGCTTTGCCGTCGGTAAGAGAGGAACACTGGATGTAACCCAGGATTTCGCCGGGCTGCTCACCCGAATCATGCCTGACGGCACCGCCGAAATCCTTGATGCCGCGGAGCCCGGCTCCGGCTATTCTCTCGGGGCAGTATCCAAGTCATCGAAGCAGCGCGGCATCACCTACTACACCACGGTCATCGGCGCCGCCACGAACGATCCTGCACAGAACATGTCCGCGCTGAAGTCGATCGATCGGAACGGCAACATTAGGACCGTCGCGGACATCGCCGGCTATGAGTTTTCGCAGAACCCTGACAGCGTCAACCACTACGGATTCGACAGCATCGATGCGGCTTGCGCTGAACAGATACCCGCAGGCATTCCGGTGTCCTATACAGGGCTGGAGGATTCCAACCCTTACGCTTCCCTCCCGGTGCGCCGCGGTGTGATCGTTGCTGACGCCGGCATGAACTCCCTGATTCGGGTGGACCGCAACGGCGGCATCTCAACGGTTGCAGTGTTGCCTCCGATTCCCCTCGACCTGACCGCGGAGATAGCGGAAGGACTCGGCCTGCCGCAGTGCACCGCGGGACTCACCTACAACTTGGAACCGGTACCGACCGACGTCGAACGGGGTCCGGACGGCTATCTGTATGTGACATCGCTGCCCGGGGGCGGCGGGCTGAACAACGGGTCCGTGTTCAGGGTGAACGAACGCAACGGCGAGTCAGAACTGGTAGCCACCGGATTCGCAGGGGCAACGGGACTGGCAGTGAACAACCAGGGCGATCTTTTCGTCGCCGAGCTGCTGGGTAACCGGATTTCGGTGGTGCCCGCAGGATCCGACACTCCGGAGCTCTTCTATGAAGTGAACCAGCCCGCAGCCCTGGAGCTCCACGACGGCGCTCTCTACGCCTCGGTGGATGCGCTTCCCCCCGGCGGGGTTCAGGAGCCGGACGCTGAGGAGCCGCCTGTCGTTGAACCGCCCGTTGACCCGGGTCCCCCGGCTGGACGAATAATCCGCATTGGCTTCGAGGACAACTGCGGCGGCGGTCGCGGCCACCACGGCCACCACGGCCAGCACGGATCCGTTGCTGACTCACTGGACGCTGACACTCTGGACGAGGAGCAGGAAGACCAGTAGAACCGCAGACAGACACGAACAGGGCGGTTCCCCCGCAGGGGAACCGCCCTCTTCACTTCATTTCACTGCAAAGAACTACTTGGCGTCGGAGCCGGCCGGAGTTTCCTCGTCGGCTTCGTCCTCTTCCTCGTCGAAGTCCTCGTCCTTGCGGTACGGATCAGCGTCACCGGCGTAGGTGGCGCCCTTCTTGAGGGCTTCGAGCTCTGCATCGCGGGCCTTGGCGGCACGGATCAGTTCTTCCAGGTGGCTGGCATTCACAGGAATCTCGTCGGGGACGAATTCCAGCGTGGGCGTCAGGCGCACCGTGATGTTCTTGCCAACCTCGGCGCGCAGGACGCCGCGGGCGGACTCCAGTGCTGCCTTGGTATCGGCCTGCTGCGCTTCGTCACCGAAAACGGTGTAGTACAACGTTGCATGCTGCAGGTCATTGGTGACGCGGGCGTCGGTGAGGGTCACAAACCCCAGCCGGGGATCCTTGATCCGCCGTTCCAGCGCCTGGGCAACCACAACCTTGATTCGGTCAGCGAGCTTTGCAGCGCGTGCTGGATCTGCCATTACCTCTCCTTAACTCTGATTCTTGGGATCGCACACGACGACGGCGCAGGCCGGCTCATCGTGTACGTCAGGTGTCGGTCAGGGCGCCGGGATACCAGCGGGCCGGGCCGACAGGCCTCAGCGGAGGCCGGCACCGTGGTGCCGGCCCAACCGCCGGGGGCGGGGCCGCCGGAATACCGACGGCCCCACCGGGTTACTGCTAGACGCGCGGCTTCTCCCGCATTTCGAAGGTTTCGATGATGTCGCCTTCCTTGACGTCGTTGAACGAGCCGAGGCCGATACCACACTCGAAGTCCGTGCGGACCTCAGTGGCGTCGTCCTTGAACCGCTTGAGCGAGTCAACGGTGAGGTTGTCACCGATAACCTTGCCGTCGCGGGTGACCCGTGCCTTGGCGTTGCGCCGGATAACACCGGAGCGGACGATCGAGCCGGCAATGTTTCCGAACTTGGAGGAACGGAACACTTCGCGGACCTCGGCGGTACCGAGCTGAACCTCTTCGTACTCCGGCTTGAGCATGCCCTTGAGTGCAAGCTCAATGTCATCGATTGCTGCGTAGATGACGGAGTAGAAGCGCATGTCCACGCCTTCACGCTCGGCCAGGTCGGCAACGCGCTCGGCCGGCTTGACGTTGAAGCCAATGATGACGGCGTTGTCCACCGTCGCCAGGTTGACGTCGTTCTGCGTGATGGCACCGACGCCGCGGTGGATGACGCGCAGCTGCACGCCTTCGCCAACGTCGATCTTGAGCAGCGAGTCTTCCAGGGCTTCCACGGCACCGGAAACGTCACCCTTGAGGATGAGGTTAAGGGTGTCAACCTTGCCGTCGGCGACGGCCTGGTCGAAGTCCTCGAGGCTGATGCGCTTGCGGCGCTTGGCCAGCGCGGCGTTGCGGTCCGCAGCTTCACGCTTCTCAGCGATCTGGCGGGCGGTGCGCTCGTCGTCGGTAACGAAGAACGTGTCACCGGCGCGGGGAACGTTGGACAGACCCAGCACCTGGACCGGACGGGAAGGTCCGGCTTCGGTAACGTTTGCGCCGTTCTCGTCGAACATGGCGCGGACGCGGCCGTGGGCCGTTCCGGCAACGATCGTGTCGCCGACCTTCAGTGTTCCGGACTGGACCAGGACGGTTGCAACTGCACCGCGGCCCTTGTCCAGGTTGGCTTCGATCGCGATACCGCGGGCGTCCTTGTTCGGGTTGGCGCGCATGTCCAGGGCAGCGTCCGCGGTGAGCAGCACGGCCTCGAGCAGGGCGTCAATGTTGAGGTTCTGGCGTGCAGAGACCTCCACGAACATGGTGTCGCCACCGTATTCTTCGGGAACCAGTCCGTATTCGGTCAGCTGGCCGCGGACCTTCTCCGGGTTGGCGCCTTCCTTGTCGATCTTGTTCACTGCGACCACGATCGGCACATCTGCTGCCTGGGCGTGGTTCAGCGCTTCAATCGTCTGCGGCATGACGCCGTCATCGGCTGCGACAACCAGGACCGCGATGTCGGTTACCTTGGCACCTCGTGCACGCATGGCGGTGAACGCCTCGTGGCCCGGGGTGTCAATGAAGGTGATCGGACGCGTGGTGCCCTCGTGATCGAACTGGATCTGGTAGGCACCGATGTGCTGGGTGATGCCGCCGGCTTCACCTTCAACAACCTTGGTGTTGCGGATGGCATCCAGCAGGCGGGTCTTACCGTGGTCAACGTGACCCATGATGGTGACTACCGGAGGACGTGCTTCCAGCTGGTCGTCGCCTTCGGCTTCAAGCTCGGCGTCGAAGTCGATGTCGAACGTGCTCAGCAGTTCGCGCTCTTCGTCTTCCGGCGAGACAACCTGGATCTTGTAGCCCAGTTCCGAACCCAGGACACCGAAGGTCTCCTCGTCCAGGGACTGCGTGGCCGTTGCCATTTCACCGAGGTGGAACAGTACGGTCACGAGTGCTGCCGGGTTGGCCTCAATCTTGTCGGCGAAGTCCGTGATGGACGCGCCGCGGCGCAGACGGACAACAGTGTTGCCGTCACCGCGGGGTACTGAAACGCCGCCCAGCGACGGAGCTGACATCTGCTCCAGTTCCTGCCGCTTTGCCCGCTTCGACTTGCGCTGCTTGCCGCGACCTGCGCCGCCCTTGCCGAAAGCACCGGCAGTGCCGCCGCGTCCGCGGCCGCCCTTACCGAAGCCGCCGCCAACGGGTGCGCCGCCGCCTGCACCGGGAGCTCCGCCCGGAGCGCCGCCCGGTCCCCTGCGGGGTCCGCCACCGGCACCGCCGCGTGCCGGGGCTGCCGGACGCTCGGTGCGGTTGGGCATCATGCCCGGAGTGGGACGGGGGCCGCCGGGGCCTGCAGGACGTGCCGATGCCGGACGCGGGGCGCCCGGACGGGGTGCACCCGGACGCGGTGCGCCCGGACGGGGACCACCGGAACCGGCTGCGGGACGGGGACCGCCGGCGCCTGCTGCTGCAGGACGCTCGGTGTTCTCGTCACGGCGGCCCGGACGGGGCATGCCCTGGGACGGAGCAAACGGGTTGTTACCCGGACGCGGTGCGCCCGAACCACGCTCGTTCTCGCCGCGGCCACGGGGGCGCGGCATGCCCTGGGAGGTTGCAAACGGGTTGTTGCCCGGCCGTGCTGCCGGACGCGGAGCGCCCGGACGGGGCGCGTTGCTGCGTCCGCTGTCGCTGGAAGCGGCAGGCTTTTCAGCCTCCGGAGCCTTGGGGCCCGGACGTGCACCGGGCTTGGCGCCCGGCGACGGAGCGGCAGCGGTGTCTGCTGCCGGAGCTGATGCTGCCGGAGCGGCCGGTGCCGGGGCTGCGGGAGCAGCTGTTTCGGCGGGGGCTGGTGCAGCGGGAGCCGGAGCAGCCGGTGCGGATGCAGCAGGTGCAGGCGCAGAGGGTGCCGGTGCGGGTGCGGCCGGTGCCGGAGCAGCGGGTGCTGCTGACGGGCGGGGGCCGGGTGTTCCGGCCTTCTCGGCCGGCTTGGATTCGGGCTTTGATGCGGACGCCGGGAAAGCGCCGCGAAGCTTCTTGACTACGGGTGCCTCAATCGTTGATGAGGCGGAACGGACGAATTCGCCCAGTTCCTGCAGTTTTGCAACTGCGTCCTTCGAGGTGATGCCGAGCTCTTTGGCGAGCTCGTGTACGCGGACCTTGGCCACATTTCTCCTGTCTCGGTCCGCACCGAGCCAGGTACGAACCGTCTATTTCCTGCGGGCTTCCACTGCAGGTGCAGCAAAGCCCATCACAGAGCACAACAAAGCACTCATCGCTGGGTACTCATCGGGTTTCCATCAGATTTCTGACCCGCTTTCAGGTTGGACGGTTTCGAGTCCACTCCCGGTCGGAGCGTCCTCAAGAGCCTTGAACCAAGCTTCCGCATCTGCCGTGTCAGCCGGCCCCCGAAAGGCCCGGTTGAACGCATGCCGCCGAAGCGCTGCTGCAAAGCATGCTGATCCGCGGTGCACCCAGGCCCCGCGGCCAGACATACGACGGCGTTCGTCAACCCGGACGGCAATCCTGCCGTCCGTGCCAACTGCTGCCAGTCGCACCAGAACAGCCTGGTCATCCGTTTTCCTGCACCCTATGCATGTCCTTTTCGGGACGTGCGCTGCAGCGCCTGAGGCTGCAGGGGACAAAAAGAAAGCGGACGGTGACCCGGCCTTGTCCATTCTAACGCGTTTCTCTCCCTGTGCCGCATCCACGCGCAAGACCCTCGCGCTTAGGCGCTCTTGGCGTCGGAAACGATGTCGATTCGCCAGCCGGTCAGCTTGGCTGCCAGGCGGGCATTCTGTCCTTCTTTACCGATGGCCAGGGACAGCTGGTAGTCGGGAACAACAACCCGCGCCGAACGCGTGTCTTCGTCGGTGATGGTGACGGAGTTCACGCGCGACGGCGAGAGGGAGTTGGCGATGAAGGTCGCCGGATCTTCATCGAAGTCCACAATGTCGATCTTCTCGTCATGCAGTTCGGTCATGACCGCGCGGACCCGCGAACCCATCTCGCCGATGCAGGCACCCTTGGCGTTAATGCCCGGGACGTGTCCCTTGACGGCGATCTTGGTCCGGTGGCCTGCTTCGCGGGCCAGGGCAACAATCTCGACGCTGCCGTCTGCGATCTCGGGGACCTCCAGCTCAAAGAGCTTGCGCACCAGACCCGGGTGGGAACGGGAAAGCGTAATGGACGGACCCTTGAAGCCGCGGCGCACGTCCACAACAAAGGCACGCAGCCGGGAACCATGGGTGTATTTCTCGCCCGGAACCTGCTCCGTGGGAGGCAGCAGCGCCTCAACGGAACCCAGGTTGACCTGGATCATGTGCGGGTTGTTGCCCTGCTGGATCTGGCCGGAGACGATTTCTCCCTCGCGGCCCTTGAACTCGCCCACGATGGCGTCGTCTTCGACGTCGCGCAGCCGCTGCAGGATGATCTGCCGTGCGGTGCTTGCGGCGATGCGGCCGAACCCGGTGGGAGTGTCATCGAACTCACCCACGGCCTCGCCGTCGTCGTCCAGCTCCGTGGCCCAAATGGTGACGTGCCCATTCTTGCGGTCCAGCTCTGCGCGGGCTTTGTCCTGCGCCCCGGCTGTCTTGTGGTAAGCCACCAAAAGCGCCTGCTCGATGGTCGGAATCAGCAGATCCAGGGGGATCTCCCGTTCGCGTTCCAGCAGCCTCAGCGCACTCATATCAATATCCATTTAGGCCTCCTCAGCTGTGGTTTCTTCATCGCTGTCGGCATTGCCGTCCAGCGGTACGTCGTCTATGTGCGCAAATTCGACTTCAACGCGTCCCTTGCGGATGTTGCCGAACGGCAGAGTGGTCTGCGCGCCCTGCTTGGGCTTCATGCCCTTTTTGACCGGCAGTTCCGGAATCAGCGTGATTCCGGTGTCCTCAACTGAGACCAGGCGGCCCATAACGTCGTCGCCGTCCACAATGTTCACGCTGACCATGCGCCCGACGTTGCGGCGCCAGTGGCGCGGCTCGGTCAGCGGGCGGGACACACCGGGAGAGGAAACTTCCAGGTGGTAGGGGCGTCCGTCGTCGTTGGGGTCCGCGTCCATGGCTTCGGAGACTGCGTGGGCCACGTCAGAGATCCGGTCCAGGCTTACGCCGCCGGCCTCTCCTTCGGGGAGGTCCACGATAACGTGCACCGTGCGGGTGACGCCGGCCATTTTGATCTCGATGTCTTCGAGGAAAAGCTGCTGCTGTTCAACCGTGGGGGCGAGGAAGTTCTTGAGACGCTGGGTTTCAGCGGTGATTTCTGCGTGCATGGCCTTCTTGCGGTAATCCGATGACGTGTCTTTTTTGGGGCTGGGCCGAACCGCCATAGGTGCCTCCCACTAGATGATGTTGTACGTACTAGCGTACCGACTTTCCTGAGTCCCCACGGCATCGCAGCAGACGGGGGACCGTTTCATGGCATCATCGAAGGTAGTGAATAAGCCCCCGTCCCGCACAGCGCCCGCGGCCGGCCGCGCCGGACGGGCGACGGCGGTCCTGGGCGGCGTGAGGCGTACCACTGTTCTGCTGGTCCTGGCAGCCGTGGTCCTCAGTTTCAATATGGTCGCCGGAAACGGTACCTCAGAGGATCGCCCCGCCAGTTTTTCCGAGGTTGCGCAGACCGACGCGCGTGCCGCCGCAATGGAACTGGCCCGGCAGGCGCGTGAGCTGTCCGATTTCTCATCCGAGGACTCCCCCAAGGCCGGGCTGTCCCGCCGGGAGGCCAAGGCTCTGGCTGACGAGTTCAGCGGCCAGGCCGATGTTCTCGCTGAGCAGTCGGTTCTCCTGACGCGCACCGGCAGCCTCCGGCGCGGCAGCCCGCCCCCCGCCGTTTCGGCGGAAGGATCGGCATCCGGTGCGGACGCTCACCCTGCTGCCGCGTATGTGCAGGCGCTGGCGGCATCTGCCCGCAGCAGCCTGGATGCGGCGATGCGGGCCGACGGCGGCACCGCACGGTTGCTTGCCTCCACCGGTGCCGCACAGCAGGTCCTGGCCCTGCGTGCAGCCGAGGCTGCGGGCCTGGATGTCCCCGAGGAATGGGAACCTGCCTCAGTTGTCAGCGCGAGCAGCAAATGCACTGACGCGACAACAGACTCCGATGCCGCCGGCCGTGGCAGCGTATCGACGCCGCCATCCGGTGTTGCTTCGCCGGGCGCGAAGGAGTCCCCGGAAGCCGCGCGGGAGGACCAGCCCGATGCAGCCGGCGCCCTCCAAAGTGCCGTCGACACGGAATACGGCGCTGCGTACGCCTACGAGGTTGCCATGGCACGTACTTCCGACGCAGATTCCCGTGCGGCCCTGGCTACGGTCCGCGAAGATCATCTGGCTGCCGGTGAACAGGGTGTGGAGCTGCTGCCCGAACTATGCCTGCCGACGCTTACCCCGGCACCCGCATACTCCCTGCCGGCGTCGTTCGGCGATGATCCTGCCGAGGCGCTGGCGGATCTGGAAGCATCCCTGCCGGCCGTTTATGCCGACCTGGCCGGGCTCGGCACGGGCAGTCTCCGGGGTTGGGCCATTGACCGGCTGGCGGAACTGAGCACGGATATGTACATGGAGGACGCCTCAGTGCCGGCTTCGCCCGGTCTCGACGCCGAGCCGGAGGGGCTGCCGCGGGCAGCCGGCACCCCTTAGCCTGTAGTCATGCCAGAAAGCTCGCCTCTTTTGTCCGACCCCGCTGCCGGCGGGAAGCCGTGACGTTGCCCGTTTCCATTCCCGCTGCGCTGCGGCGGCAGTACAGCAGCTCCAGGGCCGGCCGCGACTGGCTCTC
Source organism: Arthrobacter sp. 9E16 (assembly GCF_002929435.1). Lineage (NCBI taxonomy): Bacteria > Bacillati > Actinomycetota > Actinomycetes > Micrococcales > Micrococcaceae > Arthrobacter > Arthrobacter sp. 9E16. The sequence continues at coordinate 669,321 of NZ_PJIU01000003.1, read as the reverse complement.
AGGGCTTCCGCAGGTGATTTCCGAGGCAATGGAGCGCTGGGAGCTCTCCTCGGATCTTCCCCCGGGAACCGAACCGTGGCACGGCCACGGAGCGCTGGTGCTTCCGGTGTCCTCTCCCTGCGGTCCCGCCGTCCTGAAAGCCGCCTATCCGCACCCGGAAGCACTCACCGAGCCTGCAGCCCTGGGCTTATGGTCCGGACACGGCGCGGTGCGGCTGCATGCCAGCCATTCCGACAGCGGCACGCTCCTGCTGGAGAGACTGAACCAGCGGCGAAGCCTGACCGGAACGGATATGGACACCGCCGTGGATGTCTGGGGCCAACTCGTGCGGAAGCTGTCCCTGCCGGCGGGGAACTCCCCCTATTGGGCCGGAGTTCCGTCATTGGCGGAACGCGTCGAACAGCTGTCCGACGAGCTGCCCGCTGATTGGGAAGACCTGGGCCGGCCGTTTGACCGGCCGCTGCTGGAAGCGGCCCTGGAAGTGTCCCAGACCCGTGGAGCCGTGGGCAGGCGCAGCAGCAATGACGTGCTGATCCATACCGACCTGCATTTCGAGAACATTCTGTACCGCGACGGCGGTTCCGGCGGAGAACGTGGTTTTGTCGCCATCGATCCGCAGGCCATGGTCGGTGAGCCGGAATTTGCGGCCGCTCCGATGCTCTGGAACCGCTTGGAGGAGCTGGACCGGGACCAGCCCCGGGCAGCGCTGCGGCGGCGGCTCGCCCGGCTGTGCAGCGCTGCCGGACTGGACTATGAGGTTGCCCGGCAGTGGAGCGTGCTCCGGGAGGTGGCGAATGCCCTGGAGTACACCCGGGCAGGACAGCGGGACAGCGCCGGCCGCTCGGTGTGGGTGGCCTCCACGCTCGCGGCCTGACCATCGATAGTGGAGACGGTACGGCTCCGGGCCGCTGAGAGCGGCACCAAAGGGACACTCGAGCCGATCCTAGCCGCGAATGTTCTCCACCCAGACGTCATAGCCGAGCTTGCAGATCAGCGCACTGACCACCACCAGGAACACGATGCGGATGAACTTGCTGCCCTGTTTCACGGCCATCCGCGCGCCGATGTAGCCGCCGATCATGTTGGAAAAGCCCAGGACCAGGCCGATTCCCCACAGCAGCGCACCGTTGGGCAGGAAGAAGGCCAGCGCTCCCAGGTTCGTCGCCATGTTCACGATCTTGGCCTTGGCGCTGGCCGCAAGGAAGTTGTAGCCCAGGAATGTCACCATGGCGATGATCAGGAAGGAACCCGTGCCCGGGCCGATCAACCCGTCGTAGAACCCGATTGCCAGGCCGATGCCGGCGGCGGTTCCGTAGTGCCGCCGGCCGGTGTGCCGCAGCTTGGTCAGCTCCCCCACCGTGGGCCGCAGGGCAGTGAAAACAGCCACCGCGATCAACGCGATGACAATGATTGGCTTAAACACCGAGGACGGCAGCGAAACAGCCAGCGCCGCTCCCCCGAAACTGCCGACCAGCGCGACGGCGGCCATGGGCAGGGCAGTTTTCAGGTCCGGGTGGGCACGGCGGTAGTACGTGATGGCGCTGGTGGTGGTGCCGAAGATGGAGCCCATCTTGTTCGTTGCCAGTGCCTGTACCGGGGTGATTCCCGGGATCAGCAGCAGGGCGGGGAGCTGCAGCAGCCCCCCGCCTCCCACTACTGCGTCAATCCAGCCCGCAGCAAGGCCCGCCACCACCACAAGGAGGATGGTGGCGAGCTGGATCTCCTCGAGACCGGAGACCACGCGGCGTCGTTACTGTGCAGCTGCGCGGCGCACGTATTCCACCGCTTCAGCCACCGGAACGTTTTCGGCATTGCCGGTGGCACGGTCCTTGATTTCCACGACGCCGTCAGCCAGTCCGCGGCCGACCACCAGGATGGTCGGAACGCCGATCAGTTCCGCATCGCCGAACTTCACGCCCGGGGACACCTTGGGGCGGTCGTCATAGATAACTTCCAGTCCTGCGGCTTGGAGTTCCTCGGACAGCTTGGCAGCTGCTTCGAAGATTTCCTCGCCGCGCCCGGTGGCCACCACGTGGACATCGGCCGGTGCGACTGAGCGCGGCCAGACGATGCCCTTGTCGTCATGGTTGGACTCCGCCAGGGCTGCGACGGCGCGGGTGACGCCCACACCGTAGGAGCCCATGGTCACGGTGACCAGCTTGCCGTTCTTGTCCAGCACCTTCACGCCGAGCGCCTCAGCGTACTTGCGGCCGAGCTGGAAAATGTGACCCATTTCAATGCCGCGTGCGGCTTCCAGCGGGCCGGTTCCGTCCGGAGCCTCGTCACCCTCGCGGACCTCAACGGCCTCGATGACGCCGTCCCAGGTGAAGTCACGGCCGGCCACGAGGCCGATGACGTGCTTGCCGGCGGAGTTGGCGCCGGTAATCCAGCTGGTGCCGGAAACCACGCGCGGGTCCACCAGGTACAGCAAGCCGGTGGCCGACTCGGTGCCAAGGACCGGCTCCTCCACGGACAGTCCCGGGCCGATGTAGCCCTTGACCAGACCCGGGTGCTTCTTGATGTCCTCGTCGGTGGCGGCCTCCACCTCCAGTTCACCGCCGATTTCAACGTGCGCGGCAATGTTGGCTTCGATGCGCTTGAGGTCCACGGCGCGGTCGCCGGGAACGCCGACGACAACGATCCGGCGTTCGCCGGTGGGCAGCGTCACGGCCAGGACCACGTTCTTCAGGGTGTCGGCGGCAGTCCACTCGCCGGATTCGCGGCCAAACCGTTCGTTGGCCACAGCCACCAGGGTTTCAATGGTGGGCGTGTCAGGGGTGTCCACCACTTGGGCGGCAGGGGCACCGGAGTAGTCGATCTCGGACGGGGACACGGTGGTGACGGCTTCGACGTTGGCCGCATAACCGCCGGCGGAGCGCACGTAGGTGTCCTCGCCAACCGGCGTCGGGTGCAGGAATTCCTCGCTCTTGGACCCGCCCATGGCGCCTGAGACGGCGGAAACCACAACGATTTCCAGGCCGAGGCGCTCGAAGATCCGGAGGTAGGCGCCGCGGTGTGCCTGGTAGCTGGCCTCCAGGCCGTCGTCGTCAATGTCGAAGGAGTAGGAATCCTTCATGATGAACTCGCGGCCGCGCAGCAGGCCGGCGCGGGGGCGGGCTTCGTCGCGGTATTTGTTCTGGATCTGGAACAGCGAGACCGGCAGGTCCTTGTACGAGTTGTACAGGTCCTTGACCAGCAGGGCGAACATTTCCTCGTGCGTGGGCGCCAGCAGGTAGTCCCCGCCCTTGCGGTCCTGCAGCCGGAAAAGGTTGTCGCCGTACTCGGTCCAGCGGTTGGTGGCTTCGTACGGTTCGCGCGGCAGCAGGGCCGGGAAATGAACTTCCTGCGCTCCGATGGCGGCCATTTCCTCGCGGATGATGGTTTCGACCTTGTTCAGGACCCGCAGGCCCAGCGGCAGCCAGGAATAGATGCCGGGAGCGGCACGGCGGATGTAACCGGCACGCACCAGCAGGCGGTGGCTGGCGACGTCGGCGTCGGAGGGGTCTTCACGCAGGGTGCGCAGGAAAAGAGTGGAGAGTCGAAGGACCACGCTGGGTATCCGTTTCTGCAGCCGGTGGCTGCATTCATGCTGGGACAAATGAGGGAAATACTGCTCCCCTCTAATCTAGCGCCTGCCGCCCCCGCTGCCGGACAAGCGGACGACGACGGCGGGGCCGGACCCACAGCGCAGGTCCGGCCCCGTTCGGGCGGACAGAGGCCGCGGCCCCCGCCCAGAGCCCTTACTTCTCCAGCTCGGCCAGCACTTCGTTAATGATCGTCTCCGCCTGGGCGATTGCTTCCTCGGACTCCGCAGCAGTCGTGAGATTGCCGGTCATGCTGACCTGGACGTTGGTCGTGCCGGACACTGCACTGACCTGAACGGTGTCAGTTACCTGCTCAGCGGCGGTAATAGTCGTTCGGAACGCCTGGGTTGTCTGTCCGTCTGTGGACGCGTCGAGCGAATCAACCGCAGCGCTAATGACCTGCCCGCCGGCTTCCATCTGGAACTGCGCACAGTCCTCCAGCAGCCGGGTGTTGTCTTGAACCTGCTTGTCCATGATGGACGCACTCGGGTGGCTGGCAATAGTGAGGGTGTCCGTTTCGCTGAGCATGATCATGGCCATATTGGCGCTGTCCAGCGTGGCGGCAATGTCAGCGGATGCCAGGACATCGCACTGCTCCGGAGTGATAACCACCCCGGCCAGCTGATCAGGCGCACCTTCAAGCATGGGAGCCAGGTCCTGCTGGGTGATGACTTCACCCGCCATGCCCCGGTCGGCCAGGATGGCGGCCAAAGCGGTTTCAAGCTCAGCCGGCGTGTACTGCTCCTGCCCCACGGCCAGTGTTGGCGTGGGAGTGGGCGTTGCCGACGGTGAGGATTCGGATGCGGCCTCACTGCCCTCGTTTGAACTGCCGCAGCCGGAAAGTGCAAAAACGCCGGCCACAAGCAGTGCTCCGGCCTTCATGGATTTATTCATGGTTGATCCCCCAATATTCTGCTGCCCGGGTTGTCCCCGCCAGCGGTGATGGTTCCGGCACCTTCTGCCTGCGAAGCTACCGGGAGGCTTATTCGGTGCTTTACTTCTCCAGCTCCGCAAGAACCGCGTCAATGAGTTCCGCGGCCTGGGCTGAAGCTTCCTCCGGGTCCGCTGCGTTGCTGTTGGTGAGAACGATGTTGGTGGTACCCGTTGCGGCGGAAACCTTCAAACCGCTCAGGGTAGTGCCCTCGGCAGTCATCGTCAGGCTGAAGGCCTGAGTCTGCGGTGCCCCAGTGGACACATCGAGGCGCTCAGTGGTGCCGGCGGCGGTGAATTCCTCGTCGCCCATCTCGAACTCGGCACATTCGCCCAGCAGGCCGTCATTGTCCTGCATCTGAGCGTCAAGGGCCGAGGCTTCAGGATGGCTGACCACCGTGAGCTTCTGATCGGAACCGAGCTTTACGGACGCAAGGTTGGCCTGGTCCACGTCGCCGAAGAAGTTCGCAAAACCCGCGATTCCCTCACACTCGGCGGGCGTAACCATGATGTCCTCGGGCAGCGACTGGTCGGTCAGGTACGCACGGAAGGCCGCGTCGTCGGATACTTCACCGGTTCCGCCCTGCGCGGTGTTCACGGCTTCGATAGCCGCCAGGAGCTCATCCGCCGTGTACTGCTCTTGCCCGACGGCCAGCGTAGCCGTGGGAGACGGCGAAGCGGACGCCTCTGAGTCCGAGGCGGAAGCTGGCTCATCGGAGCTGCCGCAGGCAGAAAGAGCCAGCATCCCCACAAGCAGCAGGGCGCCGGCTTTCATGGTGTTCTTCATTTTCCCCCCAGGGTTGCACCGTTGCCGGCCAAACCGGCAACGGAACTTGATAGTCAATGCACCTTCTTATAGGCAGTGCACTGATGATCCTAGGGTGGTGATGCGCTTCACGCGAAATCGCCGGTGTGTACTTCGACGAGGATTAGAAGAGGATGGTGGCGAAGGTGCCAACCTGTTCGAAACCCACGGCTTCATAAGTCGCCCGCGCCGGTGCGTTATATGAGTTGACATACAGGCTGACCAGCGGCGCCACCTGCCGGGCTGCCTCAACGACGGCGGACATGTACGGTGCGCTCAGTCCCTGTCCGCGGTAGGCGGGGTTCATCCACACGCCCTGGATTTGAACGGCGCTGCTGGAGACCGTGCCGAGTTCGGCTTTGAAGACCACACGGCCGGAGGCATCGAAGTCCACCAGGGACTGCCCGCGCGCGATCAGGGACTTGACCCGCTGCCGGTAGTGGTGGCTTCCCCCGGAGATGGGTGAATAGCCCACTTCCTCTTCGAACATGGCAGCGCACGCGGGCAGGAGGACATCCAGCTCCGAAGCCTGGCTATAGCGGAGCCCGGGAGCGGGCTGCACCTGGGACACTCCGGTCATCTGCAGCAGAGGCTGGTCGCTGCGCACATCGAAGGGCCGGGGGCTGGAGTGCTGCAGTTCCGACCAGATGGACAACACTGCTTCCGCCGGACCGAAGATGGAGGAATAACGGTTTTTGGACCGGCCAAGGAACTGGCCAATTTCCGGACCGTTCTCCGCCGTCACGCCCACCGGAACAACGTTCACTCCCGCCCAGCAGGCGGCACTGAGTTTCCCGCCGTCGAACACTCCCACAATCCGCCCGCCGGCGGACGTGGGCGCTGCGGTACCCGTGGCCTCAAGGTGGGACAACATAAAAATGTTGGCCACCGGATCCTGCTCGGCAAGTTCCCTGAGGGCAGCGGTGTCGCCCTTGCCCAGAATGCGCAGCTCACCGGAACTGCCGCCGCGGACATCGCGTCCGCTGCGGTCAGTTGTCACGGTTTTAGCCGACGGTAACCATGGGGCCACCCGTGCCAGCATTTTCGCCATCGGACTCCCCCATGCTCTCTGCGATCTTCATAGCTTCTTCAATGAGGGTCTCAACGATCTGGTCTTCGGGAACAGTCTTGATGACTTCCCCCTTCACAAAGATCTGGCCCTTGCCGTTTCCGGAGGCCACCCCGAGGTCAGCTTCACGGGCCTCGCCCGGTCCGTTGACGACGCAGCCCATGACCGCGACGCGGAGGGGAACTTCCATGCCCTCGAGTCCGGCGGTGACCTGCTCTGCGAGAGTGTACACGTCCACCTGGGCGCGTCCGCAGGAAGGGCAGGACACAATCTCCAGCTTCCGCGGACGCAGGTTCAGCGACTGCAGGATCTGGTTGCCCACCTTGATTTCCTCCACAGGCGGGGCCGACAGGGACACGCGGATGGTGTCGCCAATGCCCTTGGACAGGAGGGCCCCGAAGGCGGTTGCGGACTTGATGGTTCCTTGGAACGCGGGACCGGCCTCGGTTACGCCCAGGTGCAGCGGCCAGTCGCCGCGTTCTGCCAGCAGCTCATAGGCACGCACCATGACCACCGGGTCATTGTGCTTAACCGAGATCTTGAAGTCGTGGAAATCGTGCTCCTCAAAGAGGGATGCTTCCCAGACTGCCGATTCGACCAGGGCCTCGGGGGTTGCCTTTCCGTACTTGGCCAGCAAACGGGGATCCAGGGAGCCCGCGTTGACACCGATGCGGATGGATGTCCCGTGGTCTTTGGCTGCCTGCGCGATTTCCTTGATCTGGTCATCGAACTTGCGGATGTTGCCCGGGTTCACCCGTACTGCGGCACAACCGGCGTCGATGGCTGCAAAGACATACTTCGGCTGGAAGTGGATGTCCGCGATCACGGGAATCTGGGACTTTTTCGCGATGATCGGCAACGCTGCAGCGTCATCGGCACTGGGGCAGGCAACGCGGACAATGTCACAGCCCGACGCCGTCAACTCCGCGATCTGCTGCAAGGTGGCGTTGATGTCCGTGGTGGGCGTGGTGGTCATGGACTGGACGCTGATGGGGAAATCGGATCCGACTCCCACGGAGCCCACTTTGATCTGGCGGGTTTTTCGCCGCGGTGCCAAGGTGGGCGGCGGTGCTGCTGGCATTCCAAGGTTGACCGAGGTCAAAACGTCCTCCATGTGCCTTATCGGCATGTATTCGGCAAAAGTGCGGTACGGATCCGCGCTAATCCATTATCCACCCGGACGGGCGCCGGGGGTACGAATATCGTTCAGGGCTTAGACAAGGTGAGCGAAGGCACCTACTGCAGGTGACCACTGAGTGGTCTTCATCCCGGAAATGGCCCCGACTGAGGCAAAGGGGTCCTGCTTGAGCAGGGAGAGCAGGTCCGACTCGTCTTCGGCGGTGAAAATCAGCAGCGCTCCCGCTCCGTCCGCAAACGGACCCGATGCGAGCACGCGGCCCTCTTCCACCAGGCCGGACAGCCACTGGCGGTGGCGGGGACGGTGCTCCTCGCGGATGGAGGCGGAATCGGCGTCGTACACGTATTCAACTGCGAAAATGCTCATTAGCCCAGCCTACGGGATGCCTTTCTCACAACAGGAAGGCGCGCGCTGCCGTGGCCACCGCCACAGCCCACAGCATGGAGGTCAGGGTGCCGATGATGAAACGTTCGGCTGCCGCGGGTGTTTCCTTCAGCTCGGCATACCGCCCCAGGCCCTTGATGGCCACCACATAGGCGATCGCCACCGGTTCGGAGGCGAGGATGGCACCCGCGACGGCCAACCGTTCGAGTACACCTATCACAAGTCCGCCGCGGAGCACGGAACCCGGAGCCGGGGTGCTGCCTGCCCGTACCCGGGGGCCGGCTGCCGACCCTCCGGACCGGATTCCGCCCGGGGCTGCCCGGCTGCCTGCCACGAGTTCGGCATCGAGGTTCTGATCGGCCGCCGGATCGGCTTCGGAGAACGGCGGTCCGGAATTTTCCACGGCACGGGCCAGCCTCAGCACGGCGGCTGTGACCGGCCAGCCCAACGCTGCTGCTGCCAGCAGGGCCAGGACAACCCACAGAAAGTCCATCACGGGAGCACTCCTTGGCCGGTTGCCGAACCCGGCGTGGCGTTAGTGCGGGCCGGGTCAGTAGAGCGGGCCGGATCGTCCGGACCGGCCTGTTCATCGGCGCGGGCCAGCAGCACGGCTGCTGCCGGACGGGCAGCCCATTCTTCCTGCCATCCGGCGCGCGCCGTCGTCTTCCCCACGGACTGCGGGCTGATCCCGAGCTTGCGGGCGGCCGCACTCTGGGAGCCCCAGGTTCCGGGTTCCACATGCTCCAGGATGCGCCACTGCTCGGGGGTGCGGTCCCGGATCAGCCGTCCAATCAGCACCAATACGGCTTCAGCCTCAGCTACTCCCGGCGCTCCGGCGACTGCCAGGGGCGGGCGGTCGCCGGTCTTCTTGGCCCGGTCCACGGCTTCGCGTGCTGCCACAAAGGCGGGGCCCGAGGCTTCCCGGGTGCTGGCCGGCAGGGGCAGATCAACCGCCCCGACCCCGATTCCCACAGACCAGTGGCCGTTGCGCAGGGCGAGCAGGGCGGCTTCCACCGCAGCACCGGCATCGTTGGTGATGCCCTGGACTTCATCGCCGACCGACCGCTCAAAGGGCCGGTCCATCGGCACCGTCCCGAGCAGCTCCAGCAGTTCCGGCACCCGGTCCCGGCCTTTGCGGCTACCCTTTTGATCGATCGTCAACACAAACATATTGAAACCGTATGCGGTTGTAATTGAAATAACAACCGTTTTCGGATTCAATTCTCCGGCGACCCGGCGCAGGCGTTCCGGGGTTGGCGCACCCTAGTTGAAGAGGCTTACCGGTTTCACGATGTCCGCGTAGATCAGCAGCACACTCATCCCCATCAGCAGGGCGAAGACCACGTACGTGACCGGCAGCATTTTCGCCAGGTCAAAGTGTCCCGGGTCCGGACGCTTGAACAGCTTCGCTAGCCGCCGGCGCAGCCCCTCCCAGAGCGCTCCCGCCACGTGGCCGCCGTCCAGCGGCAGCAGCGGGATCAGGTTGAAGACGAACAGGGCCAGGTTCACGCTGGCCACCAGGCCAACGAGGGTGGCCACCTTGCTGGCTACCGGAACTTCCTCCAGGGCTGAGATTTCGCCGGCGATGCGACCCACGCCCACCACGCTGATCGGGCCGTTCGGATCACGCTCTTCCGAGGAGAACGCTGCCTGTGCCACGTCCACCACCCGCTGCGGCAGGTTGATAACCACACCCGCAATGCTGCGCAGATTGTCCCCCACTGCAGGCAGGACCTCAGTACCAGGTTGCCGGACCAGTTCCGTGGCGGCAGCCACGCCGATGAATCCGACTTCCCTGGTGACCGGGTTGCCGGCGTCGTCGGTGACGGGGGCGCCGTCGTCGTCCGTCACGGGACGTTCGGTCAGCAGCGGCGTGATCATGGTGTCCTGCTCCACGCCGTCGCGCACATAGGTGACGGGCACCGACCGGCCGGCCGCTTCCTTGATGCGGGCTGAGAGATCGTTCCAGCCGTCCACCGGCTGTCCGTCGAAGGCGGTGATGGTGTCCCCGGGCAGCAGCCCCGCTTCATAGGCGGGTGCGGCCGGGTCCGCGTCGGTGCATTCCGTCTGTCCCTGGGCGGCCTGGTCGGACGTGATCACGCACTGGTTGACCTCGGCGAGCCGGGTGGTGCTCTGCGCCGTCCCGAACCCCATGAGCAGCACGGCGAAAAGCACGACGCCGATCAGCAGGTTCATGAAGGGCCCGCCGAGCATGACGATGATGCGCTTCCAGATCGGCAGGTTGTAGAACATGCGGTTTTCGTCGCCGGGCTGAAGCTGCTCGGCGGCCGCTGCACGGGCATCCGTGGCCAGCTGCTGAAACATGCCCGTGCTTGAACTGCGGACGGTGCCATCGGCGTCGTCGGCCTTGTTCGGCGGGTACATGCCCACCATCGAGACGTAACCGCCCAGCGGCAGTGCTTTGACGCCGTATTCGGTTTCACCGCGGCGCCGGGAGAACACAGTGGGACCGAAACCGATCATGTACTGCGTCACCCGGACCTTGAAGGCCTTCGCCGGCACCAGGTGGCCCACCTCGTGCAGCGCAATGGACACGGCGATACCCACCGCCACGAACAAGACGCCCAGGATGAAGAGCAGAACGGTCAACGGTTTTCCTTCGGTTCAGCGGAACTGCGGGTCATGGCTTTAGCGTCCGCACCGTTTGCGTGCGGCGGTGCGGGCCCACTTCTCGGCTGCCAGGACCGACTCCAGCGTCAGCGGCGCAGTGTCGGTGTGTTCAGCCAGTACGGCGGCGATCGTATCAACGATGTCTGTGAATCCGATGAGACCGTCATGGAAGGCATCCACGGCTTCCTCGTTAGCGGCGTTGTAGACCGCCATTCCGGTTCCTCCGGCCGCCGCGGTGCGCTTGGCCAGCGCGACGGCGGGGAAGGCCTCCTCATCCAGCGGCTCGAAGGTCCATTCCGCGGCCCGGGTCCAGTCACAGGGTTTTGCCGCTCCGGGAACGCGGTGCGGCCAGCCCATGCCCAGCGCGATCGGCAGGCGCATGTCCGGGGGCGACGCCTGGGCAATGGTGGAGCCGTCCACGAACTGGACCATGGAATGGACCACTGACTGGGGATGGACAACGACGTCGATCCGTTCCAGCGGGATATCGAAGAGCAGGTGTGCCTCGATGACTTCGAGGGCCTTGTTGACCATGGATGCCGAATTGGTGGTGACCATCCGGCCCATCTTCCAGGTGGGGTGGGCCAGCGCCTGGGCGGGGGTGACATTTTGCAGTTCCGCACGCTTCATGCCGCGGAACGGGCCGCCGGAGGCAGTAACCACCAATCGGTCCACTTCCTCCGGTGTGCCGGAACGCAGTGCCTGGGCCAGGGCGGAGTGTTCGGAGTCCACGGGGACCAGCTGTCCGGGGGCTGCGGCCTTCTTGACCAGCTCTCCCCCGACAATCAGGGATTCCTTGTTGGCCAGTGCCAGCAGGTGTCCGGCGGCAAGGGCCGCGAGGGTGGGTTCCAGGCCGATGGAACCAGTGATGCCGTTGAGCACCACTTCGGCTTCGGGCCAAGCGGCAATGGCGGTGGCGGCCGAGGGGCCGGTAAACAGTTCCGGATCGTAGTCGCTCACTCCGGCATCGCGGGCGGCGTCCTGCACCGCTTTGTGCAGGGTGTCTTTGTCCGCCAGGGCGCAGCCGACGGCGGCGGCCCGGGTGTGGACGGCCTGCTGCGCGAGCAGGTCCAGGTTGGAGCCGCCCGCTGCGAGGGCGACGATGGTGAAGCGGTCCGGGGCAGCGTCCGCCACATCGATGGCCTGGGTGCCGATGGAACCGGTGGACCCCAGGAGCACTACGCGGCGGGGCACGCCCTCAGTGCTGCCGAAGGGCCGGTGGGTGGCTGCGGACGGGGTGCCTGAAGTTCCGGGAAGCTGCATGCTTCCAGTATCGCCCACCCGGACGTGCGGCGGCTTCCCCCGGAACCTTCGTAAAGATAACGGGCTCAAACAGCCACCGCACCAATTGGCAAGGCCCGTTATCTGCACGAAAGATCCGGCACAGCCAACGAGGGTGCAGCTTTGGAGGTGGCGGCGTTCGTAGTCACCATATCTGCGCACACGCGGCCTGACAGCGCAGGAACGCCGCTAGAGAGTGATGGGCAGTGCCGCCACGGCGTCCGGAATGTTGGACGGTCCGGAGACCAGCTCCAGGATTTGCCTGCTGCCGCGGCCGCTGGTGACGAGCTCGGCGAGCACGGCTGCGACGTCGTGCCGGGGAATGCTGCCCTGCTCCACCGAGGGCGCCAGATCCACTCGCCCCACGGCCGGGTCATTCGTCAGTCGGCCGGGCCGAACAATGGTCCAGTCCAGGTCCCGGGTCATCAGGTCCTCCTCGGCTGCCAGCTTCGCGGTGAGGTAGGCATACATGACGTCGTCCAGACCCTCCGGTCGGGCACCATCGCGGACCGCGTCCAAACCCACGGAGGAGATTTGAACGAACCGGACCACACCGGCCTGCTCTGCTCCCTCGGCCAGCAGTACAGCGGCGCCCCGGTCAACGCTGTCCTTCCGCTCCGCCCCGCTGCCCGGTCCCGCACCGGCGGCGAACACGGCCGCATCGGCTCCGGTCAGCACCTGGATGACATCGTCCAGGATGCTGTTCTCCAGATCGATCACCACTGGTGCCACTCCGTCGGCCTCAAGGTCCCCTGCCTGATCGGGGTTGCGGATCAGACCGGCCACATCGTGGTCATGGGCCACAAGCAACCGGCCCAGTTCGCGGGCAATCTGTCCATGGGCTCCTGCAATGACTATGCGCATCTTTCGAAGGTAGCGCAGCGCACCGCAGGTGTCCCGGGTGGACATCGCAAATCCGGTTCAAGTACCGCAGTCGTACACAGGCATCTGAGCCGGCGAAGGTGGGGACAGGATCAGCGGCCGGCCCGGTCCAGGGTCTGGCGTGCCTGCTTCAGCAACGGGCCGTCGATCATCTCGCCGCGAAAGTTAAAGACTCCTCCGTGGTTAGCGGCTTCGGCAATCACATCCGCGGCATAAGCCACCTCATCTGCGGACGGCGCATAGGCAGACCGGACCGCCGCCACCTGCCCGGGATGGATGCAGGCCTTCGCAGCGAATCCGGAAGCCACGGCGTCGCGCGCTTCCACTTCCAGTCCCTGAGTGTCCCCAATGTTGCCGTAGATCGAGTCGATGGCTCCCTTGCCGAACGCGCCGGCGGCCAGCAGCACCGCAGCGCGGGCGTGCCGGGCAACACCGCGGTAGGTGCCGTCCGGACCGCGGCTGGAGTCTCCGCCCAGGGACGCCATCAGGTCCTCGGCGCCCCACATCAGAGCGGCAACACAGGACAACTGGGCGATCTCTGCCGCCCGGACCACACCCAGTGCGGTTTCCAGCAGCGCGACGACGGTGAAATCCGCGAGCGCCTGCCCCATGGCGGATGCGTCTTCGGATTTGGCGACCATCAGGGTCCGGTACGGAGTCTGGCGCACAGCCGCCAGGTCCTTTTCGAAGTCTTCGGTGCCCACGGGATTCAAGCGCACCATGGTGGTGGCCGGATCGAGGGTGGAGGCGATGAGGTTCCGGCGGGCGGCTTCCTTGTCTGCGGGGGCGACGGCGTCTTCCAGATCCAGGATCACGGCATCTGCCCGGTCGGCCGCCTTGGCGAACCGTTCCGGCCGGTCCGCCGGGCAGAAAAGCAATGCAGGTCCCATGGGGAATGTAGTCACGCGGAGATCTCCTTGAGTTTGGTTCGTTGCTTCAACCTATCTCAGCGCCCGTTCCGGCGGCCCGGGTCCACACCAGGGCGGTCCGGGTACACCGTCCCACCACCTCGCCGTCCTGGTTCCTGCCCGTGTGGGCCAGGGTGACGATCCCCTGCCCCGGCCGGGAACCGGAGAGCCGCTTGTCCAGTACCTCGGTTTCCGTATACAGGGTGTCCCCGTGGAACAGCGGATGCGGGAAGCTGATATCCCCCAGTCCCAGCTGCGCCACGAGAGTGCCCTGGGTCAGCTGCCCCACGGACTGTCCCACCATGGTGGCCAGGGTAAACATGGAGTTCACGAGCCGCTGTCCAAACGGCTGGTCCGCACTGTAGGCAGCGTCCAGGTGCAGTCCCTGGGCGTTCATGGTCAGGGTGGTGAACAGGACGTTGTCCGCCTCTGTGACGGTGCGGCCCGGCCGGTGCCGGTACACCGTGCCCGGCTCGAACTCCTCAAACCAAAGACCGCGCTGCTCAACGACCCGCGGCGCCATGGTCCGCTCCCCGGTTCCGGCGTCCGGTTCCTCATACGTCAAGGCGAACCTCCAGAGGTGCACCGGTGACGGCAAGGACTTCGTCCACGCTCACTCCGGGTGCGGTTTCTCGCAGTATCAGTCCCTCCGGGCCCACCTCGATGACGGCGAGGTCGGTGACGATCAGGTTCACGCAGGCTCGGCCGGTCAGCGGCAGGGAGCACTCAGAGACGATTTTCGGATTGCCGCTGCGGTCCGTATGGTCCATCATCACGATCAGCCGCTTGGCGCCGAACACCAGATCCATGGCGCCGCCCATGCCCTTGACCATCTTGCCGGGAATCATCCAGTTGGCCAGGTCTCCGTTGGCAGCCACTTCCATGGCTCCCAGCACGGCCACATCCACGTGTCCGCCGCGGACCATGCCAAACGAGGCCGCGGAATCGAAGAACGAGGCACCGGCGTTCACCGTCACGGTTTCCTTGCCCGCGTTGATCAGGTCCGGGTTCAGGTCTTCTTCCAGCGGATAGGGCCCGACGCCGAGCACACCGTTTTCGGAGTGCAGCACCACTTCCACTCCCTCGGGAATGTAGTTGGGGATGAGGGTGGGCATGCCGATGCCGAGATTGACGTACTGTCCGTTTTCCAGTTCGCGGGCCACCCGGGCGGCCAGTTCTTCACGGGTCAGGGCCATGTCAGGCCTCCTTCGGGGAAGTTGAGGCAGCTGCTGGGGTCACGGTGCGTTTTTCAATGCGTTTTTCTCCCGGCCCCACCTCCACCACGCGCTGGACAAAGATTCCGGGAACGTGGACGGATGCAGGGTCCAGTTGTCCGGGTTCCACCAGCTCTTCAACTTCGGCGATGGTGATCTGCCCGGCCATGGCGCAGAGCGGGTTGAAGTTCATGGCGGTGGCAGAGAACACCAGGTTTCCGTGCCGGTCCCCCTTCCAGGCATGCACCAGGGCGTAGTCCGGGGTGAGGGATTCTTCCAGCACAAACGGAGCGTCCCGGAAGGTGCGCACCTCCTTGGGCTCCGATGCCTGCACAACCGCGCCGTCGGCGTCGTACCGCTGCGGCAAACCGCCCTCGCTCACCTGCGTGCCCACTCCGGCGCTCGTATAGAAGGCGGGAATTCCGGCGCCGCCGGCCCGCAGCTTTTCAGCCAGGGTGCCCTGGGGCGTCAGAACGACTTCCAGCTCCCCGGCCAAAAACTGGCGGGCGAACTCCTTGTTCTCTCCGACGTAGGAACTCACCGTGCGGCGGATGCGGTGATCGGCGAGGAGCCGGCCCAGGCCCCAGTCATCCACGCCGCAGTTGTTGCTCACCGTTTCCAGGTCGGTGGCCCCTTGATCATGCAGGGCGTCGATCAGCGCCACGGGGATCCCGCACAGCCCAAAGCCTCCCACAGCCAGCGACGCGCCGTCGGGGATATCTGCCACGGCTTCGGCGGCCGTGGCTATCACCTTGTCAATCATGAATTTGTCCGTTCGTTAATCGTCCTTGACCAACCTGACCTGCACCCCACCGGAGTGTTCCGCCTATCCTAGAGCCCCAGTTCGCGGGCAATGAGCATCAACTGGACCTCTGTGGTGCCCTCGCCGACTTCCAGGATCTTGGAATCACGGTAGTGCCGGGCCACACGGTACTCATTGATGAAACCGTAACCGCCGAAAATCTGCGTGGCGTCGCGCGCGTTGTCCATGGCCGCCTCACCGGCAACCAGCTTGGCCATGGCAGCCTGGGTCTTGAACGGCTTGCCGGCCAGCATCCGCGCCGCTGCGTCATAGTAGGCCAGACGGGCGGTGTGGGCGCGGGTCTGCATGCGGGCGATCTTGAAGGAAATAGCCTGGTTGGTGCCGATGGCGGCGCCGAACTGTTCCCGCTCCCTGGCGTAGCGCAGCGACTCCTCCACGCAGCCCTGTGCCGCTCCCGTGGCCAGGGCGGCGATGGCGATGCGCCCTTCATCGAGGATCTGCAGGAAGTTCGCATAACCGCGCCCCTCGGCGCCCAGCAGGTTTGCTTCCGGGACGCGCACGTTCTCCAGCGTCAGCGGATGGGTGTCCGAGGCGTTCCAGCCCACCTTGTTATAGGCCTTTTCCGCGGTGAATCCGGGCGTGTCAGTGGGGACCATGATGGTAGAGATCTGCTTCTTGACCCGGGTTCCACCCTGCCCGTCCGGGACTTCGGAGGTGCCGGTGACGGCGGTGACGGTGACCAGGCGCGTGATGTCGGTGCCGGAGTTGGTGATGAACTGCTTGCTTCCGTTGATCACCCATTCTCCGTTGTCCCGGTAAGCCTTGGTCCGGGTACCGCCGGCATCGGAGCCGGCTTCGGACTCCGTCAGGCCAAAGCCGGCCAGCGCTTCACCGGAGGCCAGCATGGGCAGCCACTGCTGCTTCTGCTCCTCGGTGCCGAACCGGTAGACGGGCATGGCGCCCAGGGAAACGCCGGCCTCCAGAGTGATGGCCACCGACTGGTCCACCCGGGCCAGCTGCTCCAGCGCCAGGGCGAGGGCAAAGTAGTCGCCGCCCATGCCGCCGTATTCCTCCGGGAACGGCAGGCCGAACAACCCCATCTCGCCCATCTGCGCCACCACCTTGTAGGGGAAGCTGTGTTCCTCGTCGTGCTGCGCGGAGACGGGGGCCACCACGGTATCCGCGAAGTCACGGACCATGTCCACCAGGTCCTGGTAATCCTCACTCAGTTCAAAATCAGGCATGTCCTGCTCCTTCGAGCGGTTCGGCGGTCCCGGCGGCGGAAGCTGCGGCCGGGGATGCTACGGGTTCTTCGGGTGCTGCGGGTTCTTCGGGTTCAGCAGGTTCAGGATCGGGCGTTACCACGGCCAGCACCTGGTCGGCCTTGACCAGGTCACCGGGGCGCAGGTTCAGGGAGACGACGCCGCCTGCCGGAGCAACAAGCTGGTGCTCCATCTTCATGGCTTCCACGCTGAGCAGTGGCTGGCCGGCGGTGACCCTGTCGCCGTCGGCCACTGCCACGGCCACCACGGTGCCGGGCATCGGCGAGCGCAGCACCGGATCGGCGGCGCCTTCGGCCCTGCCGGCCGACGCCCGGTCCGCGGCCAGCAGTTCAGTCCGGGTCCTGCGCCGCAGGGGCGCGGCGTAACCGGCATCGGCGGTCCACAGGATCGGCGTTGCACCGTCCTCGCCGGGAAGAGAGGCCAGCATCAGCGGATACATGACGCCGTTCAGCGTCACCAGGGCATGGTGTCCGTCCCGGCGCAGCGAGGCGCTGCGCTCGGGTCCGCCGTTGACGGTGACCGCAGCGTCGGAGGCACTGCCGCGGAGGATGACGACGTCGTCGGGCAGCTCGGGATCCGCCGCGGCGAACACGAGGGTCAGCGGTGCCCGCACCCCCAGCCGCCAGCCGTCGGCCCGGCCCCAGGGAGACGGTCCCGCCGCGAGATCCTCCGCCGTCGCCAGTGCTGCGGCAGCCAGTTCAGCCTCGCCGGGCCGGCGGAAATCCAGGTCCGGAAGCTTGCGCTCGATCATGGTGGTATCCAGGCGCCCTGCCCGCACGTCCGGGTCATTAATCAGCAGGCGCAGGTATTCAATGTTGGTGCCGATGCCCAGGATGACCGTCTGTGCCAGAGCCGCGTCCAGCCGGCGCAGTGCGGTGTCCCGGTCCGGCCCCCAGGCGATGATCTTCGCCAGCATCGGATCGTAGCTGGAAGACACCCTCAGGCCGGGCAGCAGGGAGGAATCCACCCGGATGCCCTCCCCCGCGGGCTCCTGAAGGACATGAACCCGCCCGGAAGTGGGCAGGAAGTCACGGGCGGGATTTTCCGCGTAGACCCGGGCCTCCACGGCGTGCCCGTCCAGGCGGACGTCGCCCTGGTCCAGGTCCAGCTTTTCTCCGGCAGCAATGCGCACCTGCCATTCCACCAGGTCCAGTCCGGTCACCATTTCAGTCACCGGATGCTCCACCTGGAGCCGGGTGTTCATCTCCATGAAGAAGAACTCCCCGGGTGCGGCATCGGAGACCAGGAACTCCACGGTGCCGGCACCGGTGTAATCCACCGACCGGGCGGCGTCGCACGCGGCCTCTCCGATGCGGGCACGCGTGGCCTCATCCAGCAGGACGGAGGGCGCTTCCTCAATGACTTTCTGGTGCCGGCGCTGCAGCGAGCACTCCCGCTCCCCCAAGTGAATGACGTTGCCGTGCGTGTCCGCCAGGATCTGGACCTCGATGTGCCGGGGCACCGCGATCAGCCGTTCCAGAAAGAGGGTGTCATCGCCGAAGGCCGAAGCGGCCACCCGGCGTGCGGTGGGCAGCACGGCGGTGAGCTGATCCGCCTGCTCCACCACGTGCATGCCCTTCCCGCCCCCGCCGGCGGAGGGCTTGATCAGCAGCGGGAACCCCACCCCGGCCGCTGCGGCGATGAGCTGCTCATCGGTCAGGCCGGGCTCGGCGATGCCGGGAACCACGGGAACCCCGTGGGAGGAGACATGGTTCTTGGACCGGATCTTGTCCCCCATCAGTTCCAGGGCCTTTACCCCGGGGCCGATGAACACGATTCCCGCCTCCTCCAGCGCGCGGGCGAAGTCCAGGGACTCGCTGAGGAAGCCGTAGCCGGGATGGACCGCCTGCGCGCCGGCGGCACGGCAGGCGGCCAGGACGGCCTCCACGTTGAGGTAGCTCTCGCGCGGTGCGGCCGGACCCAGCCGCACCGCAACGTCGGCCTCACGCACGTGCCGGGCGCCGGCGTCGTCGTCGCTGTAAACGGCAGCGGAACGGATGCCCATCCGCCGCAGCGTGGCGATGATGCGGCAGGCAATTTCGCCGCGGTTGGCTACCAGGACGGTGTCAAAGCGCTGTTCAGTCATTAGTGGCTCACATCCGGAAGAGGCCGAAGGAGGTCTCCGGCAGCGGGGCGTTGGCGCAGACGTCCAGGGCCAGGCCCAGGACGGTGCGGGTGTCCGCCGGGTCGATGACGCCGTCATCCCACAGCCGGGCCGTGGAGTAGTACGGGCTGCCCTGGGTTTCGTAGGTGTCGCGGATGGGTGCCTTGAACGCTTCTTCGGCGTCCGCGGCCCATTCCTCGCCGCGGGCTTCAAGCTGGTCGCGCTTGACGGTGGCCAGGACCGAGGAGGCCTGTGCTCCGCCCATGACCGAGATGCGGGCGGCGGGCCACATCCACAGAAAGCGCGGTGAGTAGGCGCGGCCGCACATCGAGTAGTTGCCGGCTCCGAAGGAGCCGCCCACAATCACGGTGAGCTTGGGAACCCGGGCGGTGGCGACGGCGGTGACCATTTTGGCGCCGTTCTTGGCAATGCCGCCGGCCTCGTAGTCCCGGCCCACCATGAAGCCGGAGATGTTCTGCAGGAAGATCAGCGGGATGCCGCGCTGGTCGCACAGTTCAATGAAGTGCGCGCCCTTGAGTGCGGATTCGGAGAACAGGACCCCGTTGTTGGCCACGATGCCCACGCGGTGTCCGTGCAGCCGGGCGAATCCGGTGACAAGGGTGGCTCCGTACTCCTTCTTGAACTCGGAGAACTCACTGCCGTCCACCAGGCGGGCGATCAGTTCCCGCACGTCATAGGGGGTCTGCAGGTCCGCGGGCACCGCCCCGTAGATCTCCTCTTCGGAGTACGACGGCGGCCGGGTCGGCAGGATTTCCCAGGCCGGGGTTTGTTCGGGCAGGGTTTCCACGATGGTGCGCACGATTTCCAGTGCGTGGGCGTCATTGTCGGCCAGATGATCGGTCACGCCGCTGATTCGCGAGTGCAGGTCTCCGCCGCCAAGTTCTTCGGCGGTGACGATTTCGCCGATGGCTGCCTTCACCAGGGGCGGCCCGCCGAGGAAGATGGTGCCCTGGTTGCGCACGATCACGGTTTCATCGCTCATGGCCGGGACGTAGGCCCCGCCGGCGGTGCAGGAACCCAGCACCGCGGAAATCTGCGGGATCTTCCGGGCGGACATCTGTGCCTGATTGAAGAAGATCCGGCCAAAATGCTCCCGGTCCGGAAAAACGTCGTCCTGCTTGGGCAGGAACGCACCGCCGGAATCCACAAGGTAGATGCACGGCAACCGGTTCTCGAGCGCAATCTCCTGGGCCCGCAGGTGCTTCTTGACCGTCATCGGATAGTACGTGCCGCCTTTGACGGTGGCGTCATTGGACAGCACCATCACGTGGCGGCCCTGCACGAGGCCGATCCCTGCAATCAGGCCTGCCCCCGGGCACTCGTCGTCGTACATGCCGTTGGCTGCCAGCGGCGAAATCTCCAGGAACGGGCTCCCTTCATCCAGCAGCCGGTCCACGCGTTCACGCGGCAGCAGCTTCCCGCGTGCCGCATGGCGTTCCCTGGAGCGAACCGGTCCGCCCAGAGCAGCCTGCGCCAGCCGTTTGCGAAGGTCCTCGGCAAGTTCCGCCTGGGCAACGGCGTTTGTCGAGTAGTCGGGTGAGGCGGGATCCAGCCGGGTTGCAAGGGTCTCCATTGACGTCTCTCTGCTTGGTGCGGGCAGCTGTTCGGCACATGTGCCGGAAGCTCCATCGCCAGTTAATGACGGCTAACTCAAATCAGGTTATTGGTTATTAACTCAGCTGTCCACCACAATGGAAGCTGTTTGTGAATCGAATCTGCCGGAAAGGTTGGCATGAACGCAGCCAAAGAAGGAACAACCCCAGCAGCTCCTTCGAAACACGGAAAACCTGTGTCCGCCGCCCGAACCACCGGACGCAGCCTCGCCAAGGCATCCCGCAGGGCAGCCATGCTTGAGGCCGCTGCCTCGCTTTTCGCTGAACGCGGCTACAACGGAGTTTCCATTGAAGAACTCGGTGCAGCCGCCGGTGTCAGCGGTCCGGCCGTGTACCGGCATTTCAGCGGCAAACCCGCTGTTCTGTCCGCCTTGCTCGTGGGAGTGAGCGAGGACCTCCTGGAGGGCGGGAAAGCTGTCATGGCCGAGTCCGCCACCGCTGAAGCGGCGTTGCGGGGACTGGTGGAATTCCAGGTGGACTTCGCCCTGCGACAGGCCAACGTGATCCGGGTCCAGGACCGGGACCTCAACAGCCTGCCCGCCGAGGATGAACGCACGGTGCGGTCCCTCCAGCGCCAGTACGTGGAGGTGTGGGTTGATGCACTGTCCGCCCTGCACCCCGACTGCGGCCTTCCGCTGCTGCGGCACCGGGCCCAGGCGGTCTTCGGACTGATCAACTCCACCTCGCATACCCTGCACGACAAGATGAAGCCCCGGGAGACGCTGCGGCTTCGTTCACTCCTCGAAACAATGGCTTGGGCCGCCCTGAATGCCTAGTAGTCTGATTCAAACCCCTCGAGCAGAAAGACCTGCTGTGATTGAGCTTCGTGCCGTAGTTCCCGCCGACCTGGATGAATTCTTCTCCCATCAGCTGGACCCAAGTGCAAACCATATGGCAGCGTTCGCCGCCAAGAATCCGTCGGACCGCGGTGTGTTTGACCACCACTGGCAGACCATCCTGAACGATCCCAGCGTGACAGTCCGCACCATCGTGGCCGACGGTGACGTGGTTGGCGGCATCATGGCCTACCGCGACGGCGGCGTCCCGGAGATCAGCTATTGGATTGACACCGACCGTTGGGGCCAGGGCATCACCACCAAGGCCGTTGGGCAGTTCCTCGAGGAATTCTCGGAGCGGCCCATCCGGGCCCGGGCTGTTGCGGACAACGCCGGCTCCATCGCCATCCTGGAAAAGTACGGCTTCACCGTGGTGGGCGAGGCCCAGGGTTTCTCCAATGCCCGCGGCGCCGTGGTGCGCGAACTCGAACTCGAACTGCGCTAGCCGCACCGGCAACAACCAAACAGAGACCCGCAGGCCCTGCCAGGGGGCTGCGGGTTTCTGCTGTCCTGCGGAGCTACATCAGCGCAAGCGCCATCGCCGGTTCCTCCAGCACCGCTCCCACATCGCTCAGGAAGCGGGCACCCTGTTCGCCGTCCACCAGCCGGTGGTCAAAGGACAGGCTGAGGGTCATGACCTGGCGCACTGCGAGCGCGCCGTCATGCACCCAGGGCTGCTGGCGGACAGCGCCGAGCGCCAAAATGCCTGCCTCCCCGGGATTGAGGATGGGTGTACCGGCATCAATGCCGAAAACCCCCACGTTGGAAATCGAGAACGTTCCGCCGGAAAGGTCCGCCGGCGTCGTTTTGCCGGCCCTCGCGGTCTGCGCCAGCGTTCCCAGTGCAGCGGCCAGCTCACGCAGCCCCAGCGCCTGGGCATCCTTGACATTGGGAACCATCAGTCCGCGCGGCGTGGCCGCCGCGATCCCGAGGTTCACGTACCGGTACTGCACGATGTCGCGGGCAGCCTCATCCCACCGCGAATTCAGCGACGGATGCCGCTGAAGCGCCAGGCACACGGCTTTTGCCGCCAGTGTCAACGGGGTCAGCTTGACGCCCTCAAACGTCTTCTGCCCGCGAAGCCGTGCCAGCAGCTCCATCGACTCGGTGACATCAACGGTCAGGAAGACGGTCACATGCGGAGCGGTGAAGGCACTGGCAACCATGGCCGCAGCAGTGTGTTTGCGCATCCCGGCAATGGGAACCCGTTCCTCGCGTACGCCGGACGCTCCGGCCCCGGGCGCCGGACCCGGGTCAGCGGACGACGGCGGCAGCAGCCGGGCGCCAACGTTCGGCTGGGTCGCATCCCCCAGCACATCGGCTACATCGGCTGCGTTTTCTTCCGCCGCACGGGTGACGTCGGAGCGGACGATCAGACCGTGGGGACCCGTTCCGCTGATGTCGGCCAGGTCAATCCCCAGGTCCCGGGCGAGTTTGCGCACCGGAGGGGTGGACCTCGGACGTTCAGCTGTCGGTGACACTGAAGACTCTGCCACGACGTTCGGCTCCGCTGCGCCGGCGTTCGGCGAAGCGGGCGCCGGCGCGGGTGCTGAAGCAGCCGCCGCAGGAGCCTGCGCCTGGCCGTCAGTCAGCCAGCGCCGGCGGGCCGGCCTGCCGGTCCTTTCGGGCACGGCGCCGTAACCCACGAGGTTGGGCGTACGCTTTTGCGGTTCCTCCGGGGAGAACGTGACAGGAGCAGTGCCCTCGGCTGTTGCGCCGGACGCACCGGCCCTGCTGCCTGCATCGCCTCCGTTGCCCGTATCGGTTCCCGCTACCTCGAAGGACACAATGGGTGCGCCCACCTCCACCACGGTGCCGGCCTGTTCATGCAGCTGGGCAACCCTTCCGGCATAGGGTGAGGGCAGTTCCACCACGGCCTTGGCGGTTTCGACGTCGGCAATGACCTGATTCAGGGTGACGATGTCGCCCACGGCCACGTGCCAGCTGACGATTTCAGACTCGGTGAGGCCTTCGCCCAAATCCGGCAGCAAAAATTCCTTGATCACAGACCGGCCCCTTCCAGTGCGGGAGCGGCGGCAGCACCGAACGGACTCTGCGAGTTTGGACGGCGCATGGCGCGGTCCACGCCGTCCAGAATCCGGTCCAGGTCCGGCAGATGGTGGTGCTCCAGCTTGGAGGACGGGTACGGAACATCGAAGCCGGTGACCCGCACGGGAGCGTGTTCAAGATAGTCGAAGCACCGCTCGGTAATGCTGGCGGAGATCTCCGCACCCACGCCGCCGGACTGGCCGGCCTCATGGGTGATGACAAGGCGCCCGGTTTTGCGGACGGATGCCTCCACCGTGGCGAAGTCCACCGGCGACAGCGACCTCAGGTCGATGACCTCCACGGAAACGCCCTCGTCCGAGGCTGCCACCGCCGCGTCGACAGCGGTCATGACCAGCGGACCGTAGGTCACCAGGGTGACGTCGGTGCCCTGGGCAACAACGCGTGCCGATCCCAGCGGCATTGCGCCGTCGAGCGTCTCATTGACTTCGCCCTTGACGTGGTACCGGCGCTTGGGTTCGAAGTACAGCACCGGATCATTCGAGGCGATGGCCTGCTGGATCATGGTGTAGGCGTCCTGGGGGTTGGACACGCTGACAACGCGCAGGCCCGAGGTGTGGGTGAAATAGGCTTCCGGGGATTCCGAGTGGTGTTCGGGCGAACCGATGCCGCCGCCAAACGGCACCCGGATGGTCAGCGGCATGTTGACCGTTCCGCGGCTGCGGTAGTGCATCTTGGCCACCTGGCAGACAATCTGGTCGAAGGCCGGATAGATGAACCCGTCAAACTGGATTTCCACCACCGGGCGGTAGCCGCGGAATGCCAGTCCGACGGCGGTTCCCATGATCCCGGATTCCGCCAGCGGTGTGTCGATCACCCGCTGTCCGCCGAAATCCTTCTTGAGCCCGTCGGTGATACGGAAGACTCCGCCCAGGGTGCCAATGTCTTCACCCATCAGGACCACCTTGGGATCGGCATCCATGGCGGCGCGCAGGCCGGCATTGATGGCCCGGCCAAATGTCATGGTGCTCATGCTGATTCTCCGTTCGCTCCGGCGTGCCCCGCCGGGGTGCCGCCGTCCCCCTCCGCGCCGTACAGGGCGAGGTAGCGTTCGTAGTCCGCCCGCTGGGTTTCCAGCCAGGAGTTGGGCTCGGCGTAAACGTGGGCAAAGATGTCCAGCGCCGGAGGCGCGGGCATGTTGATGCAGGAGCTGCGCAGTTCGGCGGCGACGGCATCAGCCGTGGCGGCCACAGAGGCCGCGAAATCGTCGGTGAAGTGACCATCGGCCCGCAGCAGCGCTTCGATCCGGCTGATGGGATCTTTGGCACGCCATTCCTCCAGTTCGGCGGCGTCACGGTACCGGGTGGGGTCGTCGGCGGTGGTATGCGGACCCATCCGGTAAGTCACGGCTTCGATGAAGCTGGGGCCGCCGCCGGTGCGTGCCCGGTCCAGGGCTTCACGGGTCACCGCCATAACGGCAAGGACATCGTTGCCGTCCACCCGGACGGAGGGAATCCCGAAACCCGGAGCACGATTGGCGATAGGAACCTGTGCCTGCAGCCCCACCGGCTCGGAGATGGCCCACTGGTTGTTGGAGCAGAAGAAAACGACGGGCGTGTGGAAACTGGCCGCGAAGACCATAGCCTCGTTCACGTCTCCCTGGCTGGTGGCGCCGTCACCGAAATAGGTGATGACGGCGTCGTCCGTTCCGTCCGCAACCACGCCCATGCCGTAACCGGCGGCATGCAGTGCCTGCGCACCGATGATCACCTGGGTGGGAGCCATGTTGACGCTGAAGGGATCCCAGCCGGCGGCGGCATTGCCGCGCCAGACACGCATGAGGGATTCCGGGTCCACGCCGCGGCACCAGGCAACGCCGTTTTCACGGTAGCTGCCAAACACGAAGTCGCTGGGGCGAAGGGGGCGTGCGGAGCCAATCTGGGCGGCTTCCTGGCCGAGCAGCGGCGGCCAGAGCCCCAGCTGGCCCTGGCGCTGGAGCGCTGTGGCCTCCGTGTCGATCCGGCGGATGACGACCATGTCCTCATAGAGGCTGCGCAGCTGATCGGCGTCGACATCGGAAACCCAGTGGTCGTACGGGGAGGGTGTCCGGGAGCCGTCGGGGCGAACCAGCTGGACGTAGGGGCCGGCCGCGGTGGCGCCGGCATCATGTGGGGGGCGAACAGGAGTATGCAGAGACACGTCGGTACGCATCCTTCCGTGTTGGGCCCCAGGGGTGGCGGGACCGAACCGATGCCCGGGCGACGTTGCCCGGATAGGTGTGACACTACTCACACTCATCAGGTGGCACAACCATCAGCGCTATTGCTGAGCACTATGCCCTACGAGTCGCTGGCGGCCCGTGCTAATCTTTCGCACTATGCGCCTGCTGGACAGTACCGACACCCGACTGCTTCTGGCGATGGCAAAGGATCCCCGGCGCACTGTCGTTGCGCTGGCCACCGCCCTCGGCATCTCCCGCAACACCGTCCAGGCGCGGCTGACGCAGCTGGAAAAGAAGTCGGTGTTCCTGTCCTTTGAGCGCCGGATCAGCCCGGCTGCCCTGGGCTATCCGCTGATGGCCTTTGTTCACGTGCATGTGCAGCAGCAGCGCCTGGCGGAGATTACGGCGCAGCTGGCCGGCATCCCCGAGGTGGTGGAAGCGCACGGTTTGACGGGCGATGCAGACATCCTGCTGCGGGTGGTGGCCGAAGATGCCGAGGACCTGTTCCGGGTGAACAAAGCGATCCTGGCCGTCCCCGGCGTCGAGCGCTGCGACACGAACCTCGCCATGGGCGAACTCATTCCCTTCCGGGTGTCGCCGCTTCTGGAGCGCGGCGAGGCAGGAGCCTGAACCCAAAACACCCGGGTTCCGTACCGAAGTACGGAACCCGGGTGCCCCCCAACGTTTTGAGGCCGGACCGGGTTAGTGGTCCACTGCCTTTTCCGCGCCGACGCCGGTCAGCGAGCGGACTTCCATTTCCGCCTGCTTCTGCGGCGACTCGTCGTCCTTGCCCAGGACAGTTCCGAGCCAGCCAAGGAAGAAGGCCAGCGGGATGGAAACCAGTCCCGGGTTGTTCAACGGGAAGATGGAGATATCGATGCCCGAAACCATGGACGTCTCGGCACCGGAGAAGACCGGCGACAGAATGATCAGCACAATGGCCGAGATCAGCCCGCCGTACATGCTCCAGATGGCGCCCTGGGTGTTGAAGCGGCGCCAGTAGAGCGAGTACAGGATGGTGGGCAGGTTGGCGCTGGCCGCCACGGCGAAGGCCAGGGCCACCAGGAAGGCAACGTTCTGCCCCTGGGCGCCGATGCCGCCGAGGATGGAGACTATGCCGATCACCAGCACCGTGCGGCGGGCAACCTTAACCTCGCCGTCCGCGTCCACTTTGCCCTTGCGGATGACGTTGGCGTAAATGTCATGGGCAAAGGATGCCGCCGCCGTGATGGTGAGCCCGGCCACCACGGCCAGGATGGTCGCGAAGGCCACTGCGGAGATCAGTCCCAGCAGCACCGGGCCGCCGAGGGCGAACGCCAGCAGCGGGGCCGCAGAGTTCACGCCGCCGGGAGCGGAGGTGATGGTCTCGGCCGGGATCAGCGCAGCGGCGCCGTAGCCCAGGATCAGGGTGAACAGGTAGAAGATGCCGATCAGCCAGATGGCCCACACCACGGAGCGGCGGGCTTCCTTGGCCGTGGGCACTGTGTAGAAACGCATCAGCACGTGCGGCAGGGCGGCGGTTCCCAGTACCAGGGCCATGCCCAGGGACACGAAGTCCAGGCGGGTGGTGCCGGTCTTGCCGTACTGCAGGCCCGGGTTCAGGAGCTCCGGGTTGCCGGACATTTCCACTGCGGAACCGAGCAGTTCGGACAGGTTGAAACCATTGATCGCCAGGACCCAGATGGTCATGATGCCGGCGCCGGCAATGAGCAGGCAGGCCTTGATGATCTGCACCCAGGTGGTGCCCTTCATGCCGCCGATCAGTACGTAGATGATCATCAGGGCGCCAACCACGGTGATGACCAGGGACTGGCCGATCTTTGAGTCGATGCCCATCAGCAGGGAGACCAGCCCGCCGGCGCCGGCCATCTGGGCCAGCAGGTAGAAGAAACAGACGGCGAGCGTGGTGATGGCGGCAGCAATCCGGACCGGGCGCTGCTTCAGGCGGAAGGACAGCACGTCGGCCATGGTGAACTTGCCGGTGTTGCGGAGCATTTCGGCCACCAGGAGCAGTGCCACCAGCCAGGCCACCAGGAAGCCGATGGAGTAGAGGAAGCCGTCATAGCCGTTGATGGCGATGGCTCCCACGATGCCCAGGAAGGACGCCGCGGACAGGTAGTCGCCGGCGATGGCAGTGCCGTTCTGGGGTCCGGTGAAGGACCGGCCTGCAGCATAGTAATCGGCCGCAGTTTTGTTGTTGCGGCTGGCCCGCAGCACGACAATGAGTGTCACTGCCACAAACAGGCCGAAGATCAGCATATTCAGCCAGCCGGTTTCCCGGACGGCCTCGGCGGACACCTCGGCCGCCATGATGTTCACCGTGCTCATTTGGTCTCCTCCGGACGGCGGACGCCCTTGGCCTCAAGTTTTTCGCGCAGGTCCGCAGCAATGGGGTCCATCCGGCGGTTGGCGTAGCTGACGTACCACATGGTGATGCCGAAGGTTGTGACGAACTGCAGCAGGCCCAGGATCAGCCCGATGTTGATGTTGCCCCAGACCTGGGTGGAC
Organism: Arthrobacter sp. 9E16; assembly: GCF_002929435.1. NCBI lineage: Bacteria > Bacillati > Actinomycetota > Actinomycetes > Micrococcales > Micrococcaceae > Arthrobacter > Arthrobacter sp. 9E16. The sequence goes on along the minus strand of NZ_PJIU01000003.1, from coordinate 641,139 downwards.
ATGAAGTCGTGGGCGTAGTCCGCCAGCAGCACGTACGCGAAGTACCAGAGCAGGAAAACCACGGCCATCGGGAAAATGAAACTGCGCTGCCGCTTGCGCAGCTCCTGCAGCTCCGGAGATTTTTGGACCTCCGTGAAATCGACCGGCGCCGCATGGGCGCCGGATCCGGCGGGTTGCTGTTTTGCCATCGCTCCTCCTTGAGTTGGGCACGTCCCGGCAACCGCCCCTTGGGACAACCGGCTCCGGACAGCACGCACGTACAAATTGTGATCAGCATCACCCTGCTACGAATGGCGCCGGTGCACCAGATTCTCCGGCGCTGCCTCGCTGAACGGTCATTCCCCTGCGGTGAGCGGTCCGGCCTGCCGCGGCGAGCGGTGCTGCCGGCGCCGGCGGCTAGGCTAAAGGGCATGTTCAGCCCCGCCGTCGATATCGCCGTGATCTGCGCCTTCGCAGTGCTCACGGTGGCGGCCATCGCTGCGCTGGGCTACCGCCTCAGCCGCTCGCAGCGGGACCTCGGCTCTGATACTGAACGGGCCGCCTATGCCGCGCTCCACACCGCCACCCTTGCCTCGCGTCATCTGCGTACCGGACTCACGGCCTCCGGCGCTGGCAAGGCGGCCCGGCACCTGCGCGCACTGCTGGGATGCGACACGCTGATCCTTGCCGACGCGGCTGCCGTCCTGGCCTGGGAGGGAACACTGCCGGACGGCCCTGCCTCACGCGCCCGGCTGCTGGCAGCCTCCGCCGCGGTGCTCGAGAGCGGCCGCACCCGGGTCTTCCGCGGCGCATCACTGCGCACGCTGGGGTTCGACGACGACACCGGACAGCTGCTGCTGTGCCCGCTGCAGGTAAACCGGCAGACCGTGGGCACGCTGGCCGTTTTTGCGCCCGCTGTGAGCGCCGGACTGGTCCGGGCCGCCAACGACGTGGCCGGCTGGGTTGCTGCCCAGATGGAGCTGGCCGAGCTGGACACCTCACGCACCCTGCTAATGGAGGCGGAGGTGCGCGCGCTGCGGGCGCAGATCAGCCCGCACTTTATCTACAACTCGCTCAACGCGATTGCCTCCTACATCACCACGGATCCGGTGCGGGCGCGGGAGCTGGTGGTGGAGTTCGCGGATTTCACCCGCTATACGTTCCGGCGCAGCGGAAACTTCACCACTGTCGCCGAAGAGCTGCAGGCGATCGACCGCTATCTGCTCCTGGAGCGTGCCCGTTTCGGTGAACGCCTGAAGATCAGCCTGCAGATCGGCCAGGAGGTCCTCGGCACCGTCATCCCCTTCCTGTCCCTGCAGCCGCTGGTCGAGAATTCGGTGCGCCACGGACTTGAAGCCGCCGACGGCGAGGGACACATCACGATCACGGCCACGGATGCAGGCGCCATGGCGGTCATTACCGTCGAAGACAACGGCGTAGGCATGGACCCCGATTATCTGCGGTCCGTCCTCGCCGGGCATGCGGAGGGCGACCACGTTGGCCTGCGCAACGTCGACGTCAGACTGCGCCAGGTATACGGCGAGGATCACGGGCTGGTCATCGACACCGCCCCGGGCGCCGGCACCCTGATTACCATGCGCATCCCCAAGTCGCAGCCGGGCCACCGCACCCGGGTCTTGTAACCTGATTCACATGTCAGCTCTTGGTAAACCCGGTTCCCGGCAGATTTCCGTGGTTGTGGCCGATGATGAACTGCCTGCCGTCAACGAGCTGGCGTTCCTCCTGGGCAAGGATTCCCGGGTTGGCGAAATCCACCGGGCCTCCAGCGGCGCCCAGGCGCTGAAACTCGTGGAAAGCCATGCCGTGGACGCGGTGTTCCTGGACATTCACATGCCGGCGTTGTCCGGGCTGGATATTGCGCGCGTGCTCGGGGCCATGGAACGTCCGCCGGCACTGGTGTTTGTCACGGCGGATGAGGCACAGGCGCTGGCCGCCTTCGACCTCGCCGCTGTGGACTACCTGCTCAAGCCGGTCCGTCCGGTGCGCCTGGCTGAATCAGTGCGCCGAATCTGTGACCTGGCGGCGGAAGCGGCAGCCGGGGACAGCGACGTCGTCACGGTGGTTCAGGGCGGCACCACCCGCATCATCCGCCGGGAAGACATCCTGTATGTGCAGGCGCAGGGCGATTACGCCCGGCTCCACACGGACACTGCGTCCTATCTGATCCGGGTTCCCCTCACCGAGCTTGAAGAACAGTGGGCGGAGGCGGGTTTTGTCCGCATCCACCGCTCCTATCTGGTGTCCCGTGCGCACATCCGGCAGGTGCGGGTAGCCGGCGGCCGCGCCGGCATCACTGTGGGATCCGCCGAACTGCCGGTCAGCAGGCGCCACCTGCCGGGAGTGCGCAGCACGCTCTCCGCCAGCCGGGTGCGTGCCCGCTCATGAACGGTGAACCCGGCGCGGACACATCCGCTTCCTCCACCAACGCCTCCCCGGCGGCCGGTGGACAACCTCAGCGTGTGCGGGTGAGAGCTGCGCGGTCCGCTCCGGCTTCCGCTGCGCCCTACACCGTCTCGCGGGAACTGGACGAGCAGACCGAAGTGGGTGAGCTGTTTATCGGTTCACTGATCCGTTCCCAGCTGCGGCTCGCGCTGGTGGTGGGCGGGGGTTTCATGGTGATCCTGCTGGGCGTGCCGGTACTGCTGGCGTTCCTCCCGGTAGTTTCCGGCCTGACTCTCTTCACTGTCCCGCTGCCCTGGTTCCTGCTCGGGGTGGGTGTATACCCGCTGGTGATCATCTGCGGTGCACTGTATGTCCGCAGTGCGTCCCGGAACGAGCAGCGGTTCCTGGATTTGGTTGATGACGCCTGATGCCGGTGCTTTCTAATCCAGGACGGGCGGCATGAGCCCGGCGGCAGGCTATGCGGCCCTGGCAGCGGTCACCGCCGCCACGCTGCTGATCGGTGTGTACGGGCTGCGCATTTCCCGCACCACCGGGGACTTCTATGTTGCCTCCCGCACCGTGCGTCCGTGGTGGAATGCCTCGGCCATCGGCGGCGAGTATCTGTCCGCCGCGAGCTTCCTGGGTGTGGCCGGGCTGATCCTGGTCTCCGGCGTGGATGCCCTCTGGTTCCCCATCGGCTACACGGCCGGCTACCTGATGCTGCTGCTGTTCGTAGCCGCACCGCTGCGCCGGTCAGGGGCATACACCATCGCCGACTTTGCCCAGGCCCGGCTCGAATCGCTGCCCGCCCGCCGCATCACCACTCTCCTGGTGATCGCCGTCGGCTGGCTGTACATTGTGCCGCAGCTGCACGGAGCGGCCCTGACCATCCGGATCACCACCGGGCTGCCGGGATGGGTGGGATCCGTGGCCGTGGTGGTGGTGGTCTGCCTGAGCGTGATGACCGGCGGAATGCGCTCCATCACCTTTGTCCAGGCCTTCCAGTACTGGCTCAAGCTGGTGGCCATCGCGGTGCCCGTTCTCTTTGTCCTCTTTCGGCTTTCCCGCGAAGGTTTGCCCTGGACCGACGGCGGTGCGGCCTTTGCCGCTGCGCTGGACCCCCAGACGCATGCGTCCCTCTACCGCAACATATCGCTGAGCATCGCACTGCTCTGCGGCACCCTGGGCCTGCCGCACGTCCTGGTGCGTTTCTACACGAATCCCGATGGAAGCTCGGCCCGGCGGACCACTCTGATCGTGCTGGGCCTGCTCTCGCTGTTCTACGTGTTTCCCATCATCTATGGGGTGCTCGGCCGCATCTACACTCCGGATCTGGCCGCCGGCGGTTCGGATTCCACAGTGCTGCTGCTGCCGGGCCGGGTGTTCGACGGCGCCCTGGGAGACCTGCTGTCGGCACTGGTTGCGGCGGGGGCTTTTGCGGCCTTCCTGTCCACCACAAGTGGGCTCGTAGTGTCACTGGCCGGAGTGCTCAGCCAGGATCTCTTCCGCGGCAGTGTCGGCGGGTTCCGGCTCTCAGCTGTTCTGGCCGCCGTCGTACCCCTGGGGCTGGCGCTGCTGACCAGCTCGCAGGCGCTGGCGGGCAGCGTGGGCATGGTGTTCGCTTTCACCGCATCAACCCTGTGTCCGCTGCTGGTGCTGGGCATCTGGTGGCGGGGGCTCACCGCCCCCGGAGCCGTGGCGGGCATGGTCACCGGAGCGGTGCTGTGCGGAGGCGCCATGGTGGCCGGCGGCGTGCTGGGCACTGCCGGCGGGCCGGTGCCGGTGTGGCTGGAGCAACCGGCGGCCTGGACCGTGCCCGCTGCGTTTCTGATGACCGTGGTGGCCTCCAGGCTGCGGCCGGACCTCGCACCTGCGGGTGCCGCGAAGATCCTGGCACGGCTGCACACGCCGGAACGGCCGCATGCCCCTAAGCGCCGGGGCTGAGGACGGAACTGCGGCGGACCGGCCGTTCCGCCGCCCTTTAGACGAAGCTAGTCGATCGACGCCATCAGTTCCACAACGCGGTCAAGGAACACGTCAACCTGCGTTTCTTCATACCCTTCGGGGCCTTTGGCCTCGCGGAAGACGGCACGCCGCACCACGTCGACGCTCAAGGGCTTGTCATTTTCAAAGTATCCGAGCAGTTCGTTGCAGAGCGCATCGACGTCCTGCACGTTGTAGCTGGGCACCTTGCGCCGGCTGGGGCGGCGGAACCGTTCCCCGGGCTTCCGGTGAAGCCGGCCCCGCAGGACGGCCGAGGTGCGGCCAATCTGCATCAGCCAGGCTTCTTCGCCCTTGTCCTGAATCAACTCATCTCTTTCACGCTGTGCAAAGACGTCTTCGAGCCGGTCCAGCGCGGCGTCCACAGCCTGCGGTTCGTACCCGGCCTTGGCCGGATCAAACGCCATGGACCGGACGTTACGGCTGGTGATGGCCGTTGCGGCTGGATTTTCGCCGTTGTAGTAGCTGCGGGCCTTCGCCAGAAACTCGTCAACCTGGCGTGTGTTGTACCCGTATTCCCGACGCCCCACACGCTCGAAAGGGGCGCTGGCCTGCCGCGCTTCGTCCATGTCTTACTGTTCCTCTGTGGTCATGCCGCTTGCCGAGACTGATGGAAAACCTGTCACTATCCTACGTTGCCGCACCTCAGGGACCTGTTCGGCCCGCCACCGGTGCCTGATGGCTGCGGATCAATCCGCTGCCGCTAAGCCCCAGGCACCAGCAGCACCGAAAGCATGAAGACCACGGGTGAGGCAAAGACCACGGAGTCCAGCCTGTCCATGATGCCTCCGTGCCCGGGCAGCAGGTTGGACATGTCCTTGACGCCGAGTTCGCGTTTGATCATGGACTCGGAAAAGTCTCCCGCCGTTGCCGCGGCAACCGTGGCGACAGCGAGGACAAGGCCAAACCACCACGGCTGGTCCAGGAAATAGAGCGCAGCAATAATGCCCACTACGGTGGCGCCGGCGGCCGAGCCCGCAAATCCCTCCCAGGACTTTTTCGGACTGATCTTGGGAGCCATCGGGTGCTTTCCGAAGATTGCCCCCACGAGGTATCCGAAGGTGTCGTTGGAAACCACCAGCAGCAGCAGCACGGCAACACGGACCTGGCCGCCGGGCTCCCCCAGCAAAAGCATGGCGAAGCTCAGCATGAAGGGCACCCAGAGCAGCACGAAAATGCCGGCGAGGATGCTGCGCACGGCGTCGTCCGCGGTGTCGATGGTGCGCCACAGCAGGAGCGCGACGACGGACGCCACAAGGGCAAAAGCCAAGGCCTCGCTGCCGCCGAAGTAGGCAGCAAAGGGCAATGCCACGGTTCCGACCAGGACCGGAACCATGGGCACCTTGATGCTCCGGACTTCCAGCGCCCGGCTCACCTCCCAGACGCCCACGGCGGCAAAGACCGTGGCGATGGCTACGATCGCGAAGGGAAAGAAGAGCAGCCCGGCCAGCAGTGCCCCGAGCAGGACGACGCCGACCCCAATGGCGGCGGGCAGGTTACGCCCGGCTTTGGAAGGTTTCGCCGGGGCCTTGGGCGTCTTGCCCCGTCCGCGCTTGGATGGCTTTCCCGGTTCAGGGGAACCGGTTCCTTCGGTAGCACTCATGTCCGTGGCCTTTGCTGCCGGATCAGTCTCAAGGGACGCACCGCCAGCCTTGCTGTGAGGCTGGTCGTTGCTCATCAGACCTCGAGCAGCTCGGCTTCCTTGCGCTTGAGCAGATCGTCGATGGCCTCGGTGTGGGCCTTCGTCTGCGCATCGAGGTCCTTCTCGGCACGGGCGCCGTCGTCCTCGCCAATTTCGCCGTCCTTGACCAGGCGGTCCAGGGCATCCTTGGCCTTGCGGCGGATGTTCCGGACCGAAACCTTGGCGTCTTCGCCCTTGGTCTTCACGATCTTGACGTATTCCTTGCGGCGGTCCTGCGTCAGCTCCGGCATGATCACCCGGATGACCTTGCCGTCGTTGGACGGGTTGGCACCCACCTCGGAATCGCTCAGCGCCCGCTCAATGGCCCGGAGCGCAGTGACGTCATAGGGGGTGATCAGCAGGGTACGGGCATCAGGTGTCGCGAAGGACGCCAGCTGCTGCAGCTGGGTGGGAGATCCGTAGTAATCCACCAGAACCTTCGAGAACAATGCGGGGGTGGCACGGCCGGTGCGGATCGTCGAAAAATCCTCCTTGGCCACTTCCACCGCCTTGTCCATTTTGTCGGTGGCCTCTTTCAAGGTTTCGTCGATCATGGTGTCTCCTAACACACAAAAAATGTCCACGCGATGGTGGCTGGGCTCTCTTATTCATCCTAAGCCAAAAGGGTCAGGGTTCCCTGCACCGAGCTTGCGAGGCGGAGGGGGGACCCTCTGGCGCAAAAGGGTCTTAGGTTCCCTGCACCGAGCTTGCGAGGCGGAGGGGTGCTGGGCCTGCAAGGCCTGGAACGGCGGCAACGATATCCCGTCGGCCGCGGACGGCCTCCGGAATAATAAAGCCGCCTTCCTCCAGGCCTCTCCGGCCCCAGGCTCCCGGTCCGCTAGTTCGAAACGACGGTGCCGATCTTCTCGCCGCGGATGGCGCGGGTGACGTTTCCTTCGCCTTCCATGCCAAAGACCACCATGTTCAGGTCATTGTCCTTGCACATGGTCATGGCCGTCTGGTCCATGACGCGGATGTCCTGGCGCAGGGCGTCGTCGTATGTCAGCGTTTCCAGGCGGGTGGCCTCGGGATCCTTGTTGGGGTCCGCGGTGTAGACACCGTCCACCCCGCTCTTGGCCATCAGGACCTCGTCGGCGTGCACCTCAAGGGCCCGCTGGGCCGCCACGGTATCGGTGGAGAAGTACGGCAGCCCCGCTCCCGCACCGAAAATCACCACGCGGCCCTTTTCCAGGTGCCGGATGGCGCGCCGCGGGATGTAGGCCTCGGCAACCTGGCCCATGGTGATGGCGCTCTGGACACGCGTTTCGACGCCGGCCTGCTCCAAGAAGTCCTGCAGAGCCAGGCAGTTCATGACGGTGCCCAGCATGCCCATGTAGTCCGCACGCGAACGGTCCATGCCGCTCTGTGAGAGTTCAGCGCCGCGGAAGAAGTTTCCCCCGCCCACAACGATGGCGACTTCCACTTCACCGACCGTGGCGGCGATCTGCTTGGCTACGGCGCGCACCGTGTCGGGGTCGACACCCAGCTTCCCTCCGCCGAAGACTTCCCCGGACAGCTTGAGCAGTACGCGTCGTCGCGTCAAATCGGTGTCTTTCAGGACGTGGGCCATGGTGCCTCCCGGGCTTAGGAAAGTTCTTAGTACAGAATTTTGAGAAAGGTTTTGGGCAAACAAAAGGGGCGGCCACCTTGGTGACTGCCCCTTTTGCTCATGATGACGTGTCCGTCAGGTCCAGTGCCTTGTGGGCTAGGCGCCTACGCGGAAACGGGCGAAACCGGACGGTGCGGTTCCGGCCTCTTCGAGGACCTTCGCAACGGTCTTCTTTGCGTCCTTCGCGAACGGCTGGTCCAGCAGGACGATTTCCTTGAAGAAACCGGTCAGGCGGCCTTCGACGATCTTGGTCAGCGCGGCTTCGGGCTTGCCCTCGGCGCGTGCCGTCTCGTCTGCGATGCGGCGTTCGTTCTCCACGGTCTCGGCGGGGACTTCGTCCCGCGTCAGGTAGGTGGGAGCGTAAGCAGCGGTGTGCACGGCGATGTCATGTGCAGCAGTCTTGGCAGCATCGCTGTCGCCGTCGACGGCGAACAGGACGCCAACCTGAGCAGGCAGATCCTTGGAGGTCTTGTGCAGGTAGGCATCAACGGCCTTGCCCTCGATGCGTGCCACGCGGCGGACGACAACCTTTTCGCCCAGGATTGCGCCTTCTTCGACAACAACCTCGGACAGCGGCTTGCCGTCAACGTTGTAGGCGAGGAGGGTTTCGGCGTCGGCAGCACCGGACTCAACAGCGGCAGCCAGAACCTTGTCGGCCAGTTCGATGAACTTGGCGGACTTGGCAACGAAGTCAGTTTCGCAGTTCAGCTCGATCATGACGCCGACGGTGCCGTCGATAACCTTGGCAGCAACCAGGCCCTCTGCGGTGGAACGGCCTTCGCGCTTGGTTGCGCCCTTGAGGCCCTTGATACGGATGAGCTCCATGGCCTTGTCGGCATCGCCGTTGGCCTCGTCCAGAGCTTTCTTTACATCCATCATGCCGGCGCCGGTGCGCTCGCGCAGTGCCTTGATGTCAGCAGCGGTGTAGTTCGCCATTTGGACTCCAGTCCTCCCGTTATAAGTTTTGGTGAGATTCCGCCAGAGCGGCTGGCCGGAAAGTTCCGGCCAGCCGCGCCAGCAGATACCCTTGGGTTCCCGCTGGCAGGCAGCCGGAACCCAAGGAACTTCTATTTACTTCTCTGTTGCGTCCGCGGCGGGAGCTTCGGCAGCGGCCTCGGCCGGAGCTTCTTCAGCAGCCGGTGCGGCCTCAGCCGGAGCGGCTTCGGCGGCGGGTGCTGCTGCGCCTTCGAGGAGCTCGCGCTCCCACTCAGCCAGCGGCTCAGCCGCAGCTTCCGTGTTGCCGGACTTGTTGTGGCGGGCGATGAGGCCCTCAGCAACAGCGTCAGCGATAACGCGAGTCAGCAGGTTGACGGAGCGAATGGCGTCATCGTTGCCCGGGATCGGGAAGTCGACGTCATCGGGATCGCAGTTGCTGTCCAGGATGGCGACAACGGGGATGTTCAGCTTCTTGGCCTCGTCAATGGCGAGGTGTTCCTTCTGGGTATCAACGATCCAGACCACGGACGGAGCCTTGGTCAGGTTGCGGATGCCGCCGAGGTTGGTCTGCAGCTTGGTGAGCTCGCGCTTCAGCAGCAGCAGTTCCTTCTTGGTGTGGCCGGAGCCGGCAACGTCGTCGAAGTCGATCTCTTCGAGTTCCTTCAGACGCTGGATGCGCTTGGCAACGGTCTGGAAGTTGGTGAGCATACCGCCGAGCCAGCGCTGGTTCACGTACGGCTGGCCAACACGGGTGGCCTGCTCGGCGATGGCTTCCTGAGCCTGCTTCTTGGTACCGACAAACAGTACGGTTCCGCCGTGGGCAACGGTGGCCTTGACGAATTCGTAGGCGCGGTCGATGTAGGACAGCGACTGCTGGAGGTCGATGATGTAGATGCCGTTGCGCTCGGTGAAGATGAAACGCTTCATCTTCGGGTTCCAGCGACGGGTCTGGTGTCCAAAGTGGACGCCGCTGTCGAGCAGCTGGCGCATTGTAACGACGGGCATGTCGTCACTCCTTCCGGCAGCGGATCGGCGTGCCGAAGCACGTGTTCCCTGCTGCCAATTGACGGTTGATAGCTGTACACCCGGGCGGGCGAAGCTCCTGGTGCCCATCAGCTGGAACAGCATGCATCTCCTGCCGGCTTACCGGACCGATGGAGAGGCACCCCGGCTTTTCCATGGGAAAGGTCGGGATAATTGGGGCACGCGTAGTCAGATTCCAGTGCCGGACACGCGCTTGCGTTTCGGTGAAACACGGGCGGCATCCCCCCTGCGGGCAGGGAACATGGCACAGCAAACTGCTTCGTCAACTATACACCAGCTACGGGGACGTTCGGTCCTCCCCAAGAGCCGGCACCGCGGCCGGAGCGGCAGGGTTTTCCACCGCCGCCCAGAAAGCCCCCGACGGCGCCTGGCCGCCGGTTCATGATGGGGCATGATCACTCGATCCCGGCGCTGCAGCTTACTGGTTGCTCTTCTCATACTGCCCGTGTCCGCCTCGATGCCGGCCCAAGCACTGAGCCTTCCGATGCCGGCTGCAGAACCCCGGGCCGGCGCCTCCCGCGTCGCCACGACAGCCTACGAGCCTGCGTGGAGCTGGCCCCTCTCCCCTGCCCCGCAGGTTATCCGGGCTTTCCTGGCGCCGCCGCAGCGCTGGCTGGCCGGTCACCGAGGAGCTGACCTCGCGGCACTGCCCGGGGCGCAGATCCTCAGCCCGTCTGCAGGGACCGTGGTCTTTGCCGGCTGGGTGGTGAACCGGCCGGTCATGACGGTTGATATGGGCGAAGGGTTGCTGGCGAGCTTTGAACCGGTGGACGCTTCCGTGTCCGCCGGGGACTCGGTCACTGAAGGCGAGGTTATCGGCGTACTGGCGGAGGCACTTCCTCCGGGCCACTGCGCGGTGTCCTGCCTGCACTGGGGCGTGCGGCTGAACGGCGAGTACGTCAATCCGCTGATCTACGTGACGGACCGCAGACCTTCAGTGCTGCTGCCGCTGCAGCGGGGCCCCTGACCGGTCCGCTTCGAGGGAGGACTGATCCGTTAACGCAGTGTGGCCAGCCCCCGGAAGGACTGACCACACGTCAGGTACAGCGCCAGGCCGGGAGATTTCCCGGCGGAAGACCCCGGCCCCGGACCACCCGCAGCATCGGCCTTTAGACGAACGCGGCTACCCCGGTGATGGCACGGCCGGTGACCAGCGTGTTGATCTCGTACGTTCCTTCGTAGGAGTAGATCGCTTCGGCATCGGCGAAGATCTTGGCCATTCCGTAGTCCGTAACGATTCCGTTTCCGCCGAGGATGCTGCGGCCCAGCGCCACCGACTCGCGCATGCGTGCCGTTGTGAAGGCCTTGGCCAGCGCGGACTGTTCATCCTTTGCCCGGCCCAGGTCTTCCAGCTGCGCCAAACGGACCATCATGCCCATGGAGCTGACGGTGTTTCCCAGGATCTTGACGAGCTGCTCCTGGACGAGCTGGAAGGACGCAAGCGGCTTACCGAACTGCTGACGCTCCACGGCGTACTTGCGGGCCACATCGAAGGCGGCCATTTGCTGGCCCACAGCCTGCCATGCCACGGCAAGCCGGGTGACCTTGAGGACCTTGTTGGTGTCCTTGAAGCTGTTGGCTCCCTTCAGGTGGAAGTCATCGCTAACCACCACGTTGTCCAGGACAATATCGGCATTCTGCACCGTGCGAAGGGCAATCTTGTTCTCGATCTTGGTGGCGCTGTAGCCCTCGGTCTTGGTGTCCACGAGGAAGCCCTTGACCTGGTTGTCTGCAACGTCGCGGGCGTAGATGACCACCCAGTCGGAGAACGTGGCGTTGCCGATCCAGCGCTTTTCGCCGTTCAGAATCCAGTTGTCGCCGTCGCGGCGGGCCGTGGTGCGGGTACCGCCGGCAACATCGGAGCCGCCCAGCGGCTCGGTCAGTCCGAAGGCGCCGATCTTCTTCATCGCATAGATGTCGGGCAGCCAGGCAGCCTTCTGCTCCTCTGAAGCCAGCGCTTCGATGGAGCCGGTGAATAGGCCGTCGTGCACGCCCAGGAATGTTGCAAAGGAGGTGTCGGCACGGGTGAACTCGGCGTGGCAGAGACCTGCGAAGAGGTTGGAGTGGCCCTGGCGGTAAACCGGGCTCATGACGTCCAGCTCGGCGATTTTCGGGATCATGTGGTGCGGGAATTCACCGGCATTCCACCAGTCCGCAGCGTGCGGAGTGACCTCTGCCTTCAACCAGGCGCGGACCTCAAGGAGGCGGTCCCGCTCCTTGTCCGAGAGGAGCTCTTCAAATGCGTAGAAGTCGCCGTCCGCGTACGGGAGATTGTCGACGTCGATAGTTGCCATGGAAATATCCTTCGCTGCTGATCATCAGTGATCTGTAGGCTGTGAAGCCGGTCTCATCCATGTTACCCATCAGTAACATGATGTACAACACGATTGCCTTCTGCGGGGACAGGACTGCCGGCCTGCGGTGCAAAAGAAAACACCCCGGTCCGAAGACCGGGGTGTTACCTATGTCGCGACTCATCCGTGAACGATGTCTCGACTCATCACACAAGTAGGGCTGGTGGGGCTTGAACCCACGACCCACGGATTATGAGTCCGCTGCTCTGACCAGCTGAGCTACAGCCCCTCGACGCCCACAAGGGCAGTGCTGCGACGAACGCAACATGGACATCCTAGTGGCAGGCATGTCCCTCCCACCAATCAGGCGGAAGGGACACACGGCGAACTAGAGGGTTCCCTGGCTTAGAGGCCGCCCGTAGTACAGGTCCTCAAAGGTGGACAATGTGGCGTCCAGGCTGTGGCGCTCCACCATCGAGCGGCTGTGCGCGCCCATTGCGGCCCGCTCGGCGGAGTCCAGTTCGAGGATGGATGTCAGCCGGTCGCTGAGTTCATCGCTGTTGCCTGGTTCAAACAGGTAACCGTTGCGCCCCGGGTCCACGAGGTGCGGCAGTGCCATCGCATCGGCCAGCAGTACCGGGGTGGACGCCGACATCGCCTCAAGGGTCACCAGCGACTGAAGTTCAGCGGTCCCGGGCATGACGAACACATCGGCCCGCTGATAGGCCCGCCGCAGGTCAGCGTCGGAAACCAGGCCGTGGAAGACCACCCTGCCCTCCAGTCCCAGCCGCTTCACCTGCGCCTGCAGACTGCTTTTGACCTCGCCGCCGCCAATAATGTCGGCGCGGACGTTCAAATGGGCCGGCACCTTCGCCACGGCATCGATCAGCACGTCAACGTGCTTTTCCTCCGCCAATCGGCCAACAAAAAGCACGGTGGGGTGTTCGTGCGGTTCGATTGTCTCGCCGGGCTGCAGTTCGTAGACCGATGCATCGATGCCGTTGGACAGGGGCAGCACGTCGGACAGGAAGGCATGGTCATGCATGGCCTTCGCAGCCAGCGGCGTCGGGGTGGTGACAACCGCGGCACGGCCCATGACCTTGCCCATGTCCTTCCAGGAGTTCTTGGCAACGATGTCCTTGAACCAGCGGGGGAACGGCAGGAAAGGGTCGAGGTTTGCGGGCATGAAGTGGTTGGTGGCAATGACGCGGATACCCCGCTTTTCCGCCTCGTACAGCGTGTACTCCCCCACCATGTAATGGCACTGGATATGGACCACATCGGGCTGCACCCGGTCGAAGAGCAGGCTGATTTCCTTTTTGATCTCCCACGGCAGGCAGATGCGCCAGTACTCGTGGGTGGGGACACCGTGGGACCGGAGCCGGTGCACGGGCCACTCTCCGTCCAGGTCGCTGCGGCTGCCGCCGTCGACGTCGTTAGGCGCGAGAACGTGCACGTCATGGCCGCGTCCGTTCAATCCGCGCGCCAGCCGGTAGCCGAACTGGGCGGCACCGTTCAGGTGCGGCGGGTAGGTGTCGCACGCAATGAGGATGGTCAGCGGTTTGTCGGCCGATGCGTCGTCGGTCACAGGGAGCCCCTCTTTTGGTCTTTCGAAGTTTTTGCGGCACCTTGCTTTTGCCGGCGCCGTGCCTCTGCCCGCCTTTGAATGACATCCGGATGGTACCGGGACAGGGCAACGACCCCCACGATAGCAATCAAAGCTGCGACCCCCATGGCAACGGCCGCAACAGCAGGTACATCGGGCACCAGTTCATGAAGCACTCCGATGCCGATGGCGATGCCCACCATCGGATCGATCACCGTCAGCCCGGCAATCACAAGATCCGGCGGGCCGCTGGAGTAGGCGCTTTGCACAAACCAGGCCCCGAGCCCGCCGGCGACGGCGATGCCCAGAAGCGTGTACCACGGGACGTTGAACAGGAACCGGCCGTTGGGATTCAGCAGATCCGCCGCAATGACCTTGGTCAGTACCGCCACAAAACCGAACAGGACTCCGGCGCCCACGATGAAGCCGATGGCGCCGATCCGCCGCCCGAACAGTGCATTCAGTGTGCCGAAGAACACGACTGCCACCGCGAGGATCAACACGATGGTCAGCTCCTGTGCGGGCCGCACCTCCTGCTGGTCCCGGGTGACGCCGACGGCGAGGGAGACAAACAGGGCGCTGCCCACCACGCACGCCACGATTGAGACGACGGTAATGCGGTTCATCCGCAGGCCCTGGTCCCTGGAATTTACGATGGTGGTGATCACCAGCGCGATGGAGCCGATGGGCTGGACCACGGTCAGCGGAGCCAGTGTCAGCGCAGTGACATTCAGGGCGGTACCCACCCCCAGCAGGAACAGTCCCAGCAGCCAGCGGGGATTGCGCAGCAGCCGCAGCAGCTGCGAAGACTGCAGCTCCAGTCCGCCCGTGTCGGCGCTGACCGCGCTTCCCTGGCGCTGGGCACCAAAAGCCAGGAACACCGCGCTGGCCAGGGCACACGTGATGGCGATGCCGACCATTAGCCGGTCCCGGCCGCAGCGCGTTCCAGGGCATGCTTATGCCAGGACGCGCGCAGATAACCTGCCGCTGCAAGAATGTGGCCAATGCAGCCGAGCAGAAGCACGGCCGTCCCCGCCGCGGACAGCCAGGCGTAATCGAATCCCTGGACCCGCTGGAGCAGCAGCATCGGGGCGCCGAGCAGAAGCAGGGCAGTCCGTACCTTGCCGATGTTGCTTACGGGGAGATTGGGACTGCCCCGGAACAGCACGAGGGCGTTAATGATGAGGACGGCGTCCGGAATCACGATGGCAAGGACCAGCCATGACGGCGCAATTCCGTCCACCACGAAAGTCACTGCAACAACGATCAGGGCCAGACGGTCAGCCACCGGGTCCAGCCATTTGCCCACCCGGGACACCTGCCCCAGCCGGCGCGCCAGATATCCGTCCACCCAGTCGGTGGACCCCACGGTCACGAGGGTGATGAACGCCGGCCCGTACTCGTCACGGACGATGAACCAGACAAACAGCGGCACTCCGAGAAAGCGGAGGACCGTGATCAGGTTCGGAAGGGTCCAGAAGGTGTCCAGTTCCGCTGGCGCACGGCCCGGACGCGTTCCCGCACCGATCACTCTGATCACGGCCCACTCCCCTTGTCAGCGATGATGGGACCTATTTTTGCGAGAGCCTGCGCATCATGATGACCATGGCCAGCAGTGATGCCGCCAGCACCGTCAGCGGCTGCCAGCGTTCCTTGATCAGGGCCATGATTTCGTCGCTGGACGACCCGGCGCCCTGCCCGTCGGTGCCGGAGCTGCGGTGCTGAGCGGCGCGGCGCGCCTTGAGCTCCCGGATCTGTTCCTTGACGTCGGCTTTCTCGCCCAGCCCATCCCGGACGGCGGCCATGTGCTCGCGGCGCTGCCGGGTGCGGGTGCGCAGTTCCTCGGGCGTGGCCTGCTTGGGGGCGTCGTCGTCGTTCTTCTTCTTGTCTTTGTCCTTGTTCTTGTCCTTGGGCTCCGCAGGTTTCTTCTCCAGCGTGGCCGGGTCGAAGCTGCGTCCTTCCTTGAGGACCCCAAGGTCATACCGAAGGCCATAGATGGCTTCCTCGGGAAGCAGCGGCAGGGTCTTCTTGAACCGGCTGTATCCGACCAAACCACCCACTGCGGCGATGATCAGGAACAGCAGGGCCACCAGCAGCGCGGCAAGCCACCCCGGCATGATGGTGCCCAGGCCAAGGATCGCGGCGACAACCAGCGCAACGGCCAGACCGGCGATAAAGAGCAGCGCAATCACCATGAATGCTGCGGCGATTCCGGCCTTGATGCCCTTCTGCTTCATTTCGGCAGTGGCCAAACCAAGCTCGTCCGTCAGCTGGCGGGGGGTCAGCCGGGCCATTACTTTCGCTAAACCGACCAGCGAGGAGTTCCCTGCGGTCCTTCTTGTACTAGCGGAGCGTTTCATGCGCCCAGCCTCCGTCCCCTGATTATTCTTCGCCGTTGCCATTACCCAAAATTACCATTGTCCTCACCTTTCACATTGTGAACAGGGGGAACCCGCCTACGTGGTTTCCAGACCTTCCCGATCTTCGAGGTCCCGGCCCGAGAACTCCGGCAGCTTTGTCTTGACGAACCAGAACGAGATCACGGCAAAGATGGTGAAGATGGCGTACATGATCCAGACCCCAAAGTTGTCGCTCACCCAGGGGAAGGAAAGGGTGACTATGAAGTTGAAGATCCAGTTGACCATCGCTCCCAGTCCAAGGGCCAGCGAGCGGATGTTGTTCGGGAAGACCTCGCCGAGGGTGACCCACATGACCGGTCCCCAGGTAGCGGCAAAGAAGATGACGAAGAGGTTCGCGCCCACGAGCGCCACGGGTCCCCAAATACCGGTCAGTTCCACGCTGTCGCCAATACCTTCGGCCTGGGAGAAGGAGACCGTTGCCATCAGAAGGCCCACGAACATGCCCGCGGAACCAACCATCAGCAGCTTACGGCGACCGATCCTGTCAACGAAGGCAATGGCCACGATGGTCATGACAACGTTGATAACGGAAGTGATAACCGACGTCGTGAACGAGTCGCTTTCGCTGAATCCCACGGACTTCCACAGCGTCGTCGAGTAGTAGAAGATGGCGTTGATACCCACCAGCTGCTGGAATGCGGCAATGGCCATGCCCACCCAGAGAATAGGCTGGAGTCCGAACTTCGGGCCGCGCAGATCCTTGAACGTGGGTTTTTCGGTGTTGAAGCTCTGGCGAATCTGCCGGATTTTCCGGTCAGTGTCCTGCACCCCGGAGACGGTGCGCAGCACCCGTGCGGCGTCCTCGTCCCGGTTGTGGCGCACAAGGTACTGCGGGGATTCGGGAATGGTCAGGGCCAGCACCCCGTAAACAATGGCGGGGAAGACGCCTACCAGCAGCATCCACCGCCAGGCGGCCAGTCCCCACCAAAGCTCTCCGAGAGCGCTGCCCGCCGAATCGGCAAGGAACGCGTCGGACAGCAGCGCGGCAAAGATGCCGAGGGTGATCGCCAGCTGCTGGACGGATCCCAGCGCCCCGCGCCATTTGCTCGGGGCGACCTCTGCGATGTATCCGGGTGCAATGACCGAAGCCGTGCCGATGGCGAGGCCGCCGACAAGGCGCCACCACATCAAGTCCCACTCACTGAAGGCGTAGGCGGATCCCACTGAGTTGGCGGCAAAGAGTATCGCCGCAGCCACCATGACCTTCTTGCGTCCCAGTCTGTCCGCCAGCTGGCCGGCGAACCAGGCGCCCACGGCGCAGCCGAGAAGGGTGATGGCCACCGTGAAGCCCAGGACACCCGGGCTCAGGGTGAATTCTTCGCCGATTGCGTCCACAGCACCGTTGATGACCGCGGTGTCAAAGCCAAACAGCAGGCCGCCCACTGCTGCCGCCACCGTAACTGCGATCACCTTAAACGGGTGGGCCACCTTCTCGGATTCGCCCGGATTAGGCCCTGGCTGGCTTGCGCCCATGGAAGGTTCCTCTGTCTCTCGTAATAGTTATGTGAAGTCCCGCCCCAAACCTACTAATCCTACGCATAACCCTAGGCACGGAAGGCCTACGTGGGAACAGCGCGGAAGGCAGACCCATTCTCAGCACAGAATTCCACAACCTCCAGGGCAGACATGGGGATTGCCGGCGGTTCCGTGCGGCGGCCTCCGACAGGGCGGTCCGTCCGGCTAGCTGTCCCGGGCAGCGGCAGCTACCGCTGCCGCGACGGCCGGAGCAACACGGGGGTCCAACGGGCTGGGAACAATGCAGCGGGCGGTTAGCTCGGCTCCCACCAGGTCAGCAATAGCCGCAGCAGCAGCCACTTTCATGGCCGAAGTGATTCGCCGCGCGCCGCTGTCCAGGGCACCGCGGAACACCCCGGGAAAGGCCAGCACGTTATTAATCTGGTTCGGGAAGTCACTGCGACCGGTGGCAACCACCGCAGCGTAACGCGCGGCCACCTCGGGATGGACTTCCGGATTGGGATTGGAAAGCGCAAATATCACCGCATCCGCGGCCATGGTGGCCAGTACAGTCTCATCGACTGTGCCGGAGGACACTCCGATAAAGACGTCCGCATCTTTGAGGGCTTCGGCGGCTGTGCCGTCCACCCCGCGGGGGTTGGTGCTGGCGGCCAGCTCAGCCTTGACCCCGGTGAGATCCGTTCGTCGCTCAGAGAGGATCCCGCGCGAATCGAGTACCACAACGTCCCGGATGCCGGCCTCCAGCAAGATGTTGGCGCAGGCGACTCCCGCGGCGCCGGCGCCTGAGATAACTACCCGCAGGCCCTCCAGCGGGCGGTCGACGACGCGCGCAGCATTGCGCAGAGCGGCGAGAACCACGATCGCGGTGCCGTGCTGATCATCATGCATGACGGGGCAGTCCAGGGCTTCGATGAGCCGTTGCTCCAACTCAAAGCAGCGCGGTGCGGCAATGTCTTCGAGGTTCACGGCACCGTAGCTGGGCCGCAGCCGCACCAGCGTTTCGACAATTTCATCAACGTTGGTGGTGTTTAGAACCAGCGGGATGGAATTTAGCCTGCCAAAGGCTTTGAACAGTGCAGATTTTCCCTCCATCACCGGCAGGGAAGCAGAGGGACCGATGTTCCCGAGCCCCAGCACCGCCGTACCGTCGCTGACCACAACCACCAGCCGGGAGGCCCAGGTAAAGGTGTCCGCCAGTCCGGGATCTGCGGCGATCGCCCGGCTCACCTCGGCGACTCCGGGGGTGTAGGCGATGGACAGGTTCCGGATGCTGTCCAGCGGAAGCCGTGATTCAACGGATAGCTTGTCGCCCTCATGCGAACCAAAGATGTCCCCGGTGCTGATGGGCTGCCGGGCGTGTGCGTGTGCTGTCATGACGAGTCTCCTGGCGAGATTGCCGGAAAAGGCAGTGAGACAGCCGGCGGGATAGAACCCGGGGGTGCTCACGGCGGGAATCCGGACCTGAAATCCGGATTCGAGGCAACAGGATATTTTGCCTGCCGCAGGCCGGTGGCGGTCCCCGGGGAATGTCCGGGACTGGCCGTCGTCGGCAAACTACCGGCTCAGTGTAACCGCCGAAGATATAAAAAATGACCCCCTGTGAGGCATTTTCAGCCTCACAGGGGGTCTCTTGCTCCTCCGACTGGACTTGAACCAGTAACCCTTCGATTAACAGTCGAATGCTCTGCCAATTGAGCTACGGAGGAA
>NZ_PJIU01000003.1:480210-621883 GCF_002929435.1 Arthrobacter sp. 9E16 | reverse complement strand
TTGCTCCTCCGACTGGACTTGAACCAGTAACCCTTCGATTAACAGTCGAATGCTCTGCCAATTGAGCTACGGAGGAAAGCGCGAGTTCTACTATACAGGGTTTTTGGTGTGTATATGCACATCCAGGTGTGTTCCGGATCTCATCACCCCGTTCCCCCGACCGGCCATCGACACTGCGCCCAAACACCGGCGCGGGCCAACAACCGCCATATCAGTCCCGCCGGTGGAAGTGCAATGGGAAGCATGGATTTACCCGTCAACAGCAGCTATTGCTGTTGACCCCGTCCGGGGACGTTCATACCGTTCCCCACGCCGCTTCGGCCATGCTTCGAGCCCAAGCGCCAACTTTGGCTGCCGTCTTGGTGGCCCCGCAATGTACTCAAGGGAGAGTTCCATGAAGGTACCGCGTTTACTCACCGCTCTTTTTCTGACCTCGGCGCTGGTCCTGCCGACGGTTCCGGCGGTGGCCGTGCAGCAGGATGGAAAGCGTCCACCGGGACAGTCCAAACAAGACACCCTGCGCCGAGCCGCACCGAAGGACTTCAACATTGGTTCAGCCGTTGCCGGCGGCGGTCACCACGAGACCCAGGACTACCCCGATCCCTTTACCTTCGACAAGGAATACCGCAGGCAGCTTGCCGCTGAGTTCAATTCAGTGTCACCGGAGAACCAGGCGAAGTGGGAATTCATCCATCCGGAAAAGGATGTCTACCGCTTCGCCGAAATGGATTCGATTGTTCGGTTCGCCCAAAAGAACAAGCAGGCAGTGCGCGGCCACACTCTCTTCTGGCACAGCCAGAATCCGCAGTGGCTGGAGCAGGGAAACTTTTCGAAAGAGGAGCTCCGCGGGATCCTCAAGGACCATGTGCAGACCGTGGTGGGCAGGTATGCCGGAAAAATCCAGCAATGGGACGTAGCCAATGAGATCTTCAACGACGACGGAACCCTGCGCACCACTGAAAACATCTGGCTCCGGGAGCTGGGACCGGACATCATTGCCGACGTCTTCCAATGGGCACATGAGGCCGACCCTTCGGCGAAGCTCTTCTTCAACGACTTCGGGGTCGAGGACATCAACCCGAAGAGCAACGCCTACCTTGAACTCATCCCCCGGCTGCAGGCACAGGGCGTGCAGGTTGACGGCTTCGCCATCCAGGGGCATCTAAGCACCCGGTATGGCTTCCCCGACGCCCTTCAGGCCAACCTGCAGCGCTTTGATGATTTGGGCCTGGAAACGGCCATTACGGAAATCGATGTCCGCATGGACATTGTTGCCGGCACCGAGCCAACCCCTGAGCAGCTCGCGCAGCAGGCGGACTACTACCAGCGTGCCCTCAAGGCCTGCCTGTCAGTCGAGGACTGCAACTCATTTACCATTTGGGGCTTCACGGACAAGTACTCCTGGGTTCCGGTGTTCTTCGCCGGTGAGGGTGAGGCAACAGTCATGGAGGAGGACTTCACGCGGAAGCCCGCGTACTATGCCCTGCGGAAAACCCTGAAGGATCCCTCTTCTGTCCCTGACGATGGAGGCGGGTCGCAGCCGCCGCCCACCGGCGAAACTCCCGGCGGCGTGTCATCCGGCTTCGAGACGGGGACCGACGGATGGGCGGCCCGCGGGGACGGCGTGCTGATTGCACAAAGCTCTGATGCCCGCATCGGGACCGGTAGCCTGCTGGTCACGAACCGCTCCCAGGACTGGCACGGTGCCGCACTCGACGTCACCGGCGCCCTGCCTGTCGGCGCCGCCGTTCGGATCTCCGTGTGGGCCAAACTCGCCCCCGGACAGCAGCCGGCTTCGCTGAAGATCTCCGTTCAGCGTGACAACGGGGGCGGCAGCGCCTTCGAGGGCGTTGCTGGTGCGTCCGCCTCTGTCACCGCCGACGGCTGGACCGAACTCACGGGCACATACACCCTCGGTGCGGCTGCGGACAAAGCACAGGTATACGTCGAAGGAACGGCCGGAGTGGATTATTTGCTCGATGACTTCAGTCTCGCGGCGGTTCCGGAGATCCCCATCCAAACCAATGTCCCCGCGTTGAAGGATGTCCTCGGTGCGCAGGGAATTGAACATGTGGGAGCAGCGATCGACGCGCGCGAGACAGCAGGCAGCGCAGCTAACCTCATGCGGAAGCATTTCAACGCCTTTACGCCTGAGAACGCAGGCAAGCCCGAGAGTGTGCAGCCCGTCGAAGGACAGTTCACCTTCACCCAACTTGACCAGCTGCTGGATTTCGCGGACGCCAACAATGTCCAGGTGTACGGGCATGTGCTGGTTTGGCATTCCCAAACCCCGGAATGGTTCTTCAAGGACGGTTCCCGGGACCTGACCGGCAATCCAGCCGACCGGGCCCTGTTGAAGGCGCGCATGGAGGCCCACATCAAGGGCATCGCGGATCACATCGACGCCCGCTACCCGAACGGGGACAGCCCCATCTGGGCCTGGGATGTTGTCAATGAGACGATCGCTGACGGTGACACCGCCAACCCGCACGATATGCGGGACAGCCGCTGGTTCCAGATCCTTGGGGAGCGCTATGTCGACGAGGCGTTCCGTCTCGCCGACCGGTACTTCCCGGAGGCCAAGCTCTTCATCAACGACTACAACACCGAAATGCCCGCAAAACGGGCGGACTATCTCGACCTGATCCGTGCATTGGAAGCCCGCGGCGTGCCCATCGACGGTGTGGGGCATCAGGCCCACGTCGACGTCGCCCGTCCGGTCCAGTGGCTCGAGGACTCAATACGGGCTGTTGAGAAGGTCAATCCGGACCTCCTTCAGGCGATCACTGAGCTCGACGTAAACGCCTCCACCGAGAACCAGGGCGCGGACGTCGGCGGAGCACCCGTGGACCCCTACAGTCCGGCTTTCGAGAACGACGCCGATGCCGCAGCCGAAGTGGGCTATTACTACCGCGACTTGTTCGCCATGCTGCGCAGGCAAAGTTCGGCGATCGATTCGGTAACGTTCTGGGGCATCAGCAACGCACGCAGCTGGCTGCGGACCTGGCCGATGGCCCGGCCGTGGGAGCAGCCGCTCCCGTTCGACGATGACCTGCAGGTCACACCGGCTTACTGGGGCATCGTGGATCCCGCGAAACTACCGGCCCGGCCCGCCGACGTCCTGGCTCCGCGGATCGCCGACCAGCCGGACGTGGTGGCTTACGCGAAGCGTGCCGGCCGGGTAAAGGTGTCCTACCCGCTGCCCTCGGCAATCGACACCCTTGACGGAAAGGTGCCGGTGAACTGCTCTCCGCGACGCGGCGGTTCCTTTGCCGTGGGGACAACCACGGTCACCTGCACAGCCACGGATGCAGCCGGGAACACGAGGACCAACAGCTTCGACGTGGTGGTGAAGAAGCACAGGCACTCCGGAAGGCACTGACCGCTGCATCACCCGCATAAAAAAATGAGGCCCGAACCGGTATTCCCGGTTCGGGCCTCATTCATTTGCTCCTCCGACTGGACTTGAACCAGTAACCCTTCGATTAACAGTCGAATGCTCTGCCAATTGAGCTACGGAGGAAAGCGCGAGTACTACTCTACAGAGGTTTTGCGGGGAAGCGAAATCGGTGCCTGTCAGAGGCCCTTACTGATCTCCCCGCAACGCCCTGCGCTGCATTTCCAGCTCCATCAGCTCACGGTTCAACTGTTGGAACAGGGCCGGGTCCGCCGACGGATCGAGCCGCTGCAGCTGGCCCAGTTTCTCGGCTTTCAGATGTGTCACCTGAAGTTCGAACAGCCGGTTGAGGATGTCCCGGCAGTATCGCTGCAGGGCATCGTTGTCCCGGGCGTGCAGCGGCGTTACGGCAAGTTCGCTGACGAAGTCGCGGAGGGTGTCCGGCAGTTCCTGACGGACCTGTTCCACCCATTGTGCCGGTGCGGTGCCGGCATGCCCGGCGGCAATGATGGCGTTGTGCACGGCAAGGTAGGCCGGAACGGAGAAGCGGGCCGCTTTGAAGCGTTCCCACTGCCCCTCATCCAGCAGTCCCGGCTGCTGCAGGGCCACTTCCAGTGCCTGCCGCTCCATGCGGGCGGCGGGATCCCTCGGGTCCGGCCGGGAAAAGACCGGCTCCTCCAGTACCGGTTCCGGCACGGACTGACCGTAACCGCCGCCGTTGTCCTGAGGCTGCTGGTAGCTTTGGCGGCTCCCCTGCTGGGCCTGTTGCTGGCCGCGGCGGTCCCGGGACTCGTGCTGGGAGCCGCGGGCGTCGTCGCGCCCCCCAGCGGACGGAGCGGACTTGCCGTGCGTACCGCCTTCCCGCAGGCGTTTGGCAGCCGACGAGACGGCGCGCGTGACATCGTCGACGTCGGTGCCCAGCCAGCCGGCGAGCTCGCGGGCGTAGGCCGGGCGCATGGCGGGATCGCGGATCTCCGCCACCACCGGTGCTGCGGCACGCAGGGCCTGCACGCGGCCTTCAACTGTATTGAGATCGAATTTGCGCAGCGTGGAGCGGATGGAGAACTCGAACAGCGGCCGCCGGGAGCGGATAAGCTCGGCGACGGCGGTGTCTCCGTGTTTCTGCCGGATGTCGCACGGATCCATGCCCTCCGGGTCTACGGCAACATAGGTCTGTGCCGTGAAGCGCTGGTCCAGATCGAAGGCTTTCAGCGCAGCCTTCTGCCCCGCGGCGTCCCCGTCAAAGGTGAAGATCACCTCTCCTCCGGAACCGTCATCGGAGAGCAGCCTGCGGGCGATCTTGACGTGGTCCTCGCCAAAGGCGGTGCCGCAGGTGGCGACGGCGGTGGTGATGCCCGCGAGGTGGCAGGCCATAACGTCCGTATAGCCTTCGACGACGACGATCTGCCGGTCCTTGGCGATGGAGCGTTTGGCCAGGTCGATGCCGTAGAGGACCTGGGACTTCTTGTAGAGCGCGGTCTCGGGGGTGTTCAGGTATTTGGGTCCCTGGTCATCCTCATAGAGTTTGCGGGCACCAAAGCCAATCACGGCGCCGGTCAGGTCACGGATGGGCCAGATCAGCCGGCCGCGGAACCGGTCGTAGAAGCGGGAGGCATCGGACCCGGTGGAGAACATGCCGGTGCCGGCCAGTTCCTCTCGGGTGAAGCCCTTGTCCGTGAGGTGTTTGAGCAGGGTGTCCCAGCCCTGCTGTGCATAGCCCACGCCGAAGTGGGCTGCGGCTGCCGGGTCAAAGCCGCGTTCCTGCAGGAAGTCCCGGGCGGCCTGCGCTCCGGGGGTGCGAAGCTGGGCGGCGAAAAACTCGGCGGCGATCTTGTGGGCATCGAGCAGGCGCTGCCGCTTGCCGACGTCTTCGCGGCGCGGTCCGGTTCCGCCGTCTTCATAGTGCAGTTCATAGCCGAGCCGCGCGGCGAGCTTCTCCACCGTCTCCGAGAACGTTCCGTGGTCCATCTTCTGGACAAAGGAAATAACGTCGCCGCTCTCGCCGCAGCCAAAGCAATGGTAGGTGCCCACCTGGGGCCGGACGTGGAAGGACGGCGAGCGCTCGTCGTGGAACGGGCACAGCCCCTTGTAGGATCCGATGCCGGCGGACTTCAACGTCACGTAGCCGTCAATCACGGCCTTGATGTCGGTGCGGGAGCGTACTTCGTCAATGTCTTCGCGTTTAATCAGGCCGGCCATGCCTCCAGTCTATTCTTCCTGCCCTAACCGCCGTGGCTGGTGACGCGCGGCACGCCCAGGGATCCAGTGCACAAGGTCCCGCACACAGAGGATCCCGCCCGGCCATCGGCTGAGCGGGATCCTCTTGGACGACTACACCGGGTTACTGCTGATCCGTGCTGCCATCCTCCGCGCTGTCTGCCCTGCGGCGGCTGGCCGCCATTGCGAGGCCACCGACCAGGAGCAGTCCGGCCCCGGCGGCGAGGAAGCCGGCGGTTCCGTTGGCACCGGTGGAGGGCAGATCCGGACGGGCCGGCTTGACCGGTGCCGGGGTGGGTTTCGGCGTCGGAGCGACAACCGGGCTGTAGGTGTTGATGACGGTTGACTCAACTCCGCCGCCGGCCGGAATCATGACCGGTTCCGGAAGCTCCGCTGCCACGTTGACGGTACTGGTTCCGCCGCCGGCAGGTTCGGTCACCGTACACTCGGTATCGGTGGGCAGGCCCTCGAATGCGGTGCTGACGTTTCCCGTGGTCCCTGCCGGGATACTCACCGTTTCATCCAGGACCGTGCCGTCCGGTCCGCACCGAACCCGCAGGACGACTTCGCCCTGTGCACCCGCCGCGTCGCCGGTAATGACCTTGGTGACCACCAGGGTTCCCGGCGTGAAGGAGTAGGTGTTGGTGACAGCGGCCGCAATGGATCCGCCTGCCGGAACCGTCACCGGATCAGGAATCTCGGTAACCACGGAAACCTCAGTGGTAGCGCCGCTGGTAGGTTCAGTGACCGCGCATTCAGTCCCGGCCGGAAGGTCCTCAAACGTGGTGGTCACGTCATCCTGTGTCCCGGCCGGAATCGTCACCGTCTCATTGAGCACCGACCCGTCCGGACCGCACAGCACCTGCAGAACGACTTCGCCCTGCTGACCTGCCGCTTCACCCGCAATGGACTTGGTAACAGTCAAAGAGCCGGGAGCGATGGTGTAGGTGTTGGTTACCGCCGCTTCGGTCCCTCCGCCGGCAGGAACAGTCACCGGATCCGGCAGGACCGTGCTGACCTGGACCGTCTCCGTAGCACCTGTTGTGGGCTCCGTGATCGTGCACTCTGTGCCGGAAGGCAGACCATCGAAAACGGCCGGATCAGGAACAACCGTCCCTGCCGGGATCGTCACCGTCTCATCCAGCACCGACCCGTCCGGTCCGCACTGGACCTGCAGGACAATCTCTCCGTGCTCAAGCGCAGCCTCCCCGTCAATGATCTTTGTGACCGTCAGGGTCCCCGGAGCGAAGGTATAGGTGTTGGTCAGAGTGGAGTCAACAGTCTCACCGGCAAGAATCGTCACCGGGTCCGGCAGGATGGTTTCCACCAGGACTGACTCGGTTTCGCCGGTCTGAGGCTCCGTAACGTCGCAGGACGCTCCGGCGGGAATGTTGGTGTACCTGCCCGAGCCCTGTCCGGTGGCTCCGGCAGGCGCCTGGAACACCTCGTCCAGTACCGTAGCCCCCTCCGAGGTGCAGATGACACGGACCTGGATTACGTCCTGGTTGCCGGCTGCTTCGCCCCCGATCACCTTGGTGACTACCAATATGCCGGGCTTCAGCGAGTAGGTATTGGTCACCGTTGCCGTGGCCGTGGCCCCTGCCGCAATGACGACGGCGGTGGGCAAGTCAACGGAGACCTCTATGGTCTCGGTCTCTCCGGTGACGGGTTCCGTGACGGCGCAGGTGCTGCCTTCCGGAATGTCGACAATGGGGGTGGCGATGGTGCCGGTGGCCTGCGCATCGATGGTGACAGTCTGCTCCACGGTGGGGGCGCCGTCCAGGGTGCAGGTCACGAGAATCTCCACCTGGCCCTGCTGCCCTGCGGAAGCCCCGGCGATCACCTTGTTCAGTGTGAGCGCGCCGGGATTGACCGTGTAGGTGTCGGTGACCGTCACTTCCACGCCGTCGCCCGCCGGTATGGTGACGGTTCCACCGACGGGATCGATAACTGTGGTGACGCTGACCTCAGCGTTGGTTCCGTCCGAGGTTTCCGTGACCGTGCAGCTGGTTCCGGCCGGCAGATTCTCATATTCCTCGGTGGTCGGTTCAGTGGTTCCAGCAGGAATGGTGATGGTCTCGCTGAGACCGGAGGTGCAGGTAACCGTCAGGACCACTTCACCCTGGCGTCCGGCGCCGTCCCCGGCGATGTCCTTGCGGACCGCGAATGTTCCGGGGCGGAACTCGTAGGTATCGGTGATGGTGGCTTCCACACTGCCGCCGGCGGGGACAGTTACTGTGCCCTCCCCGGAGACAGTGACGCTAACCGCTTCTGTTTCACCGTTCACAGTTTCCGTCACCGAGCACTCCGTGCCCGCGGCGAGGCCGGGAAACTCCGAGGCTTCCGGCTCTGTCTCACCGGCGGCAATGGTCACGGTGGTGTCCAGGACCGTAGCGCCGTCCGAGGTGCACAGTACTGAGATCTGTACTTCGCCCTGGGCTCCTGCTGCAGTTCCGGTCACGATCTTGCGGACTGCCAGGGTCCCGGGCGTAAAGGTGTAGGTGTCAGTGACGGTCGCTGTGACGGTGTCGCCCGAAGTAATGGTCTGAGGCCCCGGAAGGTCGGTGATGACCGAGACGCTGGTGCTGGAGCCGTTGGTTGGCTCGGTAATGGTGCAGACGGTGTCCACCGGGATGTCGGTGAACGTGTCGGAGGTCAAGGATCCGGTGCTTCCGGCCGGCACGGTGAAGGTGAACTGGTAGTCCGGGCCGCAGTCAATGTTGATGACCACATCACCTTGGCTGCCGGCAGCGGCACCGGCGATGGTTTTGGTGACCTGGAGGGAACCGGTTTCGAAGAATTCGGCCGACGCCGTGGCGTTTGCGCTCAGAACCTGAGTGTCAGCCAGGATCAGTTTTTGGGCGGCGGCTGTGCCCGGTGTAGCTCCGTCATAGAGGAACACGTTTCCCGTGGGCACTGTCACCGCCGCCCGCGCCGTGATTTCAGCAGGCCCGGTGCTCCCCGAGTCGCTGCGAACCCAGACCTGAGTCCCGCTGGGAACAGTCTCCGGAAGCGGATCGTTGCCTGCCGCATCAGAATAAAGGCTGAACCCGTCATCCACGATGACCGTCACCTCAGCGGCATTCTCTGCGGCCACCGTATACGGGCCGGCGACTCCGTTGACTGGGCCTACGGCGCTGGCGGGGGTAATGGTGACGTCGGGGGCCGGCGGTTCGGGCTGCACCCCGCCGGCAATAGTCTCGGCAACGATGTTGGACACGGTGTTGTAGAGCGGGTGCCGCGGGTTGACGACGAAGCCGTCCGTGAAGAACCAGATGGCGGCCTGCACGGCGGCAGCCTTCTGATTGATGTCCAGGCCTGCAGGAGCATCAGTAGTCGGATAGTACGTGTTCAGGATCCTTTCCACGTACCCGATGTTCGGCACATTGGATTCATCCCACGTGCCGTTCGTGTATCCCAGCCCCACCCGGGTTTCCGTCCGCAAATCTATGCAGTACATCTGCGCCGTGTTTTCGCCCGTGACATCTTGGGTATTGATGATTCCGGCGAAGGACACGTCCTCCCGCTCATAGGTTGGAGGGATGGCGGTCGGGTATTCCGTGACCGGCCAATCGGTTCCCAACGGGGGCAATGCCCCGTTGACAGCTTGTCCTTCACCGGTTGAGCTGATGCTGATGTCCGTCACATCGGACGTGGCCGCGCCTCGCAACGGGCCGCCAGGCTTCAGGGTGGCGTTGGCCGGAGCTCCCAGCGGGGCTGCCACAAGCAGCAGAGCGAGCAGGATCCCCGCCCAGTTCCGCATACGGGAAGGCTGCGGGGGCGATCCACGGCGACGGCGGCGGACGTTGAGGTGTGGCTGGTCGCTCATGAAGAGTCCCCCGTGAGAGTTGTCCGGTAGAGGTGCTCCTGCGGCCAGTGGTAACCGAAGGGGTGAATGTTACACCTCAGATCCGAAACACTAACGAGACACTCCGGGCTCCGCCAGAGTCAACAGGGCTTTTTATCCGAGACAACCAGATGTTTTTACCAGAGCGCCGGAACCGGACCCACCAGCCGCTCGTGCAGTGCCAGCGCGGACCCGTCAGTGAGTGAGGCGACCTGGTCCACGACCACGCGCAGCCGGGCCCCGTCGTCGGCCGCTTCCCGCCAATCGGCAGCGAACATGGGTTCCAGATGCCGATCCCCCGTGGCGGCCAGCTGGGCTACCAGGGCTGTGAGGATCTCGCGCTGGCGTTCATACAACGGCTGGCGCTGGTCAGTGGTCATCACGAAGGTGGTGGCCAGGCCCTTCATGACCGCGATCTCCAGCTGGGTCTCCTCCGGAACCACCATTTCGGCGTTGTACCGGGTCAGCGGATCAGTGCCGTAGATAAGGCGGGTGGCTTCCAATGCACTGTTGCAGAACCGCCCGATCAGCTGGCTGGTCATGTCCTTGAGTGCGGCCATGGACCTGCGGCTGCCGTCGGACTCGCGGACCCACACCGGATCAGTTTCGAGCCGCTTGAGGGCCTCCTCAATCGCCGCTCCCTCGGTGCCGGGCAGGTACCACTGCTGGGTGTAACCGATGACCCGGGCGCGCTGGTCCGGATTGTCCAGCCACTTGAGCTGCACGTGGCCGGCCACTATGGCGTCCTCAACGTCATGCACGGAGTAGGAAATGTCATCAGCCAGGTCCATGACCTGCGCCTCCAGGCAGGAGCGGCCGGCGGGGGCGCCGTCGCGCAGCCAGCTGAAGACAGGCAGGTCATCTTCATAGACGCCGAATTTGGTGGTCCGGTGGCCGTTCACCAGCGGCGCATCAGCGATGGACCACGGGTACTTGCAGGCAGCATCCAGGGAGGCCCGGGTGAGGTTCAGGCCGGCCGGGCTGCCGTCCGGTGCGATGATCTTGGGTTCCAGCCGGGTCAGCAGGCGCAGGGTCTGCGCATTGCCCTCGAACCCGCCGATGGCATGGGCAATGTCATTCAACGCCGTCTCGCCGTTGTGTCCGAACGGCGGGTGCCCGAGGTCATGCGAGAGGCAGGCGGCGTCGACGACGTCGGGGTCACACCCGAGCGCGTTGCCCAGTTCGCGGCCCACCTGAGCCACTTCCAGGGAGTGTGTCAGGCGGGTGCGGACAAAGTCGTCAGTGTCCGGAGCCACCACCTGGGTTTTGGCGCCGAGCCGGCGCAGCGCCGAGGAGTGCAGCACCCGGGCACGGTCCCGGCCAAACTGGGTGCGGTTGGTGTTCTTGGCAGGCTCGGTGACCCAGCGTGCAAGGTCAACATCGGTATAGCCTGCGGTTTGGAAAGCCTGCGGAAAGGTCATGGGTGTTTAGCCGCCTGAGATGTTGAGTTCCGCTGCGGAGATGATGGACTTTTGCGCGGCGTTGAGCTCCCGCGATTCCAGCCAGTTCTCCGGCAGCGCTGTCTTTTTGGGTGAGCCCGCACGGCCGCGGGGGCCTTCGGCGTCAACGCCGGGATACGGGGCCTCGGGGTCCAGCTGGTCCAGCAGTTCGCGCAGGACTTCGAGCGTGGGGACGGTGGCGAGCTGGGCGCGGAGATCGCCGCCCACCACGTAGCCCTTGAAGTACCAGGCCATGTGCTTGCGGATGTCCCGCAGCGCCATCATTTCCCCGCCGAAGGTTTCCACCAGCAGTTCGGCGTGCCGGTAGACACTCTCGGAGACCTCCTTCAGGCCCGGGCGGTGCCGGGTGTCGCTGCCCTCGAAGGCGGCCTGCAGGTCGCCGAACAGCCAGGGCCGGCCCTGGCAGCCGCGGCCGATGACGACGCCGTCGACGCCTGTCTGGCGGACCATCGCAATGGCGTCCTCAGCGGACCAGATGTCCCCGTTGCCCAGTACCGGCACATCCGGCAGGGCTTCGCGCAGCTCGGCGATGGCGTTCCAGTCGGCTTTGCCGGAGTAGAACTGGGATGCGGTGCGGCCGTGGAGGGCGACGGCGGCAACACCCGAGTCGCGGGCGATGCGGCCGGCCTCAAGGAAGGTCAGGTGATCCTCGTCGATGCCTTTGCGCATCTTGATGGTGAGCGGGATGTTGCCCTTGGAGGCTTCCCTCACCGCGGTCTGCACGATGGCCGTGAACAGGTCCAGCTTCCAGGGCAGGGCCGATCCGCCGCCCTTGCGGGTGACCTTGGGGACGGGGCAGCCGAAGTTCAGGTCAATGTGGTCGGCGCGGTCTTCCTCCACGAGGATGCGGATGGCGGCACCGACGGTCACAGGGTCCACGCCGTAGAGCTGGACGGAGCGGACCAATTCGTCGTCGTCGTGCTCGATGATGCGCAGGGACTCCGGCGAGCGCTCGACGAGGGCACGCGAGGTGACCATCTCCGAGACGTACAGGCCGCCGCCGTATTCGCGGCAGAGCCGCCGGAAAGCCTTGTTGGTAATGCCGGCCATGGGTGCCAGGATCACCGGCGTGTCCACGGTAATGGGGCCCAGCTGCAGCGGCGGCAGCTCGAGTTTGAGTTCTGGGGATGAAACAGTCACACCCCCATTCTCGCAAGCCGGTGCAAATCCTGCTGAGGGTTGTGGGGAACCTTCCGGCAGCGTGGCGTGCGGACACCGCTGCAGACCGGCCCCAGACGCCGATTGACAGGCCCGGGGAGCACCCCCTAGCGTGCAGGTGGCCTGCATCACAATGATGGTTTTTCAGTACTGGGCAGGCCATCCATCCGTACCCCTTCGGTTTCACTGCCGCAACCAGAATGAGGTCTCTGTCATGTCTACCGCCACCACCCGCTCGGCCGGCTCCGAGAAAGGCCTGGCCAGAGTTGCCCAGGCCCTGGCCCGCTGGACCGAGAAGTGGTTTCCCGATGCGTACATCTTCGCCCTGGCCGGAGTGGTCATTGTTGCCCTGGCCGCCCTGCTCAACGGATCCACGCCGCAGGACGTGGCGGACTCCTTCGGCAACGGCTTTTGGGACCTGACCGCCTTCACCCTGCAAATGTCCATGGTGGTCCTGACCGGCTATGTCGTGGCCACCTCTCCCCCGGTGGCGAAGCTCATCGCCCGGCTGGCGCGGGTTCCGCAGACCGCCACCACCGCCGTCAGCTTTGTGGCGTTCCTGTCCATGTCCGTGTCCTTCCTGAACTGGGGCCTGAGCATTGTCTTCGGCGGGCTGCTGGCACGTGCCATTGCCCGGCGCACGGACCTTCGCGTCGATTACCGGGCGCTGGGCGCGGCCGCCTTCATGGGCCTCGGCGCCGTCTGGGCTTTGGGTTTGTCTTCCTCGGCCGCACAACTCCAGGCCACTGCGGCGTCGCTGCCTCCTGCCCTGCTGGAAGTCACCGGCGTCCTGGACTTCGGCAAGACCATTTTCACCTGGCAGTCGCTGCTCACCTGCGCCATCCTCATTGTCCTGACCACGGTGATCGCGCATCTCTCAGCGCCCAAGGGCGAAGCCATCCGCACCGCTACGGAACTGGGCGTGGACCTGGATGACACGCCCGAGCCTGCCTCCACCCGGGAGCGTCCCGGAGAATGGCTGGAGTACAGCCCCATCCTGCCGATGCTCATGGGCTTGCTGACCGCCGGGTGGCTGGTCTCACAGTTCGTGACCAAACCGTTCCTCAGCGTGATCTCCAGCCTCAACGGCTATCTGCTGGTGTTCCTGATCCTGGGTCTGGTGCTGCACCGCACGCCGAGGAACTTCCTGCAGGCGGTCACCAAGGCAGTTCCCGCCACCGCCGGCATCCTGGTCCAGTTTCCGCTCTACGCCGCAATGGCTGCGATCCTCACAAAGGCCGAAGGCGGCAGCGGGACCACCCTCTCCGAGCACCTGGCCACGTTCTTCACCAACATTGGCGCCGGCGGAGCATTCGCCGTCGTCATTGCGCTCTATACCGTCATTCTGGGCATCTTTGTGCCCTCCGGCGGCGGCAAGTGGCTGGTGGAAGCTCCCTACGTGATGCAGTCCGCCACCGATGTGGAGATGAACCTTGGCTGGACGGTGCAGATTTACAACATTGCCGAGGCACTGCCCAACCTGATCAATCCGTTCTTCATGCTCCCGCTGCTGGCCGTACTGAAGCTGCGGGCACGGGATTTGGTGGGATTCACCTTCCTGCAGTTCATCATCCACCTGCCCGTGGTCCTGCTGCTGGTCTGGCTGCTGGGGATGACGTTCACGTTCGAACCGCCGGTTATTCCTGCCCCGGCTCCGACGGCGCCGTAGGTTACGTCGGCAGGGTCAGGGCCGGTTGCGCAGCGAGCGCCGCGTTGGCGGTGCATCGTCGGCGGGACTGGAAGGCGTCCCGCCGGCGTCGGGCGTTGCGTGCACCGGAAGCGTCCCGCCGGCGTCGTGCGTTGCGTGCGCCGGAAGCGTCCCGCCGTCGTCGTGCTTCGTGTGTACTCCGTCCGCACTGTGCGCAATCCCCTTGATACCCACCGCCTTGACCACCAGAACGGCGATGGCTGTGGTTACCGGGATCGCAAGCACCAGCCCTACGGAGCCGACCAGCGTCCGGATTACTTCCTCGGCCAGTTCACCGCTGGTGATGCTGTCCAAGAAGGGCCGGTCGTAGAGCGAGACGAGGATGAGCACCGGAAGCGCCGCTCCTGCATAGGCGAAGGCAATGGTGTAGACGGTGGAGGCAATGTGGTCCCGTCCCACCCGCATGGCCCCGGAGAAGAGACGCTTGGCGCTCGCCCCGGGCGCCAGCTCGTACATCTCCCACACGGCGGAGGACTGCGTGATGGTGACGTCGTTCAGCACACCGAGGCCCGAAATGATCAGCCCGCACAGGATGATGCCGGACACGGAGATGTTGTCCGAGGAGTTGATGAGCGTGTACGCGTTCTCGTCATCGACCCCCACCAGGTGTGCCGCATCGGTCGCCCAGGCCGCCAGGCAGGCCGTGATCGATAGCCCGAACAGCGTCCCCAGGAGCGCCGTCGACGTCCGCGCCGTAAAGCCGTGCGCAAAGTACAGGACACCGAACATGATCACGCTTGAACCGATCAGCCCCAGCAGCAGCGGCGGCTTGCCCTCCACCAGCCCGGGCAGGATGAATCCGGCGAGCACCGCGTAGGCGCCGGCGAGCCCAACCAGGGCACGCAGCCCCCGCCAGCGCGCGACGGCGATCACCACCCCCGCGTAAAGAACTGTCAGCGCGGCCATGGGAACAGAGCGGACAAAGTCCACGAAAACGTAGGGCGGTGCGCCGCCGCCCTGCGCCATGATGGCTTC
The DNA here is from genome assembly GCF_002929435.1 of Arthrobacter sp. 9E16. NCBI lineage: Bacteria > Bacillati > Actinomycetota > Actinomycetes > Micrococcales > Micrococcaceae > Arthrobacter > Arthrobacter sp. 9E16. The sequence goes on along the minus strand of NZ_PJIU01000003.1, from coordinate 607,121 downwards.
AAGATTCAGGTAGCGGATGGTGTCGCCGGCTTCGATGGCGCCTCCCTTGGCGACCTCCGGGGGAACTTCCACCTGGATGGTGGTGCCCCCGGAGTTCGGAACCGTGTACGCCACCAGGCACTGCTGGGCTGTTCCGCCGGCATTGACCAGGGCCTGCGACGACGGACAGTTCTCCTCGCTGACGCGCTGGACCTTGCCGGTTTCGAAGGTGACGCCGTCTGCGGTGGCGTAGGGATCGGACACCGTGATGCCGGTGCGGTCCCCGGAAGGCCAGAGCAGGACCATGCCGATAACGGCCAGCAGCCCCAGCGGAACCAGGATCCAGGTCAGCAGGAGGTTGGCGCGGCGCCGGGCGGCCAGTGCTGCCGGGGACGGCGGCTCATCGGAGTGCGGGGAATGGCTGTGTCCCATGGGAGGGTCCTTCGGCTTTGGCACGGAGTTGCAACGGAGGTGGCGCGGGGTTGCAGCCCGGAGGACGGGCGCAGGAAACTCGGATCGGCATCATTGTCCCAAGTCCGGACGCTTTCTCCCAAGTTGGGTCTCCCCGGGCGGCCGGGTGCCGAAATGCCGCGGCCGGCCCGGACCTCTAAGATCGAAGCAGGCCATCACGAAGAAGAAGGAACGTTTCCATGCCACGCCAGTCAGGTACCAAGCGCGCAATCCTCGAGGCCGCGTTGGAGCTGGCGGCGGACAACGGCATCACCGGAACCACTATGGAGAACGTTGCCGAGCGGGCCGGCGTCGCCAAGGGCAGCGTCTATTACAACTTCACGTCCAAGGACCGGTTGTTCGAGGAGCTGCTGCTGGAGGGCGTGGGGGTGCTGACGGAAACGGTGCGCAGTGCCCGCTCCGCGCTGACGGGGTGGCCGGCCCTGCAGGCCATGGTCCGCGCGCTGCTGGAAACGGTGGCCGACAACCGCGCCCTGGCCCGGCTGCTGGCCGCGGAGATCTTCCGGACCGACCGCGCCTGGCAGCCCTCCCTGGAACTGCTTCGCCGTGAAGTCCTGGGCGAGTTCATCATCCCCATCCGGGAGACCTCTCCCCCGGCGGAGATGGACGGCAGGCTGGAGCTGGTGGCCGGCAGCGTGTTTGGCGCAGCTTTGACCGGCGGCCTTGAATGGCTGGTGTTCAGCCCGGAGCGCTCGCTGGATGAGGTTACCGAATCGGTGCTGTACGGACTCTCCGGCAGGCTGGCTGCCTAGGCTTGTTCTGCCCAGTGTGTAGATGGAACACCTGCATGCATCCCTAGTACAGATGCGGGGGCTAAACGTCGCTTATAAGCCCGTTATGTGTTCCAGGGACGCGGGCCACGGACCGGACACTCTGCACGGCGCCGGCTCCCATACGCACAACGACGGCGGGCGCCGATCCCGAAGGAACCGGCGCCCGCCGTCGTCGTTATGCCCCGGCAGAGGCAAAGACCACAGAGACTCTCTAGCTGCTGACGATCTCCGTAGCCGGGCCGACCTCGCGGGCCGCGCCCTTGTCCAACAGCGCCTGGATGATCCGGGCCACGGGAGCCATGGACTCGTCCACCTCCAGCTGCACCGGATACTGATAGGTCAGCATGGCCAGCAGCGATTCCAGTGCCGCTTCCTGCTCGGACCGTTCCAGCTTGGTGTCGTAGCCCAGGAACACGTCGGCGGGCTCATCGGTGCGGTTGTGCGTGTAGCTCACGGCAAACGCAGCGATCTTTCCGCCCTTTGCCTTCGGCGCATCGCGCAGCACCACAGCGCCCGCGGCACCGGTGGCGTCGTTGAGCAGCATCTGCTGGGCGCGGCCCAGCGTCATGTCCGCCCGGTCCCAGCCGTGCACGCTGTTGTAGAACTCGGCCACAGCCTGCGTCAGCTCCACCGAACCGGTGGCGGCTTCCTCCAGCTGGGGACCGGCGTCGTCGGAGAACACGGGCAGGCTGATCCGGCCCGGTTCCACCACGACAACCCGCGAACGCTGGATCCGCGAGAATCCGGCGGCTTCGGCAAACGCGGCACCGGAAGTGCCCGGCTCCACCTTCGCCCGCAGGGCGGTAACTCCCGACGGCGCCGTCTCGGCTTCCTTGCGCAGCATGGCCAGCAGGGTGGATCCGAGGCCGGAGCGCCGGTTTTCCCGGGCCACCTCCACGTAGACCCACAGCCGGTCCGGATGCAGCGAGGTTTCGTAGACGACGCCGGCGGCCACCGGAATCCCGTCATCCTCGGCCACGATGCAGCGGCTCCAGGGCTCGTTGGAGGACGGCCGCAGCACAGCCCGGAACTGGCCGGACTGCACCGTTTCCGGATCGCCCCACAGCTGGTTCAGGGCCAGATCGTCATCTTCGCGCCATTCGCGGAAAGTCAGTGCCATTACGCTCCGATCAGCCTCTGCGCGAGGTAACCCTCAACCTTGTCCAGGCTCACGCGTTCCTGGGCCATCGAGTCGCGTTCGCGCACGGTGACGGCCTGGTCTTCGAGGGTGTCGAAGTCCACGGTGATGCAGAACGGGGTGCCGATTTCGTCCTGGCGGCGGTAGCGGCGGCCAATGGCCCCGGCGTCGTCGAAGTCGATGTTCCAGTTCCGGCGCAGCTGCGCAGCGAGGTCCTTGGCCTTGGGAGAGAGGTCCTCGTTGCGGCTCAGCGGCAGCACGGCTGCCTTGACCGGCGCCAGGCGCGGGTCAAGCTTCAGGACGGTGCGCTTGTCGACGCCGCCCTTGGCGTTGGGGGCTTCGTCCTCGGTGTAGGAGTCCACGAGGAACGCCATGAAGGAACGGGTCAAGCCGGCGGCGGGCTCAATCACGTACGGGGTGAAGCGCTCGTTGGTGGCCTGGTTGAAGTAGCTCAGGTCCGTGCCGGAGTGCTTGGAGTGTGTGCCGAGGTCGAAGTCGGTGCGGTTGGCAATGCCTTCCAGCTCGCCCCACTCGGAACCCTGGAAGCCGAAGCGGTATTCGACGTCGGTGGTGCCCTTGGAGTAGTGGCTCAGCTTTTCCAGCGGGTGCTCGAACAGACGCAGGTTTTCCGGGTCGATGCCCAGGTTCACGTACCAGTTGAACCGGTTTTCGATCCAGTACTTGTGCCATTCCTCGTCAGTGCCCGGCTCGACGAAGAACTCCATTTCCATCTGCTCGAATTCACGGGTGCGGAAGATGAAGTTGCCCGGCGTGATCTCGTTGCGGAAGCTCTTGCCGATCTGGCCGATGCCAAACGGCGGCTTCTTCCGCGACGTGGTGAGCACGTTGTTGAAGTTCACGAAGATGCCCTGCGCGGTTTCGGGGCGCAGGTAGTGCATGCCCTCTTCATTGGCCACCGGGCCAAGGAAGGTCTTCAGCAGGCCGGAGAATTCCTGCGGTTCGGTCCACTGGCCCTTGGTGCCGCAGTTGGCGCAGGCAATGTCGGCCAGGCCGTTTTCGGGGGCGTGGCCCTTCTTTTCCTCGTAGGCCTCTTCGAGGTGGTCGGCGCGGTAGCGCTTGTGGCAGCTCAGGCACTCAACCAGCGGATCGGAGAAGACCTCAACGTGGCCGGAGGCCTCCCAGACCTGGCGCGGGAGGATGACGGCGGAATCCAGCCCGACGACGTCGTCGCGTCCGCGGACCATGTGCTGCCACCACTGCTTCTTGATGTTTTCCTTGAGTTCGACACCCAGGGGGCCGTAATCCCATGCAGAGCGGGACCCGCCGTAAATCTCACCCGACTGGAAGACGAACCCCCGGCGCTTGGCGAGGGAGATGATCGGATCCAGTTTGGATTTGGTCGAAGCCATGGAATGGTACCGCCGTTCTTTCGTGTCTGCGCAGGCCGCTGGGTGCGGTCCGCTTATGGTCCCGTTGCAGTGTGCACCGGCAGATTGCGCGGCGAGGAACTGCAAAGGGCAAAAACCTACAACTACCAGCTTAAGGTCACTGCACCCAAAGCCCGGCACGCGGCACGGTGGGCACAGTGTGCTGTGAGGGGCAGATCACGGAAACGTGACGGGAACCATAAATAAGCCTGCGGTAATAATTAGGTCACATATTTGTTGCGTAACCCCCTGACTTCATACGATTCAGGAGCCTTGCTTAGGATTCCCTTACCTAAGCCGGCGCACTTCCACTCCACCGAACAAGAAGCCGGACGGTACGTTTCGGCTGGATTAGGTTGCCTTGAAAAACCAACAGAAGAGCCACCGTGACCCTGCCGTCGGGAGGCGGACATGGCGCCCAATGGCGGGCGCCCTCGCGGCAGCGGCACTCGCGGCCGGAGGCCTGGCCGCCTTCTCCTTCACCGCCGCGCCGGCCGAGGCGATGGACCACACCGCGCCAGAGCACACCACGCCGGATATGACCGTGCCGGAGCCCACCGCCCCAACGGATCCGGGGCACGAGCACGGCGGCGACCCGCAGTACTCCACCGCCTATCTCGAGCGGAACTGGAAGCCCACCGCCTATGACACATGCTCGGCGGAACTTCACGCCGAGTACACCGCGCTCGGTCCGGACGGAAAGATCTATCCGACCTGGCACCCGGCACAGGTCATTGATCCGGCCACGGGCAGCATGTGCACGTTCGGGCACGAGCACGGCGCGGACCCGGCCACCTCGGACATCTACGACTGGGTGGTGGATTACCTGACTCCGGCAGAGGCCGATGGGAAGACCGGCATACCGTTCGGCTACGCCAGCGAGGCGCTGATGATGTACGGCGCCGAGCATGAAGGCATGGCCATGCGCCACGAAGACAATGCCGGCCACAAAATCTTCCTGCAAAACAACGTTGAACTCATCGACGAGAACCGCGAATGGGTACTGGACGCTCAGGGAGCGGTTGTCACCTGCGATTTCCTCATCAAACAGCATCAGGGCAGCTGGTCCCCTGATGCCACGTCGAACAATGCCCATGAAGCCATTTACGCGTCCAAGTGCTCTGACGGCACCGAAATCATTTCGACGACGTTGAGCAAGTTCGGCAATTCCAACGAATTCCACAAGAACTGCGGCGCACTTGAAGCAGTGGCCACCATGGGCAGCAAGCTGCCGGCGGGCTACGGCGGATCCCGGCAAATCCCCGATGCCGCGTGCGTTGCGGAGCATGCCACCGGCGAGGCCGCCTCGCTTTGGGGAATCTATGAGCTGTGGAAGGGCGAAAACCGGATCACAGCAGCTGACGGCACTCTGCTGGCGCATTTCGACCCGTGGTTCGGCGTGCGAAACGCCAGCCGCTACTACGATCCGGCGAACAGCGACGCCGCGCAGAACAAAAACGGCATCTCACGCCCGGTGGACCTGGCCTGGGGAGAAAACGCCGCCGCCGGGTTCCCTTGGAGCACCGTGAATTCGCTGGCACCGCTTGACTGGCAGGATCCGGCCTCTCCGTTCGACGGCGCGCAGCGCGACTTCTATCTGAACCAGAACTCAGTCACCCCCGGAACCCCGTCCGCCGTGTACACCGACCCCTACGGAACGGGCGGCTCCGAAACTGCGTTCACCGGCAGCATCCGGCAGCACCTCGTCGCAGGAACCGCCACAGGTGCAGTGTCCCTGAGCACGCAGAAGTTCGACACTGCAGCCGACTTTGGAAAGAACAACGGCGTTCACGCCCCCAACTAAGCCCGGAACGAGCCAAATTAACATGTTGTATGAAAATTCATCACCGCGGCGCCGCCTCCTGGCGGGCGCCGCAGCGCTGGCCGTTGGCGTTGGTTCGCTGACCGTTGCCTGGCCGCTGGCCGCAGCCGCCGAAGAAACGGATCCGCTGCTGGCGGGCAAGAGCGTCTGGCAGGGCGAGGCCAACGGCACCCTGGGGTTTAGCGTGAGCAGCTCCTCCTGCGACGTCAACGGTGACGGGATGGATGACACCATCCTGGGCGACTGGGGCTGGGACCGCCCCGGCTACGTCAACACCGGCGCCGCCTATGTTGCTCTCGGCACCGGAACGCCGTCAGGCGGCGACGTTGCTGATCCTGACGCTTCAGGCACCATCCGCATCGACGGGCCCTCCGTCACCGTTCCGGCCGGCGCATGGGTTGGCTGGGCTGTGTCCTGTCTGGGCGACACCAACGGCGACGGCATTGACGATTTTGTCCTGGGGGCGGGCAGCCGCGGCTACCAGCAGGCCACCGTGATCTTCGGTGCGCGGGACTTCTCCCCCGTGGATCTGGACTTCCTCGGCACGCGGGGATTCGTCATTGAGGATTCCGGCGCAGCTGACAAGACCGCAGCGGACAACTCCACCGATAACTTCGGTTACTCCGTGGCAGCAGTGGGCGACGTCGACGGCGACGGACTGGACGATATTGCGGTTGGCGACATTCTGGCCGACTACAACGGCCGGACCAACAGCGGTCGGGTTTGGATCGTCAAGGGACAAACCTCCGTGCGCACGGTCAACGTCCAGACGGATGCCGGCCGCGTAATCCGCACCATTGACGGTGCAGCCGCCCAGGACCGCCTGGGTACGGTCAGCGGTGCGGGGGACGTGAACGGTGACGGAGCCGCAGACCTGCTGGTGTCCGCCTACACCGCCGCTCCCTGGGGTGCGGAAGTCTCATCCTCCGGTGCCGCCTACGCCCTGTGGGGCGGCCGGACCGGTGGCCTGGACCTCGCCGCGATGACCGATGACGGCTTTATGATCTATGGCCCGCAGCGCCAGCGGGACCGGCTGGGCGCATCCATTGCCGGTGTCGGCGACATCAACAATGACGGGTTCGCCGACATTGCGGTGGGAGCCGACGGCGTGTCCCGGCCGGATGCGCCCCGTAACGGCGGAGCTGCCGTGATCTTCGGCTCGGCGTCGTCTGCCCCTGTCATGACGGCTCCGGAAGCCTCCGCCGCCACCGTCTTCAGCTGCAGCTCAGGCTCGGCGGATGCCACGTGCACCGACGGCGAGACGCAGGAACGCGGCTACTGGATTGAGGGAGCCGCCGACGGAGGCCGGACCGGCGCTTCCGTGGCGGGCATCCCGGACCTCAACGGCGACGGAACACCTGAGGTGCTTCTGGGCTCGGCCGCAAACGGTGAACTCTGGGCGGTGAACGGCCTGCCGAACGGCTCAGGCCGCCTTGGCCTGGCCGGGCTGCCTGCTGAGTCAGGACAGCTGCTGGGAGCAGACGGCGGAACGTCTGTCGGCGTGGCCGGAGATTTCAACAGTGACGGCAGCCCGGATGTGGTGGCAGGCGGAGGGAACGCGGTTTCGCTCTACCTCCTCTCGGCGGCCCCGGCAGCACCGGCACCTGAACCGACGACAGATCCGGCACCGGCGCCCACCGACGAACCGACGCCGGAACCGTCAGCTGAACCTACGGCTCCCGCTCCGGGACCGTCTGCTGAACCTACTGCGGCCCCGTCACCGGGCACCGGCAGCACTCCAGCCCCGGGGGGTTCAGCAGAAGAACCGGCTGACACGGGGACACCGGGTTCAGACTCTGACGGGAGCACGGAGGAGCCGGATGGAGCCGCAGCCGAGGCAACGCCGGACACCGGTTCGAAGGCTCCGCTGGCGGAAACCGGTGTGGGCAAGAGCCTGCCCTGGATCGGCGGAGCGGCAGTTCTGCTCCTGGCCGCCGGAACCTGGCTCCTCATGAAGAGGCGCAGGGCGTAACAACCCACTACAGGAACAAATAAGCAGACCGTCCGGCGGAATCCGCCGGACGGTCTGCTTGCATGTGGGGCACTGACTGCTTACATATGGGGCACTTACCGTGCCGATGGCCATTCAGTTCAACCCCATCAGCTGAACTTCAAAACCACATCAGCTGAACAACGACTGCCCGATGTACTCCCCTGCCTGAATCCCCGGCGGGACCGCAAACAACCCGCTGCCGGTATGCCGCAGGTATTCCGCCATGAGGTCATTCTTGGCCATGGCCGACTGCATCGGGACGTAGTGCGAGCGCGGATCCACCAGATAGGCCACGAAAAACTGTCCGGCGTCGAACCGGCCCAGGTCATCCGTGCCGTCGGCATAGTTGTAACCGCGGCGCAGCATGTGCACTCCGCCGTTGTGGTCCGGATGGGCCAGCGCCAGGTGTGACCCTGCGTCGATCAGCGGCCCGTTTCTGCCCGGCAGCGAAAAATCGGGTGCTGTAAATTCGTCCCCTCCGGACAGCGGGGCACCCTCTCGCTTGGTGCGCCCCACCACCAGTTCCTGCTCGCGCAGGGTGGTCCGGTCCCAGGTCTCCACGTGCATTCGGATCCGGCGCATCACCGCGTAGGTGCCGCCGTCGAGCCATGCTTCAGCAGCCGGGCTGCCTCCCACCCACACGTGTTTGTCCAGCAGATCCCGATCCTGCGCCATGATGTTGGCGGTGCCGTCCTTGAAACCAAACAGGTTGCGCGGCGTCACCTGGCCCGTCGAGGTGGAGGCAGTCCGCCCAAAGCCGAGCTGCGACCACCGCACCCGCGCCCGCCCGAAGGCAATCCGGGAGAGGTTCCGCACCGCATGCACCGCCACCTGGGGATCGTCGGCGCAGGCCTGGACCATCAGGTCCCCGCCGGTCCGGTTCGGCTCAAGGGCATCCCCGGAAAAGAGCGGAAGGTCGATCAGCGCAGCGGGCAGGCGGGAGCGGACTCCGTAACGGTCCTCGCCGTCCTTCTCGAACAGCGTCCGGCCGAACCCGAAGGTAATTGTCAGGTGCGCCGCGTGCAGATCCTGTGCTTCGCCGGTGTCTTCGGGCGGTGCGTCGTAGGCACCGCCCGAAGCTCCGGTGGCACCGACGTCGCGGCCCGCCGTCATGGCTTCCGCGGCTTCGGTCCAGTCCCGCAGCAGCGAAATGACCGATTGCCGCGTGGACGCCGTCAGATCAAAGGCCGCGGTGTGCATGTGGTCCTGGGCGTCCGTGGTGATGCCCGCCTGATGCGCGCCGTAAAGGGGCACGACGTCGTTGACCGGCGAACTGCGCTCCCTTCCCGCTGCGAACGCCCCGGCAGCACCGGCGGCAAGTCCGATGCCTCCGGCTCCGGCCGCAGTGAACAATCCCCTGCGGCTCAGGCCTCCCCCGCCGCGCGATTCTTGCGGACACATGTGTTCGCCGCCCTACTTAACGACCGCTGCCGTCAGTTTGGACAGGGGCTCGCTGAGCGAGTCCACGGCCGCACTGAGTTCCTGGATCTGCTCGTCCGTCAGCTCGGTGTAGAGCTTGAAACCGTCGTCCACCCGGTACTGGTCCAGCAGTTCCTGGAGCGCTGCAAAGTTCTCCTCGAGCGCTGCGTCGAGGTCGCCGTCGTTCTCGGCCAGCAGCGGCTTCAGATCCTCGTAGGCAATCCGGGCGCCGTCCACGTTGGCCTGGAAATCCCAAAGGTCGGTATGGGAGAAGAACTCCTCTTCACCGGTCACCTTGCCGGTGGCCACTTCATCCAACAGCTCTTTGGCGCCGTTGGCCAGCTTGTCCGCCGTAAAGGTCAGTTCCTGGGTGCGGCTGAACAGCTCCTCCGTGTCCGCCACCATCTTGTCCGCAATGTAGCTGCGCTCTTCCGCGGTCATCTTGGTGTAATCAACGGGGGCCCAGAGGTCCTTTTCGGCCCGGTGCCAGCCGGTGAATTCATCGCCCTCTTCAAGATCGGCTTCCCGTGCGTCCAGGATCGGGTCCAGGTCTCCGAAGGATTCCGCCACGGGTTCGATGCGCTCCCAGTGCATGCGGACCTGCGGGTAGAGGGCGCGCGCCGTCTCTTCCTCGCCGGCTGCAAATGCGGCTGCGAACTCCCGGGTACCTTCCACGAGCTGGGCCGCCTGGTCCTTGACGTATGCCGCGTACAGGTTGACGGCGGTGTCCTGCAGTTCGGCGCGGTCGGCGCTGATTTCCTGTCCCGCCGGTGCTTCCGTGACGGTGAAGGCGGAACGGATGCCATCCCCCACCATCCCGGGCTTGCACGCAGTGAAGTACTTGCCTTCGGGTGCCATGACCACCAGATCGCGGGTGAGGCCGGGGCCGATGTTTTCCACTTCACCGACGATCCGCAGCCCGTCCTCTGCCAGGAGATAGAACTCGGTGACTTCATCGCCGTCGTTGGTGACATCGAAGCGGATGGTTCCGCCGGGGGCGGTATCCGTTGCGACCGAGCAGTCATCGGCGGTGCTGCTCACGGCGATGCCGCCGCCGTCAGCGGCAGCAGTGTTATCGGTGCAGCCGCTGAGTGCCAGGGCGGCAACGGCCAGCAGCACGGCCGGCGCAAGTGAGGGGTGTGCCTTCATGGTTATTCCTTAGGGTGCTGTCGGCAGCGGGATCAGGCTGCCGTCACGGGCCGGGACGCGGTCGTGTCCCGGCGGGAACCGCTGCGGTGAACGCTGCGGAAGTAAAGCCACATCACCGGGATGACGTACAGCGTCCATGCCGTTGCTTCAAGCCAGGTGGTGGCGGGAGAGAAGTTGAAGACGCCCTTGAGCAGCGTGGCCAGCCAGCCGCTGGGAGCGATGATGTGCGAAACATCGAAGGCCAGGGAGTTCAGCCCGGGCAGCACGCGTGCTTCCTGCAGGTCATGGACGCCATAGGCCAGGACGCCGCCGGCAACGATGATGAGGGCTGCTCCGGTCCAGGTGAAGAAGCGGCTGAGGTTGATGCGCAGGGCACCCTTGTGCAGGAGCATGCCCAGGGCAACCGCCACGGCAAGGCCAAGGAAGGCGCCGAGGATCGGCTCCCAGGTTTGCCCGGTGGCGCGGGCTGCCGCCCAAATGAACAGTGCGGTTTCCAGTCCTTCACGGCCAACGGCCAGCGCCGCCACCAGGACCAGCCCCCAGGCTTTGCCGTCTGATGCGCGGTCCACCTGGGTCCGCAGTTCGGTGCCGAGCGACCGTGAGGCTTTGGCCATCCAGAAGACCATCCAGGTCACAAATCCCACGGCCACGATGGACAGGCTGCCGCCGATGATTTCCTGTGCCTCAAACGTCAGCCCCCGGGGTCCGAAGGTCAGAAGCGCACCGAAGCCCAGGGACACCGCCACGGCGACGGCGATCCCGGCGTAGATGCGGGGAATCAGCGCCGTACGGCCGCTCTTCTTTAGATAGGCGAGGAGCAGGACAACAATGAGGACAGCCTCAAGTCCTTCACGGAGTCCGATGAGGAAATTACCGGTCATTGCGCACCTTGGTCAGGGCCAGCGCAGCCGTCTGTCCAACCGCTGCGGAGGCAAAATAATTACGCAACGGAAGTGTGCGCTATTAGACCTTAGCTTAGGCTTGGCTAAGTTACGCTTTTATTTCGAAGGGGCCCCGCAGGGTGCACCTGGCCCGCCGCAGCGTCACCGCCGGCGCAGCACTCCGGGCATGTTCCAGGGCAGCGTGGCGACCACAATGGCGGCCAGCGTCAGCGCGGTACCCAGCACCGTGGCCGCGACGACGACGGAGCCCGGCGCCGGCAGGAAGATGTCCAGCAGCAGCGAACCCACCAACTGCCCGCCGATCATGCCCAGGCTGGTCAGCAGCACGCCCAGACTGCGCACCAGCAGGGCGCTCAGCCCAATGAAAACGCAGCCCAGCGGACCGCCCAGATACAGGTACCACTCCCCCGGCAGCGGATTTCCGAAACCGGACACGGCCACCTTTATCAGCCAGCAGACCAGCAGGACGGCAGCACCGGAAATGAAGTTCACCAGGGTTGCGGTGATCGGTGTTCCGTAATGCATGCCCGTGGTGCCGTTCATGGCCTGCTGGAAACTCATCAGCATGCCCGCGGTCAGAGGCAGCAGCACCGGCAGCAGCAGGTCACCGGCCGAGGATGTTCCGCTGAGCTTGGGGCTCACGGCCCACGCGACGGCGGCGATGGTCAGCACAGCGCCAACCACCCGCATCACCGTCAGGGCTTTCTTTCCCGCCGGTCCAATGCCCAGGCGGTCCACCACCAGCCCGGTCATGGTTTGGCCGGCGACGGCGGCAACGGTGAACACGGCAACGCCCAGCACCGCCACGGTGAGGGTTTGGGACAGCACGAAATAGCCGCCAATGGCTCCGGCCAGCACGTAGTAGCGCGGAAAGCGGCGCTCGCGCAGGGCCGGAAGGAGCTGGGCGGCACCGGCGCGCCCCCGCGGCAGCAGCGCCGAAATCAGGATCATGACCACCAGCCCCACGGAGAAGCTGATGAGGGCTGCAGCCAGCCCGTCGTCGATCCTTTCGCGCAGCGCACCGTTGACGCGCGCCTGCGCGGGAATGGCCGTCCCGGCCAGGACAGCAAGGGGAAGACCGATCAGCGGATTGATTCGCACAGCGTTTGGCACGGACTTACCCTACGGCAGGGCGGGCGCAAGGCCGGAATCGGTCCCGGACAATTTCCGGCAGAATGGACACATGAGTAATACCGATCCCCAAGACCTTCCCATCCGCGACGAAATGATCCGCCTGGGCCAGCTGCTTAAGCTTGCCAGCCTGGCCGAAGACGGCATCCAGGCCAAGCAGCTGATTGAAGACGGCCTGGTGAAGGTCAACGGCGAGATCGAGGAGCGCCGGGGCCGCCAGCTGCACCCCGGCGATGTCATCTCCGTCAACGGCGAAGCCATCCGGATCGTCACCGAAGACTAACCCTTCTCCGGCGGGCCGGCCGGCCTTCCTCCGGTGCGGATCAGCCCTTGAGCACCAGGTGGGTGAGGAACTCCTTCACATGCCCCAGTTCCTGCATGTTGATGCCGTGTCCCATGTTCGAATAAAGGATCTTGGTCAGCGCCGTGTGCTCGTTCAGCCAGGCGTGGGTGAATTCGATGCGCGGCGCGTCAATCACCGGATCCGCCTGGTCCCGGCCCCAGAAGAACGGCACGCCGCCGGCGGTGAGCTCGTCGTCGTGGAAGAACGGATTTCCTTCAGCGGGAACCACAAAGCCGGAGAGCCCGACGACGGCGGCAAAGTCCGCGGGCCGGTGGCGCAGCAGCGTGCTGGCCACGGCCATGCCCATGGAAAAGCCCAGCAGGGAAACACTGCTGTGCACGTCCTTGACGCAGTCCAGCCAGCCGGCGACGTCGTCGACCGCGTCCACCACGCGCTCCACGGAAAAGTCCGCGTCGTTCATCAGCGGAAACCAGGTGTAGCCGGGGCCAAGGGCCTGCGGTGCGCGGACCGAGGCGATGGTGAACTCTGAGGGCAGGTAATCCGCCAGCCCCATCAGGTCTTCCTCATTGGCGAGGTAACCGTGGAAAAGGACCAGCAGCGGCGTACCGGGCCGCTCGGCTTCCGGCTTGGACCAAAGGACAGTGGGATTCCAGGGAGCAGTTTTAGGCATGATATTCATTCTGGCACGGCCTGTTCGCGAACCTACGGTCGCGTAGCCAGCCCTCTCCTTGACAGGATGAACTGGTGACTTCTCCTTCGATCCCCGAAACCTCGTCCACGCCGGCAGCCGGAACGTCCGGCCCTGCCCCGGAACCCGCTGCAGGCGGGGAATCCGCGGTTCATCCCTGGACCCGTTATGTGGCCATCGGGGACTCCTTTACCGAGGGAATCGGCGATCCCAATCCCCGGAGCCCCGGCGGGCACCGCGGCTGGGCGGACCGTGTGGCCGAGGAACTGGCACGCACCCGCGACGGCTTCGCCTACGCCAACCTGGCCATTCGGGGGCGGCTGCTGAACAAGATTATTGAGGAACAGCTGGAGCCGGCGATCGAACTGCATCCGGATTTGATCACCATCTGCGCCGGCGGAAATGACGTCATCCGCCCCGGCGGCGACCCCGACAAGCTGGCCGAGAAGATGGATGCTGCAGTGGACCGGCTCGTCTCCAGCGGCGCCACGGTGGTGCTCTTCACCGGGCCGGATCTTGGTGCCACGCCGGTGATCGGCAGTGTTCGCGGCCGCGTGGCCGTCTACAACGAGAACCTCCGGACCGTTGCCGCCAGGCATGACGCCGTGATCGCGGACATGTGGGCACTGCGCCAGCTGAGCAACCGGGAGATGTGGGCGCCGGACCGGCTGCATTTCTCACCGCTGGGCCACCACACGATCGCGGCAATGGTGCTGGAAACTCTCGCCGTTCCGCACACGCTGGAGCCCCTGGAGCCCAGGCCCATGCCGGTGAAGAACTGGAGGACGGCCCGCACCGAGGACCTGACCTGGGCCCGTGAGTACTTCATGCCGTGGGTGGTCCGGCGGGTGCGCCACCAGTCCTCCGGCGACGGCATTTCCGCCAAGCGTCCCGACGCCGGACCCATGTTTGGCGGTCCCGGCATGCCTCCGGGTTCGGCCGACTAAGCGGACGCCCGACCGGCCAGGCACTTTGGGCGGGCCGGCTCATTCAGCCTGCCAAGCCCCTTTCGGCCAGCGAAATCAGGTTCGCCAAATGGTCGGCCCATTCTTCGGTGTGGGTGCGGGCCACGTCGGCGCCCCCTGCCAGACCGCCCAGTCCGCTTTCGGTGACAACGACGTCGGTGTAGTCCGTTTCCGGGTCCGGTCCCGGTGAGGCGGCCAGCTGAATGCTCACCACCGTGTGCGCATTCCAGTCGGGCATTCTCCAGCGGAAGGACAGCAGCCGGTCCCGCGCCACCGCCAGCACTGTGCCCGAAGCTCGCTGCTCGCCGTCGTCGTCGGCCGCCCGTTCCGCCAGCGGCGACCCGGGGCTGGCCGTGAACTCCATTTCCGGCCACCACGCCGCACGGTTGTCCACCAGCGTGTGCCAGAGCTGCGCCGGGGAACACTGTGCCTGCGCCGCCACGCGAATCGAATCACCCATGGGGTTGTTTCTTCCACGTTCAGGCGGCCTTCGCAAGGGTAGGCACCCCGCCGCCGCTAGGGCGCTCCGAAGAACCGGTCCCGCAGCGGAACGCCGATCTGCTCAACGTCGGTGAGGAACCCGTCGTGGCCGATCGGCGCACTGATCATGTGCACGCCGGTCTTCCGGGGCAGAGCCGCTGCCAGTTCGTAGGAGTGCTGCGGAAGGTAGAGCCGGTCCGAATCCACGGCGGCTATGAAGAATTCGGCACCAGCGCTGGCCAGCGCGTGGCGCACCGATCCGCGGCCGCGGGCCACATCGTGGCTCATCAGGGCCTCGGTCAGCAGCAGGTAGCTGTTGGCGTCGAACCGGTCTGCGAGCTTCCGCGCCTGATGGTCCAGGTAGCTCTCCACCGCATAACGCCCGCGTGCCGCCGGCAGCGCGGACCCCAGCGGGTCCTCCTCCAGCTGGGCTCCATTGCCAAAGCGGTATTCCAACTCAGCTTCGGAGCGGTAGGTAATGTGGGCGATCCGGCGGGCGAGGCCGAGACCGGCAACGGGAGCCCTGCCGTTGTAATAGTCGCCGCCGTTGAAGTCCGGATCCAGCCGGATGGCTTCCAGCTGCGCCTGGCCAAAGGCAATTTGCTCCGCGGAACTGGCAGCGGTGCAGGCAATGACGGCGCAGCGCTGCACCCGGGCGGGTTCGGTGGCGGCCCATTCCAGGGCACGGGCGCCGCCCAGGGAACCGCCGAGCACGGTGTGCCAGACGCGGATTCCCAGCTGGTCGGCCAGGCGTGCCTCAGCGCGGACCGAGTCCCGGACCGTGACAAAGGGAAACCGCGACCCCCAGGGGAGCCCCTGCGGATCAGGTGACGAGGGTCCGGTGGATCCGTAGCAGCCGCCGAGCATGTTGATGCAGACGACAAAGTACCGGTCGGTGTCCACCGTCTTGCCCGGACCCACCAGTGCGTCCCACCAGCCGTCCTCGTCGCTGATGCCCCGGGCCACGTGGGTGCTGCCGGTGAGGGCGTGGGCCACCAGCACGGCATTGTCCGCATCCGCGTTCAGGGTCCCCCACGTCTCGTAGGCAAGGGAAACGTCCGGCAGGTAGCCTCCGGTTTCCAGGTGCAGGCTGCCGATGCGCGCATGCCGCAGCACGCCGTCCCCGGCGGAGTGCTGCGGCGCGGTGCGGCCGGCGGTTCCGGCAGCGTTTGAGGTAGAAGGAAGTGTCACGCTGCCCGCTACGCTCCCTTGGCTGCCCGGAACCCGGCGTCGAGGTCCGCAATAATGTCGTCAATGTGCTCAATGCCCACTGAAAGCCGGACCAGCCCGGGGCTGACTCCCGCTGCCAGCTGCGCCTCGGCCCCCAGCTGGCTGTGGGTGGTCGACGCCGGATGAATGACCAGGGAGCGCACGTCACCCACGTTCGCCACATGGGAGTGCAGGTCCAGGGCATCCACGAACCGCTTGCCGGCGTCGACACCGCCGTTGATCTCGAAGGAGACAATGGCGCCCGTTCCGCGCGGCCCGTAATGGCGTCCGCGCTCGAACCACGGGCTGGACTCCAGGCCCGCATAGGCGACGGAGACGACGTCGTCGTGCCCTTCCAGCCAGTTGGCCACCGCGACGGCGTTGCTCACGTGCCGCTCCATGCGCAGGCTCAGGGTTTCCAGGCCCTGGGCATTGAGGAACGCGTTGAACGGGGACACGGAGGAGCCAAGATCGCGCAGCAGCTGGACCCGCGCCTTGAGGATGTAGGCGAGGTTGGCACCCAGAATGCCGCCGGCGCCCAGGTCACGGGCATAGACGAGACCGTTGTAGCTCTCATCCGGGGTGTTGAAGCCGGGGAATTTCTCCGGATCGGCACCGAAGTCAAAGTTGCCCGAATCCACGATGACGCCGGCAATGGCGGTACCGTGCCCGCCGAGGTACTTGGTGGCCGAGTGCACCACAATGTCCGCGCCCCACTCGATGGGCCGGATCAGGTACGGGGTGGAGAGCGTGTTGTCCACAATCAGGGGAATACCGGCCTCATGCGCCACTGCGCTGATGCCCTCGATGTCCAGTACGTCCTGGCGGGGGTTGGAGACCACCTCACCGAAGAAGGCCTTGGTGTTGGGCTGCACCGCCGCCCGCCACTGCTCCAGATTGTCCGGATCGGCCACGAACGTTGTGGTGATGCCGAACTTCTTCAGAGTGTGCTTGAACAGGTTGTACGTTCCGCCGTAAAGGCTGGGGCTGGCAACGATGTGGTCTCCGGCTTCGGCCACGTTGAGGATGGCGAAGGTTTCCGCGGCCTGCCCGGAGGCGAGCAGCAGTGCCCCGATCCCGCCTTCAAGGGAAGCGATCCGGTTTTCCACCGCTTCCTGGGTGGGGTTGCCGATGCGGGTGTAGATGGGGGCAAGCTCAGCCAGGGCGAACCGGTTGGCCGCTGCTTCCGCACTGGGAAAGACAAAGGACGATGTTTGGTAAATAGGCAGGGCGCGGGCGCCGGTAACGGCGTCGGGCTCCTGGCCGGCATGGATGGAACGGGTTTCGAAGGACCAGTTTTCTGACACTGCTTAGCTCCCATAACCTAAGGGCCGCACAGAGACTTCCGGCCGGAACAAGGTAACCGGCAGCCACGTGGGACCCGCGCTTGCCCTGCATCCGTTGAGGCAGGGCCAGGTCTTCACCCGGGGCACCCCACCGCGGTTGGAGGGTTGCCGGCCAGCAAGCCGGGGCTATCTGCTGGCACTCATGACCTATCCCCTATGAAAACGGATAAGTCCGGCGCCTGCAAGGAGTGTGACGGATCATTTCCCGGGCGTCGGCGGCACGGATGGGCGCGTACCTTTTCCCGGCGGCTGCAGGGAAAGCGTCTTTGGCCCGCCTTAGGACGCCCTAAGTCGAGACGCTGGTCACAACGTGCCATTATGGGCCGCATGCGCTTGGACCATGTATCTTATGCCAGTGAATCCGACGGTCTTTTGGCCACGACAGAGAGGATCGCAGACGCTCTGGGAGCGGACTTCGTCAAGGGCGGCGTCCATCCGCGTTTTGGTACGCGGAACATGATCCTTCCCCTGGCCAACCATCAGTACGTCGAGGTGGTGGAGGCCCTGAACCACCCGGCCTCGGACAAGGCTCCCTTCGGCCAGGCAGTGCGCCAGCGCTCGGAGTGCGGCGGCGGCTGGATGGGCTGGTGCGTGGCCGTGGATGACCTCGCCCCCTTTGAAGAACGGCTTGGACGGCTCTCCGTTCCGGGCAACCGGAAGTTCCCCGACGGCCAGGAACTGACCTGGCAGCAGATCGGCATCAACGGCCTGATCGCCGACCCCCAGGTGCCGTACATGCTGCGCTGGGATGACGGAACCGACGAACTGCACCCCTCGGCTGCCCTGCCGGGCATGCCCGGTGCCGTGAAGCTGGACTCGCTGACCATCGCCGGCTCCGCCGACCGTGTGGCGCAGTGGCTGGGCACCCCGGCCGAGGAACCGCTGGAGAACGTGGGCGTCACGTGGATTTCCCCCAAGGGCACGCCCGGCATCATGTCCGTCACGTTCAACACGGCCAAGGGCCTCGTCGAGATCTAGTTCTGCTG
This sequence comes from Arthrobacter sp. 9E16, assembly GCF_002929435.1. Lineage (NCBI taxonomy): Bacteria > Bacillati > Actinomycetota > Actinomycetes > Micrococcales > Micrococcaceae > Arthrobacter > Arthrobacter sp. 9E16. Next base: position 588,978 of record NZ_PJIU01000003.1, on the reverse strand, counting down.
CCGTTCTGGGCATCCGCGCACCCTTCGGGCGGACCGGACCCCTGATCTGCTGCCGCTTTGGGCATCCGCGCACCTTTCGGGAATTCACTGCCGGTCCGCACCGGCAGCAGATTCCCAATCCGGATGCGCCTGCCCAAAGTGGTCGCCTTTCCCGCTGGCGGCAGAACCAGTTGGGTAAATGCTGCCGCTTTGGGCATCCGCGCACCTTTTGGGAATTCACTGCCGGTCCGCACCGGCAGCAGAATCCCAATCCGGATGCGCCTGCCCAAAGTGGTCGCCTTTCCCGCTGGCGGCGGAACCAGTTGGGTACATGCTGCCGCTTTGGGCATCCGCGCACCTTCTGGGCGGGCACTCTGATCCGCTGCCGCTTTGGGCATCCGCGTACGTTTTTGGGCAGTCCGGACCTCTGATCCGCTGCCGTTCTGGGCATCCGCGTACGTTTTTGGGCGGGCCGGACCCCTGATCCGCTGCCGTTCTGGGCATCCGCGCACCTTTCGGGAATTTGCTGCCGGTCCGCACCGGCAGCAGAATCCCAATCCGGATGCGCCTGCCCAAAGTGGTCGCCTTTCCCGCTGGCGGCAGAACCAATTAGGTACCCGCTGCCGCTTGGGGCATCCGCGCACCTTTTGCGCGGACCGGACCCCTGATCCGCTGCCGCTCCGGGCATCCGCGCACCTTTCGGGAATTCGCTGCCGGTCCGCACCGGCAGCAGAATCCCAATCCGGATGCGCCTGCCCAAAGTGGCCGCCTTTCCCCCGGGCGGGGTTTTTATCCACAGATCGCTCCCGGTTCATCTAGTGAAGCAAGCCCCGGATTCACGCTTGTCTCATGGATCCGGAGTTTCTTTATGCAGCCGACGCCGATCGCGACGGCTCCGGCAGACGTACCCTGGCCCGGAGATGTCAGGCGGGCGAGCTGGTCCGGGTGCGGGCCGGGGTCTACGTCGAAGCCGCCCAGTGGCAGAAGATGCCGCAGTGGGACCGGGACCGTGCCTCGATTACTGCTGCCGTGGATCAGGCACAGGCACCACGGATCCTGATCCAGCAGTCGGCCGCCGTCATCTGGGGTTTACCTGTCATCGGCAGAACCTCTGAAATCCTGCTGCTGGCACCGGGCACTTCGCATGGAAGACGCCGCGGCAGTCTCCGCTGGACACCTCGGAGATTACTCGAACCGGCCACGGCACGGGACGGCCTTGCCCTCACCTCACGTGCTCAAACAGTCCTCGACATGGCCGCTCGGCTTCGCTTCGAGCGTGCGGTTCCCGCCATGGACCACGTCCTGCGCCCGGATGCGGCACGCAGCCTTCCCGCTTTGGAGAAGGAGGCCCTGCTGATCCTTTGCGAAAACCTTCCGGACGAGGCCAAACGCACCAGGGCGAGAAGGGTGATCTCCTTCGCGGACAGCCGTTCCGAATCCCCCGGCGAGTCCTATTCCCGTGCCGTTTTGCATCTGTACGGATTTCCGCCTCCGGACCTCCAATATGAGTTCCGGTCTGCCGGAGGACAATTCATTGGAAGAACCGACTTTTTCTGGAAGGACTACGCGCTGGTCGGTGAATTCGACGGCGCGGTGAAGTATGGAACCGCGGGATCCAGCCGAAGCCCCGGCGCCAGCCAACAGGTCGGCACGGCTTCCCGGGAAGCCCTCATCCTCGAGAAGAGGCGGGAAGATGCGATTCGGGCGACCGGCGTTGGCTTTGTCCGCTGGTCCTGGGCCGACCTCATCAAACCCCGGAATGATCCGGACGGGCTGGTGAGCATGTTGCTTCGAGCTGGGCTGCCCAGGCAACGCCGCCGCTGAAACGGTCAGGAACCCACGGCCGCGCGGACCAGCGCGGCATTGGTCTCCCGCACTGTGTCGGCATCGATCTTCACCACGCGCCGGTCATAGGTGAGCAGCCCGTTCACTTCGTCCTCCACATCGGTCAGCTGCGTGTACACGGTCGCAGCCAGCCCCTGAGCCACCGCCCGTTCGATCTGCTGACGGTGCAGCTTGATCCACGCCCGCCGCAGGGCCTCCGGCGTCTTGAATTTCCGGTAGCCGAACTCCTTCTCGTTGAAGGTGTGGCCCGGAACGCGCAGGCTGTAGCCGCCGTATTCGGACAGGACGACGGCGCGCCCGTCCCGCAGCCAGCCCTTCCGGAGCACAAACGGCACAAAGTACACGTGCACGCTCTTGAGGTCTCCCCCGCCCTGGTCATGCCAGCCGCTGGCATGGTCGATGCTGCGGGTCGGATCCAGCGAGCCCAGCAGGTCGGTGACGGCGTTCGCGTCAAACTGGCCCCAGCCCTCGTTGAACGGAACCCACACTGCCAGCGAGGTGCTGTTACGCAGCAGGTTCACGGTGCCGCGCAGCTCCGTCAGGAACTCCTCCCGGCCCGCTTCATCAGCACGCCCGAACGCAGCGTGGTCACTGTCATCACGGTGGGGCAGCCCCACAGCCGGAGCCGTCACCACTGAGTGCCGATAGGAACGGCCGCCGCTGACCAGGTCCTGCCACACCAGCATGCCGAGGCGGTCGCAGTGGTAGTACCACCGCAGCGGTTCCACCTTGATGTGCTTGCGCAGCATGGTGAACCCCAGATCCTTGGCGGTTTGGATGTCATACACCAGAGCGGCATCCGACGGCGCCGTGTACAGGCCGTCCGGCCAGTACCCCTGGTCCAGCAGCCCGGCATGGAAGTACGGTGTGCCGTTGAGCAGGAGCCGGGTATGACCGGATGCATCCGGCCCCGTTCCAAAGGTCCGCAGCCCGGTATAGCTGCGCACACTGTCGATCTCCCGGCCGCCGGACAGCAGCCGCACGTCCAGGTCGTACAGGAACGGATCCTCGGGTGTCCACAGATGCGGATCCGGCACCGGGATGTTCATGGCTTCCCCGGGAACGACGACGGCGTCCGCCACGGTGCGTCCGCCGGCGGACACAGTGATCGCCGCAGACAGGTCGCGCCCGTCGTCGCCGGTTTCGTCCAGCAGCACGGTCACCGAGACGGAGTCCAGATCCGGCACCAGGACCAGCTGCGAGATGCTCGTCCTCGGCACGGACTCCAGCCACACCGTCTGCCAGATGCCGGACTGAGCGGTGTACCAAATGCCGCCGCGGTCCAGGGTCTGCTTGCCGCGGCTGTGGTAGCCCGTGTCGCTGATGTCCCGGACCCGCACCACGATTTCCTGCTCGCCACCGGGCACCAGCGCGTCCGTGACATCCAGGGAAAACGGCAGGTAGCCGCCGTCGTGCCCGCCCACTTCCGTTCCATTCACCGTAACCGTGCAGCTTTGGTCCACCGCGCCGAAATGCAGCAGCACGCGCTCGCCGGCAAAACCGACCGGCAGCCGGACCGTCCGCCGGTACCAAAGGAACTGCTGGGGCTGCAGTTGCCGGTTCACCCCGGACAGCGGCGCCTCGGGCGAGAACGGTACGAGGATCTGCCCGTCCCAGTCGCCCTCGGCCGGTGGCCGCTCCCTGCGGACCGAGGTGATGGCGTACTCCCAATACCCGTTGAGGTTCAGGCAACTGTCGCGGACAAGCTGCGGACGGGGATATTCCTGCAGAACGGATTCCGGATCCAGGTCAACTCCCCACGGGGTCGTCAGTGTCACAGGCGGGTGTGCTCCTTGGTCGGCGTTCCGGGCGGGCATCACCGGCGGCGTTGTCCAACTCCTGCGGCACCCTTCAGCGCGCGCGGCCTGAACGCTGCCTCGCCGCGATGATGTCCCGTGCAGTCGCGCGCAGTTCATCGGAGCCGATACCGTGATCCGTGCCCCAATGCCGCTGGATGCCCAGGTCCAGTTGCCCCGCGACAAGTTCGACACCGATCAGCGTAGCTTCTTCAGCTACGTCCTGCACGGCCAGCTTCAGTGCCTCAACGATAGTGCTGCAGTGTCTCTCCACGGGTACGGGGTGAGCGGGCATCACGCCGGAAGTGCCCCCAGCACACTGTTGGGACCCGGAGCCTTATCAGTCTCCAGAATGTACTGGATGGGGATTTGGCCTGTGACCATGATGCCTTTGACCACTTTTTCCCTGCGCTGAAGCCCGACCTCGATTCCTTCATCCCGCAGTACCTTCGAGAAGAGCTGGATGGACAGCGGATCTGTGCTGTTTTGTTCACACCAGATGATGAACATGCCGTAGAGGTCGGCAACGGGCAGGACTGCACTGTCATCGAGGTCCCGTACGGTGCATACAGCAAGGAACTGACGGACCCGGTCCTCGGCTGTCTTGGCGTTCCCGGTACGGTCAGCGGGGGTGGTGCCTGTCATTGCAGTCATGCGCTTTCTCCTGATCGATCGGTGCGAGTGGCCACTACCGGCCATGCAAACTCTGATCTCTCCGAAAACCATGTCGGCTGCTCTACACTGTAGACTGTAGCCGTAGACCTACGCAGAAGCAACCATTATCATTAGGGCAGAGCGAGCGATGTTCGCTCCCCAAGACGATCAGGACGGACCCACCCCATGACGGAAGCCCCGGAAACACCAGCCACATCAGGTTCCCGAAAAGCTCGCCTGAGCAGGGAACTCGTGCTGGGGACGGCCCTTGAACTGGTGGATGCCAACGGGCTGGAAGCTCTCAGCATGCGTCGACTGGCACAGGAACTCCACTGCGATCCGATGAGCCTCTACCGTTACGCGGAAAACCGTGCAGCCCTGCTGGCCGGAGTCGAAGAACTGGTCTTCAATAAACTGACGATTCGTCTGGATGAGTTGGACTGGCAGGCTCAGCTGCGACGCATCGCCCATGACGTCCGGGTGCTGGCCCTGCAGCACCCCAACACGGTCCCGCTGCTGGTCACCAGGCCCTTGTCCACTCCCCTGGGCCTGCGCCCCCGGGGAACACTGCGGCCGCTTGAGCGGATTTTGGCGCTCCTCATGAAAGCCGGATTTTCCCCCGAGGATGCCCTGCACATCTATCGTGCCTTTTACTCGTTCCTCTACGGACACATCCTGAACGAGCTGCAGGAGCTCATCGCCGATCCCGAAGAAGATGAAGCCATTCTGCGTCTTGGCCTGCACCGGCTGCCCCCGAAGGAATTCCCCCGGCTCAGGTCCCTTGCACCGATTCTTGCGGACTATGACGGCGAAGTTGAGTTGGATCAGGGATTGAGCATCCTGCTCTCCGGACTCGCTGAACAACTGGGCGGCGGGTCTGTGCTGCACAGCTGAGCGCCGGTGACCGGCAGCATGAAACGCAGGAGGGCAGGCGCGCCGGCGTCAGTTGCCGATCCCGATGGCGGGACCAAACAGGGCAAAACCCACAAACCCCGTGATGTCCACCAGGGCATGGGCGATCACCAGCGGCATCACGCGCCGGGTCTTGACATACGCGTAGCCGAAGATCAGCCCCATCAAAAAGTTTCCAATGCCCGGCCCAATCCCCTGGTACAGGTGATAGCTGGCACGGATCAGGGCGGAGGTCAGGATGATCGCCGGCGTCCCCCAGCCCAGCTGCCGCAGCCGCAGGAACAGGTATCCCACCACAATGACTTCCTCGAGCACCGCATGCCGCACGGCCGAGAGAATCAGCACCGGCAGCGTCCACCAGTACGTGTCCAGCGCTGCGGGCACCAGCGCGGTGGTGATGCCCAGCGCCCGGCCGGCCGCGTATACGCCCAGGGTTCCCACACAGATCACCGCCGCCAGGCCCGCGCCCAGCCCGAAATCGCGCAGCGGCTTCTCGAAGGTGAACCCGATGCGCCGGAACGCCGATTTACCGGGTTCAGTGAGCAAAAACAGCACCAGGGCCACGGGCAGCAGCGAGAAGAAAATCCCCAGCAGCTGATAGGTCAGGTCAAACCAGGGGTTCTCGTCCAGGACCGGGTTCAGCGTGGTGGTCTGCCCGGCCAGCGGTCCCTCGGTTGCCTTTTCCAGGAGTTCGACGACGGCGTAAACCCCCGAGCGGCCCAGGGACAGTCCCAGCACAATCAGGATTTCGAAGACGAGCATCTTCCGTGCCCGCGGATCAAGCGACTCGGCGGGGACGGAGGGGAAGGCAGCACGCATGCCTTCCATTGTGCAGGATGTGCAAGGAACCACACGGTTCCCGACCGCGGATCGGCTACCGGGCAGGCAACCCCAGCTGTTGTCCGGCCCGCCATACGGCACCGGTCAGCGGCATGCCGGGCCGGTAGGCCAGATGCGCAGCCGAGGGAGCGTTGAGCAGCTGCAGGTCCGCACGGTGCCCGACGGCGAGCGACCCCACCGCCCGCTGCCCGTCCCTGTCCTCCCCGGTGTGCACGCGCAGGGCCAGCGCGCCGCCGAACGTCGCAGCCCGCAGTGCTTCCTGAACCGTGAGGCCCATCTGCAGCACCGCCGTCGCCACACAGAAGTTCATGGAACTGGTGTAGGACGTGCCGGGGTTGCAGTTGGACGCCAGCGCCACCTGGACTCCGGCATCGAGCAGTTTCCGCGCCGGAGCCAGCGGCGCCCGGGTGGACAGGTCGCAGGCGGGCAGGCAGGTGGCCACGGTTCCTGCCACCCGGGCGGCTGCATCCGTTCCGTCCGCGTTCCATTCCTTCCAGGTGCCGGCGAGGGCGTCGATGTCGTCGTCGGCCAGGTGGTTCACGTGGTCCACGCTGGCCGCGCCAAACTCCACGGCCAGGCGCACGCCGGCACCGCGGCCCAGCTGGTTGCCGTGCACCCGCAGGCCCAGGCCGGCGTCGCGGCAGGCTTTCAGCACCCGCCGTGACTGGTCCTCGGTGAAGGCGCCCTCTTCGCAGAAGACGTCGGCCCACTGCACATACGGCAGCACCGCTTCAAGCATCTCAGTGCACACCAGGTCCGTGTAGTCGTCCGCGTCGGAGCCGGCCGGCACCAGATGTGCGCCGAGGTAAGTCACCTGGTTCGCCACGGTGGAGGCAATGCGCGCGTGCCGCCGCTCTTCCTCCACGTTCAGCCCGTACCCGGTTTTGGTCTCAAGATAGGTGGTGCCGCCGGCCGCCGCCTCGGCAACGCGTGCCAGCAGCAGCCGGGTCAGGTCATAATCCGAGGCAGCCCGGGTGGCGTCGGTGGTGACAGCTATGCCGCCGGCAGCGTAGGACTCCCCCGACATCCGGGCTTCGAACTCCGCGCCGCGGTCCCCGGCAAAGACCAGATGCGTATGCGAATCCACCCAGCCCGGCAGTCCCGCCCGCCCGCCGGCGTTGACCATCTCATCAGCGGCAGGCGCGTCGGACGCCGCACCGATCCAGCTGATCCGTTCGCCCTCAAACACCACAGCCGCATCCTGCAGCACTGATCCGGTGCCGCGGGTTTCATCTTGGGTGGAAAGCTCGCCAATGTTGGTGATCAGGGTGGATGCCGGGGTGCTGCGTGCGGTGGATGTGCTCATGGGTCTTCCGTTGTGGTGGCTGGGATGGTGGAGGCGGACATGGTGGTGGCTGGCAGCGGCGGGTTTTTCCCGTCCACGGCGGCGACGGCGGCCGACAGCAGCGCCGCCGGATCGCCCAGTACGGCATGCCGGCCGTGGCGGGCCAGGATGCGTCCGCCGACGACCACGGTGTGGACATCCGACGCTGTGGCGGAAAGAGCCAGCTGCCCGGGGCGCGAGCCGGCCGTCCGGAGAGTTTCGGGATCCACTGACATTAGATCGCAGCTGTTCCCCGGGGCCAACCCGGGAGCCGGCCGCCCCTGCGCGGCCGTTCCGGCAGCCGATGCCGCCGCATGCAGGTCCGCCGGGCTGAACCGGCCGCGTTCCCCGGAGCGGAGGCGTTCGCCGTGTTCCAGCGCCCGCATCTCCAGCCAGGGATCGACGACGGCGTGCTGGTCAGTGCCCAGAGCTATCCGGGCGCCGGCGGCCCGCAGTTGTGCCGCCGGACCGATGCCGTCAGCCAGATCCGCCTCCGTGGTGGGGCACATCACCACAGTTGCGCCGGCGGCTCCCAGAACGCCGATGTCTTCTTCACTCAGATGGGTGGCGTGAACCGCTGAGAGCCGCCGGGTCACCAGGCCGTGCTTGGCCAGCAGCAGGGCCGGCGTGAGTCCGGTGGCTTCCCGGCAGGCCGCATTCTCGGCGGGCTGTTCGGAGAGATGGATGTGCAGCGGCAGGTCTGCGGGGAGTTTCCGGGCGATCAGCTCCAGCTCCTCCTCCGGCACCCCGCGCACAGAGTGCAGGGCCGCTCCCACGCTGACCTGCGCCGGATCGAACTCCTCGGCAAACGCAGCGCGCAGGGAGGCCAGCCGCTGCAGCCAGGCGGCGCCGTCGCGGTCCCCAAAGCGCAGCTGTCCCTGCGTGAGCGGCGCACCAAATCCGCCGGCCAGGTAGCAGGTGTCCAGCAGCGTCAGGCGGATGCCGGCGGCGACGGCGGCCCGCGCCAGCGCCCGTTCCATGGCGTGCTCCTGCGGATAGGCGCTGCCGTCCGGCTGATGGTGGACGTAGTGGAACTCGGCCACGGAGGTCCATCCGGTGACCACCATTTCCGCGAACACCGCTGTGGCAAGCTGCTCATACAGTTCCGGAGTCAGGGCGGCGGCTACTTCGTACATCTGCTCGCGCCAGGTCCAGAAGCTGCCGGTGCCGGCGGCGTGGGTGCGTCCGCGCAGGATCCGGTGGAAGGCATGGGAGTGCGCGTTGGACGCCGCCGGGAACGTCACGCCGGGCAGCCGGCAGTCCCCTTCCCGGACCGGCACGCCGGTTTCGGTTCCCCTCACCGTGCCCGTGGGATCAATCTCCACCCGGATACCGGCGGCAACCGCGCCGTTCACCCAGGCTTGCTCGCACCAAAAGGACTCCTGCCGCTCCGGGATGCTCACAGCAGGTCCTGCAGGGCATCGGCGAGCGCCGCAACGCCGAGCTCGGCGTCGGCATCCTCCACATACTCCTCCGGCGAGTGGCTGATCCCCGAGGGATTGCGGACAAACAGCATGCCCGTGGGCACCAGGGCCGCCAGCACTCCGGCGTCGTGCCCGGCGCCGGTCGCCAGGACGGGGGCGCCGGGCACGGTTCGAGCCACTGATTGTTCGAGTGAGCGCTGAAGGGCGGCGTCAAAATGGACGGTGCCGGAATAGGATTCCTCGGTCAGGCGGACTGTGCAGCCCTCCATCGCGGCGATCCTCTGGGCCTGGCCGTGGATCTTCTCCACCAGGGCAGCGGTAACGGCGTCCTCGGGGTGGCGGACATCCAGCCAGAGGTCCACCCGGGAGGCGATGACGTTGGTGCCGCCGGGAACCGGTTCCAGCCGGCCGACCGTGGCGCGGGCCCCCTGCCGGGCTGCTGCGGTCTGCCGCACGGCCACGATCAGCTGGGCTGCCGCGACCATGGGATCGGCGCGGTCCGCCATCAGGGTGGTTCCGGCGTGGTTTCCCTGCCCGGCGATGGTGAACCGCCACCGGCCGTGGCCCAGCACGGATCCTCCCACGGCCACGGCCGGACCGCGCCCGGCCGCATCCATGAACTCCTCAGTGTTCAGGCCGCGCCCCTGCTCCACATGCAGTTCCACAAAGTCGCCGATGCGGCTCAGCACCGCCTCATCGCGTCCCATCAGCTCCGGGTCCAGTCCGTTGGCGCGGGCGACGTCGGCAAAGGTGTTGCCGTCCGCATCCCGCAGGGACAGGGCTTTAGCCGGGTCGATCGCTCCGGCCAGCAGCCGGGAGCCGAGGCAGGCGACGCCGAAGCGGGATCCTTCTTCCTCCGGGAACACCGCGACGGCGAGGGCCCGGTTACGGACCAGGCCCCCCTCCCTTTCCCGGGCCTGCAGCAGATCCACTGCCGCCAGGGCACCGGCCACGCCGAGCGGTCCGTCGAAGGCGCCGCCCCCTGGCACGGAGTCCAGGTGGGAGCCGGTAACCAGCGCGCCGCGGCGTTCCGGTACGCCGGACGTTCCGTCGATCCCCGCTGCAGAATCCCCCGGCAGGTCCCACCAGGCCCACAGAATGCCGTTGGCATCCGTTTCCACGGCCAGCCCGCGCCGAAGCGCTTCGGCCGTGAACCATTCGCGCAGGTCTCTTTCGGCGGCGGAGTACACCGGGCGGGAGTATCCGCCGCGGCGCTCATCGCGTCCGGTGTCCTCGATGGCGGCCATCAGAGCTTTAAGGGGCGAAGCAACGGGCGAAGCAGGTGACAGGTCCATGGATCTACTCTGCCATCGGAATACGGACACCGCGCTCGGCGGCGACGTCGGAGGCGCGCTCATATCCGGCGTCGACGTGGCGCATGACGCCGGTGCCCGGATCATTGGTCAGGAGCCGCTCCAGCTTTCGGGCGGCCAGCTCGGTTCCGTCCGCGACCGACACCTGGCCGGCATGAATGGAGCGGCCGATGCCCACGCCGCCGCCGTGGTGGATGGAAACCCACGTGGCACCTGAGGCGGTGTTCAGCATCGCGTTGAGCAGGGGCCAGTCCGCGACGGCGTCGGACCCGTCGGCCATGGCTTCGGTCTCCCGGTACGGTGAGGCCACCGAGCCGGAATCCAGATGGTCGCGGCCAATGACAATCGGTGCGCTGACCCTGCCCTCCGCGACGAGCGAGTTGAACAGCAGCCCGGCCTTGGCCCGGTCGCCGTAGCCCAGCCAGCAGATGCGGGCCGGCAGGCCTTCAAACTCAACATGCTCCGCCGCGGCGTCGAGCCAGCGGTGCAGGCGCGTGTTCTCCGGAAAGAGGTCCTTCATGGCGGCATCCGTGACCGCAATGTCCTTCGGATCGCCGGAAAGCGCCACCCAGCGGAAGGGGCCCATGCCTTCACAGAAGAGCGGCCGGATGTAGGCGGGAACAAACCCCGGGAACTCGAACGCCCGCTCGTAGCCGCCCTGGCGTGCTTCGTCACGGATGGAGTTGCCGTAGTCAAAGACCTCGGCCCCGGCGTCCTGGAAGCCCACCATGGCCGCCACCTGGCGGGCCATGGATTCGCGGGCCTTCTTCGTGAACCCTTCGGGGTCGGCGGTGGCTTCGGCGTCCCAGTGCTCCACGGGAATGCCGGCCGGCAGGTAACTCAGCGGGTCGTGGGCTGAGGTCTGGTCCGTGACAATGTCCACGCTGATGTCCCCGGCGAGCTGGCGGCGCAGCAGTTCCTCGAAGACCTCGGCGGCGTTGCCCACCAGTCCCACCGACAGCGCCCGTTTCTCGGCCTTGGCGGCCATGACCTTGGCGGCGGCGGTGTCCAGGTCCGTTTCGACCTCCTGCAGGTAACGCTTCCCGGCACGGCGGCGCAGGCGGGATTCGTCGACGTCGACAATCAGCACCGCGCCCCCGTTCAGCGTCACGGCCAGCGGCTGCGCACCGCCCATGCCGCCGCAGCCGCCGGTGAGGGTCAGCGTGCCGGCGAGGGTGGCGTTTTCATCGCGAAAGAGCTTCCGGGCAACGGCGCCGAAGGTCTCGTAGGTGCCCTGGAGGATGCCCTGCGTGCCGATGTAGATCCAGGATCCGGCCGTCATCTGGCCGTACATCATCAGTCCTTCGGCCTCCAGCCGGCGGAACTCGGGCCAGGTGGCCCAGTCCCCCACCAGATTTGAGTTGGCCAGCAGCACCCGCGGTGCCCACTCGTGGGTCCGGAAGACGCCCACGGGTTTGCCGGACTGGACCAGCAGGGTCTCGTCGTCGGCCAGCGTGGACAGGGTGCGGACGATCGCGTCGTACGCCTCCCAGCTGCGCGCAGCCCGGCCGGTTCCGCCATAGACGACCAGATCCTCCGGCCGCTCGGCAACTTCCGGGTCCAGGTTGTTCATGAGCATCCGAAGGGGCGCTTCCGTCTGCCAGCTCTTAGCTGTCAGGGAAGTGCCGCGGGGGGACCGGATGCTGCGGGAAGGATCGGAAATGGTAGCCATGACCAGACGGTAGCTGAGGGTTCCGGCCCGCCCGCAGAAGATTTTCGGGGCGTCTGGGATCCCAGACAGCAGGTGATCAGAAAGGCTGCAGCGGCGCCGGAGGGTGGGACGTCTGGGCGCCCAGCCGGCGGGAGATTTCGGCGGCACACCGGGAGACGCCGGTCAGCTGATCGGCCGCAAAGGCAGGGATCCCCTGCAGGGCGGCGGGACCCGCTGAATCGGCTGACAACCGGTTTGGTGCTGTGAGCGTGACGCTGGCAACCGCTCGGCCGGAGCGGTCCAGGACGGGCACGGCGATTGAGGAAAAGCCTTCCGTTACTTCGTTTTCCTCCCAGGCATAACCGCGTTTACGCACCTGCGCCAGGAGGCCGGTCAGGGCGGCACCTCCGATGCGGCCGGAGCGCAGAGTCTCTGAATCCGGGTAGAGTGCCCGCAGTTGCGCGTCCGTCATTCGGGCCAGCATGGCCCGCCCGCTGGCGGTGCGGTGGGCCGGAAGCCTGATGCCGGCGTCGGTCACCAGGGGCAGCTGCTTCGGTGCCCGTTCCTCAATCACGTAAATCACGTCGGTGCCCTGCAGGACTGCCAGGTGCGCGGTCAGGCATGCCTGGGTTACCAGCTTCCGCAGCGGAAACCGGCCAATGCGCTGCAGCGGTGCCTGCCGCGCGTAGCCGGTGCCGAGCTCATGGGCTGTCGCACCGAGGGCGTATTTGCGCTCCTCCGGCAAATGGACGGCAAACCCGTCGGCAACCAGGGCGGCAAGCAGGTGGTAGGTGGTGGACCGCGGCAGGGAGAGGTCCCGGGAAACGGCGGTGGCGCTGACGGGGCCGGCCTGCGTTCCCAAATAGCGCAGGATCGACAGGACTTGTGCAGCAGCGGGAACCTGAACCCGGAAATAGCTCTCTGGCATGTGCAGAGTCTAGTGCAGTGTCTGGAATCCCAGACAGGGAATCGGTGTCCCGCTAGGACCCCTGCCGTTCCCATGCTCAGATAAGGAGATGGAAACCCTGCAGAACCCCCGTACAACCGTCGAGCTGGGAACCGGCGCCCTGGCGGCGGAGGACATCGTTGCCGTAGCCCGGCACGGCGCAGCCGTCACGCTGGCGGCCGAGGCATTCACCGCTATGACAGCCTCACGCACGGTCATCGAGGAACTCGCTGCCGACGATAAGCCCCACTACGGGGTTTCGACCGGCTTCGGGGCCCTCGCGGTGAAGCAGATCGTCCCCGAACAGCGCCGGCAGCTGCAGCGTTCACTGATCCGCAGCCATGCGGCGTCGTCGGGTGCGGAAGTGGACACGGAGGTGGTGCGGGCGCTGATGCTGAACCGGCTGTCCACCCTCGCCACCGGCCGCACCGGCGTCCGCCCCAAAGTGGCCCTCGCGTATGCCGGGCTGCTCAATGCCGGCATTACTCCGGTGGTGGGCGAGTACGGTTCACTGGGCTGCTCAGGGGACCTGGCTCCCCTCTCCCACTGTGCGCTGGCCCTGATGGGCGAAGGCGAGGTCCGGACCGCCGACGGCGAGCGGGTGCCGGCCGCAGCGGCCCTGTCGGCAGCCGGGCTGGAACCGCTGGAGCTGCAGGAGAAGGAGGGCCTGGCCCTGATCAACGGCACCGACGGCATGCTGGGTATGCTCACGCTGGCCATCGCTGACCTGCACCTGCTGCTGTCCACCGCGGACCTGGCAGCAGCTATGAGCGTTGAAGGGCTGCTGGGCAGCGACGCGGTGTTTGCCGCGGATCTGCAGGCACTGCGGCCGCAGCCCGGACAGGCGGAATCCGCCGCGAACATCCGCGCCTTTCTGGCCGGATCGGCTCTGATCGAGGAACAAAAAACCGGCGGCTTCACCCGCGTGCAGGACGCCTACTCACTGCGCTGCGTTCCCTCCGTCCACGGCGCTGCCCGGTCCACCCTGCAGCATGCCGAGAATGTTGCAGACTGTGAGCGGGCCTCGGCCATCGACAATCCGGTGGTGACCCTGGACGGGCGGCTGGAATCCAACGGCAATTTCCACGGCGCACCTGTGGGCTACGTGCTGGACTTCCTGGCGGTCGCCGTCGCCGACATTGCCTCCATGAGCGAACGGCGCACCGACCGTTTCCTGGACCGATCCCGCAGCCACGGCCTCAACGCGTTCCTGGCCTTTGACCCGGGAGTCGATTCCGGGCACATGATTGCCCAGTACACGCAGGCCGGGATCGTTTCCGAGCTGAAGCGGCTGGCCGTTCCGGCGTCGGTGGATTCCATTCCCTCATCGGCAATGCAGGAAGACCATGTCTCCATGGGCTGGGCGGCGGGACTGAAACTGCGCCGCGCAATTGACGGACTGACGCGGGTCCTGGCCATCGAGGTGCTGACCGCAGCCCGGGCACTGGACATGCGCGACGGCGGTGTTTCCACCTCCCGCAGTGCGCCGGCGGTTACCGCGGTTCGGGCGGCCCTGCGTGAAGTGGTGCCGGGGCCGGGTCCGGACCGGTACCTGGCGCCGGAGATCGAGGCCTGCAGGGTGGCCGTGGCGGACGGTTCCCTGCTCGCTGCTGCTGACTCCGTGCTGGACACGCCGTTACTCTAAGCCCATGACACCTACGGATACTCCCGTCCCTGCCCGCCGGCTCACGGCCCGGATCACCGGAGAGGTCCAAGCGGTGGGGTTCCGCTACCGGACCCTGCAGCAGGCAATCCGCCTCGGACTCACCGGCCTTGCCGCCAACCGCAGCGACGGATCAGTCCTGGTGGTCGCAGAGGGAGCCGGCCCGGCCTTGGAGGAGCTGTTGCAGTGGCTGAATTCTCCGGCTGCTCCCGGAACAGTGAGCGCTGTGCAGGACTCCTGGTCCGAAGCGACGGGCGAATTCAGGACCTTCGGAACTGAGTGACCGCCATGGCGGGGTGGACAGCAGTTTGGACAAAGAAAAGCGCCGGCAGACCTTGGGTTGGTTGGGGGGAACAACCCTGGTCTGCCGGCGCCGGATAGGTCACTACTCTATCCATTCATCACTCGCACCCTTATGAGGTACTAACTACGTTAACCCCTCTGACTGGGCACGAACTGGAGGAAAGCTGGCAACTCCCTGAACGTCGGAAGATCCGCAATTGCGCAGGTCAGGAGGCTTTCTGCCGTGTCAGTGCCTCATGCACTTTTCGTACTGCCTGGGGAACGGGATTGCTGGACGCCAGCACCAGTGCAGGCCGCTGGCCCATGGCCGGTGAGGCACAGGCAGGGGATGCTGCGTTGGCGGAGACTCCCGGAGCGGTCTTCTTCTTCGGCTGCACGGCACCGGACCGCGGCTGCTGCTTCTTGGCTGCCCCGTTGCCGGAACCCTTGACGGCGCCCTTGGCCGGAGTCTTAGCAGAAGTCCTGGCCCCTGCCGGTGTCTTGCCGGGCACCTTGCCGGCAGTGTTCTTTACTGCGCTTGGCTTGGCCGCGGTTTTAGCGGAAGGCTTCTTGGCTGCGGCAGGCTTCGCCGCAGGTGTCTTGACCGCTGACTTCGCGGCGGAAGGCTTCTTGGCTGCGGCAGGCTTTGCCACAGGCGCGGCGGCAGCAGTCTTCGCGGCAGGTGCCTGATCCTTCTTGGCCGGACGATCCGTCCGGTTTGCTTCAGCCGGAGTGGAAGTCAAAGCAACCGCTGCTGCGTTCGCAGCCGCACGCGCCGCGGCCACGGCTTCGATCATCGACACAGCCGGCCCAACGGTGCGGGCGGCGGGATCATAGGCCCGGCCGGTCGGAGGCGCCGGACGCAGTGCGGCGAGGAGCTCGTCCGCTGCGGAGCGGGTGGTGTCAATGAAGGCCAGTGCGGCGGTATCCTCGGGCGCGGTCTCGCTGCGCCGAATGGCTGAGTTTTTAACGGCCCGGTAGATGGCAGCGATCACTATAATCAGGGCTGCACCCGTTGCGTACATGAGGATCAGCGAAAAGGCCAGAGATGTTGTTCCGCCGGAAAAGAATCCAAACCCCGTTACGGCCAAAATCAGCCAGGCTCCGGAGATAACGGTCACTATTGTTCGGATTTTGACATAGAGCGAACTCTGCTGCGCGCCAACCAGCTGTGGCGGCAAAATATCTGACACTGGGACAGACCTTTCAAGCAAAAAGGTGGATCTAAAAAGAAGAGAAAGCCAACTTGGCTTTATCCTTCAACTGTAGGCACCCGGGCACGCGAATATGACCATACACACTCACTTGCACCGATTCGTTACGCAGCAGTGATGAGACTTTGGTCACAGTCCGGCGCGGGTGGGACTCAGTGCCTCGATGACGGCCTTTTTCGGCTGTTCCCCCTGCAGCATTGCGGCCGCGATTTCCGCCATTCCGGATGAGGTTTGAAAGCCGTAACCACCCTGTCCGGCCAGCCAAAAGAACCCGGGAACAACGTCGTCGTACCCCACCACGGGAAGCCCGTCAGCCGCCTGGGTGCGCAGCCCGGTCCAGGACTTCACAACCCCCGTGATTCCCAGGGTCGTCACGGAATTAACAAGGTCAACCAGCGCGGCAACGTCCTCGGCGTGCGGGCGGGCGTCCATGGGCTCGCTGGGAACACTCTCCGACGGAGACACCAGGACCCGGTTTCCGTCCGCGCGGTAGTAAAAGGTCTCATCCGCGTCGGCCACCATGGGTGCATCCGCAGGCAGGGGGTGTTCGACGTCGACGATGGCGGCCGTGCGGCGGTACGGCTGCAGGCCGCGCTTCCGGACTGAGTAAAGGGCGGCCAGCTCGTCAGCCCAGGCCCCGGCGGCGTTGACCACCACGCGGGAAGTGATGTGCTGCTCCCCCGCCTCCGTGACCCAGCGGCCGGAGTTCTCTCCTCCTTCCCCATAGTGAGCACCCCGGACCGGGGACCCTGTCAGGATGCGTCCGCCCCGGTCCAGGATCCGCCGGCGGTGGTATTCCATCAGCGCGTCGGTGTCACACCCCACGGACGTGGTGTCCAACCCTGCCGCGGGAAAGTGCTCGGGCTTCAGTTCAGGAGCCAGCGCCATCATCTGCGCCGGCGTAACGGGATGCATGTGGCCGCTGGCGCGGTCCCGTACGGCTTCCTCGCTGCCGACCAGCAGGAAACTGCGTGCCGTGAGGACAGGCTCCGGCAAATGGACCTCAAGCGCCCGGATGAGGGCCAGGGTTCGTACGGTCAGTTCCTGGATGACTGCGGGCCCGTAGCTGGGTATGAGCTGACGGGCGGAGCGGGAGGAGGTGTGGAACCCCAGTGTCGGTTCGGCTTCCACCACCAGCACGCCGGTTCGCCCTGCCAGTGCCGAGGCCAGGGACAGCCCGGCTATTCCGCCGCCGACCACCAAAATGTCACAGTCCACCGAGTCTCCCCTGTTCTTCATTGCTTTTCCGGCCGCCTTCAAACCCAGTCCCGCTCATCAGTCAGAATTTCCATCAGGGTTTCCGACCCCATGAGATACATTCCCGGATGATCGTCGGAATTGGCCAGCAGGTTTGAGGCCATGCACACCGCCCAGCCCTGCGCCCTGCCCCAAACGTGCGGATCGGCGTCGTACCGGCTGCCCAGTGCGGCACGGAAGGCGCTGCGCCCGTGTTGGTCAAAGACCAGCCAGGCGGCCGCGAGGTCTGTAGCAGGGTCTCCGGCCGTCAGATCTCCGAAATCGATGACGGCCTGCAGCCCGCCGCCCGGAGCACCCACGAGATTGGCCGGATGCAGGTCACCGTGCAGCCAGAGGTTCGGACCGGGCCAGCCCGGCAGCGTGAGGCTGGCCTCCCACAGCTCCCGGACCCGGGCGGCATGGGGAACCATGCCGCTGGCGAGGCGGCCCAGAACCGCGTTGTTGCGGGTGGCCAGCGGCACGCCCCGGACCGGGTTCCGGGGGTAATCCGGCGGGGCAGGCCGGTGGAAGGCGTTGAGGAAACCGGCCAGCGGAGCAGCCAGTGCAACGTTGCGGTCCCGGGGCTGCAGCGAAACCTCGGCGCCTTCAAACCAGCGCGTGATGTTCCAGGGAAAGGGAAATGCCTCGGAGGGGCGGCCGGCAAAGACAGGGGCTGATGTTGCCACGGGAAGATCAGCGGCGAGACTGGGGAGCCACTGCTGCTCGTTGGCCGTCAGCTGCACAGCTGCCTCACGCCGGGGAAGCCTCACAGCGTGGTCTGGGCCGAGCCGGAAGATGTGGTTGTCCCAGCCGTTGGCGACCAGCTGCAGCGGCTGCTCCGCCGCCGCGGGGTGCTGCTGCCGGAGGAGCTGACGCACGAGGTCCGCATCTGCGTGGATCTCTGCTGCGGGATGATCGGCCATGCCAGAACCTTACAGTCAGCACCGGGCGGGCGTCTCCCTGTTTCGCGGCCGGGTCATAAACGCTGCCCCGGTCGGCGCCGACAGCCTGTTAAACACTGCCGGCCCCGGGGTGTCCCGGGGCCGGCAGTGTTTATGCGGTGTTTATCGTTTATGCGGTGTTTACTCGGTGGTCCGAGTTAGCCCTGAACGCCGAGGCGTTCCAGGATCAGCTCACGCACGCGGCCGGCGTCGGCCTGTCCGCGGGTGGCCTTCATGACGCCGCCAACAATCGCGCCGACGGCCTGGACCTTGCCGCCGCGGATCTTGTCCGCAACGTCGGGCTGGGCCGCCAGGGCGGCGTCGATGGCTTCAAGCAGGGGGCCGTCGTCGGACACCACGGCCAGGCCGCGCGCCTCAATGACTTCCTCCGGGGTGCCTTCGCCGGCGAGGACGCCGTCGAGCACCTGGCGGGCCAGCTTGTCGTTGATCTTGCCGGCCTGGATCAGGCGGTCCAGTTCAACGATCAGCTCAGGCGACACGCCAACCTCGGTGGGGTCGACTTCGGCTTCCTTGGCCCGGCGGGACACTTCGCCCATCCACCACTTGCGGGCAACCTGTGCGGAGGCACCGGCAGCAATGGTTTCCTCGATGGAGTCCATGACACCGGCGTTGACCACGTCGCGGAACTCAGCGTCCGAGTAACCCCAGTCGGCCTGCAGGCGCTTGCGGCGCTCGGCGGGCGGCTCGGGCAGGCGGGAACGCAGTTCCTCGATCCATTCCGGCGTGGTAACCACGGGAACCAGGTCGGGCTCCGGGAAGTAGCGGTAGTCATCGGCGTCGGACTTGGGCCGGCCCGACGTCGTGGAGCGCGTGTCCTCGTGCCAGTGCCGGGTTTCCTGGACAATCTTGTTGCCGGATTCCAGGACAGCGGCGTGGCGCTGGATCTCGAAGCGGACGGCGCGTTCGACGGCGCGCAGCGAGTTCACGTTCTTGGTTTCCGAGCGCGTGCCGAACTTTTCCTGGCCGTACGGGCGCAGCGACACGTTGGCGTCGCAGCGGACGTTGCCGCGTTCCATCTTGGCGTCGGAGACACCCAGGTTCTTCACGATCTCGCGGACCGCGGCCACGTAGGCCTTGGCCAGCTCGGGTGCGCGGGAACCGGCACCTTCGATGGGCTTGGTGACAATTTCCACCAGCGGAACACCTGAACGGTTGTAGTCCACCAGGGAGAAGTCGGCGCCCTGGATGCGGCCGGCGGCCCCGCCCATGTGGGTGAGCTTGCCGGCGTCCTCTTCCATGTGTGCGCGTTCGATTTCGACGCGGAACACGGTGCCGTCTTCGAGCTCAATGTCCAGGTAGCCGTCGTACGCAATGGGATCTTCGTACTGGGAGGTCTGGAAGTTCTTCGGGGTGTCCGGGTAGAAGTACTGCTTCCGGGCGAAGGTGCAGGATTCGGCGATCTTGCAGTTCAGCGCCAGGCCGATCAGGATCGAGTACTCCACGGCGGTCTTGTTGACCACCGGCAGCACGCCGGGCATGCCGAGGCACACGGGGGTGACGTTGGTGTTCGGCTCGTCGCCGAAGACGTTGGGCGCATCGGAGAACATCTTGGTGTTGGTGCTGAGCTCCACGTGGACCTCAAAACCGAGCACCGGATCGTACTTCTCCATGGCCTCTTCGAAGGACAGGGTGTCGTCCTGGATGTGCACAGACATTACTTCACTCCTCCGAGTACGGGTGCAGAGGCCAGCAGCGGGCCGCCCCACTTCTTTTCCAGCATGCCCTCAAGCGCTGCGCCAGCGCGGTAGAGGCGGGCATCTTCCCGGACCGGAGCCAGGAACTGGATGCCCACGGGCAGTCCGTCAGCCAGGCCGCCGGGGATGGAGATGCCCGGAACGCCGGCCATGTTGGCCGGAATGGTGGCAACGTCGTTCAGGTACATGGCCAGCGGATCGTCCAGCTTCTCCCCCAGCTTGAACGCCGTGTTGGGCGAGGTGGGGGAAATCAGGACGTCGGCCTGGGTAAACGCGGCGTTGAAGTCGCGCTGGATCAGCGTGCGCACCTTCTGGGCCGAGCCGTAGTAGGCGTCGTAGTACCCGGCGGACAGGGCGTAGGTGCCCAGGATGATGCGGCGCTTGACCTCGTCGCCGAAGCCGGCGGCGCGGGTGGCGCCCATGACGCGCTCAATGGTCATGGGACCGTCGGCGGGCAGGGCACGCAGGCCGTACCGGACGCCGTCGTACTTGGCCAGGTTCGAGGAAGCCTCGGACGGCATGATCAGGTAGTAGGCGCCCAGGGCGTACTTGAAGTTGGGGCAGGAGACCTCGACGATTTCCGCGCCGGCATCCTTGAGCAGTTCCAGGGATTCGGAGAAGCGGGCCAGGACGCCGGCTTCGTAGCCTTCGCCCTGCAGTTCCTTGATGACGCCGATGCGCATGCCGGCAACGTTGCCGTTGCGGGCGGCTTCCACGAGGTTGCCTACGGGGTCCGGCAGCGAGGTGGAGTCGCGGGGATCGTGTCCGCCGATGACTTCCTGCAGCAGGGCGGCGTCCAGGACGGTGCGCGATACCGGGCCGATCTGGTCCAGCGAGGAGGCCATGGCAATGGCGCCGTAGCGCGAAACCCCGCCGTAGGTGGGCTTCACGCCCACGGAACCGGTGACGGCGGCAGGCTGGCGGATGGATCCGCCGGTGTCGGTGCCCAGCGCCAGGGGTGCTTCGAAGGCTGCCACGGCTGCTGCCGAACCGCCGCCGGAACCGCCGGGAATGCGGTCCAGGTCCCACGGGTTGCGGGTGGGGCCATACGCGGAGTGCTCGGTGGAGGAACCCATGGCGAATTCGTCCAGGTTGGTCTTACCCAGCATCGGCATGCGTGCGGCACGGATGCGGGTGATCACCGTGGCGTCGTACGGGCTCATCCAGCCCTCGAGCATCTTGGAGCCGGCCGTGGTGGGCTGGCCCTTGGTGACGATGAGGTCCTTGATGGCGATGGGCACGCCGGCGAGGGTGTGCAGGGTTTCGCCGGCGGCGCGGGCCTTGTCGACGTCGGCCGCAACCTGCAGCGCTTCGTCGGTGTTCACGTGGAGGAAGGCGTTGACGGCGCCGTCCACCTCGGAGATCCGGTCCAGGTGGGCCTGTGTAACTTCGACGGCGGATACCTCGCCGGCGGCGAGCTTGTCTGCCAGGACGGCAGCGCTCGAAGTAATCAGTTCATTCATGGAAGTCTTTACTCCTCATCCAGGATGGCAGGGACCTTGAAACGGCCGGCCGCATTGTCGGGAGCACCGGAGAGCGCTTCTTCATTGGTCAGCGTCTGCCCTACAACATCCTCGCGGAACACATTGAACAGCGGGATGGGGTGGGAGGTAGCCGGGATGTCCTCACCGGCAACTTCGCTTACGGATTTGATCGAATCAACAATGACATCCAGTTCGCCGGCCATCTTGGCCAGTTCATCCTCGGTCATCTCAATGTGGGCCAGATGCGCCAGGTGCGCCACAGCCTCACGATTGATCTCAGACATGAGTCTCCCATGCGTCTTTTTTCGGATAAAAGGTATCCGTCCCAGTCTACGGCGTTTGGTGCTGCGGTTTTCCGTGGTCCGCGGGTGCACCCCGAATCGCTGAACTCCCATCCTGGCCAATCCGTAGAACAGATAACGGGCTCAAATCGACGACGGAAGCCCGTTGTCTGTACTACGGACGCCGCGTGTTCAGGACCTCGCCGCGTGAAGAACCTCCGCGCTCCCAGGACCTCGGCGCGCTGGGGTCGCCCGCAGCCGGCGTCAGAGCGCCAGGCGGAAGACCCAGAGGAGGATGTCCTCATCGGGCACGGTCCAGTCACGCTCGGGCACCCGCTCAAACCCCATGGACTTGTACAGGGCGTGGGCGTTGGTCATCGGGGTCATGCTGGTCAGGCTGACGGCGTGAATGCCGTCGAGGCTGCGGGCATACTCGATGACGGCGGCCACCAGGGCGCGGCCGACACCGCCGCGTTGGAGGGCCGGATCCACTGCGAGCATGCGGAATTCCAGCTCGCCCTCAATCGCAATGTCGGTGTACGGCTGCCCGGCGAAGGTGATTGCGGTGGACGCTGCTACCTTGCCGTCCAGTTCGGCCACCCAGAGCAGCGCGTTGGCCGCACGGTCCTCAACGTTCTCCAGATCCTTGACGTAGGGGTTGTCTGCTTCGATAAACCCGGCGCTCAAATAGGCATCGCGGGTGATCCGGCGGATTTCGTCAAAGTCTGCCTCGGTGGCCTGCCGGACGGTGATGCTCATGCGCGTTACGAATCCTTACGTGGTTCTTGATTTCCACCGTAGATTCTAGCTCCGCAGATCACCGGTCCTTCGCCGGCGGTGATGCCGGACACGGCTGTTTGGCGGCAGCCGGTCAGCGGCGCCGGGCAGCCGCGGCGCAGGTAACGCAAAAGCGTGCTTCAGGCCGAATTTCCAGGCGCTCGGAAGGGATCGGATTGCCGCACATTTCACACACCCCGTAGGCACCTTCGTCCAGCCGGACCCGTGCATCCAGCAGCTCAATCAGCGACTCTTCGCCGGCGGCGAGCAGTGCCATTTCATTGTTGCGTTCAACGGAGACGGTGGAGCCCTCGGGGTCATGTTCGTCGTCGGCCGGTGTGTCCTTGGCAGCCAGGGTCACTTCGCGGATGTCCGCCACGACGGCGGCAATCTTTTCCCGGGCCTGGCCGATGCGCTCGTCCAGCAGCTCGGCGAAATGGGCTGTGTCCAAATCGGCAGGGGTGGGACGCTTGGGCGCCGGGACTCGCGCAGCTGCGGCAGTGGATGTCTTCCGGGGGGCAGCAGTTGTCTTACGGGTCATGGATTCCTCCTGGTCCGAAAATGCCAAGCAAGTGTCCCTAATTATCCGCGCCTTGCCCGGAAAGTCCCGCCCCTGCGACGGCCTCTCCCCTCAGGGCTTAAAGCTGGGCGGAACCGGCACAGCAAACGCACAGTAACGGGTACTTACGAAAGGTGCGTGATCCTCCCGCACCAGGCATCCAGCAGCTCGCGGTCATGGCTCAGTGCCAGGACCCCGAGGCCGCGGGCAGTGACCTCCTCGCCGATAATCCGGACCACTGCGGCAGTGGTGGCGGCATCAAGCATGGCGGTTGCCTCGTCGCAGATGAGGTAATCGGGTTCGGCGGCCAAGGAACGGGCAAGGCAGGCCCGCTGGAGCTGACCGTCGGACACCTCATGCGGATACCGGTCCAGCAGGTCGCCGGTCAGCTGGACCCTGGCGGCGAACTGCCGCACGCCTGCGTCCACTTCCCTGCGCCGGCCGGAACCGCGGCCACCGCCCATCATCCCCTCGGCGATCACTGCGCGCAGCGTCATGCGGGGGCTGCAGGACCGCCGTGGAGACTGGAACAGCATGGCGACTGCGCCGTCACCCGCCGCCTGGACAGTCGCACCGTTGCAGGTCACGTGCCCGGTCGACGGCGGCATCAGGCCGGCCAGCACCCGGGCCAGCGTCGTTTTGCCGCTGCCCGAGGGCCCGGCCAGACCAACTTGGCTGCCCGCCCCGATGCTCAGGCTCACGTTCCGCAGCACCGTCCTGCCGCCGTAGGAGAACCCCACGTTCACCGCACTCAGCTCACCGGGCATGGTCCGCCTCCAGTTCTGCGGCGGCCCGCAGCCGGTCCGCGTACGTATAGTCCGGCGGCAGATTTGTCAGTTCCGGGGGCAGGCCCGGCATCGGATGCAGCCCGTTGGCGGGAAGGGCCGCGAGCAGATCCATGGTGTAGGGCTCGGCCGGCGCAGTGAGGATCCGCGCCGCCGGACCGGTCTCAATGATCCGCCCCGCGTACATAACGGAGAGTTCGTCGGCGGTGCGGGACTCGGCGAGCGCCTGCAGGTCATGGGTGATCAGGACGACGGCGGTGCCGGCGTCCGCTGTGGCGCGAAGCAGTCCCAGGGTGAGCTGCGCCAGATGCGGGTCCAGGCCGGAGATCGGTTCGTCCGCCACCAGCACATCCGGGTCCCCGGCAAGGGCGAAGGCAAGGGCTGCACGCTGCAGCATGCCGCCGCTCAGCTCATGCGGAAACGCGTCCATCGCCCCCGGGTCCAAATTGACCCGGGCCAGCAGTTCCTGCGCGGTGGCCTTTCCCCGAAGCTCGCGAAGTGTTTCCCGCAGCTGTGCTCCCACCCGGCGGACCGGGGTGAGATAGGTGGCGGCGGACTGCGGCACGTAGCCGATCTCCCGCCCCCGCAGCCCGGCTGTCCGGGCGGCCGCGGCACGCCCCGCACCGGTCAGAGCTGTCACCCGTCCGTCACGGTCAACGTATTCCAGTTGTCCCCCGGCCAGCGTGCCCGCCGGCAGCATGCCGAGGATTGCAGTGGCCAGGGTTGTCTTTCCGCAGCCGGACTCCCCCACGACGGCATGGACCCTGCCGCGGCAAGCGGTGAAGTCAACATCGGTTGCCGCGTGCACCCACCCCGCCTTCCCGCGGATGTTCACCGGTATCCGGACAGTGTGTCCTTTGGCCCTAATGGCAACACTCATGAGCGGCCTCCTGTTTTGGATACGAGCCCGGCCCCGCAGGCAGCGATTGCCAGGGTGGTGCAGACGAGAAGCAGCGCGGGGAACGCCAGCGCCCACCATCCGCCGAGCATCACTTCCGCCTGCGCCTCCTGGAGCAGTGTGCCCAGGGAGGCCCGGTCCGGGGACAGGCCAAGGCCCAGGAAGGAAAGGGTGGATTCGTGCCAGATGGCATGCGGCAGGAGCATCACGGTAGCCACCGTTCCCTGTCCCAGAGCCGCGGGGAGGAAATGCCGCCAAAGCACCTGGGCCCGCGTCCCGCCAAGGAGATAGGACGCTTCCACATACTCAAGGCCGCGCAGGGACAAGACTTCTGCGCGGACGATCCTTGCAACCTGTGTCCAGTGCGTTAGGGCGATCGAGGCAATGATGGCCGTCACCGATCCCCTGAACATGGCCACGATCACCACTCCCAGCAGCAGATGCGGAACAGCATTGACGGCATCGATGCACCGCATGATGATCCGGTCCGCGCGGCCGCCCAGCGCCGCCGACACCGCACCCACCAGCATTCCCAGGACCATCGCCAGCACCGCACAGAGCACGGCGATCAGCAGCGAGACCCGCAGCCCGGAAGCCAGGCGGACAAACAAGTCGCGGCCGGCATGGTCTGTTCCGAACAGATGGGCGGACGACGGCGGCAGGCGGGCTGAGCTGAAATCGGTCAGCTTCTGGTCGGTGCCCGCCAGCATCGGAACCAGCACGGCATAGGCAACGATTCCGGCCAACACGGCCGCACCCAGGAAGGCACCGGCCCGCTTTCCGGCGCGGCGGCGCTCCGGGGGAACCACCTCGCGCAGAACGGGTGCGCCTCCGGAACTGGAAGTCGCGGGACTGGAAATTCTGGGACTAGACATCGGCGGTCACCCTCGGATCGAGCAGCACGTACAGAAGGTCCGCAAGCAGGGATGCTCCCAGAACGGCGACGGTGGTCAGCACTGTGAGCGCGGCCAGCAGGGCAAAGTCCAGTGCCTGCGCTGAGGACACCACGGCGGCAGCCAGTCCCGGCCAGGAAAACACCGTCTCGATCAGCACGGCGCCAACGATCACTTCCGGAAGCCTGGATCCGAGCACGGCGATGAACGGCGCCAGCGCTGCGGGCAGCACATGTTTGCGGACCACGGTCCGCTCGGGCAGCCCGCGGAGCCGGGCCCCGCGCACGGCGTCGGACCCCAGGATCCCTGCCGTGGAGGCACGCAGGGAAAGCACCAGCCACGGCAGCTGCGACAGTGCTGTGGCCAGGACCGGCAGCACCATGTGCCGTGCCACCTGACCGGCGCTGAGCTCGGCCCCGGGATCCGTCAGTCCTCCGCCGGGGAACCACCCGGTGGCAACAACGAAGATTCCCAGCAGTCCCAGCGATATGACAAACGGAGGCAGTCCCTGGAGGACGGTCGCCGCGGCGCCCACGGCCCGGTCCAGCAGTCCGCCCGGACGGTGTGCGCACCGCACTGCTGCCAGGAGTGAAGAGACCACGGCAAGGAACAATCCGGTTCCGGCGACCAGCAGAGTCCAGGGCAGGCGCTCGGACAGCACCGCCGTCACCGGCTGCCGGAACACCCGCGAATAGCCCAAGTCGCCGGTCAGCGCCGAACCGATCCACTGCCACCACGCCCAGAACCAGGAGGTCTCCAGGTTGAGGGCCTCAGTGAGCTGCCGCCGCTGTTCAACCGACGCCTGCACATACCGGTCCCCCAGGTAGGCGGCCAGCGGATCGAAGGGCGAGATACCGGCCAGCAGGAAAACCAGCAGGCTCACACCCAGGACCACGGGCACCGCGAGGACACACCGGCGGAAGATGATGATTCGCAGATCCGCGCGCCGGTGCCTGCGGCGCTCCCGCCGGCTGGGCAGCAGCGGTGCTTCCGCGGGCACCGGCTACTCCCGCGTCCAGTCGCGCAGGCTCCACCAGAAGCCCCACCCGACGTCGTGGGCATGCGGTTCCAGGACGGTCTGGACGTTTTCCCAGCCCATATCCCGCTGTATGTAGTTGTGGTTGACGAAGGCCAGCATGACGTAGCCGGGTTGCTGGATGTACAGGTCCTGGACGGCCCGGTAGTGGGCTGTCCGTTCTGCGGGATCCGCACTTTTCCGGGCTGCCTCCAGGTGGGCGTCCATCTCAGCGCTGCCGGTGTTGCCCGGATTGGCAAAGGGTGAACCTGTTCCCGGGACTGCCGTATGCAGGGTCTCGAACAGCTGCGAGTCCAGGTCATAGGGCTTGTCGCCGCCGCCCAGGAGGATTCCGACGTCGTTGCGCCGTTCCTCGATGACGTTCCAGTCCGTGCCGAGAAGCGTGACGTCCACCCCGAGCTTGGACATGTCCGAGGCAAACGCCAGCGACAGGTCCCGCCGGAGGGTGTCACTGGCGTTGTACGCCAGTTCAAAGGCCGCCCGTACACCATCCCTGGTCCGCACTCCGTCCTCACCCGCGACCCAGCCGGCATCGTCGAGGAGCGCTTTGGCACCCTCGGGGTCAAACGGAAAGACGGCCTCCGGATCGAAGGCGTTCCCGTAGACGGATGCCACCGGGGTGTGGGCGGGAACGCCGCGGCCGTCCAGTACGTGGTCCACCATGCCCGCGCGGTCAACCGCCAGGTTCATGGCCAGAACCGCTTGGGGGTCGCTGGCGAAGGCGTTGCCGGAGGGCAGGGACAGTCCCCGCCAATCAGCTGTGCCCACGGCTTCATGGGAATACCCGGTCTTATCCTCGTAAGCTGCGGCCAGCCGCGGCGGCAGGACGGTTCCGTCAATCTCTCCCGACTGAAGCCGCTGGGCCCGCGAGTTGTCATCAGGCACGCGGATGATCGTCACCGTTTTCACTTCCGGAGCACCGTTCCAGTAGTCCTCATTGGCGCTCAGGACCAGCTCATCGGGGCGCAGCGACGTGAGCGTATAGGGGCCTGTCCCCACCGGGTCGGTGTTCAGGGATGATTCGGCGGCCAGCCCCGGCATCAACCGCTCCGACGGCGCAATGCCCAGCAGCAATCGGCTGGCGAATCCCGAGTAAGGATATTTCAGGGTGAAGGTGACGGTTCCGTCCGGTCCGGTGGTGACGTCCTGAAGCATGTCATAGGAAGGGGCCAGTTCGGAGGCCGAGGCCGGGTCGATGACGGCCTTATACGTGGCAGCAACATCCTCGGCGTCCAGCGCGGTGCCGTCGGTG
Organism: Arthrobacter sp. 9E16; assembly: GCF_002929435.1. NCBI lineage: Bacteria > Bacillati > Actinomycetota > Actinomycetes > Micrococcales > Micrococcaceae > Arthrobacter > Arthrobacter sp. 9E16. Next base: position 561,278 of record NZ_PJIU01000003.1, on the reverse strand, counting down.
AACTCCACGCCGTCGCGGAGACGGACAGTCCATTGGGTGCCTTCGGCGTTGCTCTGCGGCATCTCTGTTGCCAGCCAGGGGACGAGGTCCGGCAGGGATGAGGAACCGTCCGTGGGCGCGAGCCGCAGGAGCCCGTCATAGATTTGCGACTGTCCGCTGTCTCCATGGCCTCCCACGGGATTGAACCGGCCAAGTTCATTTGCATCCGCAAGCACCAGGGCTGCACTGTCCGGGGACTCCTCCGGGGCCGCTACGCAGCCGGCCACTACTAGCAGCAGCAGGGCTGCTGCTGCTACCCGGGGCAGGTCCCGACACCGGATTTCTGACATGTGGGCTCCTGACGACGTATGCATGCCTGTGCACATAACGATGAATCAATACCTACCCCGCCACCATCCTCTCCGCCCAAAAACACTCTGAAACTTGTCTTTGCGTTACCTTCCCCCGGGGCGCTGACCCCGTTGTGCGGCGTGGCGGCGCTCTGCAAGGATTCAGAGGTATGCGAGGTGTGCGAGGATTTCGAGGTATGAGACCCCTTCCGCCCGGTGCCGTCATCGACGCTGTAGCTGACGTACCCGGCACCGTGGATGTGCCGGGATGGGCCGCCCGTTTTGACCTGATTTCCGATCCGACCCGGCTTAAGCTGCTGCTGTGCCTGCACTTCAGTCCGGATATCTCGGTGACCCGGCTGGCCGCCGCCGCCGGGGTGTCACAGACCGTGGTCAGCCAATCACTGCGCCCGCTGCGGGACCGGGGGTGGGCGGTAGTGGACAAAGTAGGCCGTGAGCACCGCTACCGGCTGGTGGACGAATCGCTGCATACCCTCCTCCACACCATCGGCGCCCCGCATGCGCACTGATCGCACGCCAACTGATACTGCAGGAAACTGCGGTGCAGACAGCATTTCTTTGCACACCGAAGAACCGGGGATTTGCAGTGGTTGACGCGCACTACGACGAGCCGCGTCTGGTGGCCCTCTACGACGAGGACAACGCCGGCCGATGGGACGTCGATTTTTACGCAGGGATGCTGGGCACGCTCAGCGAGCAGTTAGGTCCGCTGAGGATTGCCGACGTCGGCTGCGGCACGGGCAGCTTTGCCGTGGAGCTGGCGCGCGCCGGTCATACCGTCACAGGTATTGATCCGGCTCCGGGAATGCTGGCTGCGGCCCGTTCGCGCGACGGCGCCGAGCTGGTCACCTGGCTGGAGGGGACAGCGGCCGATCTGCCCGCTGGCCCCTTCGACGCCGCGGTCATGACCGGCCATGCGTTTCAATGCCTGCTCACCGAAGGTGAGATCCTGTCAACGCTGGAGGCGGTGCGCTCCCGGTTGACGCCCGGCGGAACCTTCTTCTTTGAGTCCCGGAACCCGGCAGCCAGGGCCTGGCTGGAGTGGGACAGCAGCAGTGCGGGGCCGGAGCTGCAGGAATCCTCGGCCGGGACGCTGGAAGTTGAATGGGAGCTGATTGCCGCGGTGGAGGAGCCCGACGGCGTTGTGGTCACCTTCGAGGACCGCACCCGTTTCCTGGCCGACGGCGCGCACTTTGCCAGCCGCAGCACCCTCAAATTCACTCCCTCGGGTGTGCTGGCCCGGCTGTTGGAGAAAGCCGGATTCAGCGAGGTGGACTGGTACGGCGATTGGAACGGCGGGGCGCTGGAGCCCGCGTCCAGCCGGGAAATCATAGTGGCGGCGCGCACGCCTTCCTGAGGCAGCTGCCCGGCCGGAGACCGGTTTCCAACGGGTACCGCTGAGCCCCGGTGTCAGGACACGACTGCGGCGCCGGCGGCGGTCACTGCCTGAAGCCGCTCGGCATCGCTGCCCGGAGTCCCCGGCCTGCGCACCGGAACTCCGGCTTCTTCGGCAATCAGCGCACCGGCGGCATAGTCATATTCGTTAAGCCCGCGCTCCAGGTAGGCGTCCAGGGTTCCGTCCGCCACCATACACAGGTCCAGGGCGGCGGATCCGAGCCGGCGGACATCGGCATACCCTGCCGCCAATTCCGCGAGCGCCGCGTACTGCTCGTCGCGCACTCCCCCGTCATAGGAGAATCCTGTGCCCAGCAGCTTGCCCACCCGCTCCGGATCCGGGCCCGTCAGTCGCCGGACGCTGCCGTGCTCGGCCAGCCAGGAGCCGTGCCCGCGGGCGGCCGAATAGACCCGCACCAGCGCCGGAGCGTGGACGACGCCGGCCAGCCAGACGCCGTCGTCGTTCGCTGCCGCCACAGAGGTGGCGTAGTAGACGATGTTGCGGATGAAGTTGGTGGTGCCGTCCAGCGGATCGATGGACCAGCGGATGCCCGAGGCGTTGTCCGGCACGCTGGCGTCCAGCTCTTCTCCGGTGACCGCGTCCTGCGGACGGCGGCGGGCCAGGACCTCGCGGACGGCACGCTCGGCGGCCGTGTCGAACTCCGTGACCCAGTCACCGGCGGCACTCTTGTTCACGGCGTTCAGGCCGTCTGCGGTGCGGCGGGCAAGCACGGCTGCACCGGCCGCCGCAGCCTCCCTTGCCACATCCAAAAGCTCCAGCGGATCGTCTCCGGGAACGGCAGCACGGTCCGGAAGCGGCGGCGTCATGCCGTGCCCTCTTCCTGCCGTGTGTCCTCCTCCGACAGGGTGCCGTCCAGCAGTGCGCGGAAGCCGTCTTCATCCAGCACCGGCACACCGAGGGACTCCGCCTTGTCCAGCTTGGTGCCCGCGTTCTCCCCCGCCACCAGATAGTCGGTTTTCTTGGAGACCGACCCGGAGGCCTTCCCTCCGCGGGTGATGATGGCTTCCTTTGCCTCGTCGCGGCTGAAGTTCGGCAGGGTTCCGGTGACCACAATGGTCATGCCTTCAAGGGTGCGGGGCATCGTTTCGTCGCGTTCGTCGGCCATCCGCACACCGGCGGCGGCCCAGCGGTCCACGATCTCGCGGTGCCAGTCCTCGGCGAACCACTCCGTCAGGGCCGCCGCGATGGTGGTGCCCACGCCGTCGACATGGGCCAGCTGCTCTTCCGAGGCGGCACGGATAGCGTCCATGGAACCAAACGCGGTGGCCAGCGCGCGGGCCGCCGTCGGGCCCACATGCCGAATCGACAGAGCCACCAGCACCCGCCACAGCGGCTGGGTCTTGGCCTTCTCCAGCTCGGTAAAGAGCTTGCGGGTGGTGGCGGTGGGTTCGGAGGGCTTCTTGGCCGTTCCCTTGGAATAGAAGTACGGAACCAGTTCGGTGCCGTCCACCACGCCCTTAACCCGCTTGGGGCGTTCAATCCGCACATCGGCCAGATCCTCGACCTTGAGGTCAAACAGGCCGGCCTCACTGGTCAGCGGCGGGATCTGGGGCTCGGTGGGCTGCGTCAGGGCAATGGCCGCCTCCCAGCCGAGCGCTTCAATATCGAAAGCGCCGCGGCCGGCGAGGTGGAAAACCCGCTCCCGCAGCTGAGAGGGGCAGGACTTGGCGTTGGGGCAGCGGATGTCAACGTCCCCTTCCTTGGCCGGTTTCAGTTCCGTGCCGCAGGAAGGGCAGTGCGTGGGCATTACGAAGTCCCGTTCGCTGCCGTCCCGGAGGGCGACGACGGGGCCCACGATTTCCGGAATCACGTCACCGGCCTTGCGCAGCACCACGGTGTCGCCGATCTTGACGCCCTTGGCCTTGACCACGTCTTGATTGTGCAGTGTTGCCATTTCCACGGTCGAGCCGGAGACGGAGACCGGCGTCATCATCCCGTAGGGCGTGACGCGGCCGGTGCGGCCCACATTCACCCGGATGTCCAGGAGCTTGGTGTTCACTTCCTCCGGCGGGTACTTGTAGGCAACCGACCAGCGCGGCACCCGCGAGGTGTGGCCGAGGGCGCGCTGCAGGGCAAAATCGTCCACCTTGACCACAATGCCGTCGATCTCGTGCGAGAGGTCGTGGCGGTGCTCCCCGTTCACGGCAATGTAGTTGAGCACCTCGTCGTAGCTGTCCAGGACCTTGTAATACGGCGACGTCGGCAGGCCCCACTCTTTTAGCAGCTCGTAGGTTTCGGATTGGCTGGCTGCCGACAATCCCTCACGGGCGCCGATGCCGTGAACATACATGCTCAGCGGGCGCCGGGCAGTAACTTCGGGATCCTTCTGCCTCAGCGATCCGGCGGCGGCGTTGCGCGGATTCGCAAACGGCGCCTTTCCGGCTTCAACCATGGACTCGTTCAGGCGGGCAAACTCCTTGGAGGGGATGAAGACCTCCCCGCGGATTTCCATTTCCGCAGGGATGTCCTCTCCCGTGAGCACCCGCGGGATGGATTTAATCGTGAGCACGTTGTGCGTAATGTCCTCACCGGTGGTGCCGTCGCCGCGGGTGGCCGCCCGGACAAGCTCCCCGTTGCGGTAGAGAAGATTCACGGCCAGGCCGTCAATCTTGAGCTCCGTCAGCCACTTGATCTTGGCGTCAGGGGCAATGTTCGCCACGGACGCTTCGGCCTTGCGCACCCAGGCGTCCAGTTCATCCAGCGAGAAGACATCCTCCAGGCTGTACATGCGCTGAAGATGCTCCACCGGAGTGAACGCCGCTGAGATCTCCCCGCCGACTTCCTGGGTGGGCGAATCGTTGGTGACCAGTTCCGGATGCAGCGCTTCAAGTTCCTCGAGCCGCCGGTACAGTTCGTCGAACTCCGCATCGGAGACGAGCGGAGCGTCTTCGTTGTAGTACGCGAAACGGTATTTGCGCACCTGGTCCGCAAGATCCTGGTATTCCTCACGCAGGTTGTCGCTGGGCGGGGTGTCAGTGCTGACCGATTCGACGGCGGCTGCGGTGTCCATGGTTTCCGGGGATGTCTTGGCTGTGCTCACCTAATCAATCTTGCCCCATTCCACGCCGCCGGGGCAGTCCTGCCTTCCCGGCCGCTGCCCCGCCGCGCGTCCCCCGTCCCGCGGCCACCCGTCAGCCGATGTTCTGCACGGCCCCCTTGGCCCGGGCACCCGCGCTGGACGCTGTCTGATCATTCAGGTTCAGGGTCTGCTTCACCAGCCCGATAATGGTGCGGGTTTCATTGGCGGCATTGCGGAACCGGTTCTCCACGGCCTGGTACTCCTCCGAAACACCGTCGGCGGAGAAGTCGGACATGGCCGAGTTGACCGCTTTTTCCCGCTCGCCGATCAGCGATTCGAGCCGGGCAACAATGGACTGGATATCCCCCTGCACGGCGGCGGAGGTATCGGTGTCATAACTCAAACGATCCTGGGACATGGCAAATCCTTTCGAAAACTATCAGTTACCTGCTGGGAATTAGGGTGACGTCAGCGGGAGGAACCGAAGCGGGCAGCATCAAAGCTTGCCGCTCCCTGCTGCTGCTGGGCATTATCCGCAGATTCCTGGTCTCCCATCTGGAAGGACCGGTCCATTTCCGACTGTCCCAGCAGGATGGCGGCGAGGGACCCGTTCAATTCATTGGCCACTTCATCCGTGCGTGCCTTGAATTCGTCGAACTTCACCCGGCCCGAACCGTTGAATTTGCCCTCCAGCGGAGCCACTGCCTGCACCAGTGAGCGCACCAGCTGTCCCAGATCCTCGTGTGAAGACCCCGTTTGCTGTGTCAGCGTTCCCAGCGTTTGTGAACCCATATCGAATTTCATCACTGCCTGCTTTCGGCGCGTACCGCGCCCTCGTCCGTTCCGGTTTCCTCCGGCACCGGATCCGCCGCACCCTTTTCGGGGCTGCCCGTCCGCCTGCCTGTGGCACCATCCAACGTTGAGGCATCCCAAAAAGCCATGCACTGATCCGCACCTGTGGATAACCGCGCAGTGTCGGCAGGAGCCCGGGATGTCCGCCTTTTGGAGCCGGTCCGGAAAAGAAGATCTCGGCGGCGCGTCGGCGGAAACCTTGCTATGCGATACCGCACCTGCTAGGCCTATTTGTACGGATGAGGCGTTTCGGCCGGGAAGGACCGGGTTCGAAACTGCATAGGGCAGGACGGCGAAGGGATGTACGGAATGGCCCGGAAGGAACCCCGCGTTGAAAACGTGGATGAGAAGGACATACAAGTTACGTCTCCGAAAGAATGGGCAGCAGGAATTCCTGCCGTCTATCACTCGCTGAAACCTGCCGTGCAGCACATGGGTGCCAAGCGGGCGCTGGAAGCCACGTTCAAGATGAACCAGAAGGACGGCTTCGACTGCCCCAGCTGCGCCTGGCCGGACCCGTCGCACCGCAGCAAATTCGAATACTGCGAAGAGGGCGTCAAGGCCGTCACCTGGGAGGCCTCCCCCGTCATCATTCCCTCCGAATTCTGGGCTGAGCACAGCATTACCGAGCTTCGCGGCCGTACTGAATACTGGCTGGGCATGCAGGGCCGGCTGACGGAGCCGGTCTACAAACCGGCCGGCGAAGACCACTACCGCGTGATCAGCTGGGATGAGGCCTTCCGCATCGTGGCAGACAAGCTCAACGGGCTGGATTCACCGCATGAGGCCGCCTTCTACACCAGCGGCCGCACCTCCAACGAGGCAGCCTTCCTGTATCAGCTGCTGGTGCGCGGCTTTGGCACCAACAACCTGCCCGACTGCTCCAACATGTGCCACGAGTCCTCCGGCTGGGCCATGGGTCAGACCATCGGCATCGGCAAGGCCACGGTCACCTACGATGATTTCGGCAAGGCGGACCTGATCATCCTGATGGGCCAGAACCCGGGAACCAACCATCCGCGCATGCTGACCGCTCTGGAGGAATGCAAGCGCAACGGCGGCAGCATCGTTGCCGTGAATCCCCTCCCCGAGGCCGGTATGCGCCGGTATAAGAACCCGCAGAAAGTCCGCGGCATTGCCGGCAAGGGAACGGAACTGGCCGATCAGTTCCTCCAGATCCGTCTGGGCGGGGACATGGCGCTGCTGCAGGCCATCTCCAAGCGGGTCCTCGAAGCCGAGGAGAAGAACCCGGGCACTGTACTGGACCATGACTTCCTGGAAAAGCACTGTGAAGGCCTGGCCGACCTGAAAGAGCACTTGGTGCACCTGGATGACCAGACCGTAGTAGAGGCAACCGGCCTGCCCATCGAAGAAATCAACGAACTCGCCGACCGGTATCTGCGGGCGGAGAAGGTCATCATCACCTGGGCCATGGGCATCACCCAGCAAAAGAAGGCCGTGCCCACGATCAAGGAAATCATCAACCTCCTGCTGCTGCGCGGAAATATCGGCAAGCCCGGAGCCGGAGCTGCACCCATCCGCGGGCACAGCAATGTCCAGGGCGACCGCACCATGGGCATCTGGGAGCAGATGCCGCCGGCCTTCCTGGATGCTCTGGGCAAGGAGTTCAACTTCGATCCCCCGCGCGACCACGGCGTCGACGCCGTGGAAACCTTCTACAAGATGCAGGAGGGACACATCAAGGTCTTCGTGGCCCTGGGCGGAAACCTCATCTCGGCAATCTCCGACACGCAGTTTGCCGAGGCTGCCATGCAGAAGACCGAGATGACGGTGCAGATTTCCATCAAGCTGAACCGCTCCCACCTGATCACCGGCGAGGAAGCGCTGATCCTGCCCACCAAGGGACGCACGGAACAGGACATCCAGGAAAGCGGTCCGCAGTTCGTATCCGTGGAGGACACCGTCTGTGTGGTGCACGCTTCGCGCGGAAACCTGACCCCGGTGTCGCAGAATCTATTGTCCGAACCCGCCATCGTTTCCCGCCTCGGAGCGCTGGTGGTCGGTGATCGGATCGACGCCGACTGGGAGGGCTACGAGAAGAACTATGACCTGATCCGCGACCACATCGGCCGCGTCGTCGACGGCTGCGACAACTACAACGAGAGGATCCGCCACGAGGGCGGCTTTGTCCTGCCCAACGGACCGCGTGATTCACGGACCTTCCCCACACCCACCGGCAAGGCGGTCCTTACGGTCAATGACCTGGAAGCCGTTGAACGCCCCGAGGGCACCCTGATCCTGCAGTCACTGCGCTCCCACGATCAGTGGAACACCACCATCTACGGGCACAATGACCGCTACCGGGGTATCCGCGGGGGCCGGCATGTGCTGTTCATGAACGCTCAGGACATCACGGAGCTGGGCCTGGCTGACGGGCAGTACGTCGATATCCACGGAATACACCACGACGGCGTGGAGCGGGTCCTGCGCAAGTTCCGCGTGGTCTCGTATCCCACACCGAAGGGCTGCGTTGCCGCCTACTACCCCGAGGCCAACGTCCTGGTCCCGATGGACCATGTGGCCGAAGGCAGCAACACGCCCGTGTCCAAGACTGTCCTCGTGCGCGTTGAGCCCAACCTCGACCCGGCACACGAACAGGCCGAAGACTTCAAGACCCGGGCTCCGGCCTAGGTCCCGGTCCCGGAGGCGCACAAGGGGCTAAGAACCTCCGCACTCCGCAAAAAGGCGGGAGCTTCTCCACCGGTGAAGCTCCCGCCTTTTTACCTGCCAGTCGGCCCGCCTGTTACTGGGCGGAGTCCTTCCACCCCTCGCCCTCCGGTCCTTCCAAACCTGTGGCCGCGAGCTGGAAGGCAGTATCGGCAGCTGTTTGGACTGCTTCCTCCGCTGCCTTTCGACCGCTGGTCTTGGACAGGCCGGCGGCGTACCCCACGAGGAATGTGCTGATGAGACCGGCGTGCGGGCCCACATTCTCGGATGATTCCTCGGCCAGGTCCACCAGCATTTTGTGATCCACTTCCAGGTCCAGGATTTGCAGCGCCTGCGTCAGGCGGCGGCTCCATTCGCTGAGGTTGCGCTCTTCAGGGCCGGGGTTGGTGCTCATGAGATCTCCTTCGGTGCGGGATGGTCCAACAAGACTTAGCACCGGGTACAGGATTGCACAACGTTAGTCTCCGGCAGCCGTTCACAGGGTTGTCCCCAGCTTGGCCCTGACCGCACCGAAATCATGTCCGCGGTGCAAGGATGTAGCCAACGTGTCCAAAGGGCGAGGGGACCTTCATGGCCAGCGACTACGACAATCAGCTCATCGAGTCCGTCACCGTGCGCCGGCAGCGGCTGCTGACGGCCCTGCTCTTTGGGGAGAACCCGAACGAGCGCCGCTGGATGGACAGCGTCCGGCTCTTCCTCCTTAGCGTCGCGGCGGCCGCAGTCATTGCCGCGGTTTGTGTGGGGTATTCCTTTGTCAGCAACCTGCTGGCCGAAAACCGTGCCAAGCAGGAGGATCAAACCCAGCGCCAGGGCAATGCCCTGTCCCAGCCGTTTACCGAGTACACCCGGTCCGGGGCCTGAACGCGATGGCCCATGCCTTTACCCGTGTCACCCTGATCGGCTCACGGAAACACGTTGACCTGCTCCTGCCCTCCGACGAGCCGGTGGGGCTTCTCCTCCCCCAGGTCCTGAACCTGCTGGAGGACGTGCCCGCCGCGCAGGTGGCGGCCAAGGTACTCGTCGCCGGTGACGGCACGGAACTCCGCGCCGGACAGTCCTTGAACCAGGCCCGGGTCCTGGACGGTTCATCGCTGTTGCTGTGCAACGCCGCGGAAGCTCCGCCGGCCGCCGTCGTCTATGACATCACCGATCTGGTGGTGGATGAAACCCGTGCTGTGGGCGGCCGGTGGAACAGCCGTTTCAGTGCTCTCACCGCCGGGACCTTCATGGCGGCAGGCATCTGGGCCGGCGCCGAAATCCTGCTGGCGGCACTGGCTCCGGAATCCGCCTGGTGGATGCTGCTGGCCCTGTCACTGCTCGGGCTGGCCGCCGGCACAAGCGCGGGGCAGCTGCAGCCGCGCAGCACCCTTGGCACCACCCTGCTCGGAGCGGGGTGGCTTGCCGGTCTGGGCGGCGCCCTCCATGTTTACGACGGCGATCCGGCGCGGCTTCCCGCCGCTGCCCTGATCGTGGCCGGGCTCTCGGTCCTGGGGCTGGCAGGTCTGGGAACCTTCTCAGCCCAGCCGCGCGCCTTTTTCAGCGCTGCCGCAACGCTGGTCCTGGCCGCAGGAGTGTGGTCCGCTGCCGGTGCGCTCACCGGGGACGCCGTCCGGGCCGCCGCCTTGGCTGCACTGGCCGGCACGGTCATCCTGGGGCTGCTGCCCAAGCTGGCACTCGAGTCGTCCGGTCTTGCCACGCTGGATGACCAGCGGGCGAAGGGCGGTTCCATCGCCCGCACCGATGCCCGGGACGCGGTGGCCGCCGCACACCGCGGGCTGACCCTGGGCACCGTCATCACAGCGCTGTGCCTGGCTCCCGGACTGTGGCTGCTGGGCACGGACACCCGGGATCAGAACTGGACGCTGCCGCTGCTGCTGGCCCTGACCCTGGCACTGTTCCTGCGCACCCGGTCCTTTCCCCTGGCTCCGCAGCGAGTTGCGCTCTACCTAGCCGTCGCCGTCGGACTCGGCGCCGCAGTACCGGCTGCACTGCGGATCTTGCCCGGCCAGCCCTGGGCTGTGGGGGTGGCCGTGCTGCTGATCGCGGCCACCGCGGCAGTCTCGCTAACGTCCACGCTCCCCGACCATACCCAGGCACGGTTCCGTCTGCTGGCCAAGCGGATGGAAACCTTTTCCATCCTGGCCTCCGTTCCCCTGATCGCCGGCATGTTTGGTCTGTTTAGCCAGCTGGCCGGGAGCTTCTCATGAACGTGCCCCGCCCTGCCGAATCCGCGCTGCGCCGCGTGCTCACCGGTTCGGCCGATCTTTTCCGCGGTGATGACTACCCGCGCCGGCTCGCAGAAGCAGCGGCCGGTTCCCAGCTGCCGGTCACCACGGGCCGCCGCATCGCCGTCGTAGGATCCCGCGGCGGGGCGGGAAGAACCACCGCGGCGGCACTGCTGGCCAGGATTTACGCGGCCATGCGGGCCGACGCCGTGGCCGCCGTCGACAATGCGCCGGAAAGCGGAACGCTGGGTTTTCGCCTCGGCGTGCCGGACGCTCCGTCGCTGGAAGCCGTTGCTGCCCGGCTGGACGCCGATCCCCCTGCCACACTGGCGCAGCTGGCGGGCCTGCTGGCGGTTGCGGGGCCGGCCAATCTGCTGGTCACCGGACGCCGGAGCCCCCATGCCCGGTCAGGTGCGAGCGTGGGGACTTCGGTTGCCGGCAACACCGCGGCCGGGGCGACGGCGCCGGCATGGACACCCGCCGGTCCCCTCGCCCGGAATCTCTCCGGCCGCCAGGATGACGGCGGGATGTTCGACGGCGTTTCCTCCGGTGCACCCGGCATTCCGTCCCGAGGCGTTTCCGAAGGAACCGGCCCGGTTCCTGCCGACGCCGCAGCCTCTTTACTGTCCCGGACGGTTTCCCGCTACTGCCCCATCACGGTTTTCGACTGCGGCGCAGGGCTCAGAGCTCCGGCGGCCCGCTGGGCCCTGGAAAGCTCCCATCTGGCTCTCTTTGTCACTCCGGCCAGCGCCGCGGGAGTGGCGGACGCCGTCGAATACTCCGCGGGTTGGCACCTCGATCCGCTCCTCGGCTCGGTCCCCCTCCTGGTGCTGGTGGTCCAGTGCACCAGGGACGGCGCCTTGTCCGCGTCCCGGCAGGCCGCCGCCCTCCGCCGTGCCGGCATCGACGCTGCCCATGTGAGCTATGACCGGCATCTGGCAGCGGGAACCGCCGTAAGTCCGGCCCTGCTGGCCCGCCGGACCCGCCTTGAAGCGGTGTCCCTGGCGTCGCGGGTCCTGTCCGTTGCCGTGGCCGGCCCGGGACCCGGGCCGCGACGGTCCGGACCTGCCGGAGCTGCCGGAGCTGCGCAGGCGAGGAGAACTCCGGCATGAGCACCAGAATCCTGCACCGGCCCGCACGGACCACCGCTCCGGCACGGACCATGGAGGCGTTCTCCCTGGATGCCCCGCCTCCCGTGGAAGGCGGCAAAACCGGCCTGAACATGATGTCCCTGGTTCCCCTGCTGGGTGCCGGCGTCTCGATGACCGTCATGATGCTCTTCCGCGGCTCGCCCCTGGCGGCCGTGGGAGCACTGATGATGATCGTTACGATCATTGCCTCTGTCCTGATGATGCTCAGCCAGCGCGGCAGGCAGGGAAAACAGCGCCGGGAGCAACGGGAGAACTATCTGGAATACCTGGAACGCTGCCGCACCGCGCTGCGCTCGGACGAGCAGGCCGCTCTTGCCGTGGCCCGGACCTCCAGCCCGCCGCCGGATGCACTGTTTGACATCATCAGGGATACCAAACGGCTCTGGGAACGCCGCCGGCACAACGAGGATTTCCTCCAGATCCGGATTGGCACCGGGTCCCGGCACAACCGGGACATCACCATTCAAAGCTCCGGCTCGGCCCTGGCCCAGGCAGACACCTTCATGACCACCGAAGTGGAGATCCTCAAACAGCGCTACGAATCCAGTCCCGAACTGCCGCTGACCGTTCCGCTGGACTGCGCCGGAAACGTCTCAGTGGTGGGGTCCCGCCGGTTTGTTGCCCGGGTAGCCAGGCTCCTGCTCACCGAAGGCGCGGCGTTCCATTCGCCCGAGGACCTGCACCTTGCCCTCATCGCACCGCCTGACCGGCGGGACGACTGGGAGTGGGCCACCTGGCTCCCCCATCTCGCGGACCAGAGTTCCAGCCATGCCACCGGACCCGTCCGCCGGCTGGCTCCCACTGCGGAAGACCTCAGCGACGTAATCAGCGAAGACCTGCACCGGCGCTCCACCCTGGCAGCCGAGTCCCGTAAGAACTTCCTGCGCGGCGGCGTGGGCACCGCGTTGCCACGGCTCCTGGTGCTCAGCGACTCCTACGGTCTGCTCCCGTCGGAACTGCAGGTGCCGGACCAGGAAGCCTCGGCCGGTTCCCTGGGCATCACCACGGTGTTCCTGGTCGCGGAGCGCAATCAGGAACCGGGAGAAGTCTCGGTGCGGATCAGCGAAGACCGCGACGGTCCGGACGGGGCGTTCATCGTGGAAAACTACCGGGGGGACGCGGTGCTTCCCGCCGTCGAACGCGGCCGCCTGGACGATCTTCCGCTGCCCCTGGCGGAGGCCCTGGCCCGTGAGCTCGCCCCGCTTCGGCTCTCGCCGGATTCCCTGGAGCATGACAGCAGTGAAACCGCCCAGGGGTTCCTGGAAATGCTGGGGCTTTCACCCCAGCTGGACGAAGCGGACATCCGGCGGCTGTGGAAGCCCCGCGGCGAGGTGGACTTCCTGCGGGTTCCGCTGGGACCCGATGACCGCGGGAGGCCGGCCCTGCTGGATTTGAAGGAGTCCGCGCAGTTTGGTCACGGGCCCCACGGCCTGTGTGTGGGTGCCACCGGTTCCGGCAAGTCCGAGATGCTGCGGAGCATGGTGGTGGGCCTGCTGGCGACGCACTCGCCCGAAGTCCTGGCCATGGTGCTCGTCGATTACAAGGGCGGTGCCACGTTTGCCCCGTTCGCCGGTGCCCCGCAGGTGGCTGGCGTCATCACCAACCTCTCCGATGACGTCAGCCTGATCGAGCGCGTGTATGCCAGCCTTGCGGGCGAAATCCAGCGCCGGCAGGAAGTCCTCAAAGCGGCCGGCAACCTTGCCAACATCACGGACTATCAGCTGTACCGGCAGGAATTGAAGTTACAGGGACGGGAGCCGGCCCCGCTGCCGCACCTGGTGGTGATCATTGACGAATTCGGCGAGCTGCTCACCGCCCGGCCGGACTTCATTGAGCTCTTCCTGTCCATTGGCCGCATCGGCCGCTCCATCGGCGTGCACCTGCTGCTCTCAAGCCAGCGGATCGAGGCCGGCAAACTCCGCGGCCTGGACACCTATCTGTCCTACCGGATTGGGCTGCGGACACTCTCCGAGGGCGAATCCCGCACGGTGCTGGACACCCCAGACGCCTTCCATCTGCCCCCGGTGCCAGGCTTCGGATACCTGAAGGTGGACACCACCACGTACACCCGTTTCAAGGCCGGTTATGTGTCCGGCCCCTTGGAAGCCGCGCAGGAAACCGCGCAGGACGACGCCGGCCAGCCGCCCCGGGTCCTGCCGGTCCCCCGTTATGCCGCGTCCCTCGAGGCGCAGCCCGCGGCCGACGACGCGCGCCCGGCATCGACGTCGGCCTCCAAACGCACCACCGGACCCACCGTCCTGTCCACGCTCATGGACACTCTTTCCATGTTCCCGCGGGCGGTGGACCCCATCTGGCTGCCGCCGTTGCCCCGCGGCATTGCGCTGGACCAGGCCGCCGGCGGACTGTCCGCCGAGAAGAGCCTGCGGCTTGCCTGCGGCGGGTCCCTGCGGATCCCCGTGGGACTGCTGGATGACCCGGCCAAGCAGTGGCAGGGCATGTGGGAGCTGAACCTGGCAGCCAACGGCGGCAATGCTGCCATTGTGGGCGGCCCCCAAACCGGGAAAAGCACGGCGCTGCGCACCATCGTTGCGGCGCTGTCGCTGACCCACAGTCCGGCGGAGGTGGGTATTTACGGCATCGACCTGCTCGGCAGCGCCCTGCTGCCGTTGGAAGGGCTCCCCCATGTGGGCGGGGTGGCCGTCCGCACCAACCGGGAAGTCATCCGCCGGACAGTGGATGAACTCCTGGCCATGCTTGCCCACCGCGAACACCTCTTTGAGAAATACCAGGTGGATTCGCTGCCCACCCTCCGCAGGCGGTGCGCCGACGGCGGGATCCCGGAACTTCCCAGCGCGGACATCGTCCTGGTTTTGGACGGCTACGGGCAGCTCAGCGACGAATTTGAAGACATCGAAAAGCCGGTCCACGCACTGATCAGCCGCGGTGCCGGCTACGGCATCCACGTCATCGCCACGTGCTCACGGATGAATGAGATCCGGATCTCGCAGCAGAGCTTCTTCGGCAACCGGATTGAACTGCGGCTGGCCGATCCCGGGGAGTCCGCCCACGGACGCAAGATGGCCGAAGCCGTCAGCCCCGGAAGCCCCGGGCGGTCACTGACGGACCGCAAGCTGCAGGGCCATTTCGCCCTGCCGCGCATCGATGCCGGGACAGATGACGGTTCCGCCGCGAGCAGCCTGCAGGATTTGGTGGCTGCCGTAGCGGCGGCCACCCGCGAGCGGGCCATGCAGGTCCGGATTCTGCCCGCCGCTGTTTCCGCCGAAACAGCCCCCACCCCCGAAGCAGCGGCCGCCGTACCGCTGGGTCTCCGCGAGGCCGACCTCGGCACCGAGATCCTCGACCTGCACGGCAGGGAACGGCATTTGCTCATCATGGGTGATGACGCTTCCGGCAAAACCAACGTCCTGCGGTCCGTCATCCGCCGTCTGACGTCCCAGCATCAACCCGAGGACATCGTCTTTGCGGTCTTCGATCCCCGCCGCAGCCTCACCGGGGAGGTCCCCGGTGAATCGCTGGGCGGTTATGCCACCAGCGCAGCCCTGGCGGAAAAGCTCGCAGCCGCCGTCGCCGGAGAGCTGGAGAAGCGGGCTTCGGCGGCCCCGGCGGAGCTGGCCGGCCTGCCGCGCATCGTGCTGGTCATTGATGACTACGATGTGCTGACCGCGGGCGGTTCCTCGCCGCTGAGCCGGTTGACCCCGTTCCTGCCGCTGGCCCCTGAAATCGGGCTGCATGCCGTCCTGTCGCGCCGGGTACGCGGGGCGAGCCGGGGAATGTATGAACCCTTCTTCACGTCCCTGCGCGATTCCGGCAGTGCCGCGCTGATCCTCTCTGGCGACCGGGCGGAAGGAACCCTGATTAACGGGGTTCGGGCCCGGACCCTGCCGCCGGGCCGGGCGCAGCTGATCCAGCCGGGCAAACCTGTTCAGGTGCTTCAGCTGTTCCTCAACGAGGAGTCCGCCCGGGTCCCCGGGTAAGGACGGCCGGGTTTACGATTCCGTCGCTACAGCGGCCGGCTGCGGTTCCGCTGCACTGGACACGCCTGCGGCGGCTTGCCCGGTGCGTTCGTTGGCCGTCTCGACATCCACCACCAGCACCGTAATGTTGTCCCGCCCGCCGGAGCGCAGCGCCGCCTGAACCATGGCGGCGCAGGCATCCTGCGGGTTGGCCACGGAGGACAGAATCTGCTGCAGCTGCCCGTCGCTGACTTCCCCGGTCAATCCGTCGGAGCAGACCAGCAGGCGGTCGCCCGGTTCCACCGGGATCAGCCAGTAGTCTGCCTGTGTGTCGCTGCCTGTTCCCAGTGCGCGTGTCACGACATGGCGGCGCGGATGGATGAGCGCTTCATCGGGCGTAATCTGGCCCATGTCCACCAGTTCCTGGACCTCACTGTGATCCACGGTGATCTGTTCCAGCGCTCCCCCGGTCAGCCGATAGGTGCGGGAGTCGCCCACGTTGAAGACCAGCCAGCACGGAACGCCGTCCCCGGAGACCAGGACCGCTCCGGTCACCGTGGTGCCGGCACGGCCCCCGGTGGCCTCGCGGATTCGAGTATCGGCTTCGCGCAGCAGTGCCCGCAGCTCGTCGGCTCCCACCTTCGGAAGGTGTTCACCCACAAACGCCGCTTCGCCCAGGGTGCGGACGCAGATGCTGCTCGCCACTTCCCCGGCTTCGTGTCCGCCCATGCCGTCGGCAACAGCGAACACGGGATCCGCGGCGATCAGCGAATCCTCGTTCTGTTCCCGGCGTAAACCGCGGTCTGAGGCGTAGCCAAAGACTGCACGGAGTTCCAAACCCGGGGATGTCGTTTCGTCGGAGTTCATTCACGCCCTATCCGGAAGCTGCCCGCTGTGTGGACCACAGCAGTGACACATATTACGCCTTGTCACATCACCCTAGCGGAATCTGCTGGGTGGCGGCCCGATGCCGGCTGCCAACATTCCGTGCCGTCCCTGCAAGGGCCGCACTTTTCCGGTGCAGCCCCGTTCAGGCCAGTCCAGGTTCAGGCTAGTCCAGGTTCAGGCTAGTCCAGGATCAGGCCCGGTCCGGTCCCGCGGGCCAGGGTCACCGGATGGATTTCCCCGAATCCGCGCACGTTGCGGGGCTGGTGCGGAATGAGGATAAACCGGTCATTGTTCCGCAGAGCAGCTGCAGTGGAGGCATCCGTCAGCACCGTTCCGGGCTCGGCCAGGGACGTCAAACGCGATGCCAGGTTCACGGTGGGACCGTAAATGTCGCCCAGCCGGGACAGCACCCTCCCCCATACCAGCGAGACGCGCGCGGCGGGCAGCAGTTCATCCTCGGTGAAGGCCTTGGCCAGCGCCAGCGAAATCTCGGCTCCGGCTTCAGGGGTTTCGGCGTTGAAGAGCACTTCGTCACCGATGGTTTTCACCAGTCGGCCGCCGCCCACCGAAATGATCTCAGCGCATTTGTGCTCAAAGCGCTGGACCATCTGGGCAAGGGTCTTTTCATTCATCTGCCGTGACAGGGAGGTGTAGGACACCAGATCCGCGAAGCCCACGGCGCGGGCCAGCGGCAGCGGGTTATCGTCCGAAGCGGAGCCGTCATGGCTGGCCAGACCGGCCTCGGCGCGCAGTGCCAGCCGTTGGACGGCGGAGTTCATCTGCCGTTTCCAGGCGTACACCAGGGTCTTTTCCAGCGGTTCGATCAGGGCCGGCAGAGCGGCCACGAGTGCCTTGCGGGCCTCGGCGTCGGGAATTCCGCGCTGGACCACCATTTCCTCAACGAGCGCCTCGATCTGCCACACCACCATGCGGTCCGTCATCTGGCCGATGGAGCGCATGATCGAAATAGCTGCCTCTTCGGTCAGCTGCTCGTCACGGACGAGTTCAATGACCGTGGTCAAGGCCTCGCGGTCCTGCTCAGTGAAGAACACGGCATCGTCGTCGAGGTTGGGAAAGCCCATCGCGCGCCACAGCTTGCGGGCGGACAGGAGAGAGACACCGGCTTCAGCGGCAGCCTCACGCCGTTTGAGGGTTCGCGGCCCGCCGATCAGCTGGGCTTCGAGCTTCCGCACGTCCTCGCGGTCAATGACAGCAGAGTTGGTTGTGCCTGCCGCCTCGCCGGAGCCGCGCTCCGCGTCCGGCTTTGCCGCATCTTCGGGCTGGACTCGGGGGCGGACAGCGGGCATGGACAGGGTCATGGGTTCGGGATCCGCACCGACGTCGCGGCCTTCCTCACTCATCGCCCCTCCCTTCGTAGTCGTATTCCCCATCTCCATCAATATCTACACCATCAAACATGGCGGTCATGGGCAGCTGACCTATGGCAGCAAGCACGATGGCCTTGAACTTGTGCACTTCCGGGACATGTTCGTAATGCACCGTCTGGCCGTAGCCCACATCCACCACCAGCGTTCCGGAGCGCTGCATGCGGTCCGGAACGGTCTGCCAGGCCTCCAGCTGAAAGACCGAGGCGAACGACAGTTCGCGCTCCCGCCGCCGCAGCACGCCCTGCCGGTGAATCAGGCGCTGGTTGGTCACGATGTACCGCGAAAACGCCCAGCGCAGCACGGGAGGCACACAAAACCGGGCCAGCAGGACCGCCGCAATGACGACGACGGCGGGCTGCAGGTAGCCGCGCCAGTCGGCAACCTGTCCGGGTAGGGCGTCCCGGTCAAGGTAGCCGTAGCCGAAACCGGCCGCCGCGCACACCACCACGGCCAGGACCACGGGCCAGGCCAGCTGGCGGGCGTGCGGCCTGCTGGCCACGATGATCCGCTCCCCCGGCGCCAGATTCAGCCGGATGCTCACGCCTGAACGGCGCGCAGGTGCACCACGTCGCCGGCAACGACTGAATGCCGCTCACCGGCTTCGTCCACCAGGACCAGTGATCCGTACGCGTCCAGGGACACGGCCCGGCCCGTCAGGGACTTGCCGCCGGGAAGTTCGGCACGGACCTCCTGGCCCAGGGTTGCCATGCGGGCACTGATCTTTTCCAGCAGCGAGGTGCCGTCCGCCCACGGGCGGGAGGCATCGCCGTCGACCGCCCGGAACTGGGCATATTTGTCCGCCAGCTCCCGGATGTAGTCCTCCAGCAGGATGTTGCGGTCCGTGGTGGAGGCGTACTCCATGAGCAGCGACGTTGCGCTGGGCACCGGCAGGTCCTCGTCGGTGAGGGAGACGTTCATGCCGGCCCCCACCACGACGGCGGGAGCGGCACCGGAGGAATCCATCACCAGCTGCGCCAGGACGCCGGCAAGCTTCCGCCCGTCCACCATGACATCGTTGGGCCATTTCAGCCGGGCCTCAACGCCGGTGCGCCGGGCCACTGACTCGGCCAGGGCCAGGGCGGCCAGCAGCGAAAGCCACCCGTAGGACTGGGTGGGCAGCGGACGGCCGTCGGCGTTGACCGGGCGGAGCAGGACGCTGACAAACAGCGACGAGCGCGGCGGAGCCTCCCACGTGCGACCCAGCCTGCCTCTGCCGGCCGTCTGCATCTCCGCCGTCAGGACGGAAAGATCGGGGACGTCGGAGGGGCGAAGGCGCGCCCGCTCTGCCAAATCAGTGTTCGTGGAACCGGTTTCCGGCACCACATCCAGCTGCGCCAGGGGTCCCTGCGGCGCCACGAGTGCAGCCCGGAGGCGCTCCTGGTCGAGCCCGGGTCTTTCCATGCTGGAGTAACGCAGTTGCATGCCTTCGATCTTACGCGGGCCTGCCGACATTGCCCTGCGGCCGGATCCGGCCGCAGGGTTCGGTGTCCTTCGTTGACCTAGAGGAAGAAGTCCTGCATGAGCTTGTCCTCGGGCGCGCCGAGTGAATACGGACGGAAATCAGTGATGCCCTCTTCGCGCAGCACCTGCTCATCCGTGTAGAAGTTGCCGGTGGCTTCGCGGCTGGGCCGGGTCAGTACGGCGTGGGCTGCGTCGGCCATGATGTCGGAGCTGCGCGAGGCCGCTGCCATGGTCTCGCCGCCGAGGTTGCGGATGGCGGCGGTGTCAATGGCGGTGACAGGCCAGAGCGAGTTCACTGCGACGCCGTCGTCCTTGAGTTCCTCCGCGAGTCCGAGCGTGGTCAGCGACATGCCGTACTTGGCCATCGTGTAGGCCAGATAGGATCCGGCCCACTTGGGATCCAGGTTCAGCGGGGGCGAAAGCGTGAGGATGTGGGGGTTCTCCGAGCGGCGCAGGGCATCCAGGGAGAACTTGGAGAGCATGAACGTGCCGCGGGTGTTGATGTCGGCCATGAGGTCGTAGCTCTTCATGGTCATGTCATCGGTGCCGCGCAGGTCGATTGCGGAGGCATTGTTGACGACGATGTCGATGCCCCCGAAGGCCTCCACCGTTTCGGCCACGGCACGGGCGACGTCGTCGTCGTTCCGCACGTCGCCAATGATCGGCAGGGCCTTGCCGCCGGCCGCGTTCAGCTGCTCGGCCGCAGTGTAGACAGTGCCCTGCAGCTTCGGGTGCGGCTCGGCGGTTTTGGCCATGATGGCGATGTTGGCGCCGTCGGCCGCTGCGCGCAGGGCGATGGCCAGACCGATGCCGCGGCTGCCGCCGGACATCAGGATGGTGCGCCCGGCGAGGGAACGGGTCGTGGATTCAGGTGTGAGAGAAGTCATGGCAACAGGCTAATGCACGCGGGCCCATTATGTTACTCACCAGTAACATCCAATTTCGGTCGGTTCGCCGTACTCCCGGCACGGGAGTTCCGCGGTCGCGTTTCGCCAGGCGGTGTTCAGCGGGCCTGCCTGCATCCATCTGACGCCGCTTCACCAGGATCCTTCGTGCAGCTCCCGGGGAATGCCCGAATCCTTCGTGCAGATCCGGGGCTTATATCGGCCCAAAAGCGGGTTTTGGGCCCGTTATCTGCACGAAGGATCCCGCCCGGAGCGTTTTGGGCCCGTTATCTGCACGAAGGATCCCAACCTCCCCTGGTCCGGCGATATATCCCGACCGACTGGGAATCACCCCTGCACGAGGTACAGCACAAACAGCACCACCGCGGTTGCCAGTACCAGCCTCAGCAGAAAATAAGCCTGCGGATACCTGCGGGCCAGGCGCAGCCACACGCCGGATTCTCCCGCGGGCCAGGAACGGGACTCGCAGCGGATGACCGTCAATGTGAAGAAGATTGCTCCGGCCACGCCGCACACGGCGGTCAATGCGCCAACCAGGTCCGCGTTGCCGGTCAAGCCACCACCCAGGAGGACACCCAAAGCCAGTCCTAGCGAGCTTCCCCGACCCACGAAATCCAGATACCGGGCCATCCCCGGGAGGAAGACAGCACGGAAGCGGCGGGGTGCCTCCCAGCGGAGCAGCCGTCGGAAGGCTGCCCCCTGCAACCGTTCGGTGCGGACCAAGTCCTGGAGCGTGGTGGCGGCTGCCACCTCTTCGGCCACCTCCGGCAGCAGGTCGGCCGCCGGTATCCGCTGCATCGGCGAAAGAGCCGGCCGGCTGACCAGCTGCAGCAGAGCCTTCTGCGACGCCGCGCGTTCGGATTCAAGCGGCCGCGAAAGGAGACCGCGCCGGGTTCGCCGGAGGAATTCGGCATCCCGGCGGCGAACGGGGGGCGCAGAACGATCGGGCAGCACCGAACGGGCAGACTGCCCAGAACGAATAGAGCGCACAGATTTCACCGACCGGACAGAACGGACAGTCCGGGCAGCCCCTCCGCCACCCGGCGCTGACGCCCACCCGAGCTCCTGCATCCGGGCATAGACCAGCTCCAGATAAGCGTCCCTGACCGCCGGAACCCCGGCATAGTCCCAGCAAGCCCGAGCCAGAATCCAGATACCAAAACCGGCAGTCACCAAAGCAGCTGCCTGCAGCACTACCCATAAGTCCGCTTCCATCACGGCGTCCAGCACCTCCCCCAGTGGACCGGCAGCCCCTGCAGGTCGGGAGAAATCCTTTCACAGCACCCCTACTGTTACGGCTGCACCGTCATCAGAGGACGAACAAGAGACGCTCGCCCCGCGGACACCAGGCCAAGGGCAACGGTGCGAAATTGTAGGATCCCTACACCGGGGACCGGTGAATGACCTCACTAGACTGGATAAATCGCCGTGCGCGTTGTGCAATTCCTACTTAACGCAGAAATGCCGCACCGATACCGCACGGCAAACGCCCCAACCACTGCGCACTCCGGAGACCAGATGAGCATCGACCAGGACCTTGATCTGCAGACCACAGCCGGCAAGATCGCAGAGTACCGCCGCCGCCAGGAGCAGGCGCAAATGCCGTCCGGTCCGGCCGCCGTGGAGAAGCAGCACGCCCGGGGCAAACACACCGCCCGCGAGCGCATCGAGATGCTCGTTGATGCCGGGTCCTTCGTCGAATTCGATGCCCTCGCCGTGCACCGGTCCACCGCGTTCGGCATGGAAAAGAAGAAGCCGCTGGGCGACGGCCTGGTGTCGGGTTACGCCACCGTGGACGGCCGGCCCATCGCCGTCTACAGCCAGGACTTCACCGTGTACGGCGGATCGCTGAGCCAAGTCAACGGTGAGAAGATCGTCAAGGTCCAGGAACACGCGCTGCGCAACGGCTGCCCCGTCGTCGGCATCCTGGACGGCGGCGGTGCCCGTATCCAGGAAGGTGTCGCCTCGCTGGCCATGTTCGCCGATATCTTCCGCAACAACGTCCATGCCTCCGGCGTGGTCCCGCAGATCTCCCTCATCATGGGCCCCTCCGCCGGCGGGGCTGCCTACTCCCCCGCGCTGACCGACTTTGTGGTCATGGTGGACAAGACCAGCCACATGTTCATCACCGGGCCCGACGTCATCAAGACCGTCACCGGCGAGGACGTGGACATGGAAACCCTCGGCGGCGCCCGGCAGCACAACGCCAACACCGGCACCTCCGCGTACCTGGCCTCCGATGAAGAGGACGCCATTGAGTTTGTCCGCGAGCTGCTGGACTTCCTGCCGTCCAACAACCTTGCCGAGGCTCCGCTGGCAGCGTTCGCTTCGGACATGGAACTGAACGACGGCGATCTTGCCCTGGATGAGCTGATCCCGGATTCCGCCAACCAGCCGTACGACATGCGCGCCGTCATTGAGCAGGTGCTCGACGACGGCCATTTCCTGGAGATGCAGGCCCTCTACGCGCCCAACGTGATGATCGGCTACGGCCGGATCGAAGGACACACGGTGGCCATCGTGGCGAATCAGCCGATGCAGTTCGCCGGCACCCTGGACATCGCCGCCTCCGAAAAGGCCGCCCGGTTTGTCCGCCACTGCGACGCCTTCAACATCCCCATCCTCACCTTCGTGGACGTGCCGGGCTTCCTGCCGGGCAAGGACCAGGAGTTCCAGGGCATCATCCGCCGCGGCGCCAAGCTGCTCTACGCCTACGCCGAGGCTACGGTTCCCAAACTCACTGTCATCACCCGCAAGGCGTACGGCGGCGCGTACATCGTGATGGGTTCCAAGAAGCTCGGTGCGGACCTGAACCTCGCCTGGCCCACGGCCCAGATTGGCGTCATGGGCGCCCAGGGCGCGGTGAACATCCTCTACCGCGGCCAGCTCAAGCAGGCGGCCGACGCCGGTGAAAGCGTTGAGCAGGCACGCGCGGACTACATCACCCAGTATGAGGAGGAACTGCTCAACCCGTACCAGGCCGCCGAGCTCGGGTACGTTGACGCCGTCGTCGCCCCTTCCGAAACCCGCCTCCAGCTGATCCGCGGGCTGCGCGCCCTGCGGGACAAGCGCGCGTCGCTGCCCGCCAAGAAGCACGGGAACATCCCGCTGTGACCGCCTGGGATATGCCGGACACCTGGGGCCGGGAACCGCAGAGCGCACCGCCGCAGCCTCCCCTGTTCTCCGTGCTGTCGGGAAACCCGTCCGAGGAGGAACTCGCGGCGCTGGCCGCCGTCGTGATGGGCCTGAGCGCAGACGACGGCGCGGCGCGCCCCGCGCCGGAGTCCGCCCGCCGCACGTGGCACCGGCGGCGGATGCTCAGCCTGGCACCCAAGCCCGGCCCCGGCTCCTGGCGGCGCAGCTTCCGCTAACCGGCGGCCCGGGGCAACTGTTTGCGTTACGTTGTGATTTCATTCATCCGGGGATGTCCGAGGGACCGGTTAGGCTTCACCTGTGACCCAACAGACTCCTTCATCAGATCCCCTGTCCTTCGCTGGCTCGCGCACCCGCCAGCCGACCGCCATCGACGCCGTTGCCGATGCCTTCACCGAGACGCTGCTGCAGCTGGATCCGTCCCTGGCCACGTCGCTGGGAATCCCCGGCCGCGAAACCGAATACGCGGACTATTCCCCTGCCGGCCTGGAATCCGTGGCCGAAGCCATCCGGGAGACGCTGGAACGCCTCGACGGCCTGCAGCCCAGCGACGACGTTGACCGGGTAACCCTCGACGCCATGCATGAGCGCCTGGGCCTGGAACTGGAAATCCATGAGTCCGGATGGAACCTCTCGGACCTGAACAACATCGCGTCCCCGGCCCAGGAAATCCGGTCGATCTTCGACCTCATGCCCGCTGCCACCGTTGAGGACTGGCAGCACATTGCCGGCCGCCTGCACAACGTTGCCGACGCTGTCTCCGGCTACATCACCTCCCTGCGTGCCGGGAGCGAGCGCGGCCTGCTGCCGGCCCGCCGCCAGGTGCTGATTGTCATGGAACAGACCACCAAGTACGCCGAAGACGGCGGCTTCTTTGACAGTTACGTCACCGGTGCCGCACTGGCCGACGGCGGCGACCTTCCCGAGAGCCTCACCGCTGCTCTGCGCACCGGTGCCGACTCCGCCCGCGCCGCCTACCGCAACCTGGCCGCGTTCCTGGAAAACGAACTGCTGCCCAAGGCTCCGGAAAAGGACGCCGTCGGCCGGGAGCGCTACGCGCTGATGTCCCGCCGCTTCCTGGGCTCCGCCGTTGATTTGGAAGAAACCTACGCGTGGGGCGTGGCCGAACTGGACCGCATCATTGCCGAGCAGGAAGCCGTGGCCGAGCAGATTAAACCCGGCGCCACCGTCGAAGAAGCCATGCGCCTGCTGGACGAGGATCCCGAGCGGCAGCTGCACGGCACCGATGAACTGCAGGCCTGGATGCAGGGCCTGGCGGACCGCGCCGTACAGGACCTCGCCGGCACCCACTTCCAGATTGACGGACCCATGCGCGAGATCGAGTGCATGATTGCCCCCACCCAGGAAGGCGGCATCTACTACACCGGTCCCAGCGACGACTTTTCCCGCCCGGGCCGCATGTGGTGGTCCGTCCCCGCCGGTGAAGACACCTTCACCACGTGGAAGGAAACCACCACGGTCTACCACGAGGGTGTGCCGGGCCATCACCTCCAGATCGCGACGGCGACGGCGGCCCGCGGCCTGCTGAACAACTGGCGCCGGAACATCTGCTGGGTCTCCGGACACGGTGAGGGCTGGGCCCTGTACGCCGAACGGCTCATGGACGAGCTGGGCTACCTCAGCGATCCCGGCGACAAGATGGGCATGTTGGACGCCCAGCGCATGCGGGCCGCCCGCGTGGTCTTCGACATCGGCGTGCACCTGGAACTGGAAATCCCCGAACGCTGGGGCTCCGGAACCTGGACCTCCGAAAAGGGATACGAGTTCCTGAAGCAGAACATCGCCATCTCCGAGGGACAGCTGAACTTCGAGTTCACCCGCTACCTCGGCTGGCCCGGACAGGCCCCCGCCTACAAGCTGGGCCAGCGGCTCTGGGAGCAAATCCGCGACGAGGTGCGCAGCCGGGAAGGCGAGGACTTCGACCAGAAGCGCTTCCACACCCGCGCCCTGGAGCTCGGGTCGGTGGGACTGGACACGCTGCGCCGGGCACTGCTGGAGGCGTAATCCCCGCCTCTTTCAGAGCGACATTCATCACACCAAGAGCCGGAATATCCCCCGGGATGGGCAGTACACCGCCACGTCCCGGGGGTTTTCCCTTTATCCGCCGCGGAGCGTTCCGATTCTGTGGCGTAACATTTCGCAACGAGCAATCTCCTCTGATAAAGACTGCCTACTAGCATCTTTAGGTGACCACACAGACCCCCTCCCCCAAGACTTCCTCCGGCCGCAGGCTGCCCCGCTGGATGACTGCGTTCGGACCGCAGATCATCATCGCCCTCATTGCGGGCCTGCTGCTGGGCCTGCTGGCCAAGAACATGGGCACCGTCGGCGACGGCGAGCCCAACTGGCTGACGACCACGCTGACCACCATCGGCACGAGTTACGTCTCGCTGCTGAAGGCCGCCGTCGTCCCCCTGATCTTCACCGCCGTCGTCAGTTCCATTGCGAACCTGCGCGAGGTGTCCAACGCCGCCCGCCTGGCCTGGCAGACGCTGCTCTGGTTCGCCATCACGGCACTTATCGCCGTGGTGATCGGCATCCTGCTGGGCGTGATCATGCAGCCCGGCGCCAACGCCGACGCCGAGCCGCCCGCCGAATACCAGGGCGGCACCGGAAGCTGGATGGGCTTCCTGACCGGCCTGATTCCGGCCAACTTCCTGGGCCTGACCGCCAGCACCTCGATCGCCGAGTCCGGTGCTGCGTCCACCGCCATGAACTTCAACGTGCTGCAGGTGCTGGTCATCGCGATCGCCGTCGGCATTGCCGCGCTGAAGGTCGGCAAGCCCGCTGCCCCGTTCCTGGCACTGAACGCCTCGGCGCTGGCCGTCATCCAGAAGGTCCTGTGGTGGATCATCCGATTGGCTCCGCTGGGCACCGTGGGTCTGATCGGCCGCGCCGTGGCCACCTACGGCTGGGACACCATCGGTTCACTGGGCATGTTCGCCATTGCCATCTACGTTGGCCTGGCCATCGTGCTGTTCGTGGTTTACCCCGTGCTCATCAAGGCCCACGGCCTGTCCATCCGCCAGTGGTTCTCCGGCGCCTGGCCCGCTATCCAGCTGGCCTTCGTTTCCCGCTCCTCCGTGGGCACCCTGCCGCTGACCCAGCGTGTCACCGAGCGGAACCTCGGCGTACCCCGGGCCTACGCATCCTTCGCCGTGCCGCTGGGCGCCACCACCAAGATGGACGGCTGCGCCTCGATCTACCCGGCCATCTCCGCGATCTTCGTGGCGCAGTTCTTCGGCATTGATCTGGGCTTCACCGACTACCTGCTGATCGCCCTGGTGTCCGTGCTGGGTTCTGCCGCGACCGCCGGAACCACCGGCGCCGTCGTCATGCTGACCCTGACCCTGTCCACCCTGGGCCTGCCGCTGGCCGGCGTTGGCCTGCTGCTGGCCATCGACCCGATCCTGGACATGGGCCGCACCGCCGTGAACGTGGCCGGGCAGACCGTGGTTCCCGCGATCGTCGCCAAGCGCAACGGCCTGCTGGACCTTCCGATGTACAACGCCAAGCGCAACGGTGATCCGTTTGCCGACGACTCCGAAGAGGTTGCCGCCGAGGTGACCGACGCCGTCGAGGCCACGGTGCCCGCCAGCGCCCAGGTGCGTTGATGTACTGATTGTTGTCGCCGTGAGGGCCGTCCCGGATTTCCGGGGCGGCCTTCTTGCGTTCCGGCCGCCGGCACCGACCCCGTTAGGCTTGAGGGGTGACTGACCTGAACCTGATCCTCGCTTCCGCCTCTCCCGCCCGCACCAAGCTGCTGACCAACGCAGGAATTGCCCATTCCGTGCTCGTGTCCGACGTCGACGAAGACGCCGTCACCGCCCGCTACGGCACACCGGACCCGCACGACACCGCGCTGCTGCTCGCCCGCGCCAAAGCCGAAGCCGTTGCTGCCCTGCCCGAGGCCGAGGGATCCCTGGTGATCGGCTGCGACTCGGTCTTCGAGTTCGAGGGCGAAGCGCACGGCAAGCCCTGGGAACCCGAAGTGGCCCGCGAGCGCATCCGCCGGATGAGCGGCAAAGTCGGCGTGCTGCACACCGGACACTGGCTCGTGGATTGCCGCGACACGGACGACGACGACGGCTCCGGTGCTACGCTCGGCGGCGTCAGCTCCGCCTCGGTGTACTTCGCCAAGCTCACCGACGAGGAGATCGACGCCTACGTCGCCACGGGCGAGCCCCTGCAGGTGGCCGGGTCCTTCACGATCGACTCCCTGGGCGGAGCGTTCATCGAGAAGGTCGACGGCGATCCGCATGCCGTCGTCGGCCTTTCCGTCTCGATGCTGCGCGAGCTGCTCGCCAGCGCCGGCGTGAAGATCACGGACCTCTGGGACCGGTAGGGTTCTTTCCCTGCTTCGGCGGGTTCCTGACTGTCCGTTGTACAGGGTCCCTGGAATCCTTCGTGCAGATCACGGGCTCATTCCGGGTTCCCGCCCGCCCGTAGAACAGATAACGGTCTCATCCCGGGTCCCCGCCCGTCCGTAGAACAGATAACGGTCTCATCCCGGGTTCCCGCCCGCCCGTAGAGCAGATAACGGTCTCATTCCGGGTCCGGAAGCCCGTTACCTGTTCTACGGATGACCCGTGATGGATGACCGGTTCACGAAGGGCGCCAACAGGCCGGGGATATCCGAGGCCCTGCCCGTCGGTAGAGCAGATAACGGGCTCATCCTCAGTTCCGACCCATCCCTAGAACACATAACGGTCTCCTCCCGGGTCCTGAGCCCGTCGGTAGAACAGATAACGGGCTCATTCCGGGTCCGGAAGCCCGTTACCTGTTCTACGAATGACCCGTGACGGATGACCGGTTCACGAAGGGCGCCAACCGGCCAAGGCCAATCCGCGGCGCACCTTTGCCCAGACGTAGCGCTGGCCCCGGGCTAGATCCGTTTTGCTGATTTTGACCTGCACCCAACCGAGTTCAGCCGTCTTTAGGTCGCGGTAATGGTCGCGGGCTTGCTGCTCAGGGGCGAGGTGGTGCGCGCCGTCGTACTCGAGACAGGTCCGGAATTCCCGGCAGCCGAGGTCGGCCCAAACGTGCGGCTCACCGCTGTCATCGCAGATAGCCACGTTGGGTACAAACTCGGGCATTTGTGGATCGTTCGACAGCATGAGCCGCAGCACGGTTTCGGGCGGTGAATCCACACCAACACGAAGTCGTTCCAGCGCGGAGCGGCACTTGCGAACGTGCGCAACACGGTGCTTGGCCTCAATAAACGCCCGCAGTTCTTGCAAGGGAACGAGCGGCAGCCGTGGCGGACCAAAGTTCCGATGATGCTCGCTCACAATCTGGTCCCCCATCACAATGAGCTCTTCCAACGAAAGCAGCCCCGCAACGTCCAACCAGGTTCGGGCTATGCCGGTCACAGCCAAGCCCGAAATGATGCTCTTTTCCTCGGGGCTCAGCTCCAGACGGTGTCCCACAACATTTCGCCGCCGTGATTGTCCCTTGCCGAAGCCGCGGCTCAGGTGCAGCACATGTTCTTCCGCCAGCCGCCGCGGCAGCACCAGACCGTGAAGCCTTGCAGCCGTGGCATGGCTGATAACGGCATCGGGCAACAGATCAAGGTACGGCCTGCAGCTGTTGACCAGATTCATCGCCGAGCCTCGCGGAACCCGAATGGAGCGGCTGGGAGTGCGGAGGTCAGCGGCACGCAGCCGTTCGGTTCCCACCCCCAGCAATTTGGCTTCGACGACGGTAAAAGGCTGACCCTCCAGCGGTCGAGGGAGCGGCTTCGGCAGTCTCATATAATCCATCAATCATGCCGGGCCGGACTTGCGGCATCTGGTGGACGGCACTGGGTACAGCCGCGGGGCTGCTTCCCGCTGTGCAGGGAAACAGGCAGCAGTTAGCCCTGCCCCGCCCGCCCGACGAACGGCACTGGATTGTAGGGTCCCCACAACGAAACCCGGTGTCCCACGCAGAAACAGCACGCAATATGGCTGGAAACCACAAAATCGCGCTAGGCTCCGAACAGATCAAAAGGAGCCAGTGCATTCAATGAGCCAGTTCAACCCCGCACCCGCCGGCAGCCTGCAGGAAACCCCGCAGGGCACCCTGCAGGACCCGCAGGACGCCACCCAGACCACGCAGATCAGCACCCGCAGCATCACCAAGATCCTGATCGCCAACCGCGGCGAAATCGCCGTCCGGGTCATCCGGGCCGCCCGCGATGAAGGCCTGGCTTCGGTTGCCGTCTACGCCGACCCCGACCGGGACGCCCTGCATGTCCGCCTCGCCGATGAGGCCTACTCCCTGGGCGGCAGCACCGCCGCGGAGTCCTACCTGGATATGGGCAAGATCCTCGACGCCGCCCGCAAGTCGGGTGCCGACGCCATCCACCCCGGGTACGGCTTCCTCTCCGAAAACGCCGAGTTTGCCCAGCGCGTCATCGACGCCGGACTGACCTGGATCGGTCCCTCCCCGCACGCCATCTCCCAGCTCGGCGACAAGGTCCAGGCCCGCCACATCGCGGCCAAGGTTGGCGCCCCGCTCGTGCCGGGCACCGCCGATCCGGTGAAGAACGCACAGGAAGTCCTGGACTTCGCCGACGAACACGGACTGCCGCTGGCCATCAAGGCAGCCTTTGGCGGCGGCGGCCGCGGCATCAAGGTGGCCCGCACCCGCGAAGAAATCCCCGAAATGTTCGACTCCGCCGTCCGTGAAGCCACCGCAGCGTTCGGCCGCGGCGAGTGCTTCATCGAGCGCTTCCTGGACGCCCCGCGCCACGTGGAAACCCAGTGCCTGGCCGATGCGCACGGCAACGTCGTCGTCGTCTCCACGCGCGACTGCTCGCTGCAGCGCCGCAACCAGAAACTGGTCGAGGAAGCACCCGCCCCGTTCCTGACCGAAGAGCAGAACCAGCGACTGTACAACGCTTCCAAGGCCATCCTGCGCGAGGCCGGCTACCAGGGCGCCGGCACCTGCGAGTTCCTGGTCGGCACCGACGGCACCATTTCCTTCCTCGAGGTCAACACGCGCCTGCAGGTGGAGCACCCGGTGTCCGAGGAAGTCACCGGCCTGGACCTGGTCCGCGAGCAGTTCCGGCTGGCCCGCGGCGAGGAGCTCGGCTACGGCGATCCCGAGATCCGTGGCCACGCCTTCGAATTCCGCATCAACGGCGAAGATCCGGGCCGCAGCTTCATGCCGGCTCCGGGCACCGTGGACACGCTCAAGCTGCCCACCGGCCCCGGCGTGCGCGTGGATTCGGGCATCGAAGCCGGCGAAACCGTGAGCGGCAACTTCGACTCCATGCTCGCCAAGCTGGTCATCACCGGCGCCACCCGCGAGCAGGCCCTCCAGCGCGCCCGCCGTGCCCTGGCGGAAATGGAAATCACCGGCATGCCCACCGTGCTGCCGTTCCACGCCGCCGTGGTTGCACATCCGGATTTCGCCCCGGCGGCCGGCCCGTTCAAGGTCCACACCCGCTGGATCGAGACGGACTTCGTCAACAACATCCCCTCGTGGTCCGGTGAGCAAAATTCACGGAACGACGACGGCGGCCGGCAGCGCGTCACGGTGGAGGTCGGCGGCAAGCGGCTCGACGTCGTGCTCCCGGCAGGACTCGGCGGCAACGGCAGCGCTTCCAACGGCACGGGCAACCGCGGAGCCGGCGCCAACGGCAAGGCCCGCAAGTCCTCGCGCAGCCGCGGCGGAGCCAACCCGGCCGCCACCGGCGACGACCTGACGTCCCCCATGCAGGGCACCATCGTGAAGGTGGCCGTCGAGGACGGTACGGTGGTCGCTGAAGGTGATCTCGTCGTCGTACTCGAAGCCATGAAGATGGAGCAGCCGCTCACCGCGCACAAGTCCGGCACCGTGTCGGGGCTGAGCGCACTGCCCGGTGCGACGGTGTCCGCCGGTGCTGTGATCGCGTCGATCCTGGACTAACCCCCGGCAACAACGGCAACAACAAAACGGCTCGGCCCCCTTCACCGGGGACCGAGCCGTTGTCGTTAACGCTGCGGGGTTAGCTGGAGTGGTTCGTGTAGTCCACGTCCTTGGTGTCCTTGGTGACGAACAGCGCGATCAGCGTCAGCACGGCCATCGAGGACAGGTAGACACCTACCAGCCACGGACTGCCGTCGGCTGCCTGCCACAGTGCCACCGCGATGAACGGAGCCACTGCCGCGCCCAGGATGGAGGAGACGTTGTACGCGATCGCCGACCCGGTGTACCGCACGTTTGTGGGGAACAGTTCGGGCAGCATGGCGCCCATCGGCCCGAACGTCAGACCCATCAGCGTGAAGCCGATGATCAGCAGGGCCATGACACCGACGGTTCCGCCGCCCAGCAGCGGGGAGAAGGTGAACCCGAAGAGCAGGATTCCCGTGGTCACCACCAACAGCGTCTTGCGGCGGCCGAACTTCTCGGCCAGCGGACCGGAGACGAGCGTGAAGATTCCAAAGAACACGACGCCGATGATCAGCATGATCAGGAAGTCATTGCGGGCGTAGCCCAGGCCGGCGGCGAAGGTGTCCGGATCGAAGGCCTTACCTGCCTTCTCAGCGGTGGCGCGGGCAGCCTCCTCGCTCTTGGCGGCGGTGCCGTAGGAGAGCGTGAAGGTGGTCATCAGGTAGAACAGCACGTACGTGGCCAGCATGATGAACGTGCCGGCAATCATCTCGCGCCAGCTGTACTTGAACGCGCGGCTCAGCGGCATCTTGCTCACTTCACCGGAGTCGACAACCTTCTGGAAGGCCGGGGTCTCCACCAGTTTCAGCCGGACATACAGGCCGATGATCACCATGACGGCGCTGGCGAGGAAGGGAACGCGCCAGCCCCAGTCGTCGAACTGGTCGCTGGTCAGCTGGAAGCTCAGCAGCAGGAACAGGCCGTTGGCCAGGATGAAGCCGATCGGAGCGCCGAGCTGCGGGAAGGTTCCCCACACGGCACGCTTGTCGGCCGGTGCGTTCTCCGTAGCCAGCAGTGCGGCTCCGGACCATTCGCCGCCGAGGGCCAGGCCCTGGGCGAAACGCAGGACCACCAGCAGTGCCGGGCCCAAGATGGTCCAGCCCGGCGTGAGGGCCGTGGGCAGGCAGCCGATCAGGAAAGTGGCGATACCCATGGTCAGCAGCGAGGCCACCAGGGTTCCCTTGCGTCCCACCTTGTCGCCGAAGTGGCCGAAAACAATGGATCCCAACGGGCGGGCGATGAAGGCCACGCCGAAGACCGCGAACGAACTCAGCAGGGCCGTCACGCCCTCCGCATTCGGAAAGAACAGGCGCGGGAAGACGAGGACCGCAGCGGTCGCGTAGACGTAGAAGTCATAAAACTCGATGGACGTTCCGACGAGGCTGGCGACAATCACCCGGCCCTTGGTGTTGGCCTTTGCCGGCGCCGGTGCCGGCGTAGGTGTCGCGGAGGGATCGGTAGTAGACATTGGAGGTCTTTCTCAGTGGGAGTGAGGTTATTTGCATAATGCTATGAGCCACATCCCAGCATTCGGACATCGTGTCCACTATATGGACACGGTGCGTCATTCGTGGACATCTTCCAAGGCCGACGACGACGTCAGCCCCGTCTGCGCGGCCGGCATCCTCTGCCGCTCGGGGAGAATCTTCGTACCGGGTCATTCATAGAACGGATAACGGGCTTCTGGAACCGACATGGCCCCGTTATCTGTTCAACGGATGAGAGGGGCCCCGGGATGGCCCCGTTATCTGTTCAGCGGACGGGCGAAGCGGCTCCACCCAGCAGGGCATGCACACTCGAAGGACAGAGGACGAACGCCAGAGCCAGACAGCAGCCGATCCGCCCGGGCAGCAAAAAGCCCGCCTCCGCAGCGGAACAAATCCACCGCGGACGCGGGCTTAGCAGGACGGGAAACCGCCCCAAACAGGAACCCTGACGGCCTTGCAGCCGAAAACAGAAACTACATGTGCACGTGCAGGCGACGGGCAGCCTCGGAGATGGAACCGGTCAGCGACGGGTACACCGTGAAGGTGTTGGCCAGGTCATCGACGTGCAGCTTCTGGGTGACCGCGATGGCGATCGGGAAGATCAGCTCCGAAGCGCGCGGGCCCACCACAACGCCGCCGATGACGGTGCCGGAGCCCTTGCGCGAAATGATCTTCACGAAGCCTTCCTTGACCTCCATCATCTTGGCCCGTGCGTTGGTGTGCAGGGAGAGCTTGATGACGTCGCCCTGGTAGCGGCCTTCGGCAATGTCCTGTTCGGACACGCCCACGGAGGCAATCTCCGGGGAGGTGAAGATGTTCGAGGCGACGTTCTTGAGCTTCAGCGGCTTCACGCCGTCGCCCATCAGGTGCGCAATGGCGATCCGGCCCTGCATCGCGGCCACGGAGGCAAGGTTGAACACGCCGGTGCAGTCGCCGGCGGCGTAGACGTTGGAAGCGGTCGTGCGGGAAACGCCGTCCACCTTGATCTGTCCGCGGTCATCGAGCTGCACGCCGGCCTCTTCCAGACCGATCCCTGCCGTGTTGGGGATGGCGCCCACGGCCACCAGGCAGTGGCTGCCTTCCACAGTGCGGCCGTCGTCGAGCGTGACCAGTACGCCGTTGCCGGTGTTCTTCACGGACTCGGCGCGCGAGCGGTTCAGCACGGTCATGCCGCGGGCCTGGAACACGTCCTCGAGCACGACGGCGGCATCCGCATCTTCGCCGGGCAGGACCCTGTCGCGGCTGGAGATCAGCGTGACCTTGGTGCCCAGGCCGTTGTAGGCGGATGCGAATTCCGCGCCGGTGACGCCCGAGCCAATGACGATCAGGTGCTCGGGGATCTCGGTGAGGTTGTAGACCTGCTTCCAGGTGAAGATGCGTTCGCCGTCGGGCATGGAGGATTCCAGCTCGCGCGGGCTGGCGCCAACCGAAATCAGCAGCGCCTCAGCCTCAACAGTCTGCGTGCCGTCTTTCGTGACAACCTCGAGGGTCTTGTTGTCCAGCAGCCGGCCCTTGCCGGTGATGACCTTCACGCCCACCCGCTCAAGGGTGCGGTGAATGTCATTGGACTGTTCCTTGGCCAGGGCCAGGAGCCGGTTGTTGACCATCTTCAGGTCCGCCACCGCGGGCTGCCCGGTGGAGCCAAAGTCCACGCCCAGGGATGAGGCCGAAGCGAAGCGGGTCATCACGTCGGCGGTGGCAATCAGGGTTTTGGAAGGCACGACGTCGGTCAGCACGGCTGAGCCGCCCAATCCGTCCTGCTCCACAATGGTGACGTCCGCCCCGAGGGACGCGGCTACCATGGCGGCTTCATATCCTCCCGGGCCGCCGCCGAGGATCGCAATTTTTCGGGCAGTAAAATCAAGTTGGGTCGTCACAGTTGTCCATTCTGTCCCATCCCCGCCGCCCGCTCAAACGCCGGAAGGTCCGCCCCAAGCTCAGCCACCATGCGGCGCACGCATAAGTCACGGTAGGTTGGACCAGTGAGCAACGATCCTTTTGAACTAGCCCAGCAGGCCGCCAAGTACATTGCCGAGGAAACCGGCGTGCCCAACCATGACATTGCCCTGGTCCTCGGCAGCGGCTGGGGTGAGGCCGCCGAACTCATCGGCGAGACCACTGCCACCCTCAACGCTACGGATATCCCGGGCTTTTCCGCCCCCGCTGTGCAGGGGCACGTGGGGACCATTCGGTCCGTGCTGACGCCGTCGGGCAAGCGCGCGCTGGTTCTCGGCGCACGCACCCATTACTACGAGGGCAAGGGCGTCCGCGCCGTCGTCCACGGAGTCCGCACCGCAGCCGCGGCCGGCGCCAAGGTGATGGTTCTCACCAACGGCTGCGGCGGTCTGAACCCCGATTGGAAGCCCGGTACCCCGGTTCTGATCAGCGACCACATCAATCTCACCGCCACCTCGCCGCTGGAAGGCGCCACCTTCGTGGACCTGACGGACCTCTACTCCTCCCGCCTGCGCGAGCTGGCCCGCACCGTGGACCCGTCGCTGGATGAAGGCGTCTACGCCCAGTTCACCGGTCCGCATTACGAGACGCCCGCCGAAGTCCGGTACGCCAAGACCATCGGTGCAGACCTGGTGGGCATGTCCACCGCGCTCGAGGCCATCGCCGCCCGGCACGCCGGCATGGAGGTATTCGGCATCTCGCTGGTCACCAACCTGGCCGCCGGCATCAGCCCGGAGCCGCTCAGCCACACCGAGGTCCTGGAAGCCGGAGCCGCTGCAGGCCCCCGGATTTCCCGGCTGCTGGCTGACATCATCGGCAAGCTCTAACGGCCGCCGCTTCATTCCTATCCCCGATCCGCAGGTACATCCCATGACGTTGAATCCCACCGAGCTGAACGAGCTCGTGACCGCCGCCAAGAGCTGGGCGGATGAAGACCCCGATTCCGGAACAGCGGCCGAGCTGCGGGGGCTGCTCGCGGAGCTGTCCGCCGATGCTTCCGCAGCAGCAGCTGCCGCGGAAGAGCTGGCGGACCGGTTTGCCGGCACGCTGGAATTCGGCACGGCCGGCCTGCGCGCTGCATTGGGCGCCGGACCCCGCCGGATGAACCGGGCGGTGGTGCGCCGCACGGCCGCCGGCATCGCCTCATTCCTGCAGGACACGGCCGGTGACAAGTACACCCCCAGTGCCGTGATCGGCTACGACGCCCGGCACAAGTCACGCGCCTTCGCGCTGGAGACGGCGGCCGTGTTCAGTGCCGCCGGCATCGAAACCTTCCTGCTCCCCTGCACGCTTCCGACGCCGGTACTCGCCTACGCCGTCCGCGCCCTGGACACCGACGCCGGCGTGATGGTCACCGCCAGCCACAATCCGGCGGCGGACAACGGCTACAAGGTGTACCTCGGCGGGCGGACGGTGAAGGGCCCGGGCAAGGGTGCGCAGATTGTCTCGCCGTACGACGCCGAAATTGCCGCCCGCATCGACTACAGCGTGCCGCTGAAGAGCATTGAGATTGCCCCGGAAGGCTGGACCGACGTGTCCGAGTCCATCGTGGCGGACTACATCAACGCCGTGGACCGGCTGGCATCGCGCGAACGGTTCCCGGAACGGGATCTGAAGATTGTCCTGACCTCGCTGCACGGCGTGGGCGGGGAAACCATGAAGTCCGTGCTGAAGGACGCAGGTTTCCGCAAGGTCATTCCAGTGGCTGCCCAGGCCCAGCCGGACCCGGACTTCCCCACCGTGGCCTTCCCCAACCCGGAGGAACCCGGCGCGCTGGACCTGGCACTGGAAACCGCCGTCGAGCACAACGCCGATCTGGTCATCGCCAATGATCCCGACGCCGACCGCGTTGCCGTGGCGGCTCTCAACCCGGCCGACGGCGAGTGGCGGATGCTGCGCGGCGATGAAGTGGGCGCCCTGCTGGGCCGGCATCTGACCCGCCGCATCACCTCCGGGCACTGGAAAGTCCGCGGGGAGAAGACGCGCAAGGGCGTCGTTTTCGCGAACTCGATTGTCTCCTCACGCCTGCTGGCGCGCGTTGCCGAAGCTGCCGGCTTTGCCCACGTTGAGACCCTCACCGGCTTCAAATGGATCTCCCGTGTGCCCCACCTGACCTACGGCTATGAGGAAGCCCTGGGCTACTGCGTGGCGCCGGGCCTGGTCCGCGACAAGGACGGCATTTCCGCCGGACTCCTGGTGGCCGAAATGGCTGCTGCCCTGAAGATGCAGGGGCGGACGTTCTTCGATGAACTCGATGACCTGGCCCTGGAGCACGGGCTGCACCTGACCGACCAGCTCTCCGTCCGGGTGTCCGATCTGGGCCTGCTGGGCGAGATGATGGCGCGGCTGCGTGCCCAGGCTCCTGTGTCCCTGGGCGGCTCCCCCGTGGAATCCGCCGTGGACCTGGCCGAGGGAAGCGCCGAGCTGCCGCCCACCGACGGATTGAAGTACCTCACGGCTGACGGCACCCGGGTGATCATCCGCCCCTCCGGCACCGAGCCCAAGCTCAAGTGCTACCTCGAGGTGATTGTTCCGGTGGAATCCGCAGCGGACCTTCCGGCGGCCCGCGAACAGGGCCGCGCCCGGCTTGATGCGGTGCTCGCCGACGTGAATGCCGCTCTGGGACTGTAACGCCGGCAGGAGTTACCCGGGAAGAACGACGACGGCCTGCGGGAGGGTGCGCCCCTCCCGCAGCAGGTCGGTGACCTGGACCGCGGGAAGCGGCCTGCTGAAGTAGTAGCCCTGCCCGCAGCAGCAACCCATCTCCTGCAGCTGCCGTGCCTGCTTGGCGGTTTCAATGCCTTCAAAGACGGCATCCATGCCGGCGGCACGGATCAGGTTGTGGACCGCCGCCACAAACCTCAGCTGGCCGTCGTCGTCGGCCATGTCCGAAATCAGTGACCGGTCCACCTTGACCGTGTCCACCGGCAGCCGGTGCAGGTAGCTGATGGAGGAATAGCCGGTGCCGAAGTCGTCGATTTCCAGGCCAACCCCCAGCGCCTGCAGGGAGCGCAGCGAGTAGGTCTCCACGTCACCGCCCAAGAGAAGAGCGCTTTCGGTAATCTCGAGGACCAGTTCCCCGGGTTCCGCTCCCGTTGTGCGCAGGGAGCCGCGCACGAAGTCCACCAGATCCATGCTCTGCAGTTCCGACGCCGCCAGATTGACCCGGAGCAGGAATTTCCCATCGGCAGGCAGCAGCTGGCGCCACTGTGCAAGCTGCTGCAGCGCGGTGTGCAGCACCCAGCGGCCGATCCCGACAATCAGCCCCGTCTCTTCCGCCAGCGGGATGAAGTCATCCGGCATCACCAAACCGCGGCTGGGATGGTTCCACCGTACCAGCGCTTCAACGCCCTGCAGCCGGCCCCCCTGCAACTCCACCACGGGCTGGTATTCAAGGAACAGCTCACCATTCGAAGCGGCCTGGCGAAGCTCGCGCGCTGTTTGGCGGCGCAGCTGCCTGCGGTACAGCATCACCGGCTCAAACACTTTAATGCGCCGGTGAACGTCCTCCTTGGCCGCGTACATGGCGGTGTCCGCACGCAGCATGATTGCACTGGCGTCTTCACGGGGCTCCGCCAGATGAATCCCGATGCTGGCCCCGGTCCAGGCGTCAATGTCCTCCAACGGGATGCGCTGCTTGAGGGAGTCCACGATTTTCAGCGCTGTGCCGCGTGCCTGCTGGACGGTGGAGACCGGCAGCAGCACGGCAAACTCATCCCCGCCCAGGCGTGCCACAACGCTGCCGGGGCCGGCCGCCGCCACCAGCCGTGCGGCAATCTCGATCAGCACCAGGTCCCCGGAATCATGCCCCAGACTGTCATTGACTTCCTTGAAACCGTCCAGGTCAAGCAGGAGGACGGCCGGCCCCGGCTGGCCGTCCCTGCGGTTGGCGACCGCAGCAGTCAGCGCCTCGTGCAGGGATGAGCGATTGCCGATGCCTGTGAGCGGATCGGTCATAGCCATCTTCTGCATGGTCAGGTGTGCCTCGCGCAGCTCGCGGGTGCGTGTTTCCACCCGCTCTTCAAAGGCGGCGTAGACCTCGTTGAGTTCATCGGCCAGCAGATTGATGCCCGTGATGACGGCGTCCACCTGGTCCCGGGCCTTGGAGACGGGGATGTGCGTGCTGAGATCGCCTGACGCTATTCGGATGATGCCTTCGACAACTTGGCTCAGACGGCCGTCTTCTTCGGGCGGACGGCGGGCGTCTTGCGGCGTTTCCGGTGCGATGTCCGGCGCAGCCGGTTTCCCGGGCCGGGCATCAGGCAACGCTTTTCCGCCTCAGCCAGCCCAGGGCTTCCTGTTCAGACGAGAAGTAGCGGGTGGGACAGGGCTGGACGGTTCCACCCAGGAGGAAGTTTGCGATGACACGGTCCACGGGTGTCATGCCAAGAACCGCGACGGCGGCCAGGGACTGAGCACTGCTGAACACGGTGCGCGCACTCCTGGTGACAGCTTCAACGCCGGTCAGAACCAGCAGCATCGGCATCTTCCTGATGCCGGCCAGCCGCCCCACTTCGTCATTCGCCGCTGCGGCCATGGTTCCGGTGACTACTTCGCCGGGCGGGAGGATCAACAGGATATGTCCTTCGGGCGCCAGGGACACGTCCACTTTAGGCCCTTTGTCCGGCGCCGGAGCAGATCCGTACCCGTAAACCCCCGTGCCCGTGCCCGTGCCTGAAGAACGCTCATCCGGACAGTCATTCCAGACTGTTCTTTCGACCGATCGTTGCTGTGTCATGCTTCCCCCCAGAAGCGCCGGAAAGTCGCTGCGCGATGCCGCTGCAGTGTCGTGCTCCGCGCCTACTCCCGAAATTGATGCTTATTAGCCCCGCACGTGCTTTTTCCGATCAGTGACTGCCGGCATTAATGCTGTCAATGACGCTGCGGACCTCCAGCGCCCGGCGTCGGCCGCCGTGCGCAATGAAGACTTTTTCGGAATGAACCGCTGCAGCCAAGGCTTCATCATTCCGCCCGAGGTCATGCAAAGCAAGGGCTGCAACGTATTCCACGTCCGCAAGCAAATGTTCGGGAAGAAGTTCCCGCTGGTCAAGTATTTGCTGAACGCAGGCCACGGCTTCCTCAGCACCGTTGTTGGACACGAGCCACTGTGCACGGGCAGTGGAAAGTTCCAGTTCCATGAGTGGGCTTCCGCCGGTAACTGAGTTGGCCAGCTCGGCCCGTTCAATGCATTCGAGGGTTTCTTGGTCCGCTATACCTGCGGAGAGGCGCGCCAGGGCGGAGGCTTTGTTGAAAAACGCCCACGTATTCACGTCATTATCCGGGGCAAGATTTTCAGCGGCCAGTTTATGGAATCGAATCCCGTTCTCGGCGTCGCCGTTCAGGAACGCAACGTTGCCGACTGCCCAGTAGGCCTTGCCGGCGATATGTTGGTCGTCCTGCTGCCCGGCCAGGGATGCCAGTCTCAGTGCGTGTGTCCATGCCTCGGCACCTTGATCGCTTTCAGCGAGAGCAGCGACGAGACCATGCAGCATCTCGATTTCGTCCACCGTGTCCGATGGTTCATTGAGTTCTATCGCCGCTGCTTCTTGAGCGACGACAAGGGACTCGCCTATGTGCCCCAGACTCTCCAACGCCCTCGAATACAGGACTTTGGCCCGCGCAACCATTGCCTGATCCCCTTGCAGCGCCGAGCTCTCGGACAATTTCTTGGTGCTAGCAGCGAATTCCTGAATCAGACCCAGCTCCATTTGGCATTCCGCCAGCAGGAGTGTCATGCGCCAGTACCCGGTGATGTCCTCTTTAGTGAGGGCTTCATCGGCTGCCGCAGTTGCATGGCCTAAGGCCGCCTTATACTCCCGGCGGTCCCAGTGCAGGCGTGCCCGGTACTCATTCAGCATTTGATCGACAGAGTTGTCCAATTCCCACTGCACCTAA
The DNA here is from genome assembly GCF_002929435.1 of Arthrobacter sp. 9E16. NCBI lineage: Bacteria > Bacillati > Actinomycetota > Actinomycetes > Micrococcales > Micrococcaceae > Arthrobacter > Arthrobacter sp. 9E16. The sequence goes on along the minus strand of NZ_PJIU01000003.1, from coordinate 520,567 downwards.
CTCGCTTATTTCAAGACCTGTTCCGCTTACAGTACTCCAGGCTCGCCGTCCCGAGCGTCCCCGTCATGGAACCGAAGTGCATCGAATCTTACACTCTGGAAACTGACAAAAAATGGACCCTAGATTTTACCTCCAACCTATCGATTTATTGACCCACTTCAGCGAGACTTTACTTTGTCGTTATTTACTACTTGGAGGACTCAATGAAAAAACTGGCATCCGCTCTGCTTCTTGCCACCACAATCGCCGTCGCTGGTGTAGCAGCACCCGCATCGGCAGCAACACTCAGCGTGGGAGCGTCGGTAGTAAATCCGCTGTCGACGATTTTTCCCATCATTTTCCCGTAGGTAACAAAATGGCCGGGTTAGCGTCGAAAGACGTTTACCCGGCCATAGTCTTTCCAGGGCCCAACGGCACCCCTCCTGTGGCAAGATGGTTGGCATGTCTACAGCCATTGCCTCGTACATTGACCACACGCTCCTCAAACCCGAGGCGAGCCGTGAGGACATCCTTAAAGTCTGCGCCGAAGCAGCCGAATACGGTTTCAAGTCCGTCTGCGTCAACCCGCTGTGGGTCGGCACCGTACGCAACGCGCTCAAGGGCAGCGGCGTCCTGACCTGCTCGGTCATCGGCTTCCCGCTGGGCGCCACCACCACCGAAGTGAAGGTGTTCGAAGCCCGGGGCGCACTGCAGGACGGCGCTGACGAGATTGACATGGTCATCGACATCGCCGCCGCCCGCCGCGGAGACCGGGACGCCCTGGTCCGCGACATTGCCGCCGTGGCCGACGTGGTTCACACCGGCAACGGCATCCTGAAGGTCATCATTGAAACGGCGCTGCTCACCGACGAGCAGAAGGTCCTGGCCTGCGAGGCAGCAGTGGAAGCCGGAGCGGATTTCGTGAAAACGTCCACCGGATTCAACGGCGGCGGAGCCACCGTGGAGGACGTTGCCCTCATGCGCAAGACCGTAGGACCGGACCTCGGGGTCAAGGCTTCGGGAGGTGTCCGTTCGCGCGAAGATGCGCAGGCAATGATCGACGCCGGTGCCACGCGTATCGGAGCGAGCTCCGGTATCGCTATTGTTAAGGGTGGGAACGCCGCGTCGGACTACTGATCCGCCGGCTACTGAAATCTTTTTGAAACGGAGAACACCATGGCAGGAACACGGTCCAAGCAGCCCACGCACTCGGGTGAAGGGCACCTTGTCAGCAACCTCGTCACCTTTATCATCTTCCTGGCGATCTTTGCCGTTGGCCTTTACTCGCTGAGCTGGCTGAGCCTGGACAACGTCTGGCCGATGGTGATCTGCCTGGCTCTGGGTACGCTGGCGTACTTCGTGCCGTTCGTGACGGGCCGTTCGGATACGGCCAAGGAACTGGCCGAAGGCCGGGTTGCCGGCAAGTAGCAGCAACCTCTTCAAAAAACGTTTGCACGCAGCCGGTCCGGCTGCGTGCAAACGTCTTTAACGGGCAGTACACCAGCCCCGGGCCATCATTAGGCCCCGTTCCAAGTGATTAACGCGTACTTCCGGCAGGCATCCACGTACTCACTACGCTAAGAAACCGGTAAGCCGGTCTCCTATATTCGATTCCATGAGCACCACTATGACGCGCCGGGAATGGCGCCAGGACCGTGCCCGTCAGCAGCGCACCATGCGCATCGGCTACGGGATTGTCATTGCCACCGCAGTAATGTGCGTGGCCGTTTTCATTGTGGCGCTTACCCAGCCGGTCTAACCGGGCGGTGGCCGGGACGCCCCGTCCGACGCCCCGGCCACCGGTTCACTCCTTGAAAACCGCGTCCACCACCTGCTGCGCCCAGGCTAGGATTTCGGCATCCACCAGGTCCCGTCCGCCAATCCGGGCGGTCTTGGGCTTGGGCACCAGCACCGCATTCAGGGCCGGCTTCACCGAGGCCCCGGGGTACATCCGCTGCAGCCTCATCACGCGGGACTCGGGCAGGTCCGCCGGAGCAAACTTGATGAAGTTGCCCTGCAGCGCCACATCGGTCAGCCCGGCCTCGCGGGCGCCCACCCGGAAGCGGGCCACGTCGATGAGGTTCTGCACGGCCTGCGGCGGCTCGCCGTAGCGGTCCACCAGCTCGGCCAGCACCTCGTCGATCGCCTCGTACGTCACCGCTGAGGCCAGCTTGCGGTAAGCCTCCAGCCGCAGCCGCTCCCCCGGCACATACTCGTGCGGCAGGTGCGCGTTCACCGGCAGCTCGATCTTCATTTCCGCGGCCTTCTCCTCGGCCTCGCCGCGGTAATCGGCCACGGCCTCGCCCACCAGCCGGATGTACAGGTCAAAGCCCACCCCGGCGATGTGGCCGGACTGTTCCCCGCCGAGCAGGTTGCCGGCGCCGCGGATTTCCAGGTCCTTCATGGCCAGCTGCATGCCGGCGCCGAGCTCGTTGTGCGTGGCCACGGCCTTGAGCCGCTCCAGCGCCACCTCGCCCAGCGGCTTCTCCGAGGGATACAGGAAGTACGCGTACGCGCGTTCCCGGCCGCGGCCCACACGCCCGCGCAGCTGGTGCAGCTGGGACAGGCCAAAGTGGTCCGCACGGTCCACAATCAGCGTGTTCGCATTGGAGATGTCCAGGCCTGTTTCAATGATCGTGGTGCACACCAGCACGTCAAAACGCTTCTCCCAGAAGTCCACGATGATCTGCTCGAGCTTGGATTCGCTCATCTGTCCGTGCGCGACGGCGATGCGCGCCTCCGGGACCAGCTCCTGCAGGTGCGCGGCGGTCCGGTCGATGGAGGACACCCGGTTGTGCACAAAGAACACCTGGCCTTCGCGCATCAGCTCGCGGCGGATGGCCGCTGAGGCCTGCCGGTCCGTGTACGGGCCCACATAGGTCAGCACCGGATGCCGTTCCTCCGGCGGGGTGGCCAGGGTGGAAGTTTCCCGGATGCCGGTCAGCGACATTTCCAGGGTGCGCGGAATCGGCGTCGCACTCATCGCCAGGACGTCCACGTTGGTGCGCATCTTCTTCAGCGCTTCCTTATGCTCCACGCCGAAACGCTGCTCCTCGTCCACGATCACCAGCCCGAGGTCCTTGAACTGGACCTCCTGGGACAGCAGCCGGTGCGTGCCGATCACCACGTCCACCGAGCCGTTCTTCACGCCCTCGATGGTTTCCTTGGCCTGCTTGGCCGTCTGGAACCGGGACAGGGATTCCACCCGCACGGGGAAGCCGGAGAAGCGTTCACCGAAGGTTTCCATGTGCTGCTGGGCCAGCAGCGTGGTCGGCACCAGCACCGCCACCTGCTTGCCGTCCTGCACGGCCTTGAACGCGGCGCGCACCGCAATCTCGGTTTTGCCGTAGCCGACGTCGCCGGAGACCAGGCGGTCCATCGGGACTTCCTTCTCCATGTCCGCCTTGACCTCGTTGATGGTGGTCAGCTGGTCCGGGGTTTCCACGTACGGGAACGCCTCTTCCAGCTCGCGCTGCCACGGGGTGTCCTTGGCGAACGCGTGTCCCTTGGACGCCATCCGGGCGGAGTAGAGCCGGATCAGTTCCCCGGCGATCTCCTTGACCGCCTTGCGCGCCCGGGACTTGGTCTTGGCCCAGTCCGAACCGCCCATCTTGGACAGCACCGGGGTTTCCCCGCCCACGTAGCGGGTGATCTGGTCCAGCTGGTCCGTGGGCACAAACAGCCGGTCGCCGGGGCCGCCGCGCTTCGCCGGCGCGTATTCGAGCACCAGGTACTCGCGCACGGTCTTGTTCTGCCCGGCGCCGGTGGCCCGCTGGATCAGCTCCACAAACTTGCCCACACCGTGCTGCTCGTGCACCACAAAGTCGCCCTCGTGCAGCTGCAGGGGGTCGACGGCGTTGCGCCGCTTGGAGGGCATCTTGCGCATGTCGCGGGTGGAGTAGGCGCTGGCCCGGCCCAGCAGATCAGCCTCGGTCAGCAGCCCGGTCTTCAGCCCGTCAAAGACGTAGCCGCGCCCGGCGCTGGCGGTGGTGATGGAGATGATGCCCGGCACCGGTTCGGTGTCCAGGGATTCGGTCAGGGAGGCCGGAATGTCATTGTCACGGAACAGTTCGGCCAGACGCGAGGCGGGGCCGGGGCCTTCGGTGACGACGACAACGCGCCAGGCGTCCCGCACGCGGGAGCCGATGAATTCCATCATCTCCGCCACGTCGCCCTGGTAGCCGCGGGGTTCGCGGGCGTTGATGGTGAGGGTGTCGATGTCCAGGACGGTTTCATCGTCCGGGTTGAAGGAGGTGATGGACCACCAGCCCACCGAGTTGGCCAGGGCGGCGGAGCGGGTGTCGGCCAGGGAGCGGAAGCTCGCGGCCTCCAGATCCGCGCTGATGCCGGCGGACAGATCCAAAGGTGCGGCGCCGCCGTCGGACGCTGTGGCCCACGCGGCGGCGAGGAATTCCTCATTGGTGGCAGCCAGGTCATGGGCGCGGGCGCGGACCTTCTCGGGCTCGATCACCACGGACAGCGACCCGGCGGGCAGCTGGCCCATCAGCGGCACCATTTCATCGACCAGCACCGGGGCCAGGGATTCCATGCCCTCGACGGCGATGCCGCCGGCGATCTTCTCCAGCATGTCCGCGGCGGCGGGCATCTGGGACTGCAGCTTCGCGGCGCGGCGCATCACCGACGGGGTGATCAGGATTTCGCGGCAGGGCGGGGCGTACAGCTCGGTGGGGTGGGTAATGTGCGGGCCGGTGAGGGTGCGCTGGTCGGCGACGGCGAACCAGCGCATCGAGTCCACCTCGTCGCCGAAGAAATCGATGCGGATCGGATGGTCCTCGGTGGGCGGGAAGACATCCAGGATGCCGCCGCGGACGGCAAACTCGCCGCGGTGCGAGACCATGTCCACCCGGGCGTAGGCGGCTTCGGAGAGCGCCTTGACGACGTCGTTGAAGGGTCGCTCCTCCCCCACCTTCAGCGCCACCGGCTGCAGGTCGCCGAGCCCGCCGACCAGCGGCTGGACGACGGCGCGCACCGGTGCCACGATCACCTGAATGGGATGGCCCTCGGGATGGGCAAGCCGGCGCAGCACTGACAGCCGCCGGCCCACGGTGTCCGAGCGCGGCGACAGGCGTTCATGCGGCAGGGTCTCCCAGGACGGAAACTCCTCGATGCCGGCCAGCGGCAGGTAGGAGCGCAGCGCTGCGGCCAGGTCCTCGGCTTCGCGGCCGGTGGCCGTCACGGCGAGCACCACCGGAGGCGCGGAAGCAGCGTTGGCGGTTCCGGCGTCGTTGGCTGCTTCGGCAAGCCCGTCCACCATTTCCGCCAGCAGCGCCGCACGCATGCCCTGCGGCGCGCCGATCTGCAGGTCATCGCTGCGGCGCTCGGGGGTGCGCGAGGCGAGGGTTCGCACCCGTGCGTAGGACGGGTCTTCGGCCAGGGCGGCGCGCAGTCCGTTCAGGCTCATGGGGAGGGGCTCCTTGACGTGAGGCAACGCAAATAACCCGAAGTTCGCTGAGGAACCCCGGGGCTTTTCTTCCAGCCTACCCGCATGGAAGGGCCGGGGCGGGCCCGTCCGCTTCCGGCGGATAGGCGGGGCGGCCGCTGTGAAAACACACAACCGCCGCCCGTCACATGACGGGCGGCGGTTGTGTGCGGATGTGCGGGTCAGCGCCTGATTACTTCAGCGCCTCATCACCCCGGAACTGCAGGTCAACCTCCGCCGGTGCCAGCCGCTTCGACCGGACGTCGCCGCCGCCGCGCAGGTCCGCGTCCGTCCGGGCGAAGGTCAGCACGGCATGGGCCACGGCGTCGGACATCTGGTCCAGTCCGCGGCGGTTGATGTTGCCGAGGTCATCGCATTTCTGGTGGTAGCAGGGGTCGTACGCTTCCCCCGCCGTGCCGCCAAACACGGCCGCTTCCTCCTCGGTCTTGACGCCTTCGGCACCGCTGAACAGCCCGCCGGCCGGAATATCGTTGAGGATGAACGCCGAGTAGTCGGAGCGTCCGCTGAACTCAGTGGGAGCCGAGGCCAGCTTCTGCCCGGCAAAGTACTCCTCGAAGATCCTCTCGATCTCGTCGGATCCCGTCGGCCGCGGAGCGTCACTCTCCGGGAACGCAGAGCCGTCGCCGTCGTACACAAAACGGACCAGGTTCGGCGACCCCAGCATGTCGAAGTTCAGGTTCGCGAGGGTGCCGTCCAGCCCGTCCTGATCCAGCTGCTCGACGTAGTGGTTGGAGCCCTGCAGACCGTCCTCTTCTCCGCCCCAGAAGGCAAAGCGGACCCGGTTCTGCAGCGGGTGCTTTTTGGTGGTCTCGGCGAGCTGGATGGCGGTTTCCAGGATCGCCGCGCTGCCGCTGCCGTTGTCATTGATTCCCGGTCCCACCGGCACGGAGTCCAGATGGGCGCCGACGACGACGGTACGGTCCGCGTTTCCGCGGGGTGTGTCAGCCAGAATGTTAAACGAGTTGGTGGTCTGCACTCCGGCGTCAATGTTGAGCCGCAGTTCCACTCCGTCAGTGCCGGCCAGCGCTTCGCCAATGGCAAAGGTGGTGCCAACCACGGGGATGGTTGACGGCTCACCCAGGGTGCCGTTGACCAGCCCAAAGCGGTCATCGTTGGCCACCTCGTCCCCCTGGTTGAAGATGACGACGCCGGAGGCACCCGCCGCTGCCGCATTCGCCGCTTTGATCCCGAAGGAGCATTCGCCGCGCTGCATCAGCGCAATGCTGCCGGCGGCGAATCCGCTAAAGTCCTCAGCCTCGCAGCCGGAGGTGGTAACCCGGTCCCCGGAAAGGTTGATGTCCACAGCACTGACGGGTGCCGTGACGTCCCCCGCGCCGGAGTAGGTCATGGTGGTGAAATCGGTTCCGGCTGTGTAGACCGTGGCCGTTGGTGCGGTCTGTTCCAGGGCTTCGCTGGTCACCGCAAACTGGTCGTAGGAGAAATCCTGGCGCACGGGCTTGTAGCCGGCCCGGCGCAGCTGGTCCTCGATGTACTGCCCGGACGCCTCGTAGCCTGGAGTGCCGGAAGCCCGGTTGCCGTCATTGGCATCGGCGGCGTCCTGCAGCCCCTCCAGATGGTCGAAGACGTTGTGGAGGGTGACGGCGGCACGCAGCTTGGCGCTCTCATCCTTCACGGGCTTGACTGGTTTCCCCGGCTTTCCCGGCTTTCCCGGCTTCCCCGGTTTGCCCGGATGGTGTCCCTTGCCGCCGCTGTCCGTGACGGCGGCGGTGCCGTCATCGGTGACGGTGGCGCGGGCTCCGCCGGATTCGGCGAACACCGGGCCTGCGGTTCCGGCGGTAAGTACAACAGCGGCTGCGAGCGCAGTTCCGCGGAGGATACGTGGTGTTTTCATGCTTCCCCTCATAGGTGCGAGTGATGTCAGATCCGGCGGCGCGATGGCACCGGCCGGACTTCGGGCGCCTCCCCCCGGGGTGCCGTGCGGCTGACGGTAGGACACCTGCAGCCCGGCGGGACAGTGAAGACCGCCAATTAGGTGAAGTTGCAGCGAAAAGCCCCGTGCCGCCGTCGTCTCTGTTTCGCCCCATCCGGCCACACGCTAGGTTGAAGGGTTTTACCCAAGCCGGAAACCCGGCCCGGAAGCCCTGAGCCGGGCAGCCGGGACCCCAATCCAGCCAGGTGTTCTGGATTTTCGTTCCGCCCACTGCCACGCTGGGATGGCACGGGCATACGCCAGATCCCTCCGCACGTAAGGATTGCCCCATGGCACGCAAAGCCCAGCTCCTTTTCGGCGCACTGCTCCTGTCCCTCTTAGCTCTGGCCGGCTGCAGCAATGCCGGCGAGGACTCGGAGTCGCCGGCCACCGCCACGGAAACCACGCTGAGTTCGGAATCGGCGTCGGCCGCCGCGTGCGACAGCCAGTCCCCCGGCAGCGAAGCCCAGGCCAGCTGCGAGGCGCAGGGCGTCCCGGGCGTCACCGAGAGCCCGGACCGCTGCGGAAGCACCACCCCCAGCCCCATTGCCAGCGGCATCATCCAGGGAACGTTCGGCTCCTACTGCGAGAACGCCATCGCCACCACCTACGACACGTCTGCGGTGCCGGACGGCGCGGACACCACCATCACCATCGATGAGACGGATGCGGCCACCACGCTGGAGATGATCGCCCGCGGCTTCGCGCCCAACACCGAGTTCAGTGCCACGCTGCATGAGAGGCTGTGCGGCGCGTCCCCCTCGGACGCCGGAGAGGAATACGACGACACCCGGAACGAGGACTCCGACGATCTGGACCTGGACTTCACCACCGATGAGAACGGCGGCTCCACCGCCAGCGTCACGGTGCCATGGGTCCTGCCCGACGACGGCCTCGGCCGCTCGCTGCTGATCACCCTCGACGACGACGAGACGCAGAGCCCGAGCGCGACCGACGATGACGACCGGGCCGTGGCCTGTGTGAGCCTGGAGCGGTAGCCGGAGCGACCGGCACGTTTCGGAGCTGAAGGCCCGCGCGGATTAGGATGATTCCGGGCCGGTTGTACTGTGCGAACGCGCACGGAGCGCCGGCAAACCGACATCCCTATCTGGAGGACCCATGGCTTTGAACGCCTCGACCACCCTGCCCTACGACGCCCGGACAGTCACCGACACGTTCACCAACGAGGACTTCCTGCGCAGCGTCAGCGAACACGTGGGCGGATCCCTGGTCTCCGCCACCGTGGAGGGCGACACCGCCGGAGCGTTTGTCCTGACCGCCGTGCGCACCCTGCCCACGGACCGGCTGCCGGACATCGCCAAGAAGTTTGTCGGCGCCACGCTGACCGTCACCCAGAAGGAGCACTGGGCGGCACCGGGGCCCGACGGTTCCCGCGAAGCCTCCGTGGACCTCTCCGTGGGCGGCGTGCCGCTGAAGGTCAATGCCGTCCAGCGCCTGGTCCCGGTGGCCGAGGGCACCCGGGTGGACGTGGACGGCAAGGTCAGTTCCTCCATCCCGTTCCTGGGCGACAAGATCGCCAAGCAGGCTGAGCCGATGATCGGCAAGGCACTGACCATCCAGGCCGGCCAGGCCGGCAAATGGATCGAAAGCCGCTAGGGCCGGGCAACCGTGGATAACAGCATTACCCTGCCCACCGCGCTGGCGGTCATCCTCATCATTGCCGGACTGTGGTCCCTGATTGTCTGGCCGCCGTACCTGATCGAGGCGTACAAGAGTCCCAAGGCCCGCGACGAAAAGGGTGCGCCCACCCGGTACCTGACGGTGAACCTGATGAAGGTCACCACCTCCATGGTCTTCGGCCTGGTCACCATCATCGTGGGCTTCCGCGCCCTCATGGGCTGACAGCGGTGGGTTAACACCCCCGGTTGGTGCCAGAATGCGGATACCCCGTCTTTTCTGACGGAGGATTCTCTGCTGAGGAGTTCCATGGCACCGGATTCACAGAACCACCCCGCCGGCCGCCCTGTGCCGCCCGCCCGTCCGGGCGGCACGGTGCTGGCCCGCTCCAGCTATCCGGAGTTCCTGCGCATCGCGGCGGTCCTGCGCAAGGAAACCGTGGGCGGCGTGCTGCTGCTGATCGCCACGGTGGCCGCACTGATCTGGGCCAACTCCCCGGCGTCGGACTCCTACTTTGCGCTCCGCGACTTCGAGTTCGGCTACGAACCGTGGCACCTGAAACTGAGCGTGGGCGCCTGGGCCGCGGACGGCCTGCTGGCCGTGTTCTTCTTCCTGGTGGGGCTGGAACTCAAGTACGAATTCGTGGCCGGAGACCTGCGCCAGATCAGCAAGGCCATTGTGCCCGTGGCAGCCGCGGCAGGCGGCGTCATCGTTCCCGCCCTGATCTACGCCGGAATCAACTTTGCCACCGACTCCGGCGGGATGCGCGGCTGGGCGATTCCCACCGCCACCGACATTGCGTTTGCGCTGGCCGTGCTGGCCGTGATCAGCTCGCACCTGCCCTCGGCGCTGCGGATCTTCCTGCTCACCCTGGCCGTGGTGGATGACCTGATTGCCATCACCATCATTGCGTTCTTCTACTCCGAAGACGTGCACCTGCTCTATCTGCTGATCATGCTCGCCCCGCTGGCGCTGTTCCTGTACCTGGCGCAGACCAAACGGCGGTTCTTCGGCACCCATCCGGTGGCCGCCTGGCTGGTCCTGCTGCCCATCGGAGTGGCCGTGTGGGCGCTGATGCACGCGTCCGGCGTACACGCCACCGTGGCCGGCGTGCTGCTGGGCTTCTGCATTCCGGTGCTGCGCCGCGGCCCGGACGGCACACAGGTGCAGCCGCAGCCGGGCAAACCGGGCCTGGCAGAGATCTTCGAGCACCGCTTCCGTCCGGTTTCCACCGGTTTTGCGGTGCCCGTGTTTGCGTTCTTCTCCGCGGGCGTGGCGATCGGCGGGTTCAGCGGCCTGGGCTCGGCACTGACCGACCCGGTGGCGCTGGGCATCCTGGCCGGTCTGGTGCTGGGCAAACCTCTGGGCATCCTGCTCACCACGTGGGTGGTCACCGCCGCCACCCGTGCCCGACTGGATTCCAGCGTCCGCTGGATTGACCTCACCGGGATCGGCATCCTGGCCGGCATCGGCTTCACCGTGTCCCTGCTGGTCAATGACCTGAGCTTCGATCCGGGGACTGAGCACAATGACCATGCGAAGGTCGCCATCCTGGCGGCATCCGTCACCGCCGCGGTGCTGGCGTCCATCCTGCTGCGCCTCCGCAACCGGCACTACCGGAAGGTGGAGGAAGAAGAGACTGCAGATGCGGACAAGGACGGGATTCCTGATGTTTACGACGACGACGGCGGTGGGCGTTAACGTCCGCGGCACCTATTTGCAGGGGTAGTTACCCTTCAAAAGAATGGTGTAGTACCTCATCGAGGGACTCACTTCGGCGAAGGTATCGGAGCGCTGAACTATTTGCGTGTCTGTGATCGGGACCGTTGCCGTGTTGGGATTGGCAACAATCGCTGTCTCCACCTTCACCGTCAGTTTGGCGGGATTCAAGCTACTCCTCGTACCGAGGGCATCGTCAAGCCCGGGGAGAGTGTAAGGAACTACCTCTGGTGATCCAGTTTGCGGAACTGCATAAGCAGCAGTTTTCTTAGGATCAATCTGGAAGGTGACGATGTACCGGGCATCAGGATCGAGCCCGGCTACGGGCGTCCAGACAACCCGGTTGCGGAATTCTTCCTTGCATACAACTTCCGTTGGCGGGGGGAGCGCATAACCTAGTACCCCCGCAATCGACCCCGGCTTTGACTGGCTCCAATAGGCGTACGCGACGGTGCTGCCGACGCCAAGGACCACGGTCAAGACGAACGCCACCGCGGCCGCACGGAAACCAGGCAACGCGCGAAACCGGACAAACCATCCCGCCCGCTTGGCGTCTTCGAGCTCGCTTCCGTGGCCCTGCGCAGCCCCCAGCTGCTTCTTACTCATTTGCTGACCTATTCCGTAACCGTAGAACCACTGCGGCGGTGAAAAGAACCGACATTGCTATCAGGAGCGTACCCGAGAGCGATCGGATGATCGGTTCCACCGTGCTCTGGAAGCCTGCCTGGATGATGTTGGCCCCGGGCTGTTGTTCTGTTGGAACGGCAGATTGTGGCGAACGCCTGTCCGCGGTGCGTTCCGGCAGGGTCGCAGAATAAATGGGGTTGGACTCTGATAAAGGACGATCCCCCGGTATTCCGGACAAGGTCACGAATTGCGGCGAAGAATTAGCCACTGCCGTCGGGCCTGGTCTGCCGGGAGCTGGTGCCGATCCGGCAGGAGGCTGGCCCGACCCTGCCAGGGCGGCACAGGCTTGGCGAGGTGCAACGTCTTGGGATTCCAGGAGAAAGACCAAGTCGAAGTCCGCCGAGCGGTTCATCGCGTTGTTGGGTGCATCCATGGACAGGTCCAAGACAAAGCTCAATTCAAGTTCCTCCCCCGGGTCCAGGTCCCCAACCTCAGCAACATTGGTGCAGGTGCCCTCTGCACCTAAGAGCATCCGTGCCGACAGAGCGGGTTTTTGTCCTGCCGTCAGGCCTAGCTGTTTGTTGAGCTGGGGATCTGACCGGATCATGACGGCGGCGGTGGACAACCAGGCCGACTCACGACTGTTGTTGCGGATCCAAATAGTGGCCTCGGTTGAGTCACCGGGAACATATTGGAGTGATTCCTTGAAGATGGGGCCCGTTATGGACGGGGCATACTTTGTCCCGTCGAGGCTGAATTCCAGATAGTCGTTGGCCGCAAGGGCGCTGGGCACTCCTGCAAGGGAAAGCGCTGCAACTACAGCACCGACGGCGGAGGCACCGACTAAACGCCGACCCCATCCCGGCTTGGATGCTATGAATCGGTTCATTAGACGGTGGCGTGCTTACGGGTTTCGACGCGGTGCCGGCGGTTGCCCTGTCCGGCGCGGGGTTCGCTGTGGTCGCAGCCGTCACATTCGGTCAGGACGGGATCGTTGAACCCATCCTGGTCCGCCTCGCCATCAGCCGGGCCAAGGTCCGGTAAAACAAATGGATCGTCGTCGGCTGTACGGTTGTCGTCGCCGGCCTCGCCGTCGTTGCGCTTCTTGGCCAACGCGCCGCGAACCAGGGCGATAACCCCGTAACCCATCAGGGCAACGGCACCCCACTGGGCCATGGCTCCACGGTCGGAGTTGCCCAAGCCGTTGGCGATGAATCCGACGAACGGCACCGCGTAGAAGAGCTTTCCCTTGACTTGGACTTCACGGACCGGAAGTTCATCCTCAACGGAGTTGTTGTCGCCCTTGGTGGTGAAGACGGTTTCACCAGTTTGGTCTGCACCAACGGACGTGATGCGGTGGGTGATGACGGCGGGTGAGCCGGACTCGATCTGGTAAGTGATGATGTCGCCCACGGTGAGTTCTTCAAAGGGGACGGGCTTCACCACGAGGAAGGTGCCCGGCGCATACTTCGGGGCCATGGAGCTGGTGAGGACGCTGTAGGTCTGGGAACCGGTGACCATGGGAACAACCACCAAGGCCAGGGCTGCCAGAGCGACAAGGCAGAGAGCAAGGTAGCTGACACCGGTGCCGATAAGGCTTAGGGGGCTGGCTGGGGCTTCTGCTTTCCTGCGACCGCTCATGATGTTCCTATCCTCTGGGCTTACTTGGTTCCGGGCGCGACCTGCGCCACTGTGAGGGAAATTGGTATGTTGACTTTCTGGCCAAGCTGCGTTCGGTCTGCCTCCGTCGGCAACTGCACTTCGATGCACAGAACTTGCTGGTCACCTTGGCTGATGGTCCCGAACCCGTCGTACTGGCAGATGCCTTTATCCTCGAAGCCATGCTTTAGGATCAGTTGCCCCAGATCTCCTGGCAGAAAGTTCAGAATCGGCTGGACCTTCATACCGGAGGTTGCGTTGGACAGGTTGGAGACGGTTATCTTCCGCGTGACGGGAGACCCCGGCTTCAGATATCCGAAGTCCTGGAGGAGCGGCTTCCCCATGGTCGACATGTTCTCGCCGTTCACCACGATGTTGAAATCCGCAGACTGCACGGTGCCGGCGTTGGACGGCACTGCTGCGTTCCACAGTGCATAGCTTCCCTGGACCGTCATCAATCCGAGCACCACGGCGGCGAGAATCAGACCGGTCGCTTTCAGCGCTCGAAGACTCTTCACGGAATGCATCTCCAGGGGGAACAGGCTGTGCGCGGAGCGTGCGCACCGCGCACAGCCAGGGATTAGAACAAGATGGTGCTTGGGACTACGGTGCCTTGACCGTGGGGGCGTTCTGGACCAGCGAGTAGCCGACGGCGCCCAGGTTGTACTTCGCGTTGGTGTCGTCGCGGCCGGTGGTGGTGCCCAGGAACTCGAAGGTGACGGTGGCGTCGATGCCGGACACGCTTGTCTTGAGCGGGTTGGCAACGGCCTTGCTGTCCTTCGTGAGGACTACGTCGCTAACCGCAATGTTAGCGGTCTCGAAGGCTTCCAGGCCGGTGCCGTTGGTGCCCTTGCCGCCGGTAACGGCGAGGTTGGCGGAGAGGTTAGTACCGGTCAGAGTCACATTGACCTTCTGGGTGAAGGTCAGCTTCTCACCCGGGACCATCTTGTAGGTTGCGATCGCAGTCGGCTGGATCCCGCCAACGATGTTACTGGTCCAGGTTCCCGCTACGGCTTCCAGGTTCAGGTCACCGGAAGCGATGGTTCCCGCCGAGCTGTTCTGCTCCGCGTTCCAGACTGCCAGGGTTCCGCCGCCGCCGAGGAGGAGTGCTGCGCCTACGCCGATTGCCAGTGCGCCTTTAGCCATCTTGTTCATTGTGTTCCCCTTGTTTGTTTTGCTTGAGACTGCTTCGGCCCAGGAAGGTTTTCCTTGCCGCTGGGTATTACTTTGCCGCCCCGTCCTCAAGAAACAGCGCGTCCTTCCCGCAGGGTTGATGCAACGTTTGGCCAAAGCTCAAGGCCCGCACAAGGTAACCTCAACAACAGCGCAATGAACCGTGGATTTGTCCGCAAACGCCCGTTGTAGCGCTCCCAAGCATCCGCAAGATCCGCAACAGCAACCCCAAAGACGCGCAATTCGAAGCCCGAGGACATGAGCATTAACACCCCGTTCCGCATCCTGACCGTCTGCACCGGCAACATCTGCCGCTCCCCCATGGCCGAGCGCCTGCTCCAGGCCGGCTTCGACGCCATGGCCCCCGGCGAGTTCACCGTCACCAGCGCCGGCACCGGCGCCCTGGTGGGCTCGGGCATCGAACCGCACGTGGCCGGATTTGTGAACGTCTTCGGCGGGGACTCCACCAACTTCATTTCCCGCCAGCTCAGCGCCGACATCCTCGCCGGCCAGGACTTGGTGCTCGCCCTGAGCCGGGCGCACCGCAGCAAAATCGTGGAACTCGCCCCCGGGCTGCTGCGCCGCACGTTTACCCTGCGCGAGCTGGCACGGCTCCTGCCGCACATTGACGGAGAGGCCGACGTCGGCGCCTCCGAACGCTGGACCGCCGCCCTGGGCCGTGCGCTGCGTCTGCGCACCGCCAACCCGGGCGGGCCGGAGGAGGACGACGTCGTTGACCCGTACCGCCGCAGCGAGGAGACCTACCAGCAGATGGTGCACGAACTCACCCCCGCCGTGAACGCCCTGCTGGCCTGGGAACGCCGGTACCGGTGACGGACACCGGACCTGCCCGGCAGCCGCCGCCCCCGCCCGGGCCTCCGGCACCCCAGACACCGCCAATGCCCGTGGCACCGAAACCCGCGTCCCGGCGCGTCCGGCAGCGGCGGACGCTGGCCGTGCTTTTCCTCCTCTATATAGGGGTGCTAGCGCTGGTGGTGTTTTGGCCCTCCCCCGTGGATGAGGGTTCCGCCGGCACGCTCAAGATGATCCTGCGCAAACTGCACGGCGCCGGCGTGCCCGGCTGGATCAACTACGGCTTTGTGGAAACCATCGCAAACGTGGTGATGTTCATTCCCTTCGGCGTGATCGGCGCCGCCTGGCTGGACAGGGACCGCACCTGGCTGGCCGCCGCCGTCGGCATTGCCGCCTCCTGCACCATCGAGGCAGCGCAGGCCCTATTGCTGCCCAACCGTTACGCGACGATTTATGACGTCACCGCCAACTCACTGGGCGCGGCCCTGGGCTGCATTGCCGTATACGCCTGGCGCTCCCGCACCCGTCCGCCGCTACCCTAAATGCGGCCATAAAGGAACGGCACCCGGCGCCGGCGGTTGCCCCGCCCGGGAATCTTTCCCCGATCTTGCGCCTTCGCGGGGGACGTTCCTGAGCTAAGGCTGGCATTGTCATATAGATCAAGCAGCCTCATGAATCACCCAGACCCCCCGCACACCACAGCGGCCCCCAGAGCGGAGGAACACCCATGGCTCCGAAAGCATCGGATTCATCCTCCCCCTGGCCGCCGGCAGGAGTCTGTTCATGATGACCACCGCCGAGCATGCCCCGGATCTGCTGCACCGCGAGCAGCTGCTGGATCTCGCCGACCAGCTCGGCCCGGCGTCCTGCCGCGAGTTTGTCGGCAACTACGTGGCCATGTGGGAAGGCCGCTTCGACCGGCTGCGTACGGCCGTCATCGCCGCGGACGACGCCGCCGCCATGGACGTGGTGCTGAGCATCAAAATCGCCAGCGAAATGGCCGGCGCCCAGCGTCTGGCAGCTCTGGCCCGCTGCGCCCAGGAGCGCCTGAAGCAGGTCGGGGCGGCGGACCTGGCTTCCATGCTGGGCGTCATCGCCGTCTGCGGCCAGGAAACCATGCCCTGCCTGCTCGCGTCTCTGGACTAAGCCTCACGCAGCGGGCGAAACCCCACGTCGGAGCCGGGTACGCTGGAAGCCAAGCAGTTCGCTTACCAGGGGGAGAGTTCATCACCATGTCACGGCTCTCCGCACGCATGCTCTCCGCCTTGAGCGCCAACCGCGATTTCCACGAGATGACGCTGTCCCAGCGGGTTCGGATCAGCCACGCCCCGCTGGTCATCACCGTCGTCCTGCTCTGCATCATCTTCGCCACACTGCTGCCGGACATCCTGACCCGGCCGCTGTTCCAGACCGGGCTGGCGGTGCTCGCGGCAACCACGGTGCTCACCGCCGTCGTTCCCTGGGACCGGCTCTGGTATCCCTTCTACTGGATCCTGCCGATCCTGGACTTTATCGCCATCGGCTACCTGTACGCCGGCAGCCTTGGTTTGGCCATTGGCATCTACCTGCTGGCCATTTTTCCCGTTTTTTGGCTGTCCTGGTCCCGCGTTTCGACCTTCGGCGCCCGCATCCTGAGTTTCCTCGGCCCGCTGGCCATCGTCTGGAATCCGGTGTTCGCCTCCGCGGAGCCCATCACCGGGCAGCGGCTCGCCGCACCCATCCTCGGTCCGCTGGTCACCCTGGCCGTGGCGGTTACCGTCACCGTGATGCGCAAGGATATGGCGGCCCAGCAGGCTGCACTGCAGGCCAAGGACCAGCAGCTGGAAAACGCCCTGAACCTTAGCACCGAGCGCTCCGAGCTGCTGGACGTTGTGCTGAACGCTATCGACGTCGGCGTACTGGTGGTCAATGCCAACGGCACCGCCGTGCACAAGAACAACTCCATGGAAGCCCTGGACGGCCGGATCCGGCCTGACGGCATGAAGCACACCCAGGAACCGGACCTGCTGTTTTTCGGACTCGACCGCACCACCGCCCTGCCCGCCGACCAGCGGCCCGTGGCCCGCGCCATTAGGGGCGAATCCTTCGAGGACGTGCTTTTGTACGCCGGTCCGCCGGAGGACCAGCTGGCCCTGTCCTGTTCCGCGCGCGTCCTGCGCAACGAGCAGGGATTCAACGGCGCCGTCATCGCCTTCCACAACATCACCCCGCTGGTTGACGCGCTGCGGGCCAAGGATGATTTCGTCTCCAGCGTCTCCCATGAGCTGCGCACTCCCCTGACCTCCATCATGGGCTACCTGGACCTGGCCCAGGAGGAGGCCGAGGACACCGGGCTG
The DNA here is from genome assembly GCF_002929435.1 of Arthrobacter sp. 9E16. Lineage (NCBI taxonomy): Bacteria > Bacillati > Actinomycetota > Actinomycetes > Micrococcales > Micrococcaceae > Arthrobacter > Arthrobacter sp. 9E16. The sequence goes on along the minus strand of NZ_PJIU01000003.1, from coordinate 503,232 downwards.
ACCGGAGCCATTCCGCACGCCGTCTCCGTGGCCCAGCGCAACAGCGAGCGGCTGCTGCGCCTGGTCTCGGACCTGCTCGCCACTGCGTCGGGCAGCGTGTCGGTGGATCCACGGCCGGTGCCCGTGGCCGAGCTGATCTCCACCTGCCTGCGCGCGGCCGCCCCGCGGGCCGCCGCCGCCGGAGTGGAGCTGGCCGCCAGCTGCGCACCCGCTTTGGCGGTGCAGGCGGACCCGGTGCGGCTGGCCCAGGTGCTGGACAACCTGCTCTCCAACGCCATCAAATACTCGCCCGACGGCGGCACCGTAACGGTAAGTGCCTGGGCCGACGATGCCTGCACCTGCCTGGAGGTCCGGGACACCGGCATGGGCATGAGCGAGAAGGACCAGAAGGACCTGTTCACCAAGTTCTTCCGCACCGGCGCCGTGCGCCAGGCGGGCATTCCCGGCGCCGGGCTCGGCCTGGCCATCTCCAAGAACATTGTGGAGGCCCACGGCGGCACCATCACCCTGGTCAGCCGCCCCGGCGTGGGATCCGCGTTTACGGTGTCTCTGCCCCATGCGTCGTCGCTGGCGGACCCCGCCGACCCCGCCGGCGGAACGGAAGCCTCCCCCGCGGATGTCGAAATTGCGGGAACTGCTTCGTCCCTGGAGTGAACGCAGCCACAATGGCTGTGTCGCAGGAAACTGTGTGGCAAAAATCCAGGGAGAACCGTCATGGCCAAGTACCTTTTGCTCAAGCACTACCGCGGCGCTCCGGCAGCCCTCAATGATGCGCCGATGGACCAGTGGACGCCGGAGGAAATCTCCGCCCATATGCAGTACATGCAGGACTTCGCGGACCGACTGACGGAAACCGGCGAGTACGTGGACGGGCAGGCGGTGTCCCACGAGGGAACCTTTGTGCGGTACGACGGCGAGGGCCGTCCGCCCGTCACTGACGGTCCGTTCGCGGAGACCAAGGATCTGATCGCCGGGTGGATGGTGCTCGACGTCGACAGCTACGACCACGCGCTCGAGCTCGCCGGGGAACTCTCCGCGGCTCCGGGCCGCGCCGGCAAGCCGATCTATGAGTGGATCGAGGTCCGGCCCTTCCTCACTCCGCCGCTGACCGTCACGGAGTAAGCGGAATAACGGAGTGAGGCGCTCATGGTCGACGAGGTGCTGCTGCGCACGCTGACCCGCAGGTGATCGCCGCCGTCGTCCGCCGCGGCCGACTTCGCGGCGGCCGAGGACGCGGTGCAGGAAGCCCTCATCGAGGCCCTGCGGACGTGGCCTAGGCAGCCGCCGCGGATTCCGAAGGCGTGGCTGGTCACCGTGGCCTGGCGTAGGTTCCTCGACGCCGTGCGTGCCGAGGACTCGCGCCGGCAGCGGGAGCTGCGGGTGCACACCGAACCCGCCGGCGGGCCCGCGGGGATCACTGATGACACCCTGCAGCTCTACTTCCTCTGCGCCTATCCCTCGCTCAGCCCGTCCTCGGCGGTGGCGCTAACGCTGCGGGCCGTGGGAGGGCTGACCACCCGGCAGATTGCTGTAGCGTATCTGGTGGGCGAGGCCACCATGGCGCAGCGGATCAGCCGGGCCAAGCGTCTGCTCGCCGGGCACCGCTTTGAAGCTCCCGGAGACGTGGCAACCGTGCTGCGGGTGCTGTATCTGGTCTTCAACGAGGGGTACTCCGGCGACGTGGATCTGGCCGCCGAGTTGATCCGGCTCACCCGCCAGCTGACCGCCGGTGGCGACCATCCCGAAGTGCAGGGGCTGCTGGCCCTGCTGCTCCACCATGCCCGGCGCGCCGCCCGCACCGGGATCAACGGGCAGCTGATTCCGCTGGCCGAACATGACCGCAGCCAATGGGACACCCGGCTGACCGCCGAGGGGTGGACATCCTGCAGCGGGCGCTGGCCAGGGACCGGCTCGGTGAGTTCCAGACGCAGGCGGCCATTGCCGCGCTGCACGCCGACGCCCCGGCGGCCGGCGAGACGAGTGGTACGACGAGCTGGTGCGCCTCACCGGCAGTCCGGTGGCCGGTCTGAACCGGGCGGTCGCGGTGGCCTACCTGACCGAGCGCGACGGCGATCCAGCGGCTGCGGCGCGGCTGTACGTCGAGGCGGCCCGTACCGCCACCAATGTGCAGGAGCGGGACCATCTGACACTGCAGGCGGCTCGGCTGAATGCTGCGCTGCGCGGCTGAAGGGGCAGGTGGTGCAGGTGGGTGCTGCACGGTTTGGCCTCAAGCGGTGCGGGCTTGCCACCCCTGCTCCTGAAGGGCTGCCGGGTTCCCGCCACGGGGTGCCGTGCCCGGGCAGCACCCAGACGGCGTCGACGCCGGCGAGCCCGCCCAGCGATTCCGAGCCAGGTCCGCGCGGCGGAACGGTGCCGACTGCCGGCCGGAGCGCCCGGTCAGCACGTGCCGCGTAGTGAGGGCATCACCCACAAAGACGGCATTGCCCGCCGGCACGTGCACAGCGATGCTGCCCGGTGAGTGTCCCGGCCGATGATCCGCGGGGCGCCCGGCAGCGGCAGCACGTCGCCGTCATTTACCGCGGTGACTTCGCCAAAGTAGCTGGTGCGCCAGCCGCGCTCGCCCAGTGAGTACAACAAGAAGCCGGCAACTGGTCGCCGCCGGGCCTGGCCCATGCTCACTTTGGGTTTGTCGCCACCGCGGGCGCGTTCCGCATTCGCGGTACACAAAGACCGGCGCGCCGTGTTCGCGCCGCAGCCGCTCCGCGAAGCCAATGTGGTCGCTGTCCCCGTGGATGAGGACAACCCGCGCACATCAGCGGTGCTGCGACCCATCACCTCGAGTTCGGCCAGGAGTTCCTTCCAGTGGCCGGGCAGCCCGGCGTCGATCACGGTGACGCAGCCCCCCGGTGTCCACGAGATAGGCGGCCACGATGTCATTGCCGATGCGGTGCAGGTGCGGCCGAGTTTCATGACGGGAGCCTTCTCAGTGAGACGGCGGGGATTTTGCGTGGTCTCGTCTAATCGGCGCCTGGTGCCGGCGGCAAGGTTTGCGGCCCGGAGCATGTCGATGGAGCGCTAGCTGTAATCCTCACGGGCGTTGTAACGGAGTGACGGCCTGACGGTTCAACTACTCCACCTGCATCATCCCGCGACCTTCTGCCCCAAACCAGATACCCGTGCTCAACGAACGGCGGATCGCGCCCGCATTTCTCCCGCATTCAGCACACAGGGATGTTGGCCCCCCAGCCGAAACCCCGCCGCTATGAGACAAGAACCCCGATCCTTGGTGCAGCCACCGACGAACGACAACACAGGCGGCCGGCGGCAGCATGGAGGGCTTTGCGCACGGGGCAGCAGCCCAAAGTGTTTTCACTGTACCGAGGCCGGTCGCTGCGGTCGAGCGCAGTGTCCACGCGTTCCTCAGCTTTCCCGTTGGTCCGCGGCTGGCAGGGAAGGGTGAATGTGGGTTTGATTCCGACCCAGGGTATGGATGAAGGCCCGGGAGCGGTAGACCGAAACTATGCTTTGCGATGTACGTGCTAGGTTTTAGGGCCCGCCTATTGCAGATGCACGTGATCATATCGTTTATGAGGACAGTATTTGGTCCAAAGCCTCCGCAAATTGAGCATGCATAGTCCGCGAGTACGTCTCAGTCAAATGGTTGCCGTCGCGGTATATCTGAACCCCACCGATGACAGCAGGACACATATCTCCGGGACATACGACATGCGTTAAGTCCAAAAGGTGGGCTCCGTCGACGCCATTCACTGCTTCAACTTCCGGTGTCGACTCAGCCAGAATGTCTTGCCTAGGCATTGCACATTTGGTTAGTGACGTTTCGTTCTCAGCTACACAGTCTGGAACTAGAACACCGGGCCGCGGCATGTCTCGAACAGAGACAACTGGAATTCCCGCATCGAGGAACGGTGACCATGCGTCCCGCATGCCTTGAGCCAAAGCAGCGTTACTAGCATCCCTGCCCTCAACGCCTGCAACCTGATAGTCACGGCTGGAACCAACAACGAGCGCTGTCGGGTTCCCGGCAAGAATGGACTCAGACACGGCCTTTCCCCAAGAATGGCAATTGTCATAGGGATGCCCATCGCCTAGTACGACCACCGCCGCCAGTGGACAAGAACCCTTTGTATACACATCCAACCGCCACCCTTTCTCCAGAGCTGCAGCTGCCATTCCCGGCACGTACATTGCGGCATGTGAATCGCCTACCACTGCCAGGACCGTGGTTGATTCAGGGTCGCCGAACATGCACCTGACTACGTCATCGCTCTTGCTCGACTGGAGGCATGTCTGCGGCACGTCTGTAGGGGCAGCAAGGGCGCTGGGTGTTATCGAATCAAAACTATCCTGAGGATCTCCTAGATTCATGTCCTTCAACAGCACCTCAGCGCCCATTGGAGTTGCTGCAATGGCATTACTCTGCAGGGGGTTAGCAGGCACGAAAGCGATGTTTGATGCTGGCGGAACCGGAGGCACGCTAACTGCAAGAAGTGCTCCGACCGTCAGAGTTACCAAGGACAACATGCCTCCAGCTTTGAGAGCGGGGGCCGAACCTTGTGCGGACTTAGACCACTTCAAAAAGGGCCGTTCTACATACTGCAAGCTGATCCAGGCAGGGACAAAGGAAAAAATTACTACCAGAAGACCAGAAGTCGTACTCAGATCTCCGAGTAAAGCAGTCGCTAGAACAAGCAAAGGCCAATGCCATAGATACAGGGAGTAGGACACTGCGCCCATGTCTACCATTGGACGGCGGGATAGAAGTGCAGCCGGACCGATATTGCCTGCCATAGGTCCTGCCCAAATTACAAGTGCGGCCCCAATCGTCGGCAGCGCGGCGGTGAAACTCGGGAAAGGTACCGCATCTGTGTAAATCACAGCTGCTGCTCCAATTGCACCCAAACCAGTCCAGCCAATGATAGCCGCCGGCACCTTCGGAATAGATGACCCGAGCCCAGCGAAAATCGCTAGTCCTGCGCCTATTGCCAGTTCCCACATCCTCGTAGTGGTAGCGAAGTATGCCGGCCCCGGATTAGTCGCTGTCAGATAGACCGACCAAAGAAGCGACGAGACGCCTACGACTACCACAGCTATTCCGAACCCGACGACCCGCCTAGCACCAACGCGGATGGCCACCCATCCTGCCACAACAAGGATGAGCGGCCACACCAGGTAGAACTGCTCCTCGACGGCCAATGACCAGAAATGCTGAAATGGACTCGGCGCTTGATCCCGAGCCAAGTAATCGAGGGAGCTATCAGCGAAGACCCAGTTGATCATGTAGGTTCCGCTGGCAATAACATCCTTGCCAACTTGCAACCAGCGAGTGATCGGCATAATCAGGTAGCTCAGCACGGTCACAACGATGAGCGTGAGCGTTGCTGCTGGCAGAATTCTTGCTGCGCGTCGGCCCCAGAAACCAATCATCGACAGACGTCCTGTGCGGTTGATCTCACGCACGATGCCACTGCTGATCAGGAACCCAGAAATAACGAAGAACACATCGACGCCGACGTATCCTCCCGGTATCCATGTAAAACCTGCGTGATAGAGAAGGACGACTCCGACAGCTACTGCCCGGAGGCCTTGGATGTCAAGGCGCAGGTCCTTCCTCTCCTGTCGTTGAGACTTATTTGAACCCGACGCATGCACAGCGGCACTTAGTGACATATTTATTTCCCCATAGCATTGAACCTCAAGAGAGTATACGCCGTAGATAAGGCCCTGTTTGACCATATGGCTTGCTGGCCTTATAAAGCCTTCGGCTGGAGCGGATCGCTGGTCTAGCAATATCCAGCGTACCTTCCGGCTCCCCATAGGTTGCTCGCGAATTCGATCCCGTGCGCTGCAACGACCCCGTGCAGCTGGTTTGTCCGAATGGCTCTGAGGTCGGGTTAGATTCTAGGCGGCGCCTCCTGCTCAGCTAGCCTTATGAGCGACCAGTACCAACCCTCCACTTCCCAGACCACCGCGACCACAAGCGTCAAGCTACGCGTTGTTGCCCATCCTGCTGGGCAGTGAATCTCATTAGCGCGGCGGAGCCAGCCGGTAGCCAACGCCGCGGACCGTTTCCAGCCAGCGCGGGGACCTGGAATCGTCACCGAGCTTACGGCGGACGTTGCCCACGTGTACTTCGACGGTGCGTTCGTCGGCTTCGCTGATGAATCCGCCGGCGTCGTATTCATCGCCGCGCAGCCGGCGCACCAAATCGGTCTTGGTGCGGACCCGGCGTCCGCTTTCCAGTACGGCGTGCAACAGTTCAAATTCGGTGCGGGTCAGTTCGACCGGCGCACCGTCCACCTTCGTGATCCGGGTGCCGAAGTCCAGGCTCAGGCCGTTGTGGAGGAACTGGCCGTCCTCTTCGGCACCAGCTTCAACCGGAGCGGCAGGAGCCGCCGTGGTCGTTGACCGTGAGGAGGTGGCGGCAGCATCGGGCACGGCGGGCTGGGGAGCCGTTGTCGCGGTTTCCTCGCTCGCGCGGGGGCGGCGAAGCATCGCGGAGATCCGGGCGCGCAGTTCACGCGGGCGGAAGGGTTTGGTGATGTAGTCGTCGGCGCCGGCTTCCAGACCCATGAGGGTGTCGAGTTCCTCGGCGCGGGCGGTCAGCATTACGATATAGGCATCGGAGAACAGACGCAGCTGGCGGATCACTTCAAAGCCGTCAATGTCCGGCAGCCCGAGGTCCAGGGTAACCACGGTGGGATTGTGCGCGCGGACCGCTTCCACACCCTCCGCCCCGTTGGGACTGGTGAAAACCCTAAAGCCGGACTGCTGCAATACCGCATTCAATAGATCGCGGGTATCCCTGTCGTCCTCAATGATGACTGCAACACGCTGTGTTTCCATACGGCTGTAATTTTTCCGTCCTGCGAGACCTTCTGATAACCCGCTCCCCTAAGCAGTGATACTACAGCCTCCCCCTATAATCGCTGCTATAGCCGTAAGGATCCAGGGGTCCATTTTTCTCGAATTTTGAGCGCCGCGCCCTGGAACAGCTTGGCACCCAACACGATTTGTCCCCTGCTCACGATCATCCCGTACCTCAACTTGCACTCAACGACGCCGCGAAGCAGAATCCGGAAGGCCCGGACCAAGCCGGGCTCCTAGTGGCGCAGCGCGATGCCGAGTGACTCCTTACCCTGCTCTCGCATCTGCAGACCACGCCTCCAGTTCGACGCCCCTTAGCAAGCCAGGTCAAGCGGCTATTTGTGGATCCTACAACGGCCACAGCCTAGTGATCACCAAGTCCATCGTGGAAGCACGACGGTAGATTTGGCTTCCGTCCAAGCACCAGTTGAATCCTACCGAGTGGCGTCCCCGCCGTCCGTCCGCGCCGGCAGCGACACCGGCGCCAACGACTCATAGAGACTAGTAAGTGGCCCTGCCTCGGCCTGGACTCGCGTCAATGTCTTCTGGGAACTGCCTACGCCGCGGAAACTCAAATAAAAACCCAAAAGGCCCCCCAGGCCTACAACATACAACAGCAAGAAAACAAACTATAAAAGCAGAAACACAACAGATAAAAACAAGAAGTAGCGAATCTAATGTCTTCGGCATTACCCCAAAAGCGTGCACCAATACAAGAATTACTGGCCAATGAACCAGATAATACACTAACGAATTTCTCCCCATATACTTAAGCCACTCAAAACGCTCGTCAAGACACATGCTAAATCGGAGAACTAAAACGGCAAAACCCGCAACTGCCGGTAAAAATATTACACTATATCGAACATCACCAAAATGTAAAACAATTGGAGGCAAGACACAAGACAAGGCTAAGCAGATTCCCAATATAACCCTACTCCGCACCACAGACTCGAATTGATCTCGCTTATGCGCTATAGCCCATCCCGAGCAGAAGAATAAATAGAGGTATGTGAACCGAATAAGCTGCATATTGCCGATCAACTCCGCCGCCACTAACAGCACCCCAACCAAAATTAACAAAATACTTCGTGGGAGGGACTTCAACACAAGCGACAAAAGATAAAAAATAAAAAGATCACGAAGAAACCACATATGATCGACGGGCATGTAAGTCAAACCAGCCAATACGGAGTCCATAGAAAACGCGGTAGGATCAGAACCCACGAAGACAATCAACATTAGGATGATGGACCAAAGAAAGTAGGGCCAAAGAATCCGGGCCGCCTTCCCCCCGAAATAAACAGTGAAAGACCTTTGGATAGACTTGCCCATCAGCAACCCGGACAAAAACACCATCAGCGGCATTCTTGCTGGCGCGATTACGTTATTTATGTCGACGACAATTTCTGGAAGGCCGAACTGCTTATCAACCTCTGAAACAGAGTGAAAAATAATGACCAGTACAATGGCCAGTCCACGCGATATATCCATCCAGGCTATCCTCTTTGTACTAGATTGAGGACGCACTATTTTGCCTACCGTCATATTTTTCCTTAGAGACCAAGACTGTACTACGAGACCGTACTACCAAGGACCGACAAAGCGGTCCATATTACCAAACTATATTTTCCTAGAGTCCAACAAGATTCGCGGCCCGTCTCTGCTGCCTACTGGCACGATACAGACCAAAGCCGCCGAAGAGTATGGAAAGCGAGTACATAAAGCATAGGCATAACAGAACTGCAGTCATTCCCAGTTCCTGACCGGCAAACAACAAGATGGGAATACCCACAATGAGCGCAGCAGACATACCCACGAGAGATAAGTTCAAACTATTTATGGGGGCGAGAACGGCTATGGGGAGACACTGAGCTACGAACGCTAAACCCACAACTAAAGCTAGTGCAAACATCTGAGAAAGTGTGACGTCTGTTGTGCCGGCCGACATCATTTCTACTGCCAACGGACCCAGTGGGATCATAAAACAAGCTAACGCAGCCCCCGACACGATGATGCTTCGAAAGGTTCTTTGCGCGGTAACGACGGGCTCCCCACCACGTCCTAAATCGCCGGCCATCTTCCCGGTAATCAACTGAGTTAGAGGTAATGCGACCGTAGTCAGTTGTTTTTGAACCTTGTCCAGCACAGCAAAGGCGACAAAGATTGGACCCCCGATCAGCGCCATAAGCGGCAGAGCAACAGAGGATAGCGCAACAAACAGGATGTTGGCGCCAAGCCCTTTCCCTTGAACTCGAATTGATCGTATAACCTCTCCTGCTCTTATAGCAGGAAGCGAAGAAGTCCGTCGAGATCTTACCTTTGTCAGTGTCAGAACCATCGACAATACTAGGCCGAGGAATAAGCCTAGAGCAAACAACTCACCCACTCCTGTAAAGCCTACGGCAACAATACCTAATGAGGTCCCCAAAGCCCGGGCAAAAGCGTCCTGCCAAAATAGTCCCCGTGGATCATCGATACCAAGAAAATACCAACTCGAAGCGCAGCCCAAAAGCGAACTTGCTATGGCGGTCCACAGAAGAAGTGTGCTTTCTGAGGGTATGAAAATGAAGACGGAGACAACCGCTCCGGAAAATATTAGGGCAACGCCCACGCGTGCCCACAAGGAGAGGACATACTGTCTATACTGTTCATCAGGAGTGCAATTCGCCATTAGAGCAGGCCCGACTACTGGCCATCCCAGACCCACGAGAACAGAACCGAAAAGTCCTATCGCCTGACCCAAAGCAATCTCTGCCCAGCCCTGAGACCCCATAAAAAGTATCAATAGTGGGACTGAAGCGATTGAGACGACTCCGTTCAACACGGTAGGCGCGAGATACCAAGCCTTGCTACTCATCGAGGGCCTGTCAGAACTAATTCCGTTCATGTCCGATTCCGGAGTAGTCAACACGGCCAGTGGGAAATTCCAGGTAAAGCGCCTCATATTTTGCAGCTACCTCAGAAAGATCGAAGTCGCTTAGCGCGCGCCTACGACTCTTCTCGGACAGTTCTGCACGCTCCTGAACGCTGACTTCTGCAAAGTTATTCATAGCGTTTTCCAGCAATGCGACTGAACCAGGCTGCACAACCCACCGTTCGTCCATGGCGAAGGCTTTAGCACCACCTACGTCTGTCGTAATAACGGGGACACCGTGCATGCACGCTTCGGAACCCACCATAGGAAATGTTTCCGTTCCGACGCTAGAAATAACTAGTGCACTCGCCCGAGAGAACAGCGAGCGGATATCAGTTTCTGGGCCTAAGAAGCTAGCCTTACCCGCATCACTCAGCTCTTGTGAAGATTTTCCAACTGACGCCACGAACTCGGGATTCTCAAGCGTGACCCCCGCACCTGCGCAAATCAAGCGTGAGGAAGGGTGTCGCTGAACATGTCTTGCAAAGGCAGCTACCAGGACTGCATGGCCTTTGACACCGTGAAAACGAGCCAGAGAGAGAAATGTGCATTGGGCCGGCTTGTAATCAATCGGGTCAACGCGCGGTGTTCCGTTGTTTATTACGACTGCCTTACATCGGTAGCCCACGCTCTCCATGTAATCAATAGACCTATCACTCGTGGCGATAGCGCCGGTAAATTTTTTCGAGAGCAATGCAACGATCTTAGCTACTATCCGGCTCTTCAATGGGTCTAGAGGGCCCATACTTGAAATATGAATTGATGTGTAACGTCTTACGCCTGGCATAGGACACAACAGTGACACCAGGTCTGATTGCACCAAGTGTGAGTGCACGGCATCAGGGCGGAGCCGTCGTACTGTTGCTCGCAGTCCGCGTAGCATTTTACCCAAGGACTTGATGGACTTTTTGCACCCAAGGTGTGTAACGCTGCTCGCTACTTCTTCAACCGCATCAGAGAAAACGCCCCGGTCCTCGAGCACGAGCACATGATGTTCATCGTCTTTCCACTCGCGTAGTAATCCTCTTAGAAGGGTTTCAGCACCGCCGATTTCGAGGCTATTAATTACATGAAGGATACGGATTTTTTTCTCCTAAGAGGTCGGAGCGTACATGGACATAAGACGTTCGTACTGTACGTCTACCGTGTTCTCTGCTAAGTATTCGTCCCACAAGTGAACTGAGGATTCTCGTTGACCTTTATCTCGCAAAGCCAGGACCTGATGTGCCATCTCTTCGGGTGTGCTGCTGCGTAAAGTGACTGGAACAGATGAGAAAGGGGCGATGTTCCGCACCAAGCTGGGGATTCTACAGGTGTTCGCTTCCAGCAAGACCATCGGAAATCCGTCCCATGAGGCCGTGTGCGTATGCACATTTGCCTGTTGAAGGATAGCCCTTGCCTCGTCTCTAGCTAGCCACCCCGTAACGTGAACGCCCGCAAGTTCGAGTGCACGGACATAGACGGCGTCGCCACCGCCGACCCATGCGAACCTGACCTCTGGGTCAATGGCTTGCACGCGCTCAACCATTTTCACAAAAAAGAAAGGATCTCTTGCCGGCGTCAGTCGCCCGACGCTGACTACTGATAGCGGTCCCACCGGAACACTGCTATTTGTTGCCTCCAACGCCGCAACAACGTTGGGAACATATGTGACTTGGCCTTTGTAGCCCTTGAATCTGCTGAGTTCAACTTCTCTAGGTGAGCAGGCAGCATACGCCGTTGTGTTGCGTGCTAAGACGGTCTCGATGGCACGATATATAGAACGAGCGGCGAAAGATATGTCGCCCCGTTCGAAGGAATAACCGTGCGGGGTGTAAATAATTTTCATGTTCTTCGTCGCTCTAACTGACGAGCGAACGTAGGCACCCGCGAAACTTGAATGGGCGTGAACAACCGAGGGATCCAGGCTCTTTACTTTTCCTCGGATGATTCGACGTGCAACTAGTGGGTTTCGTGGGAGGACGCTGACCGACGCGAACACCTTCAGCTCACCGCCGTCTATGTAGTCGCCTTCGCGTTCCGCTTTCAAAAGGTGGTGCTCGATTGTTGGTGTCGCGGTCGCATACTGAGCTAGAGCAGTTGCGACACCCCCACCGAAGCTCTCCACGACGTGGAGCACCCTAACGATTGAACTCAACAGTTTTAATTCCTTTCTTGCTTAAGTTCTCGGAATGCGCATAAAGTGCACCCAGTTGCATCATAAAGAACAATGGCAGAAACGGGGTCAAATGCTTCAGGGCTGAACCATAATCAGGCTCAAAAAACGCCTGTGTAACAGCGAATGATAGGATGATAAGCATAAGCCGATTAAAGTGTCTTTTGAACTCTTCTTGTGGGATATATGGTATTTGTCCGGCGCATTTGAACACCCTTATCCAAAGAAACGTAAATACAGCAAATAGTATTAGATAGTAGGGTGAAGCCTTAGCTAGAAGTGGCAGAGGAAACTGCAGGAATATAAAACTCAAAGTATTATTAATCGGACCATCCAGGAAGGTCCCCAGTTCGACGAAGGGCGGAATTATAGTATTTACGTCTCCAAGCGCAGCTCTTTGAACATTAACCGCCAGCCGAAAGTGGTCCGATGGCACGCCCATGACGAGACTAAAGACAAATGACCCAACAAGAGTGGTAGCAGCCCCGAGACAGACCATCCGCCAAGCGGAGAGGCCTAGTGGGATCAGTATCGAGAAGGCTGCGAATAGTATAAGAACCAGGAACCAATAACTACGAAAGTTTCCTGCATATAAAGCTATGAGTGCGCATATTGCAAGTGATCCGGAAAGACCTGTGCGAATAAGGATGACAGCGATAACAACGGGTACAATGAAGACCTCCTTGGAATAGCTGCCCATATAAACTGAACTAAGCAATATGCCAGCGACCATTGTCATAATTATATAGGCGTTACTTCCGTTCGCCCTATACCTCAAACTTACTAGGATGTAGGGGATGCAGGAGACAATAAAGCCGAAGAGCCCAGCAGATAGGGGGCTGTCAGCCATTCCCAATGTTCGGTAAATTGTTGATACTTGTGTGTATGAACTGTCACCGTCGGAAGACCATAGACCTTGAGCGAGCTCCTGAATCGTCCCTTCGTCTCCCGTGAATCGCTCTGGCAGAATTTCGGTCCGGAAAATTACAAGAACCATTCCAGCAGCTATCGCGATTAACAGGCAACAGTCCTGCATCATGAGCTGCTGCCTTATTACGGGTGTGCGCTGGCGAGCACCACTCTCCGGACTTCCCACCCGCACTCCAATCACACGTGCCCACCTTGAAGCGCTTTGCTCCCCGGGGTTCTTCGGCGCTCAGTCTATCGTTACTTCCGCCCGCTATATAAACGAGAATCGGACCCGCAAATACATTGGCGAAACGTCCCTAGACCACATTGCCCTCCAGCGGCTCGTAGCAGCGTTAGAGCTGTTCATCATCGTGTCGCACTCTTCAGGGGCCAGCGCAGGGCTCACCTCGGGTAACTGCGCACCTAGTTTGATAATCGCTCCAGTTTCCTGGCTCCTCGTACCCGTCGGAAGCCCTCAGCGGCAAGTGGCGCTGCCCCCCAGAATTCAGGCGATGCAAGCGATGTGGCTATAGTTGTACAGCCAACACTAAGTAGTTGCAGCGATTTAGGTCCACGCGGAATCGATGCTCTGCTGCGACGAAGGGTAGGAACTTGAATTTGAAGGAATACGGGCGGGTGCTCCGGCGGAACTGGGTAGTAATTACCGCCTGCACCCTGCTCGGCCTGCTGGCCGCAGCTGCGTTTTCCATGCTGGCTAAGCCAACCTACTCAGCTCAGACGCAGCTCTTCGTAGCAATCCAGAGTGCAGGAAGCGTAGCTGAACTTCAGCAAGGTAACAGTTTCACTCAAGCGCGTGTCTTGTCGTACGTGGAGACGGCGAGGACCCCTTTGGTACTCCAACCCGTTATAGACAGCCTCGGTTTGCAGGAAACCCCAGCGGAGCTGGCTTCTAGCGTGAGTGCTGGGGCCGACCTGAACACCGTGCTGATTACTATTGCTGCCGTTAATTCTTCACCGGTTCAAGCTGCAGCTGTCGCACAAGCCGTCGCTGACAGCCTAATAACGGTTGTTGGTGATCTGGAACGGCCAGATTCGGGTGCTCCTTCCCCTATCAAATTGTCGATGGTGACGCCGGCGGTTGCGCCGACATCCCCTGTTTCGCCTAACATAGAACTCAACTTGTTGATAGGTCTGCTGGGCGGACTTATTGGAGGAATCGTTTTTGCAGTGCTTCGAGAAGCACTCGATACCAAAATCCGCGGTGAAGCTGATTTCGTTGAGTATTCCAAAGCACCAGTGCTTGGCGGCATCGCTTACGATCCACATGCCGCCAAGAAACCGCTCCTAACGCAAACGGCTCCCCAAAGCCCCCGGGCAGAATCTTTTCGACAGATCCGTACTAATTTTCAGTTCGCAAATATCAGTAGTAAATCCAAGACCGTACTTGTGACCTCCTCGCTTCCCGGAGAAGGGAAAAGTACAACAGCCACCAACCTTGCGATGGCCATGGCACAAGCGGGGCAACGCGTTGTTCTTGTTGAAGCGGATCTTCGGCGTCCCATGGTTGCGAGTTATCTAGGGCTCGAGGGCATGGCTGGACTAACGACAGCTCTGATCGGGGATGCAAGGGTGGTCGATCTACTCCAGCCTTGGGGGGAAGATGAACTCTTTGTACTTACATCGGGGCGAATCCCTCCGAACCCGAGTGAGCTACTCGCGTCTGAAGCGATGTCCCGCTTGATCCTAGAGTTGGAAAATACTTTTGATGCCGTGATAATTGATGCTCCCCCTCTTCTCCCCGTAACCGACGCCGCTGTACTTGCTCAGAAGGTCGGTGGAGTAGTTTTGGTTGTTGGAGCTGGGAAGATAAAGACCCAGGACCTAGAAAAGTCAATTGCATCTTTGGGCTTGGTAGAAGCGAATCTGCTCGGAGTCGTACTTAATCTGCTTCCCACAAAGGGCCCAGATGCCTACGCCTACAGCCATTACAGCTACAATTCAAACACCATCGCGAAGCGTCCGTCAGAGCGGACGGCCAAATCAATAACCGGCAGCCATATGCGAACTGCTCGACGTTCAGCAAAAGCAGAATCGGACTATGACACCATCATTGGCAGCCAACCCTAATGCCGCAAGCTATTTGGAAGACATTCGCTGAACTATGAGGGAATCTTCAGGGACTGCATGGCGTCTTCAACATAGACATATTCAAGAACTAGTCGATGCCATCGTAGTATTGTGGGCCATGTCGGGAGCGTTGATTCTCAGATTCGGCAATAATAGTGGACATGAACTCATTAGAGTCGACAGTCAGCACTACATCTTGGTTACGGTAGTTCTTTCAATCGTATGGTGGGTCATGCTCGGTTTATGGGGCAGCCGCGATACCACCATCATGGGTTATGGGACTGAGGAGTATAAACGTGTTCTCAGTGCGTCTTTCTGGCTTTTCGGCCTAATCGCAACGATCTCCTATCTGTTCCAGTTGGACACGGCTCGAGGCTACGTTGGTCTCGCACTACCCGCTGGCGTCGTCTCGCTTCTAACGGCTCGGATGTTGATCCGCAGTTATCTGCGAGGTCAGCGAAGGGTTGGTAAAAGCGTCTCCACGGTCCTCCTCATTGGAGGTGAACAGGGAGTAGCGCATCTCGCCAGGGCCCTCCGTAGCCAGCCTATGGCTGGCTACCTTCCGCTAGCTACCTATTTGCCTGGAGCTCCAGCCTCCACCTTCCTAGAGCCAGGTCTGAACCTTCCGGTGCTCGGGCAGAACCCGTCGGCCGAGTCTATTGTTGCAGCCATCCGTAGGACCCGCCCAGATGCAGTAGCACTCTCCACCGGGGTTCCTCTGCCCCCTCAAGTTGTGCGGGAGTTGGGCTGGGCTCTGGCTGAGATGAACGTGAAGATGATTATGGCTCCAGCCTTGACCGACATCGCGGGTCCCCGGATTCACACCCAACCGGTTGCTGGCTTACCCCTTATCCATGTTTCTACACCAAATCTCGGTCTTGGCCGGCGCCTGCTTAAGAGACTCTTCGACCTCGTTGGGGCATCGCTGCTCATAGCATTTCTGTCTCCCGTTCTAATGATCGTCGCTGTCGTCGTTCGGTTGGATTCGCCAGGACCTGTTCTCTTCAAACAGGAACGCGTCGGAGCCGGCGGTCAGCACTTCCGGATGTACAAGTTCCGCTCGATGGTGGTAGACGCTGAGGCACGGCTTGACTTGCTACGAGACCAGAGCGAAGGCAATGGAGTTTTGTTCAAGCTGAAGGCTGACCCGAGGATCACCAAAGCTGGCGGTTTCCTGCGCCGCTACAGCCTGGATGAACTGCCACAGCTGTTCAACGTTCTCAATGGCTCCATGAGTCTTGTAGGGCCACGGCCTCCTCTACCATCTGAGGTGGAGCTGTATCAGAGCCACGTTCACCGACGCCTGATGGTGCGCCCCGGGCTCACCGGTCTCTGGCAGGTCAGCGGCCGGTCTCTGCTGTCTTGGGATGACACCGTACGTCTGGACCTCTATTACGTAGAGAACTGGTCTTTAGCCGGCGACGTCGCCATTCTGCTCAAAACGTTCCGTGCTGTTCTCGCCCGTCAAGGCGCATTCTGAACCAAGATCCTGATTTTCCCTGCTCGCAAAGGCTGAACCATGACCGCTATCAATGACGCCGGTGCATCCGATCATATTCCTCCTTCCAAAGTGCCATACGCGGAAATCCAGGTTCCTCGAAGCCAACAACGCAGGGTACTCGTCAGGGTGGGCATCGGCTTCTCAGTCCTCATGGCTCTGACTGTTATCTGTGGCGGTCTGTTGGGGCTCCAGGTAGCTTCTGTTCGGAGCAAACTGGAGCAAACGGTTCAACTCGTGCCGCAACTCCAATCGCAGCTGGAGGGTCGGAAGGTCGAGCAGTCACGCGCAACTTTCGAAGTGATGCGTGGGGAGACTGCAGCAGCAAAGGTCACCGCAACAGGTCCCCTCTGGAGGGCCGCTTCCATTGTCCCCTTCCTGGGTTCCAACTTTCGTGCAGTAACGAAAGTTGCAGTCTCCGCCGACGACGTAGTTTCAAGTGCTGTGGGTCCGTTGCTCAACGAATACAATTCTTTGGATTGGCAGGCGCTCTCCCCAGTCGATGGCAGCATTAACGTCACCCAATTGCGAGAAGCAGCACCAGCTCTTTCGACCGCCAGAAACACGGTAAGGATTTCGCATGAGCGGCTCACCTCCGTTGACCTTTCCACGCTGTTGCCACAGGTGGCTGATCCGATTCGCTCTGCCACGCAACAACTCGAGGAAGCCAGCACTGTCCTAGCAACGGCTTCCTCAGCCGCCCAGCTCTTGCCATCGATGCTCGGAACTGACGAACCTAGGACTTATCTGGTTCTGATCCAGAACAGTGCAGAGACGAGGGCCACTGGCGGCATCCCCGGAGCATTGGCCATCTTAAATGTAGATAACGGATTGATCACTTTAGGTGAACAAAGCAGCGCAAGTGGACTTGGAGCTTTCACTCCATCCATTGATGTGGAGCCCGAGCAGGAAGCGCTCTACACAAGTCGCCTTGGAACTCAAATGCAAAACGTGAACCTCACACCTGACTTCCCCACGGCCGCCGCGACGGCGAAAGGCATGTGGGAGGAACGACATGCCGGTCAAACAATAGACGGCGTGCTCGCACTTGACGCCGTTGTGCTTGGGTACCTTTTGGAGGCCACAGGACCGGTAGACGTCACAGACCCAGATGTTCTCCGACTCATCGAAGAAAGCTCACTTCCTTCCTTATTGACAAAAGATAATGTTGTCGCGACGCTTCTTTCGGACGTCTACCGTGAGGTTAGGGAACCACTTGCCCAAGATGCCTACTTTGCTGCGGTTGCCAATAGCGTTTTCACTGCCTTCACGAACGGTGATGGTGACAGCCGACCTGTGCTGGAAGCCCTCCTCACCAGCGCTCGCGAAAATCGACTGTATGTGTGGTCCAGTCGGCCAGCAGAGCAGAAGACGATTATGTCCACGGCTTTGGCGGGTTCTGTTCAAGGTCCTAAATCAGGGGGTGCGACCTTCGGCGTCTACTACAATGACGGAACCGGTGCCAAAATGGACTACTACGCCACCCGCACGGTTCAGCTCTTGCAGAGGTGCCAGTCTCCCGCCGGCTACGGCAGCTACACAGTGCGCACAAGAGTGACCAACACTGCACCTCTTGATGCCGCGACCACGTTGCCCTCCTACGTAACCGGCGGAGGTTTATTTGGTGTCGACCCGGGTCGCATCCGAACCAACTATGTTTTCTACGGTCCTGCACAGTCGTTCGTGCAGACAGCTACCCTGGACGGCAGTTCCGTACCTATCGGATCTGGAAAGCATGGTCAACGACCGGTTGGAATTGTGACAATCGAGTTAGGCCCGAGGGAATCAAAGGAGCTGGATATAGTTTTTTCTCATGTTGTCCAAGATTCGGAGCCGAAACTCCAAGTGACGCCAACGCTTGAATCACCCGAAGAGACAATCCTGCCGTCCGAGAGAGTCGCATGCGGCTAAGGGTGTAACCACTGGATTACGTATCATACGCGGCTTGGAACTGGCTCTGCTTCCTGTTACCGTAAGGAGAGTTTCCAGTCATCAGGAGGAGTGGGGCGTTTTGCGTCCGGTGGAGCTGGGGAGGGCGCCGGACGATTTAGGGTTTGAAAACTTTGGCAGGTTCCACGGCACATCGGGAACCAGACCATCCATACTTAGTCAGTCTTTTTATCAATTGCATGGGGAGTCTCATATGAAAAAAACCGCATCCGCTCTTGTTTTGGCCGGGTCGCTGGCCTTCTTTGGCGCCGGCGCCGCCAATGCCGTCGAAAGCTACCCGGCACCCGTCCCCGGCGGCGTCAGCGATGCCACGGTTGCACCCGGGGCCACTGTGACGTTCAGCGGATCCGGTTTCACCCCGGGCGAAGCCATCAGCGTGACGGTTGATTACTCCAATGACCCGGTTGTAGTTCCGGGCACCGGTCTCAACGGAGTAATTGTCTTGGCGGAAGTAGTGAACAGCTTCACCACGAATGCTGACGCCAGCGGCAACTTCAGCACGAATATCACGCTGGGCGAGGCAGGCACCTACACGCTGACCGCCACCGGCCTGGAGTCAGGACGCACTGTCACTGTAGTCGTTTCGGTCGATCCGGCCTTCGCTGACGGCGCCGGCACCAATGACGGTTCAGAAGATAGCGACCTTGCTGATACCGGAGCTGACTCTGCAATGCTGCTCTGGGGAGCGGCGGGCGTTCTGGCACTCGGCGCCGGAGTTGCATCCGTTGCCGTTGCGCGCCGCAAGAATGCCTAAACGCTAGTCTTTTTGCTAGCAATATCGATTTCTCCGGTAGGAGGGGTGGAACCTTCAGGTTCCACCCCTCCTACTTTGTTTTCGCTCCGCAGTGGCAAAGCGTCAACGACCGAGCGCAGCTATGACGACCGCTGCCGTTATCACAGCAGGCATTGCTACAACGGCAAACAGGTCCTTCTTTTTGAGAGGTGTGGGTCTACGTGGGTCTACGGCGCCGTACCCTCTTCGGGTGGACTGTGTCCATTTCGGGTGGACTGTATCCATAGCGTGAGGCCATGACTAGGCCGGCGAGCTGAAACCAGTAGTTACCGAGGTTTATATCTGAAGGACCAAGCGTATAACTTCTGCTATTATCATGACGCACGCCGACAATCTGGGCGATGCGGTCTCGTTTTACTCACAATTCCTGGGGGAATTCTTGCTTTCAGCAGCATCAGTCTCTGCACTTCCTTTTATCGGGGTTTTCGCCAGCACCGGCATGATCATTTGGGCCGCCGTCGGTCTGGCGGGTCTGGTCAGCGGCATGGTGACCGTCCGGGTGGCCCGCCGCAAAAACCGGCCCGCTGAACCTACGCTCAACAATTCACGGCTCGACACCGCAGCACAGCCTGCCATCTTGACGAACGCTGGCTCGGTCTCCGCCGACGACGTCACGCAGGCTGCCTAACCCCTTCCAGAGGGAACCGTTCGGCCGGCACCCTCGCCGGCTCCAGCTTTACGGGGTACAAAGCGCCGATGCCGGGTTACCGGATCTGATAGCTTCCCCAATTCGCCCGGTTTCCTCTTTGTTCCACGTACCGGCGTCCCGTTCCAGGACCAGGAGCCGCGGCTCGAATCCTGGTGCCAGCGACTGGATCTCGACCGCATAGCCGGGGCGCAGGTCCAGACTGGCCGCGGTGTCCAAATCTTCCAGGCTTCCGTTCCAAGCAGTGACCGCCAGCCGGATCTGTTCCCGTTTATCAGCTGCCTACGGCGGCTCCGCGGGCTGTTCCAGTTCCACGCCGTCGACGTCGAACGCACCCGACGGATCCACGGTGTAGGTGATTTCCGGGTTGTCGCAGACCGCGCCGATCTCCAGCGACAGTCCGGACAGCGGCGCGTGCCCTGTCTCGGCCATCTGCTGCTCCTCCCACCAGGAAATCAGCAGCCGGGCGGTGGGCAGGGCATCCTCCCGGGCCACTTCCAGCACGGTGCACCGGCCGTTGAGCCCGCCCAGCAGGACGGACTGGTCCGGCATGCGGGTGGCCAGGGCATCGTGGGCGCGCGCCAGAAACTGCAGCCATTCCCGGTCCCGCTTCTCCCCGGAGACCGTCAGGCGGGAATGCACTGCACCCGGTGCGTCCGACTCGGCGACCTGCAGGTTCAGGGTGTCGTTTTGCCCCAGCGCATCGATCTGCGGCGACAGTCGGCGCAGGACGGTGGACAAGTGGGAGCGGCTGCCCAGAGCACTGTGTAGGTATTGGCTGTCAGTCAGCGCATGAAAAAGGGCCCGTCCAGTTGTCCCCCGAAACCCGAGCACTGGGCAAAGCGGCGGTTGCGCCCGCAACTCAGGAATCCACTTCAGCGGCGGCTTTGGCTTTGGCCGCGCGTTTGCCCGGTACCTTTTTCGTAGCCCATTCCTGATGCAGGATATGGGTGTGTTGGGCGGTCGGTTCCGGCATGGTCTTTGCCCCCAGTCACCCATGATCCGGGGGGGGGTGTTGCCACCGGAACCGGCTTGGCGGCAGGTTGATCGCTGATAGAGGCACGACAACGGGTCCTTCGTAACGTGGATGCGACTGTCTGCCGCCCCTGACCAGTCAACGCGTCAGTCTCAGCACGAGCCACCGGGGGTAATCATGATCTTGGAGCAAGAGAGCATCGACGTTTTCCTTGGCCTGGACGTCGGCAAGACCGGCCACCACGCCGTGGCCCTGAACCGGGCCGGTAAGAAGCTCTACGACAAAGCCCTGCCGCAGGACGAACCCAAGATCCGCGACGTCCTCACAAGCTCACCGGCCACGGGAAAGTCCTAGTCGTCGTGGACCAGCCCGCGACCATCGGCGCCCTGCCCGTCGCAGTCGCCCAATCCGCCGGAGCAGCAGTGGGCTACCTGCCGGGCCTAGCCATGCGCCGCATCGCTGACCTGCACCCGGGCCAAGCCAAAACCGACGCCCGGAACGCGGCAATCATCGCCGAAGCCGCCCGATCCATGCCGCATACGCTGCCCTCGGTGGAACTGGACGATGAAACCCTGACCGAACTCGGAGTGCTCTGCGGATTCGATGATGATCTCGCCGGACAAATCACCGCGACCTCGAACCGTATCCGCGGGCTGCTCACCCAGATCCATCCCGCATTGGAGCGGGCGCTGGGACCACATCTGGACCATCCGGCCGTGGCTGACCTGCTCACCCGCTATCCGACCCCGCAAGCGTTGAGAACCGCAGGCCGCGGACACGTGAAAGCACGGTTAAAGAAGCACGCACCTCGGGCTGCCGAACGCCTGACCAAGGCCGTGTTCACCGCCCTGGACCAGCAGAAGGTCGTGGTGGTGGGCACCGGAGCAGCCGGAATCGTGATGCCGAAACTGGCCGAGCAGCTCCTGGCCCTGCGCCGGCAACGCGACGAGATTACCACCCAGGCCGATGCTCTTGTGGAGGCCCACCCTCTTTACGAGGTCCTGACCTCGATGCCCCGCATCGGCGTCAGGACCTGCGCACGAATCCTCATCGAAGTCACCGGCAAGCACTTCGCATCAGCCGCCCATCTGGCCTCCTACGCCGGAATCGCCCCGGTCACACCCCGCTCCGGTACCTCCATCCGGGGTGAGCATCCGAGCCGGCGGGGCAACAAGAAACTCAAACGGGCTTTGTTCCTCTCGGCCTTCGCCGCACTACATCACCCACCGCCCAGGGCGTATTACGACCGCAAACGCGCAGAAGGTAAACGTCATAACCAGGCCATCATTGCCTTGGCCCGGCGTCGTTCAGATGTCCTCTTCGCCATGCTCCGCGATGAAACCCGTTACGAGAATCCCGCCCCGAAGAACCTCCCCTCCGCCGCTTGACGAAAACCATAGAGGCACCCCCCGAAGAGGCCCATCAGATCAGATCCCGGCTGGGTGGAATTTCCATCCCGCAAGCTTACGGGCCGCGCCGCTGTGACCTGCGATGAAACACGGCGGCGAGCTTCCTTTGGCCAGGCTCGCCCGTTGCTCACTGTCATCTGGCGAAAGCCGCTGCCACGACCACGGCCGTAACCAGCGCCAAAAGGGCCAATCCAAGGTAGGTAATCCAATCGCGGCGGGTACGACGGTAGCGCTTCCGGCGCCATTCCTTAGTGGGAGCAGGTGTGTCCATACACTCGAACATATGCTCGCGGCATGGTTCCGCGGAACCATGGCCGATACTCGTTTGCGCCCCGGCATTACCTACGCGCTAGTTCGCGGCGAGCAACGCTTCCTCCAGCGCCACCCAGGCGAGCATGGCGCACTTAACCCGCGCTGGATAGCGGGAAACGCCGGAGAACGCGGCGGCGTCGCCGAGCACCTCTTCATCGGCCTCCACGGTACCGCGGGAGCGCATGACCTCGCGGAAGTTCTCCACCAGGTCCATCACTTCATCCCGGGGCATACCGGCGGCCAGTTCGGTCAGGACCGAGGCCGACGCCATGGAAATGGAGCACCCCTGCCCTTCCCAGCTGATGCCCTGAACTGCGGAGCCGCCGTCGTTCTCCGCTGCGTCTGCACCCATCACGGCGCGCAGCGTGATCTCATCACCGCAGGTGGGATTGAGCTGGTGGCTCTCCCCCGATTTCAGCCCCGCCGGCACCTCCGCCAGCCCGGCACCGTGCCGGGCCTTGGCATGGTCCAGGATGATCTGCTGGTACAGCTGCTGCAGCTCGGCGCTCATTTACTTCACTCC
>NZ_PJIU01000003.1:0-480110 GCF_002929435.1 Arthrobacter sp. 9E16 | reverse complement strand
CCGTGCCGGGCCTTGGCATGGTCCAGGATGATCTGCTGGTACAGCTGCTGCAGCTCGGCGCTCATTTACTTCACTCCAAAAAACGGACGCACGCCGGCCACCGCGTTCAGGAACGCGTCGACGTCGTCGGTGGTGTTGTACAGGTAGGTGCTGGCGCGGGTGGTGGAGATCAGACCCAGGCGGCGGTGCAGCGGCTGCGCGCAGTGGTGGCCTACGCGCACGGCAATGCCCTGATCATCCAGGAACTGGCCGACGTCGTGGGAGTGGACACCGTCGACGTCGAACGCCGCCAACCCAATCCGCTCCACCCCGGCGCGGGGACCGAGCACGCGGATGCCCTCGATCGCTTCCAGCCCCTCGACCAGCCGGCGGCGCGGGCAGGTACTCGACCGTCTCCATGGTCACCTTGGTGATCACGGAGCCGCCGGTCAAAAACGGCGGCTCGCCGGGATCATCGGGCAAACGCCGCCACGACCACCACAGTGGTGGCCATTACAATCAATGCCAGTCCGGCGAGGGTGAGCCAATCTCGGCTCGTGCGTCGGTAGCGCTTCCGGCGCCATTCCCTGGTGGGCTCAAGTGTCTCCATGCGTTCGAACATATGGACCCGCCCTGAACTCCAAAACCGTGTTTGCTACTCGCTTTGGCGTCCGCTTACGTGCGCCAAACCAGCATTCCGCCCGGTATGCGCGGCGCTGTTCCCGAGTTCCTCATGCCACGGTAGGATCTGCCAATCTGCACTCGCCGCTGCCCCTCCGCAGCCGCGCCGACAGGAGGGCCCACCCATGCGGAACCACGTTCGGATCAGTGTCTGCCTAGCCGCTTACAACGGCTCCTCCTATATCGAGGAACAGCTCCGCTCCATCCTGCCCGAACTCGGTGACACCGACGAAGTCATAGTGGTGGACGACTGCTCCTCCGACGGCACCGAGACCGTGGTGAAGGACGTGGACGATCCCCGGATCCGGCTGCTGCGGAACGAGCAGAATTTGGGCCAGGTGAAAACCTTTGAGCGGGCGCTGCGTGAGGCCACAGGCGACTTCCTGTTCCTCTCCGACCAGGACGATATCTGGCTCCCCGGCCGGGTGGACAGAATGCTCAAGGCGTTGCAGGAGGACATGGTGGTGGTGTCCAACTGCCGGCATTTCGGCGCCGCTCCGGGACGGTTCCATCAGATCCGGCTGCGGGCCGCCGACTCATCCCGCCATGCGGCCAACGTGCTGGGCATTGTGGTGGGCTACCGGCTGCACTGGGGCTGCGCCATGGCACTGCGGGCAGAGTTCCTGAACCAGGCGCTGCCGTTCCCTAGCTACCTGCGCGAGTCCCACGACCAGTGGCTGGCCATGGCCGGAAACCTTGCCGGCAGCATTCGGTATCTGGAGGAGGACACCGTGCTGCACCGGCTGCACGGCGGTAACCTGACCCCGGACAAGGTCCGCGGCCTGCCCGCCATCCTGCAGGCACGGATGGCGTTCCTCACCAACGTGGTGATCCTTCTCGGCCGCACCCGGCTCCGGCGTTCCTAGCTGTGCAGCAAGGCGGCGTTCTGACGGTGTGCCACTCACTGTCCATGCTTAGACCCTGACCCGGGAGGCCGGGTTGTGCAGCCGGGTGGAGGGATGCCTCGGACCCGACGCGCCTCGGCACTAGTTGGCAGCCAGCAGCGCTTCCTCCAGCGCCACCCAGGCGAGCATGGCGCACTTAACCCGCGCCGGATAGCGGGAAACGCCGGAGAACGCAGCGGCGTCACCGAGCACCTCTTCATCAGCCTCCACGGTACCGCGGGAGCGCATGACCTCCCGGAAGTTCTCCACCAGGTCCATCACTTCATCCCGGGGCATACCGGCGGCCAGATCGGTCAGGACCGAGGCCGACGCCATGGAAATGGAGCACCCCTGCCCTTCCCAGCTGATGCCCTCAACCGCGGAACCGCCGTCGTTCTCCGCAGCGGCCGCACCCATCACCGCGCGCAGCGTAATCTCATCACCGCAGGTGGGGTTCAGCTGGTGGCTCTCCCCCGACTTCGCACCGGCCGGAACCTCCGCCAGACCGGCGCCGTGCCGGGCCTTGGCATGGTCCAGGATGATCTGCTGGTACAGCTGCTGCAGCTCGGCGCTCATTTACTTCACTCCAAAAAACGGACGCACGCCGGCCACCGCGTTCAGGAACGCGTCGACGTCGTCGGTGGTGTTGTACAGGTAGGTGCTGGCGCGGGTGGTGGAGATCAGGCCCAGGCGGCGGTGCAGCGGCTGCGCGCAGTGGTGGCCCACGCGCACGGCAATGCCCTGATCATCCAGGAACTGGCCGACATCGTGCGAGTGGACGCCGTCGACGTCGAACGCCGCCAGCCCGATCCGCTCCACCCCGGCGCGCGGCCCGAGCACGCGGATGCCCTCGATCGCTTCCAGGCCGGACACCAGGCGCTGGCCCAGCGTGGCCTCCCAGGCGTGGATGCGGTCCATGCCGGTTTCGCTCAGGTAATCCACCGCGGTGCCCAGCGCCATGGCCTGGGAAATGCGCTGCGTGCCGGCCTCAAAGCGCTGCGGCGCGGGCAGGTACTCGGCGCGTTCCATGGTCACGGTGGTGATCATGGAACCGCCGGTGAGAAACGGCGGCATGGCGTTAAGCAGCTCGGCCTTCCCGTAGAGCACACCGATGCCGGTGGGGCCGAGCATCTTGTGCCCGGAGAAGGCGGCGAAATCCACATCCAGCGCCTTCACGTCCACCGGCAGGTGGGGCACGGACTGGCAGGCATCGAGGACGACGAGCGCTCCCGCGCTGTGCGCCAGGCTCACCAGGGTTTCCACCGGGTTGATGGTGCCGAGCACGTTGGAGGCGTGCGTGAACGCCACGATCTTGGTGCGCCCGGTGATCAGCCGCTCGGCTTCCTCCAGCCGCAGCGCGCCGTCGTCGTCCACCGGAATGAACTTCAGCGTGGCGCCGGTGCGCGCGGCCAGCTCCTGCCAGGGAATCAGGTTGGCGTGGTGCTCCATTTCGGTGACCACAATGTCATCGCCCTCGCCCAGCGCGAAGCGGCGGGCCGCCTCTCCCCCGCGGCCGGCGGCGGCGTTGGAGAACGCGTAGGCCACCAGGTTCAGCGCCTCGGTGGCGTTGGAGGTCCAGACAATCTCATTGGGCCGGGCGTTGATGAACGCGGCCACTTTGGCGCGGGCGTCCTCGTACACGTCGGTGGCGGCCACGGCGAGGGTGTGCGCGCCGCGGTGCACGGCGGAGTTGCGCTGTTCGTAGAACTCCTGTTCGGCCTCGATCACGCTGAGCGGGTTCTGCGAGGTGGCGCCGGAGTCCAGGTAGACCAGCGGATGGCCGTTGACCTGCTGGTCCAGGATGGGGAAGTCGTTGCGGATGCGCAGGACCTCGGCGTTGTCCATCAGCTCCGGTGCGGGCTGAAGCGTAGCGGGGGTGGAAACCACAGGCACGGGAAAAACTCCTTGGCTGGCCGTCGGTGTGCGCGGGTAATCTGCATTACGCCACATAAGTCTGTGCTAATCATCCCACTGCACGCCCGCGAGCGCACGTGAGCAGGGCCTTAGTTGGCACACGGGTGGGGGGCTGAGTGGAGCCCAGCGGAAGACAAGTAACCCCTACTCATGCTCTCCCCCGGGCGCAGCGGCTAAAACTTCCTTAGCGGGTGCTCTCTGCACCCTCAGGTGCCGCTGGGGCACACACATGGTGCTGGGGGGCACCCAGGCGGGAGATCATGATGCGCAAGAAGATTACAGCTGTTCTGGCCGGCATTCTGCTCGCGGCGGTTTCACTGATTGGTCTGGCCCCGCCGTCGGCCGCCCTGTCTCCGGGGGTGGCGTTCTCCGCCACCAATCTGCCTACTTGGCAGACCAACGGCATTGTCTGGGCCATGGCCGAATCCAACGGCGTGGTCTATGTGGGCGGCACCTTCACCGCCATCCGTCCGCCCGGAGTGTCCGCAGGCGGTGCCGGAACCCGAAGCGCGGTGAACTTTGCCGCCTTTGACGCCTACACCGGCAACCCGATCAACTGTTCCCTGTCCGTGACCGGCGGCAGCGCCACGGTGCGGGCCATGGATGTCTCCCCCGACGGCCGCACCCTCTACATCGGCGGGAACTTCAGCACCGTCAACGGCGTCGGCATCAGCCGCATCGCAGCCATCAACCTGCCCGGCTGCACCGTGAACACCAACTTCCGGCCGCCGGGCTTGTCCGCCACCGTCCGGGCCATCGAAGCCACGTCGAGCGCCATTTATCTGGGTGGCGATTTCAAGACGGCGGGCAGCGCAACGCGCAGCATGCTGGCGGCAGTATCCTCCACCGGAACACTGCTGCCGTGGGCTCCGGCCGCGGACCAGCCGGTGCGGGCGCTGCACGCTCCGGCCGGCCGGGGCACCGTGCTGGCCGGCGGTGATTTCCTCACCATGAACGGCGCCGATTCCAAGGCCCTGGCAGTGCTGGACAGCACCTCCGGCGCCAACGTGCGCACGTACCCCAACTTCTTCATTCCGCGCACTTCCAGCGTTAAGTCCATCGACTCCGACGCCACCAGCTTCTACATCGGCAACGAGGGCACCGGCGGCGGCGTGTTTGACGGCCGCGCCCGGCTGGACCTGACCACCTACAACCAGGTCTGGCGGGACACCTGCCTCGGCGCCACGCAGGCGGTCTCCGTCTACGGGGCGACCCTCTATGCAGCGCACCACGCACACGACTGCTCCAGCATGAACTCCTTTCCCGACGGACCGCGGGTGCACCTCAGCGCACAGAGCATCAATAACCCTTCGCCCATGCTGCAGTGGAACCCCGTCACCAATGACGGCCAGGGTGAAGGCATCGGGCCGCGCACTCTGACCCACACCACCGCCGGCAACGGCACGGACATCCTGTGGACCGGAGGAGAATTCACCACCGTCAACGGTGCCGCGCAGCAGAGCCTGACCCGGTTCGGTCCCGGCCCCGGCACCGCCGGCCCCGGAACGCCGCGGTTTGTCAGCGCCGAGTCCCGCGCCTCCGGCCAGAACACCATCCGGTGGCAGTCCACCTCCGACCCCGACGATTCCGAGCTCACCTACCGTATCTACCGCAACGGTTCCGCCACCCCGCTGGCCACTGTGAACTCGTCGTCGCGCTGGTGGGACCTGCCCCAGGCCTCCTTCACCGATACCACAGCGGCGCCGGGCACCACCTACACCTACCGGGTGCAGGCCAGCGATCCCAGCGGCCGCACCGGCCCCCTGTCCGCGCAGGCACAGATCACCACCGCCAGTACGGCTGCCCCCTATCCGGCCATGGTGCGGGCCGACGGCGCCACCACCTACTGGCGGCTGGGCGACTCCCAGGCCGCGGCCGCCGACTCCTCCAACGGCAACAAGATGGGTCTGCCCAACCTCGGTGCCGCCATTGGGGGAACCACCGCGGCGCTGCGCAGCGACAGCAACCGCGCGGCCACCTTTGACGGCGTTGACGACATGATTTACGGCCAGCAGCGCGTCAGTGCTCCGACCGTTTTCAGCGCCGAAGCCTGGTTCAAGACCGACACCACCACCGGCGGGAAGATCCTGGGTTTCGGCAACGCACAGCCCCGCCGCAACGGAAACCTCCTTGGCTACAGCAGCGTCTATGACCGCCACGTGTACATGAGCGACGCCGGCAAGCTCGTCTTCGGCGTCTGGACCGGCACCCGGGTGGTGGTGACCTCCCCCGCCAGCTACAACGACAACGCGTGGCACCATGTGGTGGCCACCCAGGGTCCGGGCGGCATGGTGCTCTATGTTGACGGCGTGCGGGTTGCCTCCAACACGGTCTCGGCGAACACCGTCAGTCTTGGATCCTGGCGGATCGGCGGAGATTCGATTCCGTCCACCTGGCCCAGCGCTCCGACCAGCCGGCACTTCAAGGGCGCCATTGACGAATTCGCGATCTATCCCACCGCTCTGACTCCGGCTCAGGTTGCCAACCACAACCAGCAGGGACGCCGGTAGTTGCCGCCTGAGTCCTGTCCCGGGCACCACTGTGGGTAACGGGCACCCCGGCTGGCGCCGCAACGCCCTCCTCGCGGCCGCCGCCGTTGTCCTGGCCGGGATGGGGGCTGTGCTGCTGTGGCCTGCGCCGGTCGACAGAGAGTTATACGGCACCATTCTGCGGCTGATCCGCCGTCTGCAGGGCCACGGACTCCCCGTCTGGGTGGACTATCAGGCAGTGGAATCCTTGGCGAATGTGCTGCTCTACATCCCGCTGGGCATGCTGGCGGCAGCGCTCCTGCCGGTACGGCGGTGGTGGCTGGCGGTGCTTTTGTGCGCCGCGCTCACTGCCGGGGTGGAGGGGTTCCAGGATCTGTTTCTGCCCGGCAGGCAGGGGGATGCCCGGGACGTGCTGCTGAATTCCTGCGGTGCGTTGCTGGGCGCGGCTGCCGCGGCGGCGGCGAGGTGGCTCACCGCCGTCCGGCGCCGACGTCGTCGTGCCTTCACTGCCCGACGGCGGACACGAAGCGTTTCCGGTTGACCCCAGTGTCCCGGGACGGTTCTAGATGACCTTGATGCCGCGGAACTCCACGGGAGCGTCCTCGGGGTAGTTGCGGCAGAGGCTGAAGTAGCCGCCCCGGTACTTGCGGTCCGATGCAATGCCCGCCCAGCCTGCGCCGTCCAGACGTGAATACCGGACACTGTCCGGAGCAATGTCAATTTTGAAGGACATCCAACTGCCTGCCTTCACCGGGTCCGTCTTCTGGGAGCTGAGGCGCAGGCCACCGGGCTCGCCGGGGCTGCGCAGCAGCAGCGACATTTCTCCCGTGGGCCGGATTACCAGGTGATAGCCGCCCACTTCGCTGGGAATCAGCACCCGGTAGGGGCGGTCATCTTCCTGCCCAAACGCAATTCCGGCATGCAGGGTGGTGTCTGCCGGAAGGTCCGTGGGCCAGCGCATTTCGAAGTGGATGCTGTAGACCTCACGCTGAACCGGGCTCATGGACCCCATGCGGTAGCTGCTGTTGGCCTGGGCAGCCATCAGCAGGGTTCCCGTGGAAGCGCTCAGCTGCGGCTGCACGTCCCATCCTGCGCCCACCAGATAGGGCAGGTCTCCGGCTGCGCGCACGCCGTCCGCGAAACTGTCCGCGGTCGCCGCCGGCACGTCCGACGCGAGGTACGGAAGGTTGGCTGCCATTTGGCCTGCCACACCAAGTTTTACCAAGCGGTCGCGCAGAACCCGGGTGTGGACTTCCCAGCAGATAACGGGTTTGCCGGTAGCCACTACTGCGGCCACCTCCTCGTCGGAAGCTGAATGGTGCACCCCCAGGAGCGTGAACTGGCCGGCGAGGTCTGGTATGAACTCCAACTGCTCCGTGGTGAAATATCCCCAGCTCACATAGCCACGCTTGGTAACGGCAGCAATCTGCGCGGCTTCGGCCGACTGCTTCCAGATGAGACGGCTGCGTGACTCCGGATACGAGTCCATGAGGTCCAGCAACGCCCGGGCATTGGTGCCCTGTTTGTCTTCGATGAACAGCACGTGTGTGCCGGCGAACGCATCCAGTACTTCCTTGAGCAGAGGGATCTTCTCCGGCTCCGCCTGCGGTCCCAGCCATGCACGGGCATCCACTCTCAGCTCGGACAGCTGGGCATACGTGGAATCCTTGATGACCAGTTTGGTGCCGGTGGTGCGCTCTGTGTTCAGGTCATGGTGGCAAATGAGTTGGCCGTCCTTCGTGGCACTGACGGAAATCTCCAGGGCCACTGCTCCGGCGTTGACCGATTCCCGGTAGGCCGTCATGGTGTGCTCGGGCCAGTTGTCCCAGGAACCGCGGTGCGCCACCAGGAACGGGGCCGAAGCCAGCATGGATTCGATGGTGTGAACCGGTGCGGGGGCCTCGGCGGGCTGGGTGTCCTGGTCCGCTTCCGCTTCGATGCTACAACCGGCGAGGACCACTCCGGCTGCTCCCAGGGCAAGCAGGTTCCGCCGCGACAATCCGGAAAGGGTTCGAGACGCCATCGGCTCGAAAGGCGGAAGACGCTTCATGCCTTGAGCGCGGTGTCCGGGGCACGCCCGCCGTCAAGCAGGGTCAGGGCACGGCGAAGGACTGTTGACGACGTGCTCACGGTATACGGGAAGTAGACCACTTCCACTCCTATCCGGGCCATATCCTGTTCCAGGCGCTCGCCCTTCTCGGTGCCTTTCCAGTCATCGCCCTTGAAGAAGATGTTGAACCCGACTTCCTGCCAGGTGTCCGCCTTGTTCACATGGGTGTCCACCACCACTGCGTCCACATAGCGCACGCTGCGGACTATCTCCAGCCGCTCCGCGAGCGGAATGACGGGCGTGGTGCCCTTCAGGCGCTGCGTCATCTCAGTGGAAGCCACGCCTGCAATGAGGTAGTCGCACTGACTCCGGGCATGTTTGAGCAGGTTCAGGTGGCCGATATGGAAGAGGTCATAGGCACCCGAGGCATAACCAATCCGTACCGCCATGTTTTTTCAACTCCTGCTTGTCGACCATTCAAATACTTGTCCATCGTGGGTGCAGTCCCGGAGCCAGTAAAGCGATTTGGGCCTATTCAAGTAGCTGCCGGCAGAACATGAGTAGAGAGAAGATACTGGCGGGTAACCGACCGGGGAACTCGAGTAAAGGCCACCGTGGGACGCGCAGCCGGGCGGCGATACGCTTCCATTCAGTTTCGGGCCGCGGGCCTGTCCCCAGTTAATAGGTGGTTTTAGCCGTGCATAAAAAAATTGCGGCGATGTGTTCGGCTGCGGGTCTCGCCGCAGCTGCCCTGATTGCCCTCGCCGCTCCTGCTTCGGCACTGTCGCCGGGCGTAGCCTTTTCCGCCGTTGCGCTTCCCACTTGGCAGACCAACGGCATCGCCTGGGCCATGGCGGAAGCCAACGGCGTCATGTACGTCGGCGGCACCTTCACGCAGGTCCGTCCGCCCGGAACCACCGCAGGCAGCAGCCAATCGCAGGCAGCGGTGAACTTTGCCGCCTTTGACGCCTACACCGGCTCCCCCACCTCCTGCGCCCTGTCCTTCACCGGCGGAACCGGCGCCACCGTGCGTGCCATGGATGTTTCTCCTGACGGCAGCAAGCTGTACGTGGGCGGCAACTTCACCTCGGTGAACGGTGTCACCGCCAACCGCCTGGCCGCCATCAACCTTCCCGGCTGCACGGTGGACACCACCTTCCGCCCCGGCACGGTCAGCAGCACGGTCCGCGCCATCGCCGCCACCGCCGACGCGGTCTACTTCGGCGGTGACTTCAACACTGTCAACGGCACGTCCCGCAGCCGGTTCGCCGCCGTGAACACCGCCGGAACCCTCCTGCCCTGGGCACCGGCGGCCGACGGTGTGGGCCGGGCACTGGACGTGCCGGACGGCCGCAGCGAGGTCCTGCTGGCAGGCGACTTCAGCACGGTCAACGGCACCGAATCACGGGCCATGGCCGTGGTGGACAAAAGTTCCGGCGCCACGATGCGCGCCTACCCCGCCGCCGATTACATCCCCACCTCGGCCGTGGTCAAGGACATCACCAGCGACGGCACCAGCTTCTACGTGGCCGGCGAAGGCATGGGCGGGCGGTCCTTCGACGGCCGGGCCCGACTGTCCCTGAGCGGCAATTACGAACAGATCTGGAAAGACAGCTGCCAAGGAGCCACCCAGGCGGTGCTGCCATACAAGGATGTGCTCTACTCCGGCCACCACGTGCACGATTGCTCCGGAATGAACGGCTTTGCCGACGGCACCCGCAAGCACCTCTCCGCACAAGACATCGACAATCCCTATCCGTTCCTCGGCTGGAGCCCGGACACCAATGACGGCACCGGCGAGGGTCTGGGCCCGCGCGCCCTGGCCGTCACCGACAAGGGCACCGGCGACGTGCTGTGGGTTGCCGGCGAGTTCACCACCACCAACGGCACTGCGCAGCAGGGGCTGACCCGCTTCGGTCCCGGCCCCGCCTCGGCAGCCCCCGGGACACCGGCAAACGTGAGCGCCGTGAGCCTGGCCGCGGGCCAGAACCAGATCCGCTGGACGCAGGGCGTGGACAATGACGACTCGGGTCTGACCTACAGTGTGTACCGCAACGGCAGCTCCACCGCCCTGGGCACCGTCTCCGGGAACTCCACCTGGTTCGACACCCCCCAGCTCTCCTTCACTGACCGCACGGCATCCCCGGGCACCGCGTACAGCTACCGGGTGCAGGCAAGCGACGGAACCAACACCAGCGCGCTTTCCGGCCAGGTCCACCTCACTACGGCCACCACCACGCAGGCCTATCCGAAGGCCGTCCTCGACGACGGCGCCAGCACCTACTGGCGCCTGGATGACAGCAGGGCCACCGCTCCGGCAGACAGCTCACCGGGCAACAACCGGGGCGTGGCCTTCGGCGGCCCCCTGCTCGCCGGCGCCCCCGGTGCAGTGCAGGGAAGCACCGCGGGCCTGTTTGACGGCGTTGACGACCAGGTTTCCGGACAGCAGCGCTATCCGGCGCCCACCACCTTCAGTGCCGAGGTCTGGTTCAAGACCGACACCGTGAAGGGCGGCCAGATTATGGGCTTCGCTTCCG
Organism: Arthrobacter sp. 9E16; assembly: GCF_002929435.1. Lineage (NCBI taxonomy): Bacteria > Bacillati > Actinomycetota > Actinomycetes > Micrococcales > Micrococcaceae > Arthrobacter > Arthrobacter sp. 9E16. The sequence goes on along the minus strand of NZ_PJIU01000003.1, from coordinate 469,576 downwards.
GCCAGCCCGACCGCAAAGGCACCCGAAACAGCACGGGCACCGTGGACCGCCATTTGTACATGACGACAACGGGCGCCCTCGTCTACGCCGTCCTTGATGACGCCAATGAGCGGGTTGCCGTGACCACCGCCGGGACCTTCAACAACAATGCCTGGCATCACGCCGTCGTAACCCAAACACCGGCAGGGGCCACCCTGTACGTGGACGGCAAGGCTGTGGGGTCCAGCCGGACGGCTGCGGCGCAAACCTATATCGGCTCGTGGCGGGTAGGCGGAGACAGTCTCCCAGCTGTCGCGGCGAACCCGACGATTCCCGGTTTTCCGGCCCGGACCGTCCCCAACTATTTTGCCGGCGCCATAGACGAGTTCTCCGCGTACCCCACGGCCCTCAGCGCCGGACAGGTGGAGCAGCACTTCACGGCCGGCGGCGGAATTCCCGCGCCGGTACCCGTGCCGGACACAGCGGCTCCGGACAAGGTCACCGGTGCGGCGGCTGCTGTCAGCGGGGCAACAACCACGTTGAGCTGGAACGCCTCCGCGGACAACGTTGCCGTGACCGGCTACCGCGTGTACCGGTCCGCTGCTGAAGGCTTCACGCCGTCGGACGCCACCTTGCTGACCACCACCGCTGCTTCCGTCCTCTCCCACAGCGACGCCGATCTGGCGGCGGGCACCTATTACTACCGGGTGGTGGCGATCGATGCTGCAGGCAACACCGGCACCGCCTCGGACCAGGTGACCGCAACCGTGGCCGGCGCGCCGCCGGCCGAGCCGGTGACGTTGTCCCTGACACCGGATGCTGACACCTACGTAAACCAGGGCGCTCCCAACAGCACTCACGGAAGCGCCGTCTCCATGGCCTCCCGCGGAAGCCTGGCCTACACCTCCTACCTGCGGTTCACCCCGGGCACCGAGGTGCCGGCCGGCATGCGCCTGCTCTCGGCCACTCTGCGCCTGTACACCACCTCGGAGTCCTACGGTGGGTCGGCGGACCAGCACACCGTTCAGGGAGTGACCGGCAGCTGGACGGAAGCCGGAACCACCTACAACACCCGGCCCTCCCTGGGTTCCGGGGCGCTGGGCACCCTCTCCCCGGTTGCGGCGAACAGTCCGTACACCGTTGACCTGGATCCCGCCGCCGTGTCCGCCATGCTGTCCCAGTCCGTTGACCTGGGCATCACCAGTGTGGGCTCGGACAACGCGTGGTTCTACACCAAAGAAGCCTCCTCCACCCGCCGCCCGGTGCTGACCCTCGTCTTCGGTCCCTAGGCCGGGACGGGCTGCACCGGCAACACAGCATAGTTGCACCGCCAACCGTGAATCGCCTGAAGGAGGGGCGCAGTCAATCTCTGAATGTTCCAACGCACAGAAAGCACACGTCATGAAATCTGGTCTCAAAAGAGCGACCCTGGGAATACTGTTGTTGCCGCTGCTGGGTGCGGCAACAAGCTGCAGCTCCCCGGATGCTTCTTCCCCAGCGGCCCCGGACGCCGCGTCACAGTCATCATCCGCCGCAAAACCGCCAACACCGTCCTCCTCGTCATCCGCAGCGGATGGGAACACCGGCTCCGCTTCGGACCCCTCCGCTGCCGCGCCTGGCCCGGAAGAAAGCCTGCCGGCAGATCCGGGGGCCGTGGTTCAGTCACCGCAGCCCGCCCCGGAACCCACCTTCGACGCCCCCCAGGAACAGTTCCTGGCAGGCAAGGTGCCCGAGGGCACCGATCCCAACGCCGTACTGCAGGTGGGGCAGGAACGCTGTGACCAGCTGACCAGCGCCAACGCCGTGGATGCAGACTCCGTGATCAGTGAACTGATCATGAACCCTGCCCCGGACACCGCCGATGCCATTGCGGCACTGTGCCCCGAGCTCCTGCCTGCTCTCGAGGCGGCCGGCCGGGGCTTCCCGGATGGTGTGTTTTCGGTTGGCGCAGCGGCTCCGCACAGCGACGAGCCCTCAGTGGAACCGGGAACCTACCGGGCTTACGGCGCACCTGCGGACTGCACCATATCGGTGTACGCCGGCGGTGGTGAGCTGATCGGCTCCCACAACGGTTCAGCTCCGGTGGTTATCGACGCGGTGGCGGCCCGAGTGGAATCGGACCAGTGCTACTCGTGGTTCAGGGCATGACGTCCACGCCCGCAAATTCAGTTTTGTACTTCATTTCATTGCACATTCATCTGCCTATCCAAGGGAAGGGGTAACCAATGGATATGCGCGAGCAAATACTCATCCTTCGCCGTAATTGGATGCTCATAGTCTCATTTGCACTCATCGGCGTCATCACCGCGGGCGTTGTGTCCGTTCTGATGCAAAAAACCTATACCGCAACCAGCAGCCTGTTTGTTTCCACACAGAATGTGGAAACTTCGGCAGAACTCCAGCAGGGCAGCGTTTTTGCCCTCGCCCGGGTGCAGTCCTATGTGGATCTGGTGAGCAAACCGCAGGTCCTGGACCCTGTCATTGAGGCCCTGGACCTGGACATGTCCGCCCAGGAACTCGCCACCAAGGTCAAGGCTTCGACCTCCCGGAACACCGTCATCATTGATATCGAAGCGGTCGATTCCTCGCCCGAGCGGGCGGCTGAGATTGCCAACGGAGTGGTGGCCAACCTTATTTCTTCGGTAGCGGATTTGGAGCGGCCCACTAACGGGCTGCCGTCCCCGGTCCGGCTCAGTTCCGTGGACACGGCGCAGCCCCCCGCGGTACCGTCCAGCCCGCAAACCTCGCTGAACCTGATGCTGGGCCTGCTGTACGGGCTGGCACTTGGTTTGGTCGTGGCCATCCTGCGCCATGTGCTGGACCGGCACGTGCGCAGCGAAGCTGATGTCCGCAAGTCCACGGCGCTGCCGCTGCTGGGCGGGATCGCTGAATCCCAGGGACAGCGGAACACGTCCCGGCCTGTCGTTCTGGGCGGCTCGGGAACGGATGCCTTCCGCCAGCTGCGAACCAATCTTGAGTTTGCCGCCGTCAGCCAGCAGATGAAGTCCCTGGTGGTGACTTCATCGCAGGCCGGCGAAGGCAAGAGCACTGTCGCCCTGAACCTGGCCCTGAGCATTGCGCAGAGCGGGCAGAAGGTGATTCTCGTGGATGCGGACCTGCGGCTTCCCACGGTGGCCTCCGCCACCGGACTTGAGGGCAACGTGGGGTTGACCACCGTCCTGATCGGCCGGTCCACCCTGGCGGATGCCACACAGCACTGGGGATCCGGCAGACTGTCCGTCCTGACTTCCGGGCCGCTGCCGCCCAATCCCACAGAACTGCTCGGCTCACAAGCCATGCAGGACTTGATCACGGCGCTGGAAGGCGAGTACGACACCATCATTTTGGATGCTCCCCCCGTCCTTCCGGTCGCCGACGCCACCATCCTGACGCGCAACACCGACGGCATCCTGTTGGTGGTGGGCGCCACCCGCGTCAGTCAGCACAACCTCTCCAAGGCCGTGGAACAACTGAGCCTGGTAAACGCCAACGTGGTGGGTGTGGTCCTCAACCGCATCCCCCGCACCGGGCCGGACGCCAACTCGGCATATCTGGCGGATTACGGCGTCACTCCCCTGCCCGTCCCGGCGGACATGGACGCCGGGCCGGCATCCCCGGTGGCAGAGGCGGAAGCGGCCATCATCCGGGACAGCGAGGGCACTCGCTGGAACAAGGGACAGCCGATTCGCAGCGGAGCCCACTACAACTAGGACATCGGTTTACGCGACAAACCCTTCGGGAGATGTGCAGCATGACGCACATTCCCCGAAGGGTTTTTCGTGTGCTCAATCCACCGGTGCCAGCGCGGCGTCCGCCGTCCGCCCGGAGCGGATGCGGCCCGCCCGGACGGCGAGGAGCCCGCAGACGGCAGCCACAGCCACCGCTGCGGCAAATCCCCAGGCGGAAGCCACGGCAGAACCGGTGAGTGCCAGGCCCAGGGGCAGGGCCAGCGTCAGGGCAGCAAGAATACCGCGCATCAGGGTCGAAAGCCGGTTGGCCTGGGCGGCCCGGAAATACGCCAGCAGAACGGTGTACGGAACCATCGCCAGATACTGCAGGGCATAGGGCCAGCGCAGTTCGGCGGCGTTCCGCCAGGTGTCTCCGAGGACAAACTCACCGGCTGAGGCCGGCAGGAGCAGCACGGCTGTCCCCCAGCTCAGAGACAGCACCAGCACAATGCCCAGCGTCTCCAACAGCCGCTTTCGGAAGGCTGCAGTCCCGCGGGTGCGGACGAGCTCCGGGATGACGGCGGTCTTGATGGCACTGAACACGGTGTTCAGCGGTGAAAAGAGCAGCTGGGCGGCCCGAAGTGCTCCGACTCCGGCCGCCCCCAGCGGAAACACCAACAGATACAGCACCGCAAAGGTGGAGGCATTCAAGGTGAGAAACTCCGCCAGATAGCGGAAGGCGAAGTCCCGGTTCAGCCATAGCCAGCGTGCCCCCGGAACGACGCCGGGAACGGTCCGTGCCAAGACCAGTCCAAGGGTGAGGGCAACAGCTGCGCCGGCACCCCACCAGATCAGGACGAGCATTAAATCCCCGCCCGCCCGGGCGGTCAGTATCATCGCGGTGATGGAACCAACCGCCCAGATACTGTCAATCAGCAGGGCCCTGGCCGGGCGTGCCTGGCAAATGAACAGGTAACGGATACTGTCCTGCAGCAGCACAAAAGGCGAAACAGCTGCCATGACCAGCCACAGACCGGCGTCCTCCGGCCCTGCGAGCAGTGCCGCACCCAGCAACAGCAGGGCCGCGGGCACGGCAACCAGGACCGTGGCCCCCAAGCCGGCACCGGCAATCCGGCGGGTCAGTTCCCCCGTGCGCGAGTAGCGAACCAGGAGCGTTTCCCCCACCAGCGCCCGCTGCCCGCCCAGGAACAGCAGCAGTCCCGCGTACGCCAGGGAGAATTGGCCGAAGTCATGGGCGGTTGCCACGTTTGCGGCAACCGCCACGGCCACAAAGTTGGAGATGCTCGAGACGCCCTGGTCAGTGAAGGTAACGAGCCGGCGGAAACCGCTCACCTAGCCCAGCGCCAGGAGTTCGGAGCGCCACTTGGGCAGGAAGGCCAGACACATCAGTACATGGGCCACAGCCAGGACGGCGTAGGCGGTCAAAAACAGGCCGGGCCAGGGCAGCAGCAGGAACGACAAACAGGTCACCCCGTAGTCCACGGGCAGGGTTACAACGGACCGCCGCAGCATGCGGCGGTTATTGGCCCGATCAGCCGCCTCGGAATCCCCGGACGCCGTCGTCGTTGGTGTTGGTGTGGGTGTGCCGGACGGATCTGGACGGACATTGCGGCGCAGCTGGTCCACCAGCGCTCCGCCGAAGAAGATGGTGGAGCTGGCCAGCAGGAAAATTCCACAGCCCGCCGCGAGGAGTACCGGGTCATAGTCCGTGGTCCGGGAAAGGTAACAGAAGACCGCTACGTGCATCACCGTTATGCGCCCGTTGTCGAGGGCATGGTCCAGCCATTCTCCGAACGCTGAGCTGGAGCCCTGAAGACGGGAAAGCTGCCCGTCGGCTGAATCCAGTACGTAGCCCAGGGCCAGCAGGAGACCCACAAGCGCGGACACCAGGTTTGGCTGGGCAGCGAAAGCCAGCCACAGCAGCGCTCCGTAGGTGAAGACCGCCCCCGTCATCGTGACGTGGTTTGGCGTCAGCCGGGTGTTGCGCAGTGCTGCGGCCACGGCGCGTCCTGCAGGCCTGTTCACGTACAACAGGTACAGGGGCACCCCCTTGCGGGTTTTCTGTGCTTGCTTGAGCTGGTTGAAAGACTCCTGGAAGGTAGCCCGGGAGGACGGCTGAGGCAGGGTCCGACTCATCGTTCCAGCCTTTCTTGACGGTTGGTGACAGCGGTGAGGATAAGGATGGACAGCACGAGGATCATCAGCCGTCCCATGGACTGCAGCAGCGATCCCCGCAGGATGATAAACAGGTAGCCGGCGAAGATGGAGATCCCCAGATACCCTACGGAGCCCTTGCTCAGGATTTCTGCCCGGAACCCCGCGTCCAGCCTGCGGGCCAGCAGGCCCAGAGCCGCAAAGATGAGAATGAGGCCCAGCAGCCCGAAATTAATCCATGCCTCGGCCCAGAGCGGGGCTGACAGGTTGAGGTTAGTGCTGTTCATCCACATCCCCACTTCAACTCCGGTGTCCAGCGGTTTCTCCGGCCAGGCGACGCGAGGCACCCAGAACAGCAGCGGGCCCAGAGCCTGCATACCCCAGGAAAGGCCGTGATCCATCGTGTACCCCAGGGTGTTGGACAGCATGGTGAACTGGTCATAATCCTTGGTGGCGATGGTGACCCAAATGGAATCTGACCGCACAGGCACGCCGGCACCGGCAGCACGGCGGGTGATGTCGGAGAGCGGGAAGATGACCACGGACGCGATCACTCCACCGGCTACGGCGGCGTTGAACAAAGCCTTTCGGCCGCGGATCAGCGGCAGCAGTACCCCGAAGACGACCGCCAGCGTCCAGTAGCGCGAATTGGAAACCGGGTTGTTGACGATCACGTTCATGATCACCAGGGCGGCGATCAGGAATCCGTCAACGGCCGCCAGCTTTCGGTCTCGGGTGCGCCAGACGTGAATATAGAAAATCAGTGCCGTGAGACAGGCAACCGATCCTGCGGCAGAGACAATGGCGCGCAGTGCCTGTCCGCTGTCCGGGCTGATTGCGTCCAGCGCCTCGCTGGTTTCCTGGCGGCTGAGGAAGAACACGGCCGGCCCGCCCACCTGGACGATATACACCAACGCCGCCACCACTGCACCAACCGAAAAAATACGCAGCACGTCCAAGCTGCGCAGCGTCCTGAACCGCAGCCGCGGACGGATGAGGCCCCGACGCCGCAGCCGCACGTGATAGGCAAGGTCAAAGCACACGCAGCCGACCAGCGTGAGCAGGCTTGCCATGGTCAGCAGGTCCTCCGTCACTTGAATCGCCAAGGCTGTGGACCGGCCCGTAGCGAGCTGGGCCAGCGGAGCCAGACCCATGCCGGTGTAGACAAAGATCCAGAACACGCCCGCCACCGGGCGGATGTCCGTCTGCCACAGCAAAGTGGCCAGCTTGATCGCGGCATACAGCGCCACGGCATATCGGATGAGGAAATTGGTGTCGGTGTAAAAGACGGAGCCTGCACCGCGGATCTGCAGCGGCAGGACCAGGGCGAAGACTAGGAGGGCAACCAGCGCGACGGCGGTGCGGGGACCGGACCGCCGCGAATCTGCGGCTTTCTCAGCACCTGCAGGGCCGGGCCCGCCGGGGGTGATCCTGTGCGGCACGAGTTCAGCGTTCACGGGATGCCTCCAGATAGTGCGCGGTAAGGTTTTCGGCAAGCCGCTCCGTGGACCAGAGCTCTTGGTGCAGCCGGCGCGCATTCGCACCCAAATCTGCCCGGCGCTGGGGATCCGCCGCCAGCTTGAGCATGGCTTCACACAGGGCGCCGGCGGTTGGCTCCGTCAGCACTGCGGCATCCGCTGCACCAAGGGCTCCGGCCAGTCCGCACTCTTCTGTGACGATCAGCGGAGTTCCCGCCGCCGCGGCCTCCAGGACGGACATGGGGTAAGGCTCATTGCGTGCCGGCAGGACGTATGCCGTGCAGTCTGCCATGGCCGCCTGCACCTGCCGGGGGGTCAACTCCCCGGGCAGGTGGAACCGGCCGGAGTGCGCAGAGGCAGCTATCAGATCCCGGACTCGGCTGCCCTCCCCCTGATCGGGACCGGCGAGGACAAACCGGGCGTCCAGCCCGGCGTCGAGCGCAGCAAGGGCTGCCTCAACAAAGACGGCGGGCTGCTTCCGGGCGGAGAGCCGGGCGGCAAACAGAAACACCTGCTGCTCCGGATCAGACCAGGCAAGAGCGGAATCTGCGCTGGCGTTGACCACCCGGCGCATGCGGGCACGGTCCACCCCCAGCTCCCGGAGGCCGCGTTCCTCGTCTTCGGTGAGGGTCAGCCAGAGCCTGGGTATGCGCACCAGCCATCGGGTGATCACGGCGTCGAACAGGCGCACGGACAACGCGGCGGATGGAACCAGCATGCCGTGGGACTGTGCCACCACGGGGGTTTTGGCCCGCCGAAGCATGGCCGTGGAGACGGTGGTGATGAAATCGCGGGAAAGATGAATCTGTACCACGTCCGCGGAAGCGGCGCGCATGGCGACGTAGCGCGGCAGGCTCAGGCTTACCAAGCCGCGGAGCTTGGCTCCGGGAAGCGGCCGCCGCACGCGGAACAGGCGGGCCTGTTCCTGTGCCTCGCTGTCCGCGCATCCAGCAGCTGTGTCAGGGTCTGAGGACACAGCACCGGGAGCACCGGAAGGCAGCGCGCCCAGCCATCCGCCCAGGAGTTCCACCGCCGCACCGCTGCGCCGCAGCGCGGCGCTCTGCATGCCCGCCACGGCCCAGACACCGCCGGCGGCCGCGCCGGGACCGGCCAAACCACCCACCTGGAGGACCTTCAAGCTGCCCGGCTGCCCGGTGTCGCGGGGGCGCGGCACTGAGACCGGTTTCGGAGCCCTAGCCACGGTCTTCGCCCGCTGCCCCGCTGATCTGCACCCGCTGCAGTTCCCTGCTCTTCAGGCCGATCTGCCAGTAGTACGCAGACAGCGCCAGCGCGTAGTCAAAGCCCGCCCTCCCGTCCAGGAACCCCCTGCGCAGCACATAGCTGTAGAGGAAGAACACCAGCGGTTTCAGCGGGACGGCATCGAAGCGCCTGCCCTGACTGCTCTTGGACTCCCGGACGCTGCCGCGGGTTTCCGGATGCGTCCGGATGTACGCCTCCCAATCGGAGTAGCGGTTATGGCGGTCGAACCAGGTCCGCACCGGGTCCATGTCATTGTGAACCAAGAGTGCCGATGTTCGTCCCACGGGACCGGACGGTTCGGGCTGGTAATGTGCCTCCACCTCGCCCATGCCGGGCAGATGGAGCAGGTCGATGTTGCGGAAGGCGTTGCGCCCGCGGCGCAGGAACGAGCGTTTGACCACCCGGTGCCCGTACCTGAGGCCGGTTCCGGCGAAGTGATAGGCCACTGGAAGGTCGAAGGCCACCCGTTCCTCTGCGGAATCCTCCGCAATGCTCCTGAGTTCCCGAACCAACTCCGGAGTGGGAAACTCATCGGCGTCAAGCATGAGCAGCCACTCGTTGCGGGTCTGCACCTGTTCAAGCTGCCATTGCTTCTTCTGCGGGAACTTGCCGTTCCAGGTGAAGTTGATGACCGTGGCACCGGCTTCCCTTGCGAGTTCCGCTGTGCGGTCTGTGCTATTGGAATCAACAACAATTACCTCGTCAAATTCCGTCAAAGCAGCCAGACAGCTGGTAATTCCTTTTTCCTCGTTCTTTGTTTGAATCAACACGGAAACAGGTATTTTGTTCACGTACTTTCCCCCCTGAAGCAGGTAATCTTATTGTTTTGGCAGAGCATTCAATTTGAGACCGCTCGGTTATCCTTTGTTAATGCCCACACATCGCCGCGAAGTTCGCCGCACCTCCCGTTCCCGCCGCAGGTGGCCCACAGTACTGGGTTTTCTTGCCCTGCTTGCCGCAGCCGGCCTGCTCACGGTCTACGCGCTCTCCCAGTCGGCTGAAGCGAACGGATCTCAACGGCCGACCGACACGAACTCGACGGGCGCCACCCTCACCGCAAAGGTTCCGCAGATCGACATCGTGGGAGACTCCTACGTTGCCGGTTCGGCCCAAGGCGGCAAAGGGGCGACCAACTGGACCAAGCTGATTGGCAGCCGTTTCAACGCCCGCGGACAGCAGGTGGACATGAATGTCATGGCCCTCCCGGGCTCGGGCTATCTGGCCCGTGGTTCCACGGATCTGGTCTTCCGTGAAACGGCAACCCTCCGCCTGCGCCCCACGGCTGACGTGGTGGTGGTCTTCGGCAGCCGCAACGACGGCCGGCAGACTGAGGCGGCCATGTACCAGGCTGCCAAGTCGCTGTACTCCGACATCCATAACATCGCCCCGCAGGCTCAGGTAGTGGTGATTGGACCGGTATGGGTGGATGCAGATGTTCCGGATTTCATCGCGGCTAACAACGTGATCATGGCCCGGGCCGCGGAGGAAGAAAACGTGCAGTACATCGACGCCCTTGAGGAAGGCTGGTTTGCCGGACCGGAAGAAGGATTGATCGGCGCTGACGGCATCCATCCGACCGACGCCGGGCACGCGTACCTTGCCGCCAAGCTGCTTCCCATGCTGGATGAGAAGATCAAGGGCCTCACCCCAGCGGGGTAGGCCGGGGCACGGCACCGGATTCATCCCTGCAGCCCGGACCCGTCAGCGCCGGTGACACCCGTTTCTTCAGTGAACCGCTCCCCCAGCTCCCCGGGCTGCACCGGGTTTCCATACACGCGGTTAGGTTCGATGGTGCCCTTAACAACGGTCATCGGCTGCACCACGGCAGACTCTCCGATCTGCGATCCTCCCAGCACCATGCACCGGGAGGTGAGCCATGCCCCGTCGCCAATCCGGATGGGACTGGTAATCAGGCCCATGTCCGTCCGCACCCGGTGGCTGCCCGTTGTCAGGAAGGTTTCCTGCGAGATCACGACGTCCGCTCCCACATAGACATGGTCCTGGTTGTGGAACCAGACGCCCTCGCCTATCCAGGTGCGCTCACCGATGTGCAGCTTCCACGGCGACTTCACCCGGGTCCGCGGCCGAAAGATGACGCCCTCGGCGATCTCAGCACCGAAGGCACGGAGCACGGACACCCGCAGCCGCGAACTGATCTGCCACGGGTTGGTGACGAACAGGAGTTCGCAGGCTGACCACAGATACACCACGGCGCGCGGCCTGCCCCACGCTTCCCCGGCACCCGGGGCACGTGACAAGTCGATCACCGGAGGACGACGCCGGCGGGTTGGCTGCGGAACGTCCCCCGGTGAATTGCCAATCTGCTGCTTCCCCGTTCGCGGCGCCGTACTCCGATCGTGCTGCAGCATTAGGAAGCCTTTCCCGGGAAAACGCGGAAGCCGGCAGCGGCGTGCGCCGGCCGTACCCTGGACAGCGCCGAGGGTCCGGGAACCACTTTGCGGAGAACGGTTTCGAAGCGGTCCGCAATGGGTCCGATGCCGAAACGGCTTTCCGCCAGCTTCCGTCCCTGCATTCCTGCAGCCCGTGCGGCTGCAGGGTCGGCATGAAGACGGCGAAGCCAGCCCACCGCAGCCGCTACTCCGAAGTCCGTGGGCGGGCCAACAAACCCTGCAGCAGCCAAGATGTCAGCTGCCGCCGGGTTGTCTTCAGGCATTAACCCCAGCACCGGACGACCGGCGGCCAGGGAGGAGAGCACCTTGCTGGGGATGGAGAATCGGGAGGCTTCCGGTTCCAAAATGGTCACGAGAACATCAGCCGATCCCAGCATGTCCGGCAGGTCTGCCGCAGCCTGGAACGGCAGCAGGGTGACGGGAAGCTCCGGTTCCCGGGCAAGGTCCTCCCTCAGCATGTCAATGCCCTCGCCCTCGGACGCCACAATGAGCCGTGCCGGCAAGCCTGCTGCAAGCGCTTCCCGCAGGAGCGCGGCCAAGAGCAGCGGATTGTGCTTCCGGCCCAGGGTGCCCGCGTACAGGAGGCGCAGCTCCTCACCGGCCGGCAGGTGCAGGCCTGCCCACTCGTTGTCCCGGGCCCGGGGCGTGATTTCGTCGATGGGAGCCCAGTTGGGAATCACCGTGACGTGATCAGTGGTTAGCCCCCACTCCCGGTAGGCCTGACGGAACTCCTCCCCAATCGCCACGACCTGTCTGGCCCCGATAACGACGCCGGCCTCAATCCTGCGCACGGCGGCACGCCCGACCAGCGCAGCCGGTGCGGGGAGCCTGCGGCCAAGCTCCTCGGAGATGGCGTTGCTGAACAGATCCTGGTGCCAGAGCAGCCAGGGCTGCTTTCGGCGGGCAGCTGCGCGCTTGAAAGCGGCCAAAGCGAAGAGCGGCACGTTGCAGGCGACCACACAATCCGGGGCCGTCTGTTCAGTGTGTTCCAGCCAGGTTGCCGCATAAGCCCGTTCAAAACGGATGCGGCCCGCCGCACTGTACTTTTGGAACGGCCGTTTTGTCGTGAGAGGTGAAAAACCCAGCTGTTCTGGATCCGCCGCCGTACGTTCCAGCAGGCCTTTCCCGCTGCCGTACTGGGTGGAGTACACATGGTCTACGTTGTGTCCGCGCGCAGCCAGCTCCCGGGAGAGCTCCGCCTGGAACGGATGACCGGAGAAGTCATGAACCTGGATCCGCATGGCTTATGCCCTTTGTGCTTTGACTTGATCCTGAATCCACTCGTAGGTCCGTTCCAGCCCTTCATGCAGGGAAATGGACGGCTCCCATCCGTAGATGGAGTGGAACAGGGTGTTGTCACTGTTGCGGCCGCGGACTCCCTGCGGTGCATCCAGTTTGTACCGGCGGTCAACGACGGTCCCGGAGATCTGTTCCAGCAGGTCCGCCATCTGGTTAATGGAAACCAGTTCCGCCGATCCCAGGTTTACCGGTTCCGACGAATCGCCATTCATGATTTCGAGGATTCCGCGCACGCAGTCGTCGATGTACATGAAGCTGCGCGTCTGCTCGCCGTCACCCCAAATCTCCAGATCCAAATCACCGGTGAGCGAGGCCATGGCGAACTTCCGGCACAGCGCGGCCGGGGCCTTTTCCCGCCCGCCTTCCCAGGTGCCCTCAGGGCCGTAAACATTGTGGAAGCGAGCCACCCGGGTCTGGAGGCCGTAGTCCTCCTGGAAGTGACGGCACATACGCTCGGTGAAGAGCTTCTCCCAGCCGTAGCCGTCTTCCGGCTGCGCCGGATAGGCGTCTTCTTCCTTGAGCGCCACGACGTCGGCACTTGTCTGGTGGTCCGCTGCGTAGACGCACGCCGAGCTGCTGTAGAAGAAACGTTCAGCCCCGGCATCACGGGCGGCCATCAGCATGTGGGTGCTGGTCAGCACAGTGAGCATGCACAGTGCCTTGTTGTTCTCGATGAACCCCATTCCACCCATGTCTGCTGCCAGGTTGTAGACGTGCTGCATTCCACTCGCTACTTCTCGGGCTGTCTCAAGCAGTGAACAGTCCCCCTGGATATTCTCGGCACCCTCATGGATCTGGTACCACTCATCCAGCGGCTTGCAGTCGACAGCACGCACCTCGTGACCCTCGTCAATCAGTTTGGCTACGAGATGACCGCCAATAAACCCGCCGGCGCCTGTGACTAGAGATTTCATGATTACCGCTTTCTGTAGAGATGAGACCAGCCGAAGCCGGATCGGATCGGGCTAATATGCGCCCACTGGGCGGCGGAGCATTTGCACCGTGCGCCAGAGAATGATGAGGTCGCCGGCAAGCGACCAGTTTTCGACGTAGTACAGGTCCAGCCGCACTCCGTCCTTCCAGTCGAGTTCCGACCGTCCGTTGATCTGCCACATGCCGGTCAGGCCGGGCTTGATGTAGAGCCGCCGGCGGACGGCGCCGTCGTACTGGGCCACTTCACGCGGGAGCGGCGGCCGGGGACCGACCAGGGACATGTGTCCCAGGAAGACGTTCCACAGCTGCGGCAGCTCATCGAGGGAGTACTTCCGCATCCACCGCCCAACGCTGGTGACGCGTGGATCGTGCTGCATTTTGAAGAGCAGGCCGGCGCCTTCGTTGCGGTCCAGGAGTCCGGCCAGGTCATCCTCGGCTGTCTGCACCATGGACCGGAACTTGAGCATTTCGAACGGTTCGCCGCCGCGGCCCACCCGCTCCTGCCGAAAAATCACGGGCCCGGGGCTGTCCCTGTGGATGAGCAGGGCCAACACCGCGAAGACCGGAATCAGCACCAGCAGCGCGGCACCGGAAAGCAGCATGTCCAGTCCGCGCTTGAGGACATGCTTTCCGCCGGCGTACTGCGGCAGTTCCACATGCATCAGGGGAAGGCCTTCAACGGGGCGGGTATGGATTCGCGGACCCGCCACGTTGGTCAGGCCGGTAGTGAGAATCAGCTGGGTGGCCGATTCCTCCAGCTGCCAGCCCAGTTCCTGCACGTAGGCGCTGTGGCCCTTCATACGGCCTGCCACAATGACGGCGTCCGCCCGCAGGCGCCGCACGGCGTCCACTACGGTGTCCCGGTCGGCGATCACGGGGATCTGGTTGCCGCTGCCTCCCACCTCGCAGTGCCCGGGACTGGTTAGCGCTGCACCGATGACCCGGTATCCCGATCCTTTCTGGCGTTGAATCTGTGCTGCCACATATCTGACGTCCTTGGGCCGTCCCAGAATGATGACTGTGGACAGGTACCGGCCTTTGGCCCGCTGGTCTGCCAGCCACAGCCGGAGGATGAATCGACAAAGGATCAGGCCGCCCAAACCAATAGGAAAGGCGAGCGCGAAGTACCCGCGGGAGATGTCCACCTGGAACACGAGGCAGAACACCGCAATCAGCCCCATCAGGATGACCGTGGAGTTGATGACACGCTTGTACTCGTCCACCCCGGTTCCGAGTATCCGCGGGTCACGGGTCCGGTAGACCGCCAGGGCCAGCAGCCAGGCCGCCCAGATGCCGGCGGACACGGCGACGTAGGAGATGTTGACGCTGGGGCCGCCGCCCGACATGAATTCCGGTGCCACCCCGAACCGCGCCAGGTGTGCCACTGCCACGGCCAGCGTTACCGCCGCCAGGTCAAAGGCCAAGAGGATTCTGCGGTACCTGCTAACCCAGCGGGCTCTGTCACCGGTGGCCAGGGCCGTGGCGCCGGAGCCCTTGTAACTGGGGAAGGTGAAGGGTGCAGGCGGGGCCTGGATCGGTCTCGGCCCAGCAACTTTGACATCTGTCATCCGAGACTCTCCTAGACGCTGCGAAATCTTCCGAAAGGGCCGACGGCGGCTGGGGGGAAGCCTTGGTCTCAAGAGGCTTCGACGCCGTCGGCCCCGCTCGGGGGCCGGCGCCTGGGGCGCCGGATGACTGGTTCAAGACGGGCCTGGAGGTGGGCAGTATCCGCTGGGAATATCCGCACTACCTGCGCTGAGAGAGGCGCAGCCGGTAACAACAACCAATCAACAAAACCAAGACTAGGAGCGGCTCAAAAGGCGGGCACGAGTAATGCCTACTCGAGTCCGCAGCCCAACTTCGCCCTCTGCGGGAGCTTTACCTAGCACTACTTGGAGGGACGCCCGGGGATGGTTCCGGGGACGCAGAAAACCGGCCCCGGTAGTGCGAATCCGGGGCCGGCAGGATGTCCATCTGTCTGCGGGTGCAGCTATTCGTGTGCCGCCGAACTCGTTCCCGGCTCCAGTGCACGGTAGGCGGCTTCAAGATCTGCGCGGCGGCTGATACCCAGCTTCACGTAGATGCGGTACACATGGCCTTCGACCGTTCGCTGCGAGAGAGTGAAGTGTGCCGCCACGTCCCGGGTGCTGGCCCCGGCGAGCAGCAAATCGACAATTTCATGCTCGCGGCGGGTCAGCCGGACCAGGTGCAGAGACGGGCTCAGGTAGGACACGGTCACGCCCGCCAGCTCCCCGCGCCGCCTTCTCAGTTGCTGGATCAGGGCCCGTTGCCGGCGCAGGTTGCCGTGCGTGCCGTAGAACCTGATGGCGTGCCCGATGCTCTCCACGGCAAGGAGGTATTTGCGGTGGCGCACTGCTTCATCCGCTGCCGCAACCATGAGATCCGGGTTGCCGGAAGCCACCGCACCGGCATAGGCGTTCAATGCCTGCGCCTCACCGCCTTCAAAGGCCGCACTGACCTCCTGCAGCCGGGATGCCTGGGACAGGTCCCCCACGGCGAGGCACAGTGCCAGGATGTCCTTTTCCGCCGCCAGCAGACCCTCAGTCCGGGCCTGTTCAGCGATTTCCGCCAGTGTTGCCGGAACGCGGGCATCCGGTTCGGATGACGCCAACGCCGCAGCCGCATATGCCTGGCTCACCAGCCACAGCGGCCGGGACCCGGTGCTGGCAAGGCTGCTAAGTTCCTTGGCATACCGGGCTGTCTGGTCCTGGTCCCCCACCACGGTGGAGGCATAGCCGGCAAGCCCCAGGGCATAGGGCAGGAATTTTTCCGGGTCGGAAATCCGCAGGGCTTCCACTGCCGGATGCAGGCTTTGAAGCCCTTCCCGCAACCGGCCCTGGTGAATCTCCAACGCTCCCTCGAAGACGCCCAGGGTGCCGCCGTGCGCGATCAGGTGCTTGGTGCTGCCCTCCAGCTTGGCCGCCAGAACGCGTTCGAGTTCACTGAAGCGTCCTCCGTGCAGCAGTGCCTGGGCGTGACGCACCAGCATGGCACCGCAGTATGCCTGCAGCAGACCACCCAGGCGTTTGATCAGATCCAGCGCCGTGCCCGAGTGCACCAGCGCGCTGCTGATCCGCCCTTCCGACACCAGGAGTTCCGCCAGCAGCCCGTGGGAGACCGCGGCCACCAGTGCCGGCAGCCCGGAGGCCTGAGGCTGCGGAGCTTTCGTTAGTTCGGTGAGCCTGTCCCGTGCCTCGGGATAGTTCCCCGCCGCCATGAGCGCCAGAACGCGAAGCACCTCAGCCCCGTCCTCAACCGAAGCCGGCGGCTTCCCGGTACCGCCGAGCCTGGCTGACAATTCGCCGGCGGCCGCAACCCAGGTGGAAGCAAGAGCCATCAGCTCCCCTTCGTTCAGCCCCGACCGGTTGTCCAGACGGACGGTGGCCAGCACCGCACGGGTGAGGGTTTCTTCATCCTGGGCCAGGGTTGGTTGTCCCGGTTCCAGCATGCCTTCCAGCAGGTCACCGGCCTGGGCGAAGCCCCCGGTTTCCATCAACGCAGCTGCGGTTTCCACCCGTGCCGCCGCGAGGCAGGAGCCGTCGCGGACGGCGGAGCCGAAGCGGACCGCCAAAGGCCACTGGCCGTCGTCGTTCGCTGCCCGTGCCGCCTGCAGCAGCTCCGCGTCGGGGATCCCTTCACCGCAGTCAAGGGCCCATTCCAGCCGGCGCAGCCAGGCCGTCTTTACGGACGGATCACCGGCCTCTGCCCCCTCGCGGTCCGGCAGGCAGTCCAGCACCTTTGTACGGATTGCGGCACTGCGCACGGCCGGCACCAGGGACCGGATCACGTCAGCGTGAAGGGGCTGGGCCAGCCGGAGCATTTCAGCCGGCCCCTGCACGGCGCACAGAATCCCGTCAGCCAGCAGGGCGTGGACCGGGGCCGGGCCGCAGACTGCCGCCAGCACCGAACGCTGCAGGGGCTGGGCCAGGGCGAGGGTCTCCAGGGTGTCGCGCTCTTCAGGACTCCGGGTAAGCAGCTGGCTCTTCACCCGGTCAATCACGGCGGCGTCCAGTCCGTCCGGTTCGCGGCGCAGGAACCATGCGCCGTTGCCTTCGGCGAGGTGGCCGAGGCGGCGTGACTGGGCGAGCAACGCCTTGAGATAGAGAGGATTACCGCCGGATAACGTTGCCAGCACGGCGCTGGAGGCCCGGAGCACGGGTCCGTCAAGGACACCTTCACAGACTTCGTGGACCGCCTCCCGGGACAGTGCCCCCAGGTCAATGCGCGCCAGCAGCCCGTCCCGGGCCAGGGACAGCAGTTCATGGATGTGTCGGGCACGCGGCTGCGCCAGGATCAGGAGCCTCAGCTCCCCGGACATGGCCAGCTGCGTCACCACGTGGGCGCTGGCTTCATCGAGGAACTGGGCGTCGTCGATGACCAGCAGCGGCTGCCCGCTTCCCATCTCGCTGAGCTTGCGGAAATGGCGGCGGATGGTCCGAAGCACTGCAAGCGGTGACTCCATATCCTCCGGTCCGGCGGTTTCGAGATACGCGGAGAGCACCCCGTAGGGCAACCGGGACAAAACGGGGCTGCCGTGGATGAAGGACGGCGTGACGATTCCGTTCAACCGTTCCAGGACCTGATCTGCCAGTGCAGACTTTCCCATTCCCCCTTCTCCAATAACCACGGCGCCGCGCAGCCCCGGCTCGAGCAGCCGGGAAGTGATTTCCGCAAGCTCGCGGTCCCTGCCGAACAGCGCCGGTGCCCGCCCAGGTCCGGGAATCGCTCCGGGGATCATGGCCGTACCGCCGATTTTTCAGCGATGACTTTGGCCAGTTCACGCCTGCTGCCGACGTGGAGCTTGGAATAGACCTGGTACAAGTGACCCTCCACGGTTCGCACCGAGATGTTCAAATCAGCGGCAATGGCTTTATTGCTCGTTCCCGCGGCGGCCATCCGGGCGATCGACCGTTCCCGGAAGGTCAGGGCGCTGAGGTACTCGTCGGCGGAGTCGGAACCTTCAAAGGCGGCGACGTCGGGCCCGCGGCGGCTGCGGTGAATCAGCCTCACCGTTGCACGGTCTCCCGCTCCCGACGCCACGGCGAGCGCACGTTCCGACGCCTCGGAGGCGAAGAGCACATGCCCGGCGGCCTTCCCCAGCTCACTGGCCTGGATCAGCAGCTGAGCGTCGAAACTACCCACGCCTTTGGCATAGACCTCGCACATCCGGGGAAACGAACCCTGCTGATGTGCGGCAACGGTCAGAATCCGGTCAAGGTTCTCCAGATCCCCCAGCCGGGCGGCGTTGAGCAGCGACAGCAGCTCGTATGAGTACGCTCCCCTTCGATGGTCATGGCCGGCCAGCTCAAGGAACCGGCCGGCAGCCTGCGGGGAGCCAAGCGCACCGTTGGCGAGGGCAGCGAAATGACGTGCGGCGCGGCGCAAGCTCCAGGGACCGCCGTCGCCCGCCTTGGCTCGGAGCTGCAGGTAGGCCTCGGCATTCTCGCGGTCCTTTTGCAGGGCAAGGCAATAGGCGGCTGCGGACGTGGCCAGCGGCAGCAGGGATGCCGGTCCGCTCAGCCGCAGCTGCGCGACGGCGGGGACCAGACAGCGCAGCGCGGGCGCCGGCTCTCCGGCATAGGCGTGCAGTATGCCCTCGGAAATTTCGCCGAGCAGCCCCGGGAACAGCTCTGCCTGGCCGTTCGCGGACGGCTGCTGCAGCAGGCGGCGGGCGCTGTCCAACGCTCCAATGGCCAGGTGGACGTGGACAATCCGGGCGAAGGCACGGGTACGGTGGGCCATGCTGATTCCGGAATCGCCCAGCAGCCGCTCCACCTCCCGGGAGACTTCGGCTGCCTCATCCTGCCGGTTTGTCATCCCCAGCGCCTCGCAGAGCCAGGAGCCTGTGAGGACGCGGTAGGTCTTGTCCTGGGAAGCTGCCTCAGCCTGCAGCGGTGCGAGGAAGGCGGCGTTTTCGAGGAACCGCCCGTGTGTGGAGTTGCACTCGGCCCGGGCCAGGACCAGCCTGCGCTTCAGCTCTGCGGCCTCGCTGCGGCTGACGGTTCCGGCACTGCTGATCGCGGCCACCCGCTGTTCGGCTTTGGCCAGCAGTTCTTCGTGTTTCTTGGCAGCCCCGGAAGGAAGCACTGCTGCGGACACCGTGGCGGACAACGCGCCGGTGGCAGCCATGCAGAGTACCCTGTTCTCCGCAATCAGCAGCAGCACCTCTTCCCGCGGTGCCGCGCCGCCGCTGCGGGCCCGGCAGGCACCCAATACTGCGACCGCCGCAGCGTAGTCTTCCAGTGCCATGTGGGCAGACACCAGCTCAAGGACGGCTCCCGGGCTGTTCGCGTAATTCTCACAGGTGGTGATGATGCGGATGGCGCCCCGGAAGTCCCCCGCGGCGTTGGCACTTTGTGCCGCCTCCACAGCGGACTCCAGGTCGGGGGACTCTCCGGCGTCGAGCCGCCACAATGCCAGCCGTGCAGGGTCCAGAACCGCCGCCAGCGGGTCCGTACCGGCGGCCGGGGTTTCGCCGGCCGGCACCGCAGCCGCGGCAACGTCCCGCAACTGATGCAGCAGTTTCGCCCGTGTGGCTGTGTCCGCTGAAGAGCGCAGGGCGGAGACCAGTACCCTGTCGGAGATCATGATCCGCGGGATGCTCCCCTGTTCGAGGGCAAGAATTCCCCGTTCCTGCAGGGTGTCCACTTCATCGGACGCGACGCTGTGCAGTGCTGCTGCCAGGGGCAGGGACCCTGCCAGCGCGACCGTTTGCACCAGTGCCAGCTGGCTGTCCGTCAGCGTGCCCAGCTGGTTGAGCACTGTTTCAGCCACACGGCCCGCGGGTGCCGCCTTGGCGCGGTCAAGAACCCAGACGCTTCCGCTGAGGCGGAGCTTGCCCGAGTCACGGTAGTCCTCGCAGCCCAGCTGGAGCAGATGGGGGTTGCCGCCGGTGGAACGGTGCAGGTGGGCGACGGCGGAACCCGAGACGGGGCCGTCCAGTGCAGCCGACATCAGTTCCGCCGTCTCCGCCAGATTCAGGGGGTCCAGATCGACCCGTGACAGGATGCCCTCGCGCCAGAGCCCGGCGAATTCGGCCGGTGCCCGGCTGAAGTCGCGGAAACAGGCCAGGAGTCCTGCCGTGCGGCTAAGGACCATTTGGCTAAGTGCCATGGCGGAGAACTCATCCAGGTCTTCCCCGTTGTCCACGGCCAGCAAGACGGCACGTCCCTGAGCACGTTCCTGGATCAACCGGGTGAGTCCGCGAAGGATCAGTACCGGGTGCGTGGCAATCTCCGGTTCCAGGTCCGAGAGGAGGAAGGTGAGGGCGCCGAAGGGGGTCCGGCCGGAGAAGGCCGATCCGCGGACATGGACCACATACGTGTCGGGGCTGCACTGGCGCAGTACGTGGTGGATCAGTGCGGTCTTGCCGCTTCCTGCTTCCCCCACCAAGATGCATCCTGCTCCTCCGCCGGATGCCAGGCGGCCGAGAATGGTGCGGGTGACGTTGCTGCGGCCCACAAAGTAGGATGGCGTCCGCTCTTCAGGGCCAGCCGTATCCGGCCTGGGAGCGCTGGCGAGGGATGCGACAGGACTCAGGGAGTTCGGCCCGGCAGCTGACTGGGGACGCACATAGGACTGGGAGAGACTGTTTTGCACGGTGAGACCCGATTCTTCCGATGGCCTGCACCCGACGGCGTTCGAGGGACACAGGCTGCGTTCTATACCTGCGGCCAGAGTAGAAGCCGGAGAAAGTACAAACACGAGTACCGTTCACCAGTCACGCGCGCCAACTACTCAGGTTCGTCCCGCATCCGGCCCGGACACCACTTGGTTTGAGGGTAAGTTGCGGCGTGTGTCTACGTAGTTTTCCCGCTGAGAGCCGCTCGAAGGTCGCTTCTGCCCGAGACACTCAACCGGGCGAAAATGCGGCCCAGATGCCAGTCAACAGTCCGGGCTGACAGATGGAACCGTTCCCCAAGCCGGGCGCTGGTCTCCCCTGCGGCGGCAAGCAGGGCAAGCTCCCGCTCAAAGTGTCCCAGCCGGGACAGGCCGTGCTCAATACTGTTGGCCGGCGACAGTTCACGGAAGGTCACGTGCTCCAGCTGCCGGGCCCGCCGCGACAAGGCGCGGCCGCCGCCGTCGGCCGCGAAACTGCGGGCAGCACCGGCAGCTTCATAGGCCAGCAGGGTGTTTGACTGCCCCAGAGCCGTTTCCCCGGCCCGGATCAGCGTTGCCGCGTCCTTCTCCAGGAGTCCGTCAGCCAGATTGCGGTAAAGGAGCCCGGGGATGCCGTTGGCCGATGACGCCGCAGCGGAAAGGTCCGCTGCCGCCGCCCGGCTGCCCCGCAGCGCTGCCGCACCGTAGCAAAGGAGGGCATCCGGAAGGTTTCCCTCAGCTCGGGCATGTCCGGCACGGGTATGAAGCTGCTCCGCCGTACGGCCGGTGCCGGCAGGGGTACTCAGGATCCGAAAGTACCGCACCGCTGTTTCGAGATATGGATCCGTGCGGTACCCGGATTCGGCGTATGCTTCCCGGTCCGGCTGCATTCCGGGTTCCGGACCGAGGAAGTCCGAGTAGGCAGCTGCCGCGGATGCCAGCGGCAGCATGTTGTCCGGGTCGCGCGATTCCAGCTGTGCCAGGGCCGGATTCAGGAAATCCATGGCGGTGTCGCCGCGGCCGGCATACGCGTGGACCAGGCCGGCGGGCAATTCGGTCCCTGCGGCGGCCCGCAGCCCTGTTCCATTTCCCGGGCGGGCAACCAGTTCGGTCATTGCCAGCGCCTGGCCCAGCTCGCCGCAGCGGATCAATAGGAAGAACAGATGGTGGAAGAGCTGTTCCCGGGTGCGGACGTCTGCCGAAATGCCTCCTGCCAGACGGGACCGAATCAGCGCCACAAGTTCCAGTGCTTCGTCAAAACGGCCGGCAGCTGCATCCTGCTGTCCCCGGCGGATACCGGCCATCAGCCTGAGGTCGGACGGAGCAGCGGGGTCGGCAAAGTCGTCCCCCAGGGACGCCGGCAAGTCCCCGAGCCTGCCGTCCAGCGAGAGGATTTCCGCCCGTGCCAGTGTTAGCCTCAGGCCGGGTCCGGGATTGGCGCCTTCGTCTTCGGGGAGCAGCCGTTCGGCCTGCTGCAGCAGGGCCGGCGGATCATCGGTTGAGTCCAGGATCCGGGCCGCTGCCAGCGCACGCTGGGTCAGGAGGCTGATGTGCCGGTCATGCGATGCTTCGCTGCCGGTTTGTGCCGCTGCAAGACACCGGTGCGCCTGCGCATGGTTTCCGATGGACCGCAGTGCGGCCGCTTCTTCCAGCACCAGAGGCAGCGGCCGCGGGGACGGAACCGCACGGGAATACCGCAGGGCGGCGTCAACGTCCCCGGTTTCGTTGGACCAGCGTGCGGCTGCCAGAGCTTCATCCGGGTCGAGGGAAACGCCCACCGAGAGGGACCAGGCGGCCATGCCGGCAGCAGCGTCTCCGCTCAGCAGTTGCGGATTCACGACCCGGGTTACTTCGGTCCAGAGATCCCGGCTGCGGCCGAAGGGGATTCTCGCTGCAATGGTTGCCGGCTGCAGGTTCCAGGCCAGGCGCACCGGCTGGCCCGGTCCGCCGCCAATGGTCACCAGCGATCCCTCCTCCAGTGCATCCACGGTGTGGGCCGGCAGCAGCTGCAGGAGAGTCTCCAGCGGCAGCCCGCCGCAGAGCGCAAGAATTTCCACGGCGTGCCGTTCACCGGGGGTGAAGCGGCGAAGTACTGTTTCCACGCGGTCCGGAAGCTCACCGGAATGAACCAGCGGACCGGTCCACGTCCAGTAGCCGCGTCGAAGCACCAGCGCCTTGGCCGCTTTGTGGTCCCTGCACAACAGGGCCGCCAGAAGCGGATTCCCCCTGCTTTGCTGCCACAGCTTCTCCTGCGCCAGCGTGGTCAGCGGGCCTCCGGCGGCGGTGGCGAGCAGTTCCGCGGTTTCCGGCAGGTCCATCGGTGCCAGGTCAATCCGTTTCAGGGTTCCGTCAGTCCACAGCCGCACGTAGTCCTGGTGGCAGCCGAGCAGGTCACCGCAGATGAGCAGCAGTGCCACGGTCCCCCGGCGGCACAGTTCCGACGTCACGAGGACGCCCAGATCATCAATTCCCTCGGCGTTGTCGATCACCAGGATAATTCTCCGGCCGCCGGCCAACCGGATCAGCAGTGATTCCAACGCCCGCAGGACCTGAACCGGATTGACGAGATCTTGCGGGGGCAAATCGCTGAGCAGCCAGGCCATGGCTCCGTAGGGGGTCTGTGCTGACAGGGGGCTGCCGCGAAGGTGCACCCGAAACCCGTCCTCGCAGAGGTCCACCGCCTCCCGTGCCAGCGTGGTTTTTCCGATGCCCGGGGGGCCCAGGATAACTGCACCGGATCCATCCAAGGCGTCCCGCACAGCCATGCGGGCGCTCCCCCGGGCGTCGGCGGATCGAGACGGGACGGGTGTCCGGTGGTACGGGGTACCGGCCGGGGACAGGGATCCAGGCACCCGGCCGTCCGGGGTCGCGGGGTCGCCGGGCGGACCGGACTGCAGGAGCGTGCTCATCAGGGACCTCTAAACAAGTGCGGAGTGCGGCTGGTGGGGGACCGCCGAATTTTCCGGGGGCCTCATTGGCCCCGGACAACAATTGCTCACCAAGGATCACGGCCAGATTAAGTCACGGGACTGAACCCTGCACGGGTAAGGCATACCCGAATAGCGGTCCCTGACCGCTTGGATTTACTGCCAGGCCACATACGGAGTACTGGGTCAGGCCGAGCCGTCCCGGGCCAGAAGCTCCTGTTTCAGCTCTTCCCGCTTGCTGATTCCGAGTTTTTCGAAGGTCCGGTAGATGTGTCCTTCAACTGTTCGCACGGAAAGGAAAAGCCGCTCGGCTATTTCCGCGTTACGGTAGCCCTGCATCACCAGCGCTGCGACGTCGCGTTCCCGGCGGGTCAGCAGTGGAATCCCGGCCTTGGTCCTTGACCCCGTCCCCCCACGCTGCTTGCTGAGGACCCGCTGGACGCGCTGGAGCAGAGCGTGGTCTCCTCTGGCCTTGGCAATCCGGTGCGCTGCGGCGGTGCATTGACCGGCCAGACGCTCCCAGCCCGGTTCCACGGGATCGGATCCCATCAAGAGCAGCTCATCGGCGTCGTCGTCCAGGATTGCCCGGGCGAAACGGCCCAGGACCGATGCCTGCGGTCCCTCAAAATCCTCTGCGATTTTCTGCAAACGGTTGAGCCCCTCCATGTCGCCGAGGGACAGGGACAGGAACCGCAGTTCCAGCTCAACGGAAACAAACCCGGCGTTCTCCGCCTCATCGGCGAGCTCGCTGAGCGTCTTCGCCGCCTGCCGCTCCGGCGACAGGATCGAGCGGGCTGCCGTCTCGTAGCCCTTCGCCAGTAAACGGTACGTAGCGGCTCCCCGGGGTTTACGGGAATCAGCGTCGGCAAGTAGTTCTTCAGCGAGGATCGGCTGCCCGCTCGAGGCTGCGACGAAGGCGCCAAGCCCCAGGGCGAGAGTCAGCAGTCCTTCCGAATCGCTGGTGCGCAGCCCCTCGACGGCGGCGGAGAGACGAACCATCGCCTCCTTAGTGTCGTTTGTCCGCAGGTGCGTGACGGCTTTGGTCAAATCCACGACACCGGCAACGTGGACCAGCGCGCCGAAGACACCTGAGACGCCGATTTGGATGGTGGAGTGGATTTCATCCCACTTCCCCAGCCAGAGGAGCACCGTCAAATGGCGGTACAGGACAAACTGGTAGTAGGCCATGAAGCGGTGCCCGCCCAGGTCCAGCATCGTGACCGCATCCTGCGAAAGACTGTAGGCGGCCTGAAGCCGGCCGGTTTCGGTCAGGATCTCGGCAAGGAGGGTCTTCGCGATGAGGACCGCTTCGTCGTCGTGCGCCCGCAGCCCTGCAGCGAGGATGGTGCGGAGCTCCTCCTCGGCGGATCCGAACCTGCCCTCGAGTATCCTTCCCGTCAGATCCAGCAGCCGTCCGCCGCGGCGCGATGACAGGATGTCCGCCGCCAGCTCGCTGCCCGCGTTTTCTCCCGCGGACTCTTCGATCCGATCCACGCCGGCAAGCCAATCCGCAGCTATGGCGGACAGCCCGCCGTCATCCGTCTGCTGCAACCGAAAAAGTTCCACCCGGATCAGTATTGCCATCTTGAGCGTGGTGAGGTCCGCAGCGGCGGCACTCACTCCGTCAATCAGTTCACGGGCCGCCTCCGGTTTACCGTCCTGGAAACGGGCGCGGGCGGCCTGAACCCGCGCGGCCATGGCATACGCCGGATCCTTGACGGCGGAAGCCAGCCGAAACGCTGACGAACTGTCGAAGAGGTTGTTGGCACGGTACGCGGCTGCAACCAGACTCGAATCCGGCACATCCGCTCCACAGTCAAGGGACCATGACACCCACCGCAGCAGGTTCTCTCCCGCGTCAGCCCCGGGATCGGAGACAGTGAGCAGCCGCCGGCGCAGGCGCGCACTGCGGGCGGCGGGGACGAGCCGGCGAACAACGTCACCGTACAGCGGATGTTTCAGCTGCAGAAGCCGAACCGGATCCCCGGAAAGGACCACAAGCTTGGCTTCGGTCAGCGAATCCACCGCGCGGTGCAGGCCCAGGCTGAACGCTGCGGCGGCCGGCAGCGGCTCCGCCAGCGCGATGATTTCCAGCGCGTCCCGTTCCTCGGTGGACAATCCTGACATCTGTGCCCGGAGCAGGTCACCCAGCCGCCCCTCCGGCGGAAGCATCTGTTCATGCAGCAGCCAGACGCCGTGCCGGAACACCAGGCTTTCGGCCCTCACAGTCTCGGCGAGAAGCGCCAGGACCAGCATGGGATTACCGCCGCTGACCCGGGCGAGGTCGGTGCTGGTGCTGGTCAGAACCGGTCCGTCAAGGACCTGGACGCAGAGCTCATGAACCTGGGCCTCGGTCAGCGGGGGCAGGTCGTGCCGGGACAGTACACCCTCCCACACCAAGTTGGACAGCCCGGCGGGAAGACCGGCGATCCGCCGGGTGAGCAGCAGGACACGTATGCGGCCGGAGGCCACCAGCTGCATCACGAGGTCACCGGACGCCTCATCCAGCGAATCGGCATCATCCACGATCAGCAGGGGTGCGGTGGCAGGTTCGTAGCGGGCATCCGGGAACAACCGGCCCATTAGCGACCGCATCACAGCGAGCGGAGAATCGGTCTCGCGTGGATCCAAATCGGAAATGAGCGGTGCCAGTGCACCGTAGGGAACGGTGGAAAGGGAAGAACTCGTGTGGATGCGATGCACCTCCACCCGGCCCTTCAGTTTTCCGGCAACGGCCGTTGCCAGCGAACTCTTGCCTGTGCCCGCGTCAGCCACCACCACCGCTCCGTGCCCGCCCGGCCGGCGGAGACTCTCCATCACAGCCTCAAGGACCGCATCCCGGCCAACCGGCGGCCGCACGTTAAAGCCCTGTCGCACCAGTCACCCCCTGACTTCCGTACCTGTTCAGCGCTGCCCCAGAACCTCGCCAAGTTCCGAGCGCCCCGAAACGTGCAGCTTGTCGAAGATCTTACCCAGGTGCCAGTCAATGGTGCGCGGTGACAGTTTCAACGCGCCGCTAATCTCCGCCCGCGTGGCCTCTCCTGCCGCACGAAGGGCAATTTCAGCTTCAAACGGCGTCAGGGTCTTCATCCGTTCCGTGATGGTGTTGGATGCGCGGAGTTCGCGGAAGCTCAGATGTTCGAGCCTGAGCGCGTCCCGGGCATGGACCCGGTCTGCGGAGTCCGAACGGCCGTCCAGAAGCCGGAGTGCAGCACGCGCCGCTGTGTTGGCCAGAAGGACGTTGCCCAGTTCAAGGGCGGTCTCCGCCGCTTCCACCAGCAGGGCGGGGTCATTGCCGTCCATGCCGGCACCAAAGCAGTACAACGCCCGGGCCCAGCGGCCGCTGGCTTGGGCAGCAGCCTCGGCCAGCTCGATTGCTGCTTTTGCATCCCCGTACCGCGTTGCCGCGGCCAGGCATTCCAGGGCCGGCGCCACCATTGACTGGTCCAGGCAACGGCGCGCCATGGAACGCAGTTCGACGCAAAGCCGCTGCGGTTCACCGGCCAGCACCACCTGTACCCGCAGCAGCTGTGCCACTGATTCCAGCTGGGCAGTAGGCCGCCACCGATATCCGGCACTGTTTTCGGACAGACGCGCGGCCTCATCCGTGTTTTCCAGCAGAAGGTGTGCGTAGGCAGCCAGTGACTGCGCCGTCGGCAGCAGATCGATGGAATCACGCAGCTGCAGTTGGCTCATGGCCGAAGCCAGCGACCTGAGCGCCTTGTCAGCTCTTCCCGAGAGGGCATGCACCATCCCGGAAGCAATTTCACCCGAGTTGCAGCAGAAAGCACGCGGGCTCCTGCCGTCCACCAGTTCATTTGTCAGCGCCGCGGCACGCGCATACTCGCCGGCCGCGGTGAGGGCCTGAAAAACCCGGACATGCACAGTGTCCAGGATGCTTGGAATGGACACGCCGCGGACATCCTCCATCACGGCATCGAGCAGTGTCACCGCCTGGCCGGCCCGGCCGGAGAGCGCCAGGAACTGTGCCTGCAGGGCACCCGCACCGGCACGGACTACGGGCGGGAGCGCCGGATCCGACCTGATGTCCGCGAGCTCCGGGGGCACATCGGCCAGGCACCCGGAGTCAATGGCCAGGGCGCCGCGCACCATCAGCAGCAGGGCCTCTCTCTTCCGGCGAACAGGTTCCGGTTCATCCGGCAGGACCGCTGCCCGGGCCTTCTCCAGCACTTCCACCGGGTTTCCGCGTCCGAGGAGTCTCAGCAGGAGGACCTGATGGCGGAGAAGATCCGCCCACGAGTCCACGTCTGCGGGGCCTTCCGCTCCAACCAACCTCTGAAGTGACTCCAGTGCATCGCTGTACTCGCCCTGCGCCGTGAGCGCGCGCACCTCCTCCACCACCATGGCCTGGGTACGCTGCCCGGCCTCAACGGACTGGACAAATTGCAGGGCCTGGCCAAAATTCCCCGACGCCGTGGCCAGGCTGGCTGCACGCTGTGCGCTTTGCGGGTCCAAGGTGCCGTCACATGCCAGGGTCCAGCGGCAAAAACCCGGAAGCGCCGAAGACGGCAGCAGCGCCGGATCCAGGATGGCGGACACTTCCTCCCAGAGCTCGCGGCTTCTTCCCGGGGGTATGCTTGCGGCGATTGCCTCGGCGGAGGTCTCCGGTCCAAGACGGATGGTCCCGGAGGCGGTCACTTCCAGCAGCCGCTCCTCTTCCAGCGTATCCACGGTTTCCGCGGGAACCAGCTGCAGGACAACGGACAACGGCAGCTCACCGGAGAGGGCAAGCAGTTGAATGACGGAGCGCTCCGCCGGGGGACGCCGTTTCAGCCGAACGGTCATCACTTCGGCAACCTGACCCGAAGACACCAGCGGTTCGGCCAGCACCCACACACCGTTCTGCTCCTTCAGGACTCCTTCGTCCGTCTGTTCCCTGGTGAGGAGCGTGATCAGGTGGGGGTTCCCGCCGGTATGCCGCTGCAAGGCACGGGCCGCGGCCGAGGACACCGGCCCCCGCAGGATAGCCTGCATGAGTTCACGGGTGTCATCCAGGTCAAAGGGAGCCAGGTCCACTCGGAGAAGCAGCCCTTCAGTCCAGAGTGCCTGAAACTCGGCAGCTGACCGAAACAGGCTTTCGGCCGTGGCCAGCACAGTGACAACGGAGCGCCGTACCAGTTGGGAGACCACCATGGCGGTCAGTTCGTCCAGGTGCTCCACGCCGTCCAACAGCAGCAGAATGCGTTTTCCTGCAGCCCGTTTCAGCAACAGCTGTTCAAGTTCCTGCAGCAGGTGGGCGGGACGGGATCCCAGCCCGTCGGGAAGGTCCGAGATCAGCCAGGCCAGAGCGCCGAAAGGCGTCTTGCCGGATTCGCGGCTGCCGCGGATGGTAACCGAATAAAAAGCCGGATCGGCCGCCGCGGCATGAACCAGGACAGTCTTGCCAATGCCCACCGGCCCCACCACAACGGCACCGCCGTGGCCGGTCTGCAGCGCCTCAGCCAGCACTTCAAGCTCTTTTGCCCTGCCAATTAGCGCGCAGTGCGCTACGCCAGTATCCTCAAGCAACATATTATTGTCCACGCCCCCGCGGCCCCCCACGACTATTGCAACCACACACACCGAGTCCGGCGGCAACTAGACTGCCGGCGCCTGAATTTTCAGATCGCTGCGGAAAAAGCGGCGGTTACTGGAGCGACAGTACGCGATATGCCGGGGTTTCGTCTACATACAAAGGCATGAGTTTTGGGCGTGGCGGTTTTATTGGATCGAGACAATCTGCAAAACGGCGGACAACCCTTAAACGCAAAAACCCGGGCGCCCGGCAGAAAAACTGCCGAACACCCGGATATTCTGTCAAAGGGACCGGCGCCGGGATGGGGGTGGCCCAGTCTCGGAGGCCTCCCGACGCCGGCCCCAGCTAATAGTGCCCGAAGGCATGATTCGATTCTAGGCCCGGGGTATGCCCCCAACAATGGGTGCCGGCCTGTTTGCCCTGACGGGATCAGTACCCGTTTTTGCTGGCCAACTACCTGCTTGGCCGCCCCGCACGTGCGAACACGGGCAAAGAAGACCGAACGCCCGCCGGTCTCAGGCCGCTGAGTGGAATTTCTGCTGCGCCGCCGTAAGGCCCTCCGTCAGCAGCAGCTCCACGGCATCCGCCGCGTCGCCAATGAGGAACGGCAGTTCCTTGGCTTCGACTGAGGGAAAATCCTTGAGGACGTAATCCGCGGTGTCCATGCGTCCGGGCGGCCGCCCCACCCCTACGCGGACCCGGTAGTAGTCCTTTGTGCCCAGGGCGCGGCTCATGTCGCGGAGCCCGTTGTGGCCGCCTTCGCCGCCGCCGGACTTCAGTTTGATGGTGTTGAAGGGGATGTCGATCTCGTCGTGCACGGCCACTACGTGGTCTGCCGGAATATCGAAGAACTTGGCCAGCGCCGATACGGGGCCGCCGGAGAGGTTCATGTAGGTCTGGGGTTTTGCCAGGATGACGCGCGGTCCCCCAATGCCCAGCCGGCCCTCCAGGATCTGCGCCCGGGATTTGTGGGACTTGAAGTTCCCGCCCACGCGGGAGGCCAGGTCATCCAGGACCATCTGGC
Source organism: Arthrobacter sp. 9E16 (assembly GCF_002929435.1). Taxonomy (NCBI): domain Bacteria; kingdom Bacillati; phylum Actinomycetota; class Actinomycetes; order Micrococcales; family Micrococcaceae; genus Arthrobacter; species Arthrobacter sp. 9E16. The sequence continues at coordinate 439,266 of NZ_PJIU01000003.1, read as the reverse complement.
CAATATTGTGCCGGTTGCGGCTGTAGCCGGGCCCGGGGTTCCCGAGCCCGACTACAAGCCAGGTGTTGCTGTTCACTGCGGGTACTGCTCCTTCGACAAGAACCGGACGGCTCCGTTGCGGGGAGCGGACCCCGGAGATGAATTAGACCTCTGCGTCAACTTCGGCAGCTGCAACGGCGATCTGCTCATCCGACGGCGCGCCCAGGTCCTGGACGACGGCTTCGGAGATGTTGATGATCATGGTTTCGGGATCCAGCAGCAGCTCAACGCCGGCCGGCAGTTCCAGATCCTTGGCGTAGATGTGCTCGCCGGCGACGCGGCCTTCGATGCTGACCACGATGGTTTCCGGCAGGTTGGTGGCGTCGGCCGAAACCAGAACCGTGTTGGCTTCCTGGTTGTAGACGTCGGTGCCCGGAGCCAGTTCGCCGTCAACGTGGACGCTGACCTCAACCTCAACCTTTTCGCCCTTGCGGACGGTCAGCAGGTCGATGTGCTCGATGATCTGCTTGATCGGGTCGCGCTGGATGTCCTTGGCCAGGGCCAGGTGGGATTCGCCGTCGACATCGATTTCCAGCAGGGCGTTGGCCGTGCGGACTGCCAGGGTGGTTGCCTTGGCGGGCAGCAGGATGTGCATGACATCTTCGCCGTGGCCGTAGATGACGGCGGGGATCTGGTTGGCAACGCGTGCCTTGCGGGCCGCGCCCTTGCCGAATTCGGTGCGGACGGTTCCTGCGAGCTTCTGCTCAGACATTTCAAACTCCTGATAATGGATGTTCCGTGGTTGCCGGGACGAAGGCGCCGGTATGGGAACAGCGCTGCATCCCGCGGATCAAACGTCCGCGGATGCAGTCAGAAGTTGCCAGCCACCGTCGATAACGGAGTATTGCCCGAATATATCCGGGCCTCTCCCTCGCCTAGGCATCGCAGACCATCCTACCAGCAGCACGCTGCCCGTCCGAACCGCGGCCCCAAGGGAGCCGGAGGTTGAACGGGCAGCGCGGATGTTGCAGTGATTAATTTATGAAGCCGCTGTCGCGGAAGGAACTAGGCCTTGCCGTCGAAGAGGCTGGTGACGGAGCCGTCTTCGAAAACTTCCTTGATCGCCCGGGCAATCAGCGGAGCGATCGAGAGGACGGTCAGCTGGTCGAAGCGCTTGGCGGCCGGAATCGGCAGCGTGTTGGTGACCACCACTTCGCGGGCACCGGACTCGGCCAGCGTGCGGGCCGCCGGGTCGGAGAACACGGCGTGCGTCGCAGCGATAATGACGTCCTTTGCACCGGCTTCCTTCAGCACACGCACGGCGCCTGCGATGGTTCCGCCGGTGTCGATCATGTCATCGATGAGCACGCAGGTGCGGCCTTCAACCTGGCCCACAACCTGCTTGGACACAGCCTGGTTGGGCACTGTGAGGTCACGGCTCTTGTGCACGAACGCCAGCGGGGAGCCGCCCAGACGTTCGGCCCACTGTTCGGCGACGCGGACGCGGCCTGTGTCCGGAGACACCACGGTGACGTTGGAAACATCCACTCGGGTACGGATGTAATCGGCCAGCAGCGGAATGGCCATCAGGTGGTCCACGGGGCCGTCAAAGAAGCCCTGGATCTGCGAGGTGTGCAGATCAACGCTCATGATGCGGTCCGCGCCGGCGGTCTTGTACAGATCAGCCACCAGGCGTGCCGAAATCGGTTCGCGGCCGCGGCCCTTCTTGTCCTGGCGTGCGTACGGGTAGAACGGGGACACGACGGTGATGCGCTTGGCGGAGGCGCGCTTCAGGGCGTCAACCGTGATCAGCTGTTCCATCAGCCAGTTGTTCATGGGCGCCGGGTGGGCCTGGATGACGAAGGCATCAGTGCCGCGGACGCTTTCGCCGGGACGGACATAGATCTCGCCGTTGGCGAAGTCATAGGAAGCCAGCGGCAGCAGGTCCGTGTCGAGACAGCGTGCGATTTCCTCGGCCAGTTCCGGGTGTGCACGGCCGGTGGCAAGGACAAGCTTCTTTTCACCTTGGGCGGTGATCTCGCTGCTCATTAATGATCGCTTTCTCGCGTGGGGGAATCAGTTGTTGAGGAAGAGGCTGTGGAATCGGCGTCCGCAGCGGCGGCTGCCGCATTGGCTGCGGCGGTGCCCGGACGGTTGGTCAGCACCCAGCCGTCGAGGTTGCGCTGAGGCGCCACGTTGATGGCCAGGGAGCCGGCCGGAACGTCCTTGCGGACCACGGTTCCAGCTCCACTGTACGCGCCGTCGCCCACCGTGACGGGGGCCACATACATATTGTCGCTGCCCATCCGCACGTGTGAACCGATGGTCGTGTGGTGCTTGTTGACGCCGTCGTAGTTCACGAAAACCGAGGCGGCACCGATGTTGGACTGCTCGCCGATGGTGGCGTCCCCCACATAGGAAAGGTGGGGAACCTTGGACCCGGCACCGATGTCCGCGTTCTTGGTTTCCACGAAGGTGCCGATCTTTCCCTTGGCGCCCAGGACGGTGCCCGGGCGCAGGTAGGCGAAGGGCCCGACGTCGGCCCCGGCTCCCACGCGGGCCTCGGAACCGTGGGTGCGGACCACTTTGGCCCCCTCCCCCACCACCACGTTGGTGAGGGTGGTGTCCGGGCCGACGACGGCGTCGCGCTCCACCACGGTGGAGCCGTGCAGCTGGGTGCCGGGCAGGATGGTGACGTCCTCGGCGAGCGTGACGCCGGCGTCGATCCACGTGGTGGCGGGGTCAACGACGGTGACGCCGGCCCGCATCCAGCGAACGAGGTTGCGGCGGTTGTGCTCGGCGTTCAGAGCTGCCAGCTGGACGCGGTCATTGGCGCCTTCCACCTGCCAGAAGTCATCGGTGACGACGGCGGCAACGCGGCCGCCGTTCGCCCGGGCCAGGCCGAGCACGTCAGTGAGGTACATCTCACCCTGGGAGTTGTCCGAGGTGACCTCGGCCAGGGCGCTGCGCAGCACGGCGGCATCGAACGCGTAGATGCCGGAGTTGATCTCGGTGATGGCGCGCTGGGCGTCGTCGGCGTCCTTGTGCTCCACGATGGCGGTGACGGTGCCGTCTTCAGCGCGCAGGATCCGGCCGTAGCCGGTGGGATCATCGAGCCGGGCGGTGAGCACGGTGACGGCGTTGGCGTCGATTTGGTGCACGGCCACCAGTTGCCGCAGCGTATCCGCTTCCAGCAGCGGCACGTCTCCGTAGGTCACGACGACGGTGCCCTCCAGCGGTGCGAAGGTGTCCAGTGCGTCCAGCGCCACCTGCACGGCGCGTCCGGTGCCGGGAATGTCATCCTGATCCACGATCACGGCCTGCGGGGCGGCGGCGGCAACGTGCTCTGCCACCCGGTCCCGCTCATGCCGGACCACCACGGCCAGGGCGCGGGGCGCCAGTGCCTGTGCGGCCGCCAGGGCATGGCCCACCATGGACGTTCCGCCAACGGGATGCAGGATTTTGGGTGTCCGGGACTTCATCCGGGTGCCGGCTCCGGCAGCGAGAACGATGACAGCCGCGGGTCCGCCGGTCTCGGCGCTTTCGGTGGATTTTGCATCCTGCATGGTCACGAAGTAGCGCTCCTGGGGGTGGTACGGCCTCGGGGTTTGGAGGGGCGGGCCACCGGACCTGGCCGGTGCTCCTACCGTTCCGCCCATAGGATTCGAACCTATACTCCACGGCTCCAAAGGCCGGGGTGCTGCCATTACACCAGGGCGGAAAATGTACAGGTTGCCCCGCACACAAGAGTTTAGTTTGCCATGTCTGCCGATGTCGGCGCGACTTGGGGCGGCGGAGTGTCACGCAGCGCCGCTTCCGGACACATCCGAACGCGGCCCGGAGACAAGGCTTAGACTGTGGAGGTGGCAAGAAATCCGGCTGGCGGCGCCCGCCTGCGCATGACCGGCGTGCAGCGGCGCGCACAGCTTATTGAGGTGGCCCGGGGGCTGTTTGCCCTGCGGGGGCTCGACGGAGCAACCATCGAGGACATTGCCGCTGCGGCCGGTGTCTCCAAACCGGTGGTGTATGAACACTTCGGCTCCAAAGAGGCGCTCTACACCGAGGTGGTTGAGGCCGAGTTCAACCGGCTGCTCGCCGTCATTACCGAAGCACTGGGCGCCGACGCCGGTCCGCGGATCCTGATTGAACGTGTTGCCTATGCATTGCTGGACTATATCGAAAATCACACCGACGGTTTCCGCATCCTGGTCCGGGACGCCCCGCCGTCGCAGCCCGAAGGCACCTTTGCCACCCTGCTCTCCCGGGTCACCAGCCATGTGGAGCACATCCTCTCCAAGGAGTTCAGCAACCGCGGCCTCAGCGCCGAGGTGGGCGGCATGTACGCGCAGATGCTGGTGGGCATGGTGGCCATGACCGGCCAGTGGTGGCTGGATGCCCGAACCCCGGACAAGGCAACGGTGGCGGCGCATCTGGTCAACCTGTCCTGGAACGGCCTGACCGGGCTGCAGAAGGATCCCGAACTCCGCCACATGCGCACGGATGACCCGGTGGTCCTCACCCTCTCCGCCGTCCTGGTCCGCGACGCCGGCGGACGGATCCTGCTGGTCCGCAAGCGCGGAACCAGCAAGTTCATGCAACCGGGCGGCAAGCTGGAGCCCGGCGAATCATTCAGCGCTGCGGCGGCCCGGGAGATGCAGGAGGAACTGGGCCTCTCCGTCGCGGAATCCGAACTGGAAGTTCTGGGCGACTGGTACGGCCCCGCCGCGAACGAGGAAAACACCTTCATTGATGCCGGGCTGTTCGCGTACACGCTGCCGGCGTCCAACGGTGATCCCTCCCGGGAACCCGCAGCCGCTGCCGAAATCGAGGAACTGCTCTGGATGGATCCGGCGCAGGCGCTGGAACGCGAGGACATTTCCCCGCTGCTGCGCGAGCACATCCTGCCGCACATGCTTGCCGGCGCCTGACCGCCGTTTGGGGCATTCCCCTCCGTTTTGGGAATTTACTGCCGGTACGCCCCGGCAGTAAATTCCCAAAACGGTTGCCTTTTTCGCCCTTTTTCGCCCTTTTTCGCCCCGAAGGCTACTCGAGCTTCTCCGACGCCTCGAGCCACTGCATTTCCAGGTCCTCCTGGTCCGTTGCCAGTGACTGCAGCTTCTTGTTCAGCTCGGCCAGCTGCTCAAAGTCCGCTCCGCCGGATTTCTCCGTGGCGGCCGTCATCTGCGCGTTGACCTTTTCCACCTGCTGCTTCAGCTTGGTCATCTGCCGGTCGATCCGGGTCAGGTCCTTCTTGGCGATCCGCTTCTCGGCTTCGGAAGAGCCGGAGGCCACCGCCGTCGCCACCCCGCCGCCGGAACCGGGCCGGGTGGACCCGGCCGCTGCGGCACGCGCCGCCTGCGAGGATCCGCGGGCCGCCGTCGACGCCGAAGAGTTCGCCACCAGAGCCGCGTTGCGCAGCTCAAGGTACTGGTCCACGCCGCCGGGCAGTCCGCGCAGCTTGCCGTCGCCCAGCAGTGCCATCTGGTGGTCGGTGACGCGCTCAAGCAGGTACCGGTCGTGCGAGACCACCACGAGCGTGCCGGGCCAGCCGTCCAGGACGTCCTCGACGGCAGCCAGGGTGTCGGTGTCCAGGTCATTGGTGGGCTCATCGAGCATCAGCACGTTGGGTTCGCCCACGAGCAGGCGCAGCAGCTGCAGCCGGCGCCGCTCACCGCCGGACAGTTCCTTCACCGGGGTCCACTGGCGCTGTGCGTTGAAGCCCAGCTGCTCCACGAGCTGGCCGGCGGAAAGTTCCCGGCCGCCCACGCTGAAGACCCGCTTCTCGTTTTCGATGACCTCGATGACGCGCATGTCCGCCACCTCGTCGAGTTCCTTGACCTCCTGGGTCAGCACGGCGGTCTGCACGGTGGTGCCGCGCTTCAGCCGGCCCTTCGTCGGCTCGATTTCGCCGTTGAGCAGGCGCAGCAGCGTGGTCTTGCCGGCGCCGTTGACGCCCACCAGGCCGAGCCGCTCCCCCGGGGCCAGGCGCAGGGTGACGTTCTTGAACAGTTCGGTGTCGCCCAGGGTCAGGGACACTTCCTCAAGGTCCAGGACGTCCTTGCCCAGGCGGGCGGTGGCCATCTTGTTCAGTGAGAGGGTGTCGCGGGGTTCGGGCACATCGGCAATGAGGTTGTTGGCCGCCTCGATGCGGAACTTGGGCTTGGCGGTGCGGGCCGGCGCGCCGCGGCGCAGCCAGGCCAGTTCCTTCTTGACCAGCTGCTGGCGCTTGCCCTCCACCACGTTGGCCATGCGGTCACGCTCAGCGCGGGCCAGCACGTAGGCGGCGTAACCGCCGTCGAACGGGTCGATGACGGCGTCGTGGACTTCCCAGGTACGCGTGCAGATTTCGTCCAGGAACCACCGGTCGTGGGTGACCACCAGCAGGCCGCCGGCATCGGCGCGCCAGCGGTTCTTCAGGTGCTGGGCCAGCCACGCCACGCCTTCCACATCCAGGTGGTTGGTGGGCTCGTCCAGCATGACGACGTCGTCGTCCCCGGTCAGGAGCTTGGCGAGGGCCACGCGGCGTTTCTGTCCGCCGGAGAGGGAGGAAACGGAGGCGTTCCAGTCCACTTCCTGGATCAGTCCGCTCATGACGTCGCGGATGCGGGCGTTGGAGGCCCACTCGTAATCAGCGGCGTCACCCACGATGGCCTGGCCAACGGTGAGGTCGCCGTCGAGCACGTCGGACTGGTCCAGGTAACCCACGGTGACGTCGCGGCGGCGGGTGACGCGGCCGTCGTCGGGCGTCTGCCGCTCGGCCAGCAGGCGCATCAGGGTGGACTTGCCGTCACCGTTGCGCCCGACAACGCCAATCCGGTCCCCCTCCTCCAGGCCCAGGGAAACCCCGTCCAAGATGGTGCGGGTGCCAAAGGAAATGCTGAGGTTCTCAGCACCAAGCAGGTGTGCCAATCGGTACTACTTTCTTCCGGGGTTGGAAATGTTGGAAAAGATAAAAAAGCTAGCCGGCGACGGCGGAGGCCAGCCGGGCGCCGGAAACCGGCCCCTCGACGGCGAGGGCGCGGTGGCCGGCGGCGCGCAGGGCCGCCGCAAGCTCCGCAGCCGCGGGCGCGTTCTGGGCCAAAAAGGCCACGGTGGGCCCGGAGCCGGAAACCATGCCGGCCAGTGCGCCCAGCCGCTCGCCGGCGCTCAGGACGTCCGCCAGGCCCGGCGCCAGCCGCAGCGCGGCCGCCTGCAGGTCATTGGACATAACGGATGCCAGGTCCTGAGCATTCCCGGAGCGCATGGCGGCAAGGATTGCCGGGTCAACTTCCTCCGGTTCCTGGGCCTGCAGCTGGCCCTCCTCACGGAGGGAATCCAGGGCACCGTAGACGCCCGGGGTGGACAGCCCGAAGTCGGAGGCGACGAGCACCCAGTGCAGGGGCGTCTTGGATATGGCCGGGGTCAGCCGGTCCCCCACTCCCAGGCCGACGGCGGTGCCGCCGAGCAGCGAAAAGGGAACGTCAGCGCCGAGCCCGGCAGCGATGCCGGCCAGCTCTTCGCGGGAAAGATGCGTGTTCCACAGGGCGTCACAGGCGACCAGCGCCGCCGCGGCATCGGCTGAGCCTCCGCCCATGCCGCCGGCAACCGGCACCCGCTTGGTGATGTGCAGGTGCACCCCGGTGGGGTTCTCCGCGAAGGCCGCCAGTGCCTGGGCCGCGCGGACCGCGAGGTTATCCGGCCCGAGGGGAATGTCCTTCACGGGGACCTGCAGGGCACCGTCGCTGTCCACGGTGACGGTGATTCCGGGTCCCTCGGTAACCGTGGCCCGGACCTCTTCGAACAGCGAAACGGCCAGATACACGCTGGCGACGCTGTGGTAGCCGTCGGGCCGGAGCGGGCCGACGCGCAGGGATACATTGATCTTCCCGGGGGCGCGGACGCACACGGACGCCGGGGCTGCCGTGGGGGGCTGTGCGGGTGAAAACTTCGCTGCGCTCATATCTTCCAACTTAGAGGAAGGGCGGGCCGCGCCGTTAATGCGCCCGCCGGAGCCAGCGTTAGGACGCTTCGCCGTCGGGCAGTGCTTCGGTCTCCGGTCCGGACGGATCCCCGGCGTTCGCCGGCGCCTGCGCACCCTTGGCCTCCGCAATCCGGGCAAAGGCATGGATGTCGATGACTTCGCCCCGGGCGCGCGGGTCCACCCCGGCCGCAACAAGCGCGTTTTCGGCCTGGGCCGGGCTCCCTGCCCAACCGGACAGAGCAGCGCGCAGCGTCTTGCGGCGCTGGGCAAAGGCGGCGTCGATCACGGCGAAGACCTCTTCGCGGGTGGCAGTGGTGGGCAGCGGATCGTGGCGGGTGAAGCCCACCAGCCCGGAAGCGATCTTGGGCGCGGGCCAGAACACGTTCATGCCGATCACGCCGGCCTTGCGCATGGTGGTGTACCAGGCGGCCTTCACAGACGGCACGCCGTAAACCTTGGATCCGGGGACCGCAGCCAGCCGGTCCGCAACTTCGTCCTGAACCATGACCAGGCCGTGCTGCAGGGACGGGAAGCGCTCCAGCAGATGCAGCACCACGGGAACGGCCACGTTGTACGGAAGATTGGCCACCAGTGCCGTGGGCTCAACGGGAAGCTCGGTAATCCGCATGGCATCGCCGAGGACCACGTGCAGCTGGTCCGCCTTCTCGGGCCGCCATGCCTTCACCGTTGCGGGCAGCCGTCCGGCAAGCACAGGATCGATTTCGACGGCGACCACGGCCTTCGCTGCGTCCAGCAGTCCCAGCGTGAGGGATCCCAGGCCGGGCCCCACCTCCAGCACGGTTTCTTCCGGTCCGACGCCGGCGGCGGCGACGATGCGCCGGATGGTGTTGCCGTCAATGACGAAGTTCTGGCCCAGGGTCTTGGTGGGGCGCACGCCCAGCTCGTCGGCCAGGGCGCGGATGTCAGTGGCACCCAGCAGCGGTTTGACCGGAGGACGGGAAGCGGAGGCGGATTCAGTCACCTAGCAATACTAGCCGAGCACCGTGTCCCTACCGATGGGGCGCTAGTCAGGCCAGTTACCCACCGCGGCGCCTGCCCGCAGGCGGAATTCATTCCTCTTCATCGTGTTTCCTTCCAGAATGGGGCACCACCCTGCCCCCGCCAAAAATCGGTCGGTAGCATTCCAGCCGAGGCACTCTTCCAGTGTCCCCCAGCCCCGGAACGGCGGTAATGACATATGGGCAAAACCTTCGGAAACCGACTTCAATTGGCGCGCACGGAACGCCTGCTGACCCAGGAAGAGTTGAGCGGCGACGTGTTCCTGGCACGCGATGTGTCGATGCTTGAAAAGGGCCGGCGGGAGCCGTCCGGCGGGGCCATCCGGTTTCTGGCGGAACGGTTGACCGCGGTGCCGGGCTATCCGCGCCCGAGGGCAGGCGGGGACAGCCGCCTCTTCCTGGAGTTCTCTGCAGCACAGGCGTGGGATGAGCGGAATTACCAGGCCGCACGAAGGTTGTCCCAGCTGGCGGCGGATGCGGCGCTGGTGGAGCAGGACCCTACCGGATGGTGGGAACTGTCCTTTATGGCGGCTGCGTGCCTGCGCCGGCTGCACGACTATCCGGCCTGCATCGCAGAGGCGGAACGGCTGGCACAACACCCCCTGGCAGCGGAGGGGCAACCGCTGCGCCCGCAGGCTGAGGCCTTGCTGGCAACCGCCTGCCAGGGAGCCGGACGGCTGCCCGAGGCTGTCAGCCATGCCAGACGCGCACTGGACATTGGCGTGCTGCTGCGGCTGAACGCTGATCAGCTCATCGAGGTATATCAGGCACTCATCGCTGCCCTTTCCGAAAGCGGTCTGCAGGAGGAAGCGTGGGGCCACTGCCAGGCATTGCTGCTTCCGCTGCTGGAAGCAGCGTCGGATGCCCAGACGGCGGGAAAGGGATTTTGGGCGGTAGGCAACGTCGCGTTCCGCCGGGGCGATACAGCCGCCGGCCTCCGTTACCATGCCAGAGCCGGTTTCCTCCTCAATCCCGACACGGATCTGGAAGCCTGGGCTGCATTTAACCGCTCTTCGGCAGCCATGCGTCTTGCCGAGGGACTGCACGACGCCGCTACCAGCCGGCTCATGGACCATGCCGAGACTGCCCTCTCAGTGCTGGGCGGCACCGAGGAAGACCTTCTGGAGAACCTGCACAGCAGGGGCCGGTGGCATCAGCTCTCCGGCAACCATCAATCCGCCGTGCAGATCCTTACCGATGTGTACGCCCGGCGGGCGGCGCTCTCCCCCCAGGGTGCCGCCGAGGTGGCCCTGCACCTGGGCTTGAGCCGGGCTGCCCTCGGAGAATTGAGCACTGCGGTGCAAATGCTGGAGGACAGCGCGAAGGCCTTTTTCAACGCCGGAGCCCTGGACCGGGCAGACCATGCAGCCCGGTTGGCGAGCCAGGCGCGGGCCGGAGCCCCTGTCGGGTTAACCGCGAGGACCGGAACCTGATAACAGGTTCCGGTCCTCGGGGAACTGGCAGCGCTCTGTGCCCTTAGCCCTTAGCCCGGGCGGGCACAACAGGCGGGGGAACTCCCGCCCGGTTAGAGCAGGCCCAGCTTGGCGGCGCAGGACGGCCAGTGGCCCCAGCCGCCGTTGGCGCGAAGCTTTTCTGCTACGGCAATCTGCTGGTCCGGGGTGGCCCCGGCGGCGATGGGCGCGTACTGGCCGCCACCGGCACCAAGCCAGCTGGAGACGCTGAACTGCAGGCCGCCGGAATAACCGTTGCCGGTGTTGATGTGCCAGTCTCCGCCGGATTCACACTGGGCCAGAGCCGCCCAGGTTCCGCCGGAGGGAGCGGCGCCGCCGGGAGAGGCAGCCGGGGCCGGTGCCTCGGCCGCGGGTGCCGGTGCGGGCGGGGCTTCCTTCTTCTTGGTACCGACGGCGATCTTCGCGTCAACCGGCTGCACGGAGACGGTTTCACTCACCAGGGTCCGGCTGACCTCACGGCCGTCAACGAGTTTGATCGCGAAAACTGCGGCCTTCTCGCCCGGCGTTCCCTTGACCGTCACCTTTTCTTCGCCCTCGTAAAGGTTGGGGTCCGGCACTTCAGCGGTTTCAAACGGCAGGGCTTCGGTGACTGTGACCTTTTCGCCGGCCGTGACGCGGGTAATCTTCAACGCCATGCCGTCCACCAGTGCGGCGGACTCAGGAGCCGAGAGGCGGTCCGTTGCCGCGAGTTCAATGCCCGCTTCGTCCAGCAGCTCCTCCACCGTCTCCGCTGTGGTGGGGCGGTTGTAGGACTTGCCGTCCATCACCATGGTGACTGTCTTCGGAGTGGAGATCGACAGCGGATCCTGAAGCCCGGAGAGGGCCGTGTCCAGGGAGGCGGACACTGCAGAGTTGGAAGCTACCCGAAGTTCCGACACCAGATCCGCAACGGTCTGGCCGGTGGTGCTTACTGTGTGGCCCTGGCCGTCCAGGGTTACGTCCACGGACTTTGCCTTGGAGACTTCAATCCGGGTTCCGTCGCTGACCTCGCTGGCCAGGTCGGGGCTCACCCGGTCTGCCTCGGTGACCTGGACATCTGCTTTTTGGAGAACTTCAGCGACTGTGCCGCCGAACGTCTTGACGTCGCTGGTCTGGCCGTCGACGCTTAGTACCACTGACTTGTTGGTGCCTACAAAGGCCACCAGTCCCAGAATGAGGGCGACCATAACAACGGCCTGCCCGGTTAGTTTTACCCCACGCCTCACGAGTGCATGTGCCACGGAATCCCAAACGTTCATAGTTTCCGGGCACGGGGATCAGGGCGCGTGGCAGCCGATGTCCCCGGGTCTCACGGGGCGACTCTGTGCGCAGGCAAGGAACCTCTGCCGCAACCAGGCACAGATGTGGCGCGGCGCTTCGACTGAAGCGTGCGCACACCTGTTCACAGGACGGTGTGTGGTTCGATATCAGTTCCGGCGCCTTCCCCGACCCCGGCTAATAGGTCCCCACCGTAACCGAACCGTGACCTGAGGGCAAACCGAAGTTTTGGCCGGTCCAAGTGATACCTGTGCCGTACGTGGAAACTTCCATACCGGGGCTAGGCCCATGAACCGTAGGTACGGACCGTGTTTTCCACCAACTGCGTTCCCAGTTCAGCCAGGTCCGCTCCGAGTTCTGCGGCCATGAACCGGACGGTGTAGGGCACCATGTAGCTGGCATTGGGCCGGCCGCGGAAGGGGTGCGGCGTCAGGAAGGGGGAATCGGTTTCCACGAGCAGCAGCCTCCGGTCGGCCACGGCGAGCGCCTCCCGGAGATTCCCCGCGTTCTTAAAGGTGACGGTGCCGGCAAAGGACATGCTCCAGCCATGCTCATTGCAGGTCCTGGCCAGATCCGCATCACCGGAAAAGCAGTGGAAGACCACCTTCTCCGGGGCCCCCTCTTCCAACAGCACACGGACAACGTCCGCGTGTGCGTCGCGGTCATGGATCTGCAGGGCCAGCCCCAACCGCTTGGCGATGTCGATGTGCCGGCGGAAGGAATACTGCTGCCGCTCAACGCCGTCCGGGCCGGTGCGGAAGTAATCCAGTCCGGTTTCGCCGATGCCCCGGACCCGGGGATGGCCGGCCAGTGCTTCAATTTCCTCGAGCGCCGCGTCCAGGGTCCCCTCCCCCGCCAGTACGGGGGCATCGTTGGGGTGAATGGCCACCGCTCCCAGCAGCCGCGGTTCCTCATCCAGGATCCGGACAGTGAACCGCGAAGATTCCAGATCCGTGCCTACCTGAACAGCACCCCGGACTCCCGCCGCGGCGGCAGCGTCCATGGCCGCCCCCACTTCCGCGGTGCCGGCCCCGCCGGGGGCAAAGTCCAAATGGGTATGGTTGTCAATCACGGGCACCGGCAGGGGCTCCGGCCCGGGAGGATAAGGTTTCCCGGTGCCGGACGCGAAGTCCAGATAGGCCGCAGGGATTTCGCCCGGAACATAACCACTGTCATTGCACATGTCTTTAACCCTAAGTGAGCTTGTAACCTGTATTCACATGAGGCCGCTGCCGAACCGGCGGAGGGCCTGTAGCGTCGCACACCGGATCCCCTAGCCAGGGCAACGGAGTGCGATTTCCCGAGGCTTGGAAGGTATCCATGGACGCTCGAACTCCAGCTGCAGCCGCCGCTCCCTTTGCCGGTGATTCACCGGGAACGGAGGTTCCCGGGCCTACGGCTGGATGGAACCGAGCCGCAGGAGCGGGATACAGTGCCGACGCATTTCACACCGCGGCGTCCAGCATCCTCGCCGCAGTCAATACTGTCATTGACGGCAAGAAGGAAGCAGCCTCACTGGTCCTGACCGTGCTGCTGGCCCAGGGCCATGTCCTGCTGGAGGACGTGCCCGGCGTCGGAAAAACGCTCCTGGCCAAGACGCTCGCCCGGACCATTGACTGTTCGGTGACGCGGATCCAGTTCACCCCGGACCTGCTGCCGTCCGACGTCACCGGCGTGTCCATCTACAACCAGGACGCCCACCGGTTCGAGTTCCGCCAGGGCCCCATCTTCGCCAACATCGTGATCGGAGACGAGATCAACCGCGCTTCCGCGAAGACCCAGTCCGCGCTGCTGGAGTGCATGGAGGAGCGGCAGGTGACCGTCGACGGCGGGACCTACCGGCTGGCCGAGCCCTTCATGGTGGTGGCCACCCAGAACCCGATCGAAATGGAAGGGACCTATCCCCTGCCCGAAGCCCAGCGGGACCGGTTCATGGCCCGCATTTCCATGGGTTATCCGGACACGCGGTCCGAAATTGAGATGCTCGAAAGCCACCAGTCCACCTCGCCGCTGGACGCGGTCTCGGCAGTGGTCGACGTCGGTGAAATTGCGGCCATGACGGCCCGGGTGCGGGATATCTTTGTCTCCTCCGCCGTAAAGGAGTACACGGTTGCCATTGGCCAGGCGACCCGGGAGCATCCCCATCTGCGCCTCGGTGCCAGTCCCCGCGCCCTGCTGCAGCTGCTGCGCGCCGCCAAGGCCCACGCCGCGCTGGCGGGGCGTGACTTTGTCCTGCCCGATGACATTTCCCGCCTCGCTGATCCCGTGCTGGCCCACCGCATCATCCTGGACCGCAAGGCCACCAGTTCCGGCGATACGCCGTCGGGCCTGCTCTCACACCTGCTCGCCCGCGTTCCCGTTCCGCGCAGTCCCGCCGGCGAGCGCCTGAGGCGGTAGGGCCGAGGCAGGACGGCTGAGGCAGCACCACCGGTACACCACCAGCGGGAAGGCTCCATGGACTTTGCAAGCGCAGCACGGCTGCTGACGGCGCGCGGCTGGGGTCTTGTCGCGGCCGGGGCCGCCGCCCTCCTGACCGCCCACATTATGGGCCGCCGGGACGCACTCATCCTGGGCCTGTTCCTGCTCGCCCTGCCGCTGCTTTCGGCGCTGGCACTGCGGCTGGTCAAGCCGGTGTTCCTGGTTGAACGCACCTTCAGCCCGGCCACCGTGGAGACCGGTGTCCCCGCCCGGGTGATGCTCTCGCTGCGCACTCCCCGCCCGGTCCGGCAGAGCGCCTCCATGCGCGAAGGCCTCCCGCTGCGCTTCGGACAGAGTCCGGTGTTCCGTTTTCCGGCCCGTTTTCCGGATGCCGACGGCGCCAGCACCTACGAGTACCAGCTGCGCTCCGCCCGGCGCGGCATGTTTCCGATCGGACCGGTGACGGCGGAGTTCACCGACCTTTTTGGCCTCTCCCGGAGGCTGCACACCCTCGGTGCCACAGATCCGCTGGTGGTGTCCCCGGCACCCCAGGAGCTGCCGGCCGCGTCGCTGGGCGGCCCCCGGGGGACGGAGGGATCCGTTTCCAATCCCCGCCGCGGCAGCCCCAGCGAAGATGACGTCTCCACCCGCGAATACCGCGCGGGCGATCCTATGCGGCGGGTCCACTGGGCGGCGACTGCCCGTCACGGCGAACTGATGGTCCGGCAGGAGGAACCCGTCACCTCCCCCAGCGCCACGCTGCTTCTCGATTCGCGGCAGTCCTGCTTTGCGGGCGGCCTTGGAACGCCGCTGTGGACGGACCCCGCCGCCGGAAACGGGCTGTCCACCTCCGAGTCCTTTGAATGGGCGGTCACAGCATCCGTTTCAGCTGCCGCCTTCCTGCTCGACAACGGCTACTCGCTGCATCTGCTGGATGCGTACGCACGGCCCGGTCTCGGCCGTTCCCCTTCCACCCCCGATCCCCTGCAGTGCGATTTCAGCGGCGCCGCAGGGCTGCAGGACATCGCAGAGGGCCTGGCAGCGCTGGAACTTGAGGCGCGGCCGTTTGAACGGCAGGCGGACACGGGCAAGGCGGCGGTCCCCGGGTCCGTGCCTGCAGCCCGGTTCCGGGGAATTCGCGCGGTCCGCGGCGCCCACAGCGCCGGCACGGCCAGCCCAAAGGGGGCGGACCCGTCACCGGCCGAAAACCGTCGCGCCTTCGGTTCCGGGCTGGCGGACACTTTGGCCCAGCGCCGACGCGGCCCCCTCGTTGCGGTTCTGGGCAGGCTCACGGCCGAGGACGCCGCCCGGCTGGCTCCGGCGGCAGACTATGCCACCCTGGCCTGCGCCGTCCTGGTCACGGACCGGCTCCAGGAGGCGGGGCCGGCACTGGCCGTCCTGCACGCCGCCGGCTGGCAAGCCGTTGCTGCTACCCCCGAATCCGATCTCGCGCGCTGCTGGGCGGCCTTCGCTTCCGCCGCCCAGCCGGTAACTTCATCCCCCGGTCGGGAGGACCGCCCATGACTGATGTGCTGTCCCGCCCCGCGGCCAACGCCCCGGCCGGGCCTCCCCCGCCGCCGCGGGCCAAGATCAGACCGCCGTGGGAGTGGACCGCCGCCGGAGCAAGCGCCGCAGCCGTCCTGCTCTGCAGTCTCAGTCTGCACGGAGTCCTGGACGGCTGGAGCTGGTTGCCGCCGCTGACCCTCACCACGGCCGCGGTGATCGCCGCCATGGCTGCGGCACGCAGGTTCCGGTTTCCCACCGCACTGGTGCCGGCGGCAGGTCTGGCAGCGCTCGCCGTCGTCCTGACCTGGTTGTTTGCCGCCTCGACGGCGCTGCTCGGGCTGCTGCCCACCGGGGCGACGCTGGGGCGGGGCAGACAGCTGCTCACCGAAGCCCAAGCGACCATCATGAACCAGGTTCCGCCGGTGCTCGCCGACTCCGGGATCGTTTTCATTGCCTGTTTGGGCACCGGACTGATTGCGCTGCTGGTGGACACACTGGCCACTACCCTGCGCATGCCTGCAGCCAGCGGCCTGGGGCTGCTGTCCCTGCTGATCGTGCCGGCCGTCCTGAAGCCGGAGAGCATCGGCGCGCTCCCCTTCATCCTTGCCGCAGCCGGATACCTGCTCATCCTGGCCACCGGGGCCTGGCAGGAGCGGCCGCACCGGCCGGGGGACGCCATGCGGCGCCCGCCGCGCAGCCAGGTGGGCACGGCGGCCGGCATCGGCGCCGGTGCCATGATCCTCGCCCTGTGCCTGCCCGCAGCTCTTCCGGGCTTTAACCAGGGCACGTTTCCGCAGGGCTCACGACTGAACATCTGGACCGGCCAATCCGGCCTCAACCCGGTGGTGGCGCTGGGCAATGACCTGCGCCAGCCCTCAGCCTCCGGCCGGATCCGGTATGCCACGGATTCTCCTACTTCGCTCTATCTGCGATCGACCACTTTGGAGGACTTCTCGGGCCGGCGCTGGGCACCGGATCTTCGGGAGGACACCCGACGGCGGGGCCTGCAGGACATGTCACCGGCAGAGGTGAACGATCGGGCGCCCGCCATGTCAGTGGTGACCACACGGGTCAGGTCCGAGACCTATGTCAGTCCCTGGCTGCTCGCCCCCTACGCTCCCCAGCGCGTGTCCGGAGCCCTCGGACCGTTCAGCTGGGATCCCAAAACCATGACCGTCATCTCCGGGGACAACACGGAGCGCGGGAAGTTGGACTATGAGGTCCAAAGCTTGGCGCCCAACTTGTCCCAGGCTGACCTGCAGGGCCTGACTCCGGCATCCAAAGACGCCGTGGATCCCGTTTTCACCTCGCTGCCCGAGGACCTGCCCGCAAGTATCCGGGACGCCGCGGCGGCTGCCACGGAGGGAACCTCCGGACCCTATGAACAGGCCATGGCCATCCAGGCCTACCTCCGCGGGCCGGCGTTCAGCTATTCGCTCGATGCTCCGGTTGAGGGCGGATACGACGGGAACGGTATCGATGTCCTTGACCGGTTCCTGCAGGAAAAATCCGGCTACTGCACTCATTTCGCCGCTGCCATGGCCGTCATGGCCAGAGAGGCCGGCATTCCCAGCCGCATGGCGCTGGGCTTCGCTCCGGGGCGGTCCACCGGTAATTCCTTCCCGGGCAACGACGGCCAGGAGCTTCGGGAGTTCGAAGTGGATTCCCGCGATGCGCACGCGTGGCCGGAACTGTATTTCGAAGGGCTGGGCTGGGTGCGGTTTGAGCCGACCCCGTCCCGGGGATCAGTGCCTGCCTACGCGGTGGAGCCCCGCTCGAACCCCACCCAGGTCCGCGACGACGAGCGGGACCTGGAGGCGGGAAACCCGGTGCTTCCCGAGCCCCTTCCCGAAACCTCAACCAGTGAGGCCGCCCCTGAGGCTGCCGCCCCGCCGCAGCAGGAAGAGACCCATGCCGGGAGGTTCGCCGGAGTTGGATTTGGCCTGGCGGCAGCCGCCGGTGCACTGCTGAGCCCCTGGCTGCTGCGCCGGCGCAGGCGCAGCATCCGCCGGCGCCTCCTCGGACCCGGACAACCGGCACGCGGCCGCGCGGGTGCTTCCGGAGCCGGCGGGGCGGGGCACGGGCACAGCCTCACCGGGCCCGCAACCCTGGCCTGGGAAGAAGCGGCGGACACCGGAGTGGACTACGGCCATGTCCCGCAGAAGGCCGAATCTCCCCGCGCCTACGCCCTGCGGCTGGCGCACGAGGCCGGACTGGCGGACAACTCCGCGGCAGCGCTGGAGCGGCTTCGGGCCGCTTATGAACACGAAGTGTATGCCGCACCGGCTGCACGGCCGCAGGGCGCGTCCGGAGCAGCCCGAGACCTGCCGCCGGACCCCGGAGCAGGGCTCTGGTCCGATGTCACCGCTGTCCGGCAGGGGCTTCAGGAATCCGCCACTTGGGGCGCAAAACTGCGGGCCCGCTTCTTCCCGGCCTCGCTGGCCTCCCGGTTCCAGCGCTGACGGACAGGCTGCACTGACCGGCAGTACGGTACGGGAGACCGGGAGCCCGGACCGTCCGGGCTAGACCGCGGTGGGGTCAGCGATGCCGATGTACTGCGTGTACAGGTACTCTTCGATGCCCTCGGCGCCGCCTTCACGGCCGAGCCCGGACTGCTTTACCCCGCCAAAGGGAGCGGCGGCGTTGGAGACCACGCCCGCGTTGAGTCCGAGCATCCCGGTTTCCAGCTTCTCCCCGATCCGCAGCCCGCGGTTCAGGTCCTCGGTGAAGACGTAGGCCACCAGGCCGTACTCCGTGTTGTTGGCGAGTGCCACTGCTTCATCCTCAGTGGAGAAGGTGACGATGGGGGCCACCGGACCGAAGATTTCTTCCCGCAGGATGCGCGCATCAGGAGCCACGTTCTTCAGCACGGTCGGCTGGTAGAAATAACCCGGGCCGTCCACCGGTGCGCCGCCCACTACGGCGGAGGCGCCGCCGTCGACCGCGTCCGACACCAGGGCGTGGACCTTGTCGCGGGACTTGGCATCAATCAGCGGGCCGATCTTGGACTCGTCCTCGGTACCGCGGGCAGTGGTCATGGCGCCCACCTTCGCCGCGAACTTCTCCGCGAACTCGTCGGCAACGGACTCGTGCACAATGAAGCGGTTCGCTGCAGTGCAGGCCTCGCCCATGTTGCGCAGCTTGGCGGCCATGGCGCCGGCCACGGCCTTGTCCATGTCAGCATCCTCGAAGACCACAAACGGGGCGTTGCCGCCGAGCTCCATGGAGGTGCGCAGCACCCGGTCCGCGGCGTCGCGGATCAGGCCCTGGCCCACGGGGGTGGAGCCGGTGAAGGAGACCTTGCGCAGCCGCTCGTCCTTCATGATCGGGCCGGTGACGTCGCCTGCGGACGTAGTGGAGACCACGTTGAGGACGCCGGCCGGCAGCCCTGCCTCCATCATCACCGCGGCAAAGAGCTGGGAGGTCAGCGGGGTGAGCTTGGCGGGCTTGAGCACCATGGTGCAGCCTGCGGCAACGGCGGGGGCGATCTTGCGGGTGGCCATGGCCAGCGGGAAGTTCCACGGGGTGATCAGCAGGCACGGTCCCACGGGTTTCTTGTTCACCATCAGGCGGGACTTGCCGTCCGGGGAGGTGCCGTAGCGGCCCGAGATGCGGACGGCTTCCTCGGAGAACCAGCGCAGGAACTCAGCGCCGTAGGTGACCTCCCCCCGGGCTTCGGCCAGCGGCTTGCCCATTTCCAGGGTCATCAGCAGGGCAAAGTCCTCAGCCCGCTCGGTTACCAGTTCAAAGGCGCGGCGCAGGATTTCCCCGCGTTCCCGCGGTGCGGTTTTGGCCCACGAGTCCTGGGCGGCAGCGGCGGCGTCCATGGCGAGGGCGCCGTCCCCGGCACTGGCGTCGGCGATGCTCAGCAGCACCTTCCCGGTGGCCGGATCCTCGACGTCGAAGGTCCTGCCGCCCTCGGCATCCCTCCACTCGCCGTTGATCAACAGGCCGGTGGGGACCTGAGCCAGCAGTTCGGCTTCGCGGTCAGCAGTAATACCCATGGAATGCCTCCAAGATTCGACGTCGTTGCCCGGGCCGGAAGACCCGTCATCTGTGTTCACCGTATGCGGGTGCCGTTGCGGCTGTAAATGCGGAAGTGCACCATGGAGTTACCGTGACGCTGTGCACTTGGCCAAAGACCGGACGGCTGCAGTCCTAGCCGCGGGCGGCCAGCACCGCCGAGTACAGCTCCCGCTTGCTGATCCGGGCGTCCTCCGCGACGGTGGCCACGGCGTCCTTCAGGCGTGCGCCCTGGGCCACCAGGCCGTTGACCGCCGCAACGTGGTCTTCGGGCAGCTCGGGGGCAGCCTCGCCGGCTCCGGCGACGACGACGGCGATCTCCCCGCGCACCTCGGAGGCCTCAGCCCATTCCAGCAGTTCACGCAGCGGGGCACGGAGCACCTGCTCGTGCAGTTTGGTCAGCTCGCGGGCGACGGCGGCCCGCCGGTCTCCACCGAACGCTGCGTCCAGCGCGCGGAGCATCGGTTCCAGACGGTGCGGCGCCTCAAAGAACACCATGGTGCGCCGTTCTCCTGCCAGCTCGGCCAGCCGTGCACTGCGTTCGCCGGCCTTGCGGGGCAGGAACCCTTCGAAACAGAACCGGTCGGTCGGCAGGCCGGAAAGCGCCAGGGCGGTCAGGACCGCGGACGGACCGGGAGCTGCGGTGACGGTGAGGCCCTCGCGGGCTGCGGCCTCCACCAGCCGGAACCCCGGATCGGAGACCGCGGGCATGCCGGCGTCGGTCACCATCAGCAGGGTGGCGCCGCCTCGCACCATCTCCAGCAGGTCCGCCGTGCGGGTGGCCTCGTTGTGCTCGTGGTAGCTGATGATCCGGCCGCTGGTGGTGATCTTCAGGGCGGACACCAGCCGGTGCAGGCGGCGGGTGTCTTCCGCGGCGATGACATCGGCGGTCTCCAGCAGCCCGATGAGCCGGTTCGTGGCGTCTCCCATATTGCCGATGGGAGTGGCGGCCAAAACAATCTGCCCGCCGCCGGTGCGGGCGGCAGCGGCGGCCGAACCGCCGTCGTTCTGCGTGTTTTGGGAGGTGCCGGGGCCGGTGGTCTGCTTGCTGGAATTCACCATCTAACCCTACGCGAGTTGGGAACATTGGACGCCCCCGGCACCTATAGAGTGGTGCGGGTGAGCCCGACCGTGATCGAGACCCCAGCCCCCGGAGCAGCACCGCTGGTGCAGGATCCCCGCCGCGCGTACAGCGGTACCCAGCTGCGGAACCGGCTGCTGGGCTGGGCGCCGGGCACCTCCTTCACCCTGGGCGTCTGGGGCTGGATCCTGCCCCTGGTGTCCACGGTGATCGGGGCGGTGCTGCGTTTTGTCCGGCTGGACGAACCGCATTCGCTGGTATTCGACGAGACCTATTACGTCAAAGACGCTTATTCGTACCTGATCTCGGGTTATGAACGGCAGTGGCCCGAAGACGCGAACGCGTCCTTCAACGCGGGCATCCCGGGCGTGCTGCTCGCCGACCCGGAATACGTGGTGCATCCGCCCGTGGGGAAATGGATGATCGCTGCCGGGATGGCGCTTTTCGGTGCGGACAACAGTTTTGGCTGGCGTTTCGGCGCCGCGCTGACCGGCACGCTCACCGTGCTGCTGGTGGGACTCATTGCCGTCCGGCTGTTCCGCTCACCGTTGCTGGGCGGCATCGCGGGGCTGCTGCTGGCTGTTGACGGCCACCACTTGGTGATGTCCCGCACCTCCCTGCTGGATGTTTTCCTGACGTTCTGGGTGGTGGCGGCTTTCGGCGCCCTGTTGCTGGACCGCGACGACGGGCGGCGGCGCCTGGCCCGCCGGCTGTCGGCGGCGGCCGGCGGCAGTGCACCCCCGGCAGCCGCCCTGCTGTACGGTCCGTGGCTGCTGTGGCGGCCCTGGCGACTGGCCGCCGGCGTCTGCCTCGGGTTGGCTGTGGGCACCAAGTGGTCTGCGCTGGCCTTTGTCGCCGTTTTTGGCCTGATGACCGTGCTGTGGGATGTCAACGCGCGCCGCGCCGCCGGCATCCGTGCCTGGCCAGCGGCGGGACTGCTCAAGGACGGCGTGCCGGCATTCTTCACCGTCATCCCGGCGGCGGCCCTCACCTATCTGGCCTCATGGACGGGCTGGCTGCGCTCGGCGAATGCCTACGACCGCAACTGGGCGCAGGACAACCCCTCCGAAACGTGGGGCTGGCTGCCGGACTGGCTGCGGTCGCTGGCGGAATACCACCGCAGCGCATACGCCTTCCATAACAATCTCAGCTCGGAACATGCGTACGAATCCAGTGCCTGGACCTGGCTGTTCATGGGCCGGCCCACGTCCTTTTTCTACGAATCATCAACCATGGGAGCCGGCGGCTGCACCGCGGACAGCTGCTCCACGGCCATCTCCTCCGTCGGCAACCCGGTGATCTGGTGGTCCGCTGCACTGTCCCTGCTGGTCCTGCTCTTTTGCTGGCTCGGCCGCCGGGACTGGCGCGCCGGCGCCATCCTGGCCGGAGTTGCCGCAGGCTATCTGCCCTGGTTCGCCTATCCGGAGCGCACCACGTTCTTCTTCTATTCGGTGTCCTTTGAACCGTTCCTGATCCTGGCTCTGACCTACGTGCTGGGCCTGGCCCTGGGCCGGAGTACTGATCCGCCGACGCGCAGGAGGACAGCCGGTTTGGCGGTGGCCGTGTTCCTTCTCGCCGCGGTTCTGGTCTCCGCTTTCTTCCTGCCGGTCTGGACGGCTGAAACTATCCCGTATTCTGACTGGCGGCTGCGTATGTGGATGCCCAGCTGGATTTAGTCTCATTTACCCATGTGCGCAGCACAGAAAGAGAGGCCAACGGTGCGCGAATCCGCCACTGATTTACTGGTCCATCTCCCCGAGAAGTCGAACATCACCGACATCCTGGTGGGACTCCATGCGAAGACCCCCAACCACCCCCTGTTTTCGCTGAAGAACGGCACCGGCTGGAAGAACGTCACTGCCGACGAATTCCTGACGCAGGTCAGCGAACTGGCCAAGGGACTGATCGGCCTCGGTGTGCGCCCCGGCGACAGCGTGGCCGTCATGTCCAAGACCTGCTACGAGTGGACCCTGGTTGACCTCGCTGTGTGGTTTGCCGGCGCGGTCACGGTGCCCATTTACGAAACGTCCTCCCCCTCCCAGGTGGAGTGGATCATCCAGGATTCCGGCGCCGCACACGTCTTCGTCGAAGATGCGCGGAAAGCGGCGGTGGTATCCGCCGCAGTGGCCTCGGGAGACCTCGACATTGCGCTGTGGCAGATGAAGGCCGACGGCGGCGAGGGAACGTTTGAGGAGCTCATCGCCGCGGGCGCTTCGGTGGACGATGACCGGCTGGAAACCGCCCGGACCACCGCAAACCTGGAATCCGTGGCCTCCATGGTTTACACCTCCGGCACCACCGGCCGTCCCAAGGGCTGCCAAATCACGCACGGCAACTTTGCGCTGTTCGGCGTCAACATTGTGGAGTTCCTGCCGGAAATGCTCAAGCACAAGGACGTCAGCACGCTGATGTTCCTGCCGCTGGCCCATGTACTGGCACGCGCCGTGCAGGTGGGCTGCCTTGCCGCCGGGGTGCGCGTAGGCCACTCCGGCAGCGCCGCGGACCTCATGGGCGACCTGAAGTCCTTCCAGCCGACCTTCCTGCTCGCCGTGCCCCGGATCTTCGAAAAGATCTATGCCGGAGCGCAGCAGTCCGCGGAGGCCGCCGGCAAGGGCAAGCTGTTCACCGCCGCAGCGGACACCGCCGTCGCCTATTCCACCGCACTGGATGCCGCAGCCCGCGGCGGCAAGGGACCCTCCCTTGCCCTGAAGGCACGCCACAAGTTCTTTGACAAGACCCTCTACCCGAAGGTCCGCAACGTCTTTGGCGGCAAGCTGACCCACGCCATCAGCGGTGCGTCCGCGCTGAGCCCGCAGCTGGCTCACTTCTTCCGCGGCGCCGGGGTCATGGTCCTCGAGGGCTACGGCCTGACGGAAACAACGGCTCCGGCCACCGTGAACACCGTCCCGCTGGCCCGGGTCGGTTCGGTGGGCCTGGCGCTGCCGGGCAGCAGGATCCGGATTGCGGACGACGGCGAGGTCCTGATCGCCGGGGCCGGCGTCTTCAAGGGCTACCACAACAACCCCGAGGCCAACGCTGCCGCCTTCAGCGGCGAATGGTTCCATTCCGGGGACACGGGTTCCCTGGACGACGACGGTTTCCTGACCATCACCGGCCGGAAAAAGGACATCCTCGTAACCGCCGGCGGCAAGAATATTGCCCCCGGACCGATGGAGGAGAAAATCCGTGAGCACCGTTTGGTGTCACAGGCAATCGTGGTGGGCGAAGGCCGGCCGTTTGTGTCAGCGCTGCTGACCCTGGACGACGAGGCGCTGGCGGCCTGGGGCCGCGAGAACGGCGTGTCGGCGGTTGCCGCTACGGCTGCCGATGACCCCCGGGTCCGCGCCTCGCTGCAGGAAGCCGTGGATGCGGCCAACGCAACGGTTTCCCAGGCCGAGCAGATCCGTAAGTTCACCGTTTTGCCGCAGGACTTCTCGCTTGAGTCCGGTCACCTGACGGCAACCCTGAAACTGCGGCGCAATGCCGTGATTGCGGATTACTCTGCCGAGGTGGAGAAGCTTTACCAGAAGTAAGCCTGCACGCCGCTCACCAAAAAAGCTGCACGCCTCCGGAAGGAGACGTGCAGCTTTTTTATTCGGTGTCCGAAGTACCGCCGGTCTGCTAAACCGCTTCCAGCGACTCGAGGTAGCGGCGGCGGGCCTCTTCCTGCTTGCGGCGGGAGCGTTCCCGGCGGGCCTTGGTGGGCCAGGCTGCGATCAGCACCACGATGCAGGTCAGCAGCACCAGTCCGGCAATGGCGATGCCGGCGTCCATCCAGAACTGGGCGGGGAAGAGGCGGATCAGGGTGTCATCCATGCGGAACGTCCAGTTGCCGTTGGCAAAGAAGATGGTGTGCACCTGGGTGAAGAAGCTTTCCCAGCCCAGCACGGCCGTCACAATCAGCGCACCGACCAGGACCAGCGTCACCACTGAACCGGAGAACAGTGCACGCCGGATTCCGCCGGGGCTGCGCTTCGCCAGGTAGATGCAGGCCAGAAGACTCAGCACCGCCATGGCGAGGGCGGTCACGAAGGCAACGGTCAACACGGTTTTGACGTCCGCCATATGGCTGACTTCGCTTTCCAGATACAGCGGTTCGCCGCTGGCCATCACCAGGTCACCCAGATAGCGGGCGCCGGAGAAGTTCAGCAGATAGTCCACGGCATAGGAGCCGTATGTCATGCGGTCATCCGTGGAGAAACCGTAGCTGTCGGTTGGGAACCCCGGCCGATGGTACTCGACCCAGAGGAACAGCGGGGTGGCCACCGCCCGGATGGCTGCCGCCAGCAGCATCACCGGGAAGAACACCGCAATCATGACCTGCAGAATGCGGGCCAGCACGGGCTTGGCCGCTCCGGCCCGTTCGCGTTCCTCGGCCCGGCGCCGGATTTCTTCTTCGGAGATCTCGTCTTCGGCCGGACGGTCCGCCTGTGCGGCCGTGTTGTTGCTGTTAGTACTGTTGCCTTCCCCGCTGCCGGTCCCGGCAGCGGCTGCTCCCGCAACAGGAATGGCGGCTGTGGCAGTGGTAAAGGCGGTGCTTCCGGACGCACCCTCCGCAGCGCCGTGGGTGCTGGCACCTGCTGTTTCCGGGCTGCGGTCCAGCAGCGCCGGGTCCTGATCCGGCGCAGTCTCCTGGACCGACGCAGTCTCCTGGACCGGCACCGTATCCGAAACCGGTTCTGTCGCCGATTCCTTTGCTGCGGCGCTGTCATCGAGGTGCGGGGCCGAGGCACCGGTGCTGACGGGGGTGGTCTCCGGCGACTCGTCCGGGTCCGTGTCACTGGCCGGAGCGTGGGAGCTGTCCTGCGCCGTGTTGTTCCCGGCGGAGGGCACCTCGGCGTCGATGCGGCCCGCTTGTTCCCGCTCCTCATCGCTGAGGTCCCCGTAGCCGCTGACGTTGGGCATGGTGCTTGCCCGCCGCATCGGCAGGGTGCTGCGCTGGGCGAGGGAAGGATGGCCGCCCGGGACAACGTTGGCGCTGGAAGTTCCTGCCGCCTCGGCAAAGGCAGCTTCCCAGTCATCATGATCGAGTCCGGCATCGTGCTGTTCCGGTTCGGAATCCCGGGATGCGGGAGAACCTGCGGCGTCAGCGGCACCCGTTGCACCGCCGTCGGCCGCAGCGTCTGCATCCGTACCGGCCGCGTGGTCGCCGCTCACGATGGTCTCGCTGGCGTCACTGAGCCGACTGCTCTCCTCGGCGGCCTGATCAGTGCGGTGCTTCTCGGGTTCGGCGGAGCCTCCGGGCGTGGGGTGTTGCTGGGGGGTATCGTCCTGGCTTGCCACTACTTCCTCTTTCACTTCCCTGGCCTGTTGGTTCTGGCCTGTTTGCGGATACCGATGGACTTTTGCGGTTCCATTCTTCTTCGACCCTACCGGGCAGGCACGTAAGGAACGGCGCCGCCACCCCGGGTTCAGGGAGACTCAATCCGACTGTTACCTTCGGACCGCCGGAGCGCAGGACCCGGTCAGGCGGTCCGCAGTACGTCACCGCTGTCGCGCCGGGACAAATCGCCGCGGTGACCCGCTCGGTAGGCCCGGCCGCCCAAGACCAGCGTGTATGCCCAGTAGGCGCAGAACAGGACAGCTCCGATACCGATCCGCAGCCAGGCGGGCAGCGGCGACGCCGTCACGAAGCCCTCGACCAAACCGGAAAGGAACAACACGATGACCAGGCCCAGGGCCACGGTGAACAGCGAGCGCCCTTCCGCCGCCACGGACACCGCGCGGGTGCGCCGTCCCGGAGCAACCCAGGCCCAGAAAATCCTCAGTCCCGCGGCCACCGCGATGAAAACGGCCGTCAGCTCCATGAGTCCGTGGGGCAGGATGTAGCTGAAAAAGACGTCCAGTTTCCCGTACGCGGCCATAGTCCCTGCGGCTATGCCAACGTTCAGGGCATTTTGGTACAGGATGAACGGTCCCCAAATGCCGGTGATGCCGAACGCGACAGCCTGCAGGGCAATCCAGGCGTTGTTGGTCCAGACCTGTCCCGCGAAGGAGGCAGCCGGGTTCTCCGAATAGTAACCGGCGAAGTCCTCTTCAACATACCGCCGGACTTCCGCATCAGAGCCCAGGGCCGCGGCAATGACTCCGGGGGTGTTCGCTGCCCAGATTCCAAAAAGCCAGGACACTGCAATGAACGCCGCTCCCACGGCAACGGTCAGCCAACGGACACGGTAAAAGCCGGCCGGCAGGGCAACCACGAAAAAGTACGCCAGGTCCTCGGCAACGTTGGACCGTGCGCCGGTGAATCGGGTTCGTGCCCGGGACAGGCGCATGGACAGCGCAGCTGAGAGCGCGCCTTCCGGAGCCACCGAGCGGACCATGGACAGGTGTGCCGAGGCCCGCTGGTAGAGGCGCAGCAGCTCATCGGCTTCCTCCCCGCTGAGCCGGCGCCGGGCGGCAAGCTCATCCAGCCGCAACCAGTCAGGGGCATGCACTGCACTGAACGCTTCCATATCCACGGTTACACCCTAGCGCTGGGTACAGTGGAGTACCCAGCACCAGTATTCGGACGAGAGGACCGCCCGTGAGCTCCATCGTCACCGGAGAGGCCGTTGTCCTGGAACTGCGTCCGGCATCCTTCGCGGCACGTGCCCTGAGTTCCATCATCGATGTGACGGCCCAGTTCGTTGTCCTTCTCGGGCTACTGCTGCTCTTCGGCCAAACCCTGGGCGAGTCCGTTGATCCCGCTCTGGGACAGGCACTGATCCTGGCGATCGTGGTCCTCGTCCTGATCGGCGTGCCCGTGACGGTGGAAACGCTGACCCGCGGCAAGTCGCTGGGACGCCTGGCCATGGGACTGCGGATAGTGCGCGACGACGGCGGGGCGGTGCGCTTCCGCCACTGCTTCATCCGCGGCATGGCTGCGGTCCTGGAAATCTACATGTCCGCGGGATCGGTGGCGTTCATCGCGGCCATGTTCAACGAGAGGTCCAAACGGCTCGGGGACATGATGGCCGGAACGTACGCGATGAGGGAACGGGTCACCGCTCCCCCGCCGGCTCAGGTTCAGATGCCGCCGTGGCTGCGCGGCTGGGCGCATCTGGCGGACATGGGACGCTTTCCCGACGCCCTGTCCCGCAGGGTGTCCCGCTTCCTGTCCCAGGCCTCCCGGCTCTCAGTCCCGGCACGCGCCGCCCGCGCCGCAGAACTGGCCGACGAAGTCTCGGCCTTCGTTTCCCCCCAGCCCCCGCCCGGCACCCGGGCCGAGGACTTCCTCAGCGCCGTGACGGCTGAGCGCCGGGACCGCGATTACGCCCGCATGTCCAGGCAGCGCGAACAGACCGAACGGGTGGCCCGGCGGCTGCACCGGCTGCCGTTCGAGCAGTAGGATTCTTCCGGCATCCTGCCGGCAGAGTGCTCCGCCGGGCAGGCTGGGTTACTGCTTGGGCTGGCTGACCCACTCGGCCCACGGCAGGTTCCAGTCCCCAAACCCGTCCCACACGAACATGGGTCCGTAGCCGGTGTTCAGCACCTGGACCACGTCACCGGCGTCGAAATTGTCGTAGATGTATTTGGCGCCCTCGGGACTCATGCCGATGCAGCCGTGCGAAACATTGGACACGCCCAGCACCGGCTGGGCGGACGGCAGGGCTTCGTGGATGAAAGCGCCGCCGTTGGAGATGCGGGAGGCGTTGTGGGCGGTGACCGGCTCGTAATAGTGTTCGTCGCCGGGCTTCAAACCAATGGATTCCGCGCGGAACGGGATGGACTCATGCTGGTCCATGATCACGTGGTAGCCGATAGTGGACGGCCAGTCCTCGGTGCCCAGCGTAACCGGGAAGGTCCTGGTGAGCTGCCCGTCGATGTATACACGCATCATCTTGTCCGCGTTGTCCACCACGGCCAGCCGGTTGTTGTGGGTGCTGAAGCTGGCGGTCTCATTGAAGTTGCCGATCATGCCGTTGCCGAAATCCACGCCGAGCAGCTTCATGTCCACGGTGATGGTGCTCTGCGGCGCCCAAAATTCTTCGGCCCGGTAACGGACTTTGGTGTCGCTGATCCAGTAGAAGGCCCCTGCCTGGCCGGAGGTGGAGGTGACCGTGATGGCCTTTTCCACGGCCTGCTTGTTCAGGACCGGTTCGCTGAAGCTGAGCTCCAGCGGCTGGCCGGTGCCCACCACTGATCCGGACTGCGGGTACATGACCGCGTTGGCCTCATTGGCGGTGGAGACGGTGGTGAACTTCCGGGTTTGGGTACTGGTGTCGCCGTTGGCATCGGCGAGGGTGAAGGTCAGGGCATAGGGCGTGTTGAAGGCCAGGGTCCCCGTGGCAGTCCACGTGGTTCCGTCGGCGCTGAGTTCGCCGGGGACGGGTTCGCCGCCGGAAACCGGAGCCAGCTTTGCTGATTCCACGGTCCCCTGCTCCACGGTAATGGCCGGCACAGAGATCGGGTTCACTTCCACCGCGTCCGCCTCCGGAGTGACAACGGCCACCGGCTCGGGAACGGCAGGCTTGGATTCCGCGGCCTTTGAGGCCTGCCCGGATGCTCCCGACCCGCTGCTTTGGACGTCTTCAGCGACGAACGAACACGACGTGAGCGCACCGCCTCCGCCCAGAAGAAGCGTCCCTGCGAGCAAGGGACCGATGATCCAGCTCCTGCGCTTTGTTGTGCCCTGTGCCATAACTGCTAACCAATGCTTCCCGGTGCTCTTGACAGATGTTGGAGCGACCATAGCTCCCCCTGCGTCATTTTACGGTAAGGGTGGCGTTAACGGTGCCACATCGTTGCCTGTCCTGACCCGGCGCGGCACGGAGCCTAGTAGCGGTAATGGTCGGACTTAAACGGTCCCGCCACGTCCACGCCCAGGTATTCCGCCTGGCTCTTGCTCAATTCCGTGAGTTCGACGCCGAGAGCATCCAGATGCAGGCGCGCAACCTTTTCGTCCAGCACCTTGGGCAGCACGTACACCTGGTTGGCGTAGCCGCCGTCCCGGGGTGACTTGCCGTGCTTGGTGAACAACTCGATCTGCGCGATGGTCTGGTTGGCGAAGGAATTGCTCATAACAAAGGAGGGGTGGCCGGTGGCATTGCCTAGATTCAGCAGGCGGCCCTCGGAAAGCACAATGATGCTGCGCTGCTCGCCGGTGCCCCCGTCAAACACCCATTCGTGCACCTGCGGCTTGATTTCCACCTTGCGGATCCCGGGGGTCCTGGCCAGGCCGGCCATGTCAATCTCATTGTCGAAGTGGCCCACGTTGCCCACGATCGCCTGGTGCTTCATCTTGGCCATGTGGGAGGCCATGATGATGTCCTTGTTGCCCGTGGCGGTGATGAAGATATCGCCCTGGTCCAGGACGGATTCCAGCTTCGCCACCTGGTAGCCGTCCATCGCGGCCTGCAGCGCGCAGATCGGGTCGATCTCCGTCACGATCACGCGCGCGCCCTGTCCGCGCAGGGCCTCGGCGGCACCCTTGCCGACGTCGCCGTAGCCGCAGATCACGGCCACCTTCCCGCCGATCAGGGTGTCGGTGGCGCGGTTCAGTCCGTCCGGCAGAGAGTGGCGGATGCCGTACTTGTTGTCGAACTTGGATTTGGTGACCGAGTCATTGACGTTGATGGCCGGGAACAGCAGCTTGTCTTCAGCGGCCAGCTGGTACAGGCGCAGGACGCCGGTGGTGGTTTCCTCCGTCACGCCGCGGATGCCTTTGGCGGTTTCGGTCCATTTGCCCGGATCCTCGGCCAGGGAGCGGCGGAGCACGTCAAGGATGACCGTGTACTCATAGGAGTAGTCGGCGTCGCCCTCCCGGGGGCTCTCCGGCACCGCACCGGCGGCCTCGAACTCCACGCCCTTATGCAGCAGCAGCGTGGCATCGCCGCCGTCGTCCAGGATCATATTGGGTCCGCCGGAGCCCTCCGGCCAAGTGAGGATCTGCTGCGCGGTCCACCAGTACTCTTCCAGGGACTCGTTCTTCCACGCGAAAACGGGAACACCTGCCGGGTCCTGGGGGGTGCCGTTTCCCACCACGACTGCCGCGGCCGCTTCATCCTGGGTGGAGAAAATGTTGCAGGAAGCCCAGCGGACTTCGGCGCCCAGCGCGGTGAGCGTTTCGATCAGTACTGCTGTCTGCACCGTCATGTGCAGGGAACCGGCAATGCGGGCGCCTGCCAGCGGCTGGCTGGGGCCGTATTCACGGCGCAGGGCCATCAGTCCGGGCATTTCGTGTTCGGCCAGGCGAATCTGGTGGCGGCCGGCTTCAGCGAGGGACAGGTCGGCGACTCTAAACTCGATGCTCACGCGGTGGAATCCTCACTCTGAAGTGTCGGAAGCTTAGCCGTCCCGCACTGCCGAGGGGGCCAGTAATACGGGGATGCCTTCCTCCAGGACGTAATGGACGAGATTACCGCTGGCATCGGGGGCAGTCGAGACCAGTCCCGTGTCATCCTGCTCCAGCGCGGAGCCGGTCACGGGACAGCGCAAAACCGCCATCAGATCGGCAGTGAGTTTAACCATGGATTGCAGCACTTCCTTGGGATACGTCGATGCCGTGCCTGAGAGTAAGAACGCGGCGCTGGCCCCCAGACTATCCCTTTAGGATGCGGCAGTGCAGGTGTCAGACCTCTTCGCGCAGGACCCGCAGGTGGGAGCGCCGGGCGCCGGGGGTCTCTGCCGGGGGTTCCAGGGCGTGCTTGCCGGCGCGCTTGGGTGCCTCCGCTGCAGGCTTTTCGGCGGCTTCCCGCACGGCATCCACGAGTGCGGACAGATCGTCGCGGCTGGGAGTGCGCGGCTGTCCGGCGAGATCCAGGCGGACCACTTCCCATCCCAGCGGCACCGTCAGCCGGGCGGCGTGAGCGTTACACAAATCGTAACAATGGGGTTCGGCGTACGTTGCCAGCGGTCCCAGCACCGCGGTGGAATCGGCGTACACATACGTCAGGGTGGCAACAGCTGCCTCTCGGCACGCTGATCTTGAGCACAGTCGTAAGGATTCCACGGAGGATCACTTTACCTGCCGGAGGCACCCGCAGCGGGCAGGCTCGCCGGGAAGACGAGGTCCCATTAACAGTGCCTCCCGGCGGGTACAGCCGTTACAGTACTTGTATGTCCACCGGACCAACTCTCAGGGTGTATCTCGGCCCCGGCGAAGAGCCGTCCGGAAACGGGCCGGCTGATGCCGTTTCCTCCGGGGCGGCTAACCCGCGCCCATTTCGGAGCCGACGCCGAAACCGGCATGGACGCGGCCTGCGCGGTGAGCTTATTCCGGCGCATTTGGCCGGTTTCCGCTCCCGTTCGGAGCGCTTCGACACCTGGGTGCTGGAGTCCGCGCAGCGCCTGGAACGGCTGTGGGGCGAGAGCATCCAGTCCTATCAGTTTGTGGTGCAGGACATCCCCCCGGGACTCGAAGAACTGGCAGCTACCCGCGGGAACATTCCGTTCGGTGCAGGCACGCCCGCAGCGGGACCAAGGCCGGCCGTCATCACGGTCTACCGGCATCCGATCGAGTCCGCCGCCCGGGGCTTGGTGCCGGTCAGCGAACTGATCCACGACGTCGTGGTGGAACAGCTGGCCACACTCATTGGCATGGATCCCGAAACCGTGGACCCCACCTACGGCCGTTTCCGTCCGCTGTAGCCGGCACCGGGCGCCAGCAGGGCACCGGCAGGGCACCGGCCAGGCTTAGTAGCCCAGGCTCACCGGAACCGAGGTGCCGCCGATGTTCCCCTTGGGCAGCGGCAGCACCGAAACGCCGTCGTCCTTACCCGTGAGGACCTGGGCACCGTACACCGGCTCGCCGGTGGTGCTGATCAGCACTGCCGCGAGACCTGACCCGACGCTCTGCGCCGGGATGGTGACCGTGGACCCCTCCGGCACCGAGACAATCTGCTCGTCGGTGAGGCTGCCGTCCCGCGCGACGCCGGTCAGCCGCACTTCAGCCGCACCGGCCGGGGCAGCAAAACTCAGCACGGATGTGATTTCCGCGGGCAGCACCGCCAAATGTTCATTGCCCAGGCGCTCTCCCGACGGCGCGACGGCCAGGTCCACCGGCGCGTCAGGCTTGCTGCCCCGGCTGGAAACGGTGCCGGCAACCACCGACACATCGGCTGTGACCTCCACCGAGTATGTCCCTTCGGGCAGCGAGTCCAGGGGAAGCTGCCCCACGCTGCCGGCAGGAACGGTGAAGACTCCCCCGCCCGGCAGGGAAACGTCTCCGTCCTTGCCCAGGATCCGCACCGACACCACGCCGTTGGTGCTGCCGGGAACGGCCACCTGGAGCACCGGGGCCGCTGATTCATACCCGCGCTTGGCGGTCAGCGCCTTGGTGGCTGCGGGGCTCTGGATGCGGACGCCGCTGATGACCTGCTGCGGCGACGCCGCGGCTGACGGCTGGATGAGTTCCACGCCTCCGGGTGTCAGTCCCCGCAGGAGGCTCTGCTGCACCATGGCCGTGACCGGTCCGCCGGAGCTGCGCACCCGGACCGCCAATCCGGGGTCATTCGCCGCCAGGCCGGCCAGGACAATTGCCTTGGTTGCGCCGGGCGGCACCAGGATCCCGCGCGTGCCGGTCCCTTCCACCCGCCCCTTGGAACCGTAAAGCTCCAGGTCCACCGTGGCTGCGCTTTCCGACGGATTGGTGAGGCGCAGCACCGCGGTGGCACCCACCGTGGTTCGTGCCCCCAGAATCCACATGTCGTTGCCCGGAGCCTGGCAGTTTGCCGCGGCGAGACCGGCAAGGTCACCGTCCTCGGCGGAGAAGCCCACCACGGCATTGGCCGTGGCCTGCAGGGTGCCCGAGGGCTCGGCGCTGAGGACCGTGGCCTCAGTGACGTTCTCGTTGGCCAGCACGCCCGCGCTCCTCACGCCGGCCAGTGGCTGCTCTTTCGGAGCACCGTCTGCAATGGCTTTCAGCACGCTCATCCCGTCAGCCTTCAGCAGCGACGACGCCGGAACGGGGTTCCCCGCGCCGCTCAGCACCACCGCGCTGAGGTTGGTCGTGGCGGATTCGGATACCGGGCTGAACTGGGGATCGGTTCCCGCAACGGCACCGGAGAGCAGCCGCAGCGGCTCCGGGCAGACCGCGGTAAGCGGTCCTGCCGGTACGTCAGCCGCGGCAATCTCCACGGATCTTCCCGCATTGCCGGATTCAACGGCCTCGGAACCTGCCACCACGGCCGTTGCCGCAGCAAGGATCAGCACGGCAGACCCCGCTGTGACAGCCTGGCGGCGGCGCCGCTGCCGCCGCACCCGGACCTCGGCCCGGCCAGCCGGAAGCGGGCCGGACTTTGACGGCTCCGCACCGGCGGGAACCGGAGAACCAGCCTCGGCGGCAGCATCCCCGGCTGCCCGCTTCCGCGCCCGGCGGTCCGGGGATTCCTTCTTGCCGCTCATCAGCGCTGCCCTTCCGTTGCGCCGGATTTCCCCGAGGCATTGAGTTCCTCTGTCCGCACCGGCGCACCGGCGCCGACCGTTGCGGTCCTGGACGGTTCCGCCGGCACCGCAGCGGCACCGGAATCTGCAGTTGCGCTGCTTCCGGCAGTACTGCCCCCGTCCGCCGGATCAACCGGTCCGCTACGCCGCGGAAGCTGCCGGCCGGGCAGCCGGACCGCGCCCCTGCGGGAGCGTGTGGGCAGGGCCAGCAGCACCGTCAGCGCAATAACCAGGACTTGAACTGCCCCAAGCCAGGGTTCCCACACCGTGTCATACCGGATTTCCAGGTCCCCGCCGTCGGCAGGAAGCGTCCAGGCCTGTGCCCAGCTGTCCGCCGTTGCTGCCAGCGGCACACCGTTCAGGGTTGCCTGCCAGCCCGGGTCCGAGCGTTCAGCCAGGACAAGAGTGCGGCCTTGCGCTCCTGCGGGGATGGCGGTACGAACGTCTGTGGCCCCGGACTGAACCACGGATTCCACGGAGCCGTCGCCGGCCAGGATGCGGACCCGGGCGGTGTCCTCGGAAAGGTCCTCGGTCCCCTGCTCATCAAGCTGGCCGACAACCCGCCACAGCCAGCCCGAACCGGTCTGCCCCACCGCCGCGAGGCCCGGAACGGAATCCATCTTCCCCGCCAGCAGCTCCGCGGACGTGTCGGATTGTTGAAGGACCACGTAGCCAACACCAAGCCGGGCCAGCTCCGCACGCGGATCCACTCCGGTCCCGACGGTAATAATGGCCACGGCACGGCGCACGTCTGCCGCGGCGTCGTCGTCGGCCGCGAGTTCCTCGGCATTGACCGCACCCGTGATCGTGCGGGCTGCGTAAATGGCGGACATGCCGTCCATGGTGGTGCCGCCGTGGCGCATCAGTGCCGCGGTGACGTCGTCGTTGGCGTCTGTGCGCAGCACCAGGGTGCGGGTGCGCTCGTCGCTGCTGCCCTTGTCCGCTGCGGTGGCGGGCAGCGTGCGTTCTGCTGCCGGGGCTACCAGGGGCTGCGCTCCGTGCACGCCGTTGGCGCCTTCGGCGGTGGTGGAGCCCGTGGCCAGGGGAATGCTCCACAGGGCCAGGCCCGCCGCAGGCCCCAGGGCGAGGAGGATTCCCAGCAGGACGGCTACCGGACGGCCGGCCTGCCGGGGACGTCCGCCCGCGGCATGGTCCGGGGCTGCCCGGCGGTTGAGCAGGGTGTTTCCCGCCAGCAGCGCCGCACACAGCTGCAGGAAGACTGCGGCTGAAACCAGTGGACCGGGGAACGGAGTCACGAGTCCGCCCGGAGCTGCACCCGTGGCGACGAATGCCGAGAGCCAGCTAAGGACAAGCGCGGCGAGGCTCAGGATCCAGGCCAGACGGGCCAGCGCGGTGCGGGGACCGGCGAAAAGAGCGGCAACGGACAGCAGCAGCACCGGGCCGCCAATGACCAGGGCCAGCACCAGCGGCCAGGGACCGGCCGGCAGGAAGTCCAGCAGGGGAAGTCCCCCGTTGACGTCAAAAGTGAGGGGGAAGCCGAGCAGCTGCTGCCACAGTGCGGCCGGATCGAAGCCCAGCGGAACCCCGGGGTCCGCGGCAAGCGCACGCGGACGGTCCAGGGTGGAGACCACCACCGGCAGGAGCAGCGCAGCCGCCGGGATCAGGGACCACCACAGCGTGCGGGCACGGCGGCCCACCCGCAGGGAGACCAGCAGCACCGCAAACGCGGCCAGCACAAACAGCGTGGGCGCGGACGCCGTGACAACGGCCAGCAGCAGCCCGGCAGCACCGGCAGCGGCCCAGCTGGATTCCTTGCCGGTCCATTGCACCGGCGTGCCCGAAAGAATCAGCCGGTCGTTGACGTTGCGCGGCGCCGTTCCCACGGCCCGCAGCATGGCCAGCACCAGCAGCGGCAGCAGGATGTGCGCAATCAGCGCTCCGAGCCGGCCCTCACCCAGCGCCACCTGGAGCGCGGGTGTGCTGCCCCAGAATAGTGCGGCCCAAAAACGCAGGCCCCGGTGACGGGTCAGTGCACCGGCGGCGAACCAGGCGCTGAGCCCGGCGAGCGGCATGGCCGTCAGCACCAGGGTGACGACGGCGATGTTGGTGTTTCCGAGTCCGGCGGCACCGAGCAGCCAGAGGACATAGTCGAAGGGATCGCCGTGGCCCGGGTAACCGGAGCCCAGATCGATCCACCAGGACGAAGCATTGGACCAAATCTCACCCAGGCTTCCGGAGAGCGGCAGCAGGGACCCGCCGGCCAGCGCGGACGCTCCGATGAAGCGGTGAAGCCCGGCCAGTGAAGCGACGAGCAGCAGCAGCGCTGCCGCGACGGCTCCCGCCCCCACCCAGGCACGGGACGGGGCAGCGAGGGCGGCGAAGTCATGGTTGGAATCACCGCTGGGTTCCAGGGAGCCGGCTTCCTGCGCCGTTCCGGCCAGTGCCGCCGTTCCGTGTGTCTGGGTTCCGTGCGTCTGGGTTCCGTGAATAGGCGCGTCGTCGGCGAAGAGAGCCGGTTCCGCCTCAAAGAGTGACCTGCGGTGTTCGCGTACTTCCCGCCGTCGGGTGCGCAGGGCACGGACCGCGCTGCGCGGCCGGGTGCGGGTGGCTGCGGCGGCGCGGCGGGACCGGTACAGGTCCACCGGACGCAGGACAGCGCCGATGCTGGCCGCGAGTGAGCTAAAAGCATAGGCGGGGTCTTTCGCAAGCATCCCCAGGATCAGCCGGCCGAAACCGCCCAGGACTGCACCAACGGCCAGGAACGGAACCTGCCACAGCGGCGCATGTTTGAGCCGCAGGAAGATTTCGGCCCGGCGGGAGGCCGCGGCGGTGGCTGCGGTGTTGGGCCGGCGTCCCGCGTGGCGCATCTTGGCTGCGGGGACGACGACGACGCGGTGGCCGGCCAGGCGGTTGCGCCAGCACAGGTCAACGTCGTCACCGGTGCCGAGCAGTGCCGGGTCGAAGCCGCCCAGGGCTTCCCAGACATCGCGCCGCACCAGCATGCCGGCGGAGTTCACGGCAAAAAAGTCGCTTCGCGCGTTGTACTGGCCCTGGTCCAGCTCATCGGCGTCGATCAGCGTGAGGCGTTCCGCCCACCGGCTGATCGAGACGCCAACGTCCACCAGCAGCCGCTGGTTGTACCAGTCGACCTGTTTGGCACCGGCAATAGTGACCGAGGGCGCCCGTTCAACGGCCAAAAGAAGTTCTTCAAGGGCTTCCGGGGCAGGCGCCGAATCATCATGGAGCAGCCACAGCCAGTCCACGGTTTCGCCGGGAGAAACAGGGGCTGAGAGTGCGCTCACCCCCGCCTGCACGGCAGCACCGAAACCGGATTTGGCCGGAGCCTCGGCAATGGTGGCTCCGGCCGGGAGGCCGCTGCGCAAAAGAGAAAGGGAATTATCGGTGGATCCGGTGTCAACGCCGACGAATTGGTCAGCCGGCCGGGTTTGCCCGGTCAGCGCGGTAAGTGTTTCGGGGAGGTACTGTGCGCCGTTGTGGGAAACAACAACGGCACAAACGCGAACGTGCGAAGGAATTAGACTGCCTGCTTCCGGAGCCGGCGGCGTTCGCGCTCGGACAGGCCGCCCCAGATGCCGAACCTCTCATCGTTGGCCAGTGCGTATTCCAGGCACTGGGACCTTACGTTGCAGGCAGCGCAGACTTTCTTGGCGTCCCGCGTGGAACCGCCTTTTTCCGGAAAGAAGGCTTCCGGGTCCGTCTGTGCGCAGAGGGCGTCGGACTGCCAGCCGAGTTCGCTGTCGTCGTAGTCGCCAAGGCCGGGCAGGCCAATCCAGACCGGCCGGGTGTCTTTCTCCGCGGGGGGAGAAAACAACGCGACGGGCGGGTCCAGGAGCTCTGTTTCCTCAGTGTCCGGGGCGAGGGCTTCGTGGGCGGCCAGGAAGGCCGTTGCCTGGTCCTCCAGGCCTGCGGTGTCCTGGCGGTAGCGCTCAGCTGCTCCCGGGTCCGCAGGGTCCACGTACCAGTCCACGGGTACGCCCCGAGCGCCGTAGCTAGCTGATGCCTGCGCGGCAATGGACTGGTCGTGCGTGTATTCTGCCTGCCCCATGGAGGTCCTCCCGGTGTTATTGTCCCTGCAACGGATCTTTGAGCCCTGCGTGGCACAATCAGCCTGCTTGGAATGCATCTTGGTGGTGGATTGCTGGAACAAATCCGATACCTAATTACACGCGTGTAATACGAAGACGTCAAGCTGTTTCGGCATCCTATAGAGTCAACTCCTCAGAACCCGTGCACGCCACGCCCGGATTTTCGGCCTCATCGTCGGCGCGTCGCAGTTGCGCTGTCCCGCCTGGAATCATCTTCCATCCGCCTTCGGGCGGAGAACTGCCCGGGGCAGGCGCACGCTGTCCCCGTACTCCACAGAAAAGAGCTCCCCATGCCCGACCAGATCTCCGTTCCCGCCATACTGTCCACGCTGCGCACGCGTCAGGCGACCTCCCCCGCACTGACCTGGTACGGCCCGGACTCGGAACGGATTGAACTTTCCGGCAAAGTGCTGGACAACTGGATCGCTAAAACGTCCAACCTGCTGGTGGACGAACTCGACGCCGAACCCGGGATCCGTCTTCTGCTGGACCTTCCGGTGCACTGGAAAACCCTGGTGTGGGCACTGGCAGCGTGGCAGACCGGATGCACGGTGATTTTGGGCAATAACCCGTCCAATTCCGCGGCTGCGCCGGATATTACGGTCACCGCGTCGCAGGAGTCGCTGGACACGGTGGAAGGAACAGTCGTGGCGGTGGACCTGGGAGCGTTGGCGCTGCGTTTCTCGGGTACCCTCCCCGCTGCCGCGGTGGACTACGCGGCGGAAGTCCGCAGCTACGCGGACACGTACATGGCGGGCGATGAAGCCGGCGAGGATTTCACGGCGCTGCACAGTTCACTGGGAGCCGGGCTGACGCTGACTTACGGGCAGCTCGCGGAAGCAGCCGACGGCGGCTCCGCGCAGACACTGCTGATTCCGGCGTCGGCGGATCTTCCGTCCGTCCTGGCGGCCTCACTCCGTACGTGGGCCGCCGGCGGCAGCGTGGTCCTTGCTGCTGCGGAAGTGGAGATCACCGAGCGGCTGCTCGCTGCCGAGAAAATTACGGGGCGGCTGGAGGCGTAGGCTCCGCAGCCAGGCGCGGGTTGCCTGCCTCGTTGCCGGGCTTGTTGGCGGGCACACCGGATGCGGGGGCGGGCTTCCTGGTGCCGTCGTCGAGCAGTTCATGGTCGTCTTGGAACC
Source organism: Arthrobacter sp. 9E16 (assembly GCF_002929435.1). NCBI lineage: Bacteria > Bacillati > Actinomycetota > Actinomycetes > Micrococcales > Micrococcaceae > Arthrobacter > Arthrobacter sp. 9E16. The sequence continues at coordinate 399,980 of NZ_PJIU01000003.1, read as the reverse complement.
CGGGCTCTTCGTCCAGGGCCGCGTTGAAGACCCAGAACCGGTAGGCGAAGAACCGGAGAATGGTGGCTACGCCAATGCCCACGATTCCGGCAAAGCCAAGCCACTTGGCATCCGTGATGCCCATAGGATACTGGGCAACCCAGGTGAAACCGCTGGAGATGACAATGCCCACGCCGTTGATGATGAGGAACAGAACCAGCTCGCGGGTCACATTGTTCTGGCGGCGGCGCCGAAAGGTCCAGAACCGGTTGGCCACCCAGGAGAACAGGGTTGCCGCAGAGGCACTGATGAGCCTTGCCTTGGTGGCGCTTCCCTCCAGGACACCGTGGTAGAGCAACCACCACAGGCCGTTGTCCACAACAAAGGCGAATGCGCCCACAGTGCCGAACTTCGCTACTTCCCGCCAGAACAACGAGGCTAGGCCTCTGATGCGCGCAGACAGTGATGAAAACATGTTCCTCCGAGGCCGTTGGTGCGCCGCCGGCCGGGATTGCCGAAGCTGGACACAGTAACCCGCCGCACGTGGAAAGGCAGACGGTAAGACACAATATTACCCCCGTAGTGTGGGAGTTCCCTGAGGGTGCAGCCGCTGGACCGTCCTGCGAAAAGGATTTGTGGTCTCTTTTCGGTAACCTAATGTCGTGAGCTTTCCTATAATTGGCGTTGTCGGCGGTGGCCAGCTGGCCCGGATGATGGCCCCCGCAGCAGTGGCCCTTGGTTTCGAACTCCGCGTTCTGGCTGAAGGGCCCGATGTTTCCGCCGTACCCGCCGTTGTCCGTTCAACGGTCGGGGACTACACCGATCTGGAAACGCTGAGCGTGTTCGCCTCCGGGGTGGACGTACTGACCTTTGACCATGAACACGTCCCCGGAGAGCACCTGCACGCCCTTGCCGCCGCGGGCGTCAACGTGCAGCCCTCCCCCGAAGCCCTCATCCATGCCCAGGACAAGCTGGTGATGCGGGCGGCCATTGACCGGCTGGGCCTGCCCAACCCGCGCTGGGCGCCCGTGTCCGGCGTCGCGGATCTGGTGGATTTCGGAAAGGCCGCAGGCTGGCCCGTGGTCCTGAAGACCCCGCGCGGAGGTTATGACGGCAAGGGCGTACGGATCATCAATGATGCCGAAGAGGCGGCCGGAGCTGCAGACTGGTTCACCGGTGAACCGCTGCTGGCCGAGGAGAAGGTCCCCTTCAGCCGCGAACTTTCCGCCCTGGTGGCCCGGACCCCGCAGGGCAGCTCCCTGCCCTGGCCCGTGGTGCACTCCATCCAGGTGGACGGCGTCTGCGACGAAGTCATTGCCCCGGCCCAGGACCTGGACCCCCGGGTCGCGGCGGCCGCACAGGAGGCCGCGCTGCGGATCGCCGATGAACTGGGCGTCACCGGCGTGATGGCCGTGGAGCTGTTCGAAACACCCGGACGCGGCGCCGGCTTCCTCATCAACGAACTGGCAATGCGCCCCCACAATTCCGGGCACTGGACCATGGACGGCTCCGTCACCGGACAGTTCGAGCAGCACTTGCGGGCCGTCCTGGACCTCCCGCTGGGCGCAACGGATGTCCTGGGCGGCGTCGTCGTCATGAAGAACTACCTTGGCGGTGCCAACCTGGATCTGTTCAGCAGCTATGCTCAGGCACTGGCTGCCGAACCGGCGGCCAAAATCCACAACTACGGCAAGTCGGTCCGGCCGGGCCGCAAGATCGGGCATGTCAACGTAGTGGGCCGCAGCGCTGCGGACCTGCCCCAGGTGCGCCGCAGCGCTGAACATGCTGCGGCCATCCTCCGTGACGGCACCGATTCCTTGAAGGAGAACTAAATGAGCAGCCGCGACACCCCCCTGGTAGGACTCGTCATGGGCTCTGACTCCGACTGGCCCGTCATGGACGCAGCAGCGGCAGCCCTCGCCGAGTTCGGAATTCCGTATGAGGCCGACGTCGTATCCGCCCACCGGATGCCCACGGAAATGATCGAGTACGGCCAGCAGGCACACCGCCGCGGGCTGCGGGTCATTATCGCCGGAGCCGGCGGCGCAGCCCACCTGCCGGGCATGCTCGCTGCCGTTACCCCCCTTCCGGTCATCGGTGTTCCGGTTCCCCTGAAATACCTCGACGGCATGGATTCCCTGCTGTCCATCGTGCAGATGCCCGCCGGTGTGCCGGTGGCAACCGTGTCCATCGGCGGAGCCCGGAACGCCGGACTGCTGGCTGTACGGATGCTGGCGGCCGGCACGGATCCCCTGGCAGCCAAGCTGCAGCAGCAGCTGCTGGAGTTCGCGTCCGGACTGCGCCAGACCGCCCTGGCCAAGGGTGCCAATCTGCGCACCTCAGTCACCGGCAGCGACTAGGGCCCGCGCATGGATCCGAGGAACAGAGAGAATGACGGCGCCGGCCTGCTGACGGATCCCGTGCGGAATCCGCAGTCGGCACCGCCGCACACCCGCACCAAGCGGGCGTTCATCCTGCTGCTGCTCACGCTGGTGCTGCCCGGATCCGCCCAGGTTGTGGCCGGAAACCGCCGGCTGGGCAGGCGGGCCCTGCAGGTGACGTTCACGGTCTGGGCCCTGGTCATCGCCGCACTGGTGCTGGCCATGACCAACCGGATCATGCTGGTGAACCTTGTCACCAACGGCTGGACGTCTTTTGCCCTGATGGTGGTCCTGGGCCTGCTGGCCGTGGGCTGGGCCCTGCTGTTCCTGAACACGCTGCGCATCATCCGCCCGCCCCTGCTGGAGAGGCGGATGCGTCCCGTGATTGCCGGGCTGCTGGCCCTCCTGGTGGTCGGCACCAGCGGCGGGCTGGCTTACAGTGCCTACATGCTCAACGTCGGCCGCCACGCTGTGGGCAGCATCTTCGCCTCCGGCCCGTCGCTGGATCCGGTGGACGGCCGCTACAACTTCATGCTGATGGGCGGCGACGCCGGTGAGGACCGGACAGGCCTGCGCCCGGACAGCATGTCCGTGATCAGCGTGGATGCCAAGACCGGCAAGTCCATCACTTTCAGTCTTCCCCGCAACTTCCAGAACGCGCCGTTCCCGGCTGATTCGCCGCTGGCCGAGGTGTATCCGGACGGCTACAACTGCGGTGACGAGTGCATCCTCAACAGCCTCTACCAGACGGTCATGGAAAACTATCCGGACCTCTATCCGGGCTCTGCCGACCCGGGTGCCGAAGCCATGATGGATGCAGCTTCCGGCATCCTGGACCTGGAGGTCCAGGCCTACGTCATCGTGGATATGGAAGGCTTCTCCAAGCTCATTGACGCCATGGGCGGCATCACCATCGACGTCGGAGGCTGGGTTCCGATCACCGCCGGGGAAATCCCCGGCACCAACCGGCACTATCCCCCCGACGGCTGGATTGCTCCGGGCACGCAGAAAATGGACGGCTACACGGCGCTTTGGTACGCCCGATCGCGGGAATTTGTCACCGACTACCACCGGATTGCCCGGCAGCAGTGCGTACAGCAGGCCATGGTGGCCCAACTGGACCCCGCCACGCTTCTGACCCGCTTCCAGGCCATCGCCTCCGCCGGAGAGCAGATCGTCAAGACGGACCTTCCGCAGGATCAGCTCGGCAGTTTCCTTGACCTGGCCCTCAAGGCCAAGGGCCAGCCGATGGAGCGTCTCACCATCGGCCCGCCCGACTTCGGCACCGCTGCGGACAATTTTGTCACCTACCCGGACTTTGACCAGATCCATGCCCGTGTGGCCGGGATGATCTCCGGCCAGGCTGCGGAACCGGAACCGGCTGCACCCGCCGAGGCTCCTGCGGAGGAAGCACCTGCTGAGGAAGCACCCGCCGATGACAGCGGTGCCCCCGCACCGGAGGCCGGCACGGACACCGGCGCCGATATTGGCACGGAAACCGGTGAGCTGGCGGATCCGGGGGCCGGTGCAGCCGAGCAGCCCGAAATCACCCAGGAGTATCTGCAGTACCTGGCTGAAATCCAGGATGATGCCACTCTGGGAACCCTGCTCAGCAACAATGGGAACTGCAGCCCGGGATAGCACTGCCACACCTGATGACCGCCGAAAAGAGAGCCATGTATCTGCTGAACAACACCCTCCGGCCCTACGCCTGGGGATCGGTAACCGCCATGGCGGAACTTTTTGGCCGGGAGCCCTCCGGTGATCCGGAAGCTGAGCTGTGGATCGGCGCCCACCCGGGTGCGCCGTCGGCCCTGGTGCCGCCGGTGCCGGACGCGCAGACCCTGGACGAGCTGATCGCGGCGGATCCGCAGCAGATGCTCGGCCGGGAGACGGCGGCCGCCTTCGGCGGAGTCCTGCCCTTCCTTGCCAAGGTCCTGGCCGCGGGATCCCCGCTGTCCCTGCAGGTCCACCCCACCCGGGAGCAGGCGCAGGCCGGTTTTGCCGCCGAGGAGGCCGCGGGTCTGGACCGCGGTGCCTCGGACCGCAACTATAAGGACGAGAACCACAAGCCGGAAATGATCTTCGCGCTGACGCCGTTCGAAGCACTCTGCGGCTTCCGCGAACCGGATGAGGCGGCGGAGATCTTCCGGACCGTGGTCCGCGCAGTTTCCACGCAGAACAGCGGGGTTCCGGAGTTGCTGACCTGGGCGGTAAATGAGCTCTCCAGCGGCCATCCCGCACCGGACCGTCTGCAGCGTGTCTTCCGTGCCCTGATCGACGGCGGCGAAGAGGTGCGCGAAGCTGTCCGTTTGGCCGCCGCCGCCCTCGATGCCGCCGGCACCGGTGACAGTTCAGCCGCCTCCGCCGCCCCCGCCGACGGAGAGCCCGCGCCGTACGCGAAGGAACTGGCCACAGCCGTGGAGCTGAACGCCTACTACCCCGGCGACCCCGGGGTGCTGCTGTCCCTGCTGCTGAACCGCGCGTCCCTGCAGCCCGGCGAGGCGGTCTATCTGCCAGCGGGCAACGTCCACGCCTACCTCAGCGGCCTGGGCATTGAGGTGATGGCATCCTCGGACAATGTGCTGCGCGGCGGACTGACCCCCAAGCACGTGGACGTCCCGGAACTGCTCAAAACGGTGGATTTCCGGCCTCTGGGCATCCCCGCGCTGAAACCGGTGTTCACCCAGATGGGACAGGAGCTCTACCGTCCCCCGTTCGCGGAGTTCATGCTGCAGCGGATCGAACTGGAACAACGGGCACAGGACACCGGCGAGGGCTATTCCTCCGCTGCGTCCATGTCCGGATCCGATGTGTCGGTGCTGCAAAACGGGCCAACCGTGGTGATCGTGGTGCGGGGCACCGTGGTCCTGGATTCCCCCAAGGGCGACCTCGTGCTGGAGACCGGCCAAAGCGCGTTCATCCCGGCCGCCGAAGCGCCGGTCATCGCCAAGCTGTCAGCACATTCGGCCCAGCATGACGACGGCGCCCTCGCTTTCGCCGTGACTGTGGGCTCCACGGACGCGGACCTGCCCGACCCCGCGGCCCCGCGCCTGGACATCTAGCTCGGCTCCGTCCCGCGCAAAGAGCACCTGCTGGACACCCGACGGGCGAGGAAACCCTACCGGCGGATCTTCGCCTTGGCTGCTCCGGCCAGTCCGCGCAGCTTCCGCAGGCCGTTCTTGGCCAGCGGCAGGGCCGTGGTGAAGACCGGGTACAGCGGAGAGAGCGGCTTGTCCCAGGTCCCGGCCAGCTGGTTCTCGTGCTTGGCCCAGCCCATCTTGAACTTGGACACGCCGTCATTGAGCAGTCCGTTGAAGTCGTAGCGGGTGATTCCGCGTTCCTTCATCTCCTGAATGGCGTGCCACTTCAGCGCATAGTTGGCGCGCAGGTGCTCGCCCTGTTCGGTCATGCCGCCGTAGAGCTCAAAGGAGGTGTATGCGCTGGTGGACAGCCACAGGAAGGCGACGACGTCGTTCCCGCTGAACGCCGCGTACACGGGCGAGTCCTCGCCCAGGTTGTCGAAGATGTCCAGGTAGTAGCCGTCTTCGTGGATGCCGAACCCGGCGCGCTCGGCGGTCTGCTTGTACACCGCCAGGCACTGGGGAATCTCGTCCCGCGTCACGCGGCGGTACTCCAGCGCCTCGCGGCCGGACTTGCGGATGTACTGGCGGTGTTTCTTGGACATGTCCGCGAGCAGTTCGTCCTCGGTCCGGGAAAGATCCAGGATCAGGGTGCGGCCAATCAGGATGGTATTGGGGGAAGCCTTGAACCCGGCGCCGGGCAGACCGGCGGCGATCTCGCCGTCGGCGTCCCAATCCGGTTCAATGCTCAGGGCCACGGGGCCATGGGCCCCCTTGACGTAATCGCTAACGGCCCCAAGGATTTCCAGCTCACGTCCGGGAACAGACTGCGGGCCGCGCGGGATGTAGGCGAGTGCCTTGAACGGGAACGGCAGCCGGCGCAGCAGCACCTGCGCGGCGCCCACCACCTTGCCGCCGTCGTCCTCGATCAGCAGCCGGTCCACGCTCCAGTTGTGTTCAGCCTTGGTCTTGCCCCAGCCCCACAACTGCTGCGGATGTCCGTTGAAGCTGTTGACGGCTTCGTTCCAGCGGGCGGAATCGGAACAGGGTGTAACGCGCAGTGTCATGCTTTCCAGCCTACCGGGGGTTGCCGAAGCTCCCGGCGCGCCTCCCCTGTGGTCCCGGCCACTTGTTACGCTCGACTATGACTACTTCAACCCCAGGCACCCGTTCCCCGGCCTCGCGAGGAAATGATCTTGCCCGGCAGCTAACGGTCACGGTCTGCTACGTCATCTGCATAGTCGGTTCCGTCATCGGGGTGGGCGTGTTTGGCGGCACGCCCATCGCCGAGGCGGCCGGCGGCGCACTGAACGCTGACGCCACCTATCTGGCCCCTGCCAGCGGTGCCTTCTCCATCTGGTCCGTGATTTACACCGGCCTGGGCTTGTACACCATCTGGCAGTGGCTGCCGTCCCAGCGGTCCTCCGAACGCCAGCGGTCCCTGGGCTGGCTGGTCGCCGCTTCGCTGGTCCTGAACGCCGCGTGGATCCTGACGGTCCAGGCCGGCTGGGTGGCCGTGAGCGTGCTGGTCATCGTGGCCCTGCTCGCGGTCCTCGCGGTCTGCTTCGCCCGCTACTCCCGGACGCCGGCGGCCAACTGGATTGAGGCCATTGCCGTGGACGGAACCCTGGGCCTGTATCTGGGCTGGGTGGCGGTGGCCACCTGCGCCAACACTGCCGCAGCCCTAACCGACGCCGGTTTCGACGGCTTTGATCTCGCCCCGGAAGTCTGGTCCGTCGGTATCTTGGCCGTCGTCGCGGCCATTGGCGTGGCCCTGGCAGCCTTCGGCCGCGGACGGCTGGCCCCTGCAGCCGCGCTGTCCTGGGGCCTGTCATGGATTGCCGTGTCCCGCCTCAACGGCGAACTGCTCTCCACCGGAACAGCCATTGCCGCGATTGCCGCGGCCGCCGTCGTCGCCCTTGCCGCTATTGTGTACCGGGTCATTGGCCGCAACCGGATTCCCGCCGCCGCGGCGGCATCCGGCGCATACCGGTAACCAGCCGCCGGGCAGCAAAAAGCCCCGGAATAGGTTCCGGGGCTTCGTCTCGCTGGTGGGCTGCTGCCTACTTCAGGCGGGCGTAGGACTCCCACTTGTGTGACTGGTGCTCGCCGTCCACCACACGGATGGTTCCGGACTTGGAACGCATCACGATGGACTGCGTAAGCACACGGTCCTTGCTGTAGCGCACGCCGCGGACCAGATCGCCGTCGGTGATGCCGGTGGCCGCGAAGTAGCAGTTGTCGCTGGTGACCAGGTCATTGGTGGTCATGACGCGGTCCAGGTCGTGGCCGGCGTCGATCGCCTTCTGCTTCTCCTCATCCGAGGTGGGCCACAGCCGGCCCTGGATGACGCCGCCGAGGGTCTTGATGGCGCAGGCCGTGATGATGCCTTCGGGGGTGCCGCCGATACCCATCAGGGCGTCGACGTCGGTGCCCTCGCGGGCCGCTGCGATGCCGCCGGCAACGTCGCCGTCCATCAGCATCCGGGTGCGGGCACCGGCGTCGCGGATTTCCTGCACCAGGGGCTTGTGGCGGTCCCGGTCCAGGATCATCACGTTCAACTGGTTGATCTTCTTGCCCTTGGCCTTGGCGATCAGGTGCAGGTTCTGCTTGACCGGCAGGCGCAGGTCCACCATGTCGGCGGCTTCGGGGCCGGTGATCAGTTTTTCCATGTAGAACACGGCGGAGGGGTCAAACATGGTGCCGCGCTCGGCCACGGCCAGTACGGCCACGGCGTTGTTGAGGCCCAGTGCCGTCAGGCGGGTGCCGTCGATCGGGTCCACTGCGACGTCGCAGAGGGCGCCGGTGCCGTCACCGACGTGCTCGCCGTTGTACAGCATGGGGGCTTCGTCTTTTTCGCCTTCACCAATGACCACGACGCCGTTGAAGTGCACCGTGGAGATCAGGGAACGCATGGCGTCGACGGCGGCGCCGTCGGCCGCGTTCTTGTCGCCGAAGCCCACCCAGTGGCCGCCGGCAATGGCGGCCGCCTCGGTGACCCGGACCAGTTCCAGGGCCAGGTTCCGGTCCGGCTCGTCGTCGCCTACTGCCAGGGCGGGGGAAAGTGTGGAGTACTGAGCGCCTTTGGACACGTCTAACCTCATCTTCGAAATTTCGATGCGAACCGCTTGGCGATTAACCAAAAACGGATGATCCTTGCTCCGATCATAGTCGGTGTGGCCTGCACCACCGCCAACCGCGCCACATTTGGCCTGTTGCGTTGACCGGCCCGACTAGGAGTTGCAGGCCCGGATAAGCGATCATGGAAAGGTGAGTGAGCAGCAGCAGGACCAAGAGACGCCCGTAACCCCGGTACTGACCCAGAAGCAGGCCAAGCGTGCCAATGCCACGGTGATCGGCATGTTGATCGCGACCGGCATTACGGTGCTGCTGGTCCTGATTCCGGTGCTGCTGAACCCCGCCCCCAAGATGCAGGTCCGCAGTGTCGACGTAAAGGCAACCGCGTCGCAGGCGGCCGGAGATGCCGGGTACGCCCCCCTTGCGCCGGATCTGCCCGAGGGCTGGAGCGCCAATTACGCCCGCTGGGAAGCGACCGGCAGCGCCGGCGTTCCCGTTTGGGAAGTGGGTTACGTCACCCCGGGCATGGAATTTATCCGCCTTTCCGAGACCGGTGCCGGCAACCCCACCTGGATTGCCCAGACCTCCGGCGATGCGAAGGTTGCCGGAGAGCGCACTGCCGGCGGACAGACCTGGGAGCTGCGGGACTCAGCGGACGGCAAGGCCAGCATGGTGCTGGAGCTGAACGGCTTGACCGTGGTCCTCACGGGCGAAGCAGATCTTGCCGAGTTTGATGTCCTCGCAGAAGCGGTAGTCAGCGACCTTAGTAATGATTAACTGCCCGGTGCGGTGCCGGGGTTACGCTAAGACCTGTGAATGAACCCAGCGCATCAGCAATAACCCCGGCCCAGGCATGGCAGACGCTGCATGAAGGCAATGCCCGCTTCGTCGCCGGACAGTCCTCGCATCCCAACCAAGACGCCAGCAGGCGCAGCTCCCTCGTCCACGAGCAGAACCCTTTTGCCGTCATCTTCGGCTGTTCCGATTCCCGGCTCGCGGCTGAAATCATCTTCGATCTCGGTCTCGGCGACGCCTTTGTGATCCGCACGGCCGGCCAGGTGATCGACGACGCCGTCCTCGGCTCCCTGGAGTACAGCGTCGCCAAGCTCGGCGTGCCGCTCATTGTGGTGCTGGGCCATGACAGCTGCGGGGCGGTGACCGAGGCCAAGCGCACGGTGGACACGGGCGAGATGCCCGGCGGGCACCTGCGCAACCTCGTGGAACGGATCACACCCTCCGTCCTCGCTGCCCAGCGCAACGGACTCACCGAGGTCAACGACATGGTGGTGGAGCACACCAAGCAGACCGCCGCACGCCTGGTCGAAAGTTCCTCCATCATTTCCGCAGCCGTCGAGGAAGGCCGCACCGCAGTCATCGGTGTCTCCTACCGGCTGGCCGAAGGCGCAGCAGACCTGGTCTCCGGGTACGGCGCCCTCACCCACCCCGCCGTCGTGCGTTCCCCCGCTTCCTGACCCGAGCAACCCCCGACCGTGGCGCCGGGGACGGAACGAGAGCGGCGTCACCGGACGACCGCGCGTTTCTGCCCCGGTGCCCTCGGATACTAGGCTTGGGACCATGACTTCTGACACTCCTGAATACCGCATCGAACATGACACCATGGGCGAGGTCCGGGTCCCGGTCAACGCCCTGTACCGCGCACAGACCCAGCGCGCCGTCGAGAACTTCCCCATCTCGGGCAAGCCGCTGGACGACGCACACATCGAGGCACTGGCCCGCATCAAGAAGGCGGCCGCCATCGCCAACGCCGAACTGGGAGTGCTCGACGACGAGCGCGCCAAGGCAATTGCTGCTGCTGCCGATGAGGTTGCCGCAGGCCGGCACTATGCCCAGTTCCCGATCGACGTGTTCCAGACCGGTTCCGGCACGTCCTCGAACATGAACACCAACGAGGTCCTCGCCGAACTCGCCAGCCGCGCGCTCAAGGCCGCCGGCAGCGAGACCACGGTTCACCCGAACGACCACGTCAACGCCTCGCAGTCCTCCAACGACGTCTTCCCTACCTCCGTACACGTGGCCGCCACCTCGGCCCTGATCAACAACCTGATCCCGGCCCTGGAACACCTGGCCGCTTCCCTGGAGCGCAAGGCTGAGGAGTTCAAGGACGTCGTCAAGTCCGGCCGCACCCACCTCATGGACGCCACCCCGGTGACCCTGGGCCAGGAATTCGGCGGTTACGCTGCTCAGGTCCGCTACGGCATCGAGCGCGTTCAGGCCTCCCTCCCCCGCGTTGCCGAAGTTCCGCTGGGCGGCACCGCCGTCGGCACCGGCATCAACACCCCGGCCGGTTTCCCGCAGCGCGTGATCGAACTGCTGGCCGCCGACACCGGCCTGCCGCTGACCGAAGCCCGGGACCACTTTGAGTCCCAGGCCAACCGCGACGCCCTCGTTGAGGTCTCCGGCATGCTGCGCACCATCGCAGTGTCCTTCTCCAAGATCGCCAACGACCTGCGCTGGATGGGCTCCGGCCCCAACACCGGCCTGGGCGAAATCGCCATTCCCGACCTGCAGCCGGGCTCCTCGATCATGCCGGGCAAGGTCAACCCCGTCATTTCCGAGGCCGTCATGCAGGTGGCCGCACAGGTTGTGGGCAACGACGCCGCCATCGCCTGGGCAGGCACCTTCGGCTACTTCGAGCTCAACGTCGGCATCCCCGTCATCGCCTCGAACCTGCTGGAATCCATCCGCCTGCTGGCCAACTCCTCTGTCATCATGGCGGACAAGATGATCGACGGCATCGAAGCCAACGTGGAGCGCGCCCGCTACCTGGCCGAGGCGTCCCCGTCCATCGTGACGCCGCTGAACAAGTACATCGGCTACGAGAACGCTGCCAAGATCGCCAAGTTCGCGGTCAAGGAAGGCAAGACCATCCGCCAGTCCGTCGTCGAACTCGGTTTCGTCGAGCGCGGCGAGGTCACCGAGGAACAGCTTGACGCCGCCCTTGACGTCCTCTCCATGACGAAGCCGCCGCAGGCTTAGTCCCGCAGCTTTCCCCAGTAACACCGCGGGTCCGCCGCCCTAAGGCGGCAACCGCGGGGCAGCAGGGCATCCGGCCGAGGGGCCGGGTGCCCTGCTGCATGATGTGACACAGAACCAACGGAATTGCACTCTGGTTCACACGGTGCAAAACTTTACTTTGTGACCGATAGTGCATTAACAGACGGCGTCGGCCTGCGTGAGCGCAAGCGCACCGCCACCAAGCTCGCCATCATTACCGCTGCCCGCATACTGACCGCCGAACGCGGCTTTTCGGGTTACACCGTGGAGGAACTCTGCGAGAAGGTCGGCATCTCCCGGCGGACGTTCTTCAACTACTTTCCCGCCAAGGAAGACGCCGTCCTCGGTTCACCGGCGGATGAAATCCCCGCTGATCTTGCCGAGGAATTCATTGCGCGCGGCGCCTCGTCGGGCCGGGACACCATCTCGCCCTCCCTCCTGTCCGACTTCGTGGATTTTGCCGCTGCGATGATGGACCGGATGGTCATGTCCCGTGACCAAATGGTGCAGTTAAAACTGGCCGTCGCCGCCGAGCCCCGCCTCCTGGAAAAGGTACTTCACGGGTCACAGGAAGCCGAGGAGGCGTTCGCCGCCCTCCTGTCGGCGCGGGAAGGGCTTCCACCCGCCGACCCGAGGATCCAGGCCGCCCTGGCACTGTTCACCGCACTGGCCCAACGTGCCGGGCCTGCGTTCTTCGACCCGGGAAACACCCGCCCCTACCGCGAAATACTCTCCGAAGCCGTCAACGCCATGCACGAAGTGATTTCCGCCGTTTCTCCCCTGCCCCACCCCTCATCCAAGGACCTTTCATGACCGCGACCGACACGCAGAGCTCCGCGCCGCTGCTGTTGACCCAGAAACGCATCTGGATCATTTTCTCCGCGCTGATCGCAGGCATGCTGCTTTCCAGCCTCGACCAGACCATCGTCTCCACCGCCATGCCCACCATCGTGGGCGAACTGGGCGGCGTCGAGCACCAGACCTGGATCACCACCGCTTATCTGCTGGCCACCACCATCGTGATGCCGATCTACGGCAAATTCGGCGACGTGCTGGGCCGGCGCAATCTATTCCTCTTCGCGATTGCCCTGTTTACGCTGGCGTCCGTCGGCTGCGCCTTTGCCACTGACTTCTGGGGCTTCGTCATCTTCCGCGCCATCCAGGGCCTGGGCGGCGGCGGTCTGATGATTCTGTCCCAGGCCATCATCGCGGACATTGTGCCGGCCAACGAGCGCGGCAAGTACCTCGGCCCGCTCGGCGGCATCTTTGGCCTCTCCGCCGTCGCCGGCCCCCTCCTCGGCGGGTTCTTCGTGGACCACATGACCTGGCAGTGGGCGTTCTACATCAACATTCCGATTGGCATCATTGCTTTCCTGGTCGCGTTCTTCACCCTGACCCTGCCGACCAAGAAGGCGACCAAGCGCATTGACATCGGCGGCGTGGTGCTCCTATCGATCGCCACGACCTGCCTGATCTTCTTCACCGATTTCGGCGGCCGCGCCGACCACGGCTGGACGGACCCGCTGACCCAGTCCTTCGGCGCCGGCACGCTGGTTGCCGCCGTCCTGTTCGTGATGGTCGAAAACCGGGTGGCGGACCCGATCATTCCGATGAGCCTGTTCAAGAACCCGATCTTCATCAACAGCACCGCCATCGGTTTCACCCTCGGTATGGGCATGTTCGCAGCACTGGCGTTCGTGCCGACCTTCCTGCAGATGTCCACCGGCACCTCGGCAGCCGTGTCCGGCCTCCTGATGCTGCCGATGATGGTGGGCATGATGGGCACCTCGATCTACTCGGGGCTGGCCATCACCAAAACCGGCAAGTACAAGAAATACCCGATCATGGGCGCCTCCCTGGTGATTGTCGCAATGCTGTGGATGACCACGCTGTCCGCCGACACCCCGGTCTGGATGATCTGCGCCCAGCTGTTCGTGTTCGGCGCCGGCCTCGGGTACATCATGCAGGTGGTGGTGCTCGTGGTGCAGAACTCCGTGCCCGTGGATCAAATCGGTACGGCCACTTCCAGCAACAACTACTTCAGGGAGGTCGGCGCCTCCCTGGGCGTGGCCATTTTCGGTGCCATGTTCACCTCGCGCCTGTCCGAGAACCTGATGGAGGTGTTCACCAAGGCAGGGTTCGATCCCTCCGCTGCGGGCGAGGCCACCGCCACCCTGCAGCCGGCCGTGATGAACGACCTGCCTGAACCGGTCCGGGACGGGATCGTCACCGCCTACGCCGATTCCCTGGCCCCGGTGTTCTGGTACCTCATTCCGTTCCTGGTGATCGCCCTGGTCCTGGCACTGTTCCTGAAGCAGATTCCGCTCTCCGACGTGGCCGGCATGGTGGCCCGCGGTGAAGCCGTGGGCGGTGCCGACGCAGACCGCCTCGAAGCCGAGCGTCTGGCCGCCCTGCAGGGCGGAAAGCCCGGAACCGGGAAGGCATCCGCTGCTACGGACACAGGTTCGGGGTTCCCGTCCGATTCCGGCGCCGGTTCCAGTTCCGGCTCCACCCCAGGCTCCGGTCGCCCTGACGCGGACTAGCGCCGCCTCCGGGCGTTTCGGGGCCGCAGTCCGCCCCGGACAAAAGCGACCGGTTTGGGCGAAAGTAACCGGTTTGGGAATGTGCTGCCGCGGCGCACCGGCAGCACATTCCCAAAACGGTCGCGGAATCCCAGAGTGGGTATGAAAATCCCGGCACCGACGGCGTCTAAGCGCCCGTTTAGTCCCTTTGAAGCGGCGCTCAGCGCTCAAACGCGGGGACGCCGTCGGCCTCCAACGCCAGGTCCAGCAGCATCAGGTGCCGCTCACTGAGCTCGGGCAGGTTATCCAGGTCAAACCAGCCGACGTCGGTGGATTCGTCGTCGTTCACTCTCGCCTGGCCGCTCACATAGCGGCAGCGGAACCCCACGTTCAGGAAGGTGCACTGATCTCCGTTGGGAAACGTGATGGGTCCGTGGGAGCCAACGTGGATCATGTGCTCGATTTCCGCTGTGACGCCTGTTTCCTCGTGGACTTCCCGCAGGGTGCCGGCCGCAGGTTCCTCCCCCGGCTCCAGCATTCCGGTGACCAGGGTCCAGCGGCCGTTGTCGGTCCGGCGGACCAGCAGCACCTGGCGGTCCTCATTCAGGACAACACCGGTGATCCCGGGCAGCCACAGGAGTTCGTGGCCGATTTTTTCGCGCAGGGACAGGACAAAATCTGGCGTAGGCATTGTTCTACTGTAGGCCAGGCAGTGCCATGGCGAGCGCGGCGCCGGCCAGCATGAACGGCCCGAAAGCGATGGAGGTTTTCGCCGTTCCCCGCTTGGACAGGATCAGCCACATCCCCCACAGCCCGCCCAGGAGGAAGGCGGCGAAGGTGCCCGCCAGCACGTGCCCCCAGCTGAAAAAGCCCAGCCAGAGCCCCAGGACACCGGCCAGCTTCACATCCCCGAAGCCCAGCCCGGAGGGACTGGCGAACCGCAGCAGGAAGTAGGCGCTCCACAGCACGGCGCCGGCAAGCACCATCCCGGGGATGCGGGATGCTTCGCCGGCGGCCAGGGCAGCTGCACCCAGCAGGACCGCTGACACGGGATAGGCCGGCAGCACGATCCGGTTGGGCAGCCGGTGGGTGGCTGCATCAACCGCGGCAAGCCGCACCGCCAGCACCACAAAGTACACGGCCGCTGCGCACAGCACCCAGAAGGCAGCTCCACCCATGGACCGGTATTCCCCCATAATCCCCACCATGGGCTCACGGTACGCCATAGCAGCGCCAACCCGGCCGGGACCTGCGGGGCTTGTGGAAAACCGAACGCCGCTCCGCGGGGCCGAGCCGGAATACACTGGCGGAATGAGCATTGGCTGGCGCAACGCCAAACGTGGAACCGCCCATCCCGCCGCTGCTCCGGCGCCCCAGGACCCGCCGGCGGCCGAGGATACCGCTGACGGCACGGCGCAGACCCTGGAACGGGCATCCAACAGCGAAGGCCTCAACGTGCTCGCCCGGGCCGGCTTTGCCGTGATGGCACTGCTCCACATCCTGATCGGATTCATTGCTCTGCGCCTCGTGCTGGGCGGCTACGGCGATGCTGACACCGGCGGTGCCCTGAGCCCGCTGGCTGCTTCAGCTGCCGGGCCGTTCCTGATGTGGGGAGGCTGCACGGCGTGCGCCTCCCTCGCCCTGTGGCAGCTGGGTGAGGCAACGGTGAGGGTCCGCCGCAAATCCGTGGGCCAGCGATGGTCCAAAGCGGTCTCTTCGGGGTCGCTGGTCCTCATCTACGGCAGTGTGGCCCTGACGTTCGCCTCCTTTGCCCGCGGCCGCGGCAGGGACTCGGGCGATTCGGTGGCATCGTTCAGCACCGTCGTCCTGGCCTCCCCTGCCGGCATGCCGGCGCTGGTAGCCGTCGGCCTGCTGATCCTGGGCATCGGAGTCTATTTCATCTACAAGGGCGCCCGGCGCAAGTTCCGCGCCGAACTGCGGCACTTCGCAGGCACCAGGCGCGGGCAGGTCATCGATCTGCTGGGGCTGACCGGGCACATCGCCAAAGGCATCTCCCTGATCCTTGCCGGCGGGCTGTTCATCCTGGCGGCAATCCACAACAGCCCCGGAGAATCCACTGGCCTGGACGGCAGCCTCAAACGCCTCCTGGAGACGCCTGCGGGCCCGCCCGTTGTTGCAGTCATAGCTGTGGGTCTGATCTTCTACGGAATCTTCGCGGTGGTCAGGTCCCGCTACGGCCGGATGTAGCGGGACCTGGCCAGAGATTTCAGCCGATTTGCCCCTCCTCCAGCAGTTCCGTCACCAGCGCGGCAATCGGCGAGCGCTCGGAGCGCGTCAGAGTGATGTGCCCAAACAGCGGATGGCCCTTCAGCGTCTCAACGACGGCGGCCACCCCGTCGTGGCGCCCCACCCGCAGGTTGTCGCGCTGCGCGACGTCGTGGGTGAGGACCACGCGGGAGTTCTGGCCGATCCGGGACAGCACGGTCAGGAGCACATTCTTTTCCAGTGACTGTGCCTCATCCACGATGACAAAGGAATCGTGGAGGGACCGGCCCCGGATATGGGTCAGTGGAAGGACCTCCAGCATGTCCCGGTCCAGGACCTCCTCCAGCACCTCCTTGGACACCAGCGCCTCGAGTGTGTCGAACACAGCCTGTCCCCACGGCCCCATTTTGTCGGCCTCCGTGCCGGGCAGGTAGCCCAGCTCCTGCCCGCCGACGGCGTACAGCGGGCGGAAGACCACCACCTTGCGGTGTTCCCGGCGCTCCAGCACGGCTTCCAGCCCGGCGCACAGGGCGAGGGCGGACTTGCCGGTGCCTGCGCGGCCGCCGAGGGACACAATTCCCACCTCCGAGTCCATCAGCAGGTCGATCGCCAGCCGCTGCTCCGCCGAACGGCCGTGCAGGCCAAACACATCGCGGTCCCCGCGGACCAGCCGCACCTGCTTGTCAGCGCCCACCCGTCCCAGTGCGGAGCCCCGGCCGGAGAGCAGGACCACCCCGGTGTTCACCGGCAGTTCGGCCGCTGCCGGAATGAACACGGGGCGGTGTTCATACAGGCCGTCCACGTCGGCTTCGGCCACATCCAGTTCAACGACGCCGGTCCAGCCCGTGTCACGGACAAGCTCGCTGCGGTACTCGTCGGTTTTCAGTCCCACGGCGGAGGCCTTGACCCGCATGGGCAGGTCCTTGGAGACGACTGTGATGTTGCGTCCCTCGTCGGCCAGGTTCCGGGCCACGGCGAGGATGCGGCTGTCATTGTCGGTTCCGCGGATGCCTGCCGGAAGGACGTCCACCGACACATGGTTCAGTTCCACGCGCAGGGTGCCCCCGGAATCGCCCAGCGGGATGGGCTCGCTCAGCCCGCCGTGCTCAATCCGCAGGTCATCCAGCAGGCGCAGGGCAGCCCGGGCAAAATAGCCCAGTTCGGGATCATGGCGCTTTTTCTCCAATTCAGTAATGACGACCAGCGGAACAATCACTTCATGTTCGGCGAAACGCAGGATGGCCCTGGGGTCCGAGAGCAGGACCGAGGTGTCCAGCACATAGCCGGCCTGGTCGACGTCGGGAGCGGTTCGCGGGGAAGAAGAAAGGGCCACGGAGACTCCAGTCAGGGGCAGCGCCCCGGATAGCTGGGCGGGGAGGTCCGCAGACCGGGAAAGGCCGGGCGGCGGCCTTTCTGCAACACTCTGTTGAGCATCCGGCCTCCGGTTCCATCAGCGGGTCGCTGATCAATAGCACCAAGGTACGCCGCTTAGGTCCCGGGCCGCAGCAGGACACGGCCCGGTTTTTATCTGCCTGCCGGAGTTAATCTGCTGTTCACACGGCGGCGGTCCGGCGGGTCCGCAACCGGGAAAGGGTCCTTAGGAACCGAAGCGGCGCTGCCGGTTGGCGTAGTCACGCAGGGCCCGGAGGAAGTCCACCCGGCGGAAGTCCGGCCAGAGTGCTTCGCAAAAATAGAACTCGCTGTACGCGCTTTGCCACATCAGGAACCCGGAGAGCCGCTGTTCGCCCGAGGTGCGGATGACCAGTTCCGGGTCCGGCTGGCCGCGTGTGTAGAGATACTCCGAAATCTGCGTATCGCACAGTTCCCCGGTGATCTCCTCGATCGACTTACCGTGGGCGGCGGCGTCATGCAGCAGTTCTTTGACCGCGTCCACAATCTCCCGGCGGCCGCCGTAGCCAATGGCGACGTTGACGTGCAGCCCGTCGGCGCCGCTGGTGCTGGCGCCCAGTGCGTTGAGCTTTTCGGCGAGGTTGGCGGGCAGGATGTCCAGGGCTCCGACGGCGTTGACCCGCAGGTCGCCCTTCTCCCCCAGCCGGTCCAGGGTGTTGCCAATGATGTCCAGGAGCGGATCGAGTTCATCCGGGTTCCGGTTCAGGTTATCGGTGGAGAGCATATACAGCGTCACCCGGCGCACACCGAGTTCCTGACACCAGCCCAGGAACTCCAGGATCTTGTCCGCGCCGGCCTGATGGCCGTCCGCCGTGGGGGCACCTGCCAGTTTCGCCCAGCGCCGGTTGCCGTCCACCATGACGCCAATATGCTCGGGAATGCGGTCCGGGCTGAGGCTTCGGCGCAGCTTGCGTTCATAGAAGGCATACACAACGCCCGGGAACCTCATGCGGAGCTGCACCTGCCTGTCCTGTCCTGCGGGAAGAAAAACGTCTCCGCGGATGTGGGAGGCGCACTAAAAAGTGTATTCCTAAAAAACCGCGAACAGTTTCGGCGGCTCGTCCGGACCGGCGGATTCCCCGCTCCCCACCGGTCCGGCGAGCGGCCCGCGCTCCTCCCGGGAGGTGCCCGATGAACCTCCCGCCGACCCGTAACCTACCGGATCGTAGGCTAGGATTTTCTCCATGACATCTTCATCGTCGTCCGCTCCGCCGGAGCACAATCCCAGCTCGCGAAAGGCTCCCGGTCCGGTTGAATCCGCCGTGGAACGAGCCGCGGACATCTTGGAGATCAAACCAAAGCTCCGGGGCTGGCTTCATGCCGGAGCCACACCATTTGTCCTGGCCGCCGGCATCATCCTGATCTGCCTGGCACCCACCACCGGAACCCGGATCGCCTCCGCGGTGTACGCGCTGACCGGGGTGCTGCTGTTTGGCGTTTCCGCCGTGTACCACCGCGGCAACTGGTCGCCCAGGGTCAAAATCATTCTCAAGCGGCTGGACCACACCAACATCATGCTGGTCATCGCGGGGTCCTACACGCCCCTTGCCTGGTCCCTGCTGCCGCCGGAAAAGGCCAAGGTCCTGCTGTGGTTCATCTGGTGCGGAGCGTTGGCGGGGGTATTGTTCCGGCTGCTCTGGCTGCACGCGCCGCGCTGGGTTTACACCCCGGCCTACATTGTCCTGGGTCTGGCGGCACTGATCTACATTCCGGATTTCTTCAGGATCAATCCCGCAGCGGCCGTGCTCGTGCTGGTGGGCGGGGCCATGTACATTGCCGGCGCCGTCATTTACGCCCTGAAGAAACCCAACCCCTCACTGGACTGGTTCGGTTTCCACGAAATTTTCCATGCCTTCACACTGGTGGGGTTCGCGTGCCACTACGCCGCCATTCTGATGGCAGTGCTCTCAGTCGGCGCTTCGGGCTGATCCGCCTTAGTCCCCGGTTATTCCCCCGTGATCAGTGCCTGCAGTTCGGCGGCTGAGCTGACCGGCCGGCGGCAGACCATCCCCCGGCACAGGTAAGCCACCGCAGGCGCGCCGCCCGGGTCCCGTTCCTCAAGCAGCGGCACCCGGGTTTCAAACACAGCACCCGCAGACCCGGGCGCCGCAATCCGTGAGGCGATTACCAGACCCGGCCCGCCGGCGTCGCGCGCTGCCCGCAGCAGTTCCGCAACGGCTGCAGCATCCGTACCGGCGACCGCCAGTTCCCGGGGCCCGTCCAGCAGGAACTGCAGCACCGACATGGCCCAGCCGGCAGCCTGCGGCGCCTGGGCACCCACCACTTCAACGTGCTTCAGGAGCGACTGCGCGAGCGCCCGGTGACGCAGCGATCCCGAGTACGCGGAGTACGTGAGCAGGACGCCCGCGAAGAGCGCAGCACCGCTGGGCGTGGGCCCGTCCAGTGGATCGGCGGCGGCCTGCGTTCCCTGGGCATTGACCAGCTCGTTGGGCCGGACGGCGGTGTCCTGCAGCCCGCCCGCCGTGAGGAAACGGTTTTCCGCGGCCAGCACCAGGGACTCCGCCTCGGTGTACCAGTGCTCATCGCCGGTGGCGGCGTAGAGCGTGAACAACCCCTCGGCCACTCCGGCGTAGTCCTCCAGCAGCCCCTCAATGCCCTGTGCGCGCCCGTCGTGGGAGACCCTCCGCAGGGTGGGGCCGGTTCGGTGCACGCGCAGCAGGTAGGACGCGGCGTCCCCGGCAGCACGGAGGATACGCCCGGCTTCCCCGGCCTCCCCTGCATCAGAAAGGACGACGGCGGCGGAGGCCAGCGCTGCAACGGCCAGCCCGTTCCACCCGGCCACCACTTTGTCATCGCGTTCCGGCTGCGGGCGGAGGTTCCGGGCGGCCGCCAGGGACGGCCGGTGCCGAAGCCACAGCTCCTCTTCGGCAGCGCTCAGCACCCGGCCGAAATGCAGAGTGCTGCCGGTGCCGCCATGGGCTGCCATGTTCCCGGATTCCAGGTCCAGCAGGCCCAACACGGCGTCCGCATGCTCCGGATCCAGGAGCTCCCTCATCTGCTCCGGCGTCCATACGTAGGTGCCGCCCTCTACCCGGTGTCCCTGGATAAGGGTGTCCGCGTCCAGGGAGGAAGCAAAGCCGCCTTCCTCCACACGCAGCCGGCGGATCATCCAGTCAGCAGTTTCGCGTGTCACGCGCAGTGCCAGCCGGCGGTCCCCTTCACCGAGGGCTGTCCGGGCCCACTGCGCATACAGCGAAAGCAGCTGCACATTGTCGTAGAGCATTTTTTCGAAGTGCGGCACCGCCCAGCGGCGATCCACCGTGTAGCGGGCGAATCCGCCCTCCAGCTGGTCATACAGTGCGCTCCGGGCCATCGCTCCCAGAGTCCGGTCCGCGAGTGCACCGGCTTCGGCTGCCGTGGAGCCTCCGGCGGCGGCGTGAGCCAGCAGGAAGCGCAAAACGGTGGAGGGCGGAAATTTGGGTGCTCCGCCAAAGCCGCCGGACTGCCGGTCCTCAAGACCTGCCAGCGTCTCTACGGCGGCGGACAGAACGTGCTGCGCCGCCGTCGCGTCCGCTGCAGCGTCTCCTGGGTCCAGATCCGCGTCCAGGCCGGTATCCAGGACCGGGCCGAGCAGCCGCCGGTTCCCCTGCTGGGCCGAGGCCAGGTGTGCCGCCAGCTGGGCAGCGCTTTCCCGGACCTCGCCGGGACGGTCCTTCCACGCGGAGGCTACGGCTTCCAGGACGTCCCGGAAGGACGGCATTCCCTGGACGGGCCGGGGCGGGAAGTAGGTTCCGGCATAAAAGGTCCGGCCGTCGGGAAGGGTGAAGACGCTCATGGGCCATCCGCCCTGGCCGGTCATGGCCTGGGTGGCTGCCATGTACACGGCGTCCACATCGGGGCGCTCCTCGCGGTCCACCTTGATGGAAACGAAGTTCTCATTCAGGTAGGCGGCGGTAACGGGATCCTCGAAGGATTCATGTGCCATCACATGGCACCAGTGGCAGGCGGCGTACCCCACCGAGATGAAGACAGGGACATTCCGACGCCGTGCCTCGGAAAAAGCCTCATCCCCGAACGGCCACCAATCCACGGGGTTGCCGGCATGCTGGCGCAAATAGGCCGAAGCCTCTCCCTGCAGTCTGCCGGCCATGGTTTGCTCCTAGCCGCGCTTGTAGTAACCCGGGGTGGTGTCTGACCCGTCGGCTGCGGTGGTTGAAGCGGACACTCCGCCGGATTCGGCGGCCTTGCCGGCCTCGGCAGCCTTCACATCTTCGGTGCTGGGAATGAAAACGTCGGTGCCAACACCGGTAAGGGCCTGCTCGCGGTAGCGGACCCGGCGGATGCGCTTCACCATGTCACGGATGAGGAACACCACTGCCAGCACCAGGAAGAGGGTCGCCAGGAAGCCGAGCAGGCCCGGGGTAACATCGGCAATGCTCAGTCCGGTTTTCAGCTCGCCGTCCTCGGGGCCGGGGGGAACGGTCAGGGGCAGGCTGTACAGGAAGTTCACGGTGATTCTCTCTCTTGGCAGCGGACGGCTGTGCGCCGTCCCTGCCCTCTATCGTAGGCCAGCGAACAGATCCGTTTCAGGAAGCTTGGTGTCCACCCTGGACATGATCAGCGAATAATCTTCCCAGGGCCAGATCTTGCGCTGGGTTTCGGCGTCAACGGCGAAAAAGAATCCGTTGGGGTCCACCTGGGTGCGGTGGCTCTTGAGTGCCCGGTCCCGGGTTTCAAAATAATCTCCGCAGGGGATCTGCGTGGTGGTCGGGTGGGTTGGAGCCGGCAGCCGGTGGCCCTCGGCGTCGGCTTCCTGCCAGGCGGCAATGCGCTCGGCGTAGGGAGAGTCCACGCCTGCTTCCACGAGGGCATTATGCAGAGCGGTGAAACGCTCCGGATTGAAGGCGCGGTCATAGTACAGCTTCAGCGGCTCCCAGGGCTCGCCCGTGCCCGGGTACCGGTTCGGATCCCCGGCAGCGTTGAACGCCTCCACAGCCACCTTGTGCGCCATGATGTGGTCCGGGTGCGGGTAGCCGCCGTTCTCGTCGTAGCTGATGATGACGTGCGGGCGGAACTCCCGCACCAGCTTGACCAGGGGTGCCGCGGCCCGCTCGAGCGGCTCCAGCGCGAAGCATCCAAAGGGCAGGTCAGGCAGCGGATCCCCTTCCGGAAGGCCGGAGTCCATGAATCCCAGCCAGCGGTGCTGCACGTTCAGCTCACGCTGTGCATTGGCCATTTCGGTTCGGCGAAGACCGGCAAGGTCCCGCTTCGCGGCAGCGTTGTCCTCGAGTGCGGGATTCAGCACACTGCCGCGCTCACCGCCGGTGCAGGTGGCGACCATAACGTCCACGCCCCGGGCGGCGTAGAAAGCCATCATGGCCGCGCCTTTGCTGGCTTCGTCGTCGGGATGAGCATGCACAGCCAGCAGCCGCAGCGGTTCCTGGCGGCTGGAATTATCAAGCGGGGCGGTCGGCACGAAGCAGCTCCTGAGAAGGTTGGCGAAAATCGGACGGGCAAACTCGGATAAAATGAAGCAGTGAGCACTGAGGAAGGTCCTGTTAAGCAGCCCGCCCCCGAGCAGACCCCGGATGATTTTCCGTCCGCATCAAGATTAGCCAATCGTTACGGCGCACCCAAGCCGGGCTGGTCCCGGCGGGCCAAGACCATTGCCGGCAGCGCTGCCGTCCTGCTGGCCTGCGGAGCGGCCGCTCTCATGGCGATGCCGTCCCCGCGCGGCGAAGTGAGTTTCAAGGATGTGGGTTTCAGCATTGCCGATGCCACACATGCCAGCGTGGACTTCCAAGTCACCAAAGACCCTGAAGACAGCGCGTCCTGCGCCGTTCAGGTCCTCAGCTCGAGCTACGCCGTGGTGGGGTGGAAGCAGGTCACCATCGGCCCGTCTGAGGAAGCAACCACCGGGCACCGGCTGGACATCCGTACCGATTCCCTGGGCGTTACCGGCGGAGTGAACGCCTGCTGGCTCCTTGACGACTAGCACTGAAAACACGCTCTGGGCTTAACTTCACGGGCGCATTCTTCCGGTTTAGCTGCGCCGCGTTTCCCGCGGCCGGGGTGCAGGATTGGCCCGTTCCGTCAAATCCGGCGGGTTCTTGGGTAATTCGCTTTGGCTGACTAGTATGGAGCCTACGTTATGCCCCGCCAGGTGATCATCCCAGTGAACGGTCACCGCCCGGCGGGGTCTTTGCTTGTCAGGCCGTTCCGGCCCCGAAGCAATTTCAGCCTGCCGAACCAGATTCAGTGGTTTGGTCGTCACTTAAAAGGAGAGACCCGTGTCTACCAACAGCGCACCTGCCGCTTGGCTCACTCAGGAGTCTTATGACCGCCTGAAGGCGGAGCTGGATCACCTGTCCGGCCCCGGCCGCACGGAAATCGTTGCCCGCATTGAGCAGGCACGTTCCGAGGGCGATTTGAAGGAAAACGGCGGGTACCACGCAGCTAAGGAAGAGCAGGGCAAGGCTGAGGCCCGCATCCGCCAGCTGACGCAGCTCCTGGAAACCGCCCACGTGGGCGAAGCTCCGGCAGATGACGGCGTCGTTGAACCCGGCATGCTGGTGGAAGCCAAGGTTGCCGGCGACGTGGAGACCTTCCTGCTGGGAAGCCGTGAAATCGCCGGCGACTCGGACATCGACGTGTACAGCGAAAAGTCTCCTCTGGGCGCCGCAATCCAGGGCATGAAGGCAGGAGACAGCGTCACTTACAAGGCACCGAACGGCAAGGAGATCTCGGTGGAGATCATCTCGGCCAAGCCTTACGCCGGCTAGTTTTCCGCACTGCCTGATTTTGTGCGCTAGAGCGGGTCTTCCCAACGGGAGGGCCCGCTTTTGCTTGTGCGCCTGTTCTGCCGGTTGCGGCTCAGCAGCACCGCCGCCAGCACACCGCCGGCGGCACCGAAGAGGTGCGCCTGCCAGGACACGCCGATGTTCACCGGCAGCACGCCCCACAGCAGTGACCCGTAGATGAGGAAAAGCACTCCGGCCAGAAGCAGCTGCAGGATGTCCCGGTTGTAGATTCCGCGGACCATCAGGTACGCAAACAATCCGAAGACAACCCCTGATATCCCCACGGTCAGCCCGCCGCCGAAGAGCCAGACACCCAGCCCGGACGCCAGCCAGGACGAAGCGATCACCACGGCATACCGCCGCACCCCTTCCAGCAATGTCAGGAAGGAAAAGACCACCAGCGGCAGGGTGTTTCCGAGCAGGTGGTTGATGCCGGCGTGCAGCAGCGGGCCAAACAGGATCCCGTCCAGCCCTTCGAGCCGCCGGGGCAGAACTCCGAACTCCCGCAGGGATGACGGGCCTATGAGCAGGGCAACGAAATAGCACGCCCAAATGAGTGCGGCCAGGCCGAGGGATATGTACAGGGCCGTCCTGGCCCGCTTGGCGAGCATCGCCTACCCGTGCAGCACTATGGGTTGGAAGCCGGAGGCGCGGAGGTTGTTCAACACCAGTTCGCAGTGCTCGTGCCCCTTGGTTTCCATGTTGATGGTGATGGCCACATCCCCCATGCTGATGGAGCCGCCCACCCGGGTGTGGTCGACGCCGGTGACGTTGGCATCGGATTCGGCAATGATCCGGGAAATGGTGGCCAGCGAACCGGGACGGTCATCGAGCAGGATCCGCACCACCAGGTACCGGCCTGCGGCGGCCAGACCGCGCTGGATCACTTTGAGCATCAGCATCGGGTCAATGTTGCCGCCGGAGAGAATCACTGCGGTGTTCCCCGGGTTTTCAATCTTGCCGTCCATGAGCGCAGCCACGCCCACAGCTCCGGCCGGTTCCACCACCATCTTGGCGCGTTCCAGCAGGAAGATCAGTGCCCGTGCCAGCGAGTCCTCGCTGACGGTCACCACATCATCCACCAGTTCCCTGATGATGGAGAAGGGCAGCTGGCCCGGGCGCCCGACGGCGATGCCGTCGGCGATCGTGGACACCTTGGTCAGCGGGACGAGGGCATCGGCGGCAAGTGAGGGCGGATAAGCAGCAGCGTTCTCGGCCTGGACACCGATGATGCGCACCTCCCGGCCCAGTTCCTTTGCCCTCGCCTTGATGGCCACCGCGACGCCCGCCAGCAGCCCGCCGCCGCCCACACCCATCAAGACGGTGTCCAGGTCAGGGATCTGGTCGAGCAGCTCCAGACCGATGGTCCCCTGCCCGGCCACTACGTCCACGTTGTCGAACGGGTGCACAAACACGGCACCGGTCTCGTCCGAATACCGCTTGGCTTCCGCCAGCGCTTCATCCACGTTGTGGCCGTGCAGCACTACCTCGGCGCCGTGGCTCTGCGTGGCTGCCAGCTTCGGCAGTGCCACGCCCAGCGGCATGAAGATCCGGGCTTTGATGCCCAGCCGCGCAGCCGCAACCGCCACGCCCTGCGCGTGGTTGCCGGCGGAGGCCGCCACCACGCCCCGGTCCCGGTCGGACGGTGAAAGCTTGGCCATCCGGACATAGGCGCCGCGGACCTTGAAGGACCCGGCCCGCTGCAGGTTTTCACACTTGAAGTAGACATTGGAACCGGTTTGGCGGCCCAGTGCCCGGGAAACCTCAATGGGGGTACGGGCAACCACACCGTCCAGCAGTTTCGCGGCTGCCTCGATGTCGTCCAGTGTCACGGGCAGGTCGGACAGATCGGTCACGGTTGTTTCTCTTCTTCTGCGTTGTCATCCAACGCCTCAATGGATTCATTTGTCCTCGGCACCGGTCCGCCCGCAGCCCCAAAGACGGGGTCTGCGTCCAGCGCCGGGTCCTGTTCCCATCCCCGGGAGGCGATGTAACGCACCACGGTATTCAGGATGGCCAGCAGCGGTACGGAGAACAGGGCTCCGGGGATTCCGGCGGCCAGGGTGCCGCCGGTGACGGCAAGGATTACGGCCAGGGGATGCAGGGCGACGGCGCGGCCCATGATCAGCGGTTGCAGGATGTGGGACTCGAGCTGCTGGACGAGCAGCACAATGCCCAGCATGATCAGCGCATTGACCCAGCCGTTGGCGACGAGGGCAAGCAGCACAGCTACGAATCCGGTGACGAAGGCGCCCAGCAGCGGCACGAAGGAGCCCAGGAACACCAGGACCGAAAGCGGCAGCGCCAGCGGCACTCCGATGATGGCGGCGCCGGCTCCAATTCCGACGGCGTCGATGAATGCTACGAGCAGCTGCACCCGGACGTAGTTGACCATGGATTCCCAGCCGTGGAGTCCGGCTCCGTAACCAGCCGGGCGGGCGCGCCGCGGCAGGAGCCCTGTCACGAAGCGCCAGATGCGCCGGCCGTCCAGCAGGAAGAAAACCAGGGCGAAAAGTGTCAGCAGCACGCCCGCGGCGAAGTGCCCGGCTCCGGTGCCCACCGACAACGCCCCGGAAACGATGTTTGCAGAGTTCGACTGGATCGCGTTGGTGGCTCCGCCCAGCAGGGAATCCATCTGGGTTGTGGTGATCTTCAGCGGCCCGTCTGCAAGCCATTCCTGAACCTGGTCCACACCGGCAAGGGTCTCATCCCAGAGGTCACGGAACCCCAGCGCCAACTGCCGGCCCACCAGAGTCAGGGCGGCCACGATCAAGCCCAGGAAGGTGACAATGGTGACGGCCACGGCCAGACCGCCGGGCACCTTGTTGCGCCGCAGCCACTCGGTCACCGGAGAGAGCAGGCCGGCCAGCAGTCCGGCGATCATCAGGGGAATGAGCAGCAGGGAGAAATCACGCAGGACCCAGATGAGCCCGGCCGCGACAATCAGCACCACACCCAGGCGCCAGGCCCAGGCTGCGCTGACGCGCAGAGCGTACGGGACGTCGTCGTTGCCCCGGCTGGAGCGGACAGCCGCAGCCTGCACCGCTTTGGGCGCGGCAATGCTGCGTGCGTGAGGTCTCATGGGGTCATCTTTCCACACTCGATGGCTGTTGTTCCCACCTTTACGTCCGCCTCTCAGCCGTCCAGGCCGGGCCGGATCCCCCACTCTGCTGCGAAGGAGTTTCCCGGGTCCAGCCAGCGCAGTCCCTCACCGGAATTCAGGGCATTGGCCGGAGCAGTCATGGGTTCCAGGGCAACGGCCCGGCTCCGTCCGGGAAGCTGGTCTGTGAGGAAAACATGGACGTAACCAAACTCGGGAGCGCTCCACAGCGTGACGCTTCTGCCGTCCGGTGCGGCCAGGCGGTGCCGGTGCTGTCCTTCCGCCAGCTCCAGTCCGGTGAAGGCGCTGTCCAGCGCCTGGTCTCCGATCCGGCGGCCGGCCCGGAAGTCATAGTCCCCGGCAACCGGCTCCCGCCCTACGGGGATCAGACGCTCGTCAGCCGTTATCCGGGTTTCCGCGGCCACGGTAAGCGTCAGGTCTTCCACCGGTACCGAACCGATCCGCAGGAACGGATGTGCGCCGAGGGCAAACGGCGCCCGGTCCTCCCCCACATTGGTGAGGCTTTGGCGCACCCGCAAGCCGGCGTCGTCGTCCAGGCTGTAAGTGACCTGGTGGATGAGGTGGAACGGATAGCCGTGCTGGGGGAAGATTTCGGCCTGCAGGGTCAGGCTGTCCTGCCCGGCCGTGTCGCCGGCAGGCCGGTAGCCGGTGTTGCGAAGGAGCCCGTGGCTGGCGTTCCCCCGGGAAGGTTCGGTGATATCCAGCTGCTGGACCTTGCCGTCCAGGGTCCATTGGCCGCCGGCCACGCGGTTTGGCCAGGGCGCCAGCAGGATGCCGCAGGCCGACGGCGGCAGCGAAGTGTCCGGGTAGGTCTCGACGTACCCGGTGCCGGCCACGCTGTAGCTGCGCAGCCCTCCCGCAAGCGCCGCAATGCGGGCTTCGGCCCGGCCGCCGGGAGTCTGGCGTGTGATCTGGTACTGGGTGCCGGTGGCAGGACTTGGAACTGCGCCCGTGGCTGGGAAGCTCATCGTTCCAGCCTACCAACCGCTTACTCTTCGAAGTGGGTGCTCACCCGGTCTGAAACCACCGCGACGACACCGGCCGCGATGTCCCGGACCTTGACGTTGCGGCTGTTGGACACGCTGCGCAGAATGTCCACGGCGCTCTGCTGGCTGCAGTTGTTCTGGGCCATGATGATACCGGCGGCGAGATCCACCACCGTCCTGGACTCCAGCGCCGCCTGCAGGTTCTCCGCGCGGTGTGTCTGGGCGTCCAGGCGCAGAGCCAGCGCCACTGCGGTTGCCGTCTCCGCGGCGGCACGCTCGACTGCCTGCACGGCCTCCGGCCCGAAGGCCCCCGGATGCTCCGAATACACGGTGAGCACCGCTCCCCCGGCCCCGGCGAGGGGAACCGGCAATCCTATCGTTAGGACGCCGGACGCGGGATCTGCAGCGGACTGTCCATGGGCCGAAACTCCGGGACCGCTTCCCGCGTGGACCGTCTGCCGCCGGGGCCGCACAACGGTGATGGCGGCGTCGGAGACGTCCCATTCCGCCAGATGGCCGGCAAGGTCACAGGCCAGCGCGGTCAGGAAACCGTCGAGTGCAGGATGCTCCAGCAGCAGTTCCTGAAGACGCACCGGAGACAGTTCGGTTGTGGCGGGCTCTGGCACGGCGGCCCCTCCCCTCAGCACCTGGATCTCGAGACGTGCCAGAGCCTACGGTCCCGGGAGAGTGGTGCACAGGGTGATGGCCGACTTTTCTCCGGGAACGGCGGATTCACTACTCCCGGGATTAAACGACAGAGGCCGGCAGGTCAATGCCTGCCGGCCTCTGTCGTCTACCCGCATGCCTCCGGACCAGCCGGAGAGCAGCGTTAGTCGTCGCCGCGGAGAATGGCGAGGATACGGATGATTTCCACGTACAGCCAGACCAGAGTGACGGTCAGGCCAAACGCTGCGGTCCAGGAATAACGCACCGGAGCGCCGGCCTGCACACCCTGCTCGATGGAGGTGAAGTCCATGATGAGGGAGAACGCGGCCAGGCCAACGGCGAACAGGCCGATGATGATGCCCAGCGGGATGCCGGCGATAGTGAAACCGCGCACGCCCCACGGGTCATCCACGGCACCGAAGATCATCAGGCCAACATTGACGAGGGAGAAGACGGCGTAACCGATCATCGCGATCATGAAGAAGCGCATGGCCTTGGGGGTGGCGCGGACCTTGCCGCTCTTGAACAGCACCAGGGTCACGGCGAAGACGGAGAGCGTACCGAGGACGGCCTGCAGGCCGATGCCCGGGAACATGTTGTCCAGCACCAGGGTCAGGCCACCAAGGAACAGACCCTCAAGCGCTGCATACGCCAGGATCAGCGCCGGAGCGGGTTCCCGCTTGAAGGAGTTCACCAGACCCAGGACGAAGCCGCCCAGGGCGCCTACGATCATGAGCGGTGCAGCCGCACCGGGGATCACCAGCATCGGAATGGCAGCGCCCACCAGCACCACGGCCAGGCAGGCGAGAGTCTTCATGATCACGTCGTCGTAGGTCATCCGGCCCGTCTGGGCGGGACCTGCGGAGGGAGCAGTGTAGAGCTCCTGCAACTGCTGCGGTGTCATCTGTCCATGGGGCTGGGTGGCCAGGGAACCCTGGTTCATCCTGCCGCCGCGAACCTGTGAATTGAAATTCTTTCCGTTAAAAACCGGATTACCGCCAAGTGCCATGAAATGTCCTCCATCTGGGGGGCTGTTTACCTAGAGCCTACCAATGTCAACGGCCGCCGGGCACTGAAGATTCCCTGCGACGGAGTGAGCCGGGATAACAGTTCCGCATACCCGGCCACTTCCGAAGCCCCGGCACTGGCGTTCCGCGGCTTCACGATAAGTCGTTACCCGATCGCGACATTCGAGCCGGGCCAAACGTCACTGCCTGAAACATTTCGTGGGTAGCATGTTCCCCAGTCCGTGACAGACGTCACAAACAGATCCGCCTAAGTGCCGATTTCCTCGGTGCGCACGGCCTTGGCGTGGAGGTTTTCGAATTTGCTAAGAACATCGGCGCTGACCAGGTATCTGGGGATGCTGGCGGCGGTGGCGGCGATGTTCGCCGCCCTGCTGTTCTCCGCTCCTGCCGTCCACGCAACAACAGCCACCCCGGCGCCGTCGCCGTCGGAGAGCACATCCGCAACTGCTGAAGGCCAAGATCCTGATGCTCCAACGGACGGTTCTGAATACAGCGACCGAATCAGCGGAGTGCTCCGCAACGCGGGCGTTCCCCTCGAGGGAGTAAAGATCACCGCCACCGGCAACGGCTATGAAGGCGAAACACTGACCGCAGCGAACGGTTCCTGGTCCATCGGCGTTCCCGAACAGGGTGCGTTTGAAGTGGAACTGGACGAATCAACGCTTCCGGAGGATGTGGCGCTGGCGGAGAACCAGCAGAACCCGCGCACCGTCACCTTTGCCGGCACCTCCAACATCACCACGCTGTTTCTGCTCGGCGAGGGCATTGTCCTGCAGCAGGACAGCTTCCTTTCCACTCTGACTGAGCGTGCCGTGGCCGGTTTGAGCTTCGGAATGCTGCTGGCGCTGAGCGCAGTGGGTCTCTCCCTGATCTTCGGCACCACCGGCCTGACCAACTTTTCGCACGGCGAGATGGTCACCCTGGGCGCAGTCCTGGCCTTCGGGTTCTCAGCTCTGGGCCTTTCCGCCTGGTTGGCACTGCCGCTCGCCGTCCTCGGCGGGGCGGCGTTCGGGTATCTGCAGGACGGGGTGCTGTGGAAACCGCTGCGGCGGCGCGGCACCGGCCTGGTGCCGATGATGATCGTCAGCATTGGTTTGGCGGTGGCCGTCCGCTACACCGTCCTCTTCTTCTTCGGCGGTGCCATGCAGCAGCTGCCCGGAGCGCAGAGCCCCACCCTCGAACTCGGGCCCGTATCCATACCCCGGAACACCCTGATTTCCCTGTTTGTCTCGCTCGCGGTCATCCTGGTCATCGCCGTTCTCCTGCTGCGCACCCGGATCGGCAAGGCCACCCGGGCGGTCGCGGACAACCCGTCCCTGGCCGCGGCCTCCGGCATCGACGTGGACCGCGTGATCCGTCTGGTCTGGGTAACCGGCGGCGCCCTGGCAGCCATGGGCGGCATCCTGTGGGCCTATTACCGGCCCGGAGTTTCCTTCAACATGGGCCAGCAGATTTTGCTGCTGATTTTTGCCGGCGTGACGCTCGGCGGACTCGGCACGGTCTTCGGAGCGCTGATCGGCTCCATCATTGTTGGGCTCTTCGTGGAGATCTCCACAATCTGGCTGGACGCGGACCTCAAATATGTGGGTGCCCTGGTCATCATGATTCTTGTCCTCCTCGTCCGGCCGCAGGGAATCCTCGGCCGCCGCGAGCGCATAGGTTAGGGGCTTAGCAGCGATGGACTTTGCAAATATTTTTCTGGGGGCTCTCAACGAGATCATCAGCCCCACTACGGCCGCCTACGCACTGGCAGCCCTCGGCCTCGCGGTGCATTTCGGTTACACGGGGCTGCTGAACTTCGGGCAGGCCGGGTTCATGGCCGTCGGGGCCTACGGTTTCGCCGTTCCTATCCTGTCTTTCAACGCCCCGCTGCCCGTTGCGGTGCTGATCGCGCTGGCGGCCTCCGCCGTCTTTGCCGTCATCCTGGGCATACCCACCCTGCGCCTGCGGGCCGATTATCTGGCCATCGTGACGATCGCCGCCGCGGAAATCATCCGTTACATCGTCACCACCAACAGCATGACGGCGGTCACCGGGTCAGCCAACGGACTGTCCGCCTTCACCGGAGACTTCTATGCGCTGAACCCCATTCCCCCGGGAAGCTACAACCTGGGACCCTTCGGCATGAATGAACGCGATGTGTGGGTTCGCATCGTCGCCTGGACCCTGGTCATCATTGCCTGCCTGCTGGTGTGGATGCTGATCCGCAGCCCGTGGGGCCGGGTGGTGAAAGGCATCCGCGAGGATGAGAACGCCGTCCGGGCCCTGGGCAAGAACGTCTATGCCTACAAGATGCAGGCCCTGATCCTCGGCGGCCTGCTGGGCTCCATCGCTGGCATCGTCTTCACCCTCCCCCGCGATGCGGTACAACCGGCAAACTACGGCACCGAGCTGACCTTCTACCTCTATACCGCTCTGTTGCTGGGCGGCATGTCCACAGTGCTGGGCCCCGTGATCGGCGCCATGCTCTTCTGGGTCCTGCTGTCGCTGACCCAGGGTCTCCTCTACGGAGCCATTGAAGCCGGCTACATCACGTTCATTGACACTTCCCAGGCAGGGCAGGTTCGCTACATCCTTGTGGGTGTGGCACTGATGCTGCTGATGATCTTCAGGCCCCAGGGCATCCTGGGCAATAAGAAGGAGCTGGCGTTCGCATGAGTTCCCAGGCAAACGAACCGCAGCGCGCAGGGCGTCCCCGCGGCGCGCACGCTGCTGAACCGGCAGAGGTTTCCCGCGTCGGGGTCAGTGATGCCGGCGCCCCTGAGGCGCCAGCAGACCCGCTGGCGGACAACGAGTACATGGCGGACAGCCGTCCCATCGCCGAGGGCGCCGTGGAACCGGGGTGCCGCAAGCGCGATCCCATCCTGGTGGCACGCAACGTCACGCGGACCTACGGCGGAATCAATGCCGTGGACGTGGCGCATGTGGAGATTCCGCGGCACAAGATCACCGCCCTGATCGGTCCCAATGGTGCCGGAAAGACGACGCTGTTCAACCTGCTCACCGGGTTCGATACTCCGCAGTCCGGCGACTGGCAGTTCGAGGGCCGGGACCTGGCCGGAGTCTCCGCCTATAAGGTGGCACGGCTGGGGATGGTCCGCACCTTCCAGCTGACCAAGGTCATGGGCAAGCTCACCGTTATTGAGAACATGCGCCTGGGCGCCGCATCCCAGCCGGGCGAGTCGCTGTGGCGGGCGTTCCTGCCGCCGTTGTGGCGCGGCCGTGAACGGGAGATCACCCAGCAGGCCGATGTCCTGCTGGCCAAGTTCAAGCTGGACGCCAAGCGCAGCGACTATGCCGCCTCCCTCTCCGGCGGCCAGCGGAAGCTGCTGGAAATGGCCCGGGCCCTGATGGTCAAACCAAAACTGGTCATGCTGGACGAGCCCATGGCCGGCGTGAACCCCGCGCTCACGCAGTCTCTGCTGGACCACATCAAGAACCTCAAGGCCGAGGGCATGACCGTTCTCTTCGTGGAACATGACATGCATATGGTGCGCCATATTGCCGACTGGGTCATCGTCATGGCTGAAGGAAAGGTGGTTGCCGAGGGTCCGCCGGATGTGGTCATGAAGGACCAGGCCGTTATCGACGCTTATCTGGGGGCACACCATGACGTGGACCTGGGTGATTCCGAGGGCTTTGAAAAGCTGGAAGCCGAACTGGAGCATGACCCCGAATCTTCAGTGGGAACCGAGCCTGACGGCGTTGTCGGCAGGCGTATTGATGAACGGAAGGGACAGGCATGAGCGCCGAGGAATTCGACGGCGATTCCGTCGTCAAGGTAACCGATCTGGTGGCCGGCTACATCCCGGGCGTGAATATCCTGAACGGATGCAGCATCGAGGCCCGCCGCGGCGAGCTGATCGGGATCATCGGGCCCAACGGTGCCGGCAAGTCAACCCTGCTCAAGGCCATGTTCGGCCTGGTCAAGGTGCACTCGGGAACGGTTGTGGTCCGCGGTCAGGACATCACCGGGCTGAAGGCCAACAAGCTGGTCAGCCGCGGCGTGGGATTCGTGCCGCAGAACAACAACGTCTTCCCGTCCCTGACCATTGAAGAGAATCTGCAGATGGGCCTGTACCAGGCACCGAAACGCTTCGCAGAGCGGTTTGATTTTGTCTCGACGCTGTTCCCGGAACTGCGTCAGCGGCGGGCGCAGCGCGCGGGCTCGCTCTCCGGCGGTGAACGCCAGATGGTGGCCATGGGCCGGGCGCTGATGATGGAGCCGGCCGTGCTGCTGCTGGACGAACCGTCCGCGGGTTTGTCCCCCGTCAAGCAGGACGAAGCGTTTTTGCGGGTTCATGAAATCAACCGCGCCGGCGTTTCGGTGATCATGGTGGAACAGAACGCACGCCGGTGCCTGCAGATCTGCGACCGGGCCTACGTCCTGGACCAGGGCAAGGACGCCTACACGGGGACCGGCCGGGAGCTCATGAAGGATCCCAAGGTCATCCAGCTTTACCTCGGAACCCTCGCCGACACCGCCTGAGCTCCGCCCGCCCCGGCGCCACCCCGGCGCCTCCCCGGCGCTTCCCCCGCCAAACAAAAGCAACCCCCGCCGGTACCGACCGGCGGGGGTTGCTTTGTGCGGTGCTGAAGAGGTTCTTAGAGCTTGCCCTCTTCTGAACGGCTCGGCACCGGCTTGTTGTCGGCGTCGAACTGGTAAATACCGATGAACGCTTCGGTCGGGTCACCGTTCTCATCGAAGGTCACCGGTCCGGAGTAGCCGTCGTAGTCGATGTCGCCGCCGCCCCGCAGGATGGTGACGCAACCGGCGTAGTCGAAGCACTTCTCGCCTTCGGCGGAGACGCCCTGCAGCTCGGCTGCAATGGCGGCGCCGTCGGTGCTGCCCGCAGCTTCTGCGGCCAGTGCCGTCATGGTGACGGCGTCGTAGCTCTCGCCGGCGTAGGACCAGTCCTTCAGGCTCGGATCAATCGCCAGCAGGGATTCCTTGAAGTTGTCCGAGGCGAACGGCCCCGGAATGGTTCCCTGGGCGCCTTCGAGGGTTCCCGCATCGAGGTCGTCGCTGAAGTCCGAGGTGTTGCCGTCCACGAAAAACAGCTGCGTGGGGTCAACGCCCTTGGCCGTCAGGAGGGGAACGATGCTCGTTGCCTGCTGGAAGCTGATGACCACGATGGCGTCCGGATCAGAGGCAGCGACGGCGTCAACCTGGCTGCTGAACTGAGAGTCACCTTCGTTGAACATCTC
This sequence comes from Arthrobacter sp. 9E16, assembly GCF_002929435.1. Taxonomy (NCBI): domain Bacteria; kingdom Bacillati; phylum Actinomycetota; class Actinomycetes; order Micrococcales; family Micrococcaceae; genus Arthrobacter; species Arthrobacter sp. 9E16. The sequence continues at coordinate 364,516 of NZ_PJIU01000003.1, read as the reverse complement.
TTCGGCGATGATCTGGCCACCCGCGGACTCCACCGAGCTGCGGATGTTGCTGGCCAGCCCGGTGCCGTACGCATCATTGAGGACAATCATGCCCACCGTCTGCGCGCCGCAGCTCATGATGTAGTTGCCGAGGGTGCGCCCCTGCAGGACGTCCGAGGGCGCGGTGCGCCAGTACAGTCCGTTGTCATCCCAGGTCGTGAAATCAGGGGACGTATTGGCCGGCGAGAACTGAATGACGCCGGCGCCGGTGATCTGGCCGATGACGGTCTTGGACACCCCGGAGGACGCAGCACCGATGATCGCGCTGACGCCCTGGCTGAGCAGGTTGGTCACGGACTGGGTGGCAATGTCGGTCTGGGTGTCGCCGGAGTCGCGGTGAATGATTTCCACCGGCTTGCCGAGGACGCCTCCTGCCGCATTGATCTCCTCGACGGCAAGGTTGGTGCCCGCTATCTCGGGCGGACCGAGGAACGCGAGCTCGCCGGTGGTGGGCAGCAGGGTGCCGATTTTCAGCGGGACGTCGGTGGTGCCGGTGCTGGCCGGAACCGCGGTGGGATCGCCCTTCTCCCCCGGATCCGTGCCCTTGCCGCCTTCGTTTTCCGGGCAGGTCACGGCTCCTGCCGCAGCGGCGTCAGCGGAGGAGGACGACGGCGCGGCCGATTCATTCGACTCGGTTCCCGAGTCTCCCCCGCTGCAGCCGGAGGCGAACAGCGCAAAACCGAGCCCCAGCGCCGCGATCTTGGCCGCCCGGCTGTAACCTTCCAGGCCGGGGCGGCCCGTGGTGCGTAGTGCAGTCATAGATAATCTCCCAGATCGAAAGGCGGAGGCCTTTGATGCCCTTGTCAGGTGTTCCTGATCTAGGAGAAAAGCTAGTTGAATAATGAGTCAAAAATAAGAGTTTAGGGTTACGTCCTTGTAACACTCGTCACAGGGAGCGCTCCAACCACTTGCTTCACGGGGGTCACCCGGCTAGAACGTGACCCCGCTGCGCAGCATGACGTCGGCGAAGCCAGGACCGCCACCACCAGGATCCCGGTTTTTTCATGGAACGAATCAGCCGCGTTCCCGGTGTTCACGGTGACGACCGGAACCCATCCCTACACCGGGCGGCTCCGAATAACCTGCATGATCGAGCAGCGCGGCAGCAGCCACAGGGATCCCCCGCTCCGGGAATGGTCCGGCACCTACGGCGGGTTCTACCTGCTTCCCGACGATGCGTGGGGCGTCTCGGTGGCAGAGGACGGCTCCCCGCACGCGCGGTGCTGTTCCTGCAGCTGGGAATATGACGTGGACACGGAGGAAGAGGCAGTCCGCATGATCACGGCACACCTGCGGGTGGCACATCCGGACGAGACGGGGGTGGTGGATCCGGGCGGCCGCACGGGGCCGACGTCGTAGGCCCTGCGGTACCCCAGGTCGGACTCGAACCGACAACACGCAGATTTTAAGTCTGTTGCCTCTGCCATTGGGCTACTGGGGCTGAAGCAAAAGCTTCTGCTCAAGCCTACTGGATGGACGCTGCACCCCGGAAACAACGACGGCGGCCCCTCCGCCAAGGAGGAACCGCCGTCGTACGCGTTGCTGGAGGCTCAGGCCTACTTGCCGGCCATTTCCTTCTTCTTCGGCGGCGTAGCAGCAGCCTTGAAGGTGGAACGCGGGTTCTTCAGATTGCGCAGATCGGTGAGGTCGCGGCGGAACGCTACATTCAGCACCCAACCGGAGATGACGCGGAACTTGCGCTCGAACATGGGCATGGCCATGCCGTGGTAGCCGCGGTGTGCCAGCCAGGCCGGGAAGCCCTTCATGCCGAAGCCCATGATGTTGGCGACGCCCTTGTACTGGCCCAGGCCTGCAACGGCGCCGAGGCTCTTGTGGTTGTACTCTTCGATGCTGCCCTCGCCGTAGCGTGCGGCCACGATGTTCTTGGCAAGCAGCTTGGCCTGACGCACGGCGTGCTGCGCGTTCGGAACGCAGAAGCCGCCCACGCCGCCGCCGGAGAGGTCCGGAACAGCGGAGACGTCGCCGGCAGCCCATGCACCTTCAAGGGGGCCGTCGTCGCCGGTGATGCGCAGTTCAGCGTTGGCACGGACGCGGCCGCGCTCGTCGATCGGGAAGTCGGTGGCGCGGACCATCGGGTTGGCCTGCACGCCGGCGGTCCAGATCAGGGTGTCGGTAGCGAATTCACCGGCCGGGGACTTGTCCGCCATGTTGATGAGCTTCAGGACGCCGTCCTCGGCGGAGGCCAGCGAGGTGTTCAGCAGCACCTCGATGCCGCGCTCGCGCATGCTGGAGACAACCCACTCAGCCTGGTCGGGCTTGACCTCGGGCATGACGCGGCCCATGGCTTCGATCAGCACAAAGCGGAGGTCTTCACGCTTCAGCCGGTCATTGAGCCGTGCGGCGTCGCGGGCCATGTCCTCAAGTTCGGTGAGGGTTTCGATGCCGGCAAAGCCGCCGCCGACGACGACGAAAGTAAGGGCGCGCTCGCGCTCCGGTCCGGCGGGCATCAGGGAAGCGGTTTCGATCCGCTCCAGCACGTGGTTGCGGGTGGCGACGGCTTCTTCAATGCTCTTCATGCCGATGCCGGCCTCGGCGAGGCCCGGAATCGGGAAGGTGCGGGTGATCGAGCCTGCGGCCAGGACAACGTCCTGGTAGGGAAGCTCGAACGGCTCTCCGCCGTCAGCCGGCTCAACCATGGCCGTGCGGGCGGCGTGGTTGATGGAAATAACCTTGCCGGTGATCAGTTCGGTGTTCTTCAGGTGCATGCGGTGGGATACAACAGCGTCGCGGGCCTCAATGGTGCCAGCTGCAACCTCGGGGAGGAACGGCTGGTACGTCATGTACGGCAGCGGGTCCACAACGGTGACGATGCCGCCCTCAGCCTTGACCTTATTCTGGAGGTTCTTGGCTACATAGAGACCTACGTAGCCACCGCCTACCACCAGGACGCGCGGACGGTCTGAAAACTGTGTTGTAGATGCCATATCCTCATGGTACCCGAGTTTGTGAAAACCTTCACGAGAGTTTGGAAGACTCCAGCTCCCCGGTGTCCGTGTCCTCCGAAGCGGGGCATTCCGCCTCCCGGCGACGTGCCCGGACAACGGCCACCGTGCCCGCCGCCGCCACGGCCAGCGTTAGTCCAGTGAAGCCCAGGACAAGGGTTCCGGGCAGTAAATCGGTCTTCGTTCCGGGCGCCAGAGCTTCCGGCACGGTGGGTTCGGGCAGGTTCGGTGCAGTCGGTTCCACGGCAACCGGAGCGTCCACTGCCGGAGCCGTGGAAGCGTCCCGGCGATGAATGCGGATCCAGTCAGCGATGTTGCCCAGCGGGTTCGCGGTGACGGACGGAACATCGGAGGTCAGCGCCGCCCCTGCATCCAGGATGCCGTAGCCGTACAGGGTGTCCTGTCCCGGAGCCCCGGCGTCACGTGCAGTGCTGATGATGCGGTTAATGACCTCTGCGGCACTCAGTTCGGGGTACGCGGAACGGATCAGCGCCGCGGTGCCCGCCACCAGAGGCGCCGCACCGGAGGTTCCGCTCCAGCCCGCATACCGGGCAGGACCGCCCGGCAGGCCGCCCACCAGATTCTCCGCCGGAGCCGCAACCCCGATGCTGATCCCCTCGGAGGACGAATCCCAGCTTGCCTCACCGTTGCGGTCCACCCCGGCCACTGTCAGCACACCGGGGATGGTGGCGGGAGCGCCCACCTGGACTATGCCCACACCGCGGTTGCCGGCGGCGACAACCACCACCACGTCCTGCTGCTCGGCGTAGAGGAAGGCGTCATCCCAGCTTTCCGGCCAGGAGGTGGAGCTGCTGCCCAGGGACATGTTGATGACTTTTGCGCCGTTGTCCACGGACCACCGGATGGCGGCCGGAATCTGGTCCTCAATAGGAATTCCGGCCGGATTGTCCGGTCCGATCCAGGCCGATACCGCCAGCAGCTCAGCCTTGGGCGCCACGCCGATGATGCCTTCGGAGTTCTTCTTCTCCTTGGCGGGCGCCGGCTCCTTCTTCTCGTCCTTGTCCCCGTCCTTCTTCGGTGCGGAGGTTGCCGGCGGCTCGTCGGGAGCATGGCCCCGTCCGGCCAGCAGTGTTGCCACCAGCGTCCCGTGCGAGGGATTGTCGCCCAGCCCGCTGCTTCCGGACGGATCTCCGGCACCGGAAACGTCGGTTCCCCCGGTAACTGCACCAATAAGGTCCGGGTGGGTGGGATCAATTCCGGTGTCGATGACCGCCACCTTCACGCCCTCGCCCTGGCTCACGGCCCAGGCGTCGTCGAAGCCATAGTCCGCCAGCCAGTACTGTTTGTCCCGCCATTCGTCAGCAGAGGCCGGGGCAGCCGGAACGAGGGTAAGCGCCAGCAGCGCCGCCACCAGGATTCCACCCCGCCCCTTCCGCTGCCGCAGTCCCAAAACCGCCGACGCTGTGGTCACCGCGCGGCGCTCAGGGCTATGCCGTCCAGGATGTCGTGCTCGCTGGTGATCGCCGAGGAGACCTTTCCGTCCGTCAGTTCCGACACGCGGTCCACAATGGTCTGCCAGATCAGTGCACCGGCACCGATCACGTCCACCCGGCCCGGGTGCATGTACGGCAGCGCCGCCCGTGCTTCCCGGTCCATGTGCAGCAGCTCCCGGGCAGCCTGGTCGATGCGGGAAATGTCCAGTTCGGTGCCGTGAATCGCCTCGGCGGAGTATTCCGGCAGGCGGAGGGCGTGCGCTGTCACCGTGGTGATGGTGCCGGCAACACCCACCAGCCGGTCGGCCTCGGCCAGCGGAACAGTGGAGAGCACCTGGGCAATCATGTCCAGGACGTCTCCGCGCGCCAGCGCAATCTGGGCGTCGGTGGGCGGATTGGAGGTGAGATGGCGTTCGGTGAACCGCACGCATCCCATGTCGGTGCTCTTAGCCGCCAGCACACGGTCCGAGGTGCCGAGGACAAATTCGGTGCTGCCGCCGCCGAGGTCCACCACCAGCGTTTTGGCACCATTGCCGGCGCCCAGGACACTGGTGGCCCCGGCGAAGGAAAGTGCGGCCTCTTCGTCTCCGCTGATGACCTCGGGCTCCACACCCAGCCGTTCGCGGATTCCCGCCACGAATTCCCCGCGGTTCTCTGCGTCGCGGCTGGCGGAGGTGGCCACGAACCTGACCCGTTCGGCACCGTGCTCGCGGATGAGGGCAGCGTATTCATCCGCTGCCTCGAAGGTGCGCTGCAGTGCCTCAGGCGCCAGCCGTCCGGTGGCGTCCACGCCCTGTCCCAGGCGGTTGACCCGCATCAGGCGGACGACGTCGGTCAGCTTGGTTGCGCCTTCGTCCTGAGTCACGTCGGCGATCAGCAGGCGGATGGAATTTGTTCCGCAGTCAACGGCGGCAACCCTCACGGCCGGCCGCACGGTGTCCGCTGCGCCGGCTTCGGTGTCCGGCTGCTGTGGTGCGCTGCTTTGTTCCTGCACGGCATCCCCCTGATGTTCGGCGTTGGCTGCGGCCTCGACGGCCTCGCGTCGGGCGGCACGTTTGGCATCCAGCTCCTGAGGGGACAGCCCCTGGGTTTTGGTGTGCCGGCTCAGGTCACGGCTGGGCGCCGCACCCGTGGTGTCCCACGCGCCCTCACAATAGCAGCGATCCGCGGTCCACCATTCAGAGATGCGCTCCAGCGCTTCGTCGCCCAGCGGGTTCACCCCGGGGCCTGCGGCCAGCGAGTGGCCCACCAGCACATGCAGGCATTTAACCCGGGTGGGCATGCCGCCGGCGGAGACGCCGTCGATCTCGGGAACGGGACCAACGCCGGTGCGGGCACCAATTTCATTGCGCACCTGAAGATACGCCTCATGCGCCTTCCGGTAGCGGGCGGCGAGCTCCGGATCCTGCTCCAGCCGCTCGGTCATTTCGGTCATGAGACCGGAGGCTTCAAGCCGGGAAACGGCTGCCGTGATGACCGGGTGTGCCAAGTAGTAGGTAGTGGGGAAAGGAATGCCGTTGCTCAGGCGCGGAGCCGTGGTGGCAACGAGGGGATTCCCGCAGACACAGCGGGCACCGATTTCGACGACGTCGCGTGCCGGCCTGCCGAGCTGCCGGCTCAGGGTCTCCAAGTCTTCGGAGGTGGGGGTGAGCTGCTCCTGGGTCATGCCGGAGGTTCCTTCCTGAGGGCCTGGACGAGGCCCGGGCTATTGATAACTGCGCTTCTAAGATTACTGTGCGCAGAAAGCCGCGGCAGCCGCGGCGTCCGGACCGCCGGAGCGGCGGCAGGCTTAGGGTGCGTTGGCTGCTCTCTTGACGGAGTCCCACAGTGCATCAACCCACCGCAGGTCCTCACCCTGTTCCTGGGCTTCCTGCTCCACGTCCTCCACGCCCTGCTCGCCCTTGACCAGATACCGGGTCTCCCCCGGCATGACCAGGAAAATCCGTTCCCGGGCCTGCTGCTTGATGTAGCTGGGGTCCTCCCAGCGCTGGAGCTGGGCTTGAAGAGCGCCGGAGGTTTCCTTCTGCTCGGCGATCTCGGCTTCCAGCGCAGCGATGTCCGAGCGCTGGTGCAGGTACGTGTTCACCGACGGCGCCAGCAGGACCGTCACCACCAGCGTGACCATAGCCAGAACCAGCAGCCGGCCGGAGAAGGCCTTCGCCGGAACCGGACGCAGCTCATCCGAGGACTCCGCCGGGGCTCCTGTGGTGCCGCTGTCTTCGGACAGGATCCGGGAACGCCGCCGCAGCCTGCCGGCAGCGGCAGCCGCTTTGCCGGGCGCCGCTGCATCGTCGACGGAACGCGCAGTTCCCGGACCGGTTGGCTGCTTGGCGGTTCCAGCCCGGGATTTGGAGTTTTTCGGAGCTGAGGTTTTAGCGGACGGGGCTTTGGCGGACGCTTTGGATGACGGCGCTGATTCCGCCCGAGACCGGGACACCCCTATGCCGGCGTCCGAGGCGCCCTCCACCGGTTTTGTGGCGCTGATGATGTCCGGATCCGCAGCGGCGTTCCGCTTACGGGCTGGCTTTTGGGCACTTCGGCTGGTGCGCCCCCCGGTGCTGGAGCCGTCCCCGCCGGATGCCTTGGGGACTTTCGGACGTCGGGTGGGCATGGAACTCCTTGATAATGCGGACTGGCCTGAAGCGCAGCTATTTCGATAACACAGGGCTTAAACACAACTGGCGGGCACCCTCGTTAACGAGGGTACCCACCAGCAGCAGGCTTACTCTGCCGTGAAACGCGGGAACGCGCTGCGTCCTGCGTAACGGGCGGCGTCGTCGAGCTCTTCTTCGATGCGCAGCAGCTGGTTGTACTTGGCTACGCGCTCGGAACGGGCGGGGGCGCCCGTCTTGATCTGGCCTGCGTTGGTGGCCACGCAGATGTCAGCGATGGTGGTGTCCTCGGTTTCGCCGGAGCGGTGCGAGGTGATGGTGGTGTAACCGGCACGCTGGGCCATGGTGATGGCGTCCAGGGTTTCGGTGAGGGTACCGATCTGGTTGACCTTGACCAGCAGGGAGTTGGCGGCGTTCATCTTGATGCCGGTCTCCAGGCGGGTGGGGTTGGTGACGAAGAGGTCGTCGCCAACGAGCTGCACCTTGTCGCCCAGGCGCGCGGTCAGGGCAACCCAGCCATCCCAGTCGTTTTCGTCCAGCGGATCTTCGATGGAAACCAGCGGGTAGTCGCGGACCAGTTCCTCGTAGTACGCGGACATTTCCTCGGCGCTGCGGTTCTGTCCTTCGAAGAGGTACGCGCCGTCCTTGAAGAACTCCGAGGAGGCAACGTCCAGGGCCAGGGCGATGTCCGTGCCCGGCGTGTAGCCGGCGCGGGTGATGGCCTCGAGGATCAGGTCCAGGGCTGCACGGTTGGAGGGCAGGTTCGGAGCGAAGCCGCCTTCGTCACCCAGACCGGTGGAAAGGTTCTTTTCCTTCAGCACGGACTTGAGGTTGTGGTAGACCTCAACACCCCAGCGCAGGCCCTCGGAGTAGGTCTGGGCGCCCAGGGGAACAATCATGAATTCCTGGATGTCGACGTCGGAGTCCGCGTGCGAGCCGCCGTTGAGGATGTTCATCAGCGGCACGGGCAGGATGTGCGCGTTGGGTCCGCCGAGGTAGCGGTACAGGGGCAGGGCGGCGGATTCGGCTGCGGCACGGGCCACGGCCAGGGAAACGCCGAGGATGGCATTGGCGCCCAGGCCGGACTTGTTCTCGGTGCCGTCCAGGTCAATCATGGCCTGGTCGATGGCGCGCTGGTCGGCGGCGTCGAAGCCCAGCAGTGCGGGCTGGATCTGCTCGATGACCGCTTCAACGGCCTGCAGGACACCCTTGCCCTGGTAACGGGTCTTTTCGCCGTCGCGGCGCTCATTGGCTTCGAAGGCTCCGGTGGAAGCTCCGGAGGGAACCGCTGCGCGGCCAAACGTGTCATCATCCAGCAGAACCTCTACCTCAACGGTGGGGTTTCCGCGGGAATCCAGGATTTCGCGGGCGTGAATGGCATCAATGATTGCCATGGGAATGCTCCTGTTCGTTGGAACCTAGGGGTAACTTGAGCCCGGCCTATGAAACGGGCCACGCTGTCTGCTTCCAGCCTAGTTGAAACCGGCGCCGTAGTAAGGCCCTTGGGCGCCAATCCGACTTATACCCGGTTGCACTCAAACGCTGAGTGCCCTATTGCCCGGCCGTAAAGCGGCGCACTGCGGCACGCAGAGCGGCTTCCGCGTCCAGGCCCTGCGCCTGTGCCTGGCGCACGACGTCGAACAGGTGGTCTCCCAGCTCCTCCGAATCCCGCCAGATACGGTCCGGGGCTGTGTCGGGGGCGGCAGGCGGAACCTCTCGCCCGGCACGCCGGGCCCGGTCCAGGGTTTTGGCGGCCAGCAGGAGTGCCGGGAGTCCTGCCGGAATGCCGTCGAACGGCGAGGTCCGGCCGGGTTTCTCCTGTTTTTTGACCTCGTCCCAGGCCCGTTCGATTTCCCCGGGATCGTCCGTGGTTTCCGTTCGGACGGAACCGTCGGGGGCAAACACGTGCGGATTGCGGCGGATCATTTTCGCGGTCAGCGAATCCACCACGTCCCCGATCCCAAAATGGCCGGATTCTTCCTGCAGGCGGGCGTGCAGCAGTACCTGGAACAGGACATCGCCCAGCTCTCCGGCAAGCTCACCGGCATCCTGCGGACCTGTGTGGCCTGCTTCCACTGCCTCGACAACCTCGTAGGCTTCTTCGACGAGGTACTCCAGCAGGGACTCGTGCGTCAGCGCGGCCGTCCACGGGCAGCGTTCCCGCAGGACAGCGATGATCCCGGCCAGGCGGGTGAACCGCCGGCCCAGGTCATCGCCGTCGCTGTTTGGCACTGAATCAGCCACGGGCCTGATTGAAGCCTTCCGTCACGTAGGCGGCCAGCGCGTCGCGTTCTTCCAGCGGAAGGAACGCGGCATCCACGGCGTTCATGGTGAGTTCCAGGATGTCGTCCAGGTCGTAGTCGAAGGCCTCAGCCAGCAGCTCGAACTCGCCGGTCAGCGTGACACCGCTCATCAGCCGGTTATCGGTGTTCACCGTGACCTGGAAACCCGTCTGGTACAGCAGGTCGATCGGGTGGGATTCGATGTCCTCACCGAAGGAGGCAATGGCACCGGTCTGCAGATTTGAGGAGGGGCAGATTTCCAGCGGAATGCCGCGGTCCCGCACCCAGCCGGCCACCTGTCCAATGGTCACCATGCCCACCGCAGTGTCGTCTCCAAGGCCGTCTGCCGCGCTGCCGGCGTCTTCGGCGTCGTCGTCGAAGTCAACCTCGATGTCCTCGGCTATCCGCACACCGTGCCCCAGGCGCAGCGCGCGCCCGTGCACCAGGGCGTCCTTGATGCTCTGCACCCCGGCAGCCTCGCCGGCATGAACGGTAACGGGGAACTGGTTCTCAGCGAGGTACGTGAAAGCATCCGCGAAGCGGGAGGCCGGAAATCCGTCCTCGGCTCCCGCGATATCAAAGCCCACGGTTCCGTTGTGGCGGTGCCGGACGGCCAGTTCGGCAATCTCCATGCCGCGGTCGCCATGGCGCATGGCGGTGAGGAGCTGGCCCACCTGGATCAGGCGGCCCTGCGCTTCCACTGCTTCCACTCCCGCGTCCAGCCCATCCTGGACCGCTTCCACAACCTCGTCCAGGCTCAGTCCGCCCTTGAGATGCTGCTCCGGTGCCCAGCGGATTTCGGCGTAGATCACGCCGTCGTCGGCGAGGTCCTCAACGAATTCACGGGCCACCCGCGCCAGGCCCTCTCGGGTCTGCATGACGGCAATCGTGTGGTCAAACGTTTCCAGATACCGGACCAGGGAGCCCGAGTCCGCAGACTCGCGGAACCACTCCCCCAGCGCCACCGGATCGGTGGAGGGCAGTTCGTGTCCGGCCTGTGCAGCCAGCTCGATGATCGTTGCGGGACGCAGCCCGCCGTCAAGATGGTCGTGCAGCGAAACCTTGGGCAGGTTGAGGATGTCGAGGGTCGGGTCAGAGGCGGGAAGAAGAATAGGCTCAGTCACGGTTCCAACTCTACGTGAGCTGCGGCACTGTTCCGGGCGGGCCGGTTCAGGGTGTTTCGGCCCGGTTTTCAATGTCCTGCCTGGTGTCATCGGTATGCCTGCCGCCGTCGGTGCCGCCGTCGGTCCGGCGGGCGCTGGAAGACTGGGATGCGCTTGCCGACTGGGCTGCCCGCGCCGCTTCGACACGCAACCGGGCCGCGTCCCGGGTGGTCTGCAGGGGTGTGGGGCCGCGGAGCTTGGTAATGACCCGGTCGATGATGAGGCCCAGGACCATGGCCACTGCAATGGCCACCACTACGCCCAGCAGGTGGTTGTCCTTGAACCAGGTGCCGGCCACTGCTCCAACGGCAACGCTGTATGCCGCCCACAACACTGCGGACATCGCGGTCAGGCCCACAAAGAGCCGCCGCGGGAAACCGGTCGCTCCGGCGGTGAGGTTGACGACCACACGACCGATGGGAATGAAGCGGGCCACCAGGATCAGGGAGACAGCACGCTTGTCCAGCTCCTTGCGGGCCCAGACGAATCCGCGCTGCATCCGGGGTCCGCGCATCCACCGGAACCGGTCAATGCCGATCCCCCGCCCCATCAGGTACGCCAGGTTGTCACCCAGGAATGCGCCGCCCGCCGCAGCGGCCATCAGCAGCCAGGGATTGGGGCCGGCACCGGTGGCCACCAGCGCGGCCAGCCCCACCACAATGGATTCGCTCGGCACGGGGGGAAAGAACCCGTCGATCAGACAGAAGGTAAACAGAACCAGGTAGACCCACCAAGCGTCAGCGGAGGTCAGGATGAAGTTGTTAATACTGTCCATTGCGGCGCTCAGCACGGGCAGGCTGCTCTCCTCGGAATCGGTCTCTGGTACCTACAACGATGCCATCAGTGCATTGGTGCCCGCCAACCCCGGAGCCCGGCGGACAGTGCGGGGATGGCGGGCGGATAGCCGGAGTCAGCTGATGCGGTCGATGATCAGCTTCTGCGCGGGGCGGGATCCTTCGGGACCAATGACAACGGCGTCGGCCAGGGCTTCTTTGGCACGCTCAAATTTCTCCGGCGTATCCGTCAGCAGCGTCATGAGCGGCTGGCCTGCCCGGATTTGGGCGCCGGGCTTGGCGTGCATGCGGACACCGGCACCAGCCTGGACTGCGTCTTCCTTCCGCGCCCGTCCTGCTCCGAGCCGCCATGCAGCGACACCAACGGACAGGGCATCCAGTTCCAGCAGCACACCGTCAGCAGGTGCGTAGATGATCTCCGATTCGCGTGCCTGCGGCAGCGCGGCGTCTGGGTCGCCGCCCTGCGCGGAGATCATGCGCTTCCACACATCCATGGCTCGGCCGTCCTTCAGGGCTGCTGCCGGGTCGGCGTCGGGCAGGCCGGCGGCGGCCAGCATTTCTTCGGCCAGCCGCACGGTCAGTTCCACCACGTCCTCGGGGCCGCCGCCGGCCAGGACGTCGACGGATTCCTGCACCTCAATGGCGTTTCCGGCGGTGAGGCCCAGCGGCGTGGCCATGTTGGTCAGCAGTGCCACTGTGTTGACGCCGGCGTCCTTGCCCAGCGCCACCATGGTTTCGGCCAGCTCGCGGGCGTTCGCTTCGTCCTTCATGAACGCTCCGGAGCCCACCTTCACGTCCAGGATAAGTGAGCCGGTGCCCTCGGCGATCTTCTTGCTCATGATCGAGGAGGCGATCAGCGGGATGGCTTCCACTGTTCCGGTGACGTCGCGCAGGGCGTAGAGCTTCTTATCCGCCGGAGCCAGGCCTGCGCCGGCGGCGCAGATGACGGCGCCGACGTCGGCCAGCTGCTTCATCAAGTCCTCATTGGACAGATCGGCACGCCAGCCGGGAATGGCTTCGAGCTTGTCCAGGGTTCCGCCGGTGTGCCCCAGGCCGCGGCCGGAGAGCTGCGGAACGGCGACGCCGAACACGGCGACCAGGGGTGCCAGCGGCAGGGTGATCTTGTCCCCCACGCCGCCGGTGGAATGCTTGTCGGTGGTCGGCTTGCCCAGGGAGGAGAAGTCCATCCGCTCCCCGGAGGCAATCATGGCTGCGGTCCACCGGGAGATCTCGGAGCGGGTCATGCCGTTGAGCAGGATGGCCATGTTCAGTGCGGCCATCTGTTCATCGGCGATGGCCCCGCGGGTGTAGGCATCGATGGTCCAGTCAATTTGTTCCGGTGACAAAACGCCCCGGTCCCGCTTGATTCCAATAATGTCCACGGCGTCAAACTTCTCAGCACTCATGGTGGTTATCCTTCCAGATGTTGGGGGCCGAAGGCGTCAGGCAGGACCTGGTCCATGGTCTTGATGCCGCTGACGGTCAGCAGCTGCATGCCCGGTGCCCGGAATTCGTACAGCAGCTGCCGGCACCGGCCGCAGGGCATCAGGATTTCCCCGGCCCCGTCCACGCAGACAAAGGCCGCCAGGCGACCTCCCCCGGTCATGTGCAGGGAGCTGACCAGCGCGCATTCGGCGCAGAGGGTCAGCCCGTAGGAGGCGTTTTCCACGTTGCAGCCGGAGATGATCCGGCCGTCATCCGTCAGGGCCGCTGCGCCTACCGGGTACTTCGAATACGGGACGTAGGCGTGTGCCAGCGCCGCACGGGCCGTTTCCGTGAGGGCGGCCCAGTCAACGGGTGCGGGAGTTTCGGTGTTCTCAGTCATTGTTTCCTCGCTTCAAGCAGTTTTGCCGGTTCAGGCCGGCGGCCTGTGGTTGTGCGGATTAACCGAAGGCGCCCCTCCCGGCAGCAATAGCCGGAAAGGGCGCCTTCGCGCCGCTAGCCCTTGATGTACGGTATGCCGCCCGCGGCGGGGCCGCGCGACTTCCCCACCACGCCGGCGACGGCGAAGATGGTCACCACATAAGGCAGCATGGCCAGGAACTGGTTCGGAACCGGGGTGCCGAGCAGGCTCAGCACCGACTGCAGGTTGGAGGCAAAGCCGAAGAGCAGCGCTGCGAACAGCGCCCCGATCGGGTTCCACCGCCCGAGGATGAGCGCCGCCAGGGCAATGTACCCCTGGCCGGAGGTCATGTCCCGGTTGAAGGAGGAGACAGCCACCAGGGTGAAGAACGCGCCTCCCACGCCGGCGACGGCACCGGCGAGCAGAACGTTCATGAACCGGGTGCGGTTGACGTTCACGCCGAGGGTGTCAGCTGCCTTGGGGTGCTCGCCGACGGCGCGCGTGCGCAGGCCCCATTTGGTGTGGAACAGGCCAAAGTAGATGGCCGCCACGGCAATGTACATCAGGTACCCGATCACGGACTGGTTGAACAGGATCGGGCCGATGATGGGGATATCCGCCAGCAGCGGGATCCGGATGGAGGGTAGGCGCGGCGGGGAATTCCACTTGGCCGCGTCCGTAGCCAGGACCGTGGAGAACAGGAAGCCCGTGAGGCCGGAGACCAGCACGTTCAGGACGACGCCGACAATCACCTGGTTCACGATGTACTTGATGCTGAAGACGGCCAGCACCAGGGACACCAGCACACCGGCAACGGCCGCGGCGAAGAGTCCCACAAAGGCATTGCCGGACAGCGAACCTGCCACGGCGGCAGCAAAAGCTCCGAAGAGCAACTGTCCCTCAATGGCAATGTTCACCACGCCGGAGCGTTCGCAGAGCACCCCGGAGAGTGAACCGAAGATCAGCGGGAAGGCCAGGGTGAAGGACCCCGCCAGCAACCCGTAAAGGGCCACGCTGGGGCTGCGGGCGCTGCCAATGGACCAGGTCAGGAAGGCTGCGATGAAGAACACCGCAAACACGGCAATGAGCCAGGCGGGAATGCGCTGGTACCGGCTGACCAAAATGGCTGCGTAAGCCGCCGAGGCCAGCAGAACCACCGAGGCGATCCAGCCCAGGACGGGCGCCGAGACCACGATGTTGGGCAGCTGGATGGCTGCGTTGTCCTCGGTAAGCCGGAAAGTGACGTCGGAAGACGGCGCTTCCAGCCCGAAGAGGATGAAGCCGAGGATTGCCAGGACGCCCAGAATAATGGGTGTCTTCCAGCTGCGGATCGCCTCGGATGCGGCCGGACGGCCGGTGGAGGCGGGTGCGGTTGCGGTGCTCATGCTGCTCCTCCGGCTGCGTTGGCTTTCTTGGTGCTGCGTTTGCCGGCCGTCTTGAAGGCACCGGGCGGCGGAATCCGGAAGATGGAACGGACCAGCGGCGGTGCAGCAATGAACAGGACGATCAGCGACTGGACCACCAGCACAATGTCGATGTTGGTGCCGGTGCTGGTCTGCATGGTGACACCGCCGGCGCGGAAGGCGCCGAACAGCAGGCCTGCGGCGAACGTTCCCCACGGGGAGGAGCGGCCGAGCAGCGCCACGGTGATGGCATCGAAGCCGAAGCTTGCGGCCACCCCGGAGGTCAGCACCTTTTCGGTGCCGGAGACCTGCGCGACGCCAGCGAGACCGGCCAGTGCACCGGCAATGAGCATGACGATGACGTAGCCCTTGGTGGTGCTGATGCCGGCGTTCCGCGCAGCCGCAGGGTTGGCGCCCACTGCGCGCAGTTCAAAGCCAACGGTTGAGCGGTTCAACAGCCACCAGATGAAGACGGTGGCTGCGATAGCCATGATGAAACCCCAGTGCAGGCGGAAGCCGCTGCCCAGCAGCGGCGGGAACATGGCGGTGTCGTCAAGCTGCGGGCTGATCGGGTTGGTGGATCCCGGGCGCTGGAAACCCGGAGTGGTCAGCAGGAAGAGCACCAGCTGGATCGCGATGTAGTTGAGCATGATGGTCACGATGACCTCGTGCGCGCCGGTGCGTGCCTTGAGCAGGCCGGCAATGCCGCCCCAGACTGCCCCGCCGATGGCTCCGGCGAGGATGACCACTATCAGGTGCAGGCCAACCGGCAGGTGCCAGCTGAAGCCAACCCATGCTGCCAGAGTGGCGCCAATGATGATCTGGCCCTGCGCACCGATGTTGAACAGACCGGCCCGGAAGGCCAGGGCCACGCCGAGTCCGGCACAGATCAGCGGTGTTGCAACCGTCAGCGTCTGGGTCAGCGGATAGATCATCCGGGAGAAGGAATCGGCTTTAAAGTTGAAGATTGATCCCTGGAACAGGGCGGCATAGGCGCCGGAGGCAGCCGACCAGGCAGCACCCAGCAGGTCCCCGGGCCGTGAGAAGAAGTACCCCGCTGATTCGGCAACGTCCTCGTCAGTGAGCGCGATGAGCAGCCCGCCGACGATCAGCGCCATCACCACTGCCAGCACTGAAACCAGTGCGTCGCCCGTGACGATGCGGTGCAGGACCGATGCCTGCTTCTCTTCCGGATGCAACTCTGTTTCGGGGACCGGAACGGGCGGCGGCGGCAGCGCCCCGCCCGCGGTTTCGGCAGCGGTCAGCAGCCGCATTTCTTCTGCCTCTGCTTCCTCTTTCCGGTGGGCTGGTTCGCCCGGCTGCCTGTTTTTCTCCTCCGGGCTCACTGCGCCCCTCCCTTAGTCTCGCGTTCGTGCGAAAGTGCTTCGTCAGCGCGCATCCCGGCCATCATGAGGCCCAGGACATCGCGTGAAGTGTTGCCCGGGACAATTCCCATGACTTTGCCGCCGTACAGCACGGCGATGCGGTCGGCCAGTTCCAGAACCTCGTCAAGCTCGGTGGACACGATCAGAACCGGGGTCCCGCCGTCGCGCTCCGCCACGATCCGCTTGTGCAGGAACTCGATGGACCCGACGTCGACGCCGCGGGTCGGCTGGGAGGCAATGAACAGCGACAGCGGACGCGAGAGCTCACGCGCCATGACCACCTTCTGCTGGTTGCCGCCCGAAAGTGTTCCCGCCGCAGCCTCGGCGGACTGGGTCCGGATATCGAACTCCTCGATCTTTTCGCCGGCGTTGGCTGCCACAACCGCCGGCCGCATGGACAGCCCGCGTGCAAACGGGGCCTTGTTGTAGCGGTTGAGGATCAGGTTCTCAGCGACGGTGAAGGTGCCAACGAGGCCGTCAACGCTGCGGTCTTCGGGCACAAAGCCCACGCCGGCGTCGATAACCTGCTCAACCCTGCGTCCCACCAGTTCATTGCCGTCCAGCAGAATGGAGCCGGTGACGTGGTTCTGCAGGCCCATAATGGCCTCGGTCAGTTCAGTCTGCCCGTTGCCCTGGACACCGGCGACGGCGAGGATCTCGCCCTTGGCAATGTCAAAGCTCACGTGGTCGACGACGGCCTGCCCGGTGTCGGAGCGCACCACCAGATCACGGATGGAGAAGGTATTGGCGCCGGGATCCGCAGGGGCCTTATTGAGGTTCAGGCTGACGGAGCGGCCCACCATCATCGAGGCCAGCTCGGTGGTCGAAGCGCTGGGCGGCGCATCACCCACCACCTTGCCGCGCCGGATCACGGTAATGACGTCGGAAACCGCCTTGACCTCACGCAGCTTGTGCGAGATGAAGACCACCGATTTTCCGTCGTCGCACAGCTGCCGCATGATGGCCAGCAGTTCATCGGTTTCACGCGGAGTGAGCACTGCAGTGGGCTCGTCGAGGATCAGGACTTCGGCGTCACGAATCAGCGCCTTGATGATCTCCACGCGCTGCTGCACGCCCACCGGCAGGTCCTCCACCACGGCATCGGGATCGACGTCGAACCCGTACTGGTCAGAAATCTGCCGGATACGTGTGCGGGTGGCTTCAAGATTCAGCGTGCCGGCAAACTTGGTGCTTTCATGTCCCAGCGCCACGTTTTCCGCGACGGTGAAGACCGGCACCAGCATGAAGTGCTGATGGACCATGCCGATTCCGGCCGCCATGGCGTCCCCGGGACCGGAGAAGACAACGGGTTTGCCGTTGATCAGGATCTGGCCTTCGGTGGGTTCGTAAAGGCCGTAGAGGACATTCATGAGCGTGGATTTGCCCGCGCCGTTCTCCCCGAGGAGGCTGTGGACCTGACCCGGTTCGATGACCAGGTCTATGTGGTCGTTGGCAACCAGGGTGCCGAAGCGCTTGGTGATGCCCTTGAGTTCGAGTTTCACAACCCCAACCAATCTGTTTGTGTCTGAGTGTGTGGGCTTCTCTCTATGGAGAGTACCCGGAACAGAATGAACCGCCGTCCCCCCGCTGCAACGCAGCCGGACGAACGGCGGTTCAGGTGCCGCTTACCCCTGCTTACTGGGGGCTGGCGGCAGATTCCACGGTGATCTCACCGGAGATGATCTTGGCCTTGATGTCGTCCACAGCTGACTTGACGTCTGCCGGGACGGCATCTTCCTGGTCATGGTACGGGGCCAGGGCCACGCCGCCGTTTTCCAGGGTGCCGATGTACGGAGCGGCGTCGAAGCTGCCCTCGACGTCGGTGGAGATGACCTCTTCAACGGCTTCGCCCATGAGCTTCATGACCGAGGTCAGGATGTACTCGGTGCCCTTGTCATTGGTCAGGAAACCGTCGGAGTCGACCCAGATAACCTTGTTGCTGCCGCCATTTGCGTTGGCTTCGACAACGGCGTCCAGTGTGCCGTCGCCAACCGGGCCGGCAACCGGCATGATGATGTCGGCGCCTTCGTTGAGGAAGCTCTGAGTGGTGGTCTTGCCGGCCACGGTGTCCGTGAAGTTACCCACGAAGGATCCGGTCTGGTCGGCCTTGTTCCATCCGAGCAGCGCAACATCGGCGTCATTCTGTTCGTTGTAGTACTCCACGCCGTCCGCAAAACCGTCCATGAAGATGGTCACGGTGGGGATGTTGATGCCGCCGTAGGTGGCCACCTTGCCGGTTTCGGAGGTGCCTGCCGCTACGTAGCCGGCCAGGAAGGCTGCCTCGGCCGTGTCGTAGATAATCGGCTTGACGTTGTCCAGATCGATGCTGTTGTCATCGACGATGGCGAAGTTGCGGTCCGGGTTGGCCTCTGCCACGGACTTGGTGGCGTCTGCCAGCAGGTAGCCGACCGTCACCGTGAGGTTGCAGCCTTCGCTGATCATGGAGTCCAGGTTCGGAAGGAAGTCAGTCTCGGACTGGGACTGGGCTTCGCGGACCGTGACGCCCAGATCCTTCTCTGCAGCCTTCAGACCCTCATAGCTGGACTGGTTGAACGAGCGGTCATCGAAGCCGCCCTCATCGGAAACGATGCAGGCGGTGAAGTCGCTGTTCGCGCTGCCCGCGGCCTCGGAGGAGCTGTCCTCTTCTTCGGGGGCGGCGCCGCAGCCGGAGAGCAGGAGCGCCGAAACGCCCAGCATGGCGGCGGAAACGCCGGCGTTGCGCTTGAAGCTGCGCGGGAAGTTCTTCAATGTTCCTCCAGGAAAGAAAATGGGGTCCACACGGCAGAGTCACTCTGTTCCTGCCCGCTCCGGAGAGAAGCGGGGCATCGCGTGGCGCAGCGCTCCGTCCATCGGTGGATCGCGGCAAGGCCATCCTATGTCCTGCAACACACACCGTGATGCAAATAACGCTCAGGGGATGAATTTGTTTACATGTTGTTATTATTTGCAAGCAAATGACGCGATACGTCTGCTGGTGAGGTGCAACAAGGGGGGCCAGGCCTTGGGGCTAGTGCCGCAATCTCCGCGCGGCCCGGACCGCTGCCGCTGCCATCACGCTGACGCCGGTGCTGATTGCCAGCTCATCAGGGTCATAGTCGCCGCGGTGCAGGTCATAGGTTTCGCCGCCGGGGGTGCGGGTCCCCAGCCGCATCAGAGCACCGGGCACGGCCTGCGTCATCCAGGCGAAGTCCTCGCCGCCCATGGACTGCGGCGCCAGGACGATGGAGTCCTCCCCCAGTTCCGCGCGTGCTGCGACCTCGATCAGGCTCGTCTCCGCGTCAGTATTAATGACCGGCGGCACTCCCCGGGTGTGTTCCAGCGTCACATCCACACCGAAGGGCGCAGCTATCTGGCGGACGACGTCGTCCAGCAGTTCCCCGGCTGCGTACCAGGCTTCAGCGTCCAGGCAGCGCATGGTTCCTGCCATAAAGCCGTGCGCGGGAATAGCGTTGGGTGCGGAACCGGCGTGCATTTGGCCCCAAACAACCGACACGCCGCTGCGCACGTCGATGCGGCGGGACAGCACGGCAGGGACGCTGACGGCGATCTCCGCCAGCGCAAAGACGAGGTCCTCGGTGAGATGCGGCCGGGAGGTGTGGCCGCCGCGGCCGGTCAGTTCAATGCGGATGGTGTCCGATGCCGAGGTAATGGCCCCAATCCGGGTGCCCACCTGCCCAACGTCGATCCGCGGATCGCAGTGCAGCGCGAGAATCCTCGGCATGCCTTCCAGGACACCCTGGTTGATGACGCCCAGCGCACCGCCGGGCATGACCTCTTCAGCGGGCTGAAAAACAATCCGGACCCGTCCGCCGAGGGCGCCGGCAGCATTGAGCTTGGCGAGGATCGATGCCACGCCCACCATGACCGTTGTATGAATGTCGTGGCCGCAGGCGTGGGTGATGCCGGTGTTCACGGAGGCATACGGCAGTTCGGTTTCCTCGAGCACCGGCAGCGCATCGATGTCGGCGCGCAGGCCAATCATCAGCGGACCATCCCCGATGTCAACGTAGGCGCCCGTGCCCTCCAGCCGGACCGGGTGCAGGCCTGCCGCTTCCAGAGCCTCAACGATGCGGTCCGTAGTGCGAAATTCCTTCGTCGACAGTTCCGGGTGCTGATGGAGGTCCCTGCGGAACGTGATTAGCTCACCCAGAATCGGTGCGACGCTCCCCCGCATAGACGGAACCGATGAACTGTGCAATGGAATGGTAGACACATTTTCTAGGGTAGTCACTGAGGCTCCCGTTACGGGAACCGTGTGACGATGTTCTGTGTTACGCGTCCAAATGAAGCCCGTTACAGGACGTCGGTGTCCCCGCTGGCCTTCAGGTGTTCCACCGCCTTTTTCACTTCCTGGGCGTGCTCCTTCGTGGTCACGAGCAGTGCATCCAGGGTGTCGACGATGACAACGTCCTCAATGCCGATCAGGGCGATCACCCGCTTGGTGTCGGAGACCACAATCCCGGAGGCGTTTTCCGAGTACACGCGCGCACCCTCACCCATCACCTTGAGGTCACTGTTCTCTGCAGCGGGATTGAGCCGTCCGATGGCAGCGAAGTCCCCGACGTCGTCCCAGTTGAAGATGCCCGGGATCATGGCTACGTCCCCGGCCGCCGCTGCCGGTTCCGCCACGGCATAGTCAATTGCTGTCTTGGGCAGGGTGGGCCACACACGGCGCACCACTTCACGCCGCTTCGGTGTATCCCAGGCCTCGGCGATCTCCGTCAGCCCGGCATAAAGTTCCGGCTCGTTCGCTTCCAGATGCTTGAGCATGAGGTCCACCGGAGCCACGAACATTCCGGCGTTCCAGCTGTAATGCCCGTTTTTCAGGTAGGTGCGGGCCACCTCTTCCGAGGGCTTTTCCACGAATTCAACGACGGCGTGCGCGCTCGGGGCACCGGCAATCTCCAGCGGATCTCCCGCACGGATGTACCCGAAACCGGTGGCGGCATGGGTGGGGTGGATTCCGATGGTGACGATGTATCCCTGTGCTGCCGTGTGGATGGCTTCCCGCACCGCGTCCTGGAAGACGTCCACCGGGGCGATAACCTGGTCCGCTGCAAAGGAACCCATGATGATGTGCGGATCCCTTTTAAAGAGGATCGCTGCAGCGAGTCCGATGGCCGCCGCGGAATCCTTGGGTTCCAGCTCCAGCACCAGGTTCTCACTGGAGATTTCAGGCAGCTGCTTGCGCACGGCCTGGCGGTGCAGCGTACCGGTCACCACCATGACGCGGTCACCGCTGAGCGGACGCAGCCGGTCATACGTGGCCCGGATCAGCGTGGAGCCTGATCCGGTCAGGTCATGGAGGAACTTGGGGGCTGCGGCCCGGGACAGCGGCCACAGGCGCGTACCTACGCCGCCGGCGGGAATCACGCCGTAAAAGCGGTCGAAGTCCGCGGCGGAAGTATCAGGGTCAATCGATTCTGTATTCATCAGAGCCAAGATTAGCCGACGGCGGCCGCCGCAGCCCGGAGGAACACTGGATTGATCAGCCACGCGTTGCACAGCCGCGTCACGCAGTGTAACGAGGGTCACATGATAGGGCCACCTAAATTGAAAGCGCTCAGCAGGGGACCTAGATTATGCTTGAGCTTATATTGCTGTCGCACCGGCGTCATCACTGCGTGGAAGACACGCCAGCGCCGCTGCGTTGCAGGGAGGAAAATTCAGTGTCGAAGTTACCAGCAGGCACTCTCTACCGCGGCCGTGAAGGCCAGTGGTCGTGGGTTGCCCACCGCATTACCGGCGTGGTGATTTTCTTCTTCCTGTTGGTCCACGTTTTGGATACCTCACTGGTGCGCGTTTCACCTGAGGCCTACAACGTCGTGATCGGCGCGTACAAGAACCCCGTCATGGGCCTCGGCGAGCTCGGGCTCGTCGGCGCCATTGTGTTCCACGCCTTCAACGGCGTGCGCGTGATCCTGATCGATTTTTGGAAGAAGGGCCCCAAGTACCAGCGCCAGATGCTGTGGAGCGTCGTCGGCCTTTGGGTGATTACCATGATCGGTTTCTCCATTCGCCACCTTCCCATCGTTTTCGGGGGTCACTAAGCCATGAGTACATCAACCAACGAGGCCGTCTCCGTCGAGGCTCCGCGCTCCGGCCGCATCTCCCCCAAGTACGCCCGCACCGCAGGCGGCAAAGGCAACTTCGAGATGCTCGCGTGGCTGTTCATGCGCGTCTCCGGTGCCATCCTGATCGTGCTGATCTTCACCCACCTGTTCGTCAACCTCATGGTGGGCGACGGAATCCATGCCGTTGACTTCGGTTTTGTGGCAGGCAAGTGGGCCAGCCCCCTGTGGCAGGTCTGGGACCTGGTCATGCTCTGGCTGGCTATGCTGCACGGCACCAACGGTGTCCGCGTCATCATCAACGACTACGCCGACAAGAACACCACCCGGATGACGCTGAAGAGCATTCTCTACATTGCCTCCGTGGTCATCATCGTTCTCGGCACCCTGGTGATCTTCACCTTTGATCCGTGCCCGGCCGGTGCCCCCGCAGACATGATCGCGGACTTCTGCAAGGCATAGCCGCAGGGTCCGCGCCCTGCGGGCCACCCCACAGTTTTTCAAGTTTCAACAGAAAGAGCATCTGGTATGCAGGTCCATAAGTACGACGTCGTAATTGTCGGCGCCGGCGGCGCCGGTATGCGTGCCGCCATCGAATCCGGCCAGCGCGCACGTACGGCGGTACTGACCAAGCTGTACCCCACGCGTTCGCACACCGGTGCGGCACAGGGCGGCATGTGCGCAGCACTGGCCAACGTCGAAGAAGACAACTGGGAATGGCACACCTTTGACACCGTCAAGGGCGGCGACTACCTGGTGGACCAGGACGCAGCGGAGGTCATGGCCAAGGAAGCCATCGACGCCGTGCTCGACCTGGAAAAGATGGGCCTGCCGTTCAACCGCACGCCCGAAGGCCGTATTGACCAGCGCCGTTTCGGCGGTCACACCCGCGACCACGGTAAGGCCCCGGTCCGCCGTGCCTGCTATGCCGCTGACCGCACCGGCCACATGATCCTCCAGACGCTCTACCAAAACTGCGTCAAGCACAATGTGGAGTTCTACAACGAGTACTACGTCCTGGACCTGCTGACGGTCGAGGACAGCTTCGGCCAGAAGCGCGTTGCCGGCGTCGTGTCCTACGACCTGGCCAGCGGCGAACTGCACGTCTTCCAGGCCAAGTCCGTGGTGTTCGCCTCCGGCGGCGCGGGCAAGGTCTTCAAGACCACCTCCAACGCACACACCCTCACCGGTGACGGCATGGGCATCGCGTTCCGCCGCGGCATCCCCCTGGAAGACATGGAGTTCTTCCAGTTCCATCCGACAGGCCTCGCGGGCCTGGGCATCCTGCTTTCCGAAGCAGCACGCGGCGAAGGCGCCATCCTGCGCAACTCCGAGGGTGAGCGCTTCATGGAGCGCTACGCCCCCACCATCAAGGACCTTGCTCCCCGTGACATCGTGGCCCGCTCCATGGCCAACGAGGTCCGTGAGGGCCGCGGCTGCGGCCCGAACAAGGACTACGTCCTGTTGGACCTGACGCACCTGGAGCCGGCGCACATTGACGCTAAGCTCCCGGACATCACGGAGTTTGCCCGCACTTACCTCGGTGTGGAGCCCTACACTGAGCCGGTGCCGGTGTTCCCCACCGCGCACTACGCGATGGGCGGCATCCCGACCAACATCAAGGCCGAAGTCCTCCAGGACAACGACACCGTGATCCCGGGCCTGTACGCAGCCGGTGAAGTGGCTTGTGTCTCCGTGCACGGCTCCAACCGCTTGGGCACCAACTCCCTGCTGGACATCAACGTTTTCGGCAAGCGCGCCGGCATTTACGCCGCCGAGTATGCCCTGAGCGCTGATTTCGTGGACCTGCCGGAAAACCCGGAAGCCACCACGATCGAGCTGCTGGACATGGTCCGCAACTCCGAGGGAACCGAGCGGGTTGCGGAAATCCGCCGGGACCTGCAGAACACCATGGATGCCAACATGCAGGTGTTCCGCACCGCAGACACGCTGAACCAGGTGCTGACCGACATTGCCTCGCTCGAAGAGCGGTACAAG
Source organism: Arthrobacter sp. 9E16 (assembly GCF_002929435.1). Taxonomy (NCBI): domain Bacteria; kingdom Bacillati; phylum Actinomycetota; class Actinomycetes; order Micrococcales; family Micrococcaceae; genus Arthrobacter; species Arthrobacter sp. 9E16. Next base: position 340,509 of record NZ_PJIU01000003.1, on the reverse strand, counting down.
AAGATCAGCGTCCAGGACAAGGGCAAGCGCTTCAATCTGGACCTGCTGGAAGCCGTGGAACTGGGCTTCCTGCTGGAACTCGCCAAGGTCATGACCGTGGCGGCGCTGCACCGCGAGGAATCACGCGGCGGACACTTCCGTGAGGACTTCCCCGAGCGTGACGACGAGAATTTCATGAAGCATTCGATGGCGTACAAGGTTGATGAAGCCGCCAATGACGAGCACACCGCCGGCATTCGGCTGGACACCAAGCCGGTCGTCTTCACGCGCTACGAGCCGATGGTGAGGAAGTACTAATGACAACGGAAATCGCGGAGCCTGCCTCCAAGATCGAACTCCCGGAATCTGTGGGCGGGGACATCCCCTCGTTCGAGATCACGCTCAAGGTCCGCCGCTACAACCCCGAGGTATCTGACGAAGGATACTGGGATGAGTGGAAGCTGACCATGTACGGCACGGACCGCGTGCTGGACGCCCTGCACAAGGTCAAGTGGGAGCATGACGGCTCGGTCTCGTTCCGCCGCTCCTGCGCCCACGGCGTGTGCGGCTCCGATGCCATGCGCATCAACGGCCGCAACCGGCTGGCCTGCAAGACCCTGCTGAAGGACCTGGACACATCCAAGCCCATCCTCGTGGAGCCCATCAAGGGCCTCCCCGTGGAGAAGGACCTGATTGTGGACATGGAACCGTTCTTCCAGTCCTACCGCGAGATCATGCCGTTCCTGGTCACCAAGGGTCACGAGCCCACGAAGGAACGCCTGCAGTCCGCAGAGGACCGCGAACGGTTCGACGACACCACCAAGTGCATCCTGTGTGCTGCGTGCACGTCCTCCTGCCCGGTGTTCTGGACCGACGGCCAGTACTTCGGCCCGGCCGCCATTGTGAACGCCCACCGCTTCATCTTCGACTCGCGCGACGACGCCGGAGACATGCGCCTGGAAATCCTCAATGACAAGGAAGGCGTGTGGCGCTGCCGCACCACCTTCAACTGCTCCGAAGCTTGCCCCCGCGGCATTCAGGTGACCAAGGCAATTGCCGAGGTCAAGCAGGCTATCCTGAGCCGCTCCGTCTAGCAGTTCCGTTTCGCCGCCGGAGGCGGCGTCTGGCAGTCCGAAAGGGCAGCCGGACGCCGCCTCCGGCCATTTCATGTATAGGTTGTTTCCATGCCCGTCTTCGAGTCCGTGTCTTTTCCCGGCGTCAACAACACCACCCTTGCCGGCACCATCGACGTGCCCGACGGCGATGTCAGGGCCTGGGCGGTGTTCTGCCACGGTTTCACGCTGGGCAAGAACAGCGCGGCTGCTTCCCGCATCTCCAAGGCCCTGGCCGGACACGGCATCGGGGTCCTGCGCTACGACGCGGCCGGGTTGGGCGGATCGAGCGGTGCCTGGGAGGACGGAACATTCAGCACCAAGGTGGCCGACGTCCGCAGCGCCGCTGAGTTCATGCGCGGGCAGGGGCATGAAGTGTCACTGCTGATCGGCCATTCCCTCGGCGGAGCAGCCGTCCTGGCGGCGGCGGGGAGCCTTCCGGACATCGACGCCGTGGTCACGATCGCCGCTCCGTTCCGGCCGTCCCATGTGGTTCATCTGTTCGAGGATGAGAGGGACACCATCCTGCAGGAAGGTTCAGCGAAGGTGGACCTGGGCGGACGCAAAATGGAGATCAGGGAAGAGCTGATGAGCGACCTTGAATCCCATGACCTCACCGGGTGCATCAGGGAACTGCACCGTCCCCTGCTCGTCATGCACTCCCCCACCGACAACACCGTGGGCATCGACAATGCCAGCGAGATTTTCTCCACGGCGCGCCATCCGCGGAACTTCATTTCCCTGGAGGGCAGCGATCATTTGATGGTGGACCGTGCCCAAACCAGCAGGGCTGCGGACATCATCGCCGCTTGGTCCGCCGTGTATCTGTCTTCGGGAGCGGACAAGGCCGCCGCCGGGAGCTAGCCCCGGAGCTCAACCTCTTCGCGCATCTTCCACAGTCCGCTCACATCATGCTCGTACAGGCCGACGGTACGGACAGTGAACCGCGCCTCGTAGTTCCGCAGCGAGTGCATGGCCCGGTCCATGCCGGCGTCGCTGACGTCGTGTGCCACGGTGACGTGGGGATGGTAGGGAAAGGGCAGATCCCGTGCCAGCGGCCCGCTCTGCATTTCCTTGTGCAGGGCTGTGCACTCTTCGTAGCCTTCGTCCAGCTGGACGTAGACCACCGGGGACACCGGACGGAACGTGGCAGTCCCCCGCAGGGTCACATCAAAAGCTTCATGACCTTGGGCCACCCTGCGCACGTGCGCTGCCATCGTCTCCCAGTCATCGGTTTCCGTGGTGGTGACCAGCGTGATGTGGGCCGGAATGACAGCGGCCATGGGGTCCCCGAATGATGCCCTGGCCCGCCGCAGTTCCGTGGCCATGGGCTCCGGCACCCCGATGACAATCCCGACGCCGGTGCACTCAGGCACGTCCATTACCCCGCCGTCACCAGAGACGGCGGCTTCTTGGATCATCGGATTCCGGATTCTCATCGGTCAGACCGCGGAAGAGCCTAGGGGCAGGAAACCCACTTTGCTGTACACATCGGCCAGTGTAGCTGACGCGGTTTCCCGTGCCTTTGCGGCGCCGACGGCGAGGAGCCGGTCCAATTCGGCCGGATCTTCCAGCAGGTACAGTGCCCTCTCCCGGATGGGACGGACGTGTTCAGTGACTACCTCGGCCAGATCCACCTTGAGGTGTCCGTACATCTTGCCCTCATATTCCTTCACCAGCGTGTCGACACTGCGGCCGGAAATCAGCGAGTAAATGGACAACAGGTTGGAGACGCCGGGCTTGGCCTCCCGGTCGAAGCGGATTTCCGTGCCGTCGTCCGTCACTGCGGACTTGATGCGCTTTGCGATGACCTTGTCCGGGTCCAGCAGATTGATCAGTCCGGCGGGGGAGGCTGCCGACTTGGACATTTTGGCGGTGGGGTTCTGCAGGTCGTAGATCTTCGCCGCTTCCTTCTGCACAAAGACCTCGGGAATGACGAACGTCTCGCCGAAGCGTGAATTGAACCGCCTGGCCAGATCCCGGCTGAGCTCCACATGCTGGCGCTGGTCCTCCCCCACCGGAACGCCGTGCGGGTTGTAGAGGAGGATATCCGCGACCTGCAGGATCGGATAGGTGAAGAGTCCCACGGAGGCGGCGTCCGCACCGAACCGCTGCTGCTTGTCCTTGAACTGCGTCATGCGCGAAGCCTCACCGAAGCCGGTCAGGCAGTTCAGCACCCAGGCCAGCTGCGCGTGCTCGGGAACCTGCGACTGGACAAACAGTGTTGCCTTATCCACGTCCACACCGCCGGCAATGTACTGCGCTGCGGTGACCCGGGTGCGCTGGCGCAGGTCAGCGGGATCCTGCGGCACGGTGATGGCGTGCAGGTCAGGGATGAAGAAGTAGGCGTCGTACTGGTCCTGCAGCCGGACCCAGTTCACCAGCGCGCCAAGATAGTTGCCCAGGTGCAGGGAATCCGCGGAGGGCTGCATCCCGGAAAGGATGCGCTGGCGGCCGGAGGGAGTGGAAGTACTCATGGTTTTCAACCCTTAGAACTGGTAGTCGACCACTACGGGAGCGTGGTCTGAGAAGCGGCTGTCATAGGTGGGCGCGCGGTCGACGACGGCGGTAACGGCGCGTTCGGCCAACTCGGGAGTGGCCAGGTGGTAGTCAATGCGCCAACCGCTGTCATTGTCGAAGGCCTGCCCGCGCCAGGACCACCAGGTGTACGGGCCCGGCACGTCGCCGGCCAGTTTGCGGGCCACGTCGGTGTAGCCGATCTCATCGCTGAAGAAGCGGTCAAAGTAGGCGCGCTCGTCCGGCAGGAATCCTGCCCGCTTGACGTTGCCCTTCCAGTTCTTGATGTCCAGGGTCGTGTGGCCCACGTTGAGGTCACCCACCACCAGGACAAAGTCGCTCTGCTGCTTCAACGCGGGCAGGCGTTCGGTCATCACGTCCAGGAAACGGTACTTGTCAGCCTGCTTGGGGGTGTCCACTTCACCGGAATGAACGTAGGCACTGACCACCGTGAGCATCTTCTCCGCACCGTCTTCGGTCACCTTGAAGTCCGCTTCCACCCAGCGGCCGGACAACGCAAAGTAGTCATCGCCGATGTGCTCACGCGTGGCAACCGGCTCAATCCGGGACGCGATGGCCACGCCGGCCCGGCCTTTGGCTTCCGCTTCGGCGTGCAGGATGTGCCATTCCTCACCGAGGAGTTCACGGACCACCGCATCGGGCGCTCGAACTTCCTGCAGGCAAAGGATGTCAACGTCCCGTTCCGCCAGCCACTGCGCCATTCCGCGCTTGTAGGCGGCACGGATGCCGTTCACGTTCACCGTCGCAATGCGCAGCGCCTTTGCCGAAACGGCTGATTCTCCTGCTGATGCCAAACTCACGCGAATAACCATACTCCTCAGTAGCATGCGGTTCATCTTGGAGCGCGGGGCGCGTTGCGTCCGCGCAGCGGTTCCGGTTCCCCGGGCCCGGGGCGTCAGTCCACCAGGGTGCCTTCCACCGGACCGCTGTCGTCCTTCTTGATCATGGAACGGGCGTTGTGGGAGGTGATTTCGATGGTCTCCAGGGCGCGGCTCACCTGGTCCTCATCTTTGCCCAGGTTCTCGCGGATGACGCGGGCCTGCACCTGGACAATCTTGAAGCTGTGGTCCAGTTTCTGGTCCCGGACGGTGGTGGCCTCGTCAATGACCTGCACACTCGGCGTTCCGCCGGCGGCCCGGTTGAGCGTGTCCTGCGCCTCGGCCAGCTTCGCGCCGGCCTTGCGGGCGGCTCCGCGGACGCTGAAGACCACAACCGTGAACAGGCACAGCCAAAACAGCGAGATAATGGCCACAATCCAGCCAACGACGTCGTTCTCATTGGCCGCAAACAAGACGGCAACCAGGAAAACGAACAGCATCAGGGTCATACCGTAGGATGCCATTTTCTGGCTCACCCCGCGGCGGGGCTTGGACGAGGGCTGCGGCTTGTTGCCGTGAGGGAGCGACTGCATGGCTTCATTGTCTCAAACTCGGGACCGAAGCCGTTAAACCGTCCTCCTCCGGCGAAACCGGCAGCGGACCCGGTTACCAGGCCACGAGGCAGAACGGATGACCGGCGGGGTCGAGAAACACCCGGAAGGAAGCGCTCCCGCTGTCCATGCTGGTTGCCCCCAGCGCCAGGACCTGGGCTTCGGCGAGATCCAGGTCAGGCACCCGGACGTCCAGGTGCAGCTGCTGGGGATTGTCCTGCCCCGGCCACTGCGGCGGGGTATAACCGGAGACCTGCTGGAAGGCGAGCGCCGGGCGGTCCGGGGCATCCCCGATGGTCACCCATGAGCCGTCATCTTCATGTTCTACGCGGATCATGCCCAGAAGGGATTCGTAAAAGGAGGCCAGCGAATCAGGGTTGGGGCAGTCAATCACCGTCGCGTGCCATGAACCGATCATTGCGTTCCTTCCTATTGGGTGGTGTACGCGCCGTCCACGGCGTACTGGGCGCCCGTCACAAAGGCTGCCTTGTCGGAGAGCAGGAAAAGGACCACCTGCGCCACCTCCTCGGCAGTGCCGAGCCTGCCCGCCGGATGCAGCCCCACCAGCGAGGCGTAGACCTCCTCAGGCAGGTTTGCCAGGAGCGGAGTGTCAATGTAGCCCGGGTGCACCGAGTTCACCCGGATGCCCTGGTTGGCGTATCCCAGGGCTGCCGCCCGGGTCATGCCGGTCACGCCGTGCTTGGCCGTCACATAGGGAACGGCGGTGGCTGAACCAACCACACCCAGGATGGAGGACATGTTCACGATGGCGCCTCCCCCGGCCTTCTGCATTTCCGGGATTTGGTAATACATCCCGTAGAACACGGAGTTGAGGTTCACATCGATGACCCGGCGGTAGCCCTCCAGGTCGATATCGGTCAGCAGTCCCAGCGGCCCGCTGATACCGGCGTTGTTGAAGGCAAGGTGCAAGCCGCCGAACTCGCTGACCGCAGTTTCCACGGCGCCCTTGACGTCTTCGGCGGATCCAACATCGCCAACCGAGGGGACGGCGGTGCCGCCGGTTTCCAGAATCGAGTTCACCACGTCCTGCGCCGCTTCCAGATCCAGGTCATTGACGACGACGTTGGCGCCTTCCGCCGCGAGCGCCACGGCCGCTGCCCGCCCGATTCCCGAACCCGCCCCTGTCACCAGGGCCGTCCTTCCCTCAAACTGATCAGCCATTGGAACTCCTCCCGTTGTTCCCGGCGCCGCCGGGCCTCACGCTGGTGTGGATCCGGTTGTCCTGATCCCGGTCCGTCCTTCGGTTCCATGATCCTGTCCCGCCTGCCGATGCGGAAGGTCCCGGAGCGGGCAGGCATCTGTTCCCGGCGAACTGGCGGGAGGGCGGGCGCAGTGCCAGACTGACCGCATGCAGATCACTATCTCCACCGGAGACATCACGGAGAGCACGGCAGACGCCATCGTGAATGCGGCCAATTCCTCCCTGCTGGGCGGCGGCGGCGTGGACGGCGCCATCCACCGGGCTGCGGGACCGGGCCTGCTGGCGGCCTGCCGGGAGCTGCGGTCCGAGGCCTATGCGCAGGGGCTTCCCGCCGGAGACGCAGTGGCCACCCCCGGCTTTGATCTGCCGTCCCGCTGGGTCATCCATACCGTGGGACCTAATGCCCGTGCGGGACAGACCGACCCCGCGCTGCTGGCATCCTGCTTCCGGCGCTCCCTCGAAGTCGCCGAGGAACTCGGGGCTGAAACCGTGGCCTTTCCCGCGGTCAGCGCCGGAGTGTACGGCTGGGATGCGGCCGTCGTAGCGGCCATCGGCCTCCGAACCGTCCGGGACTTTCCGGCCCGGTCCGTGCAGGCGGTGGAATTTGTGCTCTTTGACCGCAGCACCGAACGGACCTTCCGGTCCGCGTGGCAGGATCTGGAGAGGTCTCGGGGAGGGGCTACTTCAGGAACAGGGCCCGAAGACGCCCGGTAGTCACCACCAGTCCCAGCGCGATCATCACGATGAAGTACAGCAGGTGGCCCGCGGTTGCCCAGGTCAGCATGCCAACGCTGATCTGCCGCATCATTTCCACTCCGTGCCATAGCGGCATCGCCTGGATGACCCACTGGAGCCCCTGCGGGTACACACTCAGCGGATAGAAGGTCGCCGAGAACAGGAACATGGGCAGCATGACAAAGTTCACCCACTCCAACTGCTGGAAGGTCTTCATGCAGCTGGTGATTGCCATCCCGAAGGAGGCGAATCCGAAAGCCACCACCACGGCGGCCGGAATCATCAGCAGTGCCCAGGGAGAGGTCACCAACCCCATGGCTGCCATGACGGCTGTGAAGCCGGTGGCGTACATGGCACCGCGCAGCAGGGCCAGCAAGATTTCGCCGAGGGCGACGTCGAGCGGGCCCAGCGAGGTGGCGAGCATGCCTTCGTAGAGCTTTGCGTAATTCAACTTGAAGAACACGTTCATTGTGGAGTCATAGACCGCACCGTTCATCGCGGACACGGCCAGCAGCGCCGGGGCGATGTAGTTGGCGTAGCCGATCTGTTCGCCGCCGGGTCCGGCCACGGTGCCGATGAGGGAACCCAGCCCGATGCCCATGGCCACCAGGTACAGCACCGGTTCCACGAACCCGCTGATCATGACGGCATAGTTGCTGCCCCACGTGGCCTTCAGCCCGCGGGCGAAGACTGCACGGATGTTCCGCGCATAGAGGGACCCTAGGAAACGCCCCTCAGGGTCCAGCTGTGCGGGGGCCAGACGCGGCGCCGTCGTCGTGTGTTCCATACTCATTTTCCCAGCCTCCGGGTGAAGTTCCGGCGTGCCCGGACCCAGCCGACAAAACCGAGAAGCAGCAGATACGCCACATGGACCACTGTGAGTGCCGGAGCCTCGGCGTAGCCGTAGCTGAGGATCCGGCCGAGCTCTGTGGAGTGCCACAGCGGGGAAATCCAACCGATCCAGCGGATGGCTCCGGGCAGGGACTCCAGCGGAAAAAACGTGCCGGAAAACAGGAACAGCGGCATCACGATGAAGCGCTGCACCATGGCGAACTGCCCCTTGTCCTCCTCCAATGACGCGCTGTAGGCCATCAACGGCATACCGAAGGCCACACCGCCAAGAGCCGCGGTGAAAATCATGAGCCAGGCCGTCCCCGGCTGCTCGACAGCACCAAAGAGCAGCAGGAAGAGAAAGTACGGGGCGGTGGTGATCAGCATCCGGACCGAGAAACCGATCAGGTGCCCGTCCACCAGCTGATTACTGGAAAGCGGCGAGGCATTGGGACCGTAGTAGGTGCGGTGCCATTTGAAGCCGCCCATCACCATATAGGTGTTTTCTTCTGCCGCCACCATGATGGCGGCGGTGGCCAGCAGGGCCGGAGCCACGAAAACGAGGTAGGAGACCGTGGTCCCGTTGCCGGCGTCGAAGGTTGCGTCGCCGGTGTCCACCAGCGACGCCAGCCCCACACCCATACCGAAGAGGTACACCAGCGGGGTGCCCACCGCCGTCATGAGCACGGTCCACCGGTAGCCGCGCATGCGCCGGATCCAGTGCTCGGCGTAGTAGATGGCGCCGAAGCGCCGTGCCCGGGATGCGGTCTGCTCCGGTGTCAGCGGAGAGCGCAGTCCCAGCACAGCATGCTGGTTTGCTCCCGTTTTCCCCACCGGTGCCCCTGATAGCTGCTGATCAGTCAATGAGGCTCCTGCCGGTAAGCCGGAGGAACACGTCTTCCAGCGAAGAGCGGCGCACCAGCGAAGTGATGGGTTGCAGCCCGCGGGCGCTGACCGCTTCCAGAGCGGCCTCGCCGTCGTCGGCGTAAATCAGGACGCGGTCCGGGAGGGTTTCGATCCGGCTGCCGATTCCTCCCAGTTCGCCTGCCACCGTGGTGTTGCGTTCGGAGCCAAAGCGCAGTTCCAGGACTTCCCTCGTGGAATGCTCACGAATCAGTGCAGCAGGCGAGCCCTCCGCCATGATCATTCCCTTGTCGACCACCACCAGGCGGTCGCACAGCTGCTCCGCCTCGTCCATGTAGTGGGTGGTCAGGATCAGTGTGACCCCGGCTTCCTTGAGCCGGAACAGCCGGTCCCAGAGGATATGGCGCGCCTGCGGGTCAAGCCCGGTGGTGGGCTCATCCAGCAGGAGGATCTTTGGATCATTGATCAGGGACCGGGCGATGGTCAGCCGCCGCTTCATTCCACCGGAGAGGGATTCAATCCGGTCCTTGGCCTTGTCCGTCAGCTGGGCGAATTCCAGCAGCTCGTCAGCCTTGGGACCCAGGTAACTCTTGGGCAGGCCGAAATAGCGGCCGTAGGCCAGGAGGTTTTCCCGCACGCGCAGGTCTTCGTCGAGGTTGTCCTGCTGCGGCACTACCCCCAGGTGGGCGCGCACTTCGGGCCCGAACCGGTCCGGGTCCAATCCCATGACGGCCAGGTCCCCTGAGGTGCGCGATGACACGCCGCCGATCATTTTCATGGTGGTGGATTTGCCTGCGCCGTTGGGGCCAAGGAGCCCGAAAGACTCCCCCGCAGGGACGTCGAAGCTGATGCCGTCCACGGCATGGAAATCGCCGTAGGTCTTGCGGAGGTTCCGGGCCGAAATGACGGTGGAGGAGGCGGTCTTGGGGACAGTCGGGGCTGGTGTGATCTGCGGCACTGGAACAGCCTAGTGCACCGGCCCCGACCTGAGGAACAGTTAGGCGAGAATGCCTGCTGCGCGCTCCGCCGCCTCCACTACGTTGGACAGGAGCATCGCGCGGGTCATCGGCCCCACGCCCCCGGGATTCGGAGAAATCCAGGACGCGACATCGGCTGCGGCCTTCTCCACGTCGCCGGTGAGGGTGGTCTTGCCGGTGTCCGGATCGGTGACGCGGGTGACCCCAACGTCCAGCACAATGGCGCCGGGTTTGAGGTCCTCGGCCTTGATCATTTCCGGGAACCCGGCGGCGGCCACCACCACGTCGGCCTCGCGCAGGTGCTCGAACAGATCCAATGTTCCGGTGTGCGCGAGGGTTACCGTGGCGTTGATCGGGCGGCGCGTGAGCAGCAGCCCCAGCGGGCGGCCCACGGTGACGCCGCGGCCCACGACCAGGACCTTCTTGCCGGTCAGGGAAATTCCGTTGCGCACCAGCAGCTGCACAATTCCGTGCGGAGTGCAGGGCAGCGGCGACGTCATCGGTTCGCTGACGTTCAGCACAAGCCGGCCCAGGTTCACCGGGTGCAGGCCGTCGGCGTCCTTTTCCGGTGCGATCCGTTCGAGGATGGCGTTGGTGTCGATGTGCGCCGGCAGCGGCAGCTGCACAATGTAGCCGGTGGTGGCCGGGTCCGCGTTCAGCTCGTCGATGACCTTTTCCAGGTCCTCCTGAATGATGTCGCCGGGCAGATCGCGGCGGATGGAGTTGATGCCCACCTGTTTGCAGTCCTTGTGCTTGCCGCCCACATAGGAGTGGCTGGCCGGGTCGTCGCCCACCAGCACAGTTCCGAGCCCCGGGGTGATGCCGTGTTCCTCCTTGAGCACCTGCACCCGTTCGGCCAGCTCGTCCTTGATCTCACGGGCGGCTTTGCGCCCGTCGAGGATCTGTGCGGCCACCGGGGTGCCAAAGGGAGTTTTCTCCTTTTTCTCCCAGCCCAGGTTGACGCTGTCGTTCTCGGGGGTTTCCGTGACGGAACCTTCCATGTTGTTTCCCTTCTCCATGTTCGTTACCAGTCTTCCTGTCCGGGATACAGCGGGAAATTGTCGGCGAGCGCGGCGACCCGCGCCCGCAGCGCGTCGACGTCGGGTGCCGGCTTCAATGCCGCGGCAATGATTTCGCCCACCTCAGTAAATTCCTTGGCGCCGAAGCCGCGGGTGGCCAGAGCCGGTGTGCCGATCCGCAGGCCGGAGGTGACCATTGGCGGGCGGGGATCGAACGGCACGGAGTTGCGGTTCACCGTGATGCCCACTGAGTGCAGCACGTCCTCGGCCCGCTTGCCGTCCAGGGCCGAGTGGCGCAGGTCCACCAGAATCAGGTGGACGTCGGTGCCGCCGGTGAGGACCGAGACGCCGTGCTCTGCGACGTCGGGCGCATTCAGCCGCTCGGCGATGATCCGCGCACCTTCCAGCACACGTTCCTGGCGTTCGCGGAATTCCTCCGAGCCGGCGATCTTGTAGGCCACGGCCTTGGCGGCGATGACATGCATCAGCGGCCCGCCCTGCTGGCCCGGGAACACACTGGAATTCAGCTTCTTGCCGTACTGCTCCTTGGCCAGGATCATTCCCGAACGCGGGCCGGCGAGGGTCTTGTGCACGGTGGAGGTGACGACGTCGGACGCGGGCACCGGGTTGGGATGCAGCCCGGCAGCCACCAGGCCGGCGAAGTGCGCCATATCGGTCCACAGGTAGGCGCCCACTTCATCGGCAATGGAGCGGAAGGCATCGAAGTCCAGCTGGCGCGGGTACGCAGACCAACCGGCAATAAGGACCTGCGGCCGTTCGGCCAGAGCCTGTTCACGGACCTTGTCCATGTCCACCCGGTAGGTTTGTTCATCCACTCCGTAGGCTGCCACTTCATAGAGCTTGCCGGAGAAGTTCAGCTTCATGCCGTGGGTAAGGTGTCCGCCGTGGGCCAGGTTCAGGCCCATGAGTTTGTCTCCGGGCTGAAGCAGCGCAGACAGGGCGGCAGCGTTGGCCTGCGCCCCGGAATGCGGCTGGACGTTGGCGAATTCTGCTCCGAACAGGGCCTTTGCCCGGTCAATGGCCAGGTTTTCCGCCACATCCACGTGCTCACAGCCGCCGTAATACCGGCGCCCGGGATATCCCTCAGCGTACTTGTTGGTCAGGACGGAACCCTGGGCTTCGAGGACGGACCGCGGAGCAAAGTTCTCCGAGGCGATCATTTCCAGGGTGTTGCGCTGACGTGCCAGTTCATCGTTGAGGACAGCGGCGATTTCCGGATCGACGTCGGACAGCTTGGCGTCCGTGACGGGCTGGGTGGATAGTCTCACAAGGATCTCCTGGGGAAGGGGTTCTATGGGTCAGGCTATCTGCCGGGCACCCCCGGCCTCTGTTCGGAAAAACAGTTCGGGCATGACAACAGATGAAGGCTTGACCTTCGGCCCAGGCGTGCGATCCGTGGTCTGTTCTGCTGTGCCGCTCCCTGGTGGTGACCCACCTAACGCCAGTTGCGACGTAACCATCGTAGCGGACCCTGCTCCTGCGCGGCCGAATGTTTCCTCGGCATCGGCGGCGGCTCGGCGGCTGAGGAATAGCACCGGCAAGGAAGCGGTTGGAGGTAGAAACATGCAGGGTTTTCCCTTCAGGAGGGGATGTGATGGTGGCGGACCGCGAAGTTGACGTGGCGGTGATCGGTGCCGGGCAGGCTGGCCTGAGCGCAGCGTATTACCTTGCACGCCGGGGCCTTATCCCGGAATCCGGCTTTGTGGTGCTGGACGCCAATGAAGGGCCCGGCGGCGCATGGCGGCACCGCTGGGATTCGCTCACACTGGGTTCCGCCCACGGCATCCATGACCTGCCGAACTTTCCTCTTGGCACACCCGATCCCCGGGAGCCGGCGTCGTCCGTGGTAAGCCGGTATTACGGCGATTACGAAGCCGAATTTGGGCTCCGCGTGCAGCGGCCGGTGCGGGTCCGGAAGGTTTCCCGTACGGCCGGGAACCGGTTGAGGATAACCACGGACAGCGGCGTGTGGCTGGCCCGGTTTGTCATCAACGCCACCGGAACCTGGGACAAACCGTATTGGCCCGCCTATCCCGGGCAGCAGGACTTCCGCGGGATTCAGCTGCACACCCGCGACTTTCGCAGCGCAGCGGACTTCGCCGGCCGCCGCGTCCTGGTGGTGGGCGGCGGCACCTCTGCCCTGCAGTTCCTTCTCCAGCTCCATGAGGCCGGCGCCCAAACCGCATGGTCCACGCGCCGGCCGCCCGAATTCACGCGCCGCCCCTTCGACGCCGAGTGGGGACGCGGCGTCGAGCGTGCCGTCAGCGAGCGCACCCGCGCCGGGCTGCCCCCGCTCAGCGTGGTGGCCGCAACCGGGCTGCCGCTCACGGCCCAGTACCAGAAGGGAATTGACGACGGCGTCCTGATCTCACGGGGCCCCCTGGCCCGGCTCACCCCGGCGGGCGCCGTATTTGAGGACGGCAGCACCGCGGTTGCGGATGTGATCCTCTGGGCCACCGGGTTCCGCGCGTCCCTGGGCCATCTGGCGTCCCTGCATCTGCGCGAACCGGGCGGCGGCATCCGCATGGATGGTCCCCGAGTGGTGCGACTCCCCCAGTTGTTCCTGGTCGGTTACGGGGAGTCTGCCTCGACGCTCGGTGCCACCCGGGCCGGGCGGGCAGCGGCGCTCGCTGCGCTGGCCGCCCTTCAGGGCTGGTCCACGTCCTCCCAGACGAACTCCGTCAGGGTTCCCCGCTCCCAGTCACGGCGCAGCACCGCATAGGTGACGGAGGCGACCCACTGCCCGTCATCCAGCGGCCAGTCCTCCCGGTAGTGGGCTTCCTTAAGGAACCCGGAGCGGAGGAAGGTCTTGCGCATGGCTATGTTGTCTTCCCTCGTCCGCCCCGCAAAACGGTGGGAGCCGGGCCTGTCCGTAAAAACCAGATCAGTCAGGGCCTGCAGCACGGGAACGCCGCTGCCCTGTCCCCGGGCTTCTTCCACCAGGCGAAGGTCGAAGGTGGGACACTGGCTTTCCAGCCGCTCCAGAATGACCAGACCGAGGCGCTGGTTGTCTCCAAATACCCAATAGGTGCAGACGCCGTCGGCATCGAACCGACCCTCCAGGATCAGCTGCCGGACCAGTTCCTCGGATGGTGCAGTAATGCGGTGATAGGGAAAGCTGTTGGTGGTCAGGAATTTGACCAGCTCCTCAGCGTCCTTATCGGAGAGCGGCATGAAGGTTACGTCCATTTCCTTAGCCTAAGCGAGCCCTCCCCGGACGGGTAACCTTGATTCCGTGACTGATTCTTCCGCCGCCCCCGCCGCTGACATGATTCCCGGCGCGTCCGCGTTTACCCTCACCCTGTCCTGCCCCGACCAGCCAGGCATTGTCCATGCCGTCTCCGGCGGCCTGGTGGCTGCCGGCGGAAACATTACGGAATCCCAGCAGTACGGCAGCCCGGAAACAGGCTCTTTCTTCATGCGCGTGGACTTCACGGCCCCCGGAACCGAGGCGCAGGTTCAGGAAGCACTTGCCCCGGTGGCCGCCGCGTTTGGGATGGACTGGCAGCTGCATCCCGCCGGCGCACCTGTACGCACGCTCATCATGGTGTCCAAGTCCGGCCATTGCCTCAACGACCTCCTCTTCCGGCAGCGCGCCGGCACGCTGAACATCGACGTCCCGGCCATTGTCTCCAACCACAGGGACCTGGCGGAGCTCGCAGCGTTCTACGGCATCCCCTTCCACCACATTCCGGTAACGCCGGACACCAAGGAGGACGCGGAGCACCAGCTGCGTACGCTGATACAGGATCTCGACATTGAACTGGTGGTACTTGCCCGTTACATGCAGATCCTCAGCAATGAGCTGTGCCGTGACCTGTCCGGACGCGCCATCAACATCCACCATTCCTTCCTCCCCTCCTTCAAGGGCGCCCGGCCCTATCACCAGGCCCACGCCCGCGGCGTGAAGCTCATCGGAGCAACGGCCCACTACGTCACGTCCGACCTCGATGAAGGCCCCATCATCGAACAGGAAGTCATCCGCGTGGACCATTCCCGGTCCGCTCCGCAGCTGGCCGCACTGGGCAGCGACGTTGAAGGCAGGACCCTTTCCAAGGCTGTGCAGTGGCATGCCGAGCACCGGGTGCTGCTGGACGGAAAGCGCACGATCGTCTTCAACTGAGGACTTTCCCCGGCTCCGCCGCCGCGACCGGTCGTTTGAGTACGGCTAGGCTGGCCCCATGGCACACGTAATCACATTCCGGGGCAAGACCCCGCAGGCAGATCCGTCCGTTTTCCTCGCCCCCACGGCCTCGCTCATCGGCGACGTTGTCATGGAGCCGGAGTCCAGCGCTTTCTACGGCGTGTGTGTCCGCGGGGATTCCAACGCCATCCGGGTAGGCGCCGGGACCAACCTGCAGGACAACGTGGTGCTGCACGCGGATCCGGGGTTCCCCACCACCGTGGGACAGCGTGTCAGCGTTGGCCACAGTGCCGTAGTTCACGGCTGCACCATCGAGGACGACTGCCTGATCGGCATGAGCGCCACGATCATGAACGGTGCCGTAGTAGGCGCCGGGTCGCTGGTGGCGGCCGGCGCGGTGGTTCTGGAAGGAACCCTCATTCCGCCCCGGTCCCTGGTGGCCGGCGTCCCGGCCAAGGTCCGCAGGCAGCTGAACGATGAGGAGTACGACGGCGTCCGCCAAAATGCGACTCGTTATGTGGAGACAGCAGCCGCGCACCGCGAGGCAGTGCACTCCGGCTGACCGCAGCTGGAAGCGGAGCGGCCGGTCCTCGCCGGCCGCTCTTTTTCCCTCGAGACGGCTGCATGGCAGCTGTCCCCTAGATTGATGCACTGTCTGTGATTACAGTGGGTGATCTTCGGAAAAGAGGACCATGGATTCCCCGTACATTCCCACGCCGCCGTGTGTTTTCCAGGGGGCTCCCAGCCCGGTTCAGAAAACCGGCCGCGTGCTCCGATGGGGCGTGGTTGCCACAGGAAACATCTCTGCGAAGGTCACTGAAGACATCGCGAGGCTTGAAGATGCGGTGCTGCACGCCGTAAGTTCACGCAACCCGGACTCCGCGGAGGAGTTTGCCGACCGTTTCGGATTCACCCGCTCCTACTTCGACGATGACCGGGGCAGGGGTTACCACCACCTGATCGATGATCCGGAGGTCGATGTCGTTTATGTTGCGGCACCGCACGCCCAGCACTACGAGATCTCCCGCGCCGCGCTGCTCGGCGGAAAGCATGTGCTCTGCGAAAAGTCCCTCACCATCAATGCGCGCGAAGCCGAAGACCTCATAGCGTTGGCTTCCTCCCGTGGACTGTTCCTGATGGAGGCGGTCTGGACGCGGTTTCTGCCGTGCGTCAACCGCATCTGGGAGATCCTGGTCAGCGGCGAGCTGGGGGAAGTGCGCTGGGTGCAGGCGGATCTGGGGTTCCCCTCGCCGCCTGACCCGGCAAGCCGGCTTTGGAACCCCGAGTCCGGCGGCGGAGCTCTGCTGGACCTGAGCGTGTATCCCCTGACGCTGGCAGTGGGAGCGCTGGGCTATCCGGATGGTGTTACGGCCGTCGGCGCCGTAAACGGTGACGGCATTGATACTCAGAACGCCCTGCTCCTGAACTATCGGTCAGGAGCCTCGGCCCAGTTGATGTCCTCCCTGGTGGCCGCGCACACCCGCACCGGCACCATCGCGGGGAGCAAAGGCTGGCTGCGGACGGGCGCACCGCTGCACAACCCGGTGGAACTGACCATCCAGCCCCATCTGGGTGAGCGCAGGGTGGAAAGATTCCGCCAAGTGGGCAACGGGTACACCTACGAATTGCGGGAAGTCACCCGCTGCATCCAGTCCGGCCTGCTGGAATCCCCGACCATGAGCTGGGAGCATTCGCTGGCTTCCATGCGCCTGTTCGACGAAGCCCGGAGCCAGATGGGTGTGCGCTACGCGAACGATTTTCCGGCCAGGACCCTCTAGCCGGTCACAGGAAAACGCCCGCACAGAACAGCGGCCCCGCAAATATGCGGGGCCGATGTGTGCGTCTGCTTCAGTCCAGTGCACTGCGCACCGGTTGAGGGATTAGGCGCCGCGAACGTTGTCCTTCGCATCCGCTGCCTTGTTTTTTACGTCGCCGGCAGCACTCTGGCCCTCTTGCTGCACGTTCTGCGCCGCTTCGGTAGCCGTTGCCTTCACGTTTTCCATGGCTTCCTGCGCCGGCTCCTTGAGTCCCTGGGCAACGTTCTTGGCCGCGTCGGCAACCTGGTTGGTCAGGGGCTCCGCCGCTGTCTTCAGGTTGTCCGCAGCGACGCGTTCCTTCTCGCTGGCAGGAATAAGGGAGGCTGCCAGCAGTCCGGCGCCGAAGGCAATGAGCCCTGCCGCCATCGGGTTGCCCTGGGCTTTGCCTGCAAGCTTGTGCGGGGCATCGCCCACTGCGGAGCCTGCGCGGCTCATGCCGTCCGATGCCGTACCTGTACCGGACTGTACTTTGTCAGTCATCTGATCTGCTGCTCCCATCACTTTGTCCTTCACACCGAACACCGCGTCCTTCACCTTGTCAGTCTGTCGCTGGACAATGTGGGACGGGGTCACCTTATCGGCCACGGCATCCACGTTGCTTCCGAGCCGGCGGCGGGTTTCTTCAATGTCTGCGCGTATTGCGTCGGGATTTTCGCTCATCGTGCGTCCTCATTCGGTTTCAGGGTTCCGGGAATTTCCTGCAGCGTCTCCGAGGTCTGCGGCATGCCTTTGATCTTCCGCATTTCCGTGCGGCCGCGCATGGCCAGAATGGCTGCGACGATTGCCCAGATCACGGCAACGACGAGCGCCGACCAGCCAAGGCCGATCAGGTCGCCGAGCGCCTGCCAGAGGGTGATCGACAGAAACAGCAGGACGAAATATCCGGCGAGTGCGGCGCCGGCGAACATGCCTGCTCCCTTGCCTGCCTTGGTGGCTGACTGCTTCAGTTCAACCTTGGCCAGCTCAACTTCCTGGCGCATGAGGGTCGACATATCAGCGGTCACTTGGCCAAGGAGGTCACCCAGGGAGGTGGTTTCGGCTTTGGTGGGGGGCGGTTCGGGGATTTCGGTACTCATCAGTGCCGACCACCGCTAAACGGATCATTGGCCTGGGTTCCGCGGGTTCCGGCACCGGGCAGCTGATCATCGGATACCGGGGGCAATCCTGCCGGAACGGTGGGTTCCGTGGTGAAAGGATCATCGACAACACCGCCGGGATTTACGTCGCCGGTGCCTGCCGCGTAAGTGGGCTGCACGGGGGGCTCGGGCGGGTAGATCGTTTCCGGGGTACTGACGGTTCCGGCGGGACGGGTCCCTGCAGCCGGGTGTGCTGCGGCTGAATCCGGCACTCCGGCACTCAGTCCCTTGTTTATGCGGCCCGCAAGGAAACCGGCGCCCGCGGCAAGGGCAAGGAAGGCAACCGGACGCTGCCGCGCGAAGCCCTTGACCTCGTCAACCAGCGAGCCGGGAGTGCGGTTGTCCAGCCAGGAGGCGACTGATGATGAACGGTCCGCCGCCTGACGGACCAGATCAGTGGCCACGCCGGACTGGTCGGAGTTGTCTGCCATGGACTGCAATTCGCCCGCCATGGTGCGCAGACCTTCGGCTACCTTCTGCTGCTGGGCGCCGGCCTGCTCCGTGAGGTCGCTGCGCGCCTGATTCAGAAGGTCCTTGGCGCTTGCTGCTGCTTCAGAAGCAACTCCGGCAGCTTCCGACTTAGCGGTTTCTGCTACATGCTGAGCGCTGCCGGCAGCATCCCGGGCAACTCCGGCAGCCTCGTCTTTGGCCGCTCCCGCTTTCGCGGACTTGGTGTCAGCCGATCCGCCCTGCATGGGGCTGGCGGCGTGGCTTCCTTCTTTGGGCCATACGTTGTCTGTCATCGTCACTCTTTCTCCTGAATCGCTATGGATGAAGAATCAGAATCCTGTAGAAGAGGATCTTCTCTACTGGCTGCCCCAATCATAAGCACACTTAGTATGGGCAAGTAAAGTGGAACTAAGCCGCCTTAGTACCGTTTGATGCGGTTGCCCTTGTGCTTGTTCATGACTGCATGATTCGCTGGCCGGACGGCTGCCGCCCGCCCAACCCCTGGGCGGCAACTGCTTCGAGCCGACAGGTTCGACCGTGCGAAATCCGACATCAAAGGGAGATTCCAGTGGCAGGAAATTTGTTTGCCCGGTCCGTGCATGACCTCACGGCAGGCGCCTGGTTCGGCGGTTCGCTGATGGGGGCAGTCGGCCTCAACGGCGCCGCAGCAGAAGCCAAGGACCCCGCGGAGCGCACCCGGCTTTCCAGCCTGGGATGGAAAAAATGGGCTCCGCTGCAGTCGGCCGCCATCATTGGCCACTTTTTGGCTGGGTTGGCCATCATCGGAGAGAACAAGGGCCGCGTTGCCAAGCAGGACGGCGTGGGTGCCCTCACCGTTTATAAGACCGCCGTGACCGTTGTCGGGGCACTGGCAACCTTCTACGCCGGGTTGCTGGGGCGGAAGGTTGACAAGTACTCCGAAGAAGGCGCTGCCGGTGCCACCGAGCCAAACCCCGGCACCTCCAAGGAACTGCAGTCAGCCCAGCGGCAGCTGAAAGTAGTCCAGTGGTGCATTCCCGTCTTTTCGGGAGCTGTCATTGTGATGGGCGCTCAGCACGGCGAAATGCAGCGTACCTCCAACGTCCTGAAGGGCCTGCTGCAGTCCTGACCCCAAGGGGATGCCGTTTGGCGGGCCGCGCCAATTCGTCTCATCTCTCGGCCCACGCTATACATCCTTCGGCGCCCATGGTTATCTTCAGACGATGGGCGCCGAAGTCAACAATAAAACGTACAGCAGGGAGCAGCGGACGAGGTACCGCCAGCGGCTCCTTGAAAACCTCGACCGATTTGCCGGATACCTCTCAACGGCGTCGTTCGCTGATACCGCCAGCATCGGTCTCGAGCTGGAGTTGAACCTGACAAACCAGGATTTCTCCCCCGCGCTGCGCAATGCAGCCGTGCTGGAACAGATTGCCGATCCCGCGTTCCAGACCGAAATCGGTGCCTTCAACATCGAAATGAACCATCCGGCGCTGGCCGTTGGCGGTTCCGGCCTGAGGGAGCTTGAGGACAGTCTGCGGATGCAGCTCAACCGGGCTGATGCCAGGGCGGCGGAGGTCAAAACCGAAATCCTCATGACCGGCATTCTGCCGACGCTGCGCCCCAATCTGCTGGAGAACAAGGAATGGCTAAGCGCCGGCAAGCGCTACGCCGCGCTGAACACTTCGGTGCTTCAGGCCCGCGGTGAAGACGTGCATATTGATCTCCGCGGGGAGGAATCGCTGGCCTTCTACGCCAAGAACATTGCTCCTGAAGCAGCGTGCACCTCGGTGCAGCTGCATCTGGAAGTGAGCCCGGAGGACTTCGCCCCCGCTTGGAACGCCGCCCAGATCATTGCTGCACCGCAAATTGCCCTTGCGGCCAACTCCCCCATCTTTATGGAACACATCCTGTGGCATGAGACCCGCGTGGAACTCTTCAAGCAGGCCATCGATACCCGCCCGCCGGAGATGCGCAATCAGGGCGTCCGCCCCCGGGTTTGGTTTGGGGAACGGTGGATCACCTCAATCTTTGATCTCTTCGAAGAGAACGTGCGGTATTTTCCCGCACTGCTTCCGGAACTCTCACGCAGCAGCGGAGGTTCCACCCCGGCCGGCGCGCCGCTGCTCCCGGAACTTCGCCTGCACAACGGCACGGTCTACAGGTGGAACCGGCCGATTTATGACCCCGGCGAGCACACGCCCAATCTCCGCTTGGAAAACCGGGTCCTCCCCGCAGGTCCCACGGTCCTTGATGTGGTGGCCAACGCCGCCTTCTTTTACGGCATGGTCCAGCATCTGCGCACGGCCGAACGGCCGTTGTGGACCAGGCTCGCCTTCAAGAGCGCCGCAGACAACTTTTTGTCCTGCGCCCGCAATGGTTTGGAAGCAACGGTCTACTGGCCCGGCATCGGCGAAATTCCCGTCGCTGAACTGGTCATCAGGCATCTGGTTCCTCAGGCTGCCTTGGGACTCCGCGAGCTGGGGGTGGATCAGGACCTGATCGAGCGCTATCTGGATGTTATCCGCGAACGCGCCCGCACCGAGCAGAACGGGGCCTCCTGGCAGATCTCGTATCTTCGCCGGCTGGAGAGCGAGGGACTGGAACGCAGGGCCGCGCTGGCTGAGCTCACCCGGAAATACTGGGAGAACATGCATTCCAATGCTCCTGTCCACGAATGGCCGGTCGATTAACGGGCCGCACAGGCCTCCCTCACCAATTCCGGGCTGCTCGCGACATTTTTCGTGTTTGGTTCTGGCACTCATTAAGGGTGAGTGCTAACCTAATTTCATCCTTGAGTCGAGGGGACTCAAGTTATCGACCCGTCTGAAGTTCCGAAAAATGATTCGCCTGCCCAGCAGGTGGGCGTAAAAGGAGTTGATGATAATGGCCATGAAGTTCGATCCGTTTCGCGAGCTTGACCGGATGGCAGGAGCCCTGCTGGATCCCCGGCAGCGGCTGCGGCTGATGCCCATCGATCTTTACCGCGAGGGCGACCACTACATCCTGAATGCCGATCTTCCGGGCATCGATCCGGGCTCGGTTGACGTGGATGTGGATGGCCAGCTGCTGACCATCCGGGCAGAGCGCACCATCCAGGCTCCCGACACCGTCACCTGGCTGACCCGGGAACGGGAATCCGGCACCTTCCTGCGCCAGCTCAACCTTGGGCAGGGAATCGATATTGACGGCATCTCCGCCAAGTATGAGAACGGTGTGCTCAGCGTCCTGATTCCGGTCAGCGAGCGGGCCAAACCGCGCAAGATTGAGGTGTCCTCCTCCTACAAGGACGCGAACACCATCAGCGGCCAGTCCAGCTCCGAGTCGGTGACCTCGTCAACTTCGAGCAGCTCCGGGTCCGTGGGCTCGGGATCGTCCGGCGGTTCCATGGGCTCCGGCTCCATGGGCTCCGGTTCCTCCGGCTCCGGTTCCTCCGGCTCCGGCTCCTCGGGCGACCAAGGCTCCGGCATTTAGCGAAGCCCTGACCTGAACGACGACGGCGCCCCACCTGCGAAAGGTGGGGCGCCGTCGTCGTTCTGCACTGAAAATGCTGAGTATTAGCCCAGGCGGGTCTTCAGGTTGGCATCCAGCTCAGCGAGGAATTCCTCGGTGGTCAGGTATGCCTGGTCCGGGCCAACCAGTGCAGCCAGGTCCTTGGTCATCTTGCCGGACTCGACCGTCTTGATGACAACGTCTTCAAGGGTCTCGGCGAAGTTGATGACCTCGGGGGTGTTGTCCAGCTTGCCTCGGTGCATCAGGCCACGGGTCCACGCGAAGATCGAAGCGATCGGGTTCGTGGAGGTGGGCTTGCCCTGCTGGTGCTGGCGGTAGTGACGGGTCACCGTGCCGTGTGCAGCTTCGGCCTCAACGGTCTTGCCGTCCGGGGTCATCAGCACGGAGGTCATCAGGCCCAGCGAGCCGAAGCCCTGTGCAACGGTGTCGGACTGGACGTCGCCGTCGTAGTTCTTGCAGGCCCAGACGTAGCCGCCTTCCCACTTCATCGCGGAGGCAACCATGTCATCGATCAGGCGGTGCTCGTAGGTGAGGCCGGCTGCTTCGAACTGGTCCTTGAACTCGGCGTCGAAGACTTCCTGGAACAGGTCCTTGAACTGGCCGTCGTAGGCCTTCAGGATGGTGTTCTTCGTGGAGAGGTACACCGGGTAGTTGCGCTGCAGGCCGTAGGCGAAGGAAGCGCGGGCGAAGTCCTTGATGGAATCGTTGAAGTTGTACATACCCATGGCGACGCCGCCATCTTCGTTGTACGTAACAACCTGCTGCTTGATTTCTTCGCTGCCGTCGGCCGGCGTGTAGGTCAGCGTCAGGGTACCGGCACCGGGAACCTTGAAGTTCGTGGCCTTGTACTGGTCGCCGTGGGCGTGGCGGCCGATGATGATCGGCTTGTTCCAGCCCGGGACCAGGCGCGGGATGTTGGAGATGATGATCGGTTCGCGGAAGACCACGCCGCCCAGGATGTTGCGGATGGTTCCGTTCGGGGAGACCCACATCTTCTTCAGGCCGAATTCCTCGACGCGTGCTTCGTCGGGGGTGATGGTGGCGCACTTGACGCCTACGCCGTGTTCCTTGATGGCGTTGGCAGCGTCAATGGTGACCTGGTCATCAGTTGCATCGCGGTTCTGAATGGAGAGGTCGTAGTACTTCAGGTCTACGTCCAGGTACGGGTTGATCAGGCGATCCTTGATGAACTGCCAGATGATGCGGGTCATCTCGTCGCCGTCGAGTTCTACTACAGAACCCACAACCTTGATTTTCTCAGCCACACGGTCTCCTTGTGTGTTGGTGGGCGCCGGACATGTCTTGTGGCATGACGGAACCCGTCTTTTTGGCTTGTATTTGAGTCCCACTATGCCACAGCGCACTATCTGCGCCCTAAACTGCGGGACGGCGCATTACCTGCACCGTCCCGCGTTTCAGCGCCCGCTAATGGCAGTGCCGGCGCAGGGCTTAATGGAAGAAGTGGCGTGCCCCGGTGAAGTACATGGTGACGCCGGCAGCGTTTGCTGCTTCGATGACCTCGTTGTCGCGGATGGATCCGCCGGGCTGGACCACGGCGCGGACGCCGGCGTCAATCAGGATCTGCAGGCCGTCGGCGAACGGGAAGAACGCATCCGAGGCCGCCACGGAACCGCGGGCCCGCTCCTCCCCGGGTCCGCCCAGGGTGTTGGCCCGCTCCACGGCGAGCCGGCAGGAATCCACCCGGTTGACCTGGCCCATGCCCACTCCCACTGAGGCACCGTTGTCCGCCAGCAGGATGGCGTTGGACTTCGCGGCACGCACGGCAGTCCAGGCAAAGGCAAGGTCTGCCAGCGTGGCATCATCGGCAGCCGGGCCTGAAACCAGCGTCCAGTTCTCCGGGCTGTCCCCTTCTGCCTGCATCTTGTCCGACTTCTGGATCAGCATGCCGCCGGAGACCTGCCGGAATTCGGCAGCACTGCGGCCGTAACCGTCCGGCAGGGTCAGCAGGCGGATGTTCTTCTTGGCGGAGAGGATCTCCACGGCTTCAGCGTCGAAGTCCGGTGCGATAACCACCTCGGTGAAGATGTCCTTGACCGTGTTGGCCATGCCGGCGGTGACGGTGCGGTTGGCCGCGATCACGCCGCCGAAGGCCGAAACCGGGTCGCAGGCATGTGCCTTGGCATGGGCATCGGCAATGGGGTCGGCGGCGTCCCCCGAGGCCACTGCCACGCCGCAAGGGTTCGCATGCTTGACGACGGCGACGGCCGGCTCGTGAAAGTCGAACGCGGCGCGCAGTGCGGCATCGGCGTCGACGTAATTGTTGTAGGACATGGCCTTGCCGTGCAGCTGGTCCGCCTGGGCCACGCCCGGCTGTGCACTCTTGTCCGCGTAGAGGGCAGCGGCCTGGTGCGGATTTTCGCCGTAGCGCAGCACCTCGGACCGCTCCAGTGCCAGACCCGTGTAGGCGGGCCAGGTGGCGCCTTCCTCGGTTCCGTCACCAAACTGCTCGGCGGTCCAGGCCGCCACGGCGGTGTCATAGGCGGCGGTGGAGGCGAAGGCTTCCGCTGCAAGGCGGCGGCGCTGGTCCAGGTCAAAGCCGCCTTCGGCAGCCGCCGTGACCACGTCGCTGTACTTGGCCGGGTCCACGACGACGGCTACGGACGGGTGGTTTTTGGCGGCGGCACGGACCATGGACGGTCCTCCGATGTCGATCTGTTCCACAACCTCATCCTGGCTGGCGCCGGACTTCACGGTCTCCACGAACGGGTAGAGGTTCACCACCACCAGGTCGAAGGGTTCAATCTCCATTTCCTCCAGCTGCGCCACGTGGTCCTCCCGGCGGCGGTCCGCCAGGATGCCGGCGTGGACGCGGGGATGCAGTGTCTTGACCCGCCCGTCCAGGCATTCTGCAAAGCCGGTGACCTCGGAGACTTCAGTGACGGGAACGCCCGCAGCAGCAATCTGCTTGGCAGTTGAACCGGTGGACACGATGGCCACCCCGGCGGCGGAAAGGCCCTGAGCCAATTCCGTCAAGCCGGTCTTGTCATAGACCGAGATCAGGGCCCGGCGGATTGGTACACGGTTCAGCGGCTGAGAGCTCACGCAATATCTCCAAAGTAAGAGTGTGTCGGTGGCTACAGTTTAGGTCACGGCGTCCTGCCGGGCAGAGTGTGAAGCCAAGACTGGCTTAACACGGCTGGGGTCTGCCGGATCATGACACTGCACCTGTCGTGCCGGGAAGCGGCGGTGCGGTGGATCGGTACATGTGGCCCGTTGGCGTGGCGATCGTGACGCTGTGCCGGCCCGTCCCGTTGTTGTCGGCGAGCGCTCCGGGTGCTCCGGGTGCTCCGGGCGCTCCTTCGCACCGGGCTGCCCAACCTGGTGCTTCTTTGGCCTGGTTGCAGGCCTCGCATAGCCCCTGAATGTTTTCTGCGCTGGTGGGACCTCCCTCGCGGAAGGGTTTGATGTGGTCATAATGCCGGATCGGCGCCCCGCACCACGGCGTCCGGCAGATCTGATCGCGTGCAGCGATCAGCCGCGCCAAACCGTCCGGAACCAGCCGGGCACGGGAGTCCATGGCAGTGAGGCGGCCGGTGTCCGGTGCCGCATAGAGCCGGCGAAGCCACACCTCCGTGCGTGGTGCTCTTCGGCTAGGCCGGAGCCGTTGCAGGGCTGCACTGCTGCCGTCCCTTCGGATCAGATCCCGCGCCCACTGTGCGGGAACAATTCCGTACCCGGTCAGCACGGCAGGTTCCGCACCGTCGGGAACGAAGGGCTGAGCTGATCCTCCCGGCCGGCCACGGACTGTCCTGGGTGAATCACCGGAATGATCGGCATCGCTGTCTCCGGCACCACTGTGACCGGAGACGACGGGCGGAAGGACGCCATGCAGCAGAGTCCTGTCCGTCATGATCAGCTGCACTTCCACCCGCAGGTCCTCAGCCCGTTCCTGGCCGGTCAGCAGTTCGACGTAGGTGTCGGCCATAACCTGGCCCTTTGAGCGGGGATCTCCGGCGGCACGGGCCCGGTCGGCCGTGCGCATCAACGCGGCCATCACTCCCACCCCCTGGGCTACCGGCAGCAGCGCGGTCACGTACGCCATGGTGTCCGGTGCCGGGCGGCAGGAAACAAACCGATCCGAAGCAGCCTTTGCGGCACGGTTGGCCACGCTGTGCGGATCCAACCCGTAGGACACGGACTTGATCGCGGCAATCAGTTTGCGGTCTCCAAGCTGCGCCAGCCGCTCCTGGTCCCCGGCGACCAGCTCGTCCACCTTCTGTCGATCAACCAGTCTCAGGCACGCGGTCTCCCGCACCAGAATGGTGGCCCGCCATTCGCTGATGGCACCGCGGCTCAACGCACGCAGGGTATGCGGCATCTCCGTGCTGAGGATTCGCGCCAGCCCAAGCAACCGGGCGCCCTTGTTCGGGGATTCGCGCCGGGCCAGCGCAACCTGCGCCGCGACACCCCGGCCAAGTTGATCCCTTTTCACCCCCCGCACGAGACTGGCTGCGCCTGGATGATTCGTCAAAAACGGCGGCCGCACGAGCCTGCGCAGCACAGATGCTCCCCTTAAGTTCCTCCAACGCCCGGATGTGATCGATCAGCTGCACTCGGAGCGCGGATTCGGCCGCGTCCACTTCAGCCGCGTCCACTTCGGCGGCCTCCAGCCCGGCCGCGTCCACTTCCCCCGTCTCCGGGTCCAGTTCGGCGGCCGACCCCAATGTGTTTGACGGCGGACCGCAGCGTTTACCGACCGCCACGGAGGCTAAACCCGTATTGGTGCTGCCCCGATCGGGAGCGGATAAGTAGTACATGTCTTCTAGTCTAGTGATCCATGTCACTTAATGGGGCGCTTCGGATACGGGAGAATAAACAAGAAACACCCGAATGTGCTGGCCCAATTACCTACCCCGAAGCGGATCTCACCGGAAGCCGCTGGGCCCGGAAATTAGCTGCCCCTGATCTCCGCTGCTGCACCGCGCGGGCCGGCAGCTGGGTTCACTTCCGGTTTCCCACATCGTCCAGCCCGCGATGTACAGTTCTTTCGGACCTGCCGCGAGGCCCGGCCACTCCCCGCATCCGCCGCCTGGAAGGCCATTCCCATGACAACAACGAACACCCTGCCCACGGGTGACCAGGTGGTTCAGGATCTGCCCTGGAAATGGAAGGTCCAGGGACGGATCTTCATTATCGGTGGCCTGGGCTTCATGTTCGATGCCTGGGACGTGACGCTGAACGGCGTCCTGATTCCTCTTCTGTCCAGCCACTGGGATCTCGAACCGGCGCAGGCAGCCTGGATCGGCACTGCCAATCTGCTGGGCATGGCCATCGGCGCATTTGTGTGGGGTTCCATCGCCGACGCCATTGGACGCAAGAAGGCCTTCACCGCCACCCTGCTCGTCTTTTCCCTCTTTACCGTCCTGGGCGCGTTCTCTCCGGACATCATCTGGTTCTGCATCTTCAGGTTCATGGCGGGCTTTGGCCTGGGCGGCTGCGTTCCCGTGGATTACGCGCTGGTGGGCGAGTTCACACCGCGCAAACAGCGCGGCAGGGTGCTGACGGCGATGGACGGCTGGTGGCCGGTAGGGGCTGCGCTCTGCGGGGCCACCTCAGCACTGATTATGGCCACGCTGGCCGACTGGCGCTTCACTATGCTCATCATGGTGCTGCCGGCTCTGCTGGTCTTCTGGGTCCGGCGCTCCGTTCCGGAATCCCCGTTGTTCCTGGTCCGCAAGGGACGCACCGCGGAAGCGGAAACCGTCATCAACGAGCTCATTCAGAGCACCGGTTCCACCGTGACCAACTGGCGGCTTCCGGAACCCGAGGAGCCGGCCAAACTGTCGCTGCACGCCGTCGGAACCCAGCTGAGCGATCTCTGGCGGTACAGCTGGAAGATCACGGTGTCCGCCTGGTCGCTGTTCTTCACCATCCTCCTGGTGTACTACCTGGCGCTGACCTGGATGCCAAAAATCCTCGTGGATTCCGGCTTCAAGGAGTATGCGGCGTTCCTAACCACCTCGGGAATGGCCGCCGTCGGGCTCCTGGGAGTCATCGCGGCCGCGCTGCTCGTGGAACGGGTGGGACGCAAATGGATCCTGGCGGTCACCGGTCCGCTGTCAGCGCTGATCCTGATCATTGTTGCCCTGGTACTGGACGTGCCGGCGGCCGCCACCGGCTGGCTGCTGGCCTACGGGTTTGTGGTGCAGGTGGCCATTCCGGTGCTCTATGCGTACGTGTCCGAGCTGTACCCCACGGAACTGCGCGGCAGCGGATTTGGGTGGGCCTCCACCGTGAGCCGGGTTGGTGCCGGTTTCGGGCCGCTGATCTTCGTTTCCATCGCGTGGCCGTATCTGGGCCTGCCCCTGTCCTTCGGGCTGGCCGGAGTCCTGGTGGTGCTGGCAATCGCGTGGATGATGCGGTTCTCGCCGGAAACCCGGGGCGCTGCCCTGGACTAGGCCTAGAGCGCAGGCAGTCCGTGTGCGCTGATCCGGGCAAGGGTTTCGATCAGCAGCCGGCGTTCCTGGACCTTGATCCGCTCGTGCAGGCTTTCCTCGGTGTCGTCGTCCAGTACTTCCACGGCGGCTTGTGCGAGGATCGGCCCGGTGTCCACGCCGGCGTCGGCGATGTGGACGGTGCAGCCGGTGACCTTTACCCCGTAGGCCAGCGCGTCCCGCACGCCGTGCGCCCCAGGGAACGAGGGCAGCAGTGCCGGGTGCGTGTTGAGGTAGCGCCCCTCGAAGGTATTAATGAAGTGCTCATCCACGATCCGCATGAAACCGGAGGACAGCACGATGTCCGGGGAATAGGACGACACCTTCTCCGTCAGGGCCGCGTTCCACTCGGAGCGCACGGCATAGTCGCGGAAGTTCACCACAAAGGTGGGATACCCCGCATCGGCCGCCCGCTTGACCCCCTGGGTGCCGGGACGGTCCGCGCCGACGGCGGCGATTTCGACGTCGAGCTTCCCTTCCGCCACTGCGTCCAGGACGGCCTGAAGATTGGATCCGGTGCCGGACACGAGAACAACGATGCGCATGCGTCAACCTTAGGCTTCACCGTCGCCTAGGGTTAAACCATGAACAACGACGGCAGTGCCCCTCATCAGACTCCCCCGCCGTTGCAGCAGTCACCCGAAAAGACCGCTGCCACCGACGAGCAGAAGCGAAGCGTCCGCGGATATCTGCGGATTTTCGTGGCTTTGGTTGCTGCCGTGCTGCTTACCTCGGGGCTTGCGCTGCCGTGGAAGCTGGTGCCGTTGGCGCTGGGAGTTGCCGCCATCGCCGTCGGCATTGTGACGCTGGTGAAGGTGGTGCGCTACAACACCGGGCCAGCGCAGGTGTTTGTGACCTCCCTGGGCCTGGTCGCATCCGTGGTGATGACTCTGGGTCTGGGACTGGCAGTTGCCACTTGGGACAGCACGGAGAAACTTGAAAGCTGCCTGGCCAACGCGCTGACCATTTCGGCTCAGGACGAGTGCCGGGACCAATTCACCACCGGGCTGCTGCCGCGCTGAAAAGGCGCCTCTGACTCATTCCGCTGACGGGGAAGCCGACCGCAGCCTGCATCCTGGTCACGCTGGCGGGGCTGCCGGCCGGACCTTACATATCTGCCGGCCGGCAGCGCACCCGGATCATTTCCGGTCACTCACCGGCTGGCCGGTTTCACCTCCGGCCCGGACGGGTCACAGGAGCTGGTACTTCGGGGCGATGCCAATTCGCTGGCCGATCCGGCCGTTCCCGCCTCCGCCCTGCAGGGGCGGGTGGCAGCAACGATCCCCTACCTGGGCTATCCGGACCTGCTGTCGCAACGCTGGCAGCTGGGCTGGATCCGACCGCTGCTCGGCACTGCATTGTTCGGTTATGCCGCGCTGCTGTTCTTCCAGCACTTCCGTCAGGCGCGTTCCTCGCGCTCCAGCCAGGGCCCGACGGCGTAACCCACCACCACGCCCACGGCCACTTCGGCCGCAATCCAAAGACCCGTCCACAGCGGATCCGCTCCCACTTCCACGAACCGGCCGATGCCTGCTGATCCACTCGAGATCAGGACCGCGGCGGCCGCCAGGATTCCGGACACCAGGCCCACAAAAACGCCCAGCAGCACGGTGGAGACCGGGGCAGTGAACCAGCGGGCACGGATTTTCAGGGACAACCACTCGTCGAAATGGTTCTCTCCTTCGCGCAGGAACCACCAGCCCGCCAGGAACCCGGCGGCCACAGGCAGCGCGAGGGCGGCTACGGCGTACTCGGAACCGCCGGCCGGCAGTGCAGCAAACACGGGAACAGCGGGCAGCGGGCCCACCGTGGTTTCCAACGGACTGATCAAGCTGCCCGTTCCGAGGGAAAAACCCGCACCCGAGGTCCAGCCCAGTGCCCAGCCCATAAAGTTGGGCATCATCCCCAGCTCGACGACGGTCAGCACCACGCCTCCGATGATTCCGGCATCCAGATGCTGGTAAACGGCCACAACCTCAGCCCAGCTCATGGCCAGGGCCGCGGTCACCAGCAGGGCCGAGAAGCCCAGCGCCGCGGTAATACCCACTACCCCGGCCCGGATCACGGCCCAGACGTAGGACCCGGCCCAGCGGGAGTGCTGGCTGGTGCGGGAAATCCAGTCCGTTAGATCCACGCCGATCAGCCGCACCCAGGACCCCGCCTCGCGCCGGGCACCGATAAAGAGTCCCAGGCCCGCCGAGATCAGCGGAATCAACGCACCTGCGGTCACGGAAATGGAAACGTCTTCATTTCCGGAGAAATGGGCGGCGGCCGCGCCGAGAAGGGCGTAGGTTCCCAGCGCCCCCAGCAGTGCCTGCCACAGCTGGTCCGTGTAGGAAGCCTTAGCCAGCCTGCGCCCGGCGCGCCAGGACAGGAAGAACGGGATGAGCGTCAGACCCAGTGGAAACAGGGACAGAAGCCCGGACGTAGCGCCGCTGGCCAGCGTTCCGGCGGGGAAAGTCAGGGTCAGCGGGACACCGTGGATCAGGAGCCACCCCTGCCCGCCCAGCCGGGCCAGCGACGCGAAGTTTCGGTCGGTGAAGCCGTCGGCGAACCAGACGCCAATGAGGGGCAGGAATACCAGCAGGGCGGAAAGGACTGCAGCCTGGCCGAGTTCGACCACTCCCTGCAGCCACAGGGGCATCGGTAGGACGCCCGGGGTTTTGGGGCGGGTAAAGAGTTTCATCGCTTCTATCGTCCCATCCGGGGCGCGGCGGACGGTTCAGGAGGTGCCGTGAGTCGGATGCGGCGGTTGGTGCGGACGGGTGGTTCCTGCTGATGGCAGGGACTGGTGGTGCGGGCGGGCGGCTCAGGCTGCGAGGTCGAAAATGCCCTTCGCCAGCGCAGCCGCGGCACCGAAAAAGGCTATGACTACTACGGCTGCACGGGCCTGCTCATCGCGGATGAAGCGCTGCAGCTTCTCGCCGGTGTAAATACCGCCAATGATCATCAGCGCAATGAGCGCCCATGCCCACGGCTGGAACGGCGGCATCTGCCCCGGGTCCAGGGACAGCTTGGCGGTCAGGGTGACGATGGCAATGGTGACGAAGAACGGCTGAAGGGTCGCGGCGAAGGGCCGCTGCGGCCAGCGTGCCATCAGCGCGTAGGCGCTGACCGACGGTCCACCCACGCCGGCCACCGCGTTGGTCACCCCGGAGAGGAAACCCGCGACCACCTTGGGCCCGTTGCCGGTCACGGTCACCGCCGTACGCTGCATGACCAGCGACGCGGTCAGGGCCACCAGAACGACGGCGCCCACCACCACCGCCATGGGAGCCGCGGGCAGGTATACGGCCGCAACCGATGCGGGGATGCTGCCGCAGACGGCCGGGACGGCCAGCCAGCGGTACATGCTCCAGTCAATGTCTTTCCGGACCCGCGTCATGATCAGCGCCGAGGACACCAGGCCGCAGACGTTCACCATCAGCACTCCCCCGTGGGAACCCAGCAGGATCACCAGGAACGGAGAAATGAGCAGGGCAAAACCGAGGCCGGCAATCCGTTGCGCGATGGCGCCGATAAAGATTGCCACGAGTACAACGATGAGCAGTCCGGTAGTCACTCGAACACACTACGCTGAACAAATGATCTCCCCCGTCACGGTCCTGCAGACAGCGGATTGGCGCCAGCGCGTCTTCGGGCTCTACGCCCAAGTGCGCCTTACCGCCCAGGAGGTGTCGCCGTCGTACGCCCACGATCTGTGGCGTGCGGAGCGGGACCGGCTCTTCGCCGAGCATCCCGCGTCGCCGTTGAAGCCCCGCGCCCGGGAACGCTTCCGCGGACTGGACGTGGCCGCCTACAACCCTGAGCTGCGCTGCGACGCACTGATCGAAGACGACGGCGCCGGCCAGCGGATGGACGTGCCCACCGGCACGGACGGTGTGGTTCCGTTTGTGCGGCTGGGCACCGTGGCGGCCGACGGCGTGGGCCGGCTGGCGGTGTGGCGGCTGGCGTCCTACGGGGGCGGGATCTTCCTGCCCGTGCGGGACGCGCTGTCCGGAGCCGACAGCGGAAGCTACGGCGGCGGCCGGTATCTGCTGGACACGATCAAGGGGGCGGACTTCGGGCAGGGTGCGGCTCCGGGCAGCCTGGTCCTGGACTTCAATTTTCTGTACAACCCGTCGTGCGCCTACGACGAGGCGTGGGCCTGCCCGCTGCCCGGGCCGGATAACCGGACGGATGCGGCTCTGCGGGTGGGGGAAATGTACGCGGAGTACTGACTCCGGGATCCTTTTGTCGCCAGCGCATGAGGAGCTGCCGGGCATCCTTCGTGCACATACCGGGCCCAAACCCGCATCCATCCAATCCTTCGTGCACATACCGGGCCCAAACTCGCCAAAAACGTCCATTTAAGCCCGTGATGTGCACGAAGGATATTCGCAAAGCCCAAGATCTGCACGAAGGACTGCGCTTTCTCGTGCCTAAGCTGGATTCGTGACCGTTTCCGTTACTTCAGCAGCTCCCGCCGACGCCCCGGAGCTGGCCGCTCTTGCTGCACTGACCTTCCCCCTCGCCTGTCCGCCGCAGGTGACCGCAGCCGACAGCGCAGCGTTCGTTGCCGAGCACCTCTCCGAAGATGCTTTCGCGCAGTATCTTGCCGACGACTCGAAACAGATCCTGGCCGCCAGACAGGACGGCAACCTGATTGGCTACGCGCTGCTGGTGTTCTATTCACCCAGTGATCCGGAGGTTGCCGAAGCCCTGCGGTATCTGCCCGCTCCGGCTGCGGAGCTGTCCAAGTGCTACGTTCATCCCGCCGCCCACGGCACCGGGGCTGCTGCCGCGCTGATGCAGGCAGCCGTGGACACCGCCGTCGCGTCCGGATGCCGGGTCTTGTGGCTGGGTGTGAATGACCTCAACCTGCGTGCCCAGGCGTTTTACGGCAAATCGGGGTTCAGCGAGATTGGCCGACGGAACTTTACGGTCGGCGGACACGTGTTCCGCGACTTCATCCTTTCCCTGCCCCTCTCCCCCAACGACGGATGACACACTGAGTCCGTGCAGACGTTTCTTCCCTATGACAGCTTCAGCCGCAGCGCCGCGGTCCTTGACCAGGCGCGCCTGGGCAAACAGCGTGTGGAAACTCTGCAGGTCCTGCGCGCCCTCGTCATTCCGGACTACGGCTGGCAGAGTCATCCGGCCATGCGGATGTGGATGGGCCACGTACCGGCACTGACCGCCTATGGGCTGGCGATGACCAAGGAGTGGACGTCGCGGGGGCATGCCGACACTGTCTACCCGCAGCTGCTGGAGTTCGCGCCGGAAGCTGCGGGTGAGGACGTCGTGCTTCCTCCCTGGTTTGGGGACGCCGCCCTGCACGAGAGCCACCGCTCCAACCTGATTACGAAATCTCCCGACTTCTACGCACCGCTCTTCCCTGAAACGCAGGGAGGGCTGCCCTACGTCTGGCCGGAGCCCGAGCATCCTGCGCTTCCCTCCGAACCTGCCGGCGACGCTGTGTGGGTTGCCCGGCCGCTGGTGGACAAAGCGAACGGTGAACCGGTGATCGAGCTGCCCATGCTGAATGGAAAAGGCACACCAATCAAAGGAAAACGGGCCCGCGAGCTGGTGCGGTTCCTTGAGGACATGGAGGACGGCGACGACGTCGTCCTGCCGGGTGCCGATCGTTCGGTCCTGAGTGTCGGCACTGTTGGACCTGTGTCCCTGACCAACGACACCGCGAAGCGGACCGTGACGATTTCCGGGACCATCCCCCGTGCGGCGTTTACGTACCCGGCGTTGCTGCAGGACCCTCGAACCCTGTTCAGGGTCCCCCGCCCTGCTGCTCTCCGTTCTTCCCCCAATCAAAATCTTTACTAGATTCCACTACTGGAAATGCACCTATGTTACCCATAAAGGATAAAACCGAGACCAGAGATAAAACCGGGACAATCCGCCGCGCATGATTTCGTGTCTTATAGGCTCCCATACCTACTAAATGCCCTCAACAAGGTCGACAACCCAGCGTCCCTCCACGTAGGTTGCCTCCATGATCTGGGCGAATGAATCCTTACTGGGAGTATGCTCCCTGTAGATCACCCCTTTAGGTCCGCGATCATTGCCTGGAGCCGACTTGATTGAAAGGATTACTTGATATCGTCCTTTCGGTGTTTCAACAAACTTTGTTCCCAAGGCTACAATTGATAATGTTCCACCTTGGACCCAATTTTCACCCGCGTATCCCTTTTCCATCGCCACATAGAATGCCTCGCACAGTTCGCATTCCGGACCGCTCAATTCTTCCACTCGAGAAGTATCTCCAGTTTCATACCCATAATTTACCAAGCTAAACCAGTACTCCGCGAAAGCCTCAAGGCCTTCCTTGGACTCCTCCTTCGCCAACTCCGGCATCACAGGCAACGGCACATTCTCCGCAGGACCCTTGGCGGTGGCCGGCTTGTAAGAAGGAGTCGGTGTCGGGGTTGGGGTCGGAATGACAGTCGGGCTTGGACTGGCACTCGCACTGGGGGAAGCGCTGGCGGAGACCTTTTCGGCCCCCTCGGCCTCAGTCTCCATGGACGCGGAGCACCCTCCCAACACCAGGACAGCAGCCAAACCGGCCGCACCGAGGCGGACAGAAACAGGTACGGCGGAACAGACGCGAGTGCGGAACATCGGAAGACCCCCGGGGCATAAATGGTGCGGGATTGGACGTGACGACAACAGTACGTTGTTGCGCCACCACTCCCGAGAGTTATCCACAGCACTCAAGTCTTACTAAGGAATTGCCTAGTTCAACAGAACCAACCAGCGTCATTCATATAGCTAAAAGGTTACTCCTACGCTTACTAGGAGCAGGGCGCTCAAAAAAGGGCGGCCTTTCGAAGCGTGGCGATCACTATTTACCCGACTGAAACAGGACGGCGCTATCGGTGAGCCAACCATCATTTGTATATACAGCTTCTATCATATGAATACTTGGAGGATTTATGCCCGCATTTACACTATAAAGGACATTTCCTTGTCCTCGATACTCAATTGGATCCTGTACAACTTGAATTAGAACCTGGTACATGCCCTTCTGCGTCAGTGCATAATCCGTTTGGACACCAAGTGTGTTGAATTTGCCTCCCAAAACCCAATCATCATTTTCATAACCATTTTTAATCATTCGATACAAGTTCACACAGAGTTCACAATCGGGCTCACTGATACTCTCGAGCAGGGTGGCATCGCCTGTTTCGAGACCGTAGCTTCCGGCCGCATACCAGTACTCCGCAAAAGCTTCGAGCCCTTCCTTCGACTTCTCCTTCGCAAGTTCCGGCATCACGGGCAACGGGACATTCTCCGCAGGACCCTCAGCGGTCGCCGGCTTGTAGTCAGCAGTAGGTGTTGGGGTCGGCCTTGCCGTCGGAATGGCAGTCTGGCTTGGGCTTACACTCCCGCTTGGCGAAACACTGGAAGAACCGTTTTCGGCAGCCCCAGCCTCTGGATCTCCGGAGCCGGAACAGCCGCCCAAGACCAGGACAGCTGCAACCGCGGCAGCACCCAGGCGAACAAAAACTGGTACGGCAGAACGAGCGCGGAACATCAACATACCAATGACCTAAAACTAATTAATAGTGACGACATTGTGGGCAAACCAGGATCCGCGTTGAAATGTCGCTTCAATCATCTGTACAGTCGAAGATGAAACTCCTTCATGCTTTCCATATAAAACTTTATTGGGCCCTCGATATTCGTAGTCATCCTGCTTTACTTGCACCAATATCTGATACTGCCCCGTACTGGTAGTTTCATAGCTTGACTTAGTATTCAACACTGTCATGGAACCGCCCACCATCCAGTCTTCGCCTTCGAAGCCGCTTGAGAGCATCGTATAAACGTTGGAGCATACAAGGCATCCAGGACCACTAATATTCTCCAAAGGCAGACGGTCTCCCGTTTCAAATCCATAGTTGATGAGTGAATAGAAGTATTCCGCGAAAGCTTGGAGGCCCTCCTTGGACTCCTGCTTCGCAAGTTCTGGCATCACCGGCAAGGGAACATTCTCAGCTGGCCCCTCTGCGGTCGCCGGCTTGTAAACAGGCATAGTGGGCGTGGCTGTCGAAATAACCATTGGAGTGCCAGTCTCACCGGAGCTGGTATTCCCAATCGGAGACGAAATTGCTGGCCCCTTCTCGGCAGCTTCCGCCTCTGGACCCCGAGAGCCAGAACAGCCTCCCACCAAAAGGACAGCAGCCACCGCGGCAGCACCCATACGGACAGAAATGGGTGTGCCAAGACGTGCGCGAATATTGAACACTGGATCCCCTGACGGAAATTATGCGGTACGGCGTACCGCTACGTTAACTATTTGATAGTCACCACATGAGTGGCAACCCAATGATCCCCTTGATATGACCCTTCGATCATTTGAACGGTAACTTCTTCAATTCCTTCGTCAACTTCGTAAAGAGTGTTGGCAGGACCCCGATAGTGAAGTTCATCCTGCCGTATGTTGACCAAAACCTGGTACATTCCGTCAGTCGTTTTGATGAAGTCAGAATGATTGGCAACTATCTCGATGCCTCCGCCAACTATCCAGTCCTCGCTGGCGTAACCGTTGTTTACCATTCGATAGAAGCTTCTGCATACGACGCAGTCGGACCCGCTAATCATTTCGATTGGTTTGACGTCCCCAGTTTCGAATCCGTAGTTGATCAACGAATACCAGTACTCCGCGAACGCCTCGAGACCTTCCTTGGACTTCTCCCTCGCAAGTTCCGGCATTACTGGGAGCGGAACATTCTCCGCAGGACCCTCCGCGGTCGCCGGCTTGTAGACAGCCGTAGGCGTTGGCGTCGCGGACTCGCTGGCGGTTGCACTCGCAGTAGGCGAAGCACTGGAAGAGCCATGCTCCGCGGCCTCAGCCTCGGGCTCCCCGGATCCGGAACAGCCGCCCAAGACCAAGACAGCACCCACTGCGGCCGCACTTAGACGGGCAGAAGCGGGTATGGCAGAAGATACACGAGTACGGAACATCGAAATACCCCCAGGGCAGAAATGGTGCGGGACTGGACGTGATGCCAACAATACGTGGCTGCGCCGCAGCATACGGAGTTATCCACAGCGCCGTGGGGACCAAGAACAATCAAGGGTGAGTGGACTCCGACGACTGTCGTCTCATTCGCCTGTCGCCACCCGCATTAACAACCAAATCCAGCGGGGTTTACCAGGCAATCATCAGCAACGTTCTTCGACTCCGATTTCCATACGCGCAGCGTCTGGGGATCACTCCCCACAGCTGCCCGTCCGTCTATTGGAATCATAGGACCACCGTTGATGGAATAAGTTCCGGAATAGTAAACGATCACACTGATTTGGTAATTCCCTGGAGATGAATAAGCATGACTTGTGGCAGTCGGATCCCCCACTTGTTCTGAAGGGAGGGCGGTACCGCCGAATGAGACCGGGCCATAAGAAGTGCCATCGCCATAGTGCCATTCGAACTCAGTGGGCGTGGCAACTATACGAATATCCTGCTCTAGGAGGGTCATATCGAAAACCTGCTCCTCGGCATTGACATACATGTTGTTTTCCATTCCCACTAAGCTGTGGGGATTGGGTTGCGTTACAAACACGCTCGGAGCAATGGGGCGCTCCTGAAAATCAGTTGTAAT
Organism: Arthrobacter sp. 9E16; assembly: GCF_002929435.1. NCBI lineage: Bacteria > Bacillati > Actinomycetota > Actinomycetes > Micrococcales > Micrococcaceae > Arthrobacter > Arthrobacter sp. 9E16. The sequence goes on along the minus strand of NZ_PJIU01000003.1, from coordinate 302,686 downwards.
CCTGCCCGCAATTTCTTCGATGACGTATGGATTAACTGAATAGACGCACCAAGGCCCTCCTGGCAGGCGCTGCCAATCTGCCATGGGAGTTCCAAGGAGTCCTGAATACCACCACACCGAGCGTCCATCAGGACCTAGCGTACATTTTCCCTCCAAGCCCGGGAGGCAGTCGATATATCCAACGTCCCCGGCAAAACATTCCAGCTCAAAATAGTACCCATTTTCGTCCACTGCAAGACCGATCTCGGCCGACGTCCACAAACCGCTGGGCTCATGCCTAGTCCAGGTCCCGGTAACGCCGCCATCTCCGATACCTCCCTCACCCTCGTTCTTGGCAACAGAAGGAGTGATATTGCAAAGCATCAGGAACCCACAAATAGCCCCTAGAGCAATAACGCGCCAAACATTCCTGATAATACTCATTTTTCTATATGTTTTCGACCAACACTGCGTACCAGGAGTTATTCTCATATGACGCTTCCATTAACTGCACTATCGGTGAAGGGGTTCCATCTGATGGTCCATAATCAATTCCCGGCCCATAGTACTCCAAGTCAGCTTGCATAATTTGTATAAGTACCTGGTAGGAACCGCTTGGTGTCAATATAAAATCGGAGTGCACATCCCGAACGGTGACAACAGATCCCGCCATCCAATCTTGGTTATCGTAACCGGATTCCAATGATGAATAGAAGTGTGCACAAACTGAACAATCAGGACCGCTAATTTCTTTAAGGGGCTCAGGATCCCCTGTTTCATAGCCGTAGTTGATCAACGAGTACCAGTACTCCGCAAAAGCTTCGAGCCCTTCCTTGGACTTCTCCTTCGCGAGTTCCGGCATCACGGGCAGCGGAACATTCTCCGCAGGACCCTCAGCGGTCGCCGGCTTGTAGGCAGCCGTAGGCGTTGGCGTTGGGGACGGCGTCGCAGTTGGCGTCGCGGTCGCGCCGGGACTGGCGCTCCCGCTCGGCGAAGCACTTGAGGAGCCATTCTCCGCGGCCTCAGCCTCTGGATCTCCGGAGCGGGAACAGCCTCCCAACACCAGGACAGCTGCCACCGCGGCAGCACCCAGGCGGACAGAAACGGGTACAGCGGAACGGATGCGAGTGCGGAACATCAAAATACCCCCAGGGCAAAAATGGTGCGGGACTGGACGTGACGCCAACAGTACGTGGCTGCGCCACAGCATACGGAGTTATCCACAGCACGCCAGAGAAAACCGAAAACCGCCTATTCCAGTCCCGGTCGGCCGAAGATCAGTCCTTGTCCCGCAACGACACCAGCATCCGCTTCACATCACGGAATTCAGCACTGTTTTCATAGGCGGCCGCACCGTCCAAATAAGACTGGCCGGGCACCGTATCCTCCCCCGAATATCTGCCGGCAAAACGGCCGCCGCTGGATTCCGTAAAGGTAAAGAAATCGAAAAGCCCGCACTGGCCGCGGTCACCGAGTTCGCTGATTACCGCATAGGTCGCCACCGGCTCACCCCGCTCCGGAGTGGAGAAGGCCACCGAGCGATAAACAAACCGCTGATCGGTGCCCTGAGCCGAATCCAACTCGGGCATCGGCTCGGAGTCATATTCCACATACTGCGCGGCCTCATCGGGATCGTCGCACACCAAACCGGTGATAATCCCGGTGTCCAGCTGGGCGATAAGGTCTCCCCCGGCGTCGTTCACTTGGACCGAAACGCCGCCGGCCGGATCATTGGCCAGCGACTGAACTTCTTCCACCGTCCAGTCGGGGCGGTGCTCAAAGGAGAGCGACCCGTCCGGCAGGGTGTAAGAGGGCCAGGTGCCCGCGGCGCCCGAAGGCTCCCCGGTGTCCGTGGAAGGGGCACAGGATGACATACTGAGCACAAGCAGCGTTGCCGCCGCCAGCGTGGTGTTACGGTATCTCACATCAGCTCCCGAGATGTCCGCGCTAGCACTCAATGCTACTCAGCAGCGGCACCCGCGCCCAGAGCATCAGGCCTATTCGGGACGCGTCCGGCTTATCCGGTGCGCACCCGCAAGCCAGCAGTACACCTAAGTGCAGAGCCGCACGAGCCGCGCCCGCACATTCGCCGCGGCCTCCGACCCCGCACTCGAAACTTATTGGAGGTTCCGATTACAGACATAGCAGCAGAACACGATGTGTATTTCGGCACCCCCGAACCCGAGCATGAGAGCGAGGATCTCCAAACCGCGTCCCTCGCTGTTGTTCAACGGGTGGAACATCGGACCGACGTCGCCGAGGTCAAGGGCCGCCTCACCCTGATGGACACCGGGCTGACACCCAATCAGGCCATGGTTGAGGACCTGTTGTTTGTCCGCAGGGTCCTGGAGAACGCCGGTATCGCGTACCTGCTGGTGCGCGGGAACGACGAGCGCCCGGTCATTGCCGTGGATCTGGCTCACCGGGATCAGCTGCGCCGCGCCATGGTGGAAGCCTGCCGGGAAGAACCCTTCTATTCCCGCAGCGTGGACACCAAAAAGACCCGCACCCTGCTGATTGCCGACGGCGAACTCTCACCTTCGGACAAGTCCCGGATTATCCGGGTCTACCGGCCCCGGGCCGTCAGCGGCACCAACCTTACCTTTGGCCCCTCGGCCGGCGTGCAGCTGGAACTTTGGGACCTCACCGGTCCGGAAATCACGCTCCCGGTGGAGAATTCCCTGACCCGCCGCACTCTCCCGGCCAATGAGGTGGTCCGCGGAACGGTGGAAAAGCACGGCCTGACCTGGCCGACCATCGAGAACATGTTTGCCGACCACGCCACGGATATCGATTTCGATGTGGATCTTGTTTTCTCCTGGGTGGACGGCAGCTCCCCCGAATACCAGGCTGCCCGTGCCGCCCGGATGAGGGACGCCGTGGTCGGCGAAGGCGATGACCATGAGGCCCGCTTCCGCCAGATCAACGAACTCAAGTACGCTCTGCGCTCGGTCTACATGTTCGCCCCGTGGATCCGCCGCATCTTTATCGCCACGGACTCGGAGCGGCCGGATTGGCTGGCCGACCACCCGTCGGTGACCTTTGTCCGCGCCGAGGAGCACTTCAAGGATCCCTCCGTCCTGCCGACCCACAACTCGCAGGCCGTGGAATCCCAGCTCCAGCACATTCCCGGCCTGGCCGAGCACTTCCTGTATTCCAACGACGACATGTTCTTCGGCCGCCCGGTGGGACCTGACCTGTTCTTCTCCCCCGGCGGCATCACCAAGTTCATCGAGGCCAGCACCCGCATTGGCCTGGGCGCCAATGACCCCGAGCGCAGCGGCTTTGAGAACGCGGCCCGGGTTAACCGGCGCCTGCTCTGGGAGCGGTTTGGCCGGATCACCACCCGGCACCTGGAACACACCGCCGCACCCCTGCGCAAGAGCGTGCTGCTGGAGATGGAGGCTGAATTCCCGAACGAGTTCGCGGCCACGGCGGCGAGCACGTTCCGGGCGAAGGACAACATTTCGGTCACCAACTCGCTGTACCACTATTACGCTCTGCTCACCGGGCGGGCCGTCACGCAGGAAACCGCCAAGGTGAAGTACGTGGACACCACGTCCTACGCGGGCCTGAAAATAATGGACAAGCTGCTGGCGAAGCGGAACATGGATTTGTTTTGTCTCAATGACGGCAGCTTCCCGGAGGTTCCGGCGCAGGAGCGTACCGAACGGGTCACGGACTTCCTCGAGAAGTTCTTCCCGATCAAGGCGCCCTGGGAAAAGTAGGCGTCACAACAACAACGACGGCGGACCCCGCCTGAGGTGGGTTCCGCCGTCGTCGTTTTGTTTTAGGCTGTGCAGCGCGAACTGTTAGCGGCTGACGACCACGTGCTCGTTGGGCACGCAGTGGGTCATGGTGAGGCCTTCCACGTTGCGGGGGCCGTTGTGGCCCAGATTCTTCATCCGGTTGGTTTCTTCCTCGTTGAGGGTCTGGGTGGCCAGCGGGCCGAGATCCTTGACCTCGTCCAGGCTGATGCCAAGGCCCTCGCCGACCCGTGCGCCCAGCTCGTCATCGCACATGTAGAAGTGCCAGAGCATGCGCTCCTGCACCGGGCGGATCGCTTCGCCGATGTTGGCCACGAAGTTGGCCACCAGGTCATCCTTCTCCCACTGCTCCATCAGCTGGTAGCGCTGCCCGGCCTGCATGTAGTCATTGGTGCGCGGCAGGCGGGCGCGGATCAGACGGCCTTCAAGCTCCGGACCCAGCTCAGACGGCGCGGTCTTCGGTGCTTCCTGCAGCCCGCCGGTGATGTTCGGCTCGTAGTTCACGTGCGGGTTCTGGCCCGGCGCGAGGTCGGTACCGAAGGACATCTGGCCGCCGCGCTGGTTGGTGGCAACCGGTGCGTTCTTCGCGGAGTTCACCGGAAGCTGCAGATAGTTCGGGCCCACACGGTAGCGCTGGGTGTCCGAGTAGCTAAAGGTACGGCCCACCAGCATCTTGTCGTCGGAGAACTCCAGGCCGTCCACCAGCACACCGGTGCCGAAGGCGATCTGCTCGTTTTCGTTGTGGTGGTCGGTGACGTTGCGGTTCAGGGTCATGGTGCCCACGTACTTGGGCTCAAAGTCCTGCTCCGGCCACGTCTTGGTGTCATCCAGCGGGTCGAAGTCCAGCTCCGGATGGTCATTGTCATCCATCAGCTGCACGTACAGATCCCACTTGGGGTAGTCCCCGCGCTCAATGGCCTCGTACAGGTCCTTGGACGCGTGGCCCAGATCATTGGCCTGGATGTTCGCGGCGTCTTCCTCGGTCAGGGACTTCACTCCCTGCTGCGGCAGCCAGTGGTACTTGACCAGCTTGGACTCGCCCTGGGCGTTGACCCAGCGGTAGGTGTTCACGCCGAATCCCTGCATGTGGCGGTAGTCCGCGGGGATGCCGCGCGGGCTGAACAGGTTCACCAGCATGTGCATGGACTCCGGTGTCTGCGACATAAAGTCGAAGATCCGGGCCGGCTCCTGACGGAAGGTGACGGGGTCCGGCTTGAGGGAGTGGATCACGTCCGGGAACTTGATGGCGTCGCGGATGAAGAAGACGCCCAGGTTGTTGCCGACCAGGTCCCAGTTGCCGTCTTCGGTGTAGAACTTGATCGCAAAGCCGCGCGGGTCGCGTGCAGCCTCGGAGGAGTCACGGCCGCCGATCACCGAGGAGAACCGGATGGCGACGTCGGTCTTCTTGCCCGGCTCGGAGAAAAGCTTGGCTCGGGTGTACTTGGCAATGGGCTCGTCGCCCCATTTGCCCGACGCCTCGAATTCACCGTAGGCCACGAAACCGCGGGCGTGCACCACGCGTTCGGGGATCCGCTCACGGTCAAAGTGGCTGATCTTTTCCAGGAGCTGGTAGTTCTCCAGCGTGGCCGGACCGCGGGCGCCCACGGTGCGGGTGTTCTGGTTGTCGTAGACCGGATGTCCCTGGCGGGTGGTCAGGTGCTGCTGCACGGCGTCGCTGCCTTTGCTGCCGGCGGGAGTGGGGTTCGCTGCGTCTGTCATCACGTTCTCTCTGTGTGGAGGTCTGTGGGTCGAGGTCAGATCCTGCATGACCAGGGTAAATGGTTCCCACCTCCACTCTTATTGTGTGCCGCTTCACGCGTCAAGCTCGGTTCGGAGGCGACGCAGTGGCGGCAACGGGCCTCCCCTTGGCAGACTGGGGCCATGACTAGCGAAGAACGGCCCCCCATTGTCGAGTTGAGTCCCGAGCAGTGCTGGAAATATCTGGAGAAAACCTTCCACGGACGTCTGGCAGTGAGTGTGGCCGACCGGCCCAGCATCTATCCGCTGAACTACTACGCTCACGACGGCGTCATCCTGTTCCGTACCAGCCCCGGCACCAAGCTGGCCGAGCTGGCCGTGAACGACCATGTGGCGTTCGAGGCGGACGGGATCCTCAGCGACCAGGCCTGGTCCGTGGTGGTCCAGGGCACCACGCGCCTTCTCGAGACGCAGAGCGAGATTGAAGCAGCGGACAATCTTCCGCTGCAGCCGTGGGTGCGGACCCTGAAGTACCGCTACGTGGAAATTCAGCCGGAAACCATTACGGGCAGGTTCTTCAACCTGGGTCCGGAACCGGAACGGTACCCCGAGGAAATGTGACCTCCCGCCGGAAGTCTTAGGCGGAAGTCAGCTGCTGGGCGTCCAGGATCCGGACGCCCGCGGCTGTCAGGCGGCGGCGGGTTTCGGCCTCGTCCACACGCTCGCCCACGGTGCGGTCCTCGTCCAGCGGGACCACTGAATGCACCACGGAGTCCTCATAGACATGCACCATGTTGTACGCCTGTCCGGCGTCCTGGCCCCGCGTTCCAGGCGTGGTCAGGTCCTGGGTGTAACAGGTTGCCGAGGCCACGGAGACCGGGATGCCGGCAAAGGTGGCGAAGGTTGAATAATGCAGGTGTCCGGCGATGATGGACCGGACATCGGTCCCGGCCAGCGCCGCCGCGAAGTCCCGCTGATGGCGAAGCTCCACCAGCACGGTCAGGTCCTGGACGCTGGGAACCGGCGGATGATGCAGGGCCAGAATCGTGCCGTCCGGGGCGGGAGTTTTCAGCACGTTCCGCAGCCAGTCCAGCTGGGTGCCGGTCAACTCGCCGTAATGGTGGCCCGGCACGGTGGAGTCCAGGGTGATGATCCGCAGTCCGTTGACCATGTAGACACGGTCCACCGGCGCCATGTCCGGCGCTTCGTCCAGCAGTGCGGTTTTCAGGTTTTCGCGGTTGTCGTGATTCCCCATCGCCCAGATGAGCCGGGCTCCCATCCGCTCGGCAACGGGTGCCACGATGCCGCGGAGTTTTGCGTACGCCTGCGGTTCGCCCTTGTCTGCCAGGTCACCGGTGAAGACAATGGCCTCCGGTTTTTGTCCGGACGCCTCCAGCCTGGCGAAAAGTTCTGCCAGCCTGGCCTGGCTGTCCACGGCCCCGTACAGCGGGCCGGGGCCGGCAACCAGGTGCGTGTCGCTGAGATGAAGAATGAAATGTCGCGGCCGGGGGTGTTCGGCCGGGAGGAAATCCATGAGGACCTTCTTTGTCGACAGCAGTTACTGCGTTCCTTCCTTTCCATCAAACCAGAGTTTCCGGTTGAGGGTGAACCTTCCGCTGCGTGTTCCCCGCTTACACGGTGCAGGTAACCGGCGGCCGCCGGCAGGTCACCCGGCAGGCCTGTTCCGCGGCAGGAGTTGGTTTGCCTGCTCTGGCGCACTGCCGCCGGCGCCCGTAGGCTCGGGGATGTCAGCGACTTCACGGGAGGACCCCTCATGAGAATCAGCCACATTCCGTTGCGCCTAACCACGGGCGCGTACATCCTGAACTCCGGCCTGGGCAAGCGCAACCTGGACGAGGAAAGCGCAGCAGGCCTGCAGCAGATGGCCGCCAACGCGTTTCCGCAGGTCATGGATCTTGACGCGGCCAGGTTCGGCAAACTGCTGAGCGCAGCGGAGATCGCCGTGGGCCTGACCCTGCTGACACCGTTTGTTCCCAGCAGGCTGGCCGGTCTGGTCCTCGGAGCCTTCTCCGGCGGCATGGTGACCATGTACCTGAAGACCCCCGGCTTGACGGAAGAAGACGGAATCCGCCCCACCGCACAGGGCACGCCGCTGGCCAAGGATGTTTGGATGGCGGGAATTGCCGCGTCCCTGCTGCTGGACCGCAAAAACCGGACCAAGATCAAGGAAGTCACCAAGGTCAAGGAAGTGAAGGTTCCGGCTCCGGTCAAAGCAGGGGCGGCTGCCGTGGCCGTCAAAGCAGCCAAAGACATCAAGCACCATAAGGATAAGGACCACAAGGGCAGCAAGAAGTCGAAGTAGTGCCGTTGTGCCCGGCCCGTCATCCAGTTACCGGTGTGCCGGGCACAACCTGCAGGTAATGCGTAATACGCAACACAGCGGAAACATGGCGGTGGCACACTCGGCACATGTTTCTCACTCCCTCGGATACGGAAAAGCTCCTGCTGAGCGTTGCCGGCATGGTGGCGCGTGACCGCCGTTCGCGCGGTGTCCTCCTCAACTATCCCGAAGCCGTCGCCCTGATCTCCTGCTGGGTGATGGAACGTGCACGCGAGGGCGGGCTCGTGGCTGACCTGATGAGCGAGGGACGCAGCGTCCTGACGCGCGGGGACGTGATGGAGGGTGTGCCGGAGATGATTCCGAACCTGCAGATCGAAGCCACCTTTCCCGACGGCCGCAAGCTCGTCACCATCACGGATCCCATTTCATGAGCGGCCTGATACCCGGTGAGGTGCGCACCGCCGCGGGCGGTCATGAACTCAACGCAGGCCGTGAGACGCGTGTCCTCGTCGTCACCAACGACGGCGACCGTCCCGTCCAGATTGGCTCCCACTTCCACTTCGCGGAAGTGAACAGTGCGCTGACCTTTGACCGGACGGCGGCTGCCGGCTTCCGGCTGGGTGTACCCGCCGGCACCGCCGTACGCTTTGAACCGGGTGCTTCCCGCGAAGTGACGCTGGTTCGGCTGGCCGGCAGCGGCACCGTGCCCGGCCTTCAAATCCGCGACGGCGGCTCCCCCTCCGCGCCTGTCTCCGGATCGGAGTCCTGAAGATGCAGATCAGCCGGCACGACTATGCACACCTGTACGGGCCAACCGTGGGAGACTCCGTCCGGCTCGGTGACACCGATCTGTGGATCAGCCCGGAAAGGGACTACACCTGCGGCGGTGATGAATCGGTGTTCGGCGGGGGGAAGAACATCCGCGAATCGATGGCCCAGTCCACCCGCACCTCCGCTGAGGGCGCCCCGGACCTGATCATTACCAACGTGCTCATCGTGGACCACTGGGGCATTGTCCGGGCCGACGTCGGCGTCAAGGACGGACGCATTGCCGGCATCGGCAAGGCCGGCAACCCGGACATCATGGACAACATCGATCCGGCACTGGTGATCGGTCCCGGCACCGAGGTCATCGCCGGCGAGGGAAAGATCCTGACCGCCGGCGGAATCGACACGCATGTGCACCTGCTCGGCACTGACGCTCTACGGGAAGCGCTAGCCGCCGGCATCACCACCGTGGGCGGCGGCGGCACCGGACCCGCCGAGGGTTCCAAGGCCACCACCGTCACCCCCGGAGCCTGGAACCTGCAGGTGATGCACCGCGCGCTGGACACCCTGCCGATGAATTTCCTGCTCTACGGCAAGGGCAACACGGTCAGCCAGGCCGCCCTGGCGGAACAGGCCCTCGCCGGCGCGGCCGGCTACAAGGTCCACGAAGACTGGGGCTCCACCCCGGCGGCCATTGATGCGGCGCTGACCGCGGCGGACCGCTGGGGTGTGCAGGTGGCGCTGCATGCCGATTCGTTGAACGAGGCCGGCTACGTGCAGGACACCCTGGCCGCCATCAAGGGCCGCGGCATCCATATCTTCCACGCCGAGGGAGCCGGCGGCGGACACGCCCCGGACATCATCACCGTGGCTTCCGCCGCCAACGTGCTGCCGGCGTCGACCAATCCCACGCTGCCGTTTACGGTCAACACCGTAGCCGAGCACCTGGACATGCTGATGGTCTGCCATCACCTGAATCCGCGCATCCCCGAGGACCTGGCCTTCGCCGAGTCACGGATCCGCGCCAACACCATGATGGCCGAGGACGTGCTGCAGGATCTGGGTGCCATGTCCATCACGTCCTCCGACGCGCAGGCAATGGGCCGGATCGGCGAGACCATCACCCGCACCTGGCAGGTGGCGCACGTGATGAAGGACTACATGGGGGCCACGGAATCGTCCCTGCCGGCGGACAACGAACGTGTCCGCCGGTACATCGCGAAATACACCATCTGCCCGGCGGTGGCCCACGGCATTGACCATGAAGTCGGGTCCATCGAGGTGGGCAAGATGGCGGACCTGGTGCTGTGGAATCCCGCGTTCTTCGGCATCCGGCCGTCCTTGGTGATCAAGGGCGGTGCCATTGTGGCGGGCCAGATGGGTGATCCCAACGCCTCGCTGCCCACCCCGCAGCCGGTCTGGATGCGGGAAGCGCTGGCCGGCAGGGCTTCGTCCGCTCCGCATCTGTCCACCTCCTTTGTGGCGCAGGCTGCACTGGATGACGGGCTGGCGGACCGGCTGGGCCTGGTGCGGAAACTGACCGCCATCCGCTCCACCCGGGACGTGACCAAAGCTTCACTGCCCAACAACACCGCGCTTCCGGACATCCGGGTGAACCCCGAAACGTTCATGGTCAGCATCGACGGACAGGTCATTGAACCCGCGCCGGTTGCCGATCTGCCGCTGACCCAGCGCTACACGCTCTTTTGAGGCGGGAAGCATGACATCTTCCCTGCCTCACGGCGGAAGTACCGGCGAATCCGCTGTCGCCGCGTTCCTGCTGGCCGATTCGCGTCTGCCGTCGGGCGCGTACTCGCATTCCGCTGGTCTTGAACCTGCGGTGATGGCCGGGCTGCAGGTGGAGGGCGTCTACCCCTATCTGCTCTCCCGGCTGCAGACCGTGGGCCGGATGGAAACCGTTGCAGCTGTGCTGGCGCACCGCCGTGCCCTGGAACTCTGCACGGCGGCCGGTGGGGAGGACGACGGCGGTGCCCCCGGTTTTGCCGCCCTGGAGGCGGCGCTTGACGCCCGGACGCCGTCGGCCGCCCAGCGGGATGCTTCCCGGCGGCTCGGCCGCGGGATGCTGCGGCTGGCGGCCACGCTCAAACCCGGGGATCCCGCCGTCGCCGCCCTGAAACGGGAAGCGCCGCGCCCAACCCGCCCGGTTGCCCTTGGCGTGGCCGCCCGTGCCTTGGGCGTGGGCGAAGGCGCGCTCGCCCGGCTGTGCTGCTATGACGATGCGCAGTCCGTGGTTGCCGCTGCTTTGAAACTGCTGCCCATCGATCCGATGACCGCCACCGGGTGGATTCTGGCCGCCGAGCCGCAGATCAACGCCGTCGCTGATGACGCCCTGCAGGCCCGGGACCTTGACGACCTACCCGCGCTCAGCGCTCCCCTGATGGAGCACTGGGCCGAAGACCATACCGAAAGAACAAGGAGACTGTTCGTTGCCTGAGAACACACCATTCACCGAAACCACCGCGTCGCCCCTGTCCGATCCGAACCGTTCGCTGCGCCTGGGCGTCGCCGGGCCCGTGGGGACCGGAAAGAGCTCGCTGATCGCGACCATCTGCCGTGCCATGTCCGAGGAGCTGTCCATCGGCGTCATCACCAATGACATCTACACGGATGAGGACGCCCGGTTCCTGCGTTCTGCCGGGGTGCTGCCCGCCGAGCGCATCCGCGCCGTGGAAACCGGAGCTTGCCCGCACACCGCCATCCGTGACGACGTCACCACCAACCTGCTGGCCGTGGAGGACCTGGAAGCTGACTTCGCCCCGCTGGATCTGGTCCTGGTGGAAAGCGGCGGCGACAACCTCACCGCCACCTTCTCCCCCGCCCTGGTGGACGCGCAGATTTTTGTCCTGGACGTGGCAGGCGGCGGGGACGTGGCCCGCAAGGGCGGCCCCGGCATCGCCCGGGCGGACCTGCTGGTTATCAACAAGATCGACCTGGCTCCGCATGTGGACGTGGATGTGGACCTGATGGTCGCCGACGCCACCGCAGCCCGCGAGGGCGGGCCGGTGCTGGCCCTGTCCCGCAAGCAGCAGCACACCATTGATGAACTCAGTGCGTGGGTGCGCTCCATGGTGGCCCTGCACCGCGCAGGCTCCCACACTCCGCAGGACCCCGGGCCCATGGCACCGCACTTCCACGCAGACGAAGACGGCGACGGCGGCTTCTTCCACACCCATGACGAGGAGCCGGACGCTGTCCCCCACCGCCACTAACTCCGTTACCGGGTACCCCGCTGCCGCGGCAGCTCCACGGCCTCGGCCCACCCGCATTTCCGTGGAGCGCGCCGGGGACCGGGCACGGTTTTCGGTGCTGGATCAGGGGTTGTACCTGGCACCCCGGCCCGTGAACGGCACCGCGGATCCGCTGCACCTGCGGGTGGCCCTGATTGGCATCCACATGATGCTGCTGGGCGGCGACGACGTGCGGATTGAGGTTTCCGTGGACCCCGGAGTGACTCTGGAAGTGGTGGAGCCCGCGGGCATGGTGGCGTACGACGCCGATTTGGTCCCGTCCCGCTGGTCCCTGGACGCGGAGCTGGGCGAGGACGCTGCACTGATTTGGGACGGCGCGTCCTTCGTGGCAGCCGCCGGGTCCAATGTCCGCCGGCAAACCCGGCTGCAGCTGGCTTCCGGGGCGCGGGCGCTGGTCCGGGAGACGCTGGTGCTGGGACGCAGCGGCGAGCACGGCGGCCGCTTGCGCAGCATCACCCGTGCCGCCGGACCCGGCGGGGATTTGCTCTACGAGGATCTGGACCTCACCGGGCCGCGGCACCGCGCCGTCGGAATCCTGGGAGATGCCAAAGTCGTGGCCACCGCGACGGCGGTTGGCTGGCGTCCGGGTGCCCTGCCCGAACCCGCTGCAGGCGCCGCACCCGATGGCCCCCGTGAACCGGGCCGGACACGGCGGTTCGACCTGGCGGCTCCCGGCGCAGTGGCCCGCAGCCTCGGCGTTCAGGCGCACACCGCGGACCGGGAAGCGGGAGCCGTGTTTGAGGCCTGGCGGGCGGAGCTGACAACCTGAACCCGTCCCGCCGCGCGGGGTTGGCGGAAGAAGGCACGGGGTGGTTGGCTGGTGCAAGCTCCGCACCCGCGTGCCTGCACGAGAGGAAAGCATCATGACTGAAGGTCTGCCCGGCTTTGCCCGTTTTGAACAATTTGCCGTGGAGGTCAACGGCATCACCGTTACCGGACGCGTCTCACGCGCCGATGCGGCGGGCACCGGAGGCGGCAGTTCCAAGCCGGCGATGCTCCTGCTGCACGGACATCCGGAAACACATGTGATGTGGCACAAGGTGGCCGACGCGCTGGCGGAGCACTTCACCGTGGTGGCACCAGACCTGCGCGGCTACGGCGGCTCCTCAAAGCCAGTCGGAGAGCCCGACCACTCCACGTACAGCAAACGGGAAATGGCAAAGGATGCCGTCCTGGTCATGGAGAATTTTGGCGCCGTTCGGGGCTTTGACCGGTTTGCCCTGTGTGCCCATGACCGCGGAGCCCGCGTGGGGCACCGGATGCTGGCCGATTTTCCGGAGCGTGTCACGAGGGCCATGTTCCTGGACATTGCTCCCACCCTCGACATGTACGCGGCTACGGACCGGGCCTTCGCCGAGGCCTACTTTCACTGGTTCTTCCTAATCCAGCCGGCGCCGCTGCCCGAGGCCCTGATCGAAGCCAATCCGCGGGCCTACGTGGAGAACATCATGGGCAGCCGCTATGCCGGACTGGAGCCGTTTCCCGCACCGGTGCTTGAAGCCTACGTGGCAGCGCTCTCCTCCCCCGGCGCGGTTCACGCCATGTGCGAGGATTACCGCGCCTCAGCCACCATCGACCTGGAACACGACCGGGCGGACCGCGAAGCCGGGCTCACCCCCGAGGTGCCGCTGCGCGTGCTGTGGGGAGCCCACGGGGTCATCGAGTCGCAGTTCGAACCGCTGGCGCTCTGGGGCAAAGCAGTGCCCGGCGCCACCGGCAGGGCGGTGGACGCCGGGCACTATCTTCCCGAGGAAGCCCCGGCGGAAGTTCTGGACGAGATTCTCGCCTTCTTCGTCTAGTACACGATCCCGAACACCCAGACGGCCAGGGTGAACGTCACCAGGGTGGTCAGCACCAGCGCGATAAGGTTCAGCCAGATCCCGGCTTTCACCATGTCTGCGATCTGGACGTGACCGGAGGAGAACGCGATGGCGTTGGGCGGGGTGGCCACCGGCAGCATAAACGCGCAGGTTGCCGCAATGGCCACCGGAATGACCAGCAGCATCGGATCGATGCCGAGGCCAATTGCCACTCCGCCGATCAGCGGCAGGAACGTCGCCGCCGTCGCTGTATTGCTGGTGAGTTCCGTCAGGCCCAGGACCAGGGCCGCGACCGCCACAACGATCAGGATCAGCGGCAGTGTTTCCAGCGCGGATACCTGCGTGCCGATCCATTCGCTGAGGCCGCTGGCGGTGAAGCGGGCAGACAGGGCGAGTCCGCCGCCGAAGAGGATCAGGATGTCCCAGGGCAGCTCCTTGGCACTGGACCAGTCCAGCAGAGGCACGCCTTTCTTGATGCTGGCCGGGATGACAAAGAGCAGGACGGCCACGCCCATGGCGATCACGGCGTCCGCGATGTTGGAATCCGGCCAAACCAGCGGCACCGTGATCCATGATGCGGCTGCCAGGACAAAGATGGCCAGCACCTGCTTTTCGCCCAGGGACATTCGGCCGAGCCGCTTGTACTCACGCTGGATCATTTCCTTGCCGCCCGGAATCTCCGTAATTTCCGGTTTGAAGATCACGCAGGTCAGCAGGTACCAGGCGAGCGCCATGAAGATGACGGCCAGCGGGACTCCGACCAGCATCCACTGGCCAAAGCCGATGTTCACGTCGTGGGCTTCCGCCATGTATCCAACCATCAGGGCGTTGGGCGGTGTGCCGATGATGGTGCCCAGAGACCCGATCGACGCCGAGTAGGCGATGCCAAGCATAAGCGCGATGCTGAAGTTCCGGGGAGCCTTCTTCTCTTCATTCAGGTTGGCCACCAGGGTCAGCACGGAGATGCCGATGGGCAGCATCATTACCGCTGTTGCCGTGTTGGACACCCACATGCTCAGGAAGCCCGTGGCCACCATGAAACCGGCAATCAACTGCTTGGGTTTGGTCCCCACCAGAAGCACGGTGGCCAGTGCTATGCGGCGGTGAAGGTTCCAGCGCTGCAGCGCCAGAGCGAGGAAAAAACCGCCCATGAACAGGAAAATGATGGGATCAGCGTAGGGCGGCGCCGTTTCCTTGATGGTGGATACGCCCAGCGCCGGAAACAGCAGGAGCGGAAGAAGCGCCGTCGCGGCGAGCGGAATTGCCTCCGTCATCCACCACACCGCCATCAGGACGGCAACGGCTGCAGTTGCGCGGGCGGGCTGCGCGAGGTCCTGCGGCATGATCAGGTAGACCACCGCCCCCAACACAACACCGATCAACAATCCAAGGCGCTTGCGCAGCAGCACCCGTCTGTCTTCGGCAGGGGCAAGCATCCCCGGCGCGGTCTGTTCGTCAGTCTCTGTACTTGGTGCGGTACTGGGCAGTGTCACAGTGCAGTCCTCCAGATGAGTGGGCGGGCGTCCCCTCATCCAACCCCAGCTCTGCCGTTGAACGCAAAGAAAGCCAGGTCACAAAACCGCACCGAAACTGCGCTACTGCACGGGACTTACAAACCCCTCCGCCACCATCCAGTCATAGGCCACCTGCTCCGGTTCCTCGCCCTGGACATCCACTTTGCGGTTCAATGACCGCATGGTTTCGTCGTTCAGCTTCGCGGCTACCTGTTCCAAAACCGCTTCCAGTTCCGGATACTCCTGCAGGGTCTTGGTGTAGATCACCGGTGCGGCGTTGTAGGCCGGAAAGAAGCTGCGGTCATCTTCCAGCACCACCAAGTCCAGGGCGTCAATCCGTCCGTCCGTCGCGAAGACTTCCCCAACCGTGCACTCCCCCTGGTCCACCGCTCCGTAGATCGCGCCGGTGTCATACAGGCCCACGTTCCCTTCCGGAACCACGCTGCCGCGGTCCAATCCGTAGAGCTGAAGCATCGGGGTGAACCCATCCTGCCGGGAGTTGAATTCTGCCTCCACGCAAAAGGTCAGATCCTGCACCGGCAGTGTCGCCAGGTCGGAGATGCTGCTGACGCCCAGCGCTTCGGCCCGCTCCCGGCTCATCGCCAGCGCGTACGTGTTGTTCAACTCCGCGGGGGCTCCCCACGTCAGCCCGTTGGCGATATCGGCGTCGTACACCGCCTGCCACTGCTCCTGCTGGTCGGGGATCCCCTGCTCCTCGCCCAAATACGTAAGCCAGGCGGTTCCCGTATATTCCCACATGATGTCCGCCTGCCCGCTGCGCAGCAGTTCCCGGGCAGGGGTGCTGCCCGGCACGTTGCTCAGGTCCGTGACTTCGAACCCGGCAGCTTTGGCGGCCAGGACGCTCATCTTGCCCAGAATGAGCTGCTCCGTGAAGTTCTTCGAGGTCACCGTGACGGACGCCCCCTCGGGCAGGCCCTCAATCGGTTCAATGCTCCCCGGCTCCACCGGCGGTACATAGGAACCGGCCGGCTGCAGCCCGCACCCTGACACCAGCAGGGTGAGCACTGCCAGCGCTGCTGCGAGCGCTGCAGCAGTCCGGGTACGTGGTGCCCGGCGTGTCTGCGGTGCCGTACTCATTCAAAGACCTTTCGGACGGGCAACGTACTCCACCACACGGCCGATCCAGTCCACCATCAGGGCCAGCAGGGCTACCATGACGGCACCGCTGATCAGCACCCTGGGCAGGTTCAGGTTCACGCCGGTGGTAATCAGGACGCCCAGCCCGCCTCCGTTGATGAACGTGGCGAGCGCTCCGGTTCCCACCAGCAGCACCAGGGCGGTGCGGATCCCGGCCAGCATGAGCGGGACGGCCAGGGGCAGCTCCACCCGGAACAGCACCCGTGCGGCGCTCATGCCCATCCCGCGCCCGGCTTCCACCAGCCGGGAATCCACATTGTCCAGACCCAGCATGGTGTTGCGCAGCACGGGCAGCAGGGCATAAAGCACCAGAGACACGACTGCCGTCCGGAAACCGAACCCCAGCCAGAAAGCCAGCAGAACCACCAGCCCGATGGCCGGTGCCGCCTGGCCGATGTTAACCACGGCCAGCACCGGCCCGGTCAAAAAGCGCAGCGGCCTGCGGGTGAGGAGCACCCCCAGCGGAAGAGCGATGAGCAGCACGATGACGGCTGAAAGCGCCGTCAACCGCAGGTGTTCCAGCGTGTAGACCCAAAGGGTGGCCGGATCCAGGGTGGTCAGTTCGGTCTGGCTCAGGTCCGCTGTCGAGAGCCAGAACAGCAGAATCCCGAGGACCGCAATGATCCCCGCCAGCTGCCAGATGAGCCCCCGCGGGGAGTTTCCCCGGAGTTCTGAAGCGGCTTCGGCATCGGTGAGCCGCTGTTCCCGTTCCGCCGGTTTCGGTACGGCGACAACACCTGCCGCACTGTTGGTGCTCATGGCTGCCCCGCTTCCGTGGAACCCGCCGCTGCCGGGCGTCCCCTGGGAGCCCGCTTCCGCTCCCGTTCCTGTCGGGCGCTGGATACCCACTGCCGCGTGCGCACTGTCTGCAGGATGAGCGGAGCGTCAACCACGCCCTGGAGATGTCCCTGCGCATCCGTGACGAGCACCCCGTCACGGCTGGACACCAGCACCAGGCTCAAGGCGTCGGCAAGGTTGTCACCGGGGCCCACCACGGGAAGTTGCGGCTGCCGGTCTGCGGGCAGCACCTGCATCTGCTCCAGTTCCGCCACGGAGAACCAGGCAACGGGGCTGCCGGTTTCGTCAACAACCACCGCTGATTGCTGGCCCGCTGCCAGGGCACGGGCCAGGAGTTTCTGCGGTCCTTCTCCGGCGGTTCCGCTGACCACCGGCAGGGCGGGGACACTGCTGATCCGGGCCAGGGCCAACTGTTTGAGGCCGGCTTCGGCGCCGGTGAACTGCCGCACAAAGTCATTGGCCGGTTCCGCCAGGATCCTCTCCGGGGAGTCGTACTGGACCAGGTGCCCGCCCTCGGCGAAAACAGCGATGCGGTCCCCCAGCTTGAGGGCCTCATCGAAATCATGGGTCACGAACACCACGGTTTTCTCCAGATCCGCGTGGATGCGCAGCAATTCGTCCTGCAGTCGTTCCCGGGTGATCGGATCCACTGCGCCAAACGGTTCATCCATGAGCAGCACCGGCGGGTCCGCGGCCAGTGCCCGCGCCACTCCCACCCGCTGCTGCTGTCCGCCGGAGAGCTCCTTGGGGTACCGGTTCCGGTAGCGCGCCGGGTCCAGGGAAACGAGGTCCAGCAGTTCATCGACCCGGCGGGCGGTGCGTGCCTTGTCCCACCCCAGCATGGCGGGAACGACGCCGATGTTCGCCGCCACTGTCATGTGCGGGAAAAGACCCCCGGCCTGGATCACGTAGCCGATGCCGCGGCGCAGCTGATCTCCATCGGCGGCGGAGATGTCCTGGCCGCCCAACAGGATCTGCCCGGAGGACGGTTCAATGAGGCGGTTGATCATTTTCAGCGTGGTGGTCTTTCCGCAGCCTGAAGGTCCCACCAGCATGACCATGTCTCCGGAGGAGATCTCCATGTTCAGGTTGTCCACGGCCGCGCGGTCCTGGCCGGGGAACCGTTTGGACACGTCCCGGAGCAGGATTCCGGCAGACGACCGGGCAGAAGGAGAATTCGTTTCAGACACGGATGCCTCTCGGTATGGTCAGCCGGCCGAGGCCCACCAGCAAAAGGTCCAGGATGAGTGCCAGCAGCACCACCCCCACGACGCCGGTCACCACGGATTCCAGGGAATTGGCACCGCCCAGCCGGGACAGGCCTGAAAAGATGAAGCCGCCCAAGCCCGGGCCAAGGGCGTAGGCTGCAACCGCCGCTATCCCCATCACCATTTGGCCGGAGACCCGGATGCCGGAGAGGATGACCGGCCACGCCAGCGGAAGTTCGATCCGGAAGAACAGCCGCAGCCGTCCCATCCCCAGTCCCCGGGCGGCTTCCACCGTGTTCCGGGGCACACCGGACAGGCCAACAATGCCATTGCGAAGGATGGGCAGCAGGGCGTAAAAGCCCACCACGATGACGGCCGGAAGCACGCCGAATCCCAGCGGGGCAATAAGGAGGCCAATGAGGGCAAAGGACGGAATGGTCAAACCCACGGCACTGATGCTGTCCGCCGCAGACCGCAGGGACGACCGCCGATAAGCCATAGCCGCGATCAGCACGCCCACGACTGCGGCGACAATGAGGCACTGCACCACCAGCGAAAAATGCTGCCAGCTGGAAAAGAGGATGTCATTCCAGCGCTGCGCAATGAAGTCTGTCACGCCAAACCCACTTTGTCGGTTGGGTGGGATCTGCTTTCATTCCAGCGTAAACCGGCCCTGTGCCGGTGTGCAGTGGCTAGGGCGTCAACAGCCCCGCAGACGTATCAGTTGGCAGCGCTTCCCGGACGCCGGGCTCAGTGGCCTCGTGTGCGGGCGCCGTCGTTATTTCTTCTCCCCTAGGGGATCAGCACCAGACGGATGGGATTGCCCTCTTTGGTGTCCAGCGCCTTCACCGCCTGCGCGGCTTCGCTCAGCGGAATGCGGCCGCTGACGGATTTTGCGAAGTCCAGCCGGCCCAGCCTGGTGAGGTTCACCAGCTGCGGCACGTGGTGGGCTTCGGACCCGTAGTGACCCAGGATCTGCTTGCGCGCAAAGGAGAATCCGGTGCTGTCTGCGATGGTGATGGGGGTGCCGCTCAGGCCCACCAGGACCAGGCGCCCGTGCCGGCCCAGGCATTTGATGGCCTGCGCACGCACGGCGTCCACGCCGGCAAAGTCCAGCGCCACGTCCAGCCCCTTGCCCGCGGTGGCAGCTTTCATGGCGTCCGGGAAGTCTTCGGCCATCGGATCCAGCGCATAGTCCGCACCGAATTCCAGGGCCCGTTCACGGGCCTCGGCAATCGGGTCCACGGCAATGATGGGGGCGGCGCCAATCAGGCGCAGCAGCTGGACGCCGTGCGCGCCCAGTCCGCCAATGCCCCAGACGCCCACGGCTTCCCCGGCACGCACATCGGCGGTGGAGGAAATGGCGCCCCAGGGAGTGGAGACGGCATCCGGAATAATTGAGGCCTGGTCAAAGGGAATGTCGTCTCCCAGCGGCACCAGGACACCGGCCGGCACGACGACGTACTCGGCCCAGCCGCCGTCGTAGTCCACGCCCATCGTGAGGGTGGCGCCGTTGTACTCGTAGCCGGCCTGGATGACCACGCGGTCCCCCGGCTTCGCCGAGGTCACGCCCGGGCCGGGCAGGTCCACGGTGCCTGCGACCTCATGACCGAGGGTCACTTCGTTGCCCTGAAGGAACTGGGGACGCAGCAGGCCCTGAATCAAATGAACATCGGAGAGGCAGACGCCGGCCGCTCCCACTTTGACGCGGACAAAGCCCGGCCCGGGCTCCGGAATGGGAACTTCCTGAAGCGCAAATTCCTTCGTCTCAACGTTTAGACGTCCTGCAAGCATGGTGCCGGCTGACATGGCAAACCCCTCTCTCGAAAACTGCGGCGGCTATAAAAAGCGCCGCCCCCATTATCTTCCTCCGCCGGGGCGGGCAGCAAAATGCCGCAGGCCGCCGGGGAACGGCGGCCTGCGGCCTGGTGGGATCTGTTTAGGCCTGCAGGATCACTTTCAGTGCGTCCGTTTCCGCCGCACGGGAAAAGGTGTCATAGGCGGTGAGGATGTCATCGAGCGGATAGCGGTGGCTGATGAACTCCTCGGCCGGGAGCTTTCCCTCGGCAACCAGTTTCAGGAGCATGGGCAGGGTATTGGTGTTCACGAGCCCCATGCTGATGTTGATGTTCTCGATCCAGAGCCGGTCCAGCTCAAGGCTCACAGGCTTGCCGTGCACCCCCACGTTGGCAACGTTCCCGCCGGGGCGGACAATGTTCGTGCACATCTCGAAGGTGGCCGGTATGCCCACCGCCTCCACGGCAACGTCCACTCCCCATCCGTCCGTCTGGGCCATGATCTGCTCGCGCCAGTCCGCATCGCCGGAATTCACCCCGTGCGTGGCACCGAACTTGTGTGCCTGCTCCACCCGGTTCGCGTCCAAATCCACGGCGATGACTTTCGCCGCCCCGTAAAGCTTCGCTGTGGCGATGACGGCCAGGCCAACCGGTCCGGCACCAATCACGGCCACGACGTCACCGGGCTTCGTCTGCCCGTACTGCACTCCCATTTCAAAGCCCGTGGGGAAGATGTCGCTGAGCAGCACACCGTGTTCAGGGGAGACCTCCTCCGGCAGGTGGTACAGCGACGTGTCGGCATACGGAGCCCGCACGTATTCGGCCTGGGTGCCGTCAATCAGGTGCCCGAATATCCAGCCGATGCCGGAGCTGCCCTCCTCGCCGACGCAGTGCGAGTACAGGCCGTCGCGGCAGAAGGTGCAGGAACCGTCGGCGGACACGCAGGACAGGATGACTTTGTCTCCCACCTTAAAGTTGCTTACGCCGCTGCCGACTTCGGTGATGGTGCCCACCCCTTCGTGACCCAGGATCCGGCCCGGCGTCACCGCCGGGACGTCGCCCTTGAGGATGTGCAGATCTGTGCCGCAGATGGTGGTGGCGTCTATCTTGACGATGGCGTCGCGCGATTCCTGAATTTGCGGGTTCGGAACGTCCTTCCACGATTTTTGTCCTGGACCCTCATAGACAAGTGCTTTCATGGTGTCCTCGTCTGCTCGGACCGATCGTTGACAGGCCGCTACAGCAACCTGGTCCGGCGGTTTCCGGAACACGGGGCGGCAGGCGCCGCCTGGTCGGTCTGTTCCAGCCTAGGAGCCGGGCGCGAGGTAGTGGAAGACCTGCGGGCTATTCACCGTCCACATAGAGCCAGACTCCGTTGGCGCGGACAAAGCGGCTGGTTTCCTCCTGGATCCCGCGGGCGGCTCCGTCCCGGTAATGGGCCCTGAACCGGACCACCCCGTGATCGTCGAGCGGACCTCCGGCGGACGTTTCCACAATATCCAGCCGCCGCCACTGCAGACCGCGGTCGAGTTCCAGAACTGCCGGGCGGGTGGACGGGTGCCAGGTCTTCAACAGATAGGGCTGGTCGCCGACGGCGAAGGCAGAGTACCGCGAACGCATCAGTGCCTCGGCGGTGGGAGCGTCTTGTGCACCGGAATGGTACTTCCCGCAGCAGCCGGCGTAGGTTTCCCCGCTCAGGCAGGGGCACCGGTCATCCGCGGCGGGAGAGGCGGGTGCGCTGCCGGAGTCGGCTGCGGAGACAGAATGGGAGGCACGCTCGGCTGAAGTCATGAACCCATTATCTCCGGTGCCGTCCTCCCTTCGGGCAGGTCATTTCTGCAGGGCGATCTCCGCTTCCAGGCTCAGTCGCACGGCGTCGATGGCCGCGCTGATCCGTTCCTCACGGGTCTGGGACACGTCCCCCTCTTCGGCAGCAGTCTCCAGCCGCTCGGCCAGGTTGTCCAGATCCCGGAGTGCCTCCTGATACCGGCCGGAATGTGCTGCCTCCGTTACGGAAGCCACCTCCTTCCGGAGTTCCTCCGCAGCGCCCGGCTCAAGTGCGGCAAACCCGCAGCCGCTCAATGCAGTGCCGGCCAGCAGAACCCCGGCCACGGAAAGCGTTCTCCGGCGCCTCACGGCGTGACGCTTTCCTGCAGCTGGCGAAGGCTCTCCCCCAGCTGGCCGGGAACTGCCGGATAACCCTGGTCCTGGGGAAAGATGCCCAACCGGTCGGCCACCATCATCACGGCCATTGCCAGGACCGCCACGGCCACGAATCCCAGCAGGGTCCGTCCCGCCAGCGCCAGCTTTGTCGGCCGTACCGGGACCGCCTGCAGCGCTGCCGCCGCGGATGCCGGCTGCCTCTTGCCGGAACCGACCCGAGGCGGCGTCCGCGGCGGAGCGGGCGTTGAGGAACCTGCGGCGCGTGCGGTCGCCGGCGCCGGCAGCACGCCCAGTTCCGACGGTGCAGGCTCGGTTTCCGGCACCGTTTCATCTTCCCGGCCGGACCCGCCTCCCGGCCCCTGCTCCTGTTGGCTTCCCTCGCCAGCGGTTTGGATCACGACGTCGGCGGTGGGAGGCCCGCCGTCGTCCGCTTCCCATTCGGTCTCCCGGTTTCGCGGCTCCGCCACCGGCTCGGCGTGCCCGGACCACCGGTACTCGAGCAGCGCGGCCGATACTTCCGCTGCGGTTGGCCGCTGGTCGGGGTCTCGGGAGGTCATGGACCTGAGCAGCGAACACCAATAACTTCCAAGTGCGTCCGGCACCTCGGGATTACGGCTCAGCCGGGCAATGGCTGCCTCCACCGCGCTGCCGCCGAACTCGATGCGGCCCGTTACCGCTTCGAGAAGCACCAGACCCAGAGAGTAGATGTCGCTGGAGAATCCCACGTCACGGGAGCTGGCCTGTTCCGGGCTCAGATAGTTGGCGGTGCCGAGCGTGGCATTCGCGGCCGTGATCCGGGCGCCGTCCAACATGCGTGCTATGCCGAAATCGGTGAGTTTGGCCCGCGGGAGGGTCCCCGAAATGGCCGGGGGAAGCAGAATATTGGCCGGCTTTACATCCCGGTGGATCACCCCGCGCCCGTGGATGTACGCCAGTGCTCCGGCAAGTTCCGCCCCAATGTAAGCAACGTCCGGCGGGCTCAGAGGCTCGGCGTCGCGGAGCCGCTTGCGCAGGTCCGGGCCGTCCACAAGCTCCATGACAAGGAAGGCCCGCGGTTCGCCGGCCTCGCCGTCGTCGCGTCCGGCATCGTCCTTGCCGGCGTCGAATAGGGTTACCAGGCCCGGATGGGAGAGGGACGCCAGTAACCGCATTTCGGTTTCCTGGCGGCCAACGTCGTCTGGAGCGACGGCGCTGGCCCGGAAGAGCTTCACGGCGATGTCTCGGCCGAGAGCCTCGTCCTGTCCACGATAGACGGTGGCCATGCCACCGTGGCCTATGGGTTCGATGAGTCGGTATCGCCCTGAAATGAGCCTGTGGGGGCCATCTGCTGCGAAACTTTCCATGCTGCAACCTCTTCTCGCCTTTCCAGCGTAGCCGAGGGAAATCATGGCGTGGATGGCCCGGGACGAGTTTTTTTACCCTCTGCGGGGGCCCTCGCAGAAGTGTCTGCGTTGCGCTAAACTGCCCTGCCGCGAAAGCCGCGGCAGGGCAGTTTTGCACTGAGGTTTCAGCTGTCTGAAAAAGGTCAGAACGCCTTGACGATGGCGTCGATCACCTGCTGTACGCCGAGCGCGATGAACAGCAGGGCGGTGATGCCCAGAGCAATGTTGGTGTGCAGCTTGTTGGCCCAGGCCTTCGGCACGCGGTGGCCGTTGAGCAGCCCCAGCAGCGTAACCGCGAGGAAGGGCATGAACAGTGAACCCAGGACACCGTAGGCCAGGATCAGACCGATCGGCTTGCCCAGGATGAACAGCAGCATCGGCGGGAAGGTCAGCCAGAGCAGGTAGAACTTGAAGTACTTTCCGCCCACCCGGGTGTCTTCGTGGCCGGATTCCTTGCCGCGCATGTTGCCCCAGAAGTCAGCGAACATCAGCGAGACGCCGTTCCAGACACCGATGATCGAGGAGAAGGATGCGGCCCAGAACCCCACCAGGAAGCCGGTGCCCACAAAATCGCCGTACTCGGCCTTGAGCACGTCGTACAGGTCCAGCAGGCCTTCGTCGCCTGAGCTGAGGGAGATCCCTGCGGCCCGGACAACTTCCGCACCGACGATCAGCATGGCAACCACAAAGATGCCGGTCATCACGTACGCCATGGAGTTGTCGATCCGCATGACGCGCATCCACTTGGGCGTGTACCAGCCCTTTTCCCGCAGCCAGTAACCGTAGGCCGCCAGGGTGATGGTTCCGCCCACGCCGCCGGCAAGTGCCAGCGTGTACACGACGCCGCCTTCGGGAATCATGGGTACAAGTCCGGACATCATTTCCGGAATGTTGGGCGCGGCAATAACGGCCAGCCCCACCACGGTGACGAACATAATGCCCACCAGTGCCGCAGTGATCTTTTCGAAGGTCGCATACCGCCCGAACCACACCATGGCGAAACCGGCCAGGCCCATGAGGATGGCAAAGACCCACAGATCAACCGCGGGGAACAGCGCCGCCAGCGGAAGCGCGGCGGAGGACATAGCCGTGGCCCCGTAGACGAAGCCCCAGATCATGATGTAGGGACCGAAGTACCAGGTGGTCCATTTGCCGAGTGAGCGCCACCCTTCAAAAATGGTCTTTCCCGTGGCCAGGGTGTAACGGCCGGCACCTTCAACCAGAATGATCTTCAGGATGACACCAAGGATGACCGCCCAGAGCAGACCGTACCCGTAGCGGGATCCGGCGACGAGCGTAGCCACCATGTCCGCAGCGCCAACGCCGGTGGCCGCCACCACGAGTCCGGGACCGACAACCTTCCATTTGGCAGGGGCACCGCCATCATCATCTATCCGGTCCGCGTGCGCGACCCGCGACGGGGGAACAGTGCTTTCATCGGCCATGGCCAGCACTCCTAACTCTAGTTTTTGGGCAGCCGAAAGCAGGTGTGCTGACGGTCACTGGGATGTATGTATTCTCCCACAACCCTTGACTATTCCCTGAATGAGGACTATGCGGTTACACCGGTTCCTGCGTCGGTACCCTCGCCCTGGGGCGGATGCGCAGGTGGCACCGGTGCAGCGTGCCACGGGTCAACTGCGGCGGCTCCCAACCGGCGGAAATCCTCCGGCCGGTCGGTCACCACTGTCAGGTCATGGTGCAGGGCGGTCGCAGCCACCACCACGGTGAGAGTGCCGGTGTCGTGGTCCAGTCCTGTGGACGCCAGTGCCACCCCGGGATCCACCGGCAGGATATGGCAGCCGAAGCGGCCGGTGAGCTCCTGCAGCCAGGCGCGGTCCGGCTTCGGCAGGTCGCCCAGGGTCAGCGCCGAGATGAAGATCCGCAGGCTGCTGCGGCACCGCAGAAAATCCCGCAGAGCCGCGCTGGGATCAGGGCTTCGGATGTCAGCCAGAACGGCAGTGTCCAGCAGGAGCCCGGACTGCCCGTTCATGCCGGATGCTCGGCACGGGCCAGCAGGAAGTCCAGAAACTCCTGGCGGGCCGCCGTGATAACCCGGTAATCCGAAAGGGAAACTCCCCGGGGTTCTGCTGCGCGGCGGGGATCAGCGGTGCCAGCAGGCCTGCCTGCGGCAGGGCGGTCAGCGGCATAAACGGAATTGTCCATGAGAATACGGCGACGTGCGCCGGTCCTTTCGGCGTGCTCTTGCCCGCACCGGTTGCCCGAGGGCGAGTGCAGGCCACTTCTTCATCCGAACCACCCAACGAGCGTGGGGTTGGTATGCGGCCAAGTCGGAGCTTGGCGGCCGCAGTTCTTGAAGCTGCTTGGAAGTATAGCCAGTTTTGCCGCTGTGCCGGCCGTATTGCCTTCTGTGTCTTGTGCCCGACGTGTGAAGTTTCGTGCCCGAGGTGTGGACTAGGTCCGCGCCGGAGAGCCGGCATGCAGGGACAGCGACGAGGCCACGAGCCGTTGAGTGTACTCGTGCTCCGGAGCGGCATAAACCTGTCCGGTTGGACCGGACTCCACGATCCGCCCCTGATGCATGACGGCCACCGTGTCGCACAGGTGTTTCACGACGCCCAGGTCGTGGGAAACGAACACGAGCGTGAGCCGATATTTGTCCACCAAATCAGAGAGCAGGTTCAACACCTGCGCCCGCACTGAAACGTCCAGGGCGCTGACCGGCTCATCGGCAACCAGGATGCGGGGCTCGCAGATCAGGGCACGCGCTATGGCGATCCGCTGGCGCTGACCGCCGGAGAACTGGTGCGGAAAACGCTCCGCGGCATCCGAAGGCAGGCCCACCGCGTTCAACATTTCCGCTACCTTGCCGGCATGGTGCCGGGCAGCCACCGGCTCGCCGGGCAGCAGCAGCGGTTCAGCAACCAGATCCCGCACGCGCATGCGGGGATTGAGGGATCCCATCGGATCCTGGAAGACAATCTGCAGCTGCCGGCGCAGTTCCAGCAGCTGGTTCTCTTTCGCACCGCCCACTTCATTGCCAGCCACCTGCACGGAGCCCGACGTCGGCTGGTCCAGACCTGCGAGGATCCGCAGCAGGGTGGACTTGCCGGACCCGGACTCCCCTACGATGCCAAAGCGCTGACCGGCGGCAACCTGGAAGGACACGTCCCGCAGGGCGGCCACCTCCGCAGGAGCGCGGAACAGGGAACTGCGCCCGCGGCGGTAGGTGCGGTTGAGCCCGTTCACCCGGATCAACGGCTCTGCGCCCTTAGAGTCCGAGGGCGCTGTGACCGCCGGCGCTGCAGGTGCCTGCTCCCGCGCAGCCCCCGGAACGTACCCGGCCGCAGATGAAACCGTGAACAACCGTCCGGAACTGTCCGTGGCCTCCAGATCCGAAGCTGCCAGCAACCCGCGGGTGTATTCGTGCTGCGGCCAGACAAACACGTCCGCAGTGGGTCCCTGTTCCACCAGCACGCCGTCGCGCATCACCAGAATGCGGTCACAGATGCTGGCCGCCACGGCCAGGTCATGGGTGATGAACAGCAGCCCGCTCCCGCGCCGGGCGACACCCTCTGAGATCAGCTGCAGCATTTGGCGCTGCACGCTTACGTCCAGCGCGGTGGTCGGTTCATCACAGATCAGCAGGTCCGGGTCATTGGCCAGCGCCATGGCCAGCATGACGCGCTGGCGCTGCCCGCCCGAAAGCTGGTGCGGATAGGCGCGGGCAGCCTCGGCCGGATCCGGCAACTGTACGGACGTCAGCAGCTCAACACTGCGCGCCACGGCGGCCTGGCCGCGGAGGGTTCCGTGCCGGGTCAGCGCCTCAGCCACCTGACGGCCCACCCGCATCAGCGGGTTCAGGGCACTCAGCGGCTCCTGAAACACCATTCCCGTCCGCCGGCCGCGGATGCGGCTCATCTGGCGGTCGGAAGCTCCCACCAGATTGTGCGGAACGCCGTCCAGCCGGACCGATCCGCTGGTCCGCAGCTCGTCCGGTAACAGTCCCATGAGAGCGGCCGCTGTCACGGATTTTCCCGACCCGGATTCTCCAATCAGGCCCACGCGTTCACCGCGGGACAGGGAAAGGGCAAAATCCTTCACCAGCACCCGGCTTCCGGCGCTGACTTTCAGCCCTGTGACCTCCAACAGGGGCACAGATGCCGCATGCGGTGCTGACATCAGCGTTCTCCGTTCAGTTTGGGATCGAACCGGTCCCGCAGGCCGTCGCCCAGCAGATTGAAGCCCAGCACCGCCACGGCAATGGCCGCTCCGGGCCAGATCGCCAGCGACGGATAGGTGCCCAGAAACTGCTGGGACTCCTGCAGCATCCGGCCCCAGGACGGCACCGGCGGCGGCGTTCCCAGGCCCAGGAAGGACAGCGCAGCCTCTGCCAGGACGGCCAGGCCAAAGGTGACGGAGCACTGCACCACCACCATCCCGGCAATATTGGGCAGGACGTGCCGGCGGGCGATGCGCAGCGCCGGCTGGCTGGCTGCCCGGGCCGCCAGCACGTATTCGGTGCTCATGACCTGCAGGGTGCCGGACCGGGCAACGCGGGCGAAGCCGGGAATGGAGCCAATCCCGATAGCGACCATCGCCGTCGTCGTTCCCCCGCCGAACACCGCGCCGAACATGATCGCCAGCAACAGGGCGGGGAAGGCCAGCAGGATGTCCGCGCCGCGCATCGCCACTTCGTCCACTGCGCCCCGGCGCATGCCGGCCAGGATACCGATGGGGGTGCCGATGAGGGCGGCGATGCCCACGGCGACCAGCCCCACCGACAGCGTGATGCGGGCTCCATAGAGGATGCCGGAGAAAACGTCCCGCCCGTAGCGGTCCGTGCCCATCAGGTGATCGGGGGTGGAGCCCTGCAGCCGGTCGGCGGGAAATGCTCGGACCGGATCGTAGGGCGTCCAGAAAAAGGACACCAGTGCCGCCAGCAGCACCACCGTGACCAGCACGGCTCCGACCAGCAGCGTGGGAGAGATCCTGCGGGCGGTCCTCATGAGCGTTTCCTCAGCCGGGGATCGATGATCGTATACAGGACGTCAACGGCCAGGTTGATGATCAGGGTGAGGGCCACCAGGACCATCACCACCGACTGGACGGTAAGCAGATCCCGGTTCCCCACGGCGTCCAGGAGCATGGACCCCAGGCCGGGAATGACGAAGACGCGTTCAATGACCACGGCGCCAATGATCAGTGCCGCCAACTGTACGCTGGCGACCGTCAGCACCGGAACCGCGGCATTGCGCAGCCCGTGCCGAACCAGTGCTTCCAGTTTGCCGAGCCCCTTGGCCCGGGCAGTACGCAGATAGTCCTCGCTCATGACTTCCAGGACGGCGGACCGGACGTAGCGGGTCAGGACAGCGCCTTGGACGGAAGCCAGGGCGAGCACCGGCAGGGTCACCCGGTGCAGGAAATCGGCAAAGTCCACGCCCGGCGGAGTCCAGCCGTTGGCCGGGAACCAGCCCAGCCCCACGGCAAAGACCACCACCAGCATGATCCCGGCCAGGAAGCCCGGCACCGCCACGCCCAGCTGGCTCAGCCCGCTGAGCAGGACTCCACTGGGTTTGCGGTGCCGCAGCGCGGCAATGGTCCCGAAGGGCACGGCGATAACCAGCGCCGCGGCCATGGCCAGCCCCACAAGGATGAGCGAGACCTGCAGGCGGTCCAGCAGCAGGGGGCTGATGTCCTGGCGGGTGACGTAGGAAACCCCGAAGTCACCCCGGAACAGTCCCCCTACCCAGTCGAGATACTGCACCGGCAGCGGTCGGTCGGTGCCGAACTCCCGGCGGGTCTGCTCCAGCAACTCCGGGGTGGCGTTGACGCCCAGGGCTATCTGGGCGGGATCGCCGGGGATGGCACGCATGAAGAGGAACACGGCCACGGTGGCCGCCAGGAACGTGGCGGCAAACCGGGCAGCGTTAATCAGCAGGCGGATTCCCACGGCCTGCTACTGCCACCCTGCTGAGCCCAGGTCCAGCGCTTCAGTGACCGAGTTGGCGGGAATGCCGGTCACGCCGGCCTTGGCCACCACAATGTTGGGAAACAGGAACAGGACATCCGCGGCGGCGTCGTCGTTGATGGTGCGCACCACCTGCTGCATGCCGGAAATGTAGCCGGCTTCATCCGCGGCATCCGCTGCTGCCGCGGCGTCCTTGATTTTGGTGTTGTCGTAGCCAAGGTAGTAATTGGGGTTGTTGAACATGGTGAGCAGGTCGCGGCTCTCCACGGCCAGGACCACTGACATGTCGTAGTCGTGGCGGGTGAAGACCTTGTCCAGCCAGACGGCGGGGAACTCGGCGGATTCAATGGTGGCGTTGATGCCCACTTCGGCCAGCTGGGACACCACAATTTCAGACACAGCCGTGGCGTACGGGCGGGTGGGCACCGTGAAGGTGACGTCCAGGTTTTCCGCGCCGGCTTCGGCCAGCAGCGCACGGGCCTTTTCGGGGTCGTAGGGATAGGTGTCGTTGAGGTCCTCATAGTAAGGGTCGGTGGGCGGCACGGGTCCACCCACCAGCGTTCCGTAGCCGCTCCAGGCCGTGTCCAGAACGGCTTGGCGATCCACTGCATGCAGCACGGCCTGGCGGACGCGCACGTCGTTAAACGGAGGACGGGCGTTGTTCATGGACAGCATGATTTCGCCGTTGGAGGTTCCCTCAAGAACCTGGAAGGAGTCGTCATCCGCGAAGCTGGACAGCAGTTCGGGGGCCTGCATGTTGTAGACCACGTCCACGTCTCCGGAGCGGAGGGCGTTGGTGGTGGCCACGGCATCCGCGAAGTAGCGCAGGGTTGCACTCTCCACCTTGGGCGCCTCCCCCCAGTAATCGGACCGCGCCGCCAATTCAATGGATTCGCCGCGGTTCCAGGCCTGGACGGTGAAGGGTCCGGTGCCGATGGCAGTGGACGCCAGGTCCGCGACGCCGCTTTCATCAAACATGGCGCCCACGGGGGTGCCCAGGTCGAAGAGCCAGGCATTGGACGGGCGGGACAGCTTCACACTCACTTCGGTGTCGCTGAGGACGGTGACGGATTCCACCACATCCATCTTGGATTTCAGGCTGGACAGCCACGCGTCTGACTTCACCCGTTCCAGGCTGAACTTAACGTCGTCGGCAGTGAAGGCCTCCCCGTTGGAAAACATCACTCCCGGCTGCAGGGTGAAAGTGTAAGTAGTCCGGTCCCCGCTGATGTCCCAGGACTCCGCGAGCAGCGGCTGGATCTGTCCGTCCTGGTCGATTTCCACGAGTCCCTCATACACGTTGGCCATCAGCGCCTGCGGAATGGCAGCGCCGGCCGTAGTGGTGAAGTCCAGGTTTGCGGGTTCACCCGTCAATGCGACGACGACGCCGCCGCTCTCCTGACCGTTCCCCGCACCGTCCTGGCCGGAGCCGCTTTGGCCGGCGCCCGATCCTGCGGAACAGGCGCTGAGTGTCAGCGCCGTCAGCAGAAGGGCAGCCGACGAGCGGACGGGAATTCGGCGCATCTTTTGTTCTCCATCGGTGGGGCGGGCGGTGCCCGGACGGCTGCGGACAATGCGTCCGCGCCAAATGTTGTCCTACATAGTATGAACTCGCTCGGGAACAGAGCGGAAATCGTCTCGGCACGGCCGAAGCGCCGCGGGGCACTGGTGCCGGCAGTGATTTCGGCGGCCGCGGAAGGCGGGCCGCTGACCAAGTTGTGAGGCTAGGAGGTCCCGTTGTGCTGCTGGGGAATCCGTTCCATAAGATGCGGGCTGTTACCGGTCCCACACCCGTAAAGGCAAGTAGCCGCTGTTCCAGACGCCGGACACCTGCAGAACGAGGTGTTAACGCAGAAGCAGGACGGGAATTTCTTCCCGTCCTGCAACTTATTCAAGCCGGTTCCCGGGGGAACCCAAAGTCTAGATTTAGAGGGCCTGGATGTTTACGGCCTGGGGACCCTTGGGGCCCTGCTCTGTATCGAAGCTAACCTTCTGGTTCTCTTCGAGGGAGCGGTAGCCGCTCGAGTTGATAGCGGAGTAGTGAGCGAAAACGTCGGCGCTTCCGTCATCGGGCTCGATGAAGCCAAAGCCCTTTTCGGAGTTGAACCATTTCACGGTACCTGTTGCCATTTTTAATCATCCTTCTAAAGAAACCACCCCCGACCTTCGAGGAGTTTCACGTTGCTGTGCCGTACGCGGCATGTTACAGAAAAAGCGGCTGGCCCTTGATGTGGGTTTCGCCGCTTGGACTATCAACATGCGCAACACTGCAACTGAAATTAGTATACACAGAGGCCTCCCAGGCGTCACCCCCTTTCCGCGCTACTCGTTAGGCTTGAGAGATGCGTTCCACTTCCTCCGTGACTGCCGCTCACGCGGCGACGTCCCCGTCCGCGTCCGGCTCCTATCCCGGCTCCTCCCCCATCGAGACATACCTCCGCAGGATTCACACCGAAATAGCGGAACTCAAGGACGGCAAGCCGTACAGCAGCATTCCTGCCATGGCGAATGTGGACCCGAATAACTTCGGCATTGCGCTGGCCACGGCCGACGGATATGTCTACGAGGTAGGCGACACCCGGGAGGAATTCAGCATCCAGTCCATCTCCAAACCCTTCACCTACGGGCTGGCCCTGGCCGACAGGGGAATGGACGCCGTGGACGCGAAGGTGGATGTGGAACCCTCCGGGGATTCCTTTAATGAGATCTCCCTTGCCGAAGGCACCGGGCGGCCTGCCAACGCCATGATTAACGCCGGCGCCCTCACTGCCACCTCCCTGGTCCGCGGCTCCGGCGGCAGCACCCGCTTCAAGCGGATCCTGAACACGTACTCCGCCTTCGCCGGGCGCCAGCTGTCCGTCAGTGAACGGATTTACCGGTCGGAATTAAAGTCAGGCCACCGCAATCACGCTCTCGCGTACCTGTTGCGCTCCTTTGACATCATCGAATCCGACCCGGCTCCGGTCATCAAGGATTATTTCCGCCAATGCTCGGTGATGGTCAATGCACTGGACCTGGCCATGATGGCCGCTACGCTGGCCAACAGCGGCCGCAACCCGCTCTCCGGCGATCAGGTACTGGAGATTGAACCGGTGGAACGGGTGCTTTCCGTCATGACCACCTGTGGCATGTATGACGACGCCGGCGCCTGGCTGTCCAGCGTGGGTATGCCGGCCAAGTCCGGGGTTGGCGGCGGAACCATCGCGGTGCTGCCCGGGCAGGTTGGACTGGCGGTCTATTCCCCTCCGCTGGACGCCCACGGCTCCAGTGTCCGCGGGGTTGCCACCAGCCAGCGGATCTCCCACGACATGCAGCTGCACTTTGTCCGCGCTGCCCGCACCGGCCGTTCTGCCATCCGCAACGTCTATGACATCACCGCCGCGCCGTCGGGTATCCGGCGCACAGACGAAGCCGTTGAGGTGCTGCGCAGCCACGGCCACCGCGCCCAGGTCCTGGAACTCAACGGGGATCTTCTCTTTGCCGGTGCTGAGTCGGTGGTGCGGGCGCTCTCCAACCTGGACGACGACGTCGAAATGGTGATCCTGGACCTGCGGAGCGTTGACGAAGTCTCCGAGGTTGCCCTTCGCCTGTTCGCCGAGTCCGCCGAAATGCTGGCGCTGAACGGACGGGGCCTGGTGCTGGTGGACGGCGAAGGAACCGTCACCGAAGATTTGGCCGCACGCGGCCGCGAGGTTCCGTCCTTCCCCACCCGCAACGCTGCCGTTGAATACTGCGAGACACATCTCATTGATGCTTACGGCAGTGAACTGGTGCTCCCGGACGTCATGGAGCCGGTCGATTCGCCGGCCTTAAACCAGCTGGATCCCGAGGATGCCCAAACCGTCCAGGACCTCATGGAAGAGCGTTCTTACGACGACGGCGACGTGGTCCGGCGGGTGGGCCAGCGTTTCGGAGGCGTGTTCTTCATCGTCGCCGGCAACATTGCCACCTCCATGCCGGCACCGGACGGTTCCCGGATCAAACTCACCACTCTGGGCCCGGGGATGACCTTCGGCGAGATGGCTCTGGGCACGGACAAACGTCAGGAAACAACAGTGAAGGCCGCCGGACCGGTTCGGCTCAAGGTTCTCACCGCTGACGCCATGGACACCCTTGAGGAAGAGAATCCGCGTCTGGCCGTGGAACTCTGGAAGGCTCTCACCCGCGACGCCTATACGCGGGTGGAACAGTACCTGCGCGAAAGTGCCCTGCGCGCCCGGGACTGATTCGGCTACAAAAAAGAACGGCGCCCCGTCCACAGACGCTGATGGGGGCGCCGTTCTGCTACCCGGCGGCTGCAGGAAGCCGCACGCTCTGCGGCTGACCCGCCGCCCGTGTGAAGAATGTACGAAGGGCGTGGATGAGGGCCGTGACCGGCTCACGGTGGTCCCCGTGACGGGACCCGGCGAAGAAGGTTATCGGGGGCACGCCTACCAGCTGGACCGCCGCCAGTCTTGGATCCAGGTGCCCGGCAAACGGTGAGGGGAATGCCGCAAAACCCGCGCCGCCTGCCACGCTCGCCAGCACAGCCGATGAATCATCGGCCCGGATATCCACCAGCCTGGCCTCTTGAGCAGGCCGGACATCGCCCAGATACCACTGCGCCATCCAGCCGGCCGGCAATGACGAGTCATAGACCATCGGTTCCTGCACAAACTCTTCAACCTGAACGCTGGCATTGGCCCAATCATGGCGGGCGGGCACTATTCCGCTCCGATCCACAGTGACGAGCGGACTCGAATCGATGCCGGAATGCTGAACCGGTGACGCCGTCAGGATCACATCAACCGCTCCAACCAGCACTGCGTCGGTCAGTGAATGAAAAGGTACGCCGCGGCAGTTGAGCGCGACCCCCGCCACCAAATGCCGCATCAGGGCTCCAAGCTCAGCCAGCTCGCTTCGCGTTATGTGCTCGCCGATGACGCCCGGGAAGCCCAGCCGAACGCGGAAGGGAGCAGATGCCTCCGTTGCTGCATGCCGGACCGCGGCGGCATGAGTCAGCAGGGGTCCGGCTTCCCTGGCAAATCTGGATCCGGCCGGGGTCAAGGCCAGCATGCCCGAGGGTCCCCGTTCCACCAGCCCGGTCCCAAGCTGGTGCTCGAGCCGCTGCAGCCTTTTGCTGAGGGCTGAGGGAGAGAGGTGCAACCGAGCAGAGGCACGGCCGAAATGCCTCTCGTCCACAAGAATCAGAAAACTTGATACGCACGCCAGGTCCAAGTCCATGGGAGCGCTCCTGCCCTGTCCGTCCATCACATTTTAGAGATCCACGGCCAAAAACGATACGTGTGCCGTGGAATCCGTTCAGTGTTTTTGCCCTGCCTCCCCTCGCTGTCGAGGGGTGATTCCACCTTGGAAACGCAGCCACGAAGGGGCGCTGACCGGATTTACGTTGAGGGAACAACGGCAACAGTTACGGCCCGTCCCGGGCCGGTGCGCCGCCTCAAGCAAGGAGATGGAATCATGCCGGATACCCACCGTGTGCCTGCCGGCACACCACTGACCCCGGGGACCGGGAGAATAAAAATATCCGACCGCATTAAGCTCCCTCCCCTGATTTCCGGGGAGGGAAACCTGCGCCGGAAATACGACGCCCTCGGCGGAGCTGCCGCCCTTGGCGAACCGGTGAGCAAGGAGGAGGGAAAGATCTGGACCTTCGCAAACGGATCCTGCCTTTGCTACAACCCGGACATGTTCGCCGCATTCGAAATCCACGGCGACATCTACGCGAAGTGGCTCGCCCTGGGCGGCATGGCATGGGGCATACCCTGCACTGACGAGACCGGAACCCCGGACGGCGTTGGGAGGTTCAACCACTTCAACGCCAACACAGCTTCAATCTACTGGACGCCAGCCACGGGTGCCGCGGGGATCTGGGGGCTCATCCGGGAAAAGTGGGCACAAATAGGATGGGAACGCTCACCGCTCGGCTATCCCGTGACGGATGAATCCGGTACGCCCGACGGCGTCGGGAGGTTTAACCACTTCAGCAACGCCGGCTCCGTGTATTGGACTCCGGGGACCGGTGCCCACGCTGTTTACGGTGACATCCGTGCCCGCTGGGAAGCCATGGGCTGGGAAACCTCGTATCTTGGTTATCCGGTCAGCGACGAGGTGGACTTTGCCGAAGGCGGACGGGCCAATGAGTTTCAAAACGGCGGGATCTATTGGTGGCCCGACACCGGCGCGATCGACCTGCGCGACGTCGTCGTGCACTACACCGGCTTGTACTGTTTCGGTGAGACGGACGATGACCAGGGCTCATTCGAGGACGAGCCGTACGTCATCGCAAGCCTGACCACGCCTCAGTCTGCGACAGTGCACCGGTCGCAGGTCTACCGGGACGTTGACGCAGGTGAGTCCTATCCCGACTTACTGGAGATCTACCGCGGGCGGCCTTACGGCATGAACATCGGCACCGTGGTGATGGAAAGCGATTTCGGTGATCCGGACAAGTACAAGGACGACATTCAGAAGACGGTCCTGGGCGTACATGCCGCCGGCACCATCGCGCTTGGCCTGATCCCGGTTGCGGGACCCGTGATCGCAGCAATAGCCGGTCCTGCGCTCGGGACCCTGATGCCGAGCATCGGAGGCGCCATCAGTGACCTTTTGGACCTGGGCGATGACCGGATTGGGAGTAGGAACGTGACGTTGTCCGCCAAGCAGATGGTGTTGCTCGCCGCACGAACTCCGAATACCACCTTCCACAACATCGGGTACAAAGTGGAGAGCGGTCTGATTGGTGGTTCCGGCGCCTCCTATAAGGCGTACTACGGCATTGTTCCTGCCTAGGCACCGGTTAAACACAAAAGCAGGACGGGTAACCCGTCCTGCTTTTGTAAGGCAATTCAGTACTAGTACTGAACCGAAGTCTCTAAATTAGAGCGCCTGGATGTTCGTAGCCTGGGGACCCTTGGGGCCCTGCTCGGTATCAAAGCTAACCTTCTGGTTCTCGTCCAGGGACTTGTAACCATTGGAGTTGATAGCGGAGTAGTGAGCGAACACGTCGGCGCTGCCGTCATCGGGCTCGATGAAGCCGAAGCCCTTTTCGGAGTTAAACCATTTTACTGTACCTGTAGCCATTTTAATATTCCTTCTGGAGTGAAGCTGGTCCCGACTTTCGGGGAGCTTCAGTCGCGGTGTTCATTTACCGCTTTTACAGAAAAGCGGCTAGCCCGTTTGGGTTTCGCCGCTTGAAATACAAAATGCGCAACAACCAACAACTGAGTAAGACTCTACACGAGATCTGCCGAAAGGCAAAACGGGGCATCCCCGCAGCTTGGATCCGCTCAGCCGGGCAGCACCAGGTGGGCCGGAATGCTGTCCCTGTTGGGAATTCTGCGCAGCAGCAGCGGGTCGATGAGCTCCCCGCGCCGCAGGACCGAGACATCACCGGTGGGTTCCAGGACGACAAGCGCAACTTCGGAAAAGTTCCTGATGCCGGCTTGGCGCAGCTTGAAGTACAGCTCGTCTTCCACAATTTTGGCCGAACGCAGTCCGGCCTGCAGAACCTGCTCCCCCGCCATGAGCAGGATCGGTTTGCTGGAGAAGTAGGCACCCCGCCTGGTCCGGCGCAGGACGGCTTCCAAACGGAAGAGGGCAAACATAGTTGCCAAGCCGATGACGCCGGCGGCCAGGGTAGGCGTGTAGCCCAAAACCACCCGCCCCAGCACCGACCCGAAAGCAATCACAATGGCCTTGTCCATCGTGGACCAGCTGGCCAGTGCGCGCTGCCCGGCTGTCCGGATCAGGACGAAAAATGCGGCATATATACCAGTCGCAGAAAGGATGACCCAGAGGGCCTCCAAGGGTGAAATTCCGAGGTTGTGGGACCACACGGTCATTCTCCTTACAGGGCAAGGCCGGGACCTTATTCCGGTCCCGGACCCTCAGCCGGCTTGGAGATAAACAGGAAGCCGACGCTGAACTGAGGATGGCACCGGCAGCCGCCTGGGCCGATAGGAAAAATGCTAGCCCCGGCGGTGCGGTTCCAACAGGCCGCTGCTACAGGACTGCCGGACGGCTCCGTGATCCGTGCAGTCCAATACCCGGCTGCCTAGCGCGCCGCCATGGACTGGACCGCGCGGTAGGCAAAGACCATGGCGGTGCCGATGGGAATGCCCGGCCCCGGATAGAACCGGCCGGAGAAGGACGCGCTCGTGTTTCCCACGGCGTACAACCCGGGGATAGGCTCCCCGTCTTCGGCCAGGACCCGTGCGTCGGGGTCCGTGCGCAGACCGCCCTTGGTGCCCAGATCGCTGAGCACCATCCGCGCCGCGAAGTACGGCGGCTGGTCCAGTGCCACCAGGGCAGGATTGGGACCGTGCGAAGGATCCGTGAAAAAGAGGTCATAGGGGTCTTCGCCGCGGTGGAAGTCCTCGTCCACTCCGGTTTCGGCAAAACCGTTGAACCGCTGCACGGTTTCGCTCAACGCTTCCGCAGGCAGCCCGGTGTGTTCCGCCAGCTCCTCGAGGGTTTGCGCCTGAACCCAGGTTCCGGCAGCGAGGTGCTCCCGGGGTGACGTGATGTCCGGGCGCATGATGGCGGGCAGCCCGCCGCCGAAACGTGAATCGAAGACAAACCATGATGGGATCCGGTCTTCCGCGGCGAAGGCCATTTGGCGGCCCATCCGGTCATAGGGCAGTGACTCGTTGGCGAAACGCCGTCCGTCCCCGCTCACCATCAGGCCTCCCCGGAAGCCCAGGGTAAAGGCGACGTCGCCCGACGGCTGCAATACCCCGGGGCACCACCAGCCCTCATCCATCAGCTCAACAGCGGCCCCTATCTCCTGCGCGCTTCGGATGGCGGTGCCGGTGTTTGAACCGCGCGGCGCCATGCTCCAATCTGCTGAACCGGGTGTTCCGTTCTCCGTGCGCATCCGGGTGTTCGATTCAAACCCGCCGGCGCCCAGCAGCACTCCCGCTGCAGCCTTCAGTGTGTGCGCCCCATCAGCGGTCTCCACGGAGATGCCGACTGCTCGTCCTTCCTCGACAATGAGGCCGGTCATCTCGGTTTCGGTGCGCACAGAGCCGTTGCCGGTATTCATGAAGCCCAGCAAAAGGCGCCCGATGAGTGCCTGTCCGGCGGTCAGTGGACCGTCAGGGTGTGACTCCCCTTTGCGGTCACTCTCTATGTTCGGCCGCACCAGAGCGGCCAGGTTCCCAATCTCGCTTCTCGGAAGATCCAGCGGCATCATGGACCGTCCCGCGTCCATTCTTCCGGGACCCGCAAAGTAATCGGGGAATGCAGTCCAGCGGAACTCAATGGCCGGGTCATGTTCAAGGGCTTTGACCAGCTCCGGGGCACTGGCCAGGAAGGCTTCCCGCCGGTCAGCTTCAGCCTCTCCCAGCAGGGACTGCAGATAGGCGCGTGCAGCGTCGAGGGAATCGGCCACCCCCGCCCGCTCCTGCACCTGCGTGGCGGGCAGCCAGCAGGAAGCTCCGGAATAGGACGACGTGCCGCCAAGGACCGGTGTCTTTTCAACTACCAGCGTTTTGAATCCGCGGGAGGCAGCACTGAAGGCGCCTGCCATCGCACCTGCTCCGGAACCCACCACAATGACGTCATACTCGCTGTCCCAGTCCTGCACATTTACCTGCCCGATTGTCATGGTTTCCCTTTTCGTCGTCGTCGGTGGAACGCAGGCCTGGCTGCGGCATTCCGCCGGCGGCCCGACCACCAGATTGTCAGGCGGGAAATGCGCCGCTCACGACGGTCCCATACACCGGGACTGGCCCCTCACACGGTTACGCCTGTGCCTAAATTCAAGGTTCGAGACGTTCGACACCGCACAGGTGAATTTGAAGGGAACGGTTCCACATGAGCATTGTTGAGTCAGACCAGGACGAGATCAGGCAAATTGAATCAGGCCAAGTGCCCACGCGCTACGCGCGCGGATGGCATTGCCTGGGCCTGGCTGAAAAGTACAAGGACGGCAAGCCGCATACGGTGAAGGCCTTTGGTCAGAAACTGGTGATCTTCACGGGTAGCGACGGCAAGGTCAGCGTGTTGGACGCCTACTGCCGCCACATGGGTGGGGATTTGTCCCTGGGTGAGGTCAAGGGCAACGAAATTGCCTGCCCTTTCCATGACTGGCGATGGGGCGGCGACGGACGCTGCAAGTCCGTTCCGTACAGCCGGCGGGTGCCCATGCGCGCCCGCACCAGCACTTGGCAGACGCTGGACCAGGACGGACTGCTGTTCGTCTGGAATGACCCGGAAGGCAATCCGCCGCCGGAGAACGTCGTCGTCCCCCGCATCGAGGGCGCCGAGGACGAAGGCTGGACCAAGTGGGTCTGGAACGAAATTGTGGTCAACACCAGCACTCGAGAAGTCATCGACAACATCGTCGACATGGCCCATTTTTTCTACATCCACAAAAACTTCCCCACCTATTTCAAGAATGTCTTCGAGGGGCACATCGCTACCCAGTACTTTGACGGAATTTCCCGCGAGGACGTGACTCCAGCAGACCCCGATCCCAGTGCCCCCAAAATGCTAGAGACCCGTTCGGTCGCCTCATACTACGGCCCGTCATTTATGATCGACGACCTGACGTACATCTACGAGACCTTCAATATGAAGACCGTCCTCATCAATGCGCACTACCCGATTGATGAGAACTCCTTCGTGCTGATGTCCGGAATCATCGTGGAGAAGAAGCCTGAACTTCCGGGCGACCCGGACCAGATTGCCGCTACCCAGGCCCAGTGGATCCTGGGCGGCTTCAACCAGGATGTGGAGATCTGGCAGAACAAGGCCCGCATCGACAACCCGCTCCTGTGCGAGGAGGACGGCGCCGTCTACCAGCTGCGCCGGTGGTACGAGCAGTTCTTCGTGGATGTCGCGGACGTCAAGCCCGAGATGACCGACCGCTTTGAGCATGAGTTGGACACCAGCAGGCCAAATGAGAGCTGGAAGAAGGAAGTAGCGGACAATTTGGCCCTTCGCAGAGCTGCAGAGGGACAGCTGATCTAATGACAGCACAGACCGATCTCCGACTCGTCGACAACCCAATGCAGCCACTGGATTGCAGTGCTTGTGCTGCCACTGTGCTGGTGCGCAAGTCGAACTGGCAACAAACCACCATTCAGTGGCAGGAGACCTCGCAGAAGGCGTGCCTGGAACGGCCACTAGCGTGCCGCGGCGGCACCCCAACGGAGCAGTTCGCCGGTTGCGGGACCCTGGCGGCAACCATCCGCGATGCTTCCCTGGAAGGCAGGATCGATGTGATTTTCAAGGACGTGCCGGAAACGTAGCGCCGGGACGCTTGGAAAGGCAAGCGGGAGGGATCAGTTCAGCTGGAACTGATCCCTCCCGCTTTTGTTGTGCCCTTGGGCTTCCTCAGCAAAAAGCACTGCCCGACCACCCCCACGGGGAGCCGGGCAGTGCCCTGCTGTTTCGCTGCCGGGATGGGCCGGGTGCGATCGACCTACTCGTCGTAGGTGATCCTGACCTTCTCGCTGACTGCCACCGCCTGGCAGGCGAGGATGTACCCCTCGTCGAGGTCCGCTGCGTCCAGGACCTCGTTCCTTTCCATCCGTATCTCGCCTTCGAGGACGCGGCACGTGCAGGCACTGCAGGCGCCCTCCCGGCAGGAGTATGGCGCGTCTATGCCGGCGTTGATCAGGACGTCCAGCAGGCGGTTTCCTCCGGGCCAGGACAAGGACCGGGTCTGGCCGTCCAATTGGACCTCCACCTCCGTGCTCTCCCCCTCGACGTCGTGAACCACGGCAGCCACCGGAGCAAAGGGATCGGTTCCCAGCGAGGTGAAGCGTTCAATGTGGACCCGCTCCGGCGGCATGCCGAGGGTTTCCAGTGCTTGGGCAACGCAGTCCATGAACGGTCCGGGACCGCAGATGAAAACTTCGCGGTCTGTGTAGGGGGCGGCCAGGGCACCGATGGAGGGCTGGTCTGGCAGCCCCTGCACGGTTCCCAGCCAGTGGATAACCGTAAGCCTGCCGGGATGCTGCTTGGAAAGAGCAATGAGCTCATCCCGAAAAATAATGGAGGACTCATCTTGGTTGGCGTAGACCAGCGTCACCAGTCCGTTGCCGGCAGCAAGTGCCGACTTCAGAATGGACATGACAGGCGTAACGCCGCTTCCCCCGGCGAACAGGAGGAAGTCCTTGTCCAGCGAGGTCGGGGTGAAGGTTCCCGCCGGGCGCAGGACGTCCAGGACGTTGCCTTCCACTACGTTGTCGCAGATCCAGTTCGATCCGTAGCCGTCCCGGGTCCGCTTGACCGTGACCTTCAGCTTTTCGTCCTGCTGCGGCGAGCTGCACAGCGAGTAGCATCGCGCTGCGCCGCCGGGACGGTCGCTGGGGATGCGGAGGGTGAGGAATTGGCCGGGCTTGTAGCTGAAGGTATCCCCCACTTCCCCCTCCGGCTCCAGGACGAGCGTGTGAGCATCGGACGTTTCCCGGATGACCTCCACCACCCTCACCTGTTGGGGCGTTACCACTGACAAAGTGCTCATACTGCTGCCTCTTCCCGCTGCAGGAATGCCAGTACGGTGCTTTCAAAGGCGGCCTTCTGCTCGATCATTGCCCAGTGCCCGCAGTTGGGGAATACATGAAGTTCCACGTCGGGAATGGTCCTCAGCGGCACCAGCACCCCGTCCAGAGGGGAGACGCGGTCATCACGGCCCCAGGTGATCAGGGTTTTGGCCTTCAGCTTGTGCAGCTGTGCCCAGGCCGGGGCAGCATCGGAGGCAGCAGCAGCTGCGGCCGCGGCTTTCATCGCCGCCCGGCTGTACATTCTGCGGGCGCTGGCCAGTGTCTTCGGTTCCGTGGCCTGCTGCCAGCGTTCGTTGATCAGCTCCTCGGTGACCAGCTCCTGGTCGTAAACCATGGACTGCAGCCACTGGATAAGCCGCTCGCGGGTGGGGTCCTCGGTGAAGGCAATCAGGAGGCTGATCCCCTCAGCGGGGGACGGGCTGAAGATATTCACGCCCATGCCGCCCAGCGTTACCAGCTTGGCCACCCGGTCCGGGTGGTTGATGGCAAACCGCGTGCCGATCATGCCGCCCATCGAGTTGCCGATGATGTCCACCCGGTCCAGGCCCAGACCGTCCACCAGATCGACGACGGCCTGCCCGCCGGCCTGCATGGGATGCAGGTCCGAGGGGTCGCTGACGCCGAACCCGGGGAATTCCAGGACGTAGCAGTGGAAGTGCGCGGCGAAGGCCGGAAGGATGCCCTTGAAGTTGCCCATGCCGGTCACGCCGGGG
The DNA here is from genome assembly GCF_002929435.1 of Arthrobacter sp. 9E16. Classification (NCBI taxonomy): domain Bacteria; kingdom Bacillati; phylum Actinomycetota; class Actinomycetes; order Micrococcales; family Micrococcaceae; genus Arthrobacter; species Arthrobacter sp. 9E16. The sequence goes on along the minus strand of NZ_PJIU01000003.1, from coordinate 259,901 downwards.
CCGGAACCGTGCAGGAAGACCAGCGGCGGGCCTTCACCTGCCTCGTGGTAGCGCAGCACGCCGTTGCCGGTCTGCAGCTCCCGCAGCACTGCGTTGCCGGTCCGGGCTGCACTGCCCTCTTCATGGCGAAGGTCCGTGGTCATTTCTCAGGCTCCTCATGTACGAATCTCTTCGGTCTTCCTGAACCATAAACAGTCCCCCGGTATGCGGCCACGCAGATCCCGATCACCGGGATGGGTTGCCTGCGCCGCGGCCGGGCCGCCAATCCCGGTGACCGGGACATCCCCGGCTCCCCCTTGTCGAAGGACCCTAGATTTTGCACAGAGGCGGAGTACAAGCCCTGACGAGGAAGCGAGAAGCAGCAATGACAACCACTGTAAATTCCGATGTGCTGACCGAGCGCGGCGAAGAGCTGCGCTCTTACGGCCAGGCCAACGAAGACCTGGGCAAGCTCAATGAGGCCACCGTGGACATCCTCCGCCAGTCCGGTGTCATGAAGATGCTTGCCCCCGTTGAATACGGCGGCACCCGGGCGCACCCCACGGAGTTTGCCGAGACGGTCATGAAGATCGCCAGCCTCGACGGAGCAGCGGGCTGGGTGGCCGGCGTCGTTGGCGTACATCCCTGGGAATTGGAGCTCATGGCTCCGAAGCTCCAGGAAGAAATCTGGGGAGCGGACGACAACACCTGGGTGTCCTCCCCCTACGCGCCGATGGGCGTTGTCATCCCGACCGACGGCGGCTACCGGTTCACCGGGCACTGGCAGTTCTCCAGCGGCACCGACCATGCACAGTGGGTCATCCTGGGAGCATTCATCGGCGACGCCGAAGGCAAACCGCTGATGCCCTATGAATCAGTGCACGTGGTTGTCCCCCGCGCTGATTACACCATCGTTGAAGACTCCTGGGACGTGGTTGGACTGCGCGGCACGGGCAGCAAAGACGTCATCATCAAGGACGTTTTTGTTCCCGAGTACCGGGTCATCAACCAGGCCGACCTGTTCAGCGGCAAAGTGGCACGCGATGCAGGCAAGACCGACCCCATTCACCGCATCCCGTTCTACAGTCTGTTTCCGCTCGGCCTGACCTCTGCAGTGGTGGGCATCGCTGAAGGAGCGTTGCACGCGCACCTGGATTACCAGCGCGACCGAATGCAGGTCAACGGATTCAAGAGCGTCGAGGATCCGTACTCGATGTACGCGGTCAGCGAGGCGGCCGGAGAAATCCGGGCCTCCCGGTCGGCAGTTCTGGACAACATCAGCAGGATCTATGACACAGCGGCTGCCGGCCGTGAGATCAGCCTTGAGCAGCGCGCCGTGGGGCGCCGCACCCAGATCCAGGCTGCCTGGCGGGCCGTCGCCGCCGTAGACACCATCCTGTCCCGTTCCGGCGGCAACGGGCTGCGGATGAACAACCCGATTCAGCGGTTCTGGCGTGACGCCCACATGGGCCTTGCCCACGCCATCCACGTGCCCGGCCCCACCTACCACGCAGCCGTCCTCACGGAGCTGGGCGTGGAACCGCCGGCAAACCTGGCCGCCATGGTCTAACCCGCCGGGAAACCTCCGGATACAGCAACAACCCTCAACACAACAGCAAGGCAAGGAACACCATGACTCACATTCGAGGACTGGGCTATCTCAAGGTCCAGACCGAGCACATTGACCGCTGGCGTGAACTCACCGTCGAAGGTCTCGGCTTCGCCGAGGCCGTGGGACCGGACCCCGACGGCCTGTACCTGCGCATGGACGAACGGGAAGCGCGCCTGATCGTGCTGCCGGGCACTTCCGACCGGGTCCTGGCCGTGGGCTGGGAAGTCCGCGACCAGTTCGCCCTGGCCCAGGTGGCCAGGGACGTGGAGGCGGCCGGCATTGCCGTCACCTGGCTCAACGAGGAAGAAGCGGACCTGCGCGGCCTGGAACAGGTCATCACCTTCGCCGATCCGGGTGGAACTCCGGTCGAAGTTTTCTTCGGCCCCCGCCTGGACCACAGCATCCTGAAGACCGGTTACGCGCAGAAATTTGTCACTGGCGCGCAGGGCATGGGCCACGTGGTCCTGCCCACCATGGCCATGGAGGAAACCACGTCCTTCTACACCGATGTGCTGGGCTTCCTGCCCCGCGGCGCAGTACGGCTGGGCCCGCAGCGCCCGGCCAACCGGTTCCGGTTCTTCGGCGTCAACCAGCGCCATCACAGCCTGGCCATCGGCGGCGCACCGCATGCCGATGCTCCGGGTCTGGTGCACCTGATGGTTGAGGTCGAGGACCTGGACACCGTGGGGCGGGCGCTGGACAAGGTCACGAAGCAGGGCTTCACTCTCTCGGCTTCACTCGGACGCCACACCAACGACAAGATGGTTTCCTTCTACGTTCGGGCGCCCGGGGGCTGGGACATCGAGTACGGCACCGAGGGCATGCTGGTGGATGAAACCTATTTCACCGCCGAGGAGATCACGGCCGAGAGCTACTGGGGCCATGATCACTCCGCAGCCGCGCACGAGCCGCTGGCCGCGTTTGTCCCCAAACGCGCTGCCGTTTAGGAAACAGGACGCCGCCCACCGTCGGGCGGAGGAAGCGACGTGCTGCTTCCTCCGCCCGACGGGCGGCGGCATTCAATCGCTGTAAAGAACCCCGTTTAAGGAACCCCGTGACTCACTCTCCAACCGGCACGGCCGCTGCACCCCGCGCTGCTTCTGCCGCCGGCGCGGCAGCGGATAGCGACATTGAGCTGATCCGGCGCCTAACCCACGAATATGTTTCGGCCCTTGACGGCGGCCGGCTGGACGATCTGCTGGCCCTGTTCACCGAGGACGGTGTCTGGGACGGCACCGGCTGGGGGATCCCCGCGGTTCAGGGTACGGCCGCCCTGCGGGAGTTCTTCACATCCACCATGGCCTCAAACCGCGGCACCTGCCATCTGGTCCTCAACCACATCATTGACATTGACGGCGACACAGCGAAGGGAACCGCCTACTTCCACGCCTTTGGCCGGCGCCTCGACGGCAGCCTGCAGGATTCCCTGGGACTGTATTCAGACTCGTTCGCCAGGACCGCCAGTGGATGGAAGTTTGCACGCCGGTCGGTGTCCGGTCTGCTGACGCCCCCGGCCGCTGACTGAGCAACCCGGATCCAGTGAGAACTCCCGGGGACAGGCACATGGGTCCAAGCGACACGCCTGGACCCGTGTGCCGTTCCGGGGCGCTCAGGACCCGGAATACCGGTCCTGGGGCAGGTCACCGGGAAACAGCGCTGCTGACACGCGGCGTGCCGCATCCAGGACCAGTGGAGCGACACGTTCAATCGGATCCCCGGCGGTGCCCACCAGGGAAATGCTTGCCACCGGCTCCCGCCGGTTGCGGATGGCCGCGGCCACGCAGGAGATACCCTCGTAGCTCTCACCGGATTCGTACGCCAGCCCGCCGCGCTGGCGAATCCGGTTCAGCTCCGCGTACAGCGCGGGGACATCCCTGATGGTCCGCGGCGTGTTGGCGGACAGTCCGTGCCGGAACATTTCGTCCAGCTGCTCGGGGTTGATCCAGGCCAGCATGGACTTTCCCAGTGCCGTTGCATGGGCCGGAGCATTGCCGCCCACCCGGGACGGCACCGAGGTGGCCGAGCGGCCGCCGGCCTTGTCCAGGTAATGGATGTTGGTGCCGTTGAGGACGGCCAGGTGGACCACCATTCCGGTCCGTATCTGCAGGCTGTGCAGCAGGGGCGCGGCCTCAGCCCGGATCCGGCTGTTTCCGTTGTCCAAGCCGCCGAACTGCAGCGAGCGCCAGCCCATGCCGTAGCCGTCGGGCGTGTGTTCCAGCCAGCCCAGCTGCACCAGCTGATCCAGGATCCGGTGCGTGGTGGAGCGCGGCAGGCGCGTCCTGGACGCTATTTCGTCCAGCAGCAGCCGGACGGAGCGTGAATCGAACACCTCCATGATCAGCGTCATCCGCGCCGCCATTGCCGGGGGCGGTCCGGAGGGAGCCGGAGGCCAGGCAACAGGGGGTGCAGTCAGGGAAACACTCATCGGCACCGCCCGAAGGAGACACCGGCGGAACGCCGGCGGAACCTGCAACAGGGAACATTCATTAGCTGGGACCTCCTTGGCACATCTATGGACCACAAAAACTATGTGAGCTAACGCACATGAGAGCTTCACTGTACACATCGCTACAGGATTTGCACCACCCTTCTCCCATCCCGCTCTTCGGGACTGCCCCGGGGCAGGACACCTCATCGGCGCAATACTGAAGGCTCACTTGGGAGGACAGATGACTGCAACCATCGAGACTGCACCTGCTTATCCGGCAGGCATTGCAGAATTGGCCGCACGCCTGCGCCGTGCAGAGCGGGATGGAACGCCGATTGAGCCGATCCGCGACCTGCTCGCAGACGGCGGCATCAGCGCGGCCTACGACGTCCAGCGGACCAACGAGGACGCCTGGATCGCCGAGGGCCGCCGCGTGGTGGGGCGCAAGATCGGGCTCACGTCACGGGCCGTACAGGCGCAGATGGGCGTGGACCAGCCGGACTTCGGCGTTCTCTTTGCCGACATGTGCCTGGCCGACGGCGAAGCGCTGGCTGCCGGGGCAGTCCTGCAGCCGCGGGTGGAAGCCGAAGTTGCCCTCGTCCTGAAAAGGGACCTCCCCGAGCCGGATACCACGCTCACCGAGCTGATCGCCGCCGTGGACTACCTGCTTCCGGCTATTGAGATTGTCGGGTCAAGAATCACCAACTGGGACATCTCCATCCTGGACACCATCGCCGACAACGCGTCCAGCGGCCAGATAGTGACCGGCACCAGGCCCGTCGCGCCGTCGTCAATTGACCTGGCGGCCGCCGGCATGGTCATGGAAGTCAACGGCAGCGTGGAATCAGTGGGCTCGGGCGCTGCCTGCCTGGGCCATCCCTACCGTGCCGCCCTCTGGCTGGTGAGGCGCATGGCGGAGCTGGAACGGCCGCTGAAGGCCGGCGAAATCCTGATGACCGGCGCCCTCGGCCCCATGGTCGCCTTTCCGCCCGGCGCCAACGCAGTAGTGAACATCCAGGGACTTGGACAGGTCCGCATCAAACATGAGGAGAAGTAGTGGGAACCAACGAACTCTGGCCGGTGGCCATCATCGGCTCCGGCAACATCGGAACCGATCTGATGATCAAGGTGCTCCGCGGGGCCAAGCGGCTGGAAATGGGCGCCATGGTGGGCATCGACCCGGAGTCCGACGGGCTCCGGCGCGCCGCCAGCATGGGCGTTCCCACTACTGCCGACGGCATCCAGGGCCTGCTTGAGATGCCGAACTTCAAGGACATCAAGGTGGTCTTCGATGCCACCAGCGCCTCCGCCCACCTCACCAACTGGGACCTGCTGAAGGACACCGGCGTCCGCGTGCTGGACCTGACACCGGCCGCCGTCGGCCCCTACTGCGTCCCCGTGGTGAACCTTGAGGACCATCTGGACGATGCCAACCTGAACATGGTCACCTGCGGCGGACAGGCCACGGTGCCCATGGTGGCTGCCGTCACGCGGGTGGCTCCGGTGCGCTACGCGGAGATCGTGTCCTCCGTTGCCTCCCGTTCCGCCGGTCCCGGCACCCGCGCCAACATCGACGAGTTCACCGAGACCACTTCCCGCGCCCTGGTTGAGGTCGGCGGTGCGGCCGAAGGCAAGGCCATCATCATCATGAACCCCGCCGAGCCGCCGATGATGATGCGGAACACGGTGTACTGCCTGGTCGACGGCGAAACGGACCATGCAGCCCTCGCGGCGTCGGTCAAAGCCATGGCCGCACAGGTGCAGGAGTACGTTCCCGGATACAAGCTCAAGCAGGAAGTGCAGTTTGAAACCTTCGGCCCGGAGAATGCCCTGCACATTCCGGGCACGGGCAGCTTCACCGGCACCCGGGTCACAGTGATGCTGGAAGTGACCGGCGCCGCGCATTATCTTCCCGCCTATGCGGGCAACCTGGACATCATGACCTCCGCCGCCATGGCCGTCGCCGAGCGGTGGGCCGAACGCGGCGGAGTACAAGAACAACACATCGCCGCGGCGATGCAGGAGGCATAACCATGAGCAGGCTCTACATCTCCGACGTCACCCTGCGTGACGGCATGCATGCCATCCGGCACCAGTACACGGTGGACCAGGCCGTCGCCATCGCCACCGCGCTGGACGCCGCCGGCGTCGCCTCCATCGAGGTTGCGCACGGCGACGGAATCAACGGTTCCTCCTGCGTGTACGGCTTCGGTGCCCACACGGACCTGGAATGGATTTCCGCGGTTTCGGGGGCCGTCAAACAGGCCAAGGTTGCCACGCTGGCGCTGCCCGGCATCGCCACCATCCACCATCTCAGGGACGCCAACAGCGCCGGAGCTTCGGTGGTGCGTGTGGCCACCCACTGCACCGAGGCCGATGTGTCCGCGCAGCACATCGGTGCCGCCCGCGATTTGGGCATGGACACCGTGGGCTTTTTGATGATGTCCCATATGAGTCCGCCTGCCGAACTCGCCAAGCAGGCAAAACTGATGGAAAGCTACGGAGCCACCTGCGTGTACGTTGTGGACTCCGGCGGAGCCCTGACCATGCCCGGCGTAGCCGAACGAGTTGATGCCTTCCGGCAGGTGCTGGATCCGGCCACTGAAATCGGCATCCACGCCCATGAGAACCTCTCGCTGTCGGTGGCGAACTCCCTCACCGCCGTGGAACACGGCGCCAACCGGGTGGACGCGTCCCTGGCCGGCATGGGAGCAGGAGCCGGAAATGCTCCGCTGGAGGCGTTTATTGCCGCTGCAGACAAGTTCGGGCTTGATCACGGCTGCAACCTGCCGGCGCTGATGGACGCCGCTGACGACCTGGTGCGCCCGCTGCAGGACCGCCCCGTCCGGGTGGACCGCGAGACCCTGTCGCTGGGCTACGCCGGGGTGTACTCCAGCTTTCTGCGGCACGCGGAAACGGCCAGCACCCGCTACGGCATCCCCACCACGGACATCCTGATGGAGCTGGGCAAGCGGCGCATGGTCGGCGGTCAGGAAGACATGATCGTGGACGTGGCTCTGGACCTGCTCGCTCAGAAGTAACCCCGTCCCACAGCATTTGGAAAGGAAACACAATGACCGAAATCAGCATGGAACAACAGCGGCCCCTCACGAGCGATCCGATGGTGTTCCGCAACGTGCTGGGCCACTTCCCCACCGGCGTGGTTCTGATTACGGGCATGGCTGAGGACGGCGAACCGGTGGGCATGATCGTGGGTTCCTTCACCTCGGTGTCGCTGGATCCGCCGCTGGTGGCGTTCCTGCCCACCGTTGCGTCGCAGACCTTCAGCAAGCTCCGCACCGCCGGTTCTTTCTGCGTCAATGTGCTGGCCGCGGACCAGGAGGACCTGTGCCGCCGCTTTGCCGGCAAGTCCGCTGACAAGTTCGACGGCTTGTCCTGGCGGCCGTCGCCGCTCGGCGCGCCGGTGCTGGACGGGGTGGTGGCCTACATCGACTGCACCTTCGATTCAATCAACGACGCCGGTGACCACTACATTGTCCTGGGCGCGGTCCATGAGCTGCAGGTGTGCAGCCCGGTGGCGCCGCTGCTGTTCTTCCAGGGCGGGTACGGACGGTTTGCCCCCATGTCGCTGAGCGCGCCTTTCGACGCGGACCTGATAGCCGGCGTTCGGCTGGCCGAGCGGGGACGGAACGAAATGGAGCGGCTCGCCGCCGAGCTGGGAGCCGAGTGCACAGCCATGGCCGTCATCAGCGATCAGCTGGCGGTCATAGTCGCCGCCGCCGGCACGGCTCCGGAACAGGACGATCGCCTCGGAGAACGCATTCCGCTGATGCCGCCCATGGGTGAACTCTGCCTGGCCTGGGAAGACCCGAAGACCATCGACCGCTGGCTCTCCCGTGCCCTGCCAAGCGACGAATGCACCCCGGACGAGTACCGGGGGCGCCTGGAAGCAGTGCGTCAGCGCGGCTGGTCCATCACCATGCGGGGCGGTTACCGGGACGAGCAGGTTTTCGAGGCCCTCCGCGAGTACTCCGCCGGCACCTACACCCCGGCCCAGGAACGCGAAATCCGCGAGATCATCTCCCGCACCTCCAACAGCTACGCTCCGGTGCAGCTGGAGGAAGGGCGGACGTACGACGTCGATTCCCTGCTCGCGCCCGTCTTTGACGCCGCCGGGAAGGTCCGGCTGGTGCTGCGCGTCGCCAATCTGCCCCGGAATGCAGAGGCGTCCCGGATCCAGGCACTGGCTCAGGAAATGCTGGCTGCGGCGCAGGCCATTGGTGCGGTAGCCGACGCCTGAGGTTCAGCGCCCGGCGGGAGCTGCCGATCCTGCCAGCAGCTTCTCAGCTGCCCGGTGCAGACCCACGGCCAACAGGTCAGCCAGCAGTCCCGGTTCCCAGGAGTGGGCGTCGATCTGCCTGCTGAGCATCAGGCCTTCCAGGAACCGGAAGAGGCACTCGGACAGATACTCCGCCAGCTCGGTGCGCTGTTCTTCGATTTCCGTGTCCGGCAGCACCGCGGAGAACCAGTCCGTCGTGATGCTCTGCATGTTCTCCATCACCGTCTCCAGGCTTTGCACGCCGGGGGAGGTTCGGTTGCCGTCCTGGAGCAGGAGCAGCAGGCCCAGCCGCAGGATCCCGGTTCCGGCGGCGGTCCCCTCGAGCACACCAAGGAGCTGGCCGCGAAGCGGCACCGTCCAGTCCCCCTGCGCCCGTTGCCCGGTCAGGTCCAGCCGGGCCGCTTCCCATTTCTGCACGGCTCCGGCCACCACCTCGGCCACGAGGTCGTCCTTGTCTTTGAAGAACCAGTAGAGCGAGCTGGCCGGCAACTCGGCGCGTTCGCAAACCCGGGCTACCGTGACGCCGTCGTACCCGAATTCGGCGATGATGTCCTCTGCAGCCTGCAGGAAGGCCCGGCGTCCGGTCTGCGTGCCGGCGCACTCCACGGCCTGTGCCGGTGGTTCCCCTTCAATGGCGATCGGGGCCTCCCCTGCCAGTTCCCCCAGACGGTCAGCCATCGCATCCACGGACAGTGCCAGCATCCAGGTGATGCGGTTCTCGTCGAATTGGCGCCCGGCATGCCGCCGGAGAAAGTAGCTGTCCCGGACCGCGAACGTGAGGCTGCCCAGCAGCACCGATCCTATCCCCCGATGCTCCATCTGCTCCGGCAGGCTGGGTCTCCACCAGCGGGCCAGCCAGTCGATGCTCTCCCGGCGAATCTCCAGGAACCTGTCCCTGGCCGGAGACTCCTCCGGAGGCCGGACCACAGCCATCTGCAGCCCGAAGCGCCAAAAGTCCTCACGGGGCCACTGGAAAATCTGCTCATACAACTCGGCGCTGCGGTCTTCGCCGGAAGAAAACTCCGGCCACGTGGGGATCGTCTGCAGGTGAGTGCCGATGGCATGTTCCAAGGCCGCTGCAATGAGTTGCTCCTTGTCCGAGAAGTGCCAGTAGATGGAGCTGGCGGACAAGCCGGTGGCTTTGCGGACCATGGAGATCCTGGTTCCCTCATAGCCGTGGCGGGCGGCGAGGCGCATGGTCTCTTCGAGGATCCGTTCGCGGGTCTGTTCACCCTGCCGGTTCTTCCGGTCCGTCTTGCGCTGCGCCACTACCCCACCCAATGTTCTCCGGTTCCAAACCCTTTTCGGCCTCGGCCCTCCATCCTTACACAGCACCGCCGGCTCGTCCGGGGCAATCCCGGCCAGCGATACCGTTTAGAACACTGACGCCCCGAGGTAGGGCAGCATGAGGGCCTTCTGGTCCGGGGCGATCCGCAGCAGCCGCCCGGAAGCGGCGTCGACAAAAGCGAGGGTGGTCTCCGCCTTGGCGCAGGTTTCCGCTGTTACGGGATCGCTGATGATGTAGGCGATGGTGAGGCTGGCCCCCTTCAGGGCGCTGATCCAGACGTCAATCTCGGCCGGGATGTTGCGGTAGGTCAGGGGCGAAAGGTACTTCACCCGGTGTTCCGCCACCAGCGCCTGGGTTCCCTCGGGCACGTTGTTGAAGAGTGCGACGACGGGTTCCCGCCCCGGCCCGCCGGTACCGCCGGGCGGGCCGAAGGCGTGGATCCGGGCTTCTTCGAGAATCCGCAGGATTTCCACGTTGTTCACGTGCCCGTAGGCGTCCATGTCCCCCCAGCGCATGCCGACGGAACACCGGATGACCTGCGGGGCTTTATTCATGGTTTGTTTCTAGCACAGGCTCCGGTTCTTACCGCCCCGGCACTTCAGCTGCGGCTGCACCGGCACGCCGGCCAAAGAACGTACCCTCGCCGAGGGAAGTGCCGCTGATGTACCCCTGTCCGTAGATCCCGGCGGTGGCGCGGCCGGCAGCGTAGAGACCGGGAACCGGTACCCCGGAGACGTCCAGCACTTCGCCGTCCGGCCCGGTTTGCAGTCCGCCGAGCGTGAAGACGCTCGCACCGCCTCCGCCGGCGGAACCCGATTCCGGTGCGGTCATGCCGCGGCGGACGTCGATGGCGGCAAACGGCGGCTCCAGGGGCCGCAGCCAGCGCTTGTTTTTGAAGAAGTACGGGTCCTCCCCCGCCGCCGCATGCCGGTTGTACTCGCGCACGGTTCCTGTCAGTGAACCCTCCGGCATACCCACTTCCTGTTCGAGTTCTTCGACGGTCTCCGCCGCGAAATGCGGAACCACGCCCCAGCGCTCCTGTTCCGGAACTTCCTCGTAGGCCTTCTCATCCAGGATGACCCAGACTGCCAGGTCCTGCTTGAACAGGGCGGCCTGTCCGAGCAGCCCGGGATACTGGTCTTCGTTGATGAACCGTTGCCCGACGGCATTGACCAGCATGCCGCGCACCACCAGCCCCGGGATCAGGGTGATTCCCACCTGGGCGGAGGACATCCGTGCAGTGCCGGCACCGAGCGCCTGGGCCATGCGGATTCCGTGTCCGTCATCGCCGCCGTCGCTGGTTACCCCCAGCCCGGCCAGCCGCGGGGCGTGCAGGGCCACCATCTCGGCGTTGTCCGCAAAGCCGCCCGTGGCCAGGATGACGCCGCGGCGGGCACGGTAGGTCACCGTCTTTCCGAAACGGGTGGCGACGACGCCGGCAACGGTACCGCCGTCGAGGATGAACTGCCCGGCATAGGTATCGGTGTGGACCGGGATGTCCGCCTCATCCACGGCCTCGGCCAGGACCTTCATCAACACCTTGCCGCCGTAACCTTCCGAGGTAACCCGGTGGCCGCGCGGTGCCGGCTTTGCCAGGGCAGCAAAGGGCATGGCGTTTTCGCCCAGCCACATCAGTCCGTCATCGGTGGGCGGCACCCAGGACGGGCTGTCCCACAGCGAGGGCTTGAACGGGACGCCGAGGCTGCTCAGCCACTCGTAGTGCTCCAGGCTGCCCTCGCAGTAGAGGCGGATTTTCTCGGCGTCGGCGTTTGGCCCCAGTGCCGCCAGCAGGTAGGCCTCCATATCCCCCGCAGTATCGGTGAACCCGCAGGCCTGCTGGATCGGCGTGCCGCCGCCCAGATAAATCTCACCGCCGGAATGGGCTGACGAGCCGCCTCCCCCGCCCGCCCGCTCCAGGAGAATTACCTCGGCACCCAGCGCCCGCGCTTCGAGCGCAGCTGCGGCACCGGCGCAGCCGTAACCGATCACCAGCACGTCCGTCTCGTAATCCGCCGGGTCCGCCTCGCGGGAGTCCACCGGTCCTGCAGCTTTTTGCGCGCTCATCCTCGAGCCCCTTCGTTTGGCCATTCGTAGGGCTACTTAGGCACACGAAGGAGGAACACGTCCGCGCCAGTCCCGGCCAGCGGGACCGGCGGGGCCGGGCGCCGGAGGCCTGCCGGTCCCCGGCAGCCTTAGGCCCGGACCAAGTTAGGCCCGGACCAGCTCCGTCACTGAAGCCAGCAGCTCGAACGAGTGGAGCCGTGATTCGAGGGTGGGGGTCTGGGTGGCCACGATCAGCTCATCGGCATCGGCGTGGGTGCTGAACCAGTCCAGGTAGTCGCGGACCTCTGCCGGCGTACCCACAGCGGAATAACGTCCCATCTGCTTGACCTGCTGCCCGCCCGGGGATTCCAGGATCATGTCAGCTTCCTCGGGCGTGAAGGTCCGGTCCCGGCCAAAGAGCTGGGTGACGCGGCGGCGCTGACCGTCGGTGAACATCTGCTGCGCTTCTTCGGAGGTGTCCGCGGCAATGACGTTGACGCCGGCGATGACGTACGGCTCGGCCAGCTGTTCCGAGGGACGGAAGTCGCGGCGGTAGATGGCTACGGCATCCTGCAGTGCCTGCGGGGCAAAGTGCGAGGCGAACGAGTAGGGCAGCCCCAGGGCGGCGGCGAGCTTCGCGCCAAACAGGGACGAGCCCAGAATGTACAGCGGCACGTTGGTGCCCTTGCCGGGGGTGGCGTCGATGCCGGGGATCAGCGTGTTGCCGGTGAGGTAGCCCTGCAGTTCCTGCACATCCTGCGGAAAGCTGTCCGAGGACATGGGATCGCGGCGCAGGGCGCGCATGGTCTTCTGGTCGCTGCCGGGGGCGCGGCCCAGGCCCAGGTCAATCCGGCCGGGGAAGAGTGTCTCCAGGGTGCCGAACTGCTCCGCAATGGTCAGCGGGGCGTGGTTGGGCAGCATTACCCCGCCGGCACCGAGCCGGATGTTCTCCGTGTGGGCGGCAATGTAGCCCACCAGCACGCTGGTGGCCGAGGATGCGATGGTGGGCATGTTGTGGTGCTCGGCGTACCAGATGCGGGTGTAGCCCAGCTTCTCGGCGTGCTGTGCCAAGGCGAGGCTGGAGGCGAAGGAGTCGCGTGCGGTTTCGCCCTCGTCAATGATGGCAAGATCGAGGATCGACAGCGGAACAGTCATGTGGGTTTTCGGCCTTTCGTTGCACGTTGCACCCTGCCGGCTGTTTGCCCGGGCACTTCTGGTGCAACAGCGGAGGGCACGCTCTTATTTCACGCGCTCCTTTTCATGCCGCAGCCCGCCTGCCGCCGCCTGCCTGCCGCCGTTTACCTCATCCGCCGCCGCGGCGGCGGACCAGATACCGGGCGAGACGGTCAAAGGAAGAGTTCCAGCCGCTCTGGTGTCCGTCCAGATCACGCCGGTCGGAGAAGGGTCCCTGCCGGAACGTCATGCGCGTTCCATCGTGATGCGCGCTCAGGTCCACCGTGATCAGGGTTTCCGGGCTCGACGGCGTTCCGTCCGGAGACTGCCACTGCTGTGTCATGGCCAGCCGGCGGGGAGGCTCCAGGTCCCGCAGGGTTCCGCCCCACCACAGCTCATCCCCGGTCAGGGTGTTCACCATGCAGGCACGGTAGGTTCCGCCCACGCGGTTGTCGATGCTCACCCGATCCGGCGGCACAATAAAGCCCTCGGGTCCCCACCAGTCCGTGGCATGCGCCAGATCTGCCCAGGCATCGTAAACAGCCTGCTGCGGGACCGGGAAATCCCGCACCATCAACAGCTCATTCTCTGCTCCCTGCGGTGACACCGGATCAGCCATGACAGTCCTCTCGGTTCCGCCCGAATCTGTCTTCAAGTGTGGTCCGCTGCATGCCGGCGTGGCCAGACCGCTGCGGCAAACGGGAACCGGCGGCGGAATTCCACCGGACCCGGTTCCGGTGAATAGCCCGTCCGCGGCACAATGGCCTGCATGGATGCCAGCGGAACATCACAGGCCGGAAGCGCGGACAGATCAAAGGACGACGTCGGGCCGCGCCTGGAGGCAGCCATCCTGGCCTTGCTCGCTGCCCGGGCGGACACCGCCACCATCTGCCCTTCGGACGCGGCCCGGGCGGTGGCCCCGGACAATTGGCGGCCGCTGATGGATCCGGCCCGCAGTGCGGCGGCCAAGCTGGTGGCCAGCGGCGACGTCGAGATCACCCAGGGCGGCGGCGTCGTCGATCTTTCCACGGCCCGCGGACCGATCCGCATCCGCCGCAGACGCTGAGGCTAGCCCTGCTGCTTGAGCTCAATCTCGATGAACGCGAATTCAGTGTCGGTTTTGTTGATCACGTTGTGCTCGGCCCCGGCATCCCGGGCATAGGAGGCACCCACCACCAGGTCCTTGGTGACCTGTTCCTCAGCGGTCTCATAGCTCATGTGGCCATCAATGGTGGGTACCACCACATAGTCCAGTTCATGGCGGTGCCAGCCCGTTTGGGTCCCCGGCGGAAAACGCCATTCGGTCACACGGATGCGGGCATTGTCGATCTGTACGGAAGCTACGGCCTGGCCGTAGACCGAGGTGGTCGAAGTCATGGGGAAAACCTACCCCAGCACCGGCGGTTGCCGAAGGATGTTAAGCGATGGCCTGCTTCGTTCACCCTGCCGCCGAGAGCGACCGCAGCTGCCGCAGGAGCACCGCCACGTGCAGTGAGGTCCGGGATTCGGGATCTTCCAGGGACACCCCCAGCTTCGCTTCCAGCCGTTCCAGCCGGGCGTACAGGGTAGGGCGGCTTAGGTAACCGCGGCGGGCCAGCTCCGTTTTGTTGCCTCCGCATTCAAGAAATTTCTGCAGCAGTGCCAGGTCCTCCCCCGCGCCATCCTCCAGGATGCCGCTCAGCTCGGTGTCGGCAAACGTGACGGCCCGCGGATCTTCGCGCAGCAGGGCCAGCAGTCCCCTGAGCCGGACGTCGGTGGATCGGAAGTACCGTCGGGTCCCGGCGGACAGGGTTCCCGCTGTCTGCGCCACGTGGGCAGCCTCATCAAGGCCGGCGGCGGCATCCGAGAGAGCAGAACAGGCACGTCCAGCCCCGGCGGTCCAGGTCAGCGGTTCGGCGGCTTCCGCGGATCGTTCGGCCAGCACCCCGCAGATGCGCTCCAGCACACTGTCCTCGAGCAGCCGGGCCGGCAGGGCCAGCAGTACTGCCACCTGGCCGGTCTGCACAGCGGCAGCCAGCGCAGTATTCCGGGTGGAGGACAGGACACTGTCCAGCATTTCGAGCAACGCGCGCTCTTTGCGCTGCATGGACATGGGATCCTGGCCCGCACCTGCTTCCAGATGCAGCACCAGCGGAAGGTAGGCCGGGGAAGGTTTCAACCCCAGCGCCTCCGCCCGGGTTCGGGCCTCGGCTTCATCGGGCACCCGCGGCGAGCGCAGTTCATGGATCAGGCCGGCTTGGGCCTGCTGCGACAAGCCTGCCTGGTCGCGCTCGGCCAGCCGGTTGATGGACAGTGCCTGGCCGGCACGTTCCAGCACCATGGATGCCTCCGCCGCGGCGGCTTCCGACGCAACCGGAAGACCGGGGATCACCAGGCGGCCCCAGTGCTGGCTGCCCAGCCCCACCGGCGCCTGCAGCCACGCTGCGTCCGCTGCCGCCGGAGAATTCCCCTCTGCTAAACCGGAACGGTGCACCGCGCGGGAACGGCGCTGCCAGTCCCGCAGCAGATCCTTTGGCGGTACCGGCCCCGGTGCAAAAGCCACCACCAGGTGCGAGCTGTCTTCCAGGACCACCGGAGAGTCCAGCAGCTGCGCTGCCCGGTCCACAATCTCCTGGACGCCGGCGCTTTGCAGGCTCAGCATGGTGAACACCTCGTGGACCTCCCGTGCCCGGGCCACCTGTTCAAACTGCCGGGCCACGATGCGCCGGTGCACCACCTCGGTGACCTCCACGAATCGGATCCGCCGGTGCAGCCGAATCACCGGCAGCCGGGCACCGGCGGCAGCAGTGGTCAAAGCCGCCGCGTCCGCCGGCCGGTCCCCGGTGAGCTCCACGATCACGCCCGCCGCTCCGGCAGCCTCCAGCCCGGCCAGATAGTCCGCCGCAGCCGCAGCCGAATCCCCGAAAGCCAGGCCCGTGGTGAGCACCAGCTCCCCGCCCTCCAACAGATCGGCCAGGTTGCGCAGTTCCGCGACATGAACCCAGCGCACCGGGCGCTCCAGCAGTTCCCTCCCCGCGAGCACTTCCGGCGCCCCCGCGCGCATCACGTCCAGTTCCAGCACTGCGGCCACCGTCAGCATCATGCCGCGAGTCTAGGCCGGTTCCGGGTGCGCGTCCTTACAAACCGTAAAGATTGCGCCAGATTTCCTGACATGTTGGCAATGGTTTCGCGGGGCCTCCCACGGCAGGATGGTGCCACTTCCGTTTCGCGTTCCACCCACAGGAGCAGGCATGCAGACCACTCAGCACTGGATCAACGGCACTTTCACTAAACCGGCCGACAGCCGGCTGGCCGACGTCACCAATCCGGCCACGGGCAAGGTCACGTCCCAGGTGGCCCTGGCCTCCGCGGAGACGGTCAACGACGCCGTCGCCGCGGCAACGGCGGCTTTCCCGCTTTGGCGCGACACGTCGCTGGCCCGCCGCGTGCAGATCCTCTTCACCTTCCGCGAGCTCCTGAACGCCCGCAAGCCGGAGCTGGCAGCGATCATCACCGCTGAGCACGGCAAGGTGCTCGACGACGCCCTCGGCGAGATCAGCCGCGGCCAGGAAGTCGTGGAATTCGCCTGCGGCATCCCGCACCTGCTCAAGGGCGGCTACACCGAAAACGCCTCCACCAACGTGGACGTGCATTCCCTGCGCCAGCCGGTGGGTCCGGCCGCCATCATCAGCCCTTTCAATTTTCCGGCCATGGTGCCCATGTGGTTCTTCCCGGTCGCCATCGCGGCCGGCAACACCGTCGTCGTCAAGCCCAGCGAAAAAGATCCGACCGCGGCGAACTGGATGGCGGAACTGTGGAAGGAAGCGGGCCTGCCGGACGGCGTCTTCAACGTGGTCCACGGTGACAAGGAAGCGGTGGACACCCTGCTGCACCACCCGGACATCAAGTCCGTCTCCTTCGTCGGCTCCACGCCCATTGCCCAGTACGTCTACCGTGAGGCCACGGCCGCCGGAAAGCGCGTCCAGGCCCTGGGCGGCGCCAAGAACCACATGATTGTCCTGCCCGACGCCGACCTGGACCTGGCCGCCGACGCCGCCGTCAACGCGGGCTTCGGGTCCGCCGGCGAGCGCTGCATGGCCATCTCCGCGCTGGTTGCCGTCGAGCCGGTTGCCGATGAGCTGGTGGCCAAGATCGCCGAGCGCACCCGTACGCTGCGCGTCGGGGACGGGCTGCGCGGCGCCGATATGGGGCCGCTGGTGACCGCTGCCCACCGCGACAGGGTGGCCGGCTACATCGACGCCGGCGCTGCCGCCGGCGCCGGCGTGGTGGTGGATGGCCGGGACGTGGCGCCCGACGCCGAGGGCGAGGGGTTCTTCCTCGGCCCGACCCTGTTCGACCGGGTCACCCCGGACATGTCCATCTACACCGATGAAATCTTCGGCCCGGTGCTTTCCGTCATTCGGGTCGAAAGCTACGACGAGGCGCTGGCACTGATCAATGCCAACCCCTACGGCAACGGCACCGCCATCTTCACCAACGACGGCGGCGCCGCCCGGCGCTTCGAGAACGAGGTGGAGGTGGGAATGGTGGGCATCAACGTGCCCATCCCCGTGCCCATGGCCTATTACTCCTTCGGCGGCTGGAAGAATTCGCTCTTCGGCGACTCGCACGCACACGGCACCGAGGGAGTGCACTTCTTCACCCGCGGGAAGGTGGTCACCACCCGCTGGCTGGATCCCAGCCACGGCGGCTTGAACCTCGGCTTCCCGCAGAACGCCTAAGACCCAGGAGGACTACCGAACATGAACACCACCACCGAATCCACAGTCACCGAAGCGGAACTCGCCGCGGGCCGACACGCCTATGAGCTGGACCGCGAGCACGTCTTCCATTCCTGGTCCGCGCAGAAGCAGATCAAGCCCATGACGGTGATCCGTGCAGAGGGGTCCCACGTATGGGACGGCGAGGGCCGGAAGCTGCTGGACTTCTCCTCGCAGCTGGTCAACACCAATATCGGCCATCAGCACCCCAAGGTGGTCGCCGCCATCCAGGAGCAGGCCGGCAAGCTCTGCACCATCGCCCCGCAGTACGTCAACGACGCACGCTCGAAAGCGGCCCGGCTGGTTTCGGAACTGACACCGGGGAATCTGGACACAATTTTCTTCACCAACGGCGGAGCCGACGCCATTGAGCACGCCGTCCGCATGGCCCGACTGCACACGGGACGCTACAAGGTCCTCTCCGCCTACCGGTCCTATCACGGCGGCACGGCACTGGCAGTGAACGTCACCGGGGATCCCCGCCGGATTCCCAACGACTACGGCATTGCCGGCACCGTCCATTTCCATGCCCCGTTCCTCTACCGGTCCCAGTTCCACGCCACCACCGAGCAGGAGGAATGCCGGCGGGCCCTGGACCATCTGGAAACCATCATCCAGCTGGAGGGGCCGTCCGCGTTTGCCGCCGTGGTGCTGGAGTCCATTCCCGGCACCGCCGGGATCATGGTTCCGCCGCCCGGATATCTGGCCGGGGTCCGTGAACTGACCCGCCGCTACGGCATCATGTTCATTGCCGATGAGGTGATGGCCGGTTTCGGCCGCTCCGGCAAGTGGTTCGCCGTCGAACACGGCGGGGATGTGGTGCCGGACCTGCTCACCTTCGCCAAGGGCGTGAACTCGGGTTACGTGCCGCTGGGCGGCGTGGCCATCTCCGATGAAATTGCCGCGACCTTTGCGGACACGGCATACCCCGGCGGGCTGACCTACTCCGGACATCCGCTGGCCTGCGCTGCGGCGGTGGCCACCATCGGCGCCATGCGCGAAGAGGGGATGGTGGAAAACGCCGCACGCCTGGGCGACGCCGTGTTCGGACCCGGGCTGGCGGAAATGGCTGCCAGGCACCAAAGCGTGGGCGAAGTCCGCGGCACCGGCGCCTTCTGGGCCATTGAACTCGTCAAGAACCCTCAGACCCGGGAGCCGCTGGCACCCTACGGCGGCTCCAGCCCGGAGATGAACACGCTGATCGCGGCCTGCAAGGACCGCGGGCTGCTGCCCTTTGCCAACTTCAACCGCCTCCACGTGGTTCCGCCGCTGAACGTCACCGATGAGGAAGCCCGCACGGGACTGGACATCATCGATGACGTCCTGGGCATCGCCGACACCTTCGTGACCGGCTAACCGACCCGGGTGCCCCTTGTTTGGTCAGCGGCGTGTTCCGGGACGCGCCGCTGACCGGGGTGGTTTCGGTCCCGCTGAATTCCCTGATTTCACCGCTCACTGTGACGCTTGGCATACTTGGTGGGGCCTTCGGGCTCCAACCGCGATACGTAACCAGAGTGAACGGCTAACAACACTATGACTGACCAGACGTACAAACTGATCGCCATGGCGATTTACATGCTCGCCATGCTGGCGATCGGTTGGTGGGCCTACCGGCGTACCACCGACCTCGACGACTACATGCTGGCCGGCCGGGATTTGAAGCCCGGCGTCGCAGCCCTCAGCGCCGGCGCGTCGGACATGTCCGGCTGGCTGCTGATGGGTTTGCCCGGCGCCATCTATGTCTCCGGCCTGGTGGAGGGCTGGATCGCCGTCGGCCTCACCGCCGGCGCCTGGCTGAACTGGAAGTTCGTGGCTCCCCGCCTGCGCTCCTACACTTTGGTCTCCAACAACTCCATTACGGTGCCCAGCTTCCTCGAGAACCGGCTGAAGGACCGTTCCCGGATCCTGCGCGTGGTCTCCGGGGTCATCATCCTGGTGTTCTTCACGTTCTACGTCTCCTCCGGCATGGTGGCCGGCGGCGTCTTCTTTGAGAGTTCCTTCGGCTCCTCCTACCTCGTGGGCATGCTGATCGTCGCCGGCGTGACCATCGCGTACACGCTCTTCGGCGGCTTCCTGGCCGCGAGCTACACCGACGTTGTCCAGGGCCTGATGATGCTCGCTGCCCTGATCCTCGTTCCGCTGGTGGGCCTGGGCCAGGTTGGCGGCTTCGGCGGCATGACCGACTCCCTCCGCGAGATTAACCCGGACATGCTGGATCCGATCGCCGGCGGCACCGCCGTCGGTATCATCTCGGCGCTTGCGTGGGGCCTGGGCTACTTTGGCCAGCCGCACATCATTGTCCGTTTCATGGCACTGCGCTCCCCCAAGGATGCCGTGGCCGGCCGCCGGATCGGTGTGGGCTGGATGCTGCTGACCGTGATCGGCGCCTTGATGACCGCACTGATCGGTGCTGCCTACTTCCAGCAGAACAACCTCACCCTGAGCGATCCCGAAGCCGTGTTCCTGGAGCTCTCTCTGATCTTCTTCCACCCGCTGGTGGCCGGTTTCGTTCTCGCCGCAGTCCTGGCAGCGATCATGAGCACCATTTCCTCGCAGCTGATCGTCACGTCCTCGGCCCTGGTGGAGGACCTCTACAAGATCGTGCTCAAGCGCGATGCTTCCCCGGGCTCCATGGTGCTGCTGGGCCGCATGGGCGTGCTGGTGGTCTCGGTGATCTCGATCCTGATCGCCGTGAGCCGCAACGCTTCCATCCTGGAACTGGTGGGCTTTGCCTGGGCCGGCTTCGGCGCCGCCTTCGGCCCGACCATCCTGCTGGCCCTGTTCTGGCGCAAGCTCACCACCGCCGGCGCCCTGACCGGCATGATCGCCGGCGCAGTCACTGCATTCCTCTGGGGCACCCTGGAAATGCCCGGCATCCTGGGCGACGTGTACGAAATCATTCCCGGCTTCCTGATCAACCTGCTGCTGACCGTCATTGTCAGCCGGGTCACCTTCAAGCCCTCAGCTGAGATCGACGCCGAATTCGACGACGCCGTGCGAATTTCCAAGGGCGACGGCGAACCGGCAGCGACCGTCCCCGCCTAGTTCCGCGGGACCCCGCGGGATCAGCTGCTGCGTCCACGGGAACGAGCACCCTCACCGGCTACACACCGAGTTTGGTGAGGGTGTTCCGCAGGGTCTCGGCGGAGTCCTGGAACTGCCGGGCCTCCGTCTCGTCCAGCGGCATTTCCAGCATGCCGTAGACGCCGTTGATGCCAACTATTGAGGGCAGGGACAGCGCGACGCCCTCAATGCCGTAGGCGCCCTGCATGATCGCCGACACCGGCAGCACCGCGTTCTCCGCCTGCATAATGGCTTCCACAATCCTGATTCCGGCCAGCCCGATGGCGTAGTTGGTGGCGCCCTTGCCCTCAATGACCTGGTAGGCGGCCGTCACCACGTCATGGGTGACCGCGTCCAGATACTCCTGGG
Organism: Arthrobacter sp. 9E16; assembly: GCF_002929435.1. Lineage (NCBI taxonomy): Bacteria > Bacillati > Actinomycetota > Actinomycetes > Micrococcales > Micrococcaceae > Arthrobacter > Arthrobacter sp. 9E16. The sequence goes on along the minus strand of NZ_PJIU01000003.1, from coordinate 238,886 downwards.
TGAAAACCTGCCGGCCGCTGATTTTCCAGTCCCGAATCGGCACCGGACCAATGGAGGCGCTGGACCACACCGGAAACTCCGAGTCCCCGTGCTCACCGATGATGGTGGCGTGCACGCTGGTCATCAGCACGTGCGCCTCCCGGGCCAGCAGCAAACGCAGCCGGGAGGTGTCCAGCACGGTGCCGGAGGAGAAAATCCGGTTCCACGGAAGGCCGGAGGCCTTCTGGGCCGCCACGGTCAGCACGTCACAGGGGTTCGTGACGACGACGTACACGGCGTCCGGCGCCTGTTCCATCAGCTGCGTCATCAGGTTTTGAATGATCCCGACGTTGACCCCGGCCAGGTCAAGCCTCGATTGCCCCGGCTTCTGCCGCGCCCCGGCCGTAATCACGATGACGTCCGATCCTGCCAGCGCCTCGATATTTCCGCCGCCGGTCACCGTGTTTGCGCCGGTGAACTGCGTGCCGTGGGCCAGGTCCAGCCCCTCGGCTTCGGCCCTGACGGCGTCAATGTCGTAGATCGCAATTTCCCGTGCCGCGTCCCGGATAAGGGCGGCGTAGGCGAGGGATGTTCCCACGCTTCCCGCCCCCACGATTCCCAGTTTGGTCACGGGCCGGGTGGTGATGTTGGCCATTGCAGAGCCTCGCTCACATAGGTTTGGATCCCCTTTTCAGCAATGGTAGGCGCGGGTCCGGTGCAGGGGAACGGCCGGAGCATCCGCGGGCTTCGGTTCATGGGGACTAGCTTGTTCTGCTGCTGTTCCGCCGGAGGTCCGGCTCCCGCCGAAAAGCCCCCGCAGAAACTTGTCACCAGGGGGTAGACAGTCGTCAAAACCGCGCGCACACTTCAAAACATGGATAGTCACCCCGGGGATGACAGCCCCGAACCCGCATGGGACAGCGTCCTGTCCCACCGGCCCCCGGAAGAGCGGGGAGCCATTGGCGGCCGCTTCGAGGCGGCCGGATTGTCAGCAGAGCAGGTGCGAACCGTCCTGGCCGACGGCGGGGACCGGCTTTACGCTGCAGCCGTCGAAGGATCCCCCGGCTGGGCGGACCCGTTTGGCGGCACCCTGGCCGCAGCCCTCCTGGCCGCTGAGGTCGGCGCCCTGGCAGCCCAGCTGGGCCGCCGGGCCTCGGGCATCAGGTCACTCGCGGCAGCTGACCTGCTCGAGGACTTCAGCGCGGTAACGGTCGCCGAAGAGCTGGGTGTGTCCCGGCAGAAGATATATGAGATTGCCCGGGGCGGCCTGCGCGGCCCGCACCTGGACACGGTCCCTTGGAGGTCTCCGTGAAACAGATCAATGAACGCGTCCAGCTACCCGACGCCAACGAACAGTATCTAGTCCATCCACTGGATCTTGCACAGGCCCGCCGGCCGTTCCTGCTGGCCTGGGTGATGGGTATTATCGGCTCGCCCCAGGTTTTTGCCGCCGTCGCGGCCCTGGTGTGGGTGGGAAGCAACAACTTCGTGGTCCCTTTTATCGCTGCCGGATCGACAATGCTCTTCGCCAATCTGGCAGCGGCCTGGTTCCGGCGCGAGGCGTGGTCCAACATCCCGGGCAAGCGCCGGGATTCGGACCGGCGTTTGCTGGGCCTGAACCTGCTGGCCGCCGTCGTACAGGCACTGGCGCTGGCGGCAGCGGCGGTGGTGCTGATCCTGTGGTTCATTAACCGCACCGTCTCCCCGGAGGTGGCGGCCTTCGCCACCGGCACGGTCACGGCAATCACGGTGCTGATGGCGGTCGATATGGTGGCGACCGCTGTCCGGTCCCGCAGCGGAACAGCCGCCCTTGCCCCCGCAGTGAACCTGCTCGTGGTGGCGGCGGTGTCTTGGTGGGGATTTCTGGTTATCGCCGGGCGGACCGGGCCGCTGGACGTGTCCACCGTCATTATGGGAGCGGCCGTCCTCCTGGCCGTGTGGGGCCTGTGGCTGATCTGGTCGCTCTGGCAGCGCCGGCGGATTGCCCGCGGCCCCGCCGGCGGAAGCGCGGCGTCGGCCGCCTAACCTGCCGCCGCCTAACCTGCCACCAAAGTGTGCAACTGCAGCTGCTGCCCTGCCCCGGGGCGGCAGCTGCAGTCATTGTGGGTGCCTTCCTAGCGTCCGGCGGCGTATCCCTGCGCTCCCCGCGGATTTGCCGCAGCCCCAAGCACTCCCGTGGCGGGATCGCTGACCACCGAGGACAGGCGGCCCAGGGCCCAGTCTCCTGCCCGGGTGACCACGTGGCCGCGGGCTTCGAGGCCTTCAATGACGGCCTCCCCCAGCCGGTCCTCCACCACGGCTCCGCCCGGGGTCCAGGTCCGCGGATAGAAGGACCCGGGAATGGAAGTGGTGTGCAGGGCAGGGGCATCCACTGCCTGCTGCGGCGAGTAACCGCCAACCAGCGTGCGCAGCAGGTACAGCAGCTGCCACTGGTCCTGCTGGTCTCCGCCGGGCGAGCCCAGGGCCGTGACCGGTTTGCCGTCCTTGAGGACCAAAGTGGGCGTCAGCGTGGTTCGGGGCCGCTTGCCCGCGGTAAGGGTGGACGGCGCGCCCTCCTCCAGCCAGGTCATCTGCAGGCGTGACCCCAGGCAGAAGCCCAGCTCCGGAATGGTGGGCGAGGACTGCAGCCAGCCGCCCGACGGCGTCGCCGAGACCATGTTCCCCCACTGGTCCACCACGTCCACATGGCAGGTGTCGCCGCGGGTCTCCCCCGTGGGAAGAACGGTGGGTTCCCCCACTCCGGCGAAGGCCTGCTGCCCGGCAAGGGCCGGCGCGATGTACCCGGTGCGCAGCGGCGGGACAAACGGCGTGTGGCCGGGCACCGTACCGGGGCGGAATTCATGCGAGGCCTTATCCGTGATCAGTGCGCGGCGGGTGGCGGCGTATTCCTCGCTCAGCAGGTAATCCATGGGAACATCCGCGTCGCCGTAGTAGGCCTCGCGGTCTGCTATGGCCAGTTTCTGCGCCTCCAGGATCGTGTGGGCGCCCAGCTCAGTGGAGGGGTCCAGGTATTCGTCGTCGTAGCCGGCCAGAATGGCAAGAGTCTGCAGCAGCGCCGGCCCCTGGCCCCAGGGCCCGGTCTTGGCGATGGTGTGCCCGCGGAATTCAAAGGTCAGTGCGGGTTCGTACGAAGCACTGGCGGACGCGAAATCCTCCAAGGTCATGACGCCGGCGTGGTCCGCGCCGGAGGAGTGGCGGTGCGGGGCGGACAGGAAGTCCACGGCGGCACGCGCCACGAAGCCTTCGCGCCATTCGCGGCGGGCGGCCTCGATCCGCTCCTCGCGGCTGTCCCCCGGTTTGCCTGCGGCCGCAAGCCGGTCCAGCACCGCCGCGTAGGCTGGATTCCGGATCATTTCGCCGTCCGCCGGGATCCTCCCGCCGGGCATCCACTGCGCAGCGGAGCTGGGCCAGTGCTCCGTGAAGAGGTCCGCCACCGAGGCGATGGTGGCGCCCACCCGGCCCAGCACCGGATGGCCGTTGCGGGCGTAGCCGACGGCGAAGGCAAGGACATCCCCCAGTTCCCAGGTGCCGTGGTCCCGCAGCAGCAGCAGCCAGGCGTCGACGGCGGCCGGCACCGCCGCGGCCAGGGCCCCGGCTCCGGGAACCAGTTCCAGTCCCTGGGCAAGGTAGTGTTCCCGGGTGGCATTGCCCGGAGCGGCGCCCTGTCCCATCAGGACCACGGGCTCGGACGGGTTGTCGGCGGTCACGAACACTCCGGTCATGTCTCCGCCGGGCCCGTTGAGGTGGGGCTCCACCACGTGCAGGACGAATGCTGCGGCGGTGGCCGCATCAAAGGCGTTTCCGCCGCGTTCCAGCACTGCTTGGGAGGAAGCGGTGGCCAGCCAGTGGGTGGAAGCGCTCATGCCGAAGGTGCCTTGAAGCGTGGGGCGGGTGGTGAAGGAATCGGGGGCTGTGTAGGTCACGGGGTCGCTTTCGGCTGGAGGTGGCCACTGCTGAATACCATCGAAACTACACCCGGTGGATCGTATACAGTTGCCTGCATCACATCCAGATGAAGGAGTTCCCCGGCGTGAAGCGGTTGAATGCTGTGCCCACCGAACGGGTCCACCTGTGGCTGATGCTGTTGCTGACCTTCTCCACCGGAGTGGTGGACGCCGTCGGTTATCTGGGTTTGGACCGGGTGTTCACCGGCAACATGACGGGAAACGTGGTCCTTCTGGGCATGGCCTTCGCCGGCGGAGCCGATCTGCCGATCCTGCGGCCGCTGCTGGCACTGATCTTCTTCATGCTCGGCGCAGCCTTGGCCGGACGGATGCTGCGCAAGGGGCCGGAGGGCTGGTCCTGGCGCACGTCGGTGGCCCTGACCGTGGTGGCCGGCGGTCTCACTGCGCTCGCTGTGTTCGTGGCGGTGGCGGATGTGCAGGGCAACGCCACCCTGGGCAGCCTCACCACGTCCTCCATGGCTACGGTGATGGGGGTGCAGGCAGCCACGGCGAAGCGGCTGAAGGTAGCCGAAATCACCACAGTGGTGGTCACCTCCACCATCACCGGTCTGGCATCGGATTCCAGGCTGGCCGGCGGCAACAGCCAGTTCTGGCAGCGGCGGGCGCTTGCCATCGCGTTGATCCTGCTGGGTGCCGTGGCCGGTGCAGCAGCCTTGAAGGTCGACTTGTGGCTGGGCCTGGCAGTCTCGGCTGCCATCTCCATTGCGGTGGCTGTGATGGGCTACGTTCGCCACCACCGCGAGCTCCGGACCGGCGCCCCAGGCGTGCCTTAGAGTGGATCCATGCCCGCACAGGATGTAGCCGACTGGACTCCGGTCCACACCCGCCGGCTGATACTCCGCCGTCCCGAAGGCAGTGATGAACATGCCGCCCTGGATCTGCACACCGATCCCCGGACCAACGTGCACCATCCCGCTCCGCGCACCGTCACCCGCGCTTCCTCGGCCCGGATTTTTCATGAAATAGGGCTCCACTGGTACCGCCACGGGTTCGGCGTTTGGGCCGTCAGCACCCAGGAGGATCCGCAGACACTGATCGGGTTCACCGGCCTCTCCCACCGGCTGGTCCATGCCCGGCCGGCGTTGAACCTCTATTACCGCTACCTTCCTGAAGTCTGGGGCCGCGGCTACGCCACCGAGGGAGCCCGGGAGGCCGTCCGGCTCGCGGATGAACTTCTTCCGGGCCTGCCGGTGGTCGCCTACACGACTGCGGACAACATCGGTTCCCAGCACACTGCCCTTGCCGCGGGATTGGACCGGCGGGAGGACCTCGACGTTGACCGCGGCACCTACCGGGACATCTATCTGGCCCGGGGCTGGTACACCGAGCGCCCATAAGGACCCGTCGGCTGCAAAGATTCTCCGCAGCAAACCCGGGGTGAGCCCGGCCGTCAACCCCGTTCCGCGGTAGCCGGGCATTTTTCCGGTACCGGGCGCCTAAATGCACTGCCGGATCTACTCTGATGGTGGGCTCTCCCGTGCTGTCTGCAGCCCGCGTTGTGGCGGCCTTGCCCGCTTCCCGTGTTTTTCCATTGACGCCGCCGTCCGGCGCGACCCGGAGGTAATCATGGACAGCTTCACCCCCAGCACCGACGCGGTAGCCAACAGCATTATCTGGTCAGCACTTCTGGCGCTCGTTCCCCTGCTGTTGTTCTTCTTCCTGCTGGCTGTCGTCAAAACCAAGGCCTACATTGCCGGGGCCTGGTCGCTGCTGGCGGCCCTGCTCATCGCTGTGCTGGGTTTCTCGATGCCCGTGGGCCTGGCGCTGCTCTCGGCCACGCAGGGAGCAGCGTTCGGGTTGTTCCCGGTGGTGTGGATCATCATCATGGCCGTGTGGCTGTACCAGGTCACGGTCCTGAGCGGCCGGTTCGAGGATCTGCGCCGCGTGTTCGACGCCGTGGGCGGCGGCGACCTGCGGGTCCAGGCCATCCTCGTGGCCTTCTGCTTCGGCGGGCTGCTGGAAGCGCTGGCCGGCTTCGGGGCTCCGGTGGCAATCACCGTCACGATGCTCCTGGCACTGGGGATCGCCCCCATCCGTGCCGCCGCCGCAGTCCTGGTTGCCAACACTGCGCCGGTGGCGTTTGGCGCACTGGCCATTCCCATTACGACGGCGGCCAACCTTACCAATTACACGGGCGAAGAGATCGGTGCCGTAGTGGGACGCCAAACCCCGCTGCTGGCCTTCTTCATCCCGCTGGTGCTGCTGTTCATCCTGGACGGACGCAAGGGTCTGCGGGACTGCTGGCCGGTGGCCCTGCTCACCGGCGTCGTCTTCTCCGTGATGCAGTTCCTGTGCTCCAACTACTTCTCCTACGAACTCACCGACATTGTCGCCTCGCTGGTGGCGATGGCCGCTGCCGTCGGCTTCCTGCGCGTCTGGCATCCGCGTAACGGAGCAGAGGCCGATGCGCGGATGAGCGAGGAACTCGCCGCCGCCCGCGCGTCAGGCTGGACTCCGGCCGGCGGCGACGGGAACGCGGACGTCGGCACGGCTGCCACGGACACGGCAGCGGACCGTCTCACGCCGGGCCGGGCGTGGATGGCACTGTTTCCCTATGTCCTGGTGATTGCCGTATTCGGCATCGTGAATCTGTGGACCTGGGGCATCAACATTCCCGAGGCCCTGGAGAAGACGATCATCAAGATTCCCTGGCCTGTCCTGCATGAGAAGCTCCTGGACGCCAACGGGCAGCAGCAGTCCTCCACCGTCTACAACTTCGAGTGGCTGATCAGCCCGGGCACCCTGCTATTGATCAGCGGGCTCATTGTGGCTGTGGTCTATTCCCGGTTCAACGACGGCGGGCGGTATCCGCTGGCCGTCGGGGAGGCCGTGAAGGAAATCGGCCGCACGGCGGTCCGGATGCGCTCTGCAGCCATGACCATCCTGGCGGTGCTGGCCCTGGCCTACGTCATGAACTTCTCCGGACAGACCGTCTCGATTGGAACCTGGCTGGCCGGAACGGGAGCATTCTTCGCGTTCCTCTCCCCGGTGCTGGGATGGATCGGCACCGCCGTGACCGGTTCGGACACCTCGGCGAACGCGCTGTTTGCCAAGCTGCAGCAGACCGCCGGGATTCAGGCCGGGATTGATCCCCAGCTCCTGGTTGCCGCCAACACCGGCGGCGGGGTGATGGGCAAGCTGATCAGCCCGCAGAACCTGGCCATCGGCGCGGCCGCTGTGAACATGAGCGGGCAGGAATCGGTCTTGTTCCGCAAAGTGGTGGGCTGGAGCGTCATCCTGCTGCTGGCCCTGTGCTGCATTGTCTTCCTGCAGTCCACGCCGGTGCTCGGCTGGATGCTGCCATAGACTCCGTCCGGAGCCGGCCGATCAGGCCCCGGCCGCAGCGGTTCGCCCGCGACCGGCAGCGGTCCGCGTCTAGGATGGGTCCATGCCCCGTCTTTCCCGCTTAGCGGCAGCTGCAGCCGCAACCGCCGCCGTCGCCGCCGGGTTCCGGCTCAGCCCGTGGCCGTCGGCGCTGCTCATCCGGGCAGTGTTCTACCGCGGTGCCCGGAAGACCGCCGCCGTCATGCGCGGCCATGTGCCGGCCGGCGGTGTGACGGAACACCGGGGGCTGGCCTTTGAAACGGACAGCGGCAGCGGCACCCTGGACCTCTTCGTTCCGGAGGCAGCCGGCGAACCGGTGCCCCTGGTGGTGTGGATCCACGGCGGCGCCTGGCTCTCGGGCAGCCGGAACGACGTCGAACCCTACCTGCGCATCCTGGCGGCCTCCGGATTCGCGGCGGCCGGCGTGAGCTACACCCGTTCCCCGCGCGCCGTCTATCCGCAGGCCGTGGAAGAAGTGGCAGCAGCACTGGCTTTCCTGGAAAAGCACTCAGCGGACTATGGTGCGGACCCCCGCCGGGTGGTCCTGGCCGGAGACTCCGCCGGCGCACAATTGGCAGCCCAACTGGCGGTGCTCGCCACCAACCCGGACTACGCGCTGCGGACCGGACTCCCTGTTCCCCTGAGCCGCGACGACCTCCGCGGCGTCATTCTGCACTGCGGGATCTATGACGTCGCCGCACTGGACCCGGTGCCGGGGATCCTCGGCTGGGGCTTCCGGACCGCGTTGTGGGCCTACTCCGGGAAACGGGACTGGTCCCCGACCGCCGCCGGGCGTGACATGTCCGTGCTGAACGACGTCACCGGCCTGTTTCCGCCGGCCCTTATTACCGGCGGCAACGGAGACAACCTGACGGGAACACAGTCCATTCCGCTGGCTGAACGTCTCACCCAGCTGAAGACGGATGTCCGGTTCCAGTTCTGGCCCCGGGACCATGAACCGGCACTGCCGCATGAATACCAATTCCTCCTGGACCGGCCGGAAGCGCAGCAGGCCCTGACGGAAACACTCGCCTTCCTCAAGGATGTGTGCTCAACGGACACACCTTCGAAAAGCACTTGAAACAAAAGAAATATCGAGGAAACGCGAATACCCAAAACCTGAAACACGAGTCACCTAAATTGAGGAAACGGCCCGAAGAGAGGCCCGTTCACCGGCCTCGCTGATCATCAGCACGGCCCTCAGAAATAAGGTGCTCAGTGAAAGTACAAAGCATTAAAGGCGCTTTCATTCCCGTTGCAGCCACTGCACTGGCTGCGGTTTTGGCAGGGTGCGGTTCCCAGATTGCAGACCCCGCAGCGGCCGGCCAGCCCAGCGGCGGAACAGATTCCTGTGTTGACACGTCCGGGGACAGCATCAAGATCGGCTTTCTGAATTCCCTCTCCGGCACCATGGCCATTTCCGAAACCACCGTTTTTGACTCCCTCACCCTGGCCGCCGAGGAAATCAACGCCGACGGCGGCGTGCTGGGCAAGCAATTGGAAGTCATCAGCGAAGACGGCGCCTCCGAACCCACCAAGTTCGCCGAACGCGCCGGAAAGCTGATCCAGCAGGACTGCACGGCCGCCGTGTTCGGCGGCTGGACCTCGTCCTCCCGCAAGGCCATGCTCCCCGTCTTTGAATCCAACAACGCACTGCTGTTCTACCCGGTGCAGTATGAGGGACTGGAGTCCTCGGAGAACATTTTCTACACGGGCGCCACTACCAACCAGCAGATCATTCCCGCGCTGGACTACCTCGCGGAGCAGGGCACCAAGACCATCTTCCTGGTGGGCAGCGACTACGTCTTCCCCCGCACCGCCAACAAGATCATCAACTCCTACGCCGAGGCCCACGGGATGGAAATCGTCGGCGAGGAGTACACGCCGCTGGGTTCCACGGAGTTCTCCACCATCGTGAACAAGGTCCGCGATTCCGGGGCCGACGCCGTCTTCAACACCCTGAACGGCGATTCCAATGTGGCGTTCTTCCGCCAGTACACGTCAGTGGGCCTCACCCCCGACACCATGCCCGTGGTTTCGGTGTCCATCGCCGAGGAGGAAGTACCGGGCATCGGCCTGGAGAACATCGAAGGCCAGCTCACCGCCTGGGATTACTACCAAACCCTGGACACGCCGGCGAACACCGCGTTTGTCAGCGCGTTCAAGGACAAGTACGGCGCGGACCGCGTCACCAGCGATCCGATGGAAGCCGCCTACACCTCCCTTTACCTGTGGAAGGAAATGGTGGAAAAGGCCGGTTCCTTCGACGTGGACAAGGTTCAGGACGCCGCCGACGGCGTGAGTTTCGAAGCGCCCGAAGGCACCGTCACGGTCAACGGGGAAAACAACCACATCACCAAGACGCCTCGGATCGGCAAGATCACCTCCGACGGCTTGATCGAAACCGTCTGGGAAGCGCCGGAGGCCGTGGAACCGGACCCGTATCTGGAGAACTACGACTGGGCGTCGGGCCTGTCCTGATTCCCGCCGTCGTCCCCGCCCGTTCTTCCACCTGAAAGGTCCGCCGCAATGGAACTGCTGATTGGACAAATGTTTGCCGGGCTCAGCCTGGGCTCGGTGCTGCTGCTGGCAGCACTGGGCCTGTCGCTGACCTTCGGCCAGATGGGGGTCATTAACATGGCCCACGGTGAATTCATCATGGCCGGTGCCTACACCGCGTTTGTGGTGCAGCAGACCCTGGGCAGCGCCGGAGCTTCCCTCCTGGTCTCGCTGCCGGCGGCCTTCCTCGTGGGCGGAACCATGGGCCTGATCCTGGAAGAACTGCTGCTCAAGCGGATGTACCACCGTCCGCTGGACACCCTCCTGGTGACCTTTGGGGTCTCCCTGATCCTCCAGCAGGTGGCCCGGGACATTTTCGGTGCACCGAGCGTGGACGTCCGGGTGCCCGCCTGGCTGCAGGGCAACGTGGAACTTCTCGGCGCGCCCATTCCGCTGACCCGGCTGTTCATCCTTGCCCTGGCACTCACCTGCCTCGCGGCGCTGGCACTGCTGCTGAAGGCAACCCCGCTGGGCCGGCGGATCCGCGCCGTCGTCGTGAACCGGGACCTGGCCGAGTCCAGCGGCATTTCCTCCCGGCGCACCGACCAGCTGACATTCTTTGTCGGTTCCGGCCTCGCCGGGATCGCCGGAGTCGCAGTAACGCTGATCGGATCCACCAGCCCGTATCTGGGTCCCAACTACATCGTGGACGCCTTCCTCGTGGTGGTGGCCGGAGGCATTGGGCAGATCAAGGGAGCCGCCATCGCCGCCTTCGCCCTGGGCGTGCTGCAGTCGGTGTTCGAATTCTCCACCACCGCCAGCATCGGCAAAGTGCTGATCCTCGCGGCCATCGTGATTTTCCTGCAGGTCCGCCCGCAGGGCATCTTCACCCTCAAGACGAGGAGCCTGGCATGAGCACCGATACAGTCCGCAGCACCACCGGCGGTTTCGCCGCCCGCCTTTCCTCCGTACGGCAGTCCCGGGCAGGGGTCCTGGCCGGCTTCGCCGCCGCGGCAGTCCTGCTCTTGGTCGCTGCGCCCGCACTGCTGCCGGTTTTCAGCCTGGGGCTGTTCGGAAAATTCCTCTGCTTCGCCATTGTGGCCGTGGGCATCGGTCTGGCCTGGGGCCGCGGCGGGATGCTGACCCTTGGCCAGGGCGTGTTCTTCGGTCTCGGCGCCTACATCATGGCCATGCATATGAAGCTGGCCGACGCCGCGCTGTTCGGCGGTTCCGGCGTACCGGACTTCATGGCACTGTACGGCACCGGCACCGTTCCCGGCTGGTGGGAGCCGTTCCGCAGCCCCGTGGTGACCGTTCTCGCCGTCGTGCTGGTGCCCGGGCTGGTGGCGCTGGTCCTGGGTCTGGCCATCTTCAAGCGCCGGGTCAAGGGCGCCTACTTCGCCATCCTCAGCCAGGCCCTGGCCGCCGCGTTTGCCGTCCTGCTCATCGGGCAGCAGGCCACCACCGGAGGGTCCAACGGGCTCAGCGGTTTCCGGTCCTTCTTCGGTTTCGACCTGGCGGACCCGGCCAACAAGCGAATGCTGTACCTGCTGACCGCCGTGGTGCTGCTGCTGGTCGTGGCGGCGGCACGGCAGCTGATGCACAGCCGGTTCGGTGAACTGCTGGTGGCCGTGCGCGACCAGGAGGAACGGGTTCGGTTCCTGGGCTACGACCCCGCGACCGTCAAAACCGTGGTCTACGTGCTGGCTGCGGTGATGGCAGGCGTGGCGGGCGCGCTGTTCGTGCCGCTCGTGGGCATCATTTCCCCTGCCGACGTTGGCGTCACCCCCTCCATTGCGTTCCTCATCGGGGTGGCAATCGGCGGCCGGTCCACGGTGCTGGGCCCGGTCCTCGGCGCGCTGGGGGTGGCCATCGCGCAAACCTCGCTCGCGTCCTCCTTTCCGTCCTTCTGGGTCTACTTCCAGGGACTGCTGTTTGTCCTGGTCATCGGGTTCCTTCCCGGCGGCCTGGCCTCGCTGCCCGCGGTCCTGGGCAGGCTGCGGCGGAAGAGGAACGACGACGGCGGAGCCGCCCGGGAGTCCGGCCCGCCGACAGGTGCACCGCCTGTCCCGCCCGCCGTGCCCCCGGCGCCGGCAGTCTCCGCCGTTGCTTCACCGCTTGCCACCGTTCCCGCAGCTAAGGAGCTCCGCCCATGAAACACCAGATGATTGCCGCGGAACAGCCGCACCTGCTGCTGCCCCAGGGAGAGCCGCAGGCCGGCGGCCAGCGCTCCGGACGTCCGCAGTACCTGGAGGTCCGAAACCTGCGGGTGGTGTTTGACGGATTCACAGCCGTCGACGGGGTCAACCTTGACGTCACCCAGGGCGACCTGCGGTTCCTGATCGGTCCCAACGGCGCCGGCAAGACCACCATCATTGACGCGATGACCGGACTGGTTCCGGCCACCGGATCCGTCAACCACACCGGTACCGAGATTCTCGGCCGAAAGGTCCACCAAATCGCCAAGCTCGGCGTCGGCCGCACGTTCCAGACAGCCAGCGTCTTCGAGAACCTCTCGGTGCTGCAGAACCTGGACATTGCGGCCGGTGCCCGGCGGCGGCCGTTGGAGTTGCTGCGCCGGCGCCGCGGCACCGACCCGGCCGTGGATGAGGCCCTGGAAATCATCGGTTTGGAGCATCTGGCGTCCAAGCAGGCGGGAACCCTGGCGCACGGGCAGAAACAGTGGCTGGAGATCGGCATGCTGCTGGTGCAGAACTCGGAACTGCTGCTGCTGGATGAACCGATCGCCGGCATGAGCCAGGACGAGCGCGCCCAGACCGGCGAGCTGCTGCGCCGGATCGGCGCGAACCGGATCACGCTCGTCATTGAGCACGACATGGATTTTGTCCGTGAGTACGCCACCTCGGTGACCGTCCTGGCCGCCGGCAAGGTCCTCAGCGAGGGCAGCGTGGCACAGGTGCAGGCGGACCCTCGCGTGCAGGAAGTCTATTTGGGCACCACGCCCGCGAAAGGACACTGATGCTGGAAATCAAGGACCTCAAGGCAGGGTACGGACGCACCGAAGTGCTGCACGGGGTCTCCGTGACGGTGCCCGATGACGCCGTCGCCTCCGTCCTGGGACACAACGGCGCCGGCAAATCCACACTGCTGCGCGCCGTCGTCGGCATCATCAAGCCCACAGCCGGAAGCATCCTGTTCAACGGTGAGGACATCGCAGGACTGCGTCCGCATCAGCGGGTGGCACGCGGACTCGCCTACGTCCCGCAGGGCCAGCAGTCCTTCGGTCCGCTGACCACGCTGGAAAACCTGCGGCTGGTGGCGGACGGACGCAAGCGCGGCAAGGCGCTGGTGGACGAGGCACTGGACATGTTTCCGGCGCTGAAACCGTTGCTGGCCCGGCGCGCGGGACTGCTTTCCGGCGGGCAGCGGCAGCAGCTGGCCATTGCCCGCGCGTTGATCACCGAACCCACCCTGCTGATTTTGGACGAACCCACGGAGGGCATCCAGCCCAACGTTGTGGCCGAGATTGAGCAGACCATCATGAACCTCGCCTCGCGGTCCGGCATGCGGGTACTCCTGGTGGAACAGCACATCGGCTTCGCGCTGCAGGCCGCGGACACGTACTACGTCCTGGCGGCCGGGCGGGTCAGCTCAAGCGGCCGCGGCGGTGCATCAGCTGCGGAAACGGTCCGCACGGCCATGTTGATCTGAGGCGCAGCCGCATCATCATCTCCGGTGCAGGATCGGCGGCGGGCTGACCCCCGCCCGGATCCGCGCTAGGCTCGTGCCCAAATTAGTCGTCAACAGGGGGAAACGATGCGCCGGGCACTGACTACGCTGCTGCTGGTCCTGATCACGCTGACCGGGGGTGCCGCCGCAGCCGCTGCCGTAACGCCGGACGAGGTGATCGTCGAAGACACCGCAGGAGTCCTGGACAGCAATACGCTCCTGCCGGCACTGGAAAATATTGAGTTCCGGGAACCCACCACGGTTGCCGTCTATACCTACAACGGGCCTGCAGACAATGAGGACGGAACCGTTCTTAACGCCGAAGTGCTGCGCTTCGCCCGGGAAGAGCACCCCGAGTGGCTGAGCGAAGACGGCCAGAAATGGGCGGACGGACTGTTCATCTTCGCCCTGGATCCCACGGGCCGGTGGACCGGTACGTACTACGGCGAGGACCGCAAGATATCCCTAGATCAGCAGGAGGACATCCGGAGCGAAACCAATGAGCTGTTCGCCGAGGCCAACTGGACCGAAGGAACCATTGCCGCCGTCGAAGAAGCGGCCAAGCTGATCAACCGTCCCTGGTACCTCTCCCCCGGCGCCATCATCGGATTCATCGTTGCCGGGGTGGCCGCGGCGGGATCGGTCGTCACCTACGTGGTGGTGCGGCGGAACCGCCGGACCAAAAACCGGAAGCTGCTGACCGAGGCCGACGCCAGCTATTCCAGCGTGACCCGGGACCTGGACGCTACGGAGGTCAACGCCAACACCATTCCGGATGATTCCTCCTACGGGTCGCGGGTGCTGGAGGAATACCGCACGTTCATGACGCGCTACAACAAGGCCACGGCGCTGGACCGCATCAAGGCCGCGCGGGAAAAGCTCTCGGATCTGCTGGACAAGCACGCCCAAACCGTCATCTCGGCGCAGGCCAAGACAGACAGCGAGCGCAAGCTCATGCAGAAGGAACTGGACAAGGCCTCCGCGCCGGGCCGCCGGGACCGCCGCTACCGTCCCGGAATCGTGGACACGGCCTTCCCCGCCTACTTCTACTACTCGGTGGGAAGCTTCAACACCGGCATCCAGCACGGCACCAGCAGCGTGGAATCGGCCCGCAGCTCCGCGTCCGGCTCCACCGGGTACGGCGGCTCGGGCGGCAGCTTTTCCGGGGCGGGCAGTTCCGGAAGGTTCTAACTGACCTGCAGCCGCTCCCTCCCGTGCGTCTCACACCCTCCGGCTTGTACTGACTTACAGGGGAACCCGGGCGTCCGAATGATCAACAAGCCGACGGGCCGCTCGAGCATGGGCGGAGGCTTCAGCGTTCTGCCGGTCCGATTCAAGCAGGGCCGCGCGCCGTGGGCCCGGCACCGTCGCCGGGCTGTCGGTGTGTGGCCGGGAAACCGTCCCTGGATTGCGCCGTGCTTCGGTTTTGGCACGCGCGGCGGCAAGCAGCATTTCCCGGCGGACCGCCGCGCGCTCCCCCGGAGCCAGATACTGCACATGGCGGCCGCTGCTCAGGCGGCGTGCACCCTGGTTGAGCACAAGCCGCAGATCACGCAACCGGGCTTCAACGCTTCCGCCGGGGCGCTCCGTTGCATCCAGGTAGGTGTCACAGGCCCGATGCATCTCCAGCAAAGTATTCGCGGAGGCAGAAGAGCCGGGACGAAGCTCGCTCAGGGTCTCGCGCACCTGCAGACGGATATCAATAACGCTGGAACGGCACCGCACAGGATCTAGCCCGGACTCAGCGGTGCCGGGACCGTTTTCGGCTAGCGCCCGTTTCAGGTGCACCTGGGTGATCAGTGCCTGCAGCGCCCTTCTCTCTCGCGCGCCCTGAAGCCAGCGCAGCCCCGCTAGGGCGGCCGCAACGCCGAGAACCACGCCAACCACGCTTCCTACCAGAAAAAACCACCACATGTTCTGTCCCTCCCCCAGGCTGCGGCTCCCGTTCCGCCGCTGAAAGGGAACTGTACGAACACATCGCCCGGTGCACCAGAGAGATTCGGGAAATGAGTAGCAACTGTTTGTAGCTGTGCCGCCAAACACCACGGGGCATGAGATTCCTCGCAGCAGCCGGCCGGGACCCGCCAGCTGGCGGTAAACGCGCCGTTTGGCGTCCAAAGGCACGTCCTAGCTTAAAAAGATGAAGATCTTCTCGCTTCCCGCGGTGGGAGTGGCGGCAGGCGCAGCCGCTGCTGCAGGGTTGGCCGCAGCTGTGGTGCTGCATCAGCATCCGCTGCCGTCAGCACTGCTCATCCGCGGGGTTTTCGCCAGTGCCAACAAGTTTCAGGCGAAGAAAATCCAGCCCCATATCCCCGGTTTGCGTGTCATCCGCCACCGTGGACTGCGCTATCTCGGGGCCGGCGGCAAACCGTCCCTGGACCTGTTCCTTCCGGCCACAGACCGGAAACCGCTTCCCGTGGTGATGTGGATTCACGGCGGGGCCTGGATTTCAGGCGACAAGGAAGACGTGGCGCCTTACCTGAAGGTCCTCGCCGGCTACGGCTATGCGGTGGTGGGCGTGGGGTACTCCATCTCGCCCGAAGCGGTCTATCCCACCGCTGTGAAAGAACTGAACGCTGCGCTGGCCTTTGTACGCGAACATGCGGACCGCTACGGACTGGACCCGAACCGCATTGTTCTCGCCGGTGATTCCGCCGGAGCGCAACTGGCCGCCCAGCTGGCGCTGGCCATCACCAACCCCGAGTATGCCCGGGACACCGGGGTGGTCCCCGCGGCCGCCCCCGAGCAGCTGCGCGGAATCCTGCTGAACTGCGGAGTTTTTGATTTCGATGCCGTGGCCAGCATGGCAGGCCCCGTGGGCTGGGGCCTGCGGAAGGCGCTCTGGTCCTACACCGGTTCCAGGGACTGGGCATCGACCTCCGCCGCAGCACACATGTCCATCCCGGCGCACGTGGACCACCGTTTTCCGCCCACCTATATTTCCGGGGGCAACGGCGACAATCTGACCCTCACCCAGTCCCTTCCTCTGGCGGACCGGCTGGAGGAACTTGGCGTGCCGGTGGTCCGCAGCTTTTGGCCCCAGGATTACAGGCCGGCTCTGGGCCACGAGTACCAGTTCCAGCTGCACCGTCCCGAGGCAAGGGAATCGCTGCAGCAGACCGTTGCCTTCCTGGAAGATGTGACCGGTGTTTCCGCCCTGCCCCGGCGGCCGCTCGAGAAGGTCATCGCCCTGGAGGAGGACCTGCTGGCGGAACTTCCGGAGATCGAGGAGAAACTCGCGGCGTAGCGGTAACCCGCAGCCTCAGCTGCGGACGATAACGACGTCCAGGTTCCGCGGCCCGTGCACTCCTTCGACCCGTTCCAGCTCAATGTCCGAGGTGGCGCTGGGACCACTGATCCAGGTCAGCGGACGGGTGCCGTCCAGCCGGCGCAGCGCTTCGGGAAGAATCCCGGCGATGTCCCCCTCCCGCACCACACAAATGTGGTGGTCCGGAACCAGCGTGATGGCGCGCCGGCCCTGGTTCGGGCTGCCGTCCAGAATGATTGTTCCGGTCTCCGCCACGGAGACGGCGCTGCCGGTGACGACGGCGTCCACCGCATCCAGCTCCGCCACGCTCAGCGGCGCGTCCGCGGCGTCGATCCGGCGGCGCCCGGGGGCCGCTGCTTCCGCGTCCGCCAGCCAGGCGCCGTCGATCCCGGCGGGAACCACGTAACTGGCGGCGTCCCGGAGCAGCTCGGCGATCCGCGGAGCCAACCCCGCTTCATCCACCACGGTGACTCCGGCCTTGTAATCCACCAGCCGGTCCACCAGCAGTTCGATGCGTTCTTCGGCGCTCATGCCGGAGTCTTCGCGGTAGGTCCGCGGAATCTCCGGCACCGCAGGGTGATCCCGCAGCGCTGAGCGCAGCCGGTCCAGGATGTCTGTCCGTGCGCTCATGCCTGTTCTCCGGTGTTCGCGGAATCCGTGGGGGTGGACCCCGCAGCGGGATCCTTGTGTTCCTTGGCCCACCAGTCGCGGAACGAAGCGGCGGGCGGAGCCGGGATGTCCCGGCTCTGTGTCCAGCCGCCCACAAGGCCGGGCAGCTTGGTGATCTTCTTTTTGCGGCCGGCGGCAATCCGGCCCAGGGGCAGTCCCTTTTCCAGCAATCCAAGATGCTTCCCGGAGGAGAACGCCCAGGAGGCACCCTTCATCATCAGGTCCATCTGGGAGGGCAGCTTCTTCTTGCCCCGCTTGCTGTCCACGTCCTCCGCGCGCAGGTGCACCAGAATTTCCGGGATGTTGATTTTGACCGGGCAGGCGTCATAGCAGGCGCCGCAGAGCGAGGAGGCATACGGCAGCGAACTGTTTTCCTCGGAAGTGATGCCGGTCATCAGCGGCGACAGGATGGCGCCGATGGGCCCCGGATAGGTGGAGCCGTAGGCATGGCCTCCGGTGCGTTCGTACACCGGGCACACATTCATGCACGCCGAGCAGCGGATGCAGTGCAGGGCCGAGCGGCCCATTTCATCGGCCAGGGCGGCGCTGCGGCCGTTGTCCAGGAGCACCAGGTGCACGTTCTGCGGACCGTCGCCTTCGGTGACGCCCGTCCACAGCGAGGTGTAGGGATTCATCCGTTCCCCGGTGGAGGAGCGCGGCAGCAGCTGCATGAACACTTCAAGGTCCTGCCAGGACGGCAGCAGCTTTTCCACGCCCATGACGGTGATCAGGGTTTCGGGCAGGGTCAGGCACATGCGCCCGTTGCCTTCTGATTCGACGACGGCGAGGGTCCCGGCGTCTGCGATCGCAAAGTTGGCACCGGAGATGGCCACCTTGGCGGAAAGGAACTTCCGGCGCAGGTGGGCACGCGCTGCTTCGGCCAGCTTGGCCGGGTTGTCGGTGAGGTCCGGGTCCACGCCGGGCATTTCCCGCAGGAAGATGTCCCGGACCTGGGTGCGGTTCTTGTGGATGGCAGGGACCAGGATGTGGCTGGGCTTGTCATGGTCCAGCTGAACAATCAGCTCGGCCAGGTCGGTTTCAAAGGCGGCAATGCCCTGTTCTTCCAGGTACTCGTTCAGGCCGATTTCCTGGGTGGCCATGGACTTCACCTTGACCACTTCATCCACGCCCTGTTCGCGGATCAGGTCGCGGACAATCTCATTGGCTTCAGCAGCGTCCCGGGCCCAGTGGATGATGCCGCCGCGGGCCGTGAAGTTCTGCTCAAACTGTTCCAGCAGCTCGGGCAGCCGGGCCATGACGGCCTGTTTGGTGGCGCTTCCGGCGCTGCGCAGGTCCTCCCAGTCCGGCAGTTCCCCCACCACCCGCAGCCGCTTGTCGCGGATGGTGTGGGTGGCGTGGCCCAGATTGGCGCGCAGCTGGCTGTTGCCCAGCTCGCGCTTGGCCGCCGAAGGGAAGGACTCGGTGGCGTTGAGGTTGCCCTGCCCGAAGACGGGCAGCGTTGGCATGCCCAGGTAGGTGGTGCTCATCGGGAAGCCTTTCCGCTCACGAGAACGTCTCCGGTGACGGACACCGGATTTTCACGGGTGCTGGCGAGGATATCGGCGAGGTGCAGGGTAGTGACGCTGCTGCCTTCCCGGGAAAGCCCGCCGCCAATGTGCAGCAGGCAGGAAGCGTCTCCGCCGGAGCACAGCTCGGCTCCGGTAGCTCTAATGTTGGCTGTTTTGTCCTCGAGCATGGCGGTGGAAACATCCGCGTTCTTCATCGAGAAGGTGCCGCCGAAGCCGCAGCACTGGTCAGCCTGGGGCAGCGGCTGCACGGTGATCCCGCCAACGGTCTGGAGCAGGTTCAGCTGCCGGTCGCCCAGGCGCAGCAGGCGCATGCCGTGGCAGCTGGGGTGGTAGGTGACGTTGTGCGGGAACCAGGATCCCAGCTGTTCGGCGGCGTTGGTGACGCCGAGAACGTCGGTCAGGAGTGCGGAAAGCTCATAGGTCTTGGCGCCGACGGCTTCCGCCCGGGCTTCCAGGGCTGCGTCACCGCAGGACCGGGCCACCATTGCATGCTGGTGTTTCACCGAGGCGACACAGGAACCGGAAGGCGCGACGGCGACGTCGTAGTCCTGCGATTCGAAGGCTTCAATGTGGTTGCGGACCACGGGAACGGCCTCGGGCAGGTATCCGGAGTTCACGTGCATCTGCCCGCAGCAGGCCTGCCCGGCGGGGAACACCACTTCGTGCCCCAGCCGCTCGAGGATGGCCACCGTTGCCCGGGCGGTGCGCGGATACATCGCGTCCACGATGCAGGTGGCGAATAGAGCGATTCTCATGGCTGCCTTTCAGCGGGGCAATGCCCCGAACGTGTGGTCTGACCATAGTAGAACATGTTACGGCGGACACATCCAAGCCCGCCGGTGCTGGTGACCACCATCACAGACATCCGCAATTTGCGCTAGACTCCTTTGGTCTGACCACTGTGGCCTGACCATACCTTGCCCCTCAATGCGGAGGAACCCCGTGGAGTCGTTCATTCCCAGCACTGATCCGGTGCTCAACAGTGTTGCCGTGTCGGCACTGGTAGCCCTTGTGCCGCTGCTGACCTTCTTTGTGCTGCTTGCCTACGTCAAGGTCAAGGCGCACGTGGCGGGCGGGGTGGCCCTGCTGGCGGCGCTCGCCGTTGCCGTCTTCGCTTTTGAGATGCCGGCGGGCCTGGCCGTACTGTCCGCCACCCAGGGCGCCGTCTTTGGAGCCTTTCCGGTGCTGTGGATTGTCATCATGGCCATCTGGCTCTACCAGATCACCGTCCTGAGCGGCCGGTTCGAGGACCTGCGCCGGGTCTTTGATGTCATTGGCGGCGGGGACGTACGCGTGCAGGCCATCCTGGTGGCGTTCTGCTTCGGCGGCCTCCTGGAGGCGCTGGCCGGCTTCGGCGCACCCGTGGCCATCACGGCCACCATGCTCGTGGCGCTGGGCATCAAGCCGCTCAAGGCCGCAGCCGCCGTGCTGGTGGCCAACACCGCACCGGTTGCCTTCGGGGCCATGGCCATTCCGATCACCACCGCAGCCTCCCTGACCGGACTCGATGCCGGCCACATCGGCGCAGTTGTTGGGCGGCAGGCACCGGTGCTGGCCGTCGTCGTGCCGCTAATCCTGGTCTTCATCCTCGACGGCCGCCGCGGTGTCCGGGACACCTGGCCCGCCGCCGTGATCACCGGTGTTGCCTTCGCCGTTGCACAGGTGCTCTGCTCCACCTTCTTCTCCTACGAACTCACTGACATCGTGGCTGCACTGGCAGGTCTGGGTGCCGCCGTCGTCTTCCTGAAGTTCTGGCAGCCCCGCGGCCTGGAAGCTGCCCGCGAGCGCATGGGCCTGCCGGCCCTCGCCGTCGGCTCCGCTTCCGTCAACGCCGGCGGTTCCGGAAACCGCAGCCGCAGCGCCGCAGCCGTCAAGGACGGGGACTCGCTGACCCGTTCGCGCACCCTGCTGGCCCTCTTCCCGTATTTCCTGGTGATCCTGATCTTCGGCATCGCCAAGCTGTGGAAGTGGGGCGCGGACGTTCCCGCTTTCCTGGCCTCCACGGACATCAAGGTGCCCTGGCCCTGGCTGCACGACCGCCTGCTCAGTGACGCCGGCGAGCCCGTCTCCTCCACCATCTACACCTTCAACTGGCTCTCCAGCCCGGGCACGCTGCTGCTGATCACGGGGCTTATTGTGTGTGCGGTCTACGCCAGGTACGACGACGGCGGCCGCTACTCCATGACCGTGGGCAACGGCGTGACCGAGATCTTCCGGACCATCTGGAACATGCGCTGGGCCGGCCTGACCATCCTCTCCGTACTCTCCCTGGCCTACGTCATGAACTTCTCCGGACAGACAGTGTCCATCGGCACCTGGCTCGCGGGAACGGGGGCATTCTTTGCCTTCCTCTCCCCCGTGCTGGGGTGGATCGGCACTGCCGTCACCGGCTCGGACACCTCGGCCAATGCCCTGTTTGCCCGGCTGCAGCAGACCGCCGGGCTTGAGGCCGGCATCGATCCGAACCTCCTCGTGGCGGCCAACACCACCGGCGGCGTGGTGGGCAAGCTGATCAGCCCGCAGAACCTCGCCATTGCAGTCACCGCCGTGAAACTGGACGGCCAGGAATCGGTGCTGCTGCGCAAGGTGGTGGGCTGGAGCGTTGGCCTGCTGCTGGTGCTGTGCACCCTGGTCTACCTGCAGTCCACGCCGATCCTGGGGTGGATGCTGCCGTAGCCGGACTTCCTGTTTCGGGAAGCAGCTTCAGCAGGCTGCGGATGCAGCACAAGTGCGGGGCCGGAGCTTCTCCGGCCCCGCACTTGTCCGTCCGGCTACCGGAAGTCATGAGGGTCGTTTTCCGGTTCCGGCACATGGCAGGATGGAGCGGTGACAGATCAACCGCGGCGCAGTTATGACCTGCTGCTGGAAAACATTGAAGCCGACCTCCGGTCCGGCGCCATCTCCCTCGGTGACCAGCTGCCCGGCGAACGGACACTAGCCGAGACGTACGGCATCTCCCGGGCCTCCGTGCGGGAGGGCATCCGCATCCTGGATGCCATGGGTGTGCTGCGTTCCTCCTCGGGCTCAGGACCCAAATCCGGAGCGATCATCATCTCCGAGCCGTCGGCCGGACTTTCCTCCGCACTGCGCCTGCACATGGCAAGCAGCAGGCTTCCGGTAGCCGATATTGTCCAGACCCGGATTCTGCTTGAAACCTGGGCTGCAGCAGCGGGTGCCGCCCAACCGCCGTCGGACGCTGCGGACACCGCCCTGGCGAGCGCCGCCGCACTCCTGGAAGCCATGGACGCACCGGGCATTGAGCGCGAGGCCTACCACCTGCTGGACGCACAGTTCCATGTGGTGCTCAGCTCCCTGGCCGGTAACGCGGTCATTGAAACCATGATGGCCTCCCTCAGCGGCGCCATCAGCGGATATGTGCAGAAAGCCGTGGACAGCATGGATGGCTGGCCCGCCGTCATGACACAGCTCCAGCACCACCACCACGGAATCTATGACGCCGTGGCCGCCCGGCGCGGAGACGACGCCGCCAAACTTCTGCGCGAGCACATCCAGTGGTTCTATCTGCAGATTCCGCGGGAAGAGAAGGACGGCTCCTCGTAACATCCGGCCCTGCCCTGCCCCGGCGGCTACTCGAGTATCCCTGCCGGCTGCCGAGGACGGACCGCGGCTGTGGCCTGACCAACTTTCCTCCGGACGTGTTCCCGCCTACATTTGAAGGCGGGAGCACCGTCGTTCCCTCTGGATGGTTGGATCAGGATTAGATGAGCGTTCAAACAGCAGTTCCGACAGCGGCGTCCTTTGCGGCGCTTGGCACAAAGGACATCAGCACCCGGGACATCGACCGCCGCAAAATGGCCCACGATGCCTCGCACTACCTGCTGATTCCGGAAGCGGTGGCCACGCCCCGCACGGCAGACGACGTCGGCTCCCTCCTGCGCCGCAGCCGTGAACTGGGGATTCCGGCCACCTTCCGCTCCGGCGGCACCTCCCTGTCCGGCCAAAGCCAGAGCGACAGCCTGCTGATTAACACCCGCCAGCATTTCCGCGGCATCGAGGTGCTCGACGGCGGTGCCCGGGTCCGGGTGCAGCCGGGCGCCACGGTGCGGGCGGTCAACTCCCGGCTGGCAGCCCACGGACGCAAACTTGGCCCCGACCCGGCATCGGAAATCGCCTGCACCATTGGCGGCGTCGTCGCCAACAATTCCTCGGGCATGGCGTGCGGCACGGAATTCAACACCTACCAGACCATCGAGTCCATGGTGATGGTGCTGCCCTCGGGCACCGTGATCGACACTGCCGCCCCCGACGCCGAGACCAAGCTCCGGACCCTGGAACCGGAACTTTTCGAAGGTTTGCTGCGCCTGCGCGGACGCATTGTGGCCAACCCGCACTCCGTGGCCACCATCGAGCGGCTGTTCTCCATGAAGAACACCATGGGCTACGGCCTCAACGCGTTCTTGGACTACGAGAGTCCGGTGGACATCCTGACCCACCTCATGGTCGGCAGCGAGGGAACCCTCGGCTTCGTGGCCGAAGCAACCTTCCGCACCATTCCGGCGCTGCCCAAGGTGGCCACCGGGCTGATGTTCTTCGACTCGCTGGACCGTGCCGCCACCGCCCTTCCCGAGCTGGTGGCCTCCGGACTGGCCACTATCGAACTGATGGACTCGACGTCGCTGCGCGTGGCCGCGGCGGATCCCGCCGCTCCGCCGGAACTGCGGAATCTGGACATCGTCTCCCATGCCGCTCTGCTGGTGGAGCACCAGGGACGCACCGCGGAAGAGCTGGCCGATAAGCGCGAAGCCTCGCGGGGCCTTTTTGAATCGCTGGCGCTGGCGGCTCCGTTTGCCATGACGGACAACGCCAAGGACCGCGCTGCCATGTGGCACCTGCGTAAGGGCCTTTACACCACTGTGGCCGGCGCCCGTCCTTCGGGGACCAACGCCCTGCTGGAGGACATTGTGGTTCCGGTGCCGTCACTGGCTTCCACCTGCAAGGAACTGTCACGGCTCTTCGCCGAGCACCGCTACCAGGACTCGGTCATCTTCGGCCACGCCAAGGACGGCAACATCCACTTCATGCTCAACGAGCGCTTCGATGATCCGGTGGAACTGGCCCGCTACCAGGCGTTTACCGAGGAGATGGTGGACCTGGTGCTGGACAACGGCGGCTCGCTGAAGGCCGAGCACGGCACCGGCCGGATCATGGCCCCCTTTGTCCGCCGGCAGTACGGCGACGAGCTGTATGAGGTCATGTGCGAGCTGAAGGCCCTGGTTGATGCACCGAACCTGCTCAACCCCGGCGTCATCATCAACGATGACCCGGCGTCCTACATCGCGGACCTCAAGGTGGCCCCCACGGTTGAAGCCGAGGTGGACCGCTGCGTGGAGTGCGGCTACTGCGAGCCGGTCTGCCCCAGCAAGGACCTCACCACCACGCCGCGCCAGCGCATTGTGCTGCGCCGGGAAATCGCTGCCGCCGAAGCCCGCGGGGACGCTGTCCTGGCCAAGGAACTGCGCAAGGACTATGAGTACGACGGCGTCCAGACGTGCGCTGCGGACGGCATGTGCGTCACGGCGTGCCCGGTGCTGATTAATACCGGCGACCTGGTGCGCCGGCTGCGCAAGGAAAACGCCAATGCAGTTGCCGATGCCGGATGGAAGACCGCCGCGGAGCACTGGTCCACCGTCACGGTGGCCGGCGGCAAGGCACTGAGCCTGGCCAACGCCATGCCGGCACTGCTGCCCAAGGCGGCCACCGCCGTCGCCCGCGCCGTGGCCGGCACCGAAAACGTTCCCGCCTATGAAACCGTGCTGCCCGCCGGCGGCACCAAACGCACACCGCGGGAGGACCCGGCCGCCGTGGCCGTCTACTTCCCGGCCTGCATCGGCACCATGTTCGGTCCGGCCGGCAAAGGGGAGGGCGTCTCCGCGGCCTTCCTGGAGCTGTGCGGGCGCGCGGACATCGGGGTGCGGATTCCGGCGGGCATCGAAGACCTGTGCTGCGGCACGCCCTGGAAGTCCAAGGGCTACGGCAAGGGCTATGCGGTCATGACCGAACGCGTGCTCGCGAACCTGTGGGAAGCCACCGGCGGCGGCGCGCTGCCTGTGGTCTGCGACGCGGCGTCCTGCACCGAGGGCCTGGACACCATGAAACGGCTGGCCGGGGAAAGCCCGGACTATCCCGGGCTGCAGTTCATCGATTCGGTGGACTTCGTCCGGGACACCGTCCTGCCGCAGCTGACCGTGACCCGGAAGCTGCCCTCAATGGCCCTGCACCCCACGTGTTCCTCCACCCAGCTCGGGGCCAACGATGCCCTGCAGGCGATTGCCCAGGCTGCGGCGGAGGAAGTGTTTGTGCCGCCAAGCTGGGGCTGCTGCGCCTTTGCGGGTGACCGCGGGCTGCTGCATCCGGAGCTGACGGCTTCAGCCACGGACAAGCAGGCGGCGGAAATCAACGAACGCGAGTTCGCTGCCTATGCCTCCGTGAACCGGACCTGTGAGATCGGCATGTCCAAGGCCACCGGCCACACCTACCGGCATGTACTGGAGTACCTGGCCGAAGCCACACGGTAAGTCCGGGCATCCGTTGCACACCACCATCCCCTGGGTTAATCAGGCTGCCGCTCAGGGATGCTGGGACTCCGACGGCAGCGTGGGCGGAATCTCGGGGAGCTCCTGCAGCGACCACTGGTTGCCGTCCGGATCGCTGAAATACACGAAGGTCCCCCAGTCCAGCGGGGTGACGTCGCTGGCGGCCACGCCATGGTCCACCAGCTGCTGCCGTGCATCCGCTGCGCTGGGAACCACCACCTGGATCCGCTGCGTACCGGGGACCATGTCCGTGGTCCCCGGGCCGATGACCACGGAACAGGCCGATCCCGGCGGCGTCAGCTGCACGAAGCGCAGCTCCGGATTCACGCGCTCATCGAAGTCCGCATTGAAACCGAGCTGGTCCACGTAGAACGCCTTGGATGCGTCTACGTCGGACACCGGTACGGGTACAAGTTCGATCTTCCAGTCCATGCCTTTCACGCTAGGACCGGTTTGTCCGGCGGAGAATCCCTCCGCGGCCAACTACGGTCCGCAAGAGCCGCGAACATGTGCTGCGCCCCTCCGGCGGACGAAAACGGCACGAGGGCAAACATCAGGGTGCTGAGGAATAACCCGGCAGCGACCCCTGTTGGCGCTTGTATGACTGATACGACGGAAACCTCACCCGCCCTGTCCCCCACCATCGACCTCAAGGACCTTGGCACCGTACACCGCCTGGGCTTCGGCGCCATGCGGATTGTGGGACCCGGCGTCTGGGGCGAACCTGAGAGCCGGGGCACCGCCGTCGACGTGGTGCGCCGCGCCGTCGAGCTGGGCGTTGACTTCATCGACACCGCCGACTCCTACGGCCCGAACATCAGCGAAGAGATCATCGCCGAGGCGCTCTACCCCTACCCGGACGGCGTGCGGATTGCCACCAAGGTCGGCTTTGTCCGCACCGGACCGGACGTCTGGGTCCCGGTGGGTCGCCCGGAGTACCTGCGCCAGCAGGCCGAGCTGTCGCTGCGCAAGCTCAAGGTCGATTCCCTTGACCTGCTGCAGCTGCACCGCATTGACCCGAAGGTGGACCGTGACGAGCAGTTTGCCGTGCTGCGCGACCTGCAGCAGGAGGGCAAGGTCAAGGCCCTGGGCCTGTCCCAGGTCTCCGTCGAGGATCTGGAAGCCGCCGCCAGGTTCTTCACCGTCTCCACTGTGCAGAACCGCTACAACCTCACCGACCGCTCCTCCGAGGATGTCCTGAAGTATTCCGAGGACAACGGCATCGGCTTCATCCCGTGGGCACCGATTTCCGCCGGCCAGCTGGCAAAGCAGGGCGGCCCCGTTGATGAGGCAGCCAAGCGCCTCGGTGCCAGCACGTCACAGGTGGCCCTGGCGTGGCTCCTGCGCCGGTCCCCGGTCATGATGCCGATCCCGGGCACCGGTTCCATCGCCCACCTCGAAGACAATCTGGGTGCCGCCAACATCGCACTCGACGACGCCACTTTCGCGGAGCTCGACGCCGCCGGCGCCGCCGCAGCCGTCAAGTAAACAGACTTTCCCCACTGTTCCGCATTTCCGCCAAGCAAAGGAGCCACAACGCATGGCTAACATTCTGATGGTCGTATCAGCCGCCGATTCCCTCACCATGAAAGACGGCAGCGAACACCCCACCGGCTACTGGGCCGAAGAGCTCGTGGAATCCCACCGCGTGCTGCGCGAAGCCGGGCACACCGTCCGCATCGCCACCCCGGGCGGCACCAAGCCGACGGTCGACCAGGTGTCCCTGGCACCCGAGTCCGCCGGCAGCCCGGAGAAGGCCGCCGCCTTCACCCAGTACATCTCCTTCATCGACGCCGAGCTGTCCTCGCCGCTGGTGCTCGCCGACGCTGACATCTCCGAGTACGACGCCGTCGTCATGCCGGGCGGGCACGGCCCCATGGCGGATCTGGCCTTCGACAAGGACCTGGGACGGATCCTCATTGCAGCCGACAACGACGGAAAGATCATTGCTCCGTTCTGTCACGGCCCGGCAGGTTTGCTGAGCGCCGAGACCGAGAACGGCGACTTCGTCTTTGCCGGCCGCAAACTCACCGTCTTCACGGATGAAGAGGAACTGGGCGGCGGCACCGGAGAAAACACTCCGTGGTTCTGCGAGGATGTGCTGCGCAACAAGGGCGCCGTCGTGGAGTCCGGCCCGGCCTGGACCAGCCATGTGGTCCGCGACCGGAACCTGATTTCCGGCCAGAACCCCCAGTCCAGCGAAGACGTGGCCAAGGCCGTGCTCTCCGCCCTGGCTGAGTAGAACCATGACGGTCCTGATCGCCGGCTGCGGTGATCTGGGAACGGAAGCCGGCCTGCGGTTCGCCGCGGCCGGCTTTTCCGTGCTCGGATGGCGCCGCTCCCCCGAGAAGATTCCCGCCCCGATCACGGGCCGGGCCGCCGACCTGACCGGTTCCAGCGGTGAGCTGCCGCGCATTCCTGCGGACACCGACGTCGTCGTCATTGCCGTGGCCGCCGGCCGGCGCAGCGAGGACGCGTACCGCGCCGCCTATGTGGACGGCACCGCCAACGTCCTGGACGCACTGGAACGCGACGGCGTGCACCCGCAGCGGATCCTGTTCGTGTCCTCCACAGCCGTGTATGGCGATGCCGGAGGTGCCTGGGTGGACGAGAACACTCCGGCGGCACCGCCGTCCGCCACCGGCGCCGTGATCCTCGAGGCCGAGGAGCTGCTGCACTCGCGCCGGCCGGACGCCGTCGTGCTCCGGCTGTCCGGAATCTACGGACCGGGCCGCACCCGGCTGATCGATTCCGTCACGGCCGGCACCGCCGCGGTTCCGGCCGCCCGGCAGCTGACCAACCGCATCCACCGCGACGACGCTGCGGCGGCGATTGTGCATCTGATGACCCGGGAACCGGCACCTGAGCCGCTGTATGTGGGCGTTGACGATGAGCCGGCGGACCTGGCCGACGTGCTGCGGTTTCTGGCCACGGAACTCGGACGGGACCTGCCGGGTCCTTCGGGTCCCGGCGGATCCAGCCGCGGCGGAGACCGGTTGCTTTCCAACGCCCGGCTGCGGGGCACCGGCTTCGAGTTCGCCTATCCCACGTTCCGCGAAGGTTACCGTGCGGTGCTCTCCGGGTACGGCGTCCGCCACCCCTAACGCTTTAACGCGTCAGTCCGGCACCTGCCACCTTTGGAAGCGCGGGAGGTGCCGGACTGGGCATATCAGCGGCGAAGTCGTTAGTTGCCCGCTTTCACCGCCAGAACCGGGCACTCAGCCTGCAGGAGGATGCGCTGGGCGGTGCTGCCCATGATCAGCTTGCCCACGGGAGTGCGCCGGCGCATGCCGATGACTATGAGCTCGACGCTCCGGTCCTCCGCAGCGGTGAGAATCTCCGCCGCGGCATCGTTGCCCCGCAGTTCCTGCTCCAGCTCATACTTGACGCCGCTTTGATCCAGGCGCTGCCGGAGGGCCCGGACACTCTCAGGTTGCAGGTACCGCTCATCCACCAGGGCGTCGCCGCGGGAGGTGTTTAGGATCAGCAGCAGCGTGTTTCGGAGCTTGGCTTCCTCCACTGCCCGGTTCAGGGCAGCGAGCCCTTCCGGGGTTTCTATGTATCCCACCAGTACGCTCATGCCTTGTCCTCTCCGCGCTCGTCGTCAGTAAAAGGCCGGGCAGTGCGCCGCCCGCGGGAAACCGGCGCTGTTGCCACTGCCCCGGATTCGTCTGACTGTCCGGCAGGGTCACGGGGTCCCACTGCGACGGACCCCGTGCTGTCCTCGGACAAGACCGGCAGCAGCGGTTTCGGGTGGCTGCGGTGCCACAGCTTCAAAACGAGCGGCCACACCAGGATCACCGCTGCAATCGCATAGACCACGACGGCGATCGGTTCGTTCCACAGTCCGGAGATGTCGCCGCCGGACAGCTGCAGCGATTTGCGCAGCTGGCCCTCGGCCCGCGGACCAAGAATCAGCCCGATCACCAGCGGCAGGATCGGATACCCGAACCGGCGCATGGCAAAGCCCAGCAGGCCCAGCACCAGCAGGATCATCAGGTCAAACGCCTGCAGGTTCACCGCATACGCGCCCAGGGTGGCAAAGAAGAGAATGCCGGCGTACAGGTAGGGGCGCGGCAACCGCAGCAGCTTTGCCCACATGGGTGCCAGCGGCAAGTTGATCAGCAGCAGCAGGGTATTGCCGATGAAGAGGCTCGCGATCAGGGCCCAGACCAGCTGAGGTTCACTCTCAAACAAGAGCGGTCCAGGCTGGATGCCGTACTGCACAAACGCGGCCAGCATGACAGCGGCCGTGGCGTTGGTCGGCAGGCCGAGGGCCAGCATGGGTGTCAGGGTTCCGGCTGCGGCTGCGTTGTTGGCCGCTTCCGGTCCGGCAACACCCTCAATAGCCCCATGGCCAAATTCCTCAGGGTGCTTAGAGAGCTTCTTTTCGGTGACGTAGGAAAGGAAGGTGGGGATCTCGGCTCCACCTGCCGGCAGTGCTCCGAACGGGAAGCCAAAGGCGGTGCCGCGGAGCCAGGGCTTCCACGACCGTTTCCAGTCCTGCTTCCCCATCCACGGCCGGCCGACGGGTATCACGTGCATGGCGGTCCGGCGCAGGTGCGCAGCGATCCACAGGGCTTCACCGACAGCGAAGATCGCCACTGCCACCACCACGATGTCGAGTCCGTCCACCAGCAGCGGCAAACCAAAGATCAGCCGCTGCTGGCCTGTGACCGGATCCATGCCCACTAGTCCAATGGCCAGGCCGAGGCCAAGTGAGGCAAAGCCCCGCAGCTTGGAGGTTCCCAGGACGGCAGTGACCGCCAGCAGCGCCAGCACCATGATTGCCAGATAGCTGGGCGCCCCGAGGCTGACGGCGAATTTGACCACCAAAGGTGCAAACGCCACCAGAAGCGCCGTGCCAATGGTGCCCGCAACAAAGGAGCCGATGGCGGCGGTGGCCAGCGCCTGTGCCGCCCGGCCGCTCTTGGCCATTTTGTGTCCTTCGATCGCTGTGATGACGGTCGAGGATTCACCCGGAGTGTTGAGCAGGATGGACGTGGTGGAACCGCCGTACATGCCGCCGTAGTAGATGCCGGCGAACATGATGAAGGCGCTCGTTGGTTCCATGCCGTAGGTCACGGGCAGCAGCAGGGCCACGGCCATGGCCGGTCCGATGCCGGGCAGCACGCCAACAGCCGTTCCGAGGAGTACCCCGATGAACGCATACAGCAGGTTCATGGGGGTGGCTGCGGTCGCGAACCCGGACATCAGGAGATTGAAACTGTCCATCAGAGCACCCCTTCCAGGACGCCGGCGGGGAGTTTGATGCCCAGGCCGAGGTAGAAACCGTAAAAGGTGAGCAGGGCGAGGACCAGTGACACTATGCCGTCACGCACATAGTGCCGGCTGCCCAGTGCCCAGACGCTGCCCCAGAAGAGCAGCGTGCCGGATATAACCCAGCCGAGGGTGTCGATGAGGAGAATATTCACAATGAACGCGGCAATCAGGGGAACAACCGTTCGCCAATCCGTGCCGTGCGTCAGATCGATATCCTCTCCACCCTCTACCTCGCCGTGGCCGCCCCTCAGAACCTGCACGGTGAGCAGGGCGGCGCAGACCAGCAGTAGACCGCCCACAATGTACGGCAGGGTTTTTGGGCCCACAGGATCCGAGTTTGAATAGGAGACATTCAGTGTTGAGGCGTCCCAGATGACAACAGCTCCGACCACTCCCAGCAGGAGGGCCATGCCCAGCTCGGAGCGGCCCTTGAGCCGGCTGATCTGTTGGCTCATGCCAACCCAAGCTTGGACAGCACGTCGGAGACCCGCTGGTCCTGCTCCGTGAGGAAGGAGGTGAATTCATCACCGGTGATGAACGCGTCGCTCCACCCGTTGGTGGTCAGCGCTTCCTGCCATTCCTCGGTGCCGTGCATCTGCTCCAGTGCGGCAACCAGTTGCTCACGTTCAGCGTCGTCGATTCCGGGAGGCGCCACGATGCCCCGCCAGTTGCTGAAGACCAGGTCAATGTCGGACTCCGTCAGTGTGGGAGCGTCCACGCCCTCGAGCCGCTCTTCGCCGCTCGTGGCCAGGACCCGGATCTCGCCGGTCTTGATCTGGTCGAGGTACTCACCGGCGCCGGAGGCCGCGAAGCCCAGCTTGTTGCCCAGGATCGCCGGGCGAGGACCCTCCGCCCACCGCAATGGAGGACGGGTCCTTCTTCCAGGCCTGGACCAGATCATCAATGGTGTTAAAGGGGGAATCCTTGGAAACCATGATGGCGCCGGGCTCTTCGATCAGGCGCGCCAGCGGGGTGGTTTCGGTGAGCTTGGCTTCGGAGTCATTGGTGTAGCTGGCTCCAACAACCCCCAAACCCATGAGCATGGTGAGATCCGCGTTGCCCTTTTCATTGACCATGCGGGCCAGGCCCACGGTACCGCCGGCACCGGCAAGATTGAACACCTCGGTGCCCGTAGCGACGTCGGTCTCATCCATGACCTTGGCTGCCACCCGCGCCGTGGTGTCATAACCGCCGCCCGGGGAATTGGGAACGAGAATACGCAGGCCGGTTAACGCTTCCGCGGACGACGACGTGTCGGAGCCTTCTCCAGTCTCGGCACCGCCGGTGACTCCGCAGGCTGATGCCGCCAGTACGAGTCCGGTGGCGACTGCAGCCAGCCGCAAACCCTTCATTGGGCGCATTTGGTCCTCTTCTCATAGTGATGTGCAAGCCTCATCACGGTACGGATTTAATGTGAGTGGCGTCACTCTTGTGTTCTCTGAGTACGTTGTGTTCATTGTGTTCACGCAGACCCGGACCCGGCAGTGTATGAGCGGTATAGTTTTTCGCACCGGGCCTCCGGACACAGATGAAGGCCCGCCGCCAACGGTGGTCTATGGACCGGAGGACAATCTGTGCTGAAAAAGCACGAAGACGCGGCAAAGAAGCCGCACTGGAGGATGTCCCTGGCGTCCCAGTATCTGGGGCTCCAGTTCCTCATCGTCATCGCCGTCCTGGTTGCTGTTTTAGGCCTGTCGATTGCCCAGTCCGCTGCCTCAACATTGCGGGTGGAATCCCGCAAAGCCCTGTCCGCCGCCGAGAGCCTGGCATCCATGCCTGCGGTACGGGCCCTTGTACCCGGTGCTGAGCCAAAGATCGGTGCCGCCCTGCCCGCCGTTGCTGAATCCGTCCGCACCGTCTCCGGCGCTCAGTCAGTCATCCTGGCCACCCGGGACCTGCGAATTCTTACGTCCCCGGACCCGGCGCAGGTGGGAAACTCGCTTGATCTCGGCGCCAGCACTGTTCTGGCCGGGCAGGCCTGGACTGGACTGTCAATCATCGACGGTCAGTCCTACGCCTCCGCTCACGTGCCGGTCATGGATGACCACGGTGCCATCGTGGGGCTCGCCGCCGTGGGAATGGAGTACCCCTCAGCGTGGGAACGGCTGCGCACCGCCGCCCCAAACGCACTGATTTATTTCTTCTTGGCCGGGGTTCTGGGGACGGTGGGGTCCCTGCTGCTGGCCGCACGGGTCAAACGCCAGACGCTGGGCCTTGAACCGCAGGAAATCACGTCCCTGGTGGAGCACCGGGAAGCGATGCTTCACGGGGTGAAGGAAGGCGTGCTGGCCTTAGACACCCAGCACCGGATTACCTTGGCCAACGACGGCGCCCGGACCCTGTTGGGTTTGCCGCGGGATTCGGTGGGACGCACCCTGGAAGAGCTGGACATCGAACCGGTGCTGCATGATGTTCTCACCCGAAAACAGGATGAGGCTGACCGGCTGGTCCTGGTAAATGACCGGGTAGTGGTTTTCAACCGAAAACCCCTGACCTCCCGCGGGCGTGCCCTGGGGTCGGTCACCACGCTGCGCGATCGTACAGAGCTGTCCTCGCTGAAGGCGGAGCTGGGCACTACTAAGAGGATCACTGAAACCCTCCGCGCACAGACGCACGAGTTCGCGAACCAGCTGCACACCATTTCCGGACTGATCCAGTTGCACGAATATGACGACGTCGTGAAGTTCGTGAACGGGGTTAGCCACAGCAGAAGCAGCCTTCACCAGGGCATCACCTCCTGCATCGAGGACCCCACCCTGGCCGCGCTCCTCATCGCGAAAACCAGCCAGGCGGCTGAACGCGGAGTGGCGTTGCAGCTGGACCAGGACTCCCGGCTTGGACGCACCGGTGAAAGCCTCGCCCGGGACCTCACCACCATCGTCGGAAATCTCGTGGACAATGCCATTGACGCAGCCGCCGGGCAGCAGGATTCCCGGGTCCGGGTGCGGATCCTGGAGGCTGAAGGGTCACTGGAAATCACAGTCAAAGACTCGGGGCCCGGGATCGACGCCGGCGTTGCAGATGAGATTTTCCGACAGGGATTCACGACTAAAAGCGACACCACACTGGGCGGACGGGGCTTCGGGCTGGCACTCACCAGACTTGCCTGCCTGCGCCGTGGAGGTGACGTGCGGGTCTGGAATGAGGACGGTGCCGTCTTCTTCGCCCGCTTGCCCATGGAAGCACCGTCACCGGAGAAGGGAAGAACCCATGATCAAAGTGCTCATCATTGACGATGACTTCATGGTCGCCAAAGTGCACGCCGGATTTGTCCAGCAGGCAGAGGGATTTCAAGCCGTCGGCGTCGCGCACACCGGGGCTGCCGCGTTGAATGAAGTGGTCAGGCTTCGTCCGGACCTGGTGCTGCTGGACATCCATCTGCCGGACATCAACGGCCTGGACCTGCTGCAGCGGCTCCGGGACGTTGCCCCGGAGCTCGATGTTCTCGTCATCAGTGCCGCCAGGGAAACGGACATGGTGCGGCGGGCACTGCGCGGCGGAATTGTCCACTATCTGATGAAGCCGTTTACGGGCGCAGATCTGCGCGAACGGCTGGAGCATTACCGGCTCACTTATCAGCCGCTGGTCTCAGGCATGCGGAATGTGACACAGACGGATATGGATCAGGTGTTCGGCAGCGGCCGGCCGCTCAAGGTGCCGCTGCCCAAGGGCTGCAGTGCGGAGACCCTGCGTTTGGTCGAAGCCGCATTGACGGACGCGAACGGGGATCTGTCCTCCACCGAAACTGCTGACATGCTGGGCATGTCCAGGGTCAGTACTCGCCGGTATCTGGAGTACCTGGCCGAGATTGGAAGCGTGGAGGTGAACCTGCGGTACGGGCCGGGGCGGCCGGAGCGCAGGTATCTTCTCCGGACGCTCTCCACTCGCTGAGCTGACCGAAGATTGGCGTTGTCTTGGCTCAGCCCTTCGGAATGGGCGGGCCGAGGATCAGGAGCACAATGAAGACCACGGCCACCAGCACCAACGTCACCAGGGCAGCTGCCACCGGACGGCGCAGCACCAGGGCGGCAACCTTGTCCACCGGGTTGGCGGGTTCCTCGCCGCCCGGCGCCATGCGCCAGCCGCCGTCCAAGAGGCCGCGGCGGTCCACGGAGCGTTCAAACGGAATGGTCGCCCAGGGAACGACGGCGAGCACCACGCCCAGGATGCCGGTGCGCGCCGGCCACTTCTGGTTGGCCCAGACAAAGAGGGTCACCGCTGCATAGGACAGGAACACGAATCCGTGCAGGCCACCTGCGATGGGGGTGAAGCTTTCATTGTCGAAGCCGTATTTGGCCACCAGGGCGGCGATGAGCAGGGTCCACGTCACGGCCTCCGCAAAGGCCAGGGAGGTGAAGAGTTTTCGGGGGGTCATGGTGGTGCGCTTACCTTCCGCAGGGGTCTTGCCAACAGTATGTCAGCATCGCGCGGGCGGTGGCCAATCGCCGCCGGCGTCCCTCACCCCTGGGTTTGGGCCAGCAATTCCTGCCGCAGACACCGGGGTCTTTGCGGCCAGCCGCTATCCCCCGTAGGTCAGCGGTTCCGTGATCCAGTCCAAATCCTTCCAGCGATCCACCCGCTGCAGAATTCCGAAGCTGGAGCGGAGGAAGTCCTCCACCGCCTTTTGCGGGTCAGGCGCGGCAAAGGCATCCTCCAGCCGCAGGACAAACTCGCTCTCCTCAGGTAAAAACTGTGCCATAGACGGTTCCAGCAGGGATCCGTACGTGCCGATGTCTGCCAGGAACGGATAGGGCAATGCGTAGAACGACGGCGCTGTGTTCTTGGTGTCGCCGGGCCAGAAACCCACCTCGAAGAACTTCTCGTCGAAACCGTTCCTTCCAATCACATCCGTACCCGAATACGGTGCCGGCTGCCCGCTGAAGACGTTGCCGGAGAGGTCCATGGTGCCGAACCAGTACGCCGGCATGTCCACCTTCCCGCGCATCGGGGCGAGGAAGCCGGCCAGGCACCGGTAGGCGAACTGCAGGTTCGCCAGAAAAAGTTCCACAGCTTCCCGGTCATAGGAATGATGCTTGGCGTCCTGGTCAAAAGGAACGGGATCGTGGAATTCCTGCGGAGCCGTGTTTATCGGCGTGGGAGTGCCTACGACCTCCAGCGCCTCCATGAGCTGCCCGTAAAAATCCGCGACGCTGAGTCCGTCCACCAGCGGTATTCGTACCCGCGCGCCCAGGCTGTTCTGCACGTCCACGTGATGCTGCGCAAGGTTGAAGTAAATCTCAAAGTTGCAGGCATCCGCCGGAATGATGCCGGTGCCGATGCCCTGAATGGTGCAGTCCATCCGGACGTGCGCCCACTCCGGCCGCTTGTAGCTGCGCCCCAGTTTCACCTTTCCGGCCATCTGCAGGAACAGATGCAGGGTGTCGGCGGTGTCCTGCCATTCGGTGTAATTTCGAAATCTCTGATCCATGGGAGGGGCCTTCTCACGGTGGCGGAGCCAGCGGCCGGACCTGCCGCGCGGGGTTCCTCCCAGTGTGAAACGTGCCTGTTTCACGGTCAATGACCAGCCGGACGCTGGCTAGACTGAAATCCCAAACCCGACGGAGCACTGATGAATCCCGCCCCCGAAAACGCTGCCGTTCCCGCAGCCGTAATCGCCGACGTCGACACCGGAATGGACGATGCCCTGGCACTGGTGTTCCTGGCCCGCGACCCGCGCATCGACCTGCTGGCCGTGACCTGCGTGGCCGGCAACACCGATGTGGACCAGGTGGTCCGGAACACCTTGGACGTGCTGCATGCCGCCGGAGCCGGCAGCGTTCCCGTGGCCCGGGGTGCGGAGCGGCCGCTGCTCAACGAGCCCCGGAACGCCCACGCCTTCCACGGCGCCAACGGATTGGGCGGACTCGAGCTTCCGCGCAGCCCTCACTCCCCCGCCGCCCTGGCCGCCGTCGAACTGGTGCACCGTACCGTTGAGGACTCTCCGGTTCCCGTCACGCTGCTGGCACTGGGGCCGTTAACCAACGTGGCGCTGTTCCTGCGGGCCTACCCCGCCACGGCCCGCAAACTGGACCGCATCGTGTTCATGGGCGGCTCGGCCGGCATCGGCAACGCAACCTCACATGCCGAGTTCAACGCCTGGCATGACCCCGAAGCCCTGGCCATGGTGATCCACAGCG
The DNA here is from genome assembly GCF_002929435.1 of Arthrobacter sp. 9E16. NCBI lineage: Bacteria > Bacillati > Actinomycetota > Actinomycetes > Micrococcales > Micrococcaceae > Arthrobacter > Arthrobacter sp. 9E16. The sequence continues at coordinate 201,989 of NZ_PJIU01000003.1, read as the reverse complement.
GCATTCCCACCGTCATGTACGGCTTGGACGTGTTTGTCCAGGCGACGCTGGAACCCGCCCAGTACCTTCCGCTCGCCCGGTCCAACGACGACGGCGTCCGTCTGGTCGGAGATATCCTCACCGTGGGCGGGCTCCGCGGCGGCGGAACCGATCCCAAGCCGGTAACCATCGGCGACGCCGGAGCTGCCTGCCTCGTTGCCGTTCCGCAGACGGTGGAGCTGCTGCGGTATCCGGTACGGGTGGAACTCTCCGGGCACAGCCGCGGCCAGACACTGGTGGACCGGCGGCTGCAGCCGGGAGAAAGCGAGCACCACGGCGACGCCGGGCCCGTACCGGTCATCGAGGTGGCGCTCGGCCTGGATCACCCGCTCATGGTGCAAGCCTTTCTGGACACCGTGCAGCTGCGGGCCGAACAGCAGCACTAACTGGAGTGCGGTCAAACCGTGGCCGCTCAGAAGCATAGGATTCCGGCCGTCAGTGGTGCACGCCACTCCCCGGCACCCTTGTTCCGCTGCACCCTAGGCGCCTAGGCTGGACGGGGAGTTTGTTGCCTGCGCGCACATTTTTCCGCCACTCCCCCCACACTCTCCCCCACACACTTCGAAGGAACCCGTTGAGCACTTCCCCCAGGACCCCGGGCGTCCGCCCCAGCTACCGTCCAGGGATCAAGTACATCCTGATGCTGGGTGCCCTCGCGGCGCTTCCGGCGGTCACCACGGACATGTACCTGCCATCGCTGCCAACCGTCGCCTCGGAGCTGAACACCAGCCAGGCCGCAGCCCAGTTCACCATGTCGGGCACCCTGATTGGCGCCGCCGTCGGGCAGCTGGTGATCGGCCCCTTCTCGGACCGGTTCGGACGCCGCCTGCCGTTGCTGATCGGCATCAGCCTTCACGTCATTGTTTCGCTGCTGTGTGCCGTGGCGCCCGGAATCGGAACGCTGATCGGCCTGCGGGTGCTGCAGGGATTCTTCAATGCGGCGGCCGGCGTGGTGGCGATCGCCGTCATCCGGGACCGCTTTGTCGGTTCGGATGCCGCCCGGCTGCTGTCGCGGCTGATGCTGGTCATCGGGCTGGCACCGCTGCTGGCACCAACCATCGGCCAGGCGGTGGCCGGCATCTGGCAGTGGCGGGCGGTTTTTGTTGCCCTCGCCCTCATCGGCCTGGTGCTGGTCCTTATTGTCTGGCGGTTCATGCCCGAAACACTGCCTGCGGAGCGCCGGCGCACCCGCGGGGGTCCGAGCGTCTTCCGCGGCTACAAGGTGCTGCTGCGGGACCGGCATTTCCTGGCCCTGGCATTCATCCCCGGCCTGGGCATGGCCGTCATCATGAGCTATGTGGTGGGTTCACCGTTCGTGTTCCAGGATGAATACGGCCTGACGCCCGGCCAGTATGCCCTGGTGTTCGCCATCAACGGCGCCGGCATGGTCATCTCCGCCCAGGTCAACGCCGCCCTGGTCCACCGCTCCTCGCCCACCCGCATCCTCCGGGTGACCGTGCCGGTAATTCTGGGGCTGTCCCTGCTGCTGCCCGTCGTGGTCATCACCGGCATCGGCGGCGTCTTCGGACTGGCCGCCGGACTCTGGCTGGTGCTGGGCATGCACGGGCTGATCGCGGCCAACGCCACCGTCATTGCGCTGGGTAACTACGGCCACATGGCCGGCTCGGCCGCAGCCATGATCGGTGCGCTGCAGGTGGGCGTGGCCGGCGTCGTCAGCCCCCTCGTGGGCGTGTTCGGCGGCGGGGCGCTTGCCATGTCCGGCGTGATCATTGCCTGCTGCGCCGTCATGTTCCTGGTTCTTGCGATCGCCACGCCGGCCTACCGGCGGGGCGGCCCGGCGGCCCTGGAAGGCACAGCCGCTTCACCGGAGCCGGACACTGCAGACCAGCCCGATGCCGCAGCCCGGCCCGCTACCGAGGCCGAACTGCCGGAGCGCTAACGTCCTTCAGCCCGCTCCCCGGGTGGGGGTTTCCAGCAAGTGCGGCGAAGCGGCCCCGCACCAGCACGACATGACCCCGGCACCGGATCTGGCCGAAATCCTGCCGCACGGTCTGGGCCAGCTGACCCGGCCCTTCGGCACCAAACCCGTGGATGCCGCCGTCGGCACCCTGTCCCTGATGCGCACACAGCAGCGCATCGTTGCTGCCAACCCGGTTCGGCATCCCGGCCATGGCGGCCGGTGAATCACACCCCGCGACTGCATTGCGATGTCCGGGTCACGCGCTAGGCTTGCCGCATGTATACCGATCTGCCCGCCGACCAGCTCGCGGGATACACCAGCAGCCAGACCCGGCCGGAGGACTTCACCGACTTCTGGTCCGAAACCCTGGCACAGGCGCGCTCGCATCCGCTGGATCTGCAGGTCACTGCCGAACCCACGGTGCTGGACGCGATCGATGTCTACGACGTGCAGTTCGCCGGCTGGAACGGTGAACCGGTGCGGGCCTGGCTGCGGGTGCCGCACGGGGCCACCGGACCGCTGCCGTGCGTGGTGGAGTATGTCGGTTACGGCGGCGGGCGCGGCGAAGCGCACGAGAACCTGCTGTGGGCGGGCGCCGGATTTGCCCACCTGCAGATGGACACGCGCGGCCAGGGAGCTTCCTGGAGCCGGGGTGCCACACCGGACGGTGCCGGCAGCGGCGGACCGCAGGTCCCCGGGGTCATGACCCGCGGCATCCTGGATCCGCAGACCTATTATTACCGCCGGTTGTTTACCGATGCCGTCCGGGCGGTTCAGGCCGCCCGCGAGCTGACCGCGGTGGACCCGGACCGGGTGGCGGTGACCGGGATCAGCCAGGGCGGCGGCGTCGCCCTGGCTGTTGCCGGACTGTGCCCGGACCTGCGGGGTGCCGTGCTGCGGGTGCCGTTCCTGTCCGATTTTCCGCGCGCCCTGCAGATCACCGATGCGTATCCCTACCGCGAAGTGTGTGATTTCCTCGCCGTCCACCGTACCGAAGCCGAGCGTGCGCAACAGACGCTGCGCTATTTCGACGGCGTGAACTTCGCCGCCCAGGCCACGGTTCCGGCGCTGTTCAGGGCCGGCCTCATGGATACCATCACTCCCCCGTCCACCGTGTATGCCGCGTACAACGCCTACGCCGGGCCCAAGCAGATCACGGCGTGGCCGTTCAACGGGCACGAGGGCGGCGGTCCCGAGGACGACCTCGCCGCCGTCCGCTTCCTGCGCGAGATGACCGCCGCCGGCTAACTGCCTACCCCACGGCAAAGGAGAGAACGACGACGGCGGCCAGCACGCCCGCGCGCACTGCCACTGCCGTCCGTCCGGGTTCCTTCTTCTTGGACTTCTTCTTCACCTTTCGCGAAGGCTTGGTCCGGAGCGTGACTCCGCTGCCGGGCTCGGGGCTGTCGGATTCCGTGGTGCCGGGTTCGGATTCCTCGAAGTCCAGCAGCCCCGCATGCGACGGCAGCTCCGGCCAGCGGATGACCGCGCCGGCGACCGCCACTGCCAAAGCTGCCATGGCCACCACCCACAGCAGCGTGGTTCCGGCGCTCCAGGGCAGGGCCAACCGGAATAACGCCGCGGTGGCGGCTGCGTCCAGCATGCTGGACAGCAGGGCCATGCGGCTGATGCCGGGACCCCGGCCGCCGAAGTTCCACGCGGACCGGGCCACGGCCAGACAGGTCACCGCCAGAACACCGGCCAGCAGCCAGGCGAGAAGGGAGAAGGCCATCAGATACCCTCCTTCAGCAGTGTCAGGGCGGCTTCTTCCTGGCCTGTTGCCACGTTGGAGAAGATGAGCACCGCCCGTCCCGCGTCGCGCTCCAGTGCCGCCATGGCAGCGAACCCGCCGGTCATGCCGTTGTGCCACGTCACAGCCCGGTCCAGTGCTTCAGATGAGACCTGGGTGAACCAGGCCAGTCCCACCTGTTCGCCGTCGCCGGCATCCCACTGCGGATCAAGCGCTTCCGAACCCGGTGCGGTGCCCGCCAAGAGAGCCTGGGTGTACCGCGCCATGTCTGCGGCGGTTGACCGGATTCCGCCGGCCGGAGCGGTGCCGTTGCCTGTCCAGGCTCCCTGGCCCAGCCCGCTGGCGCTTCGGCCGGTCGGGGCACCTGCACGCAGGTTGTCAGCGGTCACCGGCACGTACGTGTCCTTCATATCCAGCGGATCCAGGATGCGCTGCTGCAGCAGATCGGCGTAAGTCATGCCTGCTGCTTTGGCGAGAAGCTGACCCAGGAAGGCGTAGCCAAGGTTGGAGTAGCTTACGCTGCCCCGCCCGCCCACCGGGGCCGACTGGGCGTGCTCCAGCACCGCGGCCGGTGAGGCCGGATACGGGTCGCGGTGCAAAGCGTTTCCCAGCAAGAGCGATGCCACCGACATCGGATCCGTAGACAGACGGGGAAGTCCGGAGCGGTGGCTCGCCAGCTCTGCAAGGGTGACTGTGCCGATTTCGGCGTCAAAGTCGGCCAGCTCCGGTCCCAGGATGTCCGCCACGGTCGTTTCCAGGGTCAACTCACCGCGCCCGACGGCGTCCGCCAGCAGCGCAGCCGTGAAGGTCTTGGATATCGAGCCAATTTCAAATTCGGTGTGTTCGTCGGCGCCGAACCCGGCGAACCTGGCGTCGCCGTCCTCCAGGTAGACCACGCTGACCTGGTCGGCAGGCTTCTGCAGCAAGGGCCGGACGGCTTCGGCCAAGGCTCTGTCCCCGGAGACGTCGGAGGACAACCGAGGCGTCCAGGGTGCGGCCAGGAGCCCGCAGGCCAAAACCGCGGCCGCCGTCAGGATCCCCAGGATCTTTCGTCGTTGATTTCCCATTTCAGTTACCTCCGGAGGCAGCGGTGAGAATGGCCAGCAGCGGAATGACCCGTGCCGGGGGAATCGAATAGCGGGACCGGGCGTGCGGTGTCAGCCAGCCCGCGGCCGTCAGTTGGTGGATGTGGTGGTACATCTGTCCGGAGGTTCCCAGCCTCAGGTCCTCCACCAGCCCGGCCACGGTTTCCGTTCCGCCGAGGACCGCCCGCAGGACAGCCAGCCGGACAGGATGTCCCAGCGAGGCCAGCGAGTCGGCGAATTGTGTCCAGTCGACGTCGAGCAGATGCCCCGTTTCCAGTCCGTACTGATACTCATAGCGCGCACCGCCCGCAGTCCTGGCGGTGCCGGCGAAAAGAACGGCACCGGGATCGGGGTAGCGGTCCCGCAGTCCGTTGAGCGCCCAGAACACGTCCGCTGGGTCTGCGTCCGGCGATTGCTGCCGCGACTCCATCTGCTGCTCGAGGGCGCCAAGCCTCGTCTCCAGCGCTTCCAGCCGGGCCTCGAGTGCTTCCCGCCCGGCATCTTGTTCTTTGGCCATGCCCAATAATTACGTAATTCCAGAACTTTTACAAGGATTCCGGAATTCTTCGCGAAATTTCAGAAAGTCGGCTCTTGACGGGTGTCCACGTCACGCGTGGACCGTGCCTGGAACCGGGGAACCAGCACGCCAAACACCACAAATGCAGCAGTCCAGAGCCCGAGCCCCACCAGCAGAAACATCCCCACAATGGCGAAATAGTCCGCGGCCGTCCGTGTGGGGTACCAGCCGCTGAGAAAAAGCAGCGGCAGGACGGTTCCGATCATCACGACAAAGTGAACCATCGTTTGCCGGGCGAGCGTCCACCTCTCGACGTCGTAAATAACGGACGCTGCCGCTACCACGCCGAAAATGAGCGCGGCGAACAGCGTGCCGCGCCCATCCTCCGCTTCTCCCTGCGCATAAAGCGCGACGGAGATTCCCGACATCATCACGAGCGGAATACCGCCTCTTAGTGCTGCCTGCCCCCAAAGTTTCATGGGCTCAACCTACCCCGGTCACACCTCGGTTGGGGGCGCAGGCTTCAGTTCACCCTGCCGTGGCCGCGGCCTGCCGGTATGCTGCCAGAACCTGCGGCGCGGCGTCTGCGTTCACCACGGATTCGCTCGCGGCCATCCACTCCGGCCAAGCACCGGTGAGCACAGCGGCCGCCTGCCGCGCCGCCCCGTCTGCCACATACTCCCCTGGGGAGGGCACGGTAACGGGCAGGCCGAACACTGCAGAAACGGCGTGCTGGAGCGCTTCGGAGCGGGCCCCTCCGCCAACCAGGATGACCCGGCGGGCTTCAATACCCAGGTTTCGCAGCGCCTGCAAGCCATCTGCCAGGGAACAGGCGATGCCTTCGACGGCGGCGCGCGCCAGATTCTCCCGCGTGAAGTTGGCCAGGGTCATTCCGTGCAGCGATCCCGTGGCGTCGGGAAGGTTCGGGGTCCGTTCCCCTTCAAAGTAGGGCACCAGGCTCAGCCCGCCGGCGCCGTCCGATGCAGCGAGTGCCAGTCGGGTCAGTTCAGGAAGGTTTACGGACAGCAGCGCTGCGGTGGCATCCAGGACCCGTGAGGCATTGAGCGTGGCGGTTAGCGGCAGGAAGTGGCCGGTGGCATCGGCAAATCCGGCCACCAGACCGGTGGCGTCGGCGGAAGGATCGTCGGTCACCGCAAACACGGTGCCGGAGGTGCCTACGGACACGACGACGTCGCCCACCCCGGCTCCCACGCCCAGGGCGGCCCCGGCGTTGTCCCCGGTGCCCGGTGCAATGAGAGCGCCCGACGGCGTCCGCTGGTCCGCTTCCAGCGGCCCGAGCACCCGAGGCAGCAGCGGTACATGCCCCAGAGTCTGTTCCAGCACGGCGGGAAGATATTCACCGGTGGCCGGTGACCAGTAACCGGTTCCTGACGCATCCGAGCGGTCGGTGCGCAGCGCCTCGAGCCCGGCGCGGCCGCTGCCCGGGCCGTAGCCGGCCAGCCGCCAGCTCAACCAGTCGTGCGGCAGGCAGACCGCAGCAGTGCGGGCAGCATTTTCCGGTTCATTCTCCGCCAGCCAGTGCAGCTTGGCCGCAGTAATCGAGGCCACCGGCACGGTGCCGGTTTCCCCCGCCCAGTAGGCCGCGCCGTCGGGTCCGGCCTCGGAGACCATCTTGTCTGCCGCCGCCGCGGAACGCACGTCATTCCACAGCAGGGCCGGGCGGACCACCGCGCCGTCCTCATCGAGGCACACCATGCCGTGCTGCTGGCCGGAAACCGCCACGGCCTCGACGTCGTCGAGCCCGCCCGCAGCCTGGATCGCTTCCTGCAGGGCACGCCACCAGATTTCGGGATCGATTTCGGTGCCCTCGGCATGCCGAGCGGTTCCGGAGCGGACCAGGGCGCCGGTGGCGGAATCCCGAATGACCACTTTGCAGGACTGAGTGGAGCTGTCCACTCCGGCGACCAGTGCCATGGCGGTACCTTTCATAGTTTTCGGTGCAACTCTGCAAACACTGCTTCTCTTCAAACGCTGCTTACTCTTTTGACACTGCAACGCCGGGCCCGTGGCAACGGACCCGGCGTTGCAGTACGGCGGCTCTTTAGCGGGCGCCCATGAGGTGTTCCAGCGCGAGCTGGTTCAACCGGACAAATCCAAAGGAGCGTTCGGCTGCCTTGTCTGCGTCGAAGTCTTCGAAGGACGAAGTGTCGGCCAGGAGGTCCGCGGTGCTTTCCCCGGCGGCCAGCGTGGACTGGCCCAGCTCGAATACACCGGAGGTGGTCAGCGCTTCCTGGACCTCGGGGTCTTCGCGGAAGGAGAGGGCACGTTCCTTGAGCAGGAGGTACATGGACATGTTGGCCTTCGCGGATTCCCAGACGCCGTCATAGCCTTCGGTGCGGGAAGGCTTGTAGTCGAAGTGGCGGGGACCCTCGTAGTGCGGGCCGCCGTTGGGGAAACCGTTTTCGAGCAGGTCCACCGTGAAGAAGGCGCTGGTCAGGTCGCCGTGGCCAAACACCAGATCCTGGTCGAACTTGATGGACTTCTGCCCGTTGAGGTCAATGTGGAAGAGCTTGCCGGCCCACAGTGCCTGGGCGATGCCGTGGTTGAAGTTCAGCCCGGCCATCTGTTCGTGGCCTGTTTCCGGGTTCAGGCCGACAATGTCGCCGTGCTCCAGCTCGTTGATGAAGGCCAGCGCGTGGCCGACGGTGGGCAGGAAGATGTCGCCGCGGGGTTCGTTGGGCTTGGGCTCCAGCGCAAGGCGGAGGTTATAGCCCTTCTCCTTGACGTAGCCGGCGACCGTGTCGACGCCTTCCTTCATCCGGTCGTAGGCGGCGGCGAAGTCCTTGGAGCCGTCATACTCGGAGCCTTCACGCCCGCCCCACATGACGAAGGTTTCAGCACCCATTTCGGCGGCCAGGTCCATGTTGGCCATGACCTTGCGCAGCGCGAAACGGCGGATGGAGCGGTCATTGGAGGTGAAACCGCCGTCCTTGAACACCGGATGGCTGAAGAGGTTGGTGGTGACCATGGGAACCTTGAGGCCGGTTTCGGCCAGGGCTGCCCGGAAGTTCTTGAGGATCTGCTCGCGTTCGGAGGCCGTGGCGTTGAACGGAATCAGGTCATTGTCGTGGAACGTGATGCCGTACGCACCCAGATCGGCGAGCCGGTGGACGGCCTCCACCGGATCCAGCTCCGCACGGGTGGGAACACCGAACGGGTCATTGCCGGTCCAGCCCACTGTCCAGAGGCCAAAGGTAAAACGGTCGGAAGGTGAGGGCGTCGTTGTCACAATTCACTCCAAAAGCCGATATTAGTTGGGAACAACAACTTATGGCTCCCGGGCTCCGCTGTCAATGCCTTTTGCCTCCCTAGATGCGCCCGTCAACCCTCCCTGGACCATATTTCTGTCTCCCCACAACAAAACCGGACATCCGCGTCCACATGGGGTTACGCTGAGAAACGGTCCGGTTTGCGGTCCGGAACAACGCAGGCAAACAACTTCCCGGCAGAAACGGCAGAGCATGCACAACGGCACCCCCTCCGGCACGGAGAGTATCCGCGCGCAGAACCTCTCCCGCGTCCTGACCCTCCTGCACCGCCGCGGACCGCTCTCCCGTGCCGATCTGACCCGTCTTTGCGGTTTCAACCGCTCCACTGTTGGCGCGCTCGTGGCCGAACTCAGCGAACTGGGACTCGCGTACGAGACGGAGCCGCCTGCCCTCAAACGGGTGGGCCGGCCTAGTCCGCTGGTTCACGCGAACAATCGCATTGCGGCCATTTCCGTGCATCCCGACGTCGATGCGGTCACGGTGGGCGTGGTGGGGCTGGGCGGCAAGGTCCACCGCAGGGTCCGGTACGACGCCGGGTCCCTGCCGTCGGTGACGGAGACCGTCAACATTTCCAAGGCAGTGGTCGAAGGCATGCAGACCGAGCTGGCGGGCATGACCCGGGTCATCGGAGTGGGCGCAGCCGTGCCGGGACTGGTCAACAGCACCGACGGTTCCGTCCTGCTCGCCCCGCACCTGCAATGGGCCAACGAGCCGCTCGCGGCAGCCCTGAGCACCGGCCTGGGATTACCGGCGCGCGCCGCAAATGATGCCAATCTCGGCTCCCTGGCCGAAAGCCTGTTCGGCGCAGCGGTGGGAGCGTCCGACGTCGTATATCTCAACGGCAGCGCCAGCGGCATCGGCGGCGGCGCAATGGTGGGCGGCGTTCCGCTCCGCGGGGCGGCGGGCTTCGCCGGGGAACTCGGCCACACCGTGGTGACCCCCGGAGGCACACCCTGCCATTGCGGGCGCCGCGGCTGTCTGGAAACGGAGGTCAGCCTGGGCAGGCTGCTGGCGCTTTTGGGGCTGGACCATGCTGATCAGGACCAGCTCGAAGACGCCATGACGCAGAACAGCTCCCCCGCGCTGATCGCCGAAGCCAACCGGCAGCTGGACCTGCTCGCGGAGGCCCTGGCCAACTTCGTGAACATCTTCAACCCGGGCACCATCGTGCTCGGCGGCTTCCTGGGCGTGCTGCACTCTTTCGTCCCCGGCCGTCTGGAGTCCGGGGTGTCGGCCGGTGCCATCGGCGGATTGGGCAGCAAAGTGTCCATCCGCCGCGCCGCCCTGGGCACGGATCTCCTGCTCGTGGGTGCTGCCGAGCTCGTGTTCTCCGGGCTGCTGGCCGATCCGGCGTCGGTGGGTTCGCTTTAGGGGTCCGGACCTGAGGAGACAGCACAAGCCCCGCTGGTCCGGGCCTAAGCCCGCCGCCCCGTCCGGGCGAGAACCCGGCTGCAGCGGTCGACGACGACGTCCGGAACCAAAACCGGCGGGCCGAAGAGCCCGGGCTCATAGGCCTGCCGGCCAAACACATCCATCGCCGCGTCCACGGCCTCCAGATCCGAGCCGGTCAGCTCGGCGTCCAGCCCTTGGGACACGGCTAGATCCCAGCGGTGCACAATAAGGTCGACGCCGTAAAACCCGGCGAGTGTCCCGCCAACGGTATCGGGCCCGAAATAGCCGTCAAATGCCCGCCCGGCGATGGCAGGATCGGCCAGCAGCCCGGACACAAGGCGTTCATGGCTGCGCCAGATCTCCCCCGGATCGCCGCCGTCGGGCATGCGGCCGGCGAGTCCGTGCTGGTCCAGGAATTCCCGCTGGGTGGACACCACGTGGTCCACGACGTCTCGGGCGGTCCATTCCGTGCACGGTGTAGCCGCGTTCCAATCACTGGTCCGGGCGGCCACCGAGCTGAACAAATCCGCGCGGCTGCGCCACACCTGCAAAGCTGTTTCCATGATTCCCTCCACGTATCGCCTGTCCTGGGCTAGGTTTTCCTCAACCTACTCGGCGCCCTGCAGGGTGTCTTGAACAAATCCGACAGCGACCGGGGCGTGAAACATGTTCGACGACGGCGGCGGAAGCGAAATCAGCAGAGGTCACCTGCGCGACGCGAACGACCGGTCATTCACCATCTACCGCTACGAGCCGGACCCGGCGGTGCGGCAATGGTTGCGCGTCTTCTGGATTCCGGTGTGGGAGGTGCCCGAAGGAGAGTCCCGCGAACAGCGGATCCTTACCTATCCCCTGTGCCTGCTGAGCATCTCCGCAGAATATGCGCGGCTGATCGGACCCCGGACGACGGCGGCCCGGGTGACGCTGAAGGGCAGCGGATGGACCTTCGGAGTGATGGTCCGGCCCGGCGCTGGCCGGACGCTGCTCGGCCGGGATGTTTCCACGCTGGCAAACCGCCACCTGGATCTGGCGGACGTCCCGCTCCTGGCTGATCTGGTGCCCGGCGTGCGTGAGCTGATGCGGGAGCATCCCGCCGTTCCCGAGGTGCATGTTGCCGTGCAGCAGCTGGTGGAGGAACGGTTCATGTTGCTTGGCCCGGACACCCGTGAGGCCGCCCTGGCCAACCGTGTGGCGGCCCGGGTGGAAGAAGACCCGGGCATCGTCAGTGTTGTATCCCTGGCTGACGCCGTCGGTTTGAATGAGCGGACCCTGCAGCGGCTGTGCGGCCGGTTTTTGGGTGTCACTCCTCAGTGGCTGATCCGCCAGCGGCGGCTGCAGGACGCCGGGCAGGAGCTGAGGTCAGGCTGCGGTTCACTCAGCAGAATTGCAGCAGGCCTGGGCTATTCGGACCAGGCCCACTTCTCCCGCGACTTCCGCCGTGCCACCGGATGGACTCCCGGTGAGTTCGCAGCTCTGGCTGATCCGCTGAGGAACGCCAGGCGCCCATAGGCCGTTTAGCCGGATAGTGCCTCAAGTGAGTTCTGGACTTAGTGCGCCCGCGGGGACCGGTGGAACATTGTCGCCTGCACGGCCAGCAGGATGACGGCTCCCAGCACTCCAGCAGCGGTCATCGAAGGCCCCAGCGTATACAGGTTCAGCCGCAGCTCCTGGGATTGCGTCTCGGGCAGTCCGGAACCCGAGGCCTGAGCCTGGTAATCGTCCCACGGCGAAGCGACGAACCCGAAGAGCCACCCCAACCCCAGGACCAGCATCAGTGCCACCAGCGCCCAGGCTGCCCAAAGGCTCCAATTGCGGCGCTGCTGCGGCGAAGGACCCGCAGACGCCGAAGCGGTGACGTTCGCCGTGCCGGTGGAGTCCGGATTCTCGACGGCCCCGTACGGCGGACCCGCCGTGTGGCCGGCTTCGATCTGCCGCCCGCCGCCATCGTCGATCACTTCCACCCAGTCTCCGGCGCGTCCCGGTTCAGGCCGGGCGTAGCGTCGGTATTCCTCTTCCGGTGTGCGCTGTTGGTTTCCCATGCGGGGAGCCTAGCCCAAAGCGCTCCGGGGCCAGCTCCAACACGCGAGCATCCTGGAGGCACGGTGTCCGTTACCTAACCAAGAAACTCGCGGCAGCCGCCACGGTGTCCCGCGCCCGTGACCCCACACCGATCAGCGTGGCTGATGCCGGTCCGCACCAGTCTCCGTAGCCAAGGAAGAACAACCCGGGGCTGTCGACGGATTGGGCGGGCAGCTGCGCATCAGTCGCCGGAACCCCGTTCCGCAGGGTCAGGCCCAAAGGCTGCAAATGCTGCAGGTCCGGCCGGAAGCCGGTGCACCAGATGATGACGTCTGCATCCAGCTTGCCTCCGTCCTCCTCCTGCACTCCCCCGGGAAGAAGGCGGGCAAACATCGGCCGGGCATCCAACAGCCCGGCGTCACGGGCCTTCCGCACCGCCGGAACGGCAACAATGTCTCCCAAGGAAGCGACCCCGCCAGTTCCGGGTTCCCCGGCAGCGAGAGCTTTCACCCGGCGGGTGGCGATGTCGAACAGTGCCCGGCCGTCGACGTCGTCGGGCAGGTACCGCGGCGGCGTCCGGGTCACCCAAGTGACATGGGCGGTCGGGACAAGGTCCGCGGCGATCTGAGCCCCGGAATTGCCGCCGCCCACCACCACGACGTTTCGTCCCGCGTAAGACTCCGGACCCCGGTAGCCGGCGGTGTGCAGCTGCTGTCCGGTGAACCCGTCACTTCCGGGCAACCGCGGAATGTCCGGGGTGTTCCAGCTTCCGGTGGCGTTGATGACCACTCGGCTGGTCCACCGCCCGTGGTCGGTATCAACGACGTATCCGCCGCCCTCACCCATGCGAACAGCTTCCACCCGGACCGGGCGGTGCACCGGCAGGTCATAGCGCGATTCATAGGTGCGAAGATAGTTCGCAACGTGGTCGGCGGAGGGGTTGCCTTCGCCCTGCCAGGCAGGCATCCGGTAGCCGGGCAGGGAGCTGTAGGCCGCCGGGGAGAACAGTTCCAGACTGTTCCAGTAGTGCTGCCACGCACCGCCGGGCTCCGCGCTGGCGTCCAGGATGGCAAAGGTTGGAGCCGGGCCGGAGCGGCCCGAGGCCTCGTCCCGCCGCAGCCGGTTCAGGTAGAACCCCGCGGCGAGACCGGCCTGGCCGCCCCCGATCACCAGGACATCAACATCCCGCCCCGAGGTGGCGGGCAATCAGCTCTCCCGAGCCGCGGAGCGGCCGTGTTCCAGTCCGGTGGGAATACCCAGGAACTGCGGTTCGGGTGCGCTGCAGCAGGACGACGCCGCCGGGGCAGGTTCCGGTGCCGCTTCGGGAGCACCGCAGCACGACGACGACGTTTCCGGCTCCGCTTCGGGTACACCGCAGCAGGCCACTGCTTCCGCTGCCCCATCAGCAGGCGCATCACAGCTGCCGCCAAGGTCCGTGGAGCAGACGCCGGTTTCGGGCAGGACCAGCTGAACGTCGTCGGCGGCCTGCTGGTCTCCGGCCAGGGCGGCGGCGATGGAACGGACCTGCTCGTAGCCGGTGGCCATCAGGAACGTGGGGGCACGTCCGTAGGACTTCATGCCGACAATGTAGAAGTCCTTCTCCGGATGGGAGAGCATCTTGGCGCCGTGCGGTGCCACGGTTCCGCAGCTGTGGAACTCGGGGTCGATCAGCGGACCGAGTTCCCTGGGTGCCTCGACGGCAGGGTCAAGGTCCAGCCGGATTTCGCGCAGCAGGTCCAGATCCGGACGGAAACCGGTGGCAGGCACCAGCAGGTCCACGTCCAGCTGCTTCTCGCCGGCGGGCGTATTGCCGATCACGGCCAGGGTATCGGAGGTTTTGAAGCCGGTGATGGTGAAGGAGGTGTGGAGCTCGATCCGGCCGTCCGCCACCAGCGTGCGCAGCCGGCTTCCCAGCGCGCCGCGGGCGGGCAGGCCGTCCAGGTCGCCGCCGCCGTAAACCCCGTTGGCGGAGGCGCTGCGGATGGCCCAGCTGATCCGGGTGCCGGGTTCCTGCTCCGCCAGTTCGCCCAGCGCCAGCAGGGTGTTCGCCGCCGAGTGCCCGGCGCCGACCACCAGGACGTGTTTGCCGGCAAACCGGGCGCGGTCGCGGCCAACGACGTCGGGCAGCGGGCCGGTGATCAGCCCTGCCTCAAACGCGTCGGTTTCCCCGACTGCCCGCAGCCCTGCCTGGCCCAGCGGGTTCGGAGTGTGCCAGGTGCCGGAGGCGTCGATGACGGCGCGTGCCCGGTAATCGATGACCGCACCCTCTGCGTCTTGCACCCGGAGAAGGAACGGCGTGTTCTCCCGGCCGCCGGTGCGGGTCTTGTCCAGTCCCTCGCGGCTGACGGCGAGAACCCGGGTGGAGGTGTGCAGTGCGTCGGCGATCGCGGGGACGGCGGCCAGCGGTGACAGATACTGCTCATGGAGCTCGGCGCCGGTGGGAAGGGTTTCGGCGTCCGGTTCCTGCCAGCCCGTGGGGGCGAGCAGGCGGCGGGCGGCGGCGTCGACGTCGTACTGCCACGGCGAGAACAGGCGGATGTGGCCCCAGGATGCGACGGCGGAAGCGGGTGTGGCACCGGCTTCGAAGATGATCGGGGTCAGGCCGCGTTCGAGCAGCTCTGCGGCGGCGGCCAGGCCCACGGGTCCGGCACCGATCACGGCGACGGGAAGTTCGGAAATCTCGGTGTTCTCAGGCATGGTGTTCTCCTTTATGCGTGCTCGGGCAGCAGGTCTGCAATCAGATCCTTAATCCGGACCTTGATGTCGTCCCGGATGGGCCGGACCGCTTCCACGCCCTGCCCGGCGGGATCCTCGAGTTTCCAGTCCTCGTAGCGTTTGCCGGGGAAGATCGGGCAGGCATCGCCGCAGCCCATGGTGATCACGACGTCGGACTCCTGCACGGCCTCGGTGGTCAGGACCTTCGGCAGTTCCGCGGACATATCGATCCCGTCCTCTGCCATGGCCGCCACGGCGGCGGGGTTAACGGAGTCTGCGGGTGAGGAGCCGGCGGAGCGGACCTCGATCCGCCCCTGGCCCAGGGTGCGCAGGTATGCGGCGGCCATTTGCGACCGGCCGGCGTTGTGTACGCAGACAAACAGAACGGAGGGCTCGGTTGTGGTTTCGGTGGTGCTCATCGGTTCGTCATTTCTGGAGAGGCGGGTGCGGCGGAGGGCCAGTACTTTTTCTGCGCCCACAGGGCAACGTAAACCAGGGCCACCAGCACCGGGACTTCGATCAGGGGCCCAACGACGCCGGCCAGGGCCTGCCCGGAGGTCACCCCGTAGGTGCCGATGGCCACGGCGATAGCCAGTTCGAAGTTGTTGCCGGCGGCGGTGAACGCCAGTGTAGTGGTGCGCGGGTAGCCCAGGTTCAGGATCTTGCCGAGCAGCATGCCGACGCTGAAGACAACCACGAAGTACACCAGCAGCGGCAGTGCGATCCGGGCGACGTCGAGCGGGTTCGAGGTGATTTCGTCCCCCTGCAGGGCGAACAGCAGCACGATGGTGAACAGCAGTCCGTAGAGAGCCCACGGTCCCAGCTTCGGCAGGAACGTACCCTCGTACCAGTCGCGGCCCTTCGCTTGTTCGCCGAAGGTGCGGGTCAGGAATCCGGCGAGCAGCGGGATGCCCAGGAAGATCAGGACGCTGAGCGTGATGGCCCAGAAGGAGAACTCAACACTGGTGGTTTCCAGCCCCAGCCAGCCGGGCAGCACCTGCAGGTAGAACCAGCCCAGCGCGCCAAAGGCCAGGACCTGGAAGACGGAGTTGATCGCCACCAGCACGGCGGCGGCTTCGCGGTCCCCGCAGGCCAGGTCATTCCAGATCATCACCATGGCGATGCAGCGGGCCAGGCCCACAATGATCAGTCCGGTGCGGTACTCGGGCAGGTCCGGCAGGAAAATCCAGGCCAGCGCAAACATGAAGGCCGGCGCGGCCACCCAGTTCAGCACCAGCGAGGTGACCATCAGCTTCCGGTCTGCCACCACCTTGGAGGTTTCGTTGTAGCGGACCTTGGCCAGCACCGGATACATCATCACCAGCAGGCCGACGGCGATGGGCAGGGACACATTGGCGACCTTGACCGAGTCCAGGGCCGGGCCGATGCCGGGGACCAGACGGCCCAGCAGCAGGCCGGTCACCATGGCGGTCAGGATCCACACGGGCAGGAAGCGGTCCAGGGTCGACAGCCGGGCAGTGACCTGACCGGTTTGGGGTGGTGTGGCGGGGATGCTCACGTAACTCCTTGAGGCAATTGAGACAGCAGGCATCGAGAAAGATCGATATCCTTCAATCCCGAGTATTCTCCCAGACATCGACGGATGTCAATCTAGGTGCATAATGGACGAGTGACCACCGTTCAGACAGCCACCGACCCCGTCGCCGAAGCCTGCTGCACGCCGGTAACGTCCGAAGCGCTCAGTGCCGAGGATGCCCAGCGTTTCGCCCAGCTGCTCAAAGCCGTGGCGGAACCGACGCGGCTGCGCCTGGTCTCCCTGATCGCCGCACAGGAGAACAAGGAAGCGTGCGTCTGCGATCTCACCGAGCCGGTCGGCCTGGGCCAGCCCACCGTGTCGCATCACTTGAAGATCCTCGTGGACGCCGGCATCCTGCACCGCGAAAAGCGAGGTGTCTGGGCCTACTACTCCATTATCCCGGGGGCACTGGAACGGGTTGCCGCCGTCCTCTCACCACGGTAGACAGGGTCCGGCGGCCGTCCGGCTTACTGTCTCGGAGCGTCCTTTCGCGCAAGGTCATCCTCAAGTTCCTTGCTCCAGGCACGGGCGTACAAGCCGAGTGCAGCCTCATCACGCACGGAAATGCCCAGGCGGTTGAGCAGATGCCTGCCCTGGGTCATGGTCATCTGCTGCGCACTGCGGCTGACCCGCGCCTTGTACGCGCCGTAGAGGTACTGGTCGACAGCACGCACCCAGCGCTTGCGCCAAACGTCAACGGAAGGCTCAGAGGCAAGGGCGGCCATGATCCGGTGGGCAGGAACAATCCGCGGAGCAAGCTGGTCCTTCAGCATCTGGCGCGCGTGCTCCGAGCGGAGGCCGTAGGAAGCAGTGCAGCTGCGCAGGTGCGTGTCCCAGTAGTACGTCCAGCTCACTGTCCGACGGTCAGCCCACACAGCTGACCGCGGCCCCCGCATCATGCTGTGGCACGTGTCGAAGAGCAGCAGTGCGGCCAGCGGCGAGCGCATGTTGCTGCCGGGGAAACGGCCGACCGCCCAAATAGCCAGGTCAGAGGAAACCTCCGCGATCTCGCCCGCCAGCTCCATACCTTGTATGCCACCGTACTTTGCCACTAGTGGTTCCAGTTGCCGTGGCACCGGCCCCGCCCATGGCGGGGTGAATGCCTTGGTTTGGGTTTGAGCAAGCTTTACGGAGCCAAGCGTCGGGCCGGACCGGAGAGCCAGCGCGTTGGCAAAGTCCCACACACGGTCCACCACGTCGGCGGGGGCCACCACATTCATGTTTAGGGAGGGGCTGTTCTCATCTTCGCTGCGTGAGAAGCCCACCCGGCCGGCACCCCAGTTCCGCGCCTGCGCGCTCAGCGGCGCAACAACATGCTTGACCCACCCGTCACACGACCCCTTCTCCTCCGGTTCAATAGTCATGGCCCACCAAAGGCTGGTCTTTCCGGCCCGCTGCCTGCCGGATCTGTCCGCTGACCCTTCAACTGTCCTCGGTATCGTGGTGTGACTCATTCCATCCTCCGGATTCATGGCTGCCCAGGCGGCACTGTCTGAACTCGAAAGCGTGACACAGAAACCGCGTAAGCCATGTCCAAGCGAAAACAAAGCGTGACCTGCACGAAGTTCTCTCTTGAAAGCCGCTCACCGGCTGCGTAGTGTTTCAAAGTTGGCCGAAGATCCCGGCGTGCCCGGCCCGCACCGGAACGTCGCCTGCCATCCGCTCCGGCCGGAACGGAGCCAGCATCGGATGCCGCCGTCCGCTGAGGATTTCCCGCGCCAGCAGCTCACCGGCAATCAACCCGAGAGTCGCTCCGGAATGCGTAAACGCCACGTAGCATCCGGGCAGCCCGGTCAGCTCCCCCAGCACGGGCCGGCCGTCGCCGGGCACCGGCTTCAACCCGATCCGCCAGCTCTGTGCCACCAGCCGCGGGTGGCCGGCAAGCAGAGCCGAGGCCTCGTCCACCAGGTCCAGCACCACCTGCGGATCCACCGACCAGCCGCCGTCGTCGTTGGGTGTGATCTGATCCAGATACCAGGTGGAATCCATCGCGAGCCGGGAGCCCGGATGCGGCCGCACGGATACCCGCGGAGTGTTCAGCACTGCCCTGAGGCCGTGCGCCTTGGGCTCGGTCACCACCAGCATGGCCAGATCCGATCCGTCCTGCAGCTGCACGCCCAGCCCATCAAGCAGGGCGGGAGTGCCGGCACCGGCGGCCACCAGCACCACGTCAGCCGGACACACTTCCCCGGATTCAGTGCGGAGCCCGACGGCGGCGCCTCCTTCCACGATCACGGAGGCAGGTCCCGCTGCGGTGACCAAGGTTCCGCCGAGCAGCGCGAATTCTGCCAGCAGGTGCCGGATGAGGTGTGGCAGGCACACCCAGCCCTCGCCGGGATTGAACAGCACTTCCGCCGGCAGAGCCGCCGGGTCCAGGCCGGGTGCCACGCCGGCCACGCCGCTCGCCGGAACCAGCCGTGCGTCATATCCGCGGTCCCGCTGCGCCTCGCACCTGTCCGCGAGCGCACCGCCGTCCCAGTACACGCCGCCGTCGAAGCGGAGCCAGTCGAGGTCAGGGTTTTCCGCGAGCAGGGTCCGGTAACGGTCCATGCCGGCCAGCCGCAGCTGGTGATACTCCGGCGGATAGCCGCCGCCGGAGTTCAACCACGAAAGGGAGCGACCCGATGCCCCGCTGGCAGGATGCGCGTCCGTCACCAGGGTGACGGACGCGCCGCCGCGCAGCAGCTGCACCGCCGCGGACACCCCCAGGATCCCGGCGCCGAGCACCGCGATCTGCGGCCCGCTCCCGGCACTCCCGGCCGCGGTGCCCCCCGCAGCGGAAGAACTCACAGCCGCACCTCAGATCTCGCCCAGGGCCATCTGCGCCGACAGGTACTCCGCCTGCCGGATCGCCAGGGCCACAATGGTCAGCGTGGGGTTTGCCGCGGCCCCCGTGGTGAACTGCGAGCCGTCGGAAATGAACAGGTTCGGCACGTCATGGGTCTGCCCGAACCCGTTGCACACCCCGTCCTCCGGCCGCAGGCTCATCCGCGCGGTGCCCATGTTGTGGGTGGAGGGATACGGCGGGGTCCGCACCGCCGAGGTCGACCCCACCGCTTCATACAGCGCCTGTCCCTGCCCGTAGCCGTGTTCGCGCATGGCGACGTCGTTGGGATGGTCGTCGAAGTGCACGTTGGGCACCGGGAGTCCCAGCGGGTCGGTGACCGTGGTGTTCAGCGTGACGCGGTTGGTTTCCTGCGGCATGTCCTCCCCCACAATCCACATGCCGGCGGTGCGCCGGTAGCCGTCCAGGATGGAGGTGAAGCCCGGGCCCCACGCCCCGGGGTCCACGAAGGACGCCAGAAACGCCGGACCGAGCGAGATGGTCTCCATGTAGTAGCCGCCGGCGAACCCGCGGTCCGGGTCATGCCGGGACTCGTCCGCGATCAGACCTGCCATGGTCTCGCCGCGGTACATGTGCACCGGCGCCTCGAACTGGGCGTACACCGAACCGGTGGTGTGGCGCATGTAGTTCCGCCCCACCTGGCCCGAGGAATTCGCCAGCCCGTCGGGAAACAGCGGCGAACCCGAGAGCAGCAGCAGCCGCGGCGTTTCGATCGCGTTGCCCGCCACCGCCACCACCCGCGCCTTTTGATGATGCAGCTGCCCGTCGCCGTCGGCGTACACCACCCCGTCCACCCGGCCCTCGGGGGTGGAGGTGATCTGCACGGCCTGGCTGTCCGGGCGCAGGTCCAGCCGGCCGGTCTTCAGGGACTTGGGAATCTCGGACACCAGCGTGGACCATTTGGCGCCGGACTTGTCGCCCTGGAAGTTGAAGCCGTCCTGCACCGAGGCCGGCCGGCCGTCGTAGGGTTCGGCGTTGGTGGCGTAGGGGCCGGTGGCAAAGTGACGGTAGCCCAGCTTTTCGGCACCGTTGGCGAACACCTTGTAGTTGTTGTTCGCCGGCAGCGGCGGCCTGCCGTGCACATGGGTGGAGCCCATCTTCCGCTCCGCAACGTCGTAGTAGGGTTCCAGGTCCTCCAGGGTGAGCGGCCAGTCCAGCAGGTTCGCGCCGTCGATCCGCCCATACGTGGTGCGTGAGGTGAACTCGTGCGCCTTGAACCGCGGCGTGGCTCCGGACCAGTGCGTGGTGGAGCCGCCCACGGCCTTGACGATCCAGGCGGGCAGGTTCGGGAAGTCGCGGGCGATGCGCCAGGTCCCGGAGGTGGTGCGCGGATCCAGCCAGGCCATCTGGTTGAATGCTTCCCACTCGTTGTTCACGTAGTCCGAGTTGGTCAGGAACGGTCCGGCTTCGAGCAGCACCACCTTCACGCCCTTTTCCACCAGTTCGTGGGCAAGCGTGCCGCCGCCGGCTCCGGAACCAATGACCACGACGATGGACTCGTCGTCGAGCTCAAAGTGCGCCGACTCCGCCAGCGGATCCGCGGACCCCGTCGGCCGGAAACTGCTGATGCCCTCGCTCATTTGCTTCCTCCTCCGCGCTGCTGGGATGCCTGGGCTTCGGTGCCCGATTCCGGAGCCGGTCCTGCCGCTCTGGCGGCCGCCGAACCTGCCGCGGCATCGCGGTCCGGGGCGCTGTCGGCGTTTCCGGCGGTGGTTTCGCTGCCGCCTGCGCCTGTGCCGGCTGTTCCTGACTGGCCGGGCTGCAGCACCGGATACGGCAGCGGCCCGGTGTCGGGAACGAAGCCGTCCGGCGCTTCGATCCGGGGCGTGGGCAGCCAGTCCAGGTCGGCGAAGCCGCGGTGCAGGTACCCGCCCTTGTCAAAGGACGGTCCCTCGTAGCCGAGCACTTCCCAGACCTGCGGATCGTCGTAGAGGTTCAGTACCGTGGTGCGGCGGATGAAGCCGAAGAACTCCAGGTCGGCCACCCGGCGCAGCACGGCCAGCGCCCGCTCGTCGGTCAGGTCCAGGAACGGTTCCTCCGACTGGGCTCCCAGCGCAATAAGCCCCTGGGTCAGGACTACCCGGAACCAAGTGGAGGCGTCGGCTTCGGTGACAATCCGGCTGGTCATCCGCTCATAGGCTTCATCGGGGAAGTCCGGATGCGGAAAGGCTGTTTTGATGATGCGTTTGAGGATCGCGCGGGCTTCCGGGGTGAGGGTGGTTTCGTTCAGGGTGGGGTATTTGGCCGGGTATGTCATGTGCTTCTTCCTCCTGCTGGCGGGATGAGGATGCCGCGGCCGGTGAGTTTTCCGGCGTCGAGGTCATGCATGGCCTGGACGGCGTCGTCCAGGTCGTAGGCGGTGGTGTGCAGAGTGATGTCGCCCTGGGCAGTGAGGGTCATCAGTTCCACCAGGTCCTGATAGGTGCCCACCAGGTTGCCCACCACGGAGATTTCCCGCGAGATCAGCTCGATGGTGGGAATGCGGACCTCGCCGCCGTACCCGATGGAGTAGTAGCTGCCCCGGTTGCGGAGCATTTCCAGGCCCTGTGCCTCCGTGCCGTGCTCCCCCACGAAGTCGAAGACCACGTGCGCTCCCCCGTCGGTGGCTTCTCGGACGGCGGCGGTGTCCGGGCTGCGCAGCACGGTGTCCGCGCCCAGGCCGGAAGCGAGTTCCAGGGCTGCCTCGGAGGTGTCGATGACGGTGATGGCGGCGGCGGTGAGCGCTTTGAGCGACTGCACGCCAATGTGTCCCAGGCCGCCGGCGCCGATCACCACAGCTTGGGTTCCCGGATACAGCAGCGGCGCTGCCTTGCGGACCGCGTGGTAGGCGGTCAGGCCGGCGTCGGCCAGTGCTGCAATGTCCGCGGGCCGCAGGGACGGGTCCAGCTTCACCACGGCGCGGGCGTTGGTTTTGAGCTGTTCAGCCATGCCGCCGTCGGTGTTCAGTCCCGGAAACAGGGCGTTCTCACAGTGCGAATCCTGCCCCTCCCGGCAGGCGGAGCACAGTCCGCAGGTCACCAGCGGATGCATGATGACGGTGTCTCCGGGGGCCACGTTGGAAACGGCGGACCCCACCTCGCGGACCCAGCCGGCGTTTTCGTGGCCAAGGATGTAGGGAAGCTGCGGATGCTGGATCGCGTCCCACTGGCCCTCGATGACGTGCAGGTCCGTGCGGCACAGGCCTGCGGCACCCACGTCCACGATCACGTCCCAGGGGCCGGTGATCTTCGGCTCGGGCACCTCGTCTATGTGTGGATCTTCGCCGTAGCGGTGCACCCGGACAGCTTTCACGCCGCACTTCCTTCCCCGTTGAATTCGGCCAGCTCAAGTTGGCCGGCGGGATTCGGCTACGGAAATTCAGTGAAAGGAATCCGTCCGGCAGTGCGACCCAGTCTTATCCGGAGCGGGGTGCAGGGTCAACGGGTAGGAGGAATTGTCGGATCGGGTGGTGCGCTCAATCGAGTGTCGGGAAAATGCCCCCTCACCCCGCCGAGTGTGCAGACAATGCCGCTTCCAGGCCGGACTACGGACTACGGACTACGGACTACGACGCGACAAACCCCAGGTTCTTGTCCACCACGTTCATCAGCGGCCGGCCGGCCTTCCACGCGGCGAGGTTGTCCGCAAACTGCTGCGCCAGCGCCGGCAGCTGCTTGTTGGCGTCTCCGGAGAGGTGCGGGGTGACGAGCACGTTCGGCAGTTCCCACAGCCCGCTGTGTCCTGGCAGCGGCTCGGTCTCGAAGACATCCAGGGCTGCTCCCGCCAAATTTCCGGCGCGCAGCGCGTCCTCCAGCGCCGACTCATCGGCCAGGGCTCCCCGGCCCACGTTGACCAGCACCGCCGTCGGCTTCATCGCCGCCAGCACGTCACGGCCCAGCATCTTCCGGGTTGCCGGCGTCAGCGGCGCGGCCAGCACCACGTAGTCAAAGTCTCCGGCGACGGCGGCGAAATCTTCGCTGGCATGGACCGTGCCAAAGTCGGGGTCGCCGGTGCGGGCGGTGCGGCCAAGGCCCTGCACCCGCATCCCGACGGCGGTGAGCAGCGCGGCGGTGCAGCGGCCGATGCTGCCGGTGCCGGCCACCAGCACGGAAGCCCCCGCCAGATCCGTGGTGGGGTACCGCTGCCACTGCCGTTGCTGCTGCTGTGCCGCTGCCCGGCCAAAGTCCTTCGCAAAGTGCAGCACCGCTCCCAGCACGTGTTCGGCCATGGCCCGGTCAAAGATTCCGCGCGCGTTGGTCAGCACAACGTCGGAGGCCACCAGCTCGGGGAAGAGCAGCTTATCCACCCCTGCGGCCGGAACATGGATCCACTGCAGCGAGTCCGCGGCCGGCCACGCCTGCCGGACGCCGTCGGCGAAGAAGTCCCAGAGGTAAAGGATGTCCGCCCCGGCCAGGGCTTCCGGCAGGTCCGCGGCGCCGGTGATCCGGACCTCGGCAACCTGCTCAAGCGCGGCCAGTCCGTGAACGGGTTCGTTACCGGCAAGGACTGCGATGACGGGTTGAGGCTTCATGGGTTCAACCCTAAGGGCAGGACGGCGACCGGATAAAAGGAATGCCGCCGGACATAAAGAACCGGCCGGTGCGAAAGGCACCGGCCGGTTTCTGAGGGACTGCGGCTAGAGAGCCGGCAACTTACTTGCTGACAAGTTCCAGCGTGTAGTCGACCTCTTCGCCGCTGCCGTCACCCTTCACCAGCTCCACGGACAGTTCCTGTCCCATTCCGGCGCTCAGCGGAATGGTCAGTTCCTCGTCGTCATTGGTGACGGGTACCTTGTGCGTTTTCCCGTCAAGGGTCAGCACGAGGGATCCGGGCTTGTCCCAGGCCCCCATGTAGCCCTCGGCGGTGACCACCAGTTCCACGTTGGCGCCCTTGGGTACGTCCAGGACGTGTGTCTCGGTGGGACCGGGGTATTCGTCGAGGGTGAGGTAGTTGTACTGCAGCGTCTCGAAACCGTCGATCGCGGAGGGCGCCACCTGTTCCTGGATTGTCACGGAGCCGGAGTGTTTGACATCGTTGCCCTTGGCGGCGAATTCGTCGGCCCACTCCTCACCGGCGAAGATGACCACCTTGTACTCCCCGGCGGGAGTTTCATCAGCGAAAAGCTCATCCGATGACGTGATCTCTTCCTTGCCGTCCTTGGAATAGACGGTGTAGCTGCTGTAGCTGTCCCCGCTGCCCTCGCCCTGCAGCGCGGTGTCCTCCTCCAGCTTCAGCGTCATCACGGCGTAGCCGGCCGAGTTGAATTCCAGATCCGTCTCCTCGTCCAGGGTCATGGTTCCGGCAGCATCCTCGCTCCGGGCCAGGTCCAGCATGGCCAGGGCCTGCTCACGGGTGATGGTATCCATCCACTGCAGGGCCAGGTCGGTGGTGGTGTCCATGATGCTGACTTTCCATTTGCCGTCTTCCTTGACGCTGGACAGGCCCAGCTGCGGGAACGCGCGCATGATGGCTTCGTCGTCGAAGCTTCCGTTGGTCATCACATAACCGGACTCGCCGCGGCAGTATTTCTCCGGCCCGGATTCCATGCAGTCCGCGGTCAGGGACAGGGCGTCCCCGTCGGCCTCCATTTTCAGTTCTTCCACCAGCGCGCGGCCGCGGTCGCCGTCTTTCTCGGCGTCCTTGAAAGTGTTGGCCGTGATCTCCAGGCCGGAATCGATGCCGCCGTCCATGGCTTCGTCCAGGGCGCCGCCGTAGTAGTGGACCGCGTTGCCTTCGTAGCTCATGAGGTACTTGCCCAGATCCGTGAACTTTCCGCTGTCCAGGATTCCCGGTACCGCGCCCACCAGGGCCTGGGCCGCTTCGGCCGGCGAGTCGGCGCCGTCCGTGGGTTCGGGCAGCGAACCGCGCTCGTTGCCGGTGAGCTGGAGAACCAGTTCCAGGCCGCTGTACATGGGGCTGACGTACCAGCGTCCGCCGTCCTTCACCGCGGCCACGCGCAGGCCCTCGCCCTCGATGTCCAGATCCGCCAGGTCAGCGGTCTCGTCAACGGGTTCCATCTCGCCGGAGGCTTCCAGACCTGAGCGGACGGCTCCGGTGGTCTGTTCCGGATCAATTTGCAGCCGCACGGTTCCCGAGGAGAAGTTCAGGACTGCCAGCTGGTCATCCACTTCGGTCACCGTGGGTTCCACGTTCTCGAAGGTGACGCTGATGCCGTCAAGGTTGATCTCGTCGTCGAACTCGTCCTCAACGGAATCTTCGCCCACCTTGTTGGCGGCCTCGAAGATGCCGAATTCCTCGACCTTGTCCATGAATCCTTCCTGGAACTTGTCCAGGGCTTCACGCTCCGCCGGTGCCACCATGGTGACCAGGCCAATGCCGTCCTTGGTCTCGATGGATTCGATCAGTTTCTCCGCAACCTGCTCGGGTGAGCCGGCTCCGCCGCGGATCATGTTCTGGATGAAGAGGAAGGCTCCAACGCCAACTGCCACCAGAACGACGGCGACGGCACCGAGGATGATGGCCTTGCGGTTGGTCTTCTTGCCGGATTCCGGGGTGTCACCGTCTGCCGGCCCTTCCGGACCTGAGCCGCCGCCGTCTCCCCCGCCGCTGCTGGGCGGTCCGCTGTGACCGTCCCCGCCGGCCGGAGCCCCGTAACCGCCGCCGGGCTGCGCGGGCGCGGCATGGCCCGGTCCGCCGGTTTCGATGATCCGGGTGGCCCCGGTGGAGGCGGCTGCACCCTGGGCCTCTTGGGTTTGGGGCGGCTCGGGTTCGGTTGCTTGGGTTTGGGGCGCCGCTGTCGGCGATGCTGCTTCCGGCTGGCGCGCGGCGGATTCCGGAGCCTCCGGCGGAACCGGCGTCACCGAAACGGCTCCGGTGGCTGTCCCCGCGGCCTGCGGCGAACCGGCGGTATCGACGGGCCGCCGGCAGTTGGCACAGAACTGCCACTCCGGCTGCAGTTTAGTGCCGCAGGACATACAGAAGTTCATTATTTTGTTTCCCCCATGATCAGTTCCGGGGCATGCAGAGTGACACCCCCCCGGAAATTACAGTGCAATATTTTGAGCCTAACAGAAGCTAATGGGGGCCCGAAAAGCACGTCTGCTGCCTGTGGATATCCGAATCCGTTCTTCCGCATTGAAGAAACCGTTCCGCCGCGGAAGGGAATTTGTCCCCGGAATTGTGCGCGGCCATTTTCGGCAGCAACCGCATTGTCTACGACGGGTGGTCCTCCATCCACAGCAGGAGATCACCGGTCAGTACCCGGTAACCTTCCTCGGTGGGATGCAGGACTTCCTGGGCAGCGGACACGGATGCTGCCGCGTTCAGGAGCGGCCCCAGGCGGGCGGTGACCACCAGCGGATCGGCGCTGCAGGCTCCGCGGCCGGCGAAGGAGTCCTCCAGTGCGTCCACGTACCGCACGTTGGGCAGCCCGGCAGCCGCCACCGATTGTTCGATGGTGCTGTTCAGGGCATCGGTGATGTCCAGCCCGAAGGACAGTTCCTCCGGGGTGAGCCGCCCGCAGGCGTCCTGCCCCGGGTTCTGCGCAGCGTCGTAAAGCCGCGGATACGGCAGGACCAGAACCGGTGCCCCCGACGCGCCAAGCTCGGTGTACAGCTGGGTGAGCGGAGCCCGCAAATCCCTTAGTGCCTGTTTTGTTGCCTGCCGGAGCACGGCGTCCCCGGCGCACGACGTGTCCTCGACTATGCAGGCCTGCAACAGTTCGGCAAAGCCCGCGTCATTGCCGCCGATATACAGCAGCACCAGATCCGGACGGACCCCGCGCAGCTGATCCAGCTGCGCGGGAACGCCAGCGTTTCCGTGGCCCTGCATCTGCTGGGCCGAGCCCAGAGCGGAAATCCGGGCACGCGAGCAGGCGGCATTGTGGATAACGGTGCTGTTGCCCGCTGCGGACAACAGCCCGGCCGCGCTGCGGTGGCACAGGCTGTCGGCCACTCCCTCCACCGGCTGATAGGAGCCGGCGCCTTCACCGGCGGCGAAGGAATCACCGAGCAGGACCACATCCGCCGGACCGCCGGAATTCCCGAGCAGAGCCGCCAGGCGTTCCCCGGTGTCCGCGGCAGCGGCATCGGCATCGGCATCGGCATCGGCATCGGGGGCAGATATATCTTTAGCCGCTGAGGAAGCCGCTGACGGTGTGCCGCCGTCGACCGCCGGACCGGTCGAGCAACCGGCCAGCAGCGTTCCCGCCAGCAGCAGACCCAGCGGCAGCCGTGGCAGCGGCGGCATCGCACCGGCCGCAGCCCTCTTCATCAACCGCGCTGGCGGAGCGCTTGATCGACTGCCGGATCGCCCAGCTCTGAAAGCCAGGCCAAAAGGGCCGGATACGTGGAAGGATTGGCCGCCACCGCGGGCCGGGCCAGCGGATGATTCGCCGCAAGTTCCTGCAGCCGTGCCAGCGGAGTTCCCGGGTTGGCGGCCTCCGTCAGAACGTCAGGATCGACGACGACGGCGGCGGCCGCCGGCGCGGAGTGCGCCGGGTTTGTGCCTCTGTCCACGGGGGCCGTCTCCTCAGATGCACGGTCACCTCTGTCCGCCGGGGATCCTGCTGCTGCTTCGGTCACCGGCCGCTGGGGTTCGGCAGGCGCTTGAGCAGGTGCACCGGCAAAGCTGAACCCGGACGTTTCGGAACCGGCGGCGGCGGGCAGGCGGCGGAACTGTTCCCGGGAAGCGGCCGGCAGCCACAGCGCGGCCAGGAGTGCGGCCGGAACCACAAAGGTGAGCAGCATGATGACCGGGCCAAGATAGAAGTCTTCGTCCTGCACCACCCACACGATCAGAAGCACCAGGCCCAGGACAACCAGCAGTCCGGCGTAACCGCTGGGCATGATGTAGGCGGAACGGGGATCCTTGCCCGTGAGGCGCAGGGTGAGGATGGCTCCTGCCGTGAGCAGCAGGCCAAAGAACAGTGCAATCATCTGAGGAACGAGTCCACCGGAGTAGCCATCCACGGCGACCGTAATGACTGTGACGGCCGATCCCAGGGCGAGGACAGCGCTGAGGCCTGCCGCCAGGAAGAGCAGCGGCTGCAAAGTGTTACGGGTGTCTGTGGAGGCAACCTGGGACGCTTCGGTAAGACGTGCCACCGACGGAGCCGATACGGCGGCTCCAAACGCCATCCAGAAAAGGAGGGAGAAGCCGGGGACAAAGGCCGTGACGGACAGCTGCAGAAGGGTCAGATCTTCGAACAGGGCCAGCAGCGAGAGGAAACCGGAGCCCAGGGCCAGGGCAACACCCGCCCGCCGCCAGCCGTCGGACCGCTGATGAACCCGGACGGCGATGATCAACAGGACCGCAGGGCTGGCCAGCGCCATCAGTGTGGCCACGATTCCCCAGCCGGAGGAACCGGAGCCGCTGTAGGCCGCCCAGTAACGGATGATCTGAACCAAGGCCACCACGGAAGCCAGCGCGGCAACACCGAGGGTGACGTGGATCCAGCGCCGGTTCCGGGACTCATCCACGGCCCCCGGCGCAATTTCGGCGCGTCGCGGCTGCGCCGCCAGCAGTGCTCCGGCAAGGCCGAAGGCCACTGCCGGGCCGAGTGCGGCAACGGCGCCGGGGTCGAAACGGTCGGCAGAGATCAGACTGAGTGCGGTGTAGACCAGAACCATGAGCACGTACGGTGCATTGGCCAGCAGCTTGAGGTCCTGGATCCTGCGGTAGCCTGTCGCGGGCCCAAAAACGCCCGCCCGCCAGACATAGCTCAGACCCAGGGACAGCAGGCTGACGAGGGTGATCAGAACTACGTCCACCCGCGTGGCTGCCTTGGATGTTCCGTCGCTGCCGTAGCTCCACGCCATGAACAGGGACATGATCAGGGCCAGGGCGGCGGCGCCGTCGCGGACGTAGTCGCTGAGCGGAATACCCGTGAAGGCGCTGGCTGGTTTCCGGTCCCCGGCCGTATTCGCAGCGGACGGCTGCGCCGGGGAATAATCCTGCGATGCGGCGGATCCTTCCCCCGAAATGCTCCGCTCCCCTATCGCGGTTCCCTGTCCTGAGACGGAACCGCCGGCCGCAGCGGCATATTCGGGCTGCCGCTGATGGTCCGGAACGGCTGCGTCGGCGGCGCCGGCCGCGGATGACGCCGTCGTCGGAACCTTGAGTACCGCGGCTCCGCAGCTCACACAAAAACGGGCTTCCGGAATCAGTTGTTGCCCGCATTGACCGCAGAATTTCATGGCAATCCCCCTTGATGATGGTTGGTCATTCGAAGGTCCGGCATGCGCACAAAAACCTTCGGGGAATAGCCGGGCAGCCGCCCGCGTCTGAGTGTAGGCACCCTGGGGAAACTCGTTTTGCAGCGTCACGTACTTTCCCCCCCGGAAAACGGGGAAACGACGAGTGCGATCCCCCAACAACACAAAACTATTCCAGCGAGGAGCCTAACAGGATTCCACTCCTCAGCAGGAAAACAGGCGCCGCAGGAACCCGTCCTGGAATTCGAGAAGCATCAGAATAAGTAAATCGTCGGCAAATGATGCATGCGCCGGCCGCTGCTGTACCGGAGGGTCTCAAGGTCCAAGCTGCACGGTTCGGAACGCAACCAGTTCGAACCCGCCAATCCGGACGGAGAACACCGGCCAGTCCACCTTCGGCCTTCTCGTGCTCGTGTTCGATCCGCCCACAAGGTCCTGCTGCTCATGTGCCATGCGCTGGCGGTCTCTTAGCCTCCGCCGCCGATCCGCTGCCGCCAGGTGCTCCTGTTGCAGCGTCTTCGCCACTTCTATTTCCATCAGGCCCATCTGTCTCACCTCCTCGGCCCGGATAATTCACGCTAGGCCTGCCCGAAGGCGCAGCAGAGAGAGTTGCGGACAGGTTCTGTCCTGAGCCGTAACTTCCGGAATGACACTGCGAATCTCGTCCCTGCATGTCTTGGAACCTGCCCGAACGCTGGCTCACCATCGGTGCCCGCAGGTACCGTCGAAGGACGCTTCT
Organism: Arthrobacter sp. 9E16; assembly: GCF_002929435.1. NCBI lineage: Bacteria > Bacillati > Actinomycetota > Actinomycetes > Micrococcales > Micrococcaceae > Arthrobacter > Arthrobacter sp. 9E16. The sequence continues at coordinate 171,986 of NZ_PJIU01000003.1, read as the reverse complement.
TCCGGAGGGCTCCCATGGAATGGTTGGCATTTACCGCGCCCGTCCTCGGCCTTATCGTGGGAATCGGCGCCGGCTGGTGCACCCGTTCGGGCATCGACCGCCGCGACGAGTCGGTTGCTCTGAACGCGCTGATCATGGACCTGCATTTGAAGCGGTCCCTGGCCGCCATTCAACCGCAGACGGTCGAGGGGTCCGACGGCGAAGCCCGGCTGCGTCCCACGGTGCTGGACGCCCGCGACAGGATCCTGGAAACCCTCACCCACCTGCGCAGCGGCTCTGCCAACACCGGAGTGCTCATGCGCATGGCGGCAGCCTGCACTGTCTACCTCCGCTCAGCCAGCCGTGAGCCGGAGCGCTATCAGTTCGCACTCATGGAACTGCGCGAAACCCTGGACGACGGTGTGCGCCTGCTCAGCGACGGACGGCGCCGGGTGCGCGGCCTGCCGCCGGGTGAGCGTTCGACGGCGAAACCCGGCCAGCGGCCGTCGCGCCGTCCCGTTCGCCGCCGTTAGTGATCCCCGCTGGTGACGTCCTGCCCCGCACACCGCCTACGCGAAGAAAACCACGGACTCGGTCCGGGCGCTGGCCCGGAGCCTGGGGCCGGCGCAACGAGGACATCGCGTTCTTGCCGGCCTGTCCTTTGTGGTCGGCTCCAGCGAGGCCGAAGTGAAGGCAAAGCAGGCGGAGTATGACGAGTATCTGGACCTGGACGCGATTGTCGCGCACATTGGCGGCGGCATCCGCGTCGACCTCGGCGGCCTGCCGCTGGACACCACGCTGGGTGATCTGCGGACCGACGGCGCGCGACGTGCTGGAGGCGCTGTTCGCGTCGGTACCCGGCGGCAATCCGACCATCGCCGACGTCGCCCGCTACCGCGCCTACAACCAGCAGATCACGGGCACTCCGGCTCGAAACCTGGCAGGACGGCAGCGACACCATCAACCAGATCCTGTCCGGCTCTTACACGGACTTCATCGACGGGGTGCTACCGGAGCTACGCCGCCGGTGCCTGGCCCGTACCGAGTAACGGCCCGGCACGCTGCGGGAGAAACTGTTCGACGGCGATGCGCGGCTGCCGTCCCGGCACCCGGGCGCGAGGTACCGGGGTGCGTTTTCCTCGGTGGAGTTTTAGGCAGGGCAAGCCGGAAGGCTTCGGAGGGCGGAACAGCCGGTGAAGACGGGCGCCGGCTGCTCCACCGTCCGTGCCTTTAGCCGGCTGCCCGTCCCGCGGCGTGGGCACCGGCCACCCGGCCAAACGCCAGTGCGTCAGCGATGTGAAATCCGCCGTCCTTCGTCCAGCTATACGTGGCGCTGGCCTCACCTGCAACATACAGGCCCTCGATGACCTCACCGCGAGGATTCAACACCCGCGCCTGGCCATCTCGCCGCGGCCCTCCGTCGCTCCAGCCAAGCAAGGGAACAACCCGCAGCGCGTAAAAGGGCGCCTGGGCTACAGGTGCAAGAGTGTCCGCGGGCCGGCCGAAGTGATCGTCACGGCCTTCTTCGCAGCTGGCGTTGTAGTTTTTGATCGTCCTCTCCAGTGTGTCTGAATCAACCCCCATAATTTCTGCCAGCTCGCGGAGGGTCTGTGCGCGCTGGATCAGGCCGTTGGCAACCTCCAAGGAATTGTCCCCGGACCACTCCTGCTTCTCCATCAACAGATTCCATCCGACTGGGAGTGTGTCCTTAGACGGGCTCAAGGGCCCAGCAGAGCGCATCGACTCGTCAAACACCAAATAGAACGGACTGAGAGGAAACAGTTCCTCATGTCCATTGCGCTTCACATGCCCATGTCGATTGGCTGCCGTTTCATCGATAAACCTTCGCCCGTCCGGAGCTACAAACACATAATTGTTTCCGCCCCAAAGTGCCAAGTAAATCCCGGTCTTTTTGCCGACGTTGATCCCTGTAATGCTCATCATGTTGTCCATATGCCATAGGTCAGCACCGACGCTCTGAGCCATACGGTGCCCATCGCCTGTGTTGTTCGGCGAACCCCACAGCACATAGTCCTCCAGCGGAAGGAAGTCCTGGACCATCGCCGGGTTGCCGGCGAAACCACCGGTGGCCAGCACAACACCGCCGCTGGCCCGAATTAACGCCGGGCCTGCGGGACCATTCACCCGCACGCCGCAGACGACACCCTCCTCAACGATGAGGTCCTCGGCCCCGGTGTCAAAACGAATTTCTACGCCGCGGTCGGTCAGCGCAGCCAAGAGGAACTCGTACAGCAGCGACTGACCCATCTCGCCATTGATGGTGTCCATTCCGGCATAGCAATCAGATCCGTCGAGCTCCAAGAACTCCGGCTCGGTATGATAATTTCCCGTCTGGCGGACTGTGGCACCGAGTCCGCGCAGCCAGTCCGAGTTCTTCGCAGTCTCAGCCGCCCACGTTTTCACCACATCTGCCGCGACCGTGCGGGAACCGTTGAGCGAACGCAGGAAGACTTCTGCCTGTTCCGGGCTGTTATTCCTAAACCAGCCGCCACCAGACACTCGGGTGTTGCCGCCCGCGATCTCCTGCGGGCATTTCTCGATTACCAAAACTCGAGCACCATGCTCCCGAGCGTTGAGGGCGGCCGCAGCGCCGGCGGCTCCGACACCGACGACAACGACGTCGTACTGTTCATCCGCTGCAGGTTCTGTCATGTGTGCCTCCGGTTAGATGGGTCAAACCAGCTAGAAGTGAGGCAAGACTAGGATGAACGGCCGCAATGGGTGGTCAGGTCCCACTAAGCGGGATACCGAATTGTCGAACGCCGCCGTCGGGGCGCTTGGCAATATCCCGCAGTTCCCAGACGTTGGTGGCTTTCGCCAGGCGTGCGCGCCGGCGGTCCAAATCGAAGGCCTTGAACTGAACTCGGTCGCGGAGTTCAGAGTACTGGGGAATTCGGCGTTTCATGGCTGCTTTCTGGCTCGGCGTGACGCCAGTCTAGGACGGCGGGCACGCCGGGCAGCAGGCGATAACCCTTCGTTACCCGTCTGCCGGCGTCGGACTGCCACTCGTGACCTCGTTGTCCGTGACCTCCCGCCATACGGGCCGCCGGTGGGGTTTTCCTCGGTGGAGGTTTAGCTTCGCTCGCTGCGATGCTTGCACGGGCTGAGACGGGTAGTCACTGCGTCTGCCAGCTCGCCTCCGTCCCTGCGAAGCTGGTGTTGTCCTCGACCAATACCCGTTTTCCCGGGATAGCCGCCGCAGGAACATCCATGCAGACTTCGAACTGACCTGTGCCCCCGTTTTCCAGAGTTGGCACGTCAAAGGCTGGGAGGTCGAGCGAGGCCATGCACGTAGATTCGCCGTACTGCCGGCTGTCCGACCCAACAAACTTGGTGGTCAGGTCGATCCAGGGGTTACCTTCCTCGGTTCCGGTGTAGACGACGTCAAGTGTGATGAGCACATACTGGCCTTCGGGCGGATCATTGAATCGATTGAATCCGAGGATTGCGTCCGTCGCATCGAGCTGGACGCTGGAAACCGTCACGGTGTACTCCCCCACCTCGGCGTCAGCGCCCAGCGGTAGAACCTCGGTGTTTGGGACAGCCGGTGCAGATCCAGGCGTGGCAGCCGAAGATGGGGCAGCCGGTGGCGGGACGGCCGGCGCAGATCCAGGCGTGGCAGCCGAAGATGGGGCAGCCGGTGGCGGGACAACCGGTGCAGATCCCGGCGTGGCAGCCGAAGTTGGCGTGGCCCTGGCTGATGGAGAAGTTGCGGTGGCGGTGGGGGTAACAGTGACCGGGACCAGGGGATTGTCGATGGCCCCGTCCACCGAGTTGAATAACGCGCCCCAGAAAACAGTGGCAACGATCGCTGCAACCAAGGCCACCGCGGAGACAATCACCGCCGCAATGGGCAAACCTGTGGCAGTAGCCCTTCGCCGGACGATGACCAGTGAAGCTATGGAGAGCCCCAGGCCGACCAGGGCCAGGACCAGCGACACGTAATTAACCAGCGGGATCCAAAGCAGCACCAGTGCAACGGTTCCCAGGATCAGGCCTGCCAGAGCGAGGACCTTAACGTCGTTGGATTGCGGTTCCTGCGGTGGAGACCGGTATCCCTGCCCGTAGTCAGGCATTGGATCGTTCGGGTGGGTTCCCATAGTTGCCTCGCATCGGTTCGGACACACTGCGGGAGCACAGGCGACCACCGGCCCCTGCACAGCCGTGGGTCTTTTATCCGGTCATTCAACGGTAGGAGGACGGGGGCGCGCCGGCAAGGCGTCCGCCCGTCCCAGCCCCCTCTGTCCCGATGAAGGCGCCTCGGATCACTACCGGTACAGAAGGTTATCCATAGGCGAAGAAGAGACGCTGCGTGGGCGCTGACACAGCTTTCATGACGATCTGCATACCGGCAGCGCAACATTGGCTCTCAAATAGGGCCGAGAGTATACCGGGGCGTTAGCTGCGCTACCAAAGCTTCCCGGTGTATTCCGCTCGTTGTCCCAAACTGGGGTTCTCAGGGCTTTGCGGCCCCTCATCCTGAGGGTGTCGGCACAAGAATCAAGGAGGCATCATGTCCGAGAACCCGCCGCCCCTGGACCCCCGCGACGCACGCGCACAGGCCAAAGCCGCGAAAGCTTATGAAAAGGCACGCCGCCCCTGGTACAAAAAGAAGCGCTTCATCCTTCCCCTCATCCTCATCGTTTTGATCATCATCATTGCCATAGCCACTTCGTCAGGCGGAGGAGACAACAACGCTGAGAACGACACTTCAGGTTCGGGAGGCTCAGGCGGCACCGAACAAACATCCGAGGCACCAGCCTTCCCGGGAGCCGAAGACGGCGATGTGGTCGGGCAGGCCGGTGAAGCCCTGGTGCTGGGCGACGTCACTGTCACCTCTACACCGCTTACCGACGGGGATTCGACGTTGGAGCCGACGTTGTGCACAACGGCAACTCTTCAGAACACTTCCGACGAGACCATCAGTTTCAACATCTTTGACTGGAAGCTGCAGTCGCCGTCAGGGACCATCAGGGATTCGACGGTAATGGGAAGTGACAACTTGTTGTCCAGCGGCAAGGTGGCCCCGGGAGGGACTGCTACCGGAGACGTCTGCTTCGAGAATGATGCTGCTGAAACCGGACAATATGTCGTTCTCTACGAACCCGTCTTCTCCTTCTTCTCAGACCGAGGTGCGTGGATCAATAGCCTCTAGCAATGAACAAGTTCCAGGCGCCGCTCATCAGGTCTCCTGATGCTCCAAACAGACACAAAAGGGCGGGCAGCCCGGTCCGTTAGAACCGTGCCGCCCGCCCCGCAGGTGCTAAGAACTGACCTCGGTGGCCACCTTCCAGGAGGGCAAATTATGGGAATGCAGCCGAATGATCCGATTCACGACTATGGCCAGGGATATCCGTCTCCGCCGCAAGGACCGCAGGGACTGGAATCCAACGATGGCAGGGGCCTCGCACTGGCAGGCCTGATCCTGGGAATCATTGCACTGGTGCTGTTTTGGCTCCCGCTGATTAACTTCGTGTCGCTGCTCTTGGCCTTGGTGGGTCTGGGGCTCTCCATCGCTTCGCTGGTTATTGTCCGCCGAAGGGGTTCCGCCCAGGCCCTGTCCGTTGCTGCCGTGGTTGTCTCCGCGGTGGCGCTGGTGGCAGCCATAATTGCCACTGTTTTATGGAGCGCACTGTTCAACGCAGTGGACGAGGAAGTGGACACTCCTTTATCCCCGGTCACCGCTCCCGTCACGGTTACCGCAACCCCCGCCCCTGCGGATACCTCAACCGCCACGCCCACCCCAACTTCAGGTCAAGGACAGACGTCCGAGGCGCCGGCCTTCCCGGGAGCCGAAAACGCCGATGTGGTCGGGCTGGCCGGTGAAGCCTTGGTTTTGGGCGACGTCACTGTCACCTCTACACCGCTTACCGACGGCGATTCGACGTTGCGGCCGACGTTGTGCACAACGGCAACTCTTCAGAACAATTCAGATGAAACTATCGACTTCAACATCTTTGATTGGAAGCTGCAGTCGCCGTCGGGGACTATTCGGAATTCGACAGTAGTGGGAAGTGACAACTCGTTGTCCAGCGGCGAGGTGGCGCCAGGAGGAACTGCCACCGGAGACGTCTGCTTCAATGACCCTGCTGAAACAGGACAATTCGTTGTCCTTTACGAACCCGTCTTCTCGTTCTTCTCAGACAGGGGTGCGTGGATCAACGATCTCTAAGCGCGCCCCGGGAACCCGGAACCGGGCAGGCATTGAGCGGTTATCCTCAGTCAGGCAGAAGGCTGGGCGCCTCGTTCGAAAAGAACGAAAGCGCCCAGCCCTTCTGTCTACGGAACCCGTTAGAGCTCGGTGCTGACCTTCCACGAGGAGTGGATGGCGCCGTGGATGTAATTGACTGCGCCGGCGTCGCCAACGACGTCGCAGCTGATGTCCACCGCACGCAGCTCGTCCGCGAGCGGGGCCGCCGACGTCGTGCCGTCCGCGTAGACCACCATGGAGGCGGGTGCGCTGAAGCTCTGCTCCCCCTCGGTCCACTCCACGGTCTTCTCCGTGATGCGGGTGATCTTCACGTTGCGGTGGATCTTGACGCCGTGGTCCTTGGCATCCTTCACAGCGGTCCAGCGGCGCGGCATGGCCAGCGGCAGGCCAAGCTGCTGCGTTTCGTGCAGCAGCGTCACGCTGCGGCCCCGCTCGGCCAGGAATTCTGCCAGCTCCAGGCCCACCAGGGACCCGCCGATAACAACGACGTCCTTGCCCATGGGCAGCCAGAACTTGGTGAACTGGCGGACAAACTCGGGGCTCTTGGTCACGCCGGAAAGGCGGCCAAGCTTACCCAGAGTACTGAGCACCGCGCCGGCTTCCTCCGCCGTGGCTGTACCGAGCATCATGGCGCGCAGCGTGTCACCAGTCTGCACGTTCGGCAGGTCGCCGCCCGGGAAGTCAGGCTTGGGGCGGACGGCGCCGGTCGCCACAATGACGTGGTCCGGGTGCAGGGCGCGGATGGTGTCCACGGTGGCCGGAGTGTTCAGTTTGACCGCAATGTTCAGCCGCTTGATTTCGGACTTGAACCAGCGCAGCAGGCGTTCGTTATCCGGCGTGGTCATGGTGGAAAACCACATGGTGCCGCCCAGCCGGTCAGCCTTGTCAACGATGGTGACGCGGTGGCCGCGTTCGGTCAGGACCCGTGCGGTTTCCAGGCCCGCGGGCCCGGCGCCGACGACGACGACGTGCTTGGTCAGCGAAGCGGGCTTGAGCGGCAGCAGCGCCTCGTTGCCCAGGGCGGGATTGACCGCGCAGAAGGGAGTGTCGTCAAAGAAGTTCTCGGCGACGCAGAGGTAGCAGTTGATGCAGGGACGAACCTGATCGAACTTGCCGTCACGGATCTTGTTCGGCAGCTCGGGGTCGGCCAGCAGCTGGCGTCCCATGGCGGCGAAGTCGATCTGCCCGGCGGCCAGCGCCTTCTCGGCGACCTTCGGCAGCATCCGGCCGACGGCGATGACCGGCACCTTGACGTGCTTCTTGATCTCCGCGGCGTTCTCCAGGTAGGCGCCCACCTTGTTGGGCAGCGGACCGTCGGTGAAGTTGTCGAACGGGTTCCGCCCCCAGCCGGTGACGTGGATGGCATCCGCGCCGGCCTGCTCAAACAGCTTCGAGGCCTCAATGGCCTCCGGCAGGGTCAGGCCGCCCTCCTGGCCGTATTCCTCGCCGGCAACGCGGACCAGGATGGCCAGCTTATTGCCGACGCGTTCCTTCACGGCGCTGATGACTTCGCATGCCAGACGGGCACGGTTGGCCAGCGATCCGCCGTATTCGTCCGTGCGCTTGTTGTCGCGCTGGTTCAGGAACACGCCGAGGATGTAGCCGTGGGCTGCGTGGATCTCGATGGCGTCGGCTCCGGCCTTGGCAATGCGCTCGGCGGCATCGGCCCAGGTGGAGACCAGCCAGGAAATGTCCTCGGCGGTCATGTCACGGTAGATGATCTTCTTGCCGGCCGTGGCGGCACCCATCTTGCCGAGTTCCGTGGGGGTGCTGTCCGCCAGTGCGGACATGTCATAGCTGTAGCCCGGCTGGTTCGGGGCGAGCACCGGACGGTCATTGGCCACGTCCACGCGGGCTACCTTGCCGTGGTGGGTGGACTGGATGCACAGCTTGCTGCCCGCAGCGTGGACGGCGTCGGCCAGCGCTTTGAGCCCGGGAATGTACTTGTCATCCGACAGACCCGGTTCCTTCATGGAAGCCGCGCCATGGGGGAAGGCAATTGCACACGCGCCGGTGATGATCAGGCCGGCGCCACCGGCAGCCCGTGCCACATAGTGGTCAATCTCAGCCTGTTCAATCTCGCCGTGCTCGGAGACGTTCATATCCATTGCGGGCAGAACGATGCGGTTGTGGGCTTCCATCGGACCGATGGTGCCCGGTGCCATCAGATGGGAAAAGGAATTGAGTTTCACTTTATGAATTCTACTACCCCATCACCGAACGACGACGACGGGCGGCGGCGCGCCGCGGGCGAGGTCAGGCGTGAATTAGGCCCAGAACGCAGCGAAGCCAGCGGATGAAATCCGCTGGCTTCGCATGCAACATCACACTGACCCCCCACAGGCAGCAGATGTTCCACTATTAGTGGTCCACCAAGCCTTTAGCTCGGATGCCGCCATAAGCCCAGGCGTGGACGAAGGTGACCCCCCGGTCGACCGCCGTCCCCGCCTGCAGCTATATGGTTCAAACAAGTCTCACACATGTGTGAAACATGATTGAACGATAACAGCGGACCCCCGTGCGGTCAAAGTTTTTTTGGGGAAATTTTGCGGACTACTCGTCCTCGTCCTCGTCCAGGATTTTGGCGATGGCCCTCAGCGCCTCCGGGTCAACGGGGCCCAGGGCGCGGGCGGCGAAGTTGCGGACCTCGGCGCGGCGCATACTGCGGAGCAATTCCAGCTCGGCCTCCACCCTCTCGGGCAGCTTTCCGCCTTCCTGCAGCAGGTATTCGGGGTCCACGTCAAAGACCGCGGCAATGGCGCGCAGCGCCTCGTCCGGAACAACCTGCTCCTTTCCGGACTTCAGCAGGGACCACCGGGTACGGGAAAGGTAGTAGCCCTCTTTCTGGGCGCCGTCCCTGATGGCCGGGTAGTCATACGGCTTTCCCGAGTCGGACATGATGACGTCCAAGAGGAGGTTGATCTTTCTGGCGAGCGTCTCGGCTCGTCGGATGCCGGCGGCTCGTTCCGGGGAAAGACCAAAATCGTCCACTTAGTTCAGCTCCAAGTCATTGCTACGAGAAAACAGCAGAAAGTTGCCACTCCCAGTGCTGCGCCTGACAACGCCTCACTCCGGGTGTGTTCGCGCAGTACAACCCGGCTAAACATCATCAACGGCGATAGTATCAACAGCCATGCCCAGGCTCCCCCGAACAGTGCCGTAATCCACAGAACGGCGAAGGTCATGACCGACACATGGGCTGACACGTCGAGCCAGCGGCGGAAGAACACCAGTCCTACATTGCCGAGAAGCAAGGCCCCCACGGTCAGCGGAATCGGCGCCTTCAGAGGAATAGCCCAGCAGATAAGGGTGCCGAGAAGCATCAGGACCGCCACGATGTTGGTCCGCCAGCTGTCCGGCAGGCCGCGGCGCCGGAACACGGGCTTGGTGCCTTTGTAAATAGCGCCGGGAATGCCGACGATGCCGGAAACCAGCAGGAACACCCCGCCCGTCCCCAGCCCTGCCTTCATCCCTGCCAGGAGCACCAGAACGGTCAGCACCAGAGCCGGCGGCAGTATTTTGGAGCAGCTAGCGGCGAGGGGCAGCCGGACGCTGCGCCGATGGACTGTTGTGCTCAATTCTTCTGCCTATCTCATCAATGACTCGGATTTCCTGCGGCGACAGCAGCCCGGGATCCAAAACCCGGATATCGCCTATGAAAATGAACCAGCGGTACAGCTGGGCCTTGGACGCGCGGGCGTCGAGGACAATGTTGGCGGCTCCCATGGACCGGCGGCCTTCGGGTGTCTGCACCAGACGACTCATAATGGGCCGCAGCGCGGCAAGGTCCCTTTCGCGGTCGGTCCGTGCCCGGAAGGTTTGCCGAATGCGTTCGTAGGACGGAAGGATGAAGCCCACCGCAAATCCCACGGTCATGAGAGCGAGCAGAACGTGGTATCCGGTGATCAGTCCATTGTTGTATCTGTCGCCGCCGCCGATCTCCAGGCCGATCTGGATCATTTTCATGCCTGCCGCCAGCACACCGGCCATGCACCCGGCACAGAGGATGTCGAAACCGATCCGGAAGGGCCGTGACTCTCCCCGCCGGTTGCGGCGCAGGGTTTCCACGCCTGTGTACCCGGTGATGATGCCAAACCAGGCAAAGAAGCTGGCCTGGTATAAAGCCACGGTCGGGATGTCACCGAAGGTGTCCGTGAAACTGGCCGCGGATCCTTCGGTGTCCGAGACAACCAGGAGCACGATCTGCGCCAAGGCAAGGACAATCCCCACGCTGATGAGCACTTTCACGTGGTTCGAACGGCCGGTAACCCGCAGCAGCAGCCGACTCAGCTCCGTCATGCCCAGTCCCATGAGCAGGTGGACCATGAGGTTGAGCAGGTTCCAGCCGCCCAGGAGCCGGTCCACCGCCAGGTACACCGGGTCGATGTTCAGGGTTGCGCCCAGTGCCACCAGGAAAACCGCTGGCAGGATGCCCGGGCGCCAGCCGAAACACAGGCCCAGCAGCCGGATTGCGACCATCACCCAGAGAACGATGATCGGAAGGATTTGCAGGAGCGTCACATGAACGTCCGCTCAAAGTCGCTGGGGCTTTCGCTTCCGTTGGGCAGCAGCGCCAGCGACAGAAGGTAGGCAACGTGCTCGGCGGCCCGCTCGGTCTCGTTCCAGTCCAGGGACCGGGCCAGCATCCGCTTGATGCCCTTGCGGCTGCCAACGTGCTGGAAGACGGACGGCATGGCCGTCTCCACCCCGCCGCACCCCTGGTGGCGCAGGAGAATGTGTCCAAACTCGTGGCACGCGGCGTGGGTGCGGTGCAGCCGGTTGTCGCCGGCGGGCAGCAGGATGATGGACTTTTTGTCCTTCTCAATCCAGAGCCCCGTGACGGCGGGAATGATTGAATGGTCAATGTCGCGCAGTTCAATGGGCTTTCCGTGGGCTTCCGTGACCACTTCCAGTAATTCATCGAACGTTACGTGTCCGCCCAGGTTCAGGGCCGCGACCGCTGCTTTCGAGGCCGTCCGTTCCCCGCCGTCGGACTTCCTAAAACGCACTGCCATTAATTCCCCATCGTTGTTTCACACGGTGATGCGCGCCTGTGAAGAGACTGGATGTTAGGACTTTATCCCAAAACCGATGTTTCACAACCGGAAAAGTTACCGTCAGGGCAGCAGAAGTGCGGCGGCGAAGGCCACGCAGCCGGCCAGATGCCCCGCGAGCACCTGCGTGGGCGTGTGGTCCCCGAGCTTCACCCGGGACCACCCCGTTGCCGATGCCAGCATCAGGGCCAGCGCGGGTCCGAAGACCGGGATGGGCGCCAACAGCGTTAGGCCAACATAGGCGGCCACAGCGGAGTGGACGGACAGCTTCCACACCAGATTTGCCGCCATGCACAGCATCAGCCCGATAAACACTCCGCCGATTTCGCCGAAGAGCACTGCCGGGGCGTTCAGGAGAACCAGGACCAGCGCACCGATGCCGATGGACACCGCGGACGCGGCCAGGATCGGTGCCCGCTGGGAACGCACTCCCACATGGTGGTCGGTCACGGCACCGCGCCGCTTCAGCCAGAGGATCCCGAGGAAGGGCAGGCCAACGGTGAAACCTGCCGCCACGATGCCCTGCAGCCAGGTCACCCCGGGGCTGAGCAGGGGCTGCAGCAGCAGAAGAATCCCCACCAGTACGGCAGGTGCCGTGGTTTCGGTGACGATGCGGGCCACGGTGGACACGCCGGTGGCAGGGATCTGCTGGGTTTGAGCCATCACTCGATTCTAGGGCAGAGGCCACCGCCTGCGTTGCGCCACATCAGTCAAACGCTGCAGCCACCCCCGGTATGGCCTGCCGGTACGTGTCCAGCAGTTTGCGGGCCACGGTGACCGAATCCACCAGCGGGTGTGCGGCGAGCGCCCGCCAGGCGAGCACGGGATCGCGGTGCAGTGAGGCGGAAAGGGTCAGCTGTTCCGCGGCCTTGACCTGCTGAAGCAGCCCGAGCATGTCTCCCCGGACCGGCGCCACTTTGCGTGCCGCAACCCCTGCCGCGTCCACGTCGCACACCACCTCGATCACGGCGTCGTCCGGCAGTTCCGCCACGGTGCCCCGGTTGGCGACGTTCAGGATCATTGTTGCCGCCCGGCCCTTGGTCAATCCGCCCATGAGGTCCAGGGCCACGCCCTGGTATCCGCCGCCGTCGACGTCGCTCTCCTGCCGGCCGTTGCGCTCCTCCTCCGGGCGGCTTTCGGCCATGTAGCTGGCCTCCCGTTCATGCTTGGTGCGCTCCCACAGTTCCAGGGCACTGTCAGGGTGCAGATGTGCCTGCCGGTAAAAGCCTGTCTGCTGCCGTTCCAGGAACTCGCCGCGGGTTTCGGCGGAGGTGCGGATGCGCTCGGTGGCTTCACGCTGGAAGTAGTAGTAATAGAGGTACTCGTTGGGCACCGCACCCAGGGCGCGCACCCAGTCCAAGCCCATCAGCCGGGCCTCTTCCATCTGTCCCAGCGCCGCGTCATTAGCCAGCAGGGCCGGGAGCAGGTCCTCGCCCGCCACCGAGATCCGGCGCAGCCAACCGAGATGGTTCAGGCCCACGTAGTCAAAGTCCACCGCGTCGGGGGTGGACCCCACGGCGTGCACGGCACGGCGCATCAGCCCGATCGGAGTATCGCAGATGCCGATCACCCGGTCCCCCAGGGATGCCCGCATGGCCTCGGTGACCATGCCCGCGGGATTGGTGAAGTTGATGACCCAGGCGTCCGGGGCCAGCACCGCGGCGCGTTCGGCCAGCCTCCGGGCGGCGGGCAGGGTGCGCAGGGCATACGCCAGCCCGCCGGGGCCCACCGTTTCCTGGCCCAGAACGCCCAGGTCCAGGGCCACCCGCTCGTCCGTGATGCGACCGGCAGCGCCGCCCACCCGCATCGCAGAAAAGATGAAGGCCGCTCCGCGCAGTGCGGCATCCAGGTCGGTTTCCACAGTGATCCGGGGCGGACGCGGGGCGCTTCCGGCCAGCTGCGCCAGGACGGCACGCATGACCTCCAGCCGTTCAGGCGCCGTGTCATAAAGGCACAGCTCGGTGACGCGGGCCGAGGCATCCTCGGCAGCGAGGGCGTCGAAAATCTGCGGCACGCGGAAGCCTCCGCCGCCAATCAGGGTCAGTTTCATACGGTGATGACGTCACTTCCTGCCCGCCGGAACACGTCCAGGGTGGGCTGGTGGGAGGAAGCCGCAGTGACCACCGTGGAGACGGCTGCCGCGGCACAGACCGGCAGGACGCCGGTCCCGGGGAATTTGGTTTCATCAGCCACCAGCACAACACGCGGAGCCGTACCGAGAATGGCCCGTTTGACCGGCACCTCAGTGCCGGTGGTGTCCATGACGGTGCCGTCCGGCTGCACTCCGGACGTGCCCAGGAAGCAGATGGTGGCGCGCAGCCGGTGCAGTGCTTCTTCGGTCAGTGTTCCCACCAGCGAATGGTAGGAACGGCGCAGCACTCCGCCGAGCAGGATCAGTTCGGTGGCCGGATCACCGCGCAGTTCATCCAGAACGGCAACACTGGCGGTGATCACGGTGACCGGGCGGCCGCGGAGTTCGCGGGCGATCAGGGCGGTGGTGGTTCCAATGTCCAGGACGACGACATCGCCGTCGCCCACCAGCTGCGCGGCGCGGACGGCGATCCGCTGTTTGGTGGAGGAGGAATGCGCAGCCACCTCGTCGAAGGGCACCGCGTCGGGTTCCGGGAGGGCTTCTGCGCCGGGGTGCTCGACGCCGGTGCCTCCGCCGCGGACCCGGCGCAGCAGGCCCTGCCCGTGAAGAGTGTTCAGGTCCCGCCGGATGGTGGATTCACTGGCGTCCACCAGCCGGGCAAGGTCCGCCACCGAAGCGCTTCCGGCCTCCCGCACCCGGTGCAGAATGGCGGACCGCCTGCTGTCAGTGAGCATGCAAGTGACCCTAACAGTCAAAATCAGCCAGCTTCAAGCACTTTATTCGTGCTTGTTCTGCACAATTGTGCGTGTTAGCGTCCCAAGGGCAATGCAACATCAGTCACAGCATCCTCCTGCAGCCCAGCCGCCACAGATGCCGGCGCAGGACTGCGGACACGGACAAGGAAGAGGAACCGGGTGACAACTGCCGGCAGCTCCGAAGCGCAACTGGACCTGTTCCTCACCGGGTCCTTGTTCTTCGACATCGTCTTTACCGGACTCCCCGCCGCCCCCAGGCCCGGAACCGAGGTGTGGGCGGACGGCATGGGCTCGCTCCCCGGCGGCATTGCCAACCTTGCCGTGGCCGCCTCCCGGCTGGGACTGGACACCGGTTTGGCGGCAGGATTCGGTGACGACGCCTACGGTGCGTGGGCCTGGACGCTGCTGGCCGAGCAGGAAAAGATCAACCTCGGCCGTTCCCGCACGTTCCGCGGCTGGCACTCCGCCGTCACCGTGTCACTCTCCTGGCAGGGCGACCGGAGCATGGTGACCCACGGCCATCCCATCCCCGTGACGCAACGGGAGCTGATCGGTGTCCCCCCGCCCGCCCGCGCCGTCTTTGGCGAACTGGTCCGGCCGGACGGGCAGGAGCCCTGGTGGAAGGACTACGGCACGGGCGAAACCCTGGTCTTCGCGGACGTGGGCTGGGATCCCTCGGGGGCGTGGGACCCGGCCGTGCTTGCGGATCTGCACCTGTGCCATGCCTTCCTGCCCAATGACATTGAGGCCATGGCGTACACCCGCACGGACTCCGCAGAGGATGCCCTGGGGAAGCTCTCCGACCAGGTCCCGCTCGCCGTCGTCACCAAGGGCGCCGCCGGGGCCATTGCCTCCGATGCCTCCACCGGTGAAACCGCCTCCGTGCCGGGCCTGCGCGTCAACGCCCTGGATCCCACCGGTGCCGGTGACGTGTTCGCTGCCGCCATGGTGGTGGGCACCCTGGACCAGTGGCCGCTGCGCCAGCGGCTGCTCTTCGCCTCGCTGTGTTCGGCCCTGGCCGTACAGCACTTCGGCGGTTCCCTTGCCGCTCCCGGCTGGGGCGACATCGTGGACTGGTGGAAAGCCGCCAAAGCCAGCGCTTCCCGCGGCGAGGAGGCCGCCGACGTCGTCCGCCGTTACGGCTTCCTCGATGAGGTCCTGACCGACAAAGCCCAAAACGCCGTCCGCCGGGCGGAGGCAACCTTTGGCCTGCTCACCGAGGTGGAGGCCTTTTCATGAACACCGTATCCCGGCTCATCGTTAGCCGCCTGTCCAGTAAGGAAGATCCCATGACTACTTCCCGCCGTCGCCGACTGGGCATGGGGCTTACTGCCGCCCTGTCCGCCGCCGCCCTGTCCCTCACCGCCTGCACTCCCGGATCGGGCAGTGACGCCCCCGAGGAACGCGACCCCAGCGCCACCATCCAGACCGATGTCTCGGCCATGGGCGAGCAGACCCTCACGGTCTGGGACCAGGAGGTGCGCGGCGGCCAGAACGAGCAGATGACCCAGCTCAACGAGGCGTTCATGGCCAAGTACCCCAACATCACCATTGAACGGAATTCGCAGTCCTTCGACGATCTGGCCACCACGCTGCGGCTGGCGCTCAGCGGTGACGACGCCCCGGACGTGGTCGAGGCCAACAACGGCCGCAACGCCATGGGTGCCTTTGTGGCCGCGGGGCAGTTGCTGCCGCTTGATCCCTGGGCCGGGTTATACGGCTGGGAGGACCGCTACCCGGCGAGCGTGCTGCAGTATTCGAAGTACAGCGAGGACGGCAAGACCTTCGGCAGCGGCAGCCTGTACGGCCTGCCGCAGGTGGGCGAAGTGGTGGGCGTTTTCTACAGCAAGTCCAAACTGGCAGAGCTGGGCCTGGACGTGCCCGAGGACTGGGCAGGGTTTGAAGCGGCGATGGAAACCGCCAAGGAAGCCGGCGAGACTCCGATGCTGCTGGGCAACATTGAGAAGTGGCCGGCGCTGCACGTGTTCGGACCGGTGCAGGGCTCCATGGTGTCCACGGAGGACGTGCAGAAACTGGGCTTCGGCAATGCCGGCGCGTCCTGGACCACGCCGGAAAACGAGGCCGCCGCGCAGAAACTGGCCGACTGGCAGTCCAAGGGTTATTTCAACGACGGCGTGAACGGCACCGACTACGACGCCGCGTGGCAGTCACTCTCCGCCGGTGACGGCGTGTTCCTCATGGGAGGTTCGTGGCTGGCCGCGGACCTGCAGGACGCCATGGGCGATGACGTCGGATTCTTTGTCCCCGCCGATGCCGCCGGTGAAGCGCCCAAGACCACCGGCGGCACCGGGCTGCCGTTCACGGTCACCAGCGAATCCGAAAACCCGGACCTTGCCGCGGCATACATCAACTTCATCACCAGCGACGAGGCCATGGCCATCCTGGCCGAAACGGGCAACCTGCCCGTCGTTGACACGCAGAAGTACGCCCCGGAGTCGGGTGTGCTGCAGGACGTCTATTCCGAGTTCGGGTCCGTCAGCGCCGACGGCGCGCTGCTCCCCTATCTGGACTACGCCACCCCCACCATGGCGGACACCATGGGTGAGGCGCTCCAGGGCGTGCTGGACGGCAGGGTTTCCCCGCAGGAATTCACCCAGGCCCTGGAAACGGATTATGCCGACTTCACTAACGCGGGCTGAGAGTACGACGGCGGCGGCCGGCCGGGGCGGCAAGTCCCGGACCGGCCGCGGCGGGCGCTGGTACGTGCCGTACCTGTTTATCCTGCCCGCGTTCCTCGTCTACGCGGCGTTCATGCTCTATCCGCTGGGCCGGGCGGCGCATCTGTCCCTGTTCGACTGGGACGGACTGACGCTGGCCACCTTTGTGGGCCTGGAGAATTACACGGACATTTTCTCCGACGACCGGCTGCGCGCCGCCTTTGGCCACGCACTGGTGTTCATCTTCTTCTACGCCGTTCTGCCCGTCTGCCTGGGCCTGGTGCTCGCGGCGGTCCTGACCCGGGCAAAGGTGCACGGTTTGTCCGTGTTCCGCACCATCGTGTTCCTGCCCCAGGTCATTGCCATGGTGGTGGTGGCCGTGGCGTGGCGGCAGATTTACGCTCCCGACGGCACCCTGAACACCTTTCTGCGGTTTGTGGGGCTGGAGGCCCTGACCCGTCCCTGGCTGGGCGACTACACCTTCTCGCTTCCCGCCGTCGGGCTCATTGGGACCTGGGTGTCCACCGGTTTGGTGACGGTGCTGCTGCTGGCGGGAATGGCACGTATTCCGGTGGAGCAGTTTGAGTCCGCCCGGCTGGACGGCGCCGGAGCGGTGCGGGAGTTTTTCGCCATCATCGTGCCGTCGGTGCGGGCCGAGATCACCGTGGCACTGACCCTGACCATCGTGGCTTCGCTCAAGACCTTTGACCTGATTTACGTGACCACCAGCGGCGGACCGGGCAGTTCCACCACGGTGCCCAGCTATGAGGTGTACCGGCGGGCCTTTGAGCTGGGCGAGGTGGGATCCGCAGCCGCCGTGGGCGTCACCCTGACCGTCCTGATTTTTGCCATTACCGCGGTTGTGAACCGGATCGGAGAGCGGAACCCGTGAAGGTCAGCAGCACTGAACGCTTCCTCAACTATGCCGTCCTGATTGTCTTTTCCCTGCTGGTCCTGGCGCCCATGCTGACCATCCTGGCGGAGGCCTTCGGCCCCCGGGATGCCGCGGCGGGCCGGGAGGGAGCCTTTCATCCCGGCAACTTCCTGGCGGCCTGGGAAGAGGGCCGCTTCGGGCAGTACATGGGGACCTCGGTCCTGGTGGCTGTGATTGTGGTGTCCCTGACCGTGGTGCTCTCGGTGCTGGCCGGTTACGCCTTCGGCACCATGGCGTTCCGCGGCAGCCAGGCCCTGTTCTACCTGTTCCTGCTGGGCATCATGGTGCCGGCCGAAGCCATAGTGGTTCCACTCTTCTTCGACCTGCGGGCGCTGGGCCTGACGGATACGGTGTGGGCGGTGGCCATGCCGCAGGTGGCGCAGTCGGTGGCCTTCGGGACGTACTGGATGCGCACCTATTTCCGCGGCGTCAGCCCGGCGGTCGTGGACGCGGCGCGGATGGACGGCGCCTCCCCGGGTCGCATTTTGTGGTCCATCCTGATGCCCATGGGCCGCCCGGCAATCACCACCATGGTGGTGCTGGTGTTCATGTGGACCTGGAACGAATTCCTGATTCCCCTGGTCATGTCCCCCACCGGCGCGTTCCGCACGGCTCCGCTGGGCCTGGCGTTTTTCCAGGGCCAGTACACGCAGGGCACCGCCCTGCTGGCAGCCGGTGCCGTGCTGGTGGCGCTGCCCGTGGTGGTGCTCTACTTCATCCTGCAGCGGCACTTCATCAAGGGCATGCTCGAAGGGGCGGTCAAGGAATAAGGCGCCTAGACCCGGCGCACATGCTCCGGCGTCAGCTCGGCCAAACTGGTGACGCCGAGCAGCTGCATCACCGTCGTCATTTCGGTGCGCAGGAGCTCCAGCGTCCGTTCGGCGCCCTGCCGGCCGCCGGCCATCAGCCCGTACAGATAGGCGCGGCCGATCATTGTGAAGTCAGCCCCGGCGGCGATCGCGGCCACGATGTCGCCGCCGGACATGATGCCCGAGTCCAGAATGATTTCGGCGTCGGGCCCGACGGCGGCGCGGATATCGGGCAGGATCCGCAGCGGCACCGGGGCCCGGTCCAGCTGCCGGCCGCCGTGGTTGGACACCACAATGGCGTCGGCGCCGCGGGCGAAGGATTCCACCGCGTCCTGTGGTGACTGGATGCCCTTGACGATCAGTTTTCCGGGCCAGGTCTCGCGCAGCCATCCCAGATCATCGAAGTTCAGGGAGGGCTCAAACATGGTGTTGACGGTCTCTGCCAGGGAGACCCGCTCGCCCTCGAAGTTCGCGAAACCCAGCGGTTTGGTGGTGAGGAAGTTGAACCACCACTCGGGCCGGTAGGACGCGTCCAGGACGGTCTTGGGCGTGAGGGTGGGCGGCATGGTCATGCCGTTGCGGGTGTCCCGCAGCCGGGCGCCGGCCACCGGGGTGTCCACCGTGACGATCAGCGCGCCGTAGCCGGCGGCGGCGGCACGGTTCACCAGTTCCCGGGACCGGCCGCGGTCCTTCCAGAGGTAGAGCTGGAACCATTTGGCGGCGTCGGGCACTTCAGCGGCGAGCTCCTCGATCGAGGCCGTGCCCATGGTGGACAGTGAAAACGGAATACCGAACGCGGCCGCGGCCCGGGCTCCACCGATCTCGCCTTCGGTGTGCATGAGCCGGGTCAGGCCGGTGGGCCCGATGCCCACGGGCAGCGCCGACTCCGTGCCGGCGATCTTGGTGCGCAGGTCCACGCTGGTGACATCGCGCAGCACGTGCGGAACAAATTCGACGTCATCGAACGCGGCGCGGTTGCGGTTCAGGGCGTGCTCACCGAAGGATCCGCCGTCCACGTAGTCGAAGGCTGCCGCGGGAATCCGCCGCTTCGCAATGTCGCGCAGTTCCCAGACATTGGTGGCTTTCGCCAGCCGTGCCCGCCGCCGGTCCAGATCAAAGGGTCTGAACTGGACCAGGTCTCGGAGTTCTTTGTACTGGGGAATTCTGCGTTTCATGGCTGGTGCTCCTCACGTCCGGAAAGGCCAGCGTAAGCATGACGGGCGTGCAGCACCTTATTCATTTCGCCTGTGTTGCGGCGTCCTCGAGCGGGTGCGGCAGCGGGTCCAAGCCGGTGGTGGTTTCGGTCAGCAGTCCGTCCGGATCCCTCATCCATTGCCTCCCGTTGGTGTCCGTGAAGGTGAGAGTCGCGCGGTACCGGCGCCCGCCCATAATCGGTTCGGTTTGGGCGTCGCTCTGAAGCCATTCAAGAAAAGGCCCGTCTCCGGCGAAATAGCGACCGGGTGCCAGCACAGCTGCACGCGCAGCAATTTCCTCCACTAGTGCTCCGCTGGCTGCCTGCCCCGCTGCACGGACAACTTTGACCTCGTAAATGGGGGCTGACGACGGATTGACGATTTCCAGACCCCATTCCCCCTTTCCGCTGCCGCGGCGCAGGATTACGGGCCAGGACCCCACCCCCTCTGCCGCCTTCTTCGCACCTTCCATTTGTTCGCGCTGATCCCGATCGCGTTCCAGTTCCATCAACTCTCGGGCCTGCGCCAACGCGCGGTTTGAATACAGCGTTTGAAACGCAACAAATATCAACGCCCCCATGGTGCCCAGTCCTGACATGATTTCTGCCGCGTCTACCCAATTCATTTTCCCCCCTGACATTGACGCCTTGCCACGCTCTGGCCCATCAAGGGGACTATAGGCAGTGGCGGCCCCTGTGCCCAGAGTGGCACCACGCACCAAAGCGGCCGTTGGCTACGCAGATCCTGTTCGGATTCTGCATAACCAACGGCCGCTTATTGCTGATATTTCTTCTGCCTGTCTTTATGGAGCGCAGTACTGCCTTGTCTACACGTCCTTCTCTTTGTCGGCAGCATCCTTGGCGGCAGCTTTGGCGGCATCGGCACGTGCTTTCTCGGCTGCCTTTTCTTCCTCAAGCCATTTGTCGCGTTTGGCCCCGGGAACCCAGCCCGCATCCACGACCTTGCGTTGGTAGATGCTCGCAGCGACCACGAGCACCAACGCGATCAGGACGGTGAGAACAATTCCGCCTGCTGTCCCGGTCCGGAGGCTGAGCCCAATGATGGTTCCGAACCAGCCGAAGTCCGCATCGCCGAAGGTGCTGTTCGCGAAACCGAATTCACCGAGCACCTGGAGCAGGATTGCGGGCAGGATCGTGATGATGACCCCGTTGATGAAGCCGCCGGCCATCGCACCGCGGCGTCCGCCGGTGGCGTTGCCGTAAACGCCGGCGCCGCCTCCGGTGAAGAAGTGGGGCACCATGCCGGGAAGAATCAGGGCGAGCCCAAAGACCGGGTTGAGCCAAACAGCCAGGAGCCCGAGGGCAACCAGACCGCCCGCGAATGAACTGAGGAACCCGATCAATACAGCGTTCTGACCGAAGGGAAAGACAATGGGGATGTCCAGGGCCGCCTTGGCACCGGGGACAACCTTATTGGCGATTCCCTGGAACGCTGGAACCAGCTCCCCCAAAACGGTGCGCACACCATAAAGAATGATGGCTACGCCCACGCCGAACTGAAGTGCCAAACCAAAACCGGCCATGATGAACGCTCCGGCATCGGCAACGTCAAAGATGGCCAGTGCCTCGTCACGGGGAAGAGCTATCAAACCCCAAATGGAAAAGACGAGGTAGATCAGGACCATGGACAGAGCGGTTGCCACCATGGAATCCCGGAGGAAACGTAGGCCCTGCGGGAATTTGATGTCCTCGGTCGATTTGCTGCGGCGGCCCACCGCCTGGCCTGCGGCACCGGCCGCTATGTATCCGAGGGTTCCGAAGTGTCCGATGGCGATGGTGTCATTACCGGTAACTTTTTTGGTCCAGGGATGGACAAAGGCCGGCATCACCACCATGACGACGCCCAGGAGAACCGCTCCGATGATCACCACCAGCCAGCTCAGGTCTTCGCCCAGACCGACCGACAGCACCACGGTGAGCATGGTGGCCATAAAAACCATGTGGTGTCCCGTGAGGAAGACGTACTTCAGCGGCGTGAACCGGGCAAGCAACAGCATCACCAAAAAACCAAGCGTCAGGACATAGGCGCTCTGGGCACCGAAGTCCTCCTGGGCAATAGCCGTGATCACCTCGTTGGTGGGAATCACGCCCTGCGCACCGGTTACCGCGAGGATGAGCGTGCCGAGGGGATCCAGGGAGTTCGTCACCACCGTTGCTCCCGCACCGAGGATCAGGAAGCCCAGGGCTGCTTTCAGCGCCCCACCCACCACCTGGCCGGAGTTGCGGCGCAGTGCGATCAGGCCGATAGCGGTGATGATGCCAATGAGGTAGGCCGGTACGTTGAGAATTTGTTGCCCGATGAAATTCAAAATGACGACAAGCCAGTCCATCGTAGGCACTCCTTTTTTTGGGGTGGCAGCAAACGCCTTTTAGGTGGCAGGGAACGCGGCTATTCGATGGCTGCTGAGAGTTTCTCTTTGATCTCGTCCATGTCGACGAAGTTGTCGATAATGATCACTTTGGCCGGAACCTCGCCGATCTCCCCTGCGAGCTCATCGCTCGTCAGGACGATGTCCGCGGACTGGGCTGCGCCCCTGGCAACACCGATGTCGGCTGCTTCGACATCACCTTCCACGCCCAGGTCCCTCAGGACCTGTTCCGCGTTCATCTTCAACAGCACCGAGGTTCCAATGCCCATGCCGCAAACGGCAACTATTTTCATGGGGTGCCTTTCCATCGAGAGCGATTAGTTGGTGTCCAAACTCTTCAGCAGGTCCCGCACTTCCGTTTCCGTGGTCGCCGCTTCCAGCCTGCCGCGGAGTTCCTTGTTGGCAAGGACCCCGGCGAGCGCCTTGAGAACTTCAATGTGTGCGTTGTGATCCGTGGCGGCCAGGCCTATCACCAGGGTCACCGGGTCATTCTTCGCGTGGCCGAAGTTGACCGGGTCCTTGAGGCTTACCCAGCTCAGCCCGCCCTTCAGGACAGCTTCGGAGGGCCGCGCGTGGGCAAGGGCTATACCGGGAGCAATGACGATGTACGGACCGTGTTCTTCAACTGCTGCGATCATCTGATCGGTGTAGTCCCCGGTGGTGACTCCGGCCGCAACAAGTCCATCGCCCGCCAGGCGAATCGCGTCCCGCCAGTCGGCTGCGGGCGCCTTGAGGTTGATGGAAAACAGTGAATTTTCGAGGTTCATGGCCACGGTGAATCCTTAGGAAACTGGGAGGTCCTGATCCATGCATCGTTCTTCACCGTGCCATCGTGACGAAGCGTTGTCCATGGAACTCAGGACAAGTGGGCCTTCGCCCCCAAAAAACCCGGGGGATCCGCGCCCCGTTGACTTATGTCCGGCTGCGGCGCCACAGTGACGGTGTGACTGAGAACCGCTTGCCTGAACAGTCCGGATCCGATTTTTCCCTGGATCAGAGGGCGGTCGCAGCTGCCCGGGCCATTCCCGCTCACTTGGTGCAGGAAAAGGGACACGGGCACGCCGGAACCGCCATGGCGATGGCGCCGTTGTCCTATGTCTTGTTCTCCAGGGTCCTGCGCCACTGTCCCGCACAACCGGACTGGCCTGCCAGGGACCGCTTTGTCCTGTCCGCAGGACATGCGAGCCTCCTGCTGTACATCCAGCTTTTCTTTACGGGCTACGGGCTGACGCTGGCCGATCTGGCCGCCGGACGTTCCCTGGGATCGAAGACTCCGGGGCACCCGGAGGTTCACCACACTCCCGGCGTCGAAATGAGCACCGGGCCGCTGGGGCAGGGCGTGGCCTCCGCCGTCGGCATGGCAGCGGCCGCACGCCATGAACAGGCGGTCTTCACTCCCGGTTCCGACCTTCTGGACCACACCGTTTGGACGCTTGCCGGTGACGGATGCCTGCAGGAGGGCATATCCGCCGAAGCCTCGAGCCTCGCCGGCACCCTGGGCCTGGACAACCTGGTGCTGATCTGGGATGACAACGGCGTGACCATCGACTCCCCCACGAGCGAAACGTTCTCCGAAGATGTCCGCGCCCGCTACGCGTCGTACAACTGGCGGGTTCTCGAAATTGACGACATCACCGATCTCGACGCCGTTGAAGACGTGCTTCGACAGGCCGCCGAGAGGACCGGGCGGCCCACCTTTGTTGCCGTGAAGACGGTTATCGGTGCTCCCTCCCGCAAGTTTGGCGGCACGCCTGCCGCCCACTCCGGCGGGTTCGGAGCCGAGGAAGTGGCGGAGGTGAAGAAAGCACTGGGGTACGCCCCCGACGCCGGACTCAAGGACCTGGTCGACGACGAGTTACTGCGGCACACCCGCAAGGCCGCTAAGCGCGGAGCCCACCAGTATTCCGAGTGGGAACGCGCCTACGGTCAGTGGGCGGCGGAGCACCCGGGTGACGCCGAGCGGTGGACCCGGTTCCGCGCCGGTGAAGTCGATGCATCGGCGCTGTCAGAAGTTTCAGCGGGGAATCAAGGCGACCTCATCGCCACCCGCACCACCAACGGTGAGGTTCTCCAGGCTCTGCGGTCCACTGCAGCTCTCTGGGGCGGTTCGGCGGATCTGAGCGGTTCCACCAGCGTGGCCGTTCCCGGCGAACCGTTCTCCGCGCAGAACCCGTCCGGTGAGTTCATCCGCTTCGGTGTTCGGGAACATGCCATGGCGGCGGCTCTGAGCGGCATTGCCCTGCACGGACCGTGGCGGCCCTTTGGCTCCACCTACCTCGTGTTCAGCGACTACATGCGTCCCAGTATTCGCCTCGCGGCGCTGATGGGGCTGGGGGTGATTTACGTTTTCTCCCATGACTCCGTGGCGGTGGGCGAAGACGGGCCGACGCACCAGCCCGTGGAACAGCTCGCCTCGCTGCGGGCCGTCCCCGGGCTGGATGTGGTCCGGCCCGCAGACTCCGTGGAAGTGCTCGCCGTGTGGAGACGCATGCTCGCGTCTGCGGACCGGCCGGTGGCACTTGCCCTGAGCCGGCAGAAGCTTCCCGTTCTGCCGTTCGCGCTGGCGGCCGACGACGGCGCCGGCCGGGGCGGATATGTTCGCTGGCAGAACGGCGGCGGGGAGGATCTGGCGTTCATCGCCACGGGCAGCGAAGTCTCCCTCGCCGTCGAGGCCGCGCAGGTCCTCGAAGGCGAAGGCATTTCTTCGCGCGTTGTGTCCATGCCCTGCGTTGAATGGTTCAGCGAGCAGGACCCGGACTACCGCGAACATGTCCTCCCGGCCCGGCTGACAGCCCGGGTGACGGTCGAAGCCGGACGCGGAGACGCCTGGTACCGGTGGGCCGGCAGCGGCGGCCGGGTGGTTTCCATCGACCGGTTCGGGGAGTC
This sequence comes from Arthrobacter sp. 9E16, assembly GCF_002929435.1. Classification (NCBI taxonomy): domain Bacteria; kingdom Bacillati; phylum Actinomycetota; class Actinomycetes; order Micrococcales; family Micrococcaceae; genus Arthrobacter; species Arthrobacter sp. 9E16. The sequence goes on along the minus strand of NZ_PJIU01000003.1, from coordinate 146,985 downwards.
CGGCTCGGGCAGCGAAATTCTGCATCTTCGCGGCATCCATCTGGACAACGTCCTTGCTGCGGCCCGGGAAACCCTGCGGGGATAACCTCCGTCCGGGGAGCAACACGGCGATACGGTCAAATCTACGACTTGACCTTCAAAGCCCCCGAAGGTTTAACTTAGATCTTGCAACAACGTTCACTGAAACAAAGGAAATTCATTGCCCGCAGAACGCAAGCTCCCCGACAGCACCACCCTCCGCCAGCTCCGCAAACAGGGCCTGCGCCTGATCGATATCGCCGAACAGTACGGAGTCACTGAGGCTGCAGTCTGGAGGGCCCTGGACCGCGCCGGCTTCACCAAGGAACGGGCAACGTACAAGGATGTCCTGCCCTGGGAGATCGCGGACGAGCACAAGACCACCGCCGTCATGGACCGCTTCCGCGCCATCGCCAAGCAGAAGAGCGGCGGAAAACTGAGTCCGGAAGAAGACCGGCTGCTCGCTGATTGGCTTCGCGAGCTCGCCGACAACGACGTCGTGGTGAACTATCACAAGGACGCACCGCCCAACGCAGCCAGCAGGAAGGGCGGCTTCTATTACGTCCCCCGCACCGACGCGGATCAGTGGCTGATTAGGGAACCCGGCACAGCCGCCGGCTAAGCGCCGTACGGCCGGGACGCAGCAGCGTCCCGGCAGACGGTTTCAACTGCCGGCCGGCGGGGCCCAGTCCAGGGGTTCAAAGGACGCGCGCCGGGCCACCCGCCGCGGCAGCTCCGGCGCCTTCTGCCCGGATGCTTCTTCGCTCCGCGGCTTTGCTGCCGCTGCGGCCAAGGCGTCCGTGAGTGGCTTGCTGTGCACAACACACAAATCGACGACGCCGGCACCGGCCGCGCCGTCGATCGTCCAGGTGAGTACCCCGGGACGCCCACAGATGACGCATGCGACTTCCTCTGAGCTCATGCGTCAATCCTATCCGTGGCCCCGGAGCCAGCTCAGGCCTGCAGCGTCACCGGACGGTGGCCGCGGCCGCCCGGTACCGCTGCAGGATCTCAGGCGCCGGAGCGGCTTCCACAGTGCTGGTGCCGGACTGTGCCCACTGCGGCCAGCTGCCCGCCAGCACTCCGGCGGCCTGCTTGGCGGCGCCGTTGGCCACATATTCGTCGGGTTCGGGAACCGTCACGGGCAGCCCGAAGACCGCCGATACTGCGTGCTGCAGCGCGGCTGACCGGGCGGCACCGCCCACGAGGATGACCCGGCGGACGTCGGTCCCGACGGCGGTCAGGGCGGCCAGACCGTCAGCCAGCGAGCAGGCGATGGCTTCCACGGCCGCGCGGGCCAGGTTTTCCGGGGTGAAGTTCTGCAGCGTCATGCCGTGCAGGGATCCGGTGGCGTCGGGCAGATTGGGTGTGCGTTCACCCTCGAAGTAGGGCACCATGGTCAGGCCGCCGGCTCCGTCGCCGGCGGCCTGCGCCAGTTCAGTCAGCGCAGGCAGGTCCACGTTCAGCAGGGCCGCAGTGGCGTCCAGCACCCGGGATCCGTTCAGGGTGCACACCAGCGGCAGGTAGTGGCCGGTGGCGTCGGCGAAGCCCGCAACCAGGCCGGTGGGATCCGACGTCGGTGCGGCTGATACCGCAAAAACCGTTCCGGAGGTGCCTACGGAGACGACGACGTCGCCCACTTCCGCGCCCACGCCCAGCGCAGCACCGGCGTTGTCCCCGCTGCCGGCACCGATCAGCTGCCCGGCCGGCGTGCGCAGTTCCGATTCCAGCGGCCCCAGCACCCGGGGCAGCACCGGAACGTGGCCAAGGGTTTGCTCCAGCACCTCCGGCAGGTACTTCCCGGTGGCCGGCGACCAGTAACCGGTGCCGGATGCATCGGAGCGGTCGGTGCACAAAGCGGCAAGACCGGCGGCGCCGGAGCCCGGCCCGTAGCCGGCCAGCCGCCAGCTCAACCAGTCATGGGGCAGGCAGACGGCGGCGGTGCGGGCCGCATTTTCGGGCTCGTTCTCCGCCAGCCAGCGCAGCTTGGCGGCAGTAATGGACGCCACCGGCACGGTCCCGGTTGCCCGGGCCCAGTACTCCGCGCCGTCCAGCCCACCGGAGGCTGCGGCGTCGTCGATCATGGCCCGGGCCGCGGCGGCGGAGCGGACGTCATTCCAGAGCAGGGCCGGGCGGACCACGGCGCCGTCCGCATCCAGGCACACCATGCCGTGCTGCTGGCCGGATACGGCAATGGCGGCCACGTCCTCGATGCCGCCGGCCGCAGTGACGGCTGCCTGCAGTGCGGTCCACCAGGACTCCGGATCCACTTCGGTGCCGGGGGCATGCCGGGCGGTGCCTCGGCGCAGCACGGCTCCGCTTTCGGCGTCACGGATGACAATTTTGCAGGACTGCGTGGAGCTGTCCACTCCGGCGACCAGGGGCATGGCTTGGACCTTTCAGGGAAAGCGGAAGGATGACGGCGAAAAGCGGGCAGGTGCAGCTCAGGCCCGCGGCGGCCGGCAGCGCATCAGCGACAGGGTGCCCGCCACCTGCAGTTCGCCGGCGGAAAACGGCAGCAGCACGGTGTCGCCGGCGGCCAACGGCCAGGCGCCGTCAGCCGTGGTCAGGGTTCCGGCGCCGTCCAGCACCACCAGGACGCTGAACCCGGGGTCCAGGACGGCAGAGCCGGCGACGTCGGTGCGCTCGGCCCGGAAATATGGACCGGCGGCGGCCGCCAGGGTGGAGTCGCCGGTGCCGCCGCGCACCACCAGCGCGTCGAGGTCCGCCGTACTGAGCGCGCGGGTGTCCGTAGCCTGCAGTGCCGTGTCGAAGCCCAGGCCCAGATGGCCCTGGGTGGTGCCCTCGATCGCGAAGTCCTTCCACTCCAGCAGGATGGAGAGGTCCTCAGGTTCCTGGACCTCCACCAGGAAAATCCCGCTGCCAATCGCGTGCGGGCAGCCCGGCGGCACGTACACGCTGTCACCGGGGCGGACGTCCACGCGGTGCATGGCGGCCAGCATGGCTTCCACCTCCTGGCCGTCCACCCAGCTGCGCAGTTCCTCCGCGCTGACCGCCCGGTTAAAGCCCAGGTGCACCGAGCCGCCCTCCAGGATGTACCAGGCTTCGGCCTTGCCGTGCCTGCGGCCCAGGTGTTCGGCGGCGAAATCCTGCTCGGGGTGCAGGTGCACCGGCAGCCGCTGCCCGGCGTCGAGCAGTTTGACCAGCACCATGGTGTCCGCGCCGTAGCGGGCCAGGTGCTCCGGGCCCAGCCAGGAGGCGGGGTCGGCGCTGATTTCGTCCCGGAGCAGCCGGCCCGTCGAAACTTCGCTCAGGCCCAGCACGGGTTCGCCGAAGAGGGTGGTGGTGGACCCTACCCAGTCCTCGGGAACCCGTTCACCGGATGCGGCGGTGCCGCGGAAGGCACGGATTTTTTCGCCGCCGCGGTAGAACCTGTCCGCGGGCTGGTTGCTGGGCAGAAAGATCGGGGCAGTCACTGGATTCCTTCGGTTGGCTGGCTTGCGGAGCCCGGGTCAGGCGGACAGTCGGTGCTGGTGCCGCGGCGGCTCAGCTGCGTGGGGAGCACTACGGTTTCAGGGTCAAAGTCCTCGCCGCGGATCCGGCGGAAGAGCAGCTCGGCTCCCAGCGCGCCCAGGGCGTAGTTGTCGTAGCTGATCACCGTCAGCGGCCGCGGCATGAGGTCGGAGAGGTGGAAGTCGTCAAAGCAGACCAGGGGTTCGGCGCGGCGGTGGGCCCAGAGCGCGCGCAGTGCCCCCACCCCCGAGCGGTTGTTGCCGCAGAAGAAGGCGGTGGGCGGCTGTTCCTCCGCCAGGATGGCGTCCATCCGCCGTGCGGCCTTTTCCGGTGTGGCCACGTTGTGGACCACCTGGGACTCGTCGAAGGGCAGTCCGCGGTCCGCATAGGCCTGGCGGACGCCGTCGAGCCGTTGGCCCATGGTGGGCATCTTCAGGGTGTCGATCAGGATCCCGATCCGGGTGTGCCCCTCGTCCAGGAGCAGCCCGGCGCCGGCGCGTGCGCCGGCAAAGTTGTCCAGCACCACGGCGTCCGCGTCCAGCCCTTCGGGGCGGCGGTCCAGGAAGACCATGGGCGTGCCCAGGTCCATTTCCTTTTGCAGGCCGGCGTGGTCTCCGGAGGTGGGCACAATCAGCAGCCCGTCCACCCGGCGGCGGCACAGGTCCTGCACGGCCTCGAGCTCGTCGTCGGCGTTTTCTCCGGAGTAGGAGGTGATCAGCTGAAAGCCGTTGGCCCGGGCGACGTCAGCCACCGCTGCGGCGATGGTGGCGTAAAACTCGTTGCGCAGGTCCTTGATGAGCAGCCCGATGGTGGCGGTACTGGAGCCCGAGCGCAGCACCGCTGCAGCGAAATTGGGTCGGTAGCCCAGCTCCTCGGCGGCCTCCTGCACGCGGCTGGCCATCTGTGCATCCACGCTCTGCACGCCGTTGACCACCCGGGACACGGTTTTCAGGCTGACTCCGGCGCGCTGCGCCACGTCCGTCATGGTGGGTCGGCGGCCCTGGTGATGGCTGTCGGCGTTCATGTGACCCCCTTGTTGCGTGACGTGGCTGTTGCTGAAGTGTGTGGTTTAGACAACGTTGTCTCACATGTATAACATGACGGGACAACGTTGTCCGAATGTCGTGCGTCACTCCCTCGGCCCTGGTTTCCGCGAAGAAGCGGACGCTGCGGAGCCGGATTACGCCCGCCGTCCGGACGCGTCAGAAGAGACTACAAAGGAGTATCTACATGAAGGCACTCAAGAGCGCCGCACTGCTCGGAGCCTTGGCACTGAGCGCCCTCTCCCTCTCCGCCTGCACCGAGGACATGAGCGCCTCAGCCGGCGGCGAGCAGAGCACCGAGGTCAAGGCAGTGGGCCTGATGGTTCAGGACCTGGGCAATCCGTTCTTCAACTCGATGAAGAACGGCGTGGAGGCAGCCGCCAAGGATCTGGGCGCCACCTTCTCCGCGCAGGACGGGCGTCAGGACCTTGCCGCGCAGAATGACCAGATCGATGCCTTCATCCAGCAGGGTATCGACGTGCTGCTGATCAACGCGGTGGATTCCGAGGGCGTTGGGCCCGCCGTCCAGCGTGCCCGCGACGCCGGTATCACCGTCGTCGCCGTGGACGTAGGAGCCAAGAACGCCGAAGCCACCGTCACCACGGACAACGTGCAGGCAGGCCGGCTGGCCTGCGAAAGCCTGATCGAGCAGATCGGCGGCAAGGGCGAAATCCTGATTGTGGACGGCACCCCCACCACCTCCATCCAGGACCGCGTCACCGGCTGCGAGGAAGCCCTGGCCGCTGCGCCGGACGTCAAGGTGGCCGGACAGCAGAACGGTGACAACGGCCGCGAGAAGGCCCTTACCCTGACCACCGATATGCTCACCGCGTCCCCGAACATTGCGGGCATCTTCGGTGTCAATGACCCCACCGCACTGGGCGCCAACCTGGCCGCCCAGCAGGCCGGCAAAACGGACCTGATCATCACCGGCGTGGACGGCTCCCCCGAGGCCGTGGCCGAAATGGGCAAGGGAACCTCCATGTTCAAGGGCACCGCCGCCCAGGACCCGAACCTGCTCGGCTCCACCGCGCTGGAAATGGCCGTGAAACTGCGCGCCGGCGAAACCCTGGACGAGGACACCGTGCTGGTGCCCAGCTCCCTGGTTGACGCCGCGAACCTCGCGTCCTACAAGGGCTGGAAGTAACAAGGCCCGGCAGTATCAAACAACGACGGCGGCCGTCACCGGCCGCCGTCGTTCCCCACCGCACCACACAAAGGCTGCAATGCAATGACTAATCCATTACTGCGCATGAGCGGAGTCAGCAAGAAATTCGGCGGCGCCGTGGCCCTCGAAGACGTTCACTTGGAACTGCATGCGGGCGAAGTTCACGCGCTGATGGGGGAAAACGGGGCCGGCAAGTCCACCCTCATGAAAATCCTGTCCGGCGTGTACACCCCGGATGCAGGCACCATTGAGCTCAACGGCGAGCAGATCTCCATCGCCAACCCCCGCGACGCCCTGGCCAAGGGCATCGCCATCATCCATCAGGAACTGAACACCGTTCCGGACATGACCGTGGCGGAGAACCTGTCCCTGGGCAGCGAGCCGAACCGCGGCGGCATCCTCAACCGCAGGGAACTGCGCCGCTCGGCCCGGGAGAAACTGGACCGGATCGGCGCCGACATTCCGGTAGACCTGCCCATCGGCCGCCTCTCCGTAGGCATGCAGCAGATGGTGGAAATTGCCCGCGCCGTCGCCGAAAACGCCAAGATCCTGGTCCTGGACGAACCCACTGCCTCCCTCTCCCAGGCCGAAGCGGAACGGCTCTTCGAACTGGTGGAGGACATGCGCGGCCGCGGCATGGCCCTGGCCTACATCAGCCACCGGATGGAAGAAGTCTGGAAACTCTCGGACCGGATCACCGTGCTGCGCGACGGCCGCTGGGTTTCCACCACCGGCCGCAGCGAAGCCACTCCCGAAGACATCGTGAACCGGATGGTGGGCCGCGACGTCGACAATCTCTACGTCCACGAGGACCGAGAGCCGGGCGCCACCGTCCTGTCCGTCCGCGGACTGACCAACGGCAAGGGCATTGGCCCCGTGGATCTGGACATCCGTGCCGGCGAAGTCGTGGGCCTGGTGGGCCTGGTCGGTGCCGGCCGCACCGAACTGGCCCGGATGATCTTTGGCGCCGACGCCAAGACCGGCGGCACCGTCAGCATCGACGGCAACGAGGTGCAGATCAGCAGCCCCGGTGACGCCATCGCCCACCGGATTGGCCTGCTGCCGGAAAGCCGCAAGGAACAGGCCCTGTTCCTTGACATGTCTATCCGAGACAACGCTGCCATGAGCACCTTCGGGAAGTTCAGTTCCGCCGGCCTCATTAAACGGCGCAGCCTCCGCGACGCCGTCAAGGGTGAAGTTGCCTCCCTGCGCGTGCGCAGCACCTCCATCGACCAGCTGGTGCGCGGCCTCTCCGGCGGCAACCAGCAAAAGGTGGTGCTTTCGCGCTGGCTGATGCTCGAGCCCAAGGTGCTCATCCTCGATGAACCCACCCGCGGCGTCGATATCGGCGCCAAGCAGGAGATCTACCGCATCATCAATGACCTGGTTGCCCGGGGCGTGGCGGTGCTGGTGATTTCCTCCGATCTGCCCGAGGCACTGGGCATCAGCGACCGCGTCTTCGCCGTGCGCGACGGCCAGCTGGTGAAGGAATTCAGCCGTGCAGAAGCAACCGAACAATCCGTCATGATGTACGCCACCGGCGTTGCCACCGAAGGATCCGCCGAATCCCAGCTCCTGGGGGAAAAGTAACATGTCCACACTTACAAAAAACCCGTCCTCCTCCGCTCCCGCCGCCAAGAAAGGCCCGGACCTGCCCTGGCTCTGGGACCGGTACGGCATCCTGGCCGTACTGGTCATCCTCGTGGTGATGATGAGCATGTTCGCGCCGAACTTCCTCAGCGTGGACAACGGCCTGAACGTGGCCCGCGCCGTCTCCATCAACGCCATCCTCGCCGCCGGCATGACCCTGGTGATCCTCACCGGCGGCATTGACCTGTCGGTGGGTTCCGTCGTCGCCCTGACCGGCGTCAGCTCCATCCTGCTCTGGACCGCAGGCGCCCCCGCCATCGTCGCCGTCCTCGGCGGCATTGTGGTGGGCGCTGCCACCGGCCTGATCAACGGCAGCCTGATTGCCTACCTGGGCCTGCCCGCATTCATCATCACCCTCGGCGCCCTGACCTACATCCGCGGGTTCTCCTACTCGCTCACCGACGCGCAGCCGCTGATCGCCAGCGACCTCGGCTTCCGTGCCTTGGGCAACGGCGGCATTGCCGGCATTCCGACGCCGGTGGTCCTGATGATCGCGGTCTACGCCGTCCTCTGGTTTGTCCTGGAGCGCACCACCTTCGGCCGGCACATTTACGCCATCGGCGGCAACGCCGAAGCCGCCCGCCTGGCCGGCATCAAGGTCAAGTGGACCCTGGTCCGCGTCTACCTGATCATGGGCGCCTGCGCCGGCCTGGCCGGCGTCATCTTCGCCGCCCGCGTGGAATCCGGCCAGCCCAAGGCCGGCGAAGGCTACGAACTGGACGCCATTGCCGCCGTCGTCCTCGGCGGCACCGCCCTGGCCGGCGGGCGCGGCCGGATTGTGGGCACCCTCATCGGTGCCCTGATCATCGGCGTGCTCAGCAATGGACTGGTGCTGATGAACGTTCCGTTCTTCTACCAGCTGGTGGTCAAGGGCATTGTGATTGTCCTCGCCGTGGGCATCGACGGGCTGAAGAACTTCAAGCGCGCCTGATCCCTTTTCCTGCACGTCCGGGCCTGTCCCCTGCTGAGGCAGGGGACAGGCCCGCGTTTTATCCCTCTTCCTTCTCATGTCCAGGACAATCCATGAATCTTGCAGACAGTTATGTCATCGGTGTCGACTACGGCACCCTCTCCGGCCGGGCCGTGGTGGTCCGGGTGTCCGACGGCACCGAGCTCGCCGACGCCGCTTATCCCTATCCGCACGCCGTTCTCACCGATGCACTGCCCGACGGCGGCCCGCAGCTGCCGCCGGAGTGGGCACTGCAGGTGCCGCGCGACTACGTGCAGGTGCTGCAGCACGCCGTACCCGAAGCCGTCCGAAAAGCCGGCATCGATCCTGCCCGGGTGGTGGGGCTGGCCACCGACTTCACGGCCTGCACCATGGTGCCGGTGACGGCCGACGGCGTGCCGCTGTGCGAGCAGCCCCGCTTCGTCAACCGTCCGCACGCCTATGTAAAACTGTGGCGCCACCACGCCGCCCAGGCGCAGGCGGACCGCATCAATGAACTCGCGGCCGAGCGGGGCGAGTCCTGGCTCTCCCGCTACGGCGGGCTGGTCTCCTCCGAATGGGAATTCGCCAAGGGCCTGCAGGTCCTGGAAGAGGACCCGGAAGTCTATGCCGCCATGGAGCACTGGGTGGAGGCCGCTGACTGGATTGTCTGGCAGCTCACCGGCAGCTACGTGCGCAACGCCTGCACCGCCGGCTACAAGGGCATCTACCAGGACGGCCGCTACCCTTCCGCCGACTTCCTGGCCGGACTGAACCCGGACTTTGCCGGGTTTGTGACGGACAAGCTGGAACACCGGATCGGGCAGCTCGGCGATTCGGCCGGAACCCTCTCGGCGCAGGCTGCGGCCTGGACGGGACTGCCCGAGGGCATTGCCGTGGCGGTGGGCAACGTGGACGCCCACGTCACCGCCCCGGCCGCGAAGGCCGTGGAACCGGGCCAGATGGTGGCCATCATGGGCACCTCCACCTGCCATGTGATGAGCGCCGAGGGTCCGGCCGACGTGCCGGGCATGTGCGGGGCCGTGGACGGCGGCATTGTGGACGGGCTCTGGGGCTTTGAAGCCGGGCAGAGCGGCGTGGGTGACATCTTCGGCTGGTTTGTGCGCACCTGCGTTCCGCCGGCCTACGTCTCCGCCGCCGCGGAACGAGGTCTGGACGTGCACCAGTACCTGACCGAGCTGGCGTCCCGGCAGGCCATCGGCGAGCACGGGCTGCTGGCCCTGGACTGGCACAGCGGCAACCGTTCAGTGCTGGTGGACCATGAACTGTCCGGCGTCTTTGTGGGCCAGACCCTGGCCACCGCACCCGAGGACATGTACCGGGCCCTGCTGGAAGCCACCGCTTTCGGCACCCGCGTGATCGTGGAGGCCTTCCGGGACAGCGGCGTTCCGGTCCGCGAACTGACTGTCGCCGGCGGCCTGTTGAAGAACCGCCTGCTGATGCAGATTTACTGCGACGTGCTGAACATGCCCATCTCGGTGATCGCCTCGGAGCAGGGACCGGCACTGGGCTCGGCCATCCACGCGGCCGTGGCGGCCGGCGCCTATCCGGACATCCGCGCCGCCGCCGAAGCCATGGGCAACGTGCAGCGCAACGCCTACCTCCCGGACCCGGAGAACGTCCGGGCCTACCAGCAGCTGTTCGAGGAATACCGGACGCTGCATGACTACTTTGGCCGCGGCGGCAACAACGTAATGCACCGACTCAAAGCCATGCGCCGCGCCGCCGTTGCCGGCCGCACCACTTCCCCGATTGGAGTTTCGTCATGACCCAGCACGTTTCCACTCCCGATTCCGCCACTCCCGGTGCCGCAGCCGGCATTCCCGCACACCTGCGGGACGACGTCGACCGGCTCAAGGCGGAGGTGGCGGCCCTGCACGGGGAGCTGACCGCCAACGAGCTGGTGGTGTGGACGGCCGGCAACGTGTCGGCACGCGTTCCCGGGGCGGACCTGATGGTGATCAAGCCCTCCGGCGTGGCCTACGCGGACCTGACCGCCGAGAACATGGTGGTCACCGACTTGTTCGGGACGCTGGTGGAAGGCGACTTCGCGCCGTCGTCGGACACCGCCGCGCACGCCTACGTGTACCGGCACATGGAACACATCGGCGGCGTGGTGCACACCCATTCCACCTACGCCACCGCGTGGGCCGCCCGCGGAGAAGCCATTCCCTGCGTGCTGACCATGATGGCGGACGAGTTCGGCGGGGAAATTCCGGTGGGGCCGTTTGCGCTGATCGGCGATGATTCGATCGGGCAGGGCATTGTGCAGACCCTGTCCGGCTCCCGCTCCCCCGCCGTGCTCATGCAGAACCACGGGCCGTTCACGGTGGGCCGCGATGCGCGTGCTGCGGTGAAGGCTGCGGTGCTGTGCGAGGAAGTGGCACGGACCGTGCATATTTCCCGGCAGCTCGGGGCGCCGCTGCCGATTGGGCAGGCGCAGATCGACTCACTGTTCAACCGGTACCAGAACGTGTACGGGCAGCACTAGGGATGGTTTGACGACGACGGCGGCACCAGGCCGCCGTCGTCGTGCCTCCTTAACAACTCTCAGGCGGCGCTACTCGCAGGCGACGCCGTCGCCGTCGCGGTCCAGGTGCGAACCGTATCCCGGCTGTCCGGCGTAGACCGGCGCGGCTCCTGCTGCCCGGGCAGCGGAGCAGTTCGGGTAGTACGCGGCGGCCGGAGCGGGAGACTCGACGGGAGCGGGAGCAGCCGGAGCCGGAGCGGGTTCCGGCACCGCCTGCTGGCGTGCCTGTTCCTCTGCCTGACGCTGAGCTTCCGCGGCAGCGGCCTGTTCGTCGGCCAGCCGCTGTGCCTCCGCCGCCGCCGCCTCGTCCGCGATGCGTTGCTGTTCAGCGGCCGCAGCGGCTTCGTCCGCGGCCTTCCGGTCCGCGGCTTCCTTGCGCACGGCAAGGATCTTGGTGGAGCTGTCTTCATCCATCCAGAGGAGCACGCCGTTGTCGTTTTCAGTGCAGACATAGACCACGGTTGCGGACGTGGGCGTGGGCGTGGCGGACGGAGATGCCCATGTGGTCGTTGGTGACGGCGACGGAGACGCCTTTGTCGAGGGCGTCGCTGCAGCCGTCGACGCTGACGGTGCCGGTGTCGGTGTCGGAGTGGGGGTTGGGGTGGCGGTCTGGTCCTGAGTCCGCGTGGCCCCGGCCGTCGTACAGGTCTTGTTGGCAATCTGCGTGGGCGTGGGTGTTGGCGTCGGCGTCGGGGAAGCACTCGTCTTGGACGGGGTGGGTGAGGCGGCGGCTGCGGGTTCGGCGTCGCCGCCCCCGCAGCCGGACAGAACAACCACGGTGCTGAGCGCCAGTGCCCCGAGCGACAGCACCCGGGAACGGGCGGAAGGTCCGTTGCCACGTGTCATCGTTGACGCGGTGCGGATGGTCGGCAAAACAGACATAGATCCCCCATGACAGAACAGATAGAAAACGGATGCGAATGCATCGATCCACAGGCTACAGCACCCGAGGGACTGCGACGTTGTGTGACTGCGCACCACCAAACCAGTGATTAGCGGAACTCTGCTGCAGGACCGTCGAACAGCTCCCCTCTCTGCGGGGAGTCCTCGCATTAGACGTGGTCCAGCTAGCCGCCTCCGCGGAAGTGAGCGCCGCGTGAAGACGCATCAGCTCTCTCCGACGCTCAGTTCAGTGCACCCGGCCCAGGCAACGAAATGCTGCATCTTCAGGGCATCCTTCTGGGCAGTCCTCTCGGCGGCCCAAAACCATCGTCATAGCGCCTGTATCGAGGACCGGATGATGACCGGCATGTCCACGAGGTGCTCGCCGCCTTTGGCGCCGTCCAAAAGCAGTTCAACGGCGAGCCGGCCCATTTCCTCATGAGGAAGTCCGATGGTGGTCAGCCCCGGGCGAAGGTACGAGGCAATTTCGTCATTGTCGAAGGAAACAATAGAAACATCCTCCGGCACCCGGAGACCCTTCTCCGTCAACGCCTGATAGGCACCGAATGCCAGCGGGTCATTCAAACAGATCAATGCCCGAGGCGGGGGCATTTCGTTCAGGATTTCATGCACGCAGGCGTAGCCATTCTGCGGCTCCCAATCCCAGATGGATTCTTCCCGTTCAAAGGACAATCCCCGGTCCTTCATTTCCGACCGTATTCCGTCCAGCCGCCGAGCCACTGTGGTCGACCGGAACACATTCCGCTCTTTCACCTCGTTGTGCCCGATAAGGAATATGCCCTCTTTGTGCCCGGCGTCTGCCAGCAGGGACACGGCTGCCCGGCCACCGCGCTCTTCGTCGGGCAGGACCGACACCGGAAAGTGCTCGTTGATGGCGTTGAGCAGTACCACCGGAACGTTTTCCTGAAGGGCGGGGATAAACAGTTCACGGGCCCGCGTGGCAGCGAAAACAATGCCGTCAACCTGGCGGTCCAGCAGAGCAGCAATTGCTTCTGATTCACGCGCATGGTCCCCGCCGGTCTCGGCCACCAGAATCACGTGCCCCGCTCGCTCCGCCGCCGCCAGGGCACCCTTGATCAACCCGCTGGCGAAGCGTGTTGTGGCCACGGTGTCAGAGACAAATCCAATGGTTTGGGTCTTATCCACCCGCAAAGCCCGCGCCGCCACATTAGGCCGATAACCAAGCTCTGCCGCGGCTAGATTCACCCGGTCATGGGCGTCTTTCGACAGCCGGGTATCCGGACGGCCGTTAAGAATCATGGACGCCGCGGAGGACGACAAACCCGCCCGACGTGCGACGTCGGCAAGTGTCACACGCTTGCTGGTGGCCATAATTCCTCCTGCTCGATGCTAACTGCCGATAACGACTTGGCAAATTCACTTGCGGTATTGCCGGATTAGGGTCAGGCTATGTGCTGAATGGATTTAGCACATACTGTACCGTGACCGGCCCCACAGGATTACCGACAAAGGAGTCAACCATGCTTACATCACCGCTGCGATCGCGGCGCCGTCAACCAGTTGCTGTGGTGACCTTCATGGCCGCCGCAGGCTTGGCCCTCGCCGGATGTGCTCCGGGCAGCGGCGGAGACAACAACGCCGCGTCCTCCGAGGTCACCAGTGCGGAGGTGAACACCGAACTCACGTCAGAGGACGTCACCATCACCATCGCCGATGAAACCGGCTTCCCGGTGACGGACAAACTGGCCGAGGAATTCACCAAGCAGCATCCCAACGTCACCTTTGAGATTACGCGGGACACGTTCCAGAACCTCACCGCCAACGCCCCCAAGCTGCTGGCCGGGGACAATCCGCCGGACCTGATCCGGCTGCCGACCATCGGCGACACCGCCGGTGACGGCCTGCTGGCCAACCTGGATCCGTATGCCGAAGCGTACGGATGGGATGCCTGGCCCGAGACGCAGCTGTCACCGCTGCGGATGAATGAGGAAGGAACGCGCGGTTCCGGACCGCTCTACCAGGTGGGTCTTGGCTACAGCGTCACCGGCATCTTCATGAACACGGCCATTGCCGAGGATTTGGGCATCGACGCGCCCCCGCAGACCTGGGACGAGCTTGAGGAAGACCTGGCCACGGCCAAGGACGCCGGCGTGCAGCCCATCATGGCCGGGGACAAGGACGGCGTGGTGAACTTCGCCATTCAGGCGGCCATGAACCAGTACGCGGACAAGGATGAATTCCTCTCCTGGATGTTCAACGAACCCGGCAGCTCCTATGCCACGGAAGGGAACATCCAGGGTGCCGAAGTCATCCGCACCTGGGCTGACAAGGGGTATTTCCCCTCGGACATCAACGCCATTGATTACTTCACGTTCGTCAGCCGCTTCTCGGACGGTGAGGGCCTGTTTACCTTCAACGGCAACTGGGAAGCAGCGAATTACCAGAAGGCGCTGGGCGACGACGTCGCGTTCTTCTTGGTCCCGCCGCTGGAAGAGGGAGGCGACCACGTGGCCATGGGTGCCGCCAACTCCTTCTCCGTTGCCGCCGGCTCGGATGATCTGGACACCACCACGTACTTCCTGGACTGGATCCACACGGACCCGGCCGCGCGCCAGATCATCTCCGACGTTACGGGAGCATCCCCGGGCGGAGACCCGTCGCTTGAACAGCCCACCGTGGAGGAAGGGTCGCTGATTGCGTCCGCCCTGGACATGGCCGCGCAGATCGGCGAAGAAAACGGACAGGTGGACTTCATGTCCAATACAACGTCCGGCATTTACGCCGGGTCGATCATCCCGGAGTCGCAGCTGCTGGTGACCGGCAAGATCACCGGCGAGGAGTTCGTCAACCGCGTGCAGGCGTTCTATGAGAGCGAAGTGAACGACTAATGCAAAAGGCCACCACCGGCCCTGTCCGCCGTCGTTCCGGGCAGCAGGAAAGCGCAGCCGCAGGTTCGACGCCGGCGGGGCCGGCAGTGGCCTCCCGCAAACCGCGCAAACGCAAGTCCGTGGGCCGCGCCGGATACGTCGCCTGGCTGATGCTGCTTCCGGCAATAGGTGTCTACGCCGGGTTCGTCCTAATTCCGCTGGCCATGGGCCTGCAGTACTCGTTCTACGACTGGAACGGGGTCGGGGCATCCACCTTCGTGGGGATCAAGAATTATGCGAAGGTCCTGACGGATCCAGTTCTGCTCGGTTCGATTCTCAACGCCATCACCCTGATCGTGTTCTTCACGCTCATCCCCATCGGCGTCGGGCTGATTCTGGCCAGCCTGATCCGGTCCATGCGCCAGGGACTTATGTCTTCGGCGGCACAGACCATCCTGTTCCTGCCGCAGATTGTGCCCCTCGCTGCAGCGGGTATCGCCTGGTCCTGGATGTACGCGCAGACAGGCACGGTCAATCAGTTCCTCAGCGCCGTCGGACTCGGCGGGATCACCCGGTCGTGGCTGGCGGATTATGGAACGGCCCTTCCCGCCGTCGGGCTCATCGGTTCCTGGGTCCTCACCGGCCTGTGCACTGTGCTGCTGCTGACCGGCATCGGCAAAATCGATACCTCCCTCTATGAAGCGGTAAGGCTCGACGGCGCCGGCTGGTGGCGGGAATTCTTCACCGTCACGCTGCCGGGACTGCGGCAGGAAATTGCGGTCCTGGCGACTCTGACCATCATTGCTGCCCTGAGCAGCTTCGACATTATCTACACCTCCACGCAGGGCGGCCCCGGCCGCACCACCCTCGTTCCGGGCATTTCCATTTTCCGCATTGGCTTCACGCAAAGTGATGTTGGCTTGGCATCGGCCTTCGGAATTGTGCTCATGGTCCTGGTCCTGCTGGTAGTACTTCCCATTCAGCGACTTTCAAAGGTGAACGACTGATGCGTACCAGCCGCAGTGAACTCCTGCTCGGCCGGCTGCTGCTGGCGGCAGCTCTCATTCTGACCCTCCTGCCCCTGATCAGCATGCTGTCCGCGGCCCTGCAGCCGGCGGACCGGAACCCCACCGGCATTGTCTGGCCCACCGACCCGCAGTGGGGCAACTTCGTTACGGCCTTTGAGGTGGGCAATGTTTGGCGTCTCATGACGTCCAGCGCCTTCATCGTCCTGGGCGTGGTGCCCGCGTCGATGCTCATCGCCACCCTCGCCGGGTATGCCCTCGGCGCGCTCGCCCCGAAGGGCGGCCGGGCGGTCCTGATCATCTTCATCGCCGGACTGACCATCCCGTTTGAAGCCCTGATCATCCCGCTGTATTACCAGTCCCAGGCCATGGGGACCCTCAACACCCAATGGGCCGTGATCTTCCCGCTGCTGGGGCTCTTCATGCCCTTCAGCGTGTTCTGGATGCGTGCCCACTTCATCAACGTTCCCCGCGAGTTGTCCGAAGCCGCCCGGGTGGACGGCGCATCGGTCTTCCAGGAGTTCCGGCAGATCCAGCTTCCCCTCGCGCTGCCTGCACTCTCGGCTCTGGCGATTCTCCTGTTTCTCTGGACCTGGAACCAGTTCCTGCTCCCCGTGGTGCTTATCGCCGACCCGCTTGACCGCACTGTGGCGGGAGCGCTCACCTTCTTCCAGGGACAGTACTCCCTGAGCATCCCGCTCCTGAACGCGGGAGCACTGCTGATCATCACGCCGGCCATCATCGTGTTCCTCATCTTCCAGCGCCAGTTTGTCCGCGCCCTGCTGCAGGGCGCCGTCAAGGGCTGACCCCGCACCGCCTCCAGTCTCCGATTAAGGACCACGCACCATGAGCTTTGCCCTCACCGACCACTGGGTCTGGGATTTTTGGCATGCCGACGACGGCGAGACGCACCACCTCTACTATCTGCATGCGCCCCGGTCACTGGCAGACCCCGGCCTTCGCCACCGGAACGCACGGATCGGCCTTGCCACCTCGGATGATCTTTCAACGTGGGTCGACCACGGAGTGGTCCTTGAGCCGGGCGGGGCCGCGGACTTCGATTCCAGTGCCACGTGGACCGGCAGCGTGGTTCAGGACGACGACGGCGCCTGGCACATGTTCTACACCGGCACCCGGTTCCTGCATCCGCAGCGGATCACGAATGTGGAAAGCATCGGCCATGCTTCCTCCCCCGATCTGTTCACCTGGTCCAAATCCGCGCTGCACGTTCCCGCCGATCCCCGCTGGTATGAAACCCTCGGCGATGACACCTGGCATGAGGAAGCCTGGCGGGACCCGTGGATCCACCGTGACTCGGCAGGGCTCTGGCACATGCTGGTAACCGCCCGGGCAGTGGTCGGCGCCGGGCGGGACCGCGGCGTCGTCGGGCACGCCACGTCTGCCGACCTGCGGAACTGGACCGTCCAGCCTCCGCTGAGCGAACCCGGCGCGGGCTTTGCCCACCTTGAGGTGCTTCAGCTGGTGACCATCGAGGACCGGCCTGTGCTGCTGTTCTCCTGCGACACGGCCCACCTTGCCGGTGAGCGCGAAGCCGAGGGAGTGCAGGGCGGCATCTGGGCGCTGCCCCTGGCCACGGATCGGCTGGAACATCCCCTGGACATTTCGTCCGCCACCCGCCTGACAAGCGAGGAGTTCTACGCCGGACGCGCAGTGCGCAACCGTGAAGGTCAGTGGGTGCTGCTGGCTTTTGAAAACGTCGACGCCGAGGGCACCTTCATCAGCGGCATTTCGGATCCCCTCCCCCTGGAATGGGCACCGGACGGCAGCCTGTGCCTCGCGCCGGCCGGGATTCACGCATGAGCGGCGACCCGTCAGGCATCCACGGCACCTTCGAGACGCGTTTCCTGCCGGTCCGGGATGCCTTCGCTGCCGCCTTCCGCGGAAGGCCCCGTATGGGTGCCGCGTTGGCTGTGCATCACCAGGGAGAACTGGTGGTCGATCTGTGGGGCGGGATGGCAGACGCGCGCAGCTCGGTTCCCTGGACCAGCGACACGTCCACCGTGATTTTTTCCTGCACCAAGGGCATCATGGCCGTCCTCGCGGCACGGCTGGTTGAATCCGGGCGGCTGGACTACGACCTGCCGCTGGCTGACCTCTGGCCGGAGTTTGGCGTACACGGCAAAAACACGGTGACCGTGGGAGATGTTCTGGCCCACCGCGCGGGGGTGTCTGCGCCGCGTGAATCCGTTGACCTGGCGCAGGCGCTGAACTGGGAGGAAATGACCCGGCTGCTCGCTGAGCAGGAACCCCTGTGGGAACCGGGAACGGGCTACGGATACCATGCCCTCACACACGGGTGGCTGTCCGGGGAAATCATCCGCCGGATCACCGGGCAAACTCCCGGAGAATTCATGCACGAAACCCTGGCTGATCCGTTGATCGCGCGGCTGCAGCTCGGCGTGCCCGAGGATCAGCAGGGCGACATTGCCCATCTTGAAGCAGGCGCAAGCCTGCAGGAGCTGGTCCGGTCCCAGCAGGCGGCACGGCAGCCGGGCGTTCCGGACTGGCCCGGCCGGGCCCTGACCCTGGGCGGTGCCTTCCCGCAGGAACTGGTGGGCGACGACGCCGGCTTCAACCGCTCCGACGTCCGGGCAGCTCAGTTGCCCGGGGCCGGCGCGGTTGCCACGGCTCACGGGTTGTCAGCGGCGTGGTCCTCGGTTGTCCATGACACCGCCGCCACCCGCCGGCTGGATCCCGGCGTCCTCAAGCGGGCTGTGGACGTGCGCAGCGAAGGCTCCCCCGTGTTTGCCGCCGCAGCGCCGTGGCCGCGGTGGGGCGCCGGGTTCCAGCTTGATTCGGCGGCACGGCGTTACGTTTCCCCCGACGGATTCGGGCACGACGGCGCAGGCGGGCAGGTGGCGTTTGCCGAACCTTCGCTGGGGCTCAGCTTTGCATTTCTGACCAACTGGATGGAAGCCGGTGATGACGTCCGGGCCACGCGGATCATCGACGCGCTGCGGGAGATTGTGGAGCCGTAGGCGGTGGCTGCCGCGGCTAGCATCCCGTCCGCGCTTTCGGGCGACTCAATGTTGTCCATCCCGAACATGAGGTGGAGCCCGGGAGATTCCCCGGGCTCCACCTCATTCGCTGCCAACTACTGAACAGTGCCGGCCACTGCCGGCGCCCGCTACTGCACGGTCACCTGCCCAACGAGGCGGGTGTCCGAGACGGAGCGGCCCACGTAAATGGCCACGGGCCCGGTGGGAGTGACGAAGTCATCTGCTTCGTCGTCCCAGTACTGGAGCGACCGCGGATCCAGTTCGATGTTTACCGTTCCCACCCCGCCGGGCGGGAGGGTGATGCTGCCGTACCCTGCCAGCTGTCGGGCCGGCGTCGGTTCCTCACCGGGAAGATTGCCGACGTATACCTGCACGGTTTCCTGACCGGTTCTGGTACCCAGGTTCGATACCTGCACCGACACGTTCCCGCTCGGATCGTCCGCATCCACCACGGCCGGTGTGGAGAGGTTGCGGTAGCCGAACGATGTGTAGGAGAGCCCGTGGCCAAAGGGGAACAGCGGAACCGCACCCTGGGTCACATAATTCTTGTACCCGACAAACACGCCGTCGGTGTACTCCACCGTGGGGCTCACCACGTCAAAGATGTCGAACGGGTTTGACGGCCCCACAGTGGTGGCCTGCTCATCACTGACCGGGAACGTGACCGGAAGCTTCCCGGACGGATTCACGTCTCCGTAGAGCACCGAGGCGACGGCCCGTCCCTGGGCCTGCCCGGCGTACCAGGCTTCCAGGACCGCAGGCACGTCGCCGATCCAGGGCATGGTCACCGGTCCGCTGGTGGCCAGCACGACGACGGTGTTCGGGTTGGCTGCCACTACCGCGCTGATCAGGGCGTCCTGGTTCTGCGGCAGCACCAGCGAACCGCGGTCGGCTCCCTCTCCGGTGTAGTCCCGGGCCACTACAACGGCAACGTCGGCCGCCGCGGCCGCCTGCGCAGCGGCGGTGATGCTCGGTGCCACCACACCCTCGGGCGGAGTCCAGCCCAGCCGGGCGATGGCGCCCGACTGGTCATTGAGCCCGCCGTTGAACTGGTTCGGCGCGTCAGTGGTGTATTCCACCCGCACCGGGACACTGGTTCCTGCCGTCAGGTCCACCGTTACCTCATCCGTCAACAAGGTATCCGCGGGTTCATTGATGACCTCTGTTCCGTTGACGTAGAGCCGTGCGGTGCCCAGATGGGTAAGGGTGAGCGTGTAGGTTCCCGTGGACGGCGGAACGATCGTTCCGGTCCAGACCGCCGACATGGGCTGCGTAGCCAGCTGGCCGCCGATCCCGGGGACCTGGGATGTGTTAATGACGTCCGCGGAAATGCCGGTCCGCAGGTTTACCTGACGCTCGGAACGGGCCAGTGTGGTTTCTCCGATGAAATTGTCCACACCCAGCCGGTACTCGGCATTGACGTTCGTGAGCACGTCGCTCGGCATCGGGAACGGTCCGGGAACCGTATCCGCCAGCGACACCGGGTCCGTTCCCGGAGACTGGGTGACGGTGGCGCCCGTGGCCCGGGCGGTGATGCCGTCCAGGATGGTGGTCAGCTGCGCCGGGTTCTGGACCGCGCCCGAGCCGCCGCCGTCGATATACCAGTCTGCATCGGACCCGATGACAGCCACCGAGGAGGTGTCGGCGTTGACCAGCGGAAGAGCATCACCGCTGTTCTTCAGCAGGACAATGGCATTTTCGGCCACCTCCTCAGCGATCGCGTCATGGGCTGCCAGCATGTTGTTCGGAATTGCAACGTCCGTTGGCTGCGGATTCACAAAGGAGTTCACCGGCGGGTTGTCGATGATGCCGTTCTCGAACATGGCGTAGGCCACGCGGCGCGCGGCGTCGGTGATCCGCAGTTCGGAAACCTCGCCGGCCTCCACGGCTGCGGTCAGGGCCGGCCCGGAGAACTCGGTTCCGGGTCCGGCAACGTCCAGCCCGTTCGCGTAGTCGGAGAACGCATGGGCCGCGTTGAAGTCCGAGCTAACGTAGCCCTGGAATCCCAGCCTGCCCTTGAGGATCTGGTTCAACAGCAGGTCATTGCCGCACGAGTACTCGGAGTTCACCTGGTTGAACGCGCACATGACGGACCCCGCGTTTCCGTTCACCACAACGTTTTCCCAGTTACGGCTGTAGGTCTCCAGAAGCGGCCGCTCGTCAATGAGCACATTGACGTCGCCCCGGCGGGATTCAAAGTTGTTCAGGTTGTAGTGCTTGGGCAGGGCTATGATGTCGGGCCCCTGTTCGCCGATCACCTGGGCTGCTGCCGCGTCTCCGCTCAGCATGGGGTCTTCGCCCAGGTCCTCCCACATGCGTCCGTTGAAGGGGGTGTTGACCAGGTCCATGGTGGGCCCGGCAATGGAATTGAAGCCGACGGCGCGGGCTTCCTCTCCGCCTACCGCGCCGTAGGCGCGGGCCAGAGTGGGATCGAAGGTGGAGGCCAGACCCACGCCAACCGGCAATGCGGTGGACGGACCGGTGTCCAGGGCCAGGCCGCAGCAGCCGTCCTTGCCCCGGATCGGTGGCAGACCAAATTCGGGGACTCCGGTGCCGCCCGACTGGACCAGGTATCCGACCTTCTGCTCCAGGTTCATCGCGGCGGTGGCCCAATAGGCCCGGGTGAGGGCATCCTCGTCGCTGCCCAGCCACGGATTGCCCGCCGGGACCGGCGGATTACAGCCGCCCTGGCTGCCGTTGTACCTGTCCAGCCGTTCCATAAAGGCAGCCATCGCATTCCGTGCTACCGGAAGGAACGGCCGATAGGTGCCGTCCGGCCAACCGGTGGAGATCCCCGCCTCCTTCATCCAGGCAATGTCCGTGGCGAACTGCAGGTCCACCGGCACATCGGTGAACGGCGGCGTAGTGGGCGCCGGGAAATCCCGTGCCGCCTCAATGCTGCAGTAGGTGCCGCTGTAGCGGTGCATGAACGCCGCCATCATGTCCCTGGCAACCGGGGTCAGCGGGCGAAAGGTGCCGTCCGGGTAGCCGGTGGTGATGCGGGTCGAGGCAAGCCACGTAATTTCCTTGTAGAACGCTGTTTGCGGTGTGATATCGGTAAACGGCGAGGTGGCCGGTGCCTCGAAATACGGTTGCCCCGCCAGCCGGTAAATGAAAGCGGCCATCGCATCACGGGCAACAGGCGTCAGCGGCCGATATGTGCCGTCCGGAAAACCAGTGGTGATGCCGTTGGCGGCAATAAACAGGATGTCCGCTTCAAACGGATCCCCCGCGATATCCGTGAAAGGGGGCGGCTGGACCGTATAGGCCGGATCAGCCTGCAGCGGTGCGACGTCGTCGGCACCCACCGCCGAGGGAAGAAAACCGGTCACGGCGAATAGCCCCAAAAAGGCCACCAATCCGTACCGGCGCGCCGTGCGGCGTTTTAATTTGAACATACAAGCTCCTCAATTTGCGGCGGTGCCGAGTGATTTGAGGCATCACCGTATGCAGGGTTAGAGCGCGCCGGCCTCAGTGGTGCCGTGCCGAAACGAAGGAAGCGCAAACGCCGTAATAGCCCTAAGCCGTCTGTGCTTAGGTTTACGGTGATTGCCCAACAGTTGCGAGTGTGAATGTGCGTAACCGGAGTCTAGAAGGGGGTCACGGGGCTGGGAATGGCAAAAAATACCCGCTTAATTGTGTACTTCCGCTACTACTTGGCGCCGACGTGAGCGCATGGAACCGGCCAGCCGCGGATCCGGTGAGCAGGCGGTGCCGCTGCTACGGGCGGCCTACCCGTGCGAGGGCCAATACGCGGGAATGATTTCGGGCAGCTCTCCCTATATGCCGTCCGCCGGCCATTAGCCCGTACAGGTGGGCGCGGGGCGTGAGCCGTTCGCTGGCCAGGCACGGGGCGCAGACCAGGACCTTACACAGCCGGCCCACGTCCGAGTGCACGCCGCAGGGCGCGGGATGCCTTTAGCTCAGAGCTCTATCCAGCCCCGGGTCAGGGCAAGCACAGCCGCAACGGCTCCAGCCACTGTCATGAGGAAGAGGAACAGCTCCCCACCCCGGAAAACGCACTGCCCTTGTTCCCGGCGCGCGATCACAAACAGGACGGTGCCGGGGGCGTAGAAGATCATCGACAGCAGCACCAGAGGCAGCCCGGCGGCGTAGACCAGGAACACCGAGTAAATGGTGGCGATGACGGCAATGGTCAGGTCACCCCGCCGGATGCGGCTCGGGGCTCCTTCATACGTTTCCCCGCTCCAGCCGAGCTTGAGGGCGTAGAGGGCCGCGAAAAGGAGGGAAAACAACGTCAGGACCGCGGTCATGTCCAGTGCGAAGTCGAAGGCGTCCTCGGAGAAGTAGGTGATGACCATGACCAGCTGGCTGAGCAGGGTGCTCAGCAGCAGGGCGTTGACCGGGACATCGTCATCACTGACCCGGGACAGGAACCGCGGCATGTCCTTCTCCGTGGCGGCCACGTACAGGACCTCCGCTGCCATCAGGCTCCAGGCCAGGTAGGCCCCCATCACCGAAATGATCAGGCCTGCGCTGACGAACACCAGCCCCCAGGTCCCCACTCCCGCTTCCAGGACGCCCGCCATTGATGGTTGGCGCAGCGCGGCGAGCTGTTCCATCGGCAGGACCCCGTAGGAAACGATCGTGACCGAGGCAAAGATGGCAAAAACGCTCAGAAAGCCGAGGATGGTGGCCCGGCCAACGTCCTCCCGCCGTCGGGCATGGCGCGAATACACGCTGGCACCTTCAACCCCGAGGAAAACGAAGACCGTCACCAGCATCGTGTTGCTGACCTGCTCGAACAGCGGCCCCGTGTACTCCGCGCCGGTAAGGTTTCCCGCGAAGACGGCGGGGTCGAACAGGAAGACAGCAAACAGCACGAAGACCAGGATGGGCACAACCTTGGCGATCGTGACTATCCGGTTAATGGCCGTGGCTTCCCTGATGCCGCGCTTGATCAGGAAGAAGAATCCCCACAGCCCGGCCGAGGAGAGCACGACGGCGAGGAGGGTGTCCCCTGCGCCCAGCTGCGGAAACAGGGCTCCCAGCGTGGACATGGTGAGCACCCAGTAGGTGACGTTTCCAACGCAGGCACTGGCCCAGTATCCTGCTGCGGAGAAGAACCCCACGTAATTTCCGAAGCCGGCCTTGGCGTAGGAGAAGATCCCCGCGTCAAGCGCCGGCTTGCGCATGGACAGCCTCTGGAAGACGAAGGCCAGCATCAACATGCCGGAACCGGCAATCAGCCAGGCGACGAGCGCACCCCACACCCCGGTTTCCTCGGCGAAGCGCTGGGGCAGGGAAAACACCCCGGCCCCGACCATGGACCCGATCACCACAGTGGTGAGGGTCAGTAGAGAGAGTTTGGCCGCTGGAGCCTTCTCTCCCGAGACAGGCGGATTAGACATGGTTCTCTTCCAATCGGGTGTGGCGGCGGCTGAGGTCTCGCCGGTTAGACAACAGTGGAGGGGCACACCGCTTCCTGCAGGGGATCCTCTTTCGTCAGCAGCCTTACCATTATTCTCTCAGAAGGAGACGATGGGTCCGAATCGGCGGCCCCACCCGGAGGCCGTTGCCGAAGGGTCCGTGCAATGGAAAGGCATGGACCCGTCAAGGGCGGTGCGTTCGCTGGAGTCCACGTCGAAACCGTGGCCAGAATTCCGATGGCGAGCGTGGATGCGGCCAAACGCCAGCCGCCGCATCCGGCACGCCGTCGTCGGTTAGTCGATCCCGTCGCGGATGATCGGGCAGGTCATGCAGTGCCCGCCGCCGCGGCCGCGGCCCAGCTCTGCCCCCACAATGGGGATCACTTCAACGCCGGCGTTGCGCAGCGCGGCGTTGGTCTGGGTGTTGCGGTCGTAGGTGAACACCACGCCTGGTTCCAGGGCGACGGCGTTGTTCGCGCTGTCCCACTGCTGGCGTTCGGTGGCGTGGTAGTCCCCGGCGGTCTCCACCAGGCGCAGCTGCTTGTAGCCCATGGCCTCGGCGACGACGTCGACGAAGCGGCGGTCGCGCTCGTCGCGCACTTCCAAGCCCAGAGGTTTGTCGGAGGGATGAATGGTGAAGGGGTGGATGCCGTCCACGATGGCCGGGTGGATGGTGGCCAGGTCCCGGTCCGCGAAGGTGAACACGGTGTCCAGGTGCATGGCGGCGCGCAGCTTGGGCATGCCGGCGACGACAATCCGTTCCGCGGCTTCGTCCTTGAACAGGGCCTGTGCGAGCTGGGTGATGGCCTGCCGGGAGGTCCGCTCCCCCATGCCGAGCAACACGGTGCCGTTGCCCACGGGCATGACGTCGCCGCCCTCCAGATAGGCCTGGCTCCAATCCTTTTCCGCGTCCCCCCACCAGATCTTCGAGCCGGTGTAGTCCGGATGGAAGCGGTAGATGGCCTGCATGAGCAGGGTCTCGTCGTGCCGTGCCGGCCAGTACAGCGGGTTCAGGGTCAGACCGCCGCCGATCCAGCAGGTGGTGTCCCGGGTGTAGAGGGTGTTCGGCAGCGGCGGCAGCAGGTACTCCGGACGGCCGGTGGATTCCCGGACCAGACCGACGTAGCCGGAGAGGTAGTCATCGGGAAGGTCCGACGTCGTGAGCCCGCCGATGAGGATCCGAGCCAGTTCCGCTCCGGTCAGTGAATCGAGGTAGGCGCGGGTGCCGGCCACCAGTCCCAGGCCGACGCGGTTGGCGATGATCTTGCGGTCCAGCAGCCAGGTCCGAGCCTCCGGGATGTCCATGGTCTGCCCGAGCAGGTCGTGGAGTTCGACGACGTCGACGCCGCGGCTGGTCATCTCGGCGACGAAGTCGGCGTGGTCGCGCTGGGCGTTCTCCACCCACATCACGTCGTCGAAGAGCAGATCTTCACGGTTGGTGGGGGTGAGCCGTTCGTGGGCCAAACCCGGCGCGCAGACCAGGACCTTGCGCAGCTTGCCCACCTCCGAGTGCACACCGTAGGACGCGGCCTTGCCGGTGGAGGTTGAGGAAAGCATGCGGTTCTCCTTGGTTCTTGAAACGAAGATCTTCCCGGAACTAGTGTTCCAGTTCAGTCAGCTCGCGGTTTATTCTGCCTGCGGTCCGGCCTGGGCACGCCGCCGGAGTGCTTCGTTGACGGCCGGGTCATCCAGGGCGCGGAGCCAGGTGAGCAGTTCGGGGCCGGCGGCCGGATTGGCGGCGACGGCGGGGCGTGCGATCGGGTGGTCTGTGGCCAGTTCCTGCAGCCGCAGGTTGTCGGTGCCGGGATCCTCAGATTCGGCGAGGATAGCGACCTCGACGGGGTCCACGGCCCTCGGCCGGGCTGCTGATGCTCCGCCGCTTACGATGTCGGCCGCCGGGATGTTCATCTGCGGGGTGGTTCGAGGCGTGGAGGGGACGTTCCCTTCAGAGGGATGTTCCTGCATTTCGTCGTGCACGGGATTCTCCTTTGTAAGCAGCCTTATGAGCATCCTTCCAGAAGGAGCCGTGGTCTCCGAATCGCTGGCGCCCAGAGCTCACCACTGCGAGCCTTTCGATGTCGTGGTACCTGGCAGGTCCAGCGGCACTCATGGAACCGCCCGCGCTGCCTAGCCAAGTAATTGGCCGTGTTGCACGGTGGAAACGACGCAGCCTGAATTGTGCGGCGAGTAAATGAAGTTGTGGGTCTTCAGCGGAAGTGCCTGCAATTCAGCCCAAGGGATTCTTCTATGTAAGTAACCCAATAAACATACTGGGCAGAAGGCATGTGGTCTCCGGATCGGCCGTGAAAGAGCGCCGCTCCATAGGTGGACCAGGACGCCGAACCAGAAACACCTATGCTTCAGGAAAACTCGTTCCCTCAATTGGGCGTCGAGAAATTCGACCCGTCGATCAACGACAGGACCTACGACAAACCCCTGACTCTAAACCCCATCAAATCGATTGCGTCAGTAGACCCGGTGCGATGTCCCATTCAAGTGCCTTCGCACACTGATGAGTAACCAAGCACTCCCTTCGCTTTCCGAAAGCGTTAGCGGGATAAGCAGTAGTATTACGCGAGTGCACAAAATTGTGCCATCAACACTTCGAGGACTAATGACACGACCACTAGCTCTGCTAATTCCGTTTATCCTAGCGCTAACTGCCTGCGGACCTTCCGAGTCTTCGGAAGCGAAGCCAGCCCCGTCGTCGTCGTCGGGTGAGCAGATCGCACCGGTGGACAAAAGCGTCAGTTGCGTGACCCTTATTGGTGATGACGGGGGTTTGATCACCCGATCTGGAAACTTCCTTGGCGGTGTAACAGAACTAAGCGCAGAGAATTTGGAGAAGGCGAAAGGGTTCTCGGCAGAGTTCGATGGATCGTTACGCAGTGCTGGCGAAGAACTCCGAGAGCCAATTGCTGTTATGCAGGATGAATTTGAGGGGTTGATCGCAGCCATTGAGAACAACGCGGACTACCAGCTGGTTCTGGAGGACTTCGCCTCGGCTGGACAAGAGATAATTGACACCTGCAGTGAGACTATGACATCAGCAACACCTTCCCCCACGCCGACTCCTACAGAGGACGATTCCGTAGCTGTAGGGTCCACGCAGCTTGAAGTCGTTACCTCGGAACTCGGTCACGAGGGCTATACCATGGATTTTGAATGGGCCCTTCTAGATCCGCGTCAGACAGAAGTTGTTTCTGTGGAGGCGGACGCTCTTGGATCCCGTGACCTATCGCTGGTCTTTGACTCAGCCATGCAGTTCACCAATACGACCGAAGGCAACCGCACCTTCAGCTTCCACGATGAAGGTGGAGTCAGCATAGTGCTGCGCTACCCCAACGGCAGCCCTGTGTGCAATTACGCACTGAATCGCGCCACCACTGAAGATTCATGTTTTGTGGACACTTGGGACGGGAATTTAGTGGGAATTCGCTTCGGCGATTTCCCGTTGCTCAACAAGATTACGGAGGCTGAGACCACGGCTCAGGTTCAGACTACACACAAACTAACTTTGCGGGACGTGCCCGAAGCTGAAGTGGAACAAATCTCGGCGGCACTACTGAATTACGAGCATGTGGCCATGTACATGCATTACGGAGACACGACAGACAAGTTTAAGACCAATTGTGATCAGGGCGCACTTGACAATATGACGTATGCAAGTCTGTACTCGGTCCTTGGTGTCATGGGGTCGATTCAGTGTCCAGAATAGGATGCAGGCTTTCAGCGTTCCGAAACTTGTGGAACACATCGGGCATTCAGTTTGCTCGCTCCTGATCCCGTTCTGCAGTCGGTATTTCCTGGACGTTCCGTTACCGTCGGATGGGCAGACGGCCGTTTCATTCCAACCAGGTGGAGCACGGTCTCGGGGGATGACTCCGACATCGAGACTGACTCCAGCCGACCAACGGATTTCATCCCGCAACTCGTTTCCACACGACAGCGTCTATCGCCCGACGCCCGCGGCGCGCGGCAGCACGGACAGTTCCGCCAACCGGCTGACCCGTTCCAGCACCTGGTGGGGATGCTGCGAAAGATCCAGCGGGAACTCTTCCACGGCAACTTTTGTATTCACAATCCTGCGCGAGCGGTGCTCCCCTGCGCCGGCATAAACCAACCATGCCCGCGGGGCCCCCAGCGCCGTGCAATAGGCCAGCATTTGGTAGTGGTCCGCGTTGGGGTGTTTGCCGTTGCCCGAAGAGGCCTTGTACTTGGCGTCGAAGACCACCGGCGGCGTACCGGAGGCCCTGTAGACAACGTCAACATTCATGTGGATCCGTTGTTGGTCGGCAGCCTCAGCCTCGTGGTCAAGCATCGTTCGGTACTGCCGATCCATCCGTCCCCCCGGCAGCCCCAGTTTCGCCACAGCTTCGCTTAGAGCTACCTCGACGAAATCTTCAAAGACTTTGGCCATGTTGACGACAAAGGACGCCACCCGGATGCCGCCGACAGCGGTTTCCGCCACCGAGTGCCGAAGAATAATCTCGGCCAAACGCAGTGCCGGAACATACCGTGCGTTGGCGCGTGTCTCCTGCCACAGAGGCAGCGGCGTGCCGGCGCGCAGGTCACCAACGCCGTCGAGCTTGCGCTCCAGATGCGCGAGCCGCTGCCGCACCGGGCCACTCACCCGGTTCAGGCCGAGGAGCTGCCGAAGAGCAGCACGCAGGGTGCGGTTCTCTGCAATATCCGCCGTGTGGTCATCATAGGTGACTTCCAGAGGCAGCAAGATGCCCGGCCGGCGGGAGATCTGGTCGGCTATCCGGATGCGTCCGCGGACGGTCCGAAGCGCGTCGTCAACGGAAACGTATCCGTGAAGGACTCCGCGGCCCAAGGCACGTTCGCCTTGACGGACAAGGGACTCAGCGAGCGCTGACCACAGATCGGAGGTCTGCGTTCCCGCAACGTCGTCGGGCCGGAAGCCTGCGTTACGGGCATATCCCAGCAGGAAGAGCAGCTGGCTGACTCCCACCTTGTCCTTGGGCCGTACGTCCAGCAGCACGTCACCCACCTCGGCTGCTCCCACGAAACCGCGAGGGGACAATCTCCACCGGCCGTTCCCCACAAATTGGACGTGCACCAGCCCCGTCCTGGCCAAGCCGAATGCCTCAGCCTCTGACAGGGCCACGAGGGGAAGCTCGTCCTCCAGCTCCTCTATCTGGATATGCCTCACAGCTCGGCCGCTGGATTCCCGTCAACCTTGCGTGCGATCACTTCAAGGCCAAACCGTGCGTGGATTTCCTGCCTGCTCATCCTGCCGTAGTAGTGCTCTTCGAGCAGGGGCAGCAGCTCGTATTTCCAGATCTGATTCAAACCCGCCGGTGAAAGGGAATCGGGCTTCATAAAGTAGGAGGGGCCAATCATGAGGTCCCGATCTTCCGTAGCGATTTCCTGGTTGAGCGCGTCAAGGAGCAGCGCAGGCCGCCGGTCCATGCTCTGCGACGTCAGGAAGCGATCCAGGAGCCCGCTGGTCATGCCCTCCTGCGGGTGCAGTTCCACGAACGCAAAACGACGGCGGATGGCGGCGTCCACCATGGCGATGGAACGGTCGGCAGTGTTCATGGTGCCGATGATGAACAAGTTGGGCGGAAGGACAAACTTCTCTTCGGAGTTGTACTGCAAATCGATGCTCTGGTCTCGATATTCGAGCAGGAAATACAGCTCACCGAAAACCTTGGCCAGGTTGCCGCGGTTCATCTCATCAATGATCAGAAAGAACGGCTTGTCACGCTCCGCGGCTGCCGCGCCGGCAATCCGCCGCAGCGGTCCCGAAACCAGATCGAACGCCACTTGACCGTCGGTTCCCTTTACTGGGCGGTATCCCTCGAAAAAGTCCTCGTATGCGTAGGACGGATGGAACTGCACCGTCGTCACGTGGTTGGTGTGCTCCTCCCCCACCAAGTAACGCGCAAGTTTCCGGGCCAGGAAGGTTTTACCCGTTCCGGGCGGACCGTAAAAGACGATCTGGTTCCGGGTCTGCAACAGGTCAATGACTTCCTGCAGGTCGTCTTTGCCCATGAACAGCTTGTCTGCCAGTTCATCACTGGCTTTCCGGAGTTCGGGGACGCCGCCGGCGGGAAGCGCAATCACTGAGGGTTCGACGTCGTCGGCCGCCTCTTCTTCTTCCAGCCAGGTACGCATCAGCGGCAACCCCTCCGTCATATCAATAACTGTCCCCTGCTCCTCGAGCAGCCGGGGGAAGGGTGCCGGGAGATCTTCGGCCGGGATTGGCTGTTCCTGCCACGCGACCTCGCACACCAATTGGGCGACGGCATCGGTCTGCATATATTCAGCAGGTACTGTGATCACGCCCAGCCGCAGATGCTCGCCCAGAACCGTGATGACCAGGTCATCTGTCTTCATCTGGGTTAGGAACAAGTGGTAGGAACGAGCCCGCAGTCGTCGTTCCGAATAGTCCAAATGGCTGTACCCGGCATCGACTGCCGCCTGCAGGTCGGGAAAGGAAGCCTCCGGCTCTGGGGCTCCCAAATACTGGGCCTCGAGTGAAACAATGCCTTCATCCGTCCAGCGTTCGGCCAGGCTCGCGCCCGCCTGTGACTGGCGAACCAGCCAGGCCAGGGGAGCTCGTTCGGCCTTGGGACGCCACTGGCTGACCCACGGCTCGTCATACCATTCGACCCGATGACCGGTCCGTTTCTCCTGCGCCTTGTGAATGAGATGCAGGTCCGTGGCCACGGAGAATTCGTCGTCACCGGACGCACCCTCGATTTCATGGGCGAAGGCGTTGCGAATTTTCTTCC
Source organism: Arthrobacter sp. 9E16 (assembly GCF_002929435.1). Lineage (NCBI taxonomy): Bacteria > Bacillati > Actinomycetota > Actinomycetes > Micrococcales > Micrococcaceae > Arthrobacter > Arthrobacter sp. 9E16. The sequence continues at coordinate 116,223 of NZ_PJIU01000003.1, read as the reverse complement.
GGTGGCCCCAGTTGACGATTGGCTCAAAGAAGCCGGGCCAGCTCAGGTATTCCATGGAATACCGAATGGAGGGGAGATTGCCGTGGACCGCTTCGGCGACGTCGTGGAACCCCTGCGGGGTAGCTGCGGCCAACGCTGCGGTGTCTTCGCTGCTGCGGAGGCTGATGACCAGATCGCAGAGCCAGCAGAGGTGCCGCCACAGCTGCACGTTGAATCCGGTGCCGCCGTTAAAGGCGCCGCGCGTGAGGAGTCCCGCTTCTATTGTTTCCGGGATGGTCGGAGCGTCATCCAACCAGGACAGCACGCGGGAGACCCGGCGTATCTTGGTTTCCGGGAGCAGGTTGGAGAGTGGCAGGCATTGCAGCGTGATGAGTTCCGCGGCCAGGATCACTACGCCACGGTCAGCGCCCGTCAACTGCTTTTCGAGCTTTTCCATGAAGGTGCCGGCACCGGCGTCGGGATCCTCGTAGACCCTTCGGTACAGCTCCCGGGCGTTCACCTCGCTCCAGGAGACGACCTCGGGATCATAGGGCGAGGGTCCACCGGCCACTCCGGGGATCAGGATTGATGCGGCAGCCTGTTCCAGCACTGGATAGGGACCTGACCGCAGATCCTTGCCCGGCTCCGGTGCTGTGTCCTGGTGGTTGCGCCAGGCCAGGAACTGGCGCTTCCGGCTTGGTTCCCACTCTGCCGGAGGTGAGTAGTTGGTGACGAGCCAGACGAGTCCTTGGGCATCCAGCCGGTCGACCAGTTCCATCCCTGCGCCTGGAGCTTCCTTCAGCAGTACATCGAGACCAGCCAGGAAGGCTTCATAACGTTCCGTGGCCGGTGCGCGGTTCGAAGGAACATCCGCCGCCCCCATTAATTTCAGGAAACTGGTAACGGGTTCAGCCCGATAGGGCGGGAAGAGTCCTGGGTCGGTAGACATGAGCAGGACCGAGCCCAATGCCAGCAGATTTCCGGGGGCAAGGTCGGGTGCGAACCCACGGATCCTGTTAACGAAAGAGGTGAGGCCCGCTGATGAGGTGTTTGTGGTCCACAGGTCATCGATGGCCGCCCGCAGCTCGGCCTTGTGGTCCCTCCCAGTTTTTCCGAGATTGTCCAGGAACCGCCAGTTCAGAAGATTGCCGTGCGACAGATCTTCGAGGAGCAACTCGAGCCAGTTTTCTTCGTTGAAGACCAGCTTTTGCTGGGTGACGGCCAATCGCTCGCTCATATCAATCTTGTACGGGCGTTCCTCTTCCTTCCACTCAATCTCGGAAGAGAGCTCAACTGCCCATTTCATGAACGTGTTTACGTCTGTATATTCGGCCACCCGAGAAGACTAGCGGTGATTCCGTCGCCATCTACAACCGGAAACCTAAAGCAGCGGGTACTACTGGATGGTCCTTTCTTGGAACATGCGGACCATCGTTTCCATCGCTGTCCGCCCCTGCAGTTGTTCATCAATGGCTTGCTGATACTCCTGCCCCATCATCTCGTCCCCTTGGCGGCGGTTCTGAGGCGGTTCCAGCCCTTCAATCAGAATGGCTTCCATAGTCGCGACCACAAGATCTGCTCCAAAGGCCTCTGCGGCTTCGCCGAGGTTTCCCTTAGTCAAAACCGGTCGAAGGCCAAACCATGAGAACCTGTCCCACCGGTCCGAGAGCCGGTCTTTGGTGTGTTCTGCAAGCCGCGGCCCCATACGTGGTTTGGATACCCGACCCACATAAATTGTTCTTGCCCCATCATGCAAGAGATACACGCCTACCTGTTCGGTGAAATCAGTCTTTCTTGTATCTCCGGCCTGGTATCCGAGCAGGCGCAGCCGGCCGCTATGGTTCCAATTCACTTGGTCACGCCGCCAGAACATTCCAAAAGAGGTAACGAGCCCAGGGCTCTCGCCTGTGTCTTCAGCACTAACGGGAGACGCCGCTTCCATATCGCCGGGGTCGGTTGTGTCGTTATCAACAGTTTGAACGCCCATACGGTCGCCAGTGCCTGCTGCGGAGACGTCCGTTGCAGGACCTGTTCCCGTCTCGGACGTGTCGTATTCCGATCGCAACTCTGAAAGAAGACGCGTACGGTCCTGGCGTTTCACGGCCCACATGGTCCATCCGTTGGTTGCCCGTCCTTGCCTCACAGCCGCACCTGCGGCGGAGGGTGTGAAGTATGCACGCCCGTCATAGTTCAGGCTTCCGTCTGCGTTAATATACGCCGTGGCAGGCCGCAGCGTCCCGGGTGAGGAACGCCTCGGCATGCCGGCGAGGGTCGCGGACGGAAAAGCGATAACCTTTCATCACCATGTTGAAGACTGAAGCAGACACCAGAGCGCCGTTCGAGCGAGAGAAGCAAGCAGACTCGATTCGTGTTTTGGACCTGTTTGCAGGTGCTGGTGGATTGACCCAAGGATTTTATGCTGCGTCACCGCGCTTCATTACGGAGCGCGCAGTCGAGTTCGACGCCGCTGCAGCTGCCTCCTACTCAGCGACGTTTGGGAATAAGGTTTACGCTGGCCCGATCCAGGAGTGGCTCCTGGAAGAAGAAGTGCCGAACGTCGACGTCGTGATCGGCGGACCGCCGTGTCAGGGATTCTCGCTCCTGGGTAAGCGGGATGCTCTGGATGAACGCAACAGCCTGTGGGAGCACTACGCCCAAGCTCTTCTGCGAGCAAAGCCGAAGTATTTCGTCGTTGAGAACGTCGGGGCATTTGGCAAGTCGCAGCAACTGGTGGACTTCGCTAATGCCACTAGGAAGGGCGGCTTCCTCGAGGAGTACAGCTTTCAGTGGCATGTACTCAACGCAGCAGATTACGGGGCTCCCCAAGCGCGAAAGCGCGCCATTTTGATTGGGCACCATCGTGATCTGGACTTCCCCGGCTTCCCGCCACCCACTCACGTGGGTCGCCACGTCAGTGTGCGGACGGCGCTCGTCGGCATCCCGGCTGAAGCCGAATCTACGGAATTACCTGAACGAAAGATAGCTGTGGGTGACCGTCTAATGGCGGGTCCCTTCAAGACAACGGAGCTGCACCTGGGCAGAAAGTACGCCCAACTGTCTCTGGACAGGTTTGAAGCGATCCCCGAAGGCGGCAACCGTATGGACCTGCCAACCAAGCTTTTGGCGCCGTGCTGGGTAAACCACAAGAGCGGTTCCGGCGACGTTATGGGGCGCCTCCGCTGGGACCGCCCTTCCGTCACTATTCGCACCGAGTTTTTCAAGCCCGAAAAGGGACGGTACATCCATCCTGTGGCTAACCGGGCCATCACGCATCTCGAGGCAGCCAGACTCCAGGGGTTCCCTGATGAGCACCTGTGGATTGGGTCGAAGACCGCGATCGCAAAGCAAATAGGGAACGCTGTCCCGATGGAGCTAGGAAAGGCAATTGCGAGGCAGCTTCTCCCACACCTATAGCTCTGTAGGTTGCAGTACGACCGCACCCGGCGAGCCCGGACCTGTTGTGTCGGTGCGGCCTGATAGAACAAGTTTGAGAATATATGCAAAGACATGGTCACCCATATGGGCGACTCCAGGGGGAATAAACAACGATGTTTAATGATTGGCAAGGCCTCGACAGCGAACTCGCACAATTTGTAGCGGACGACTCCCGCAGAGCTGTCGAGGCGTATCGCATTCGCCCTGAGCTCGTGCAGGAACAGAGCAATATCGAGCAGGCAACGGTCCAAGGCGGATACGGGCGCAAACAGCTCAACGAACTCATCCAAAATGCTGCGGATGCCATGGACGGACTCGAAGGCCGCATACGGGTTGTGCTCACTGAAGATGCGCTCTACTGTGCCAATGAGGGCATGCCATTTCAGCGTGAAGGGTTTCGCGCTCTGCTGCTTTCGCACTCGTCGTCGAAGCGAGACGATCAGATTGGCAGATTCGGCCTCGGGTTCAAGTCCGTCCTGCAGATTACGGATACCCCCCACATTTTCAGCCGCACTGCGTCCGTCCGCTGGGACAAGGCACAAAGCGAATCTGTCCTCGCTGAGATTGCGCCGGGGCTCAGCGATTATCCCGTTCTTCGCCTTGCAGCCCCAGTCGATCCCGCGGAAGCCGCGGCGGACGACGCCGTACTGGCGGATCTCATGGCCTGGGCATCCACTGTTGTCAAGCTTCCGCTGAAACCCAACATCACATGGCTGTCCGACGAACTCAAAAAGTTCCCGCCCGAGTTCCTCCTGTTCTCTGACCAGATCGGAAGACTTGAGCTGGACGACCGGCGCGAAGGTTCGAATATTCATTGGACCGCCAAGCGGACCGGGTCCCATGTCATTCTGAGCGACGGCAACGACTCCAGCGAATGGCGCGTTTTCACGTCGAAACATGTGTTCAGTGAAACAGCGAAGGCCGACGCTGGCAGCATCGTGGCCAGAGACGATGCCAAAGTTGTCTGGGCAGTGCCCATGGCTGGCAAAGCCCGTCAGAACCTGGGCAGCTTCTGGAATTATTTTCCAACAACCTCGCAGACCACTCTGCGCGGAATCGTCAACGCTCCGTTCAAGATGAACGAAGACCGGCACAACATGCTTCGCAGCGAATACAACCGAGAGATTCTTACAAGGACCCTGCCACGCATGGTCGCGGGAGCACTTCCGGAGCTCTCGCCCGCTGATGATCCAGCCAGTTTCCTGGATTTGCTCCCTGCGCGTGGAAGGGAAGCCCGTTCCTGGGCGGACGAAGTGATCAATCTGCCCGTTATGCAGGCAGTCGCTGCGGTGCCTTCGCTCCCTGACCGGATGGGGCGGCTCCAATCCGCCGCCACGATTCATGTCCCGCCTGCCCTGGAAGAAGCAACCAGGCTGGAAGAAAAGTGGAATGCCACCGTCGGCCGTGACCGGCCGTGGGTACACGAGTCAGCGCTGAATAGCCGGACTCGCTCCGCCCAGGTCAATCGCATCCTTGAGCTCAATCGCACAAAGCGGACATCTGTCACCGTGTGGCTTGAAGAGGTAGTCGCTGACGGGAGCTTGGACAGCATTGAGAGCGCCCTGGAAATTGCCGTCGAAATCCATAAGCGCTACCCGGATCTGCAGGAAGCCATGCGCCGGAGCAGAGTAGTTCTGGCAGCGGACGGAGAAATGCGTCCGCTGATTACACGGGATCTCTTCCTGCCCCTGTCCCCACATGAGACAGAGTCGAAGTTCGTTGCCAATGCTCTCTACGAGCATGGTCACGTAGCTGACTATCTTCGGATCCTCGGATTCCAGGCCTTGAATGCACAGGGAAGAATTGTCCGTATCGCCCGGGAAATATCCGAGAACTACGACTCCGCAGAAACTGCTGAGTCTCTCTGGCGGATGTCCCGATCCCTCCAGGTGCCAGAAACGCTGCAGATACTCCGTGAAAACACAGACACCGAGCGTCTCTTGGTCAAGTGCAAGAATGGCACGTGGAAGCCGCTCCGCCTCGTCTGGCTCCCAGGGGTACTTATCCCGGCGGGTTCGCCCGGTGATGAGCATCTGCTGGTCGACGAGCTGTTCCACCGCCCGGATCTCCGCCTTCTGCAGAATCTCGGTGCCCGCACAAATATCAGTGCACCGTCCATGCAACATGCGGGGGTACTTTACGAAACCTGGAAATCGCAGCTCAGCCGTCAGATCTCCCAGGCATCCGCGTCCGGCCCTGAACCGGTTTCTCCCGCCAGCCTAAAGTTCCCTCCAGCCCTATGCACCGAAGGTCTGGAACTGCTTGCCGACGCGTCCTTTGCTACCCGAGCGAAGGTCACCGAGCGGCTTCTGTCGAACGAGCAGTATCCGGTTTCCGTCCAGTACGGCAACATCGTCCGCACTTCGGAATCCGTGGATGGCCCTGATCTCTGGTGGATCCGTAACTTCGGTGTTCTCAGAACTCCGTTGGGGCTGGTGGACGTCAAATACTGTGTCGGCCAGCTCCCTGGTTTCCCAGAGATGTTCCTTCCCTACCCGGGAGAGATCGCTCAAACTCTCCACCTCCCTACCGATCCCCGAAAGGTACCCTGGAAGTTCGTTCTCCCAGCGGCCGAGAGCAAACTGCGCCTGCCCCAGGTCCACCAGCTGTACGGATGCATGGCACGTGCGGGGCTGAAAGCTCCCAAGGAATTGTTGGTCCCGTTCAAGGACGGAACAACCCGCCATCTGGCTTCACACGTAATTCTGGCCGCGGATGAAGCCAGTTTCGCCTTTCTGCGCTCCCGCCCCAACGTAGCCTGCCTCTACACGGGCAATGATGAACTTGACGCAGCACTCTCCGAGATGTGGGGCATGGACAGGGTGTCTGTATCTTCAAGGGCATCGCTTGAGCATGTTCCTGATGCTGACAAAGAGCCAATTACACTGGGCAAGCTGTTCCCCCAGATCCACCGGGTCGTCAGCGGCGCTAAAGCCGGAATGCTCGCCGTACCCTGTTCGGAACTCCGAACCGTGCTCAGCAATGACTTCGACGAGTCGCGCATAGTCACGGACCACAAATCTCGGATCGAAGACGGCGTCTTTTATTACTCGTCTTCCCTGCAGCCCCGCAACGTTCTCGCAGCGCTGTTGGAAAGTCTGGGATCGAGACTTTCCGCCCACGAGGTTGCTGGCCGTCTCAAGAAACTGGAAGACGAACGCAAGCGTCTTGAAAGGGAACAGAAGGTACGCGCAAAGGACACGGAGGCGGGTCGTTTCGTAGCACTGGTGGGCCGGCAGAAGCTCATGAATTTGCTTCCATCGGAGCTGATTCAGTTGGCGGAGAACCGAGGGCTGAATCTCACCGATGATCTGCTGTTCGCAATAATGCAAACCCTCCACGGCAGCAATCTCCTGAAGGTGACCAAGTCGCTGGTGGATGACGAAGTGGTTGACCCTGAACAGTTCCGAGGCAGCCGTGATGAAAAGGAATTCCTCGAAGATCTTCTAGGATTTTCGTTTGATCAGTCGGACGCGGTTAAGCGCAGGAAACCCGAGCGGGAAGAGGTTACCGGGCCAGTGCGTCTGTCGCCTCTTCATGATTACCAGTCAAGTGTCCTCGACAAAGTTCTCCGATTGCTGGACGGCAGGTCCGGTAAGAAGAGAGGAATCCTTCAGCTACCGACAGGTGCTGGAAAGACCCGTGTGGCCGTCGAATCCGCAATCCGCGACGTTGAGAAGTCCAACGGCAAGCGCTTGATTGTTTGGATCGCTCAGACTGAAGAACTCTGCGAGCAGGCCGTTGAAACGTGGATGTATGTATGGCAGGCCGCCGGTCCCGCCGGGGAGCGGATGGCTGTTAGCCGCCTTTGGGGCGGCAACAAGGCGGCTCCCGAGGAAACCAAGCTCCATCTTGTCGTGGCAACGATCCAAACCCTCGCCAGCATCCAAGAAAACCGGCGCCTGACCTACGACTGGATGTCCCGGCCCGACCTCGTCATCATTGATGAAGCCCACGCTGCAACAACCCCGTCCTACACACGGGTGCTCAGTTGGTTCGGACGGTCCTACACAGACAACAGCAACCTACTCCTCGGCTTGTCTGCAACGCCCTACCGGGGCGCCAACGAGGCGGAGACCAAACGACTGGTTAACCGGTTCGGTGGGAATCTCATCGTTCCTGAGCAGTTCGACTCGGATGACGCCCACAACTACCTTCAGCGCATGGGCGTTCTCGCGAGCGTCAAACATGTCGAGCTGGAAGGTATTAAGATCCAGCTGAAAGATATGGCGAGCGTTCATAACAGCGACGAGCAGTCGTCGATGCTGGAAGCCAGGCTTGATCTCAATCAGGTCGCGCAGAGCCAGACCCGTAACAACGTCATCCTCGACCACATCAAGAGCCGAGGAAAAGACGGCACCACTTTGGTCTTTGCCGCGTCCGTAGCACACGCTGAGGCCCTGGCCGCGGTACTGTCATTGGAGGGTCTCCCGGCGGCGGCCATCTCGTCAAAGACGGATGCAGCCCATCGCCGGCGCCTCATTGAGGACTTCCGTAAGGGTCGCATCAATGTGCTCACGAATTTTGACGTTCTGTCGCAGGGATTTGACGCCCCGAAGGTGGATGCCGTGTACGTTTGCCGTCCGACGTTTTCCCCTAACAAGTACATTCAGATGGTCGGACGAGGACTCCGCGGACCCAAGAACGGTGGAAGCGAAGAAGTCCTGATCGTGAACGTCAGGGATAACCTCGAACAGTACGGCGAGAAACTGGCCTTCACGGAATTCGACTATCTATGGAACGCAGGAACCGTTAGTGCTCGCTGATATCAGGCTCGATTCCAGCCAAGAGGCAGTTGCGTCCGCCCCGGCGGAGGAGCGGCAGTTCGTGCAAGCAGCAGCGGGACAGGGAAAAACTGAAGTTCTTGTTTCTCGGATTTTGTATCTCATGGAGGAAGGCCTCAACCCTGCTGACGAGATCCTTGTCCTGAGCTTCTCGCGGGCAGCCGTAGAAGCGGTCCGCAAACGCGCAAGGAACGCGGATCTGGAAAGCGTGCAGATCAGGACCTTCGACTCTTTCGCCGCGCAGATCCTCCTCGACGAGTCTGAAGCGGACGAGGTGCTCAGCGGATCCTTCGACTCGCGCATTCGCCAGGCTACGCAGCTTCTTAAAGGTGAGAATGTTCCTGACCGTGCTCTCCCCCTGAAACACATCCTTATCGATGAGGCGCAGGATTTGGTTGGGGACCGTGCAGAAATGGTGAAGGCACTTCTAGACGTATGCGACGAAGACCTCGGCTTCACCGTGTTGGGAGACCCGCTTCAGGGTATCTACGATTTCCAGCTGGAAGAGTCTAAGTCTCAGTTGAGTTCGGCTGAGTTTGTAGCGGATCTGCAGGGGCGCTACGGAGCCGAATTCAGAAGCCTGGAAAAACACTATAGGGCACGCTCTGATCAGGCGAGAGAACTCATTGAGATTGGCGACCGTATCAGGGGTATGGATCCCGCCGAGGCCGTGAGCATGGGGCACCGCCTCCTCGACGAGTTCCGCGCCTCCGAAGGAAACAGCTCATCGCTCCTGGACGAGACCGCATGCCTGGAACCGGTAGCTGGAGAAACTACTGCACTGCTGTGTTCCACCAATTACGAAGTGCTTATCAGCAGCCAGCTCCTCTGGGCGGCCGGGTACCCGCACGTCGTACGCCGGCGTGCCCAGGATATGAGCGTGGCGCCCTGGGTGTATCGCGTTTTCCGAGACATCCAGGCGCGTCCCCAACCAAGGACAGCCGTTCTGCAGTTACTGGAGAACGCTGGATTGGATGAGGACAAGTGGCTGGATCTGAAAACAGCTGAGGGTGATTTTCGATCCTACGAGTCACTTGACGTCGGTCGCCTGGCACGGCGTTTGCGCGGGCGGTCAGTACCCCTGTCTCTCACGGTGTCGGATCAGGCCCCGCTCACACTGTCGACAGTACACAGGGCGAAAGGCCTGGAGTTCGACAACGTCCTGTACGTTCCCCCAATCCCGGGCTGGCCAGGATCCGAGAAAGACGAACCAGGCCTCAAGCAAAAGTACGTAGCGCTGTCTCGGGCGCGGGAAATGGTCATCACGACCCGAATACCCAAGCACGCCCTCGCATCGGCGCGCACCACGGACAAACCTAGCCGCTGGAGTGAGGTCGGCTACGGAAAAGGAAAACTCCCCTATGTAAAACGTCTGGAGTTCCTTAACGACGACGTCGAATCGGTTTTCCCGGTCGGTGCCGTTGTCGCAGAAAAGTCAGACGTGCTCCCCATGGAACGGATGACTGAAGATCTCATAGGAGAGCTGGTTACTGGAGAGCTGTACACCGACGACTTCGATTCTGTTCCACGCTATCTGCTGCGTATCGGCAGCGGAGAAATCATCGGCCGTACAAGCGACAAGTTTGGGTATGCAATGAAACGTGCATTCAGCATCCGTCCAGGAAGCAACTGGCCCAAGACTTTCTCCGGCTGCCGGGTCACATCCATCGAGTGCGCGGCCGGAAGCCCCGAAGATACCCGCTACGCCGGCCTGGGTGACTCGGGCATGTGGTTGCTGCCGCGTCTGACCGGTCTCATCAAACTTGAATGGAAGTAGGCAAATACATGTCTAAGCTCGACGCCAAGTACGCCTTCCGGAGTGAGATGGTCGACCGTCTTGTGGAAGACCTTTACGGCCCCACCTCACCGGATGAGGTTCTGGCTGAACGTCCACTTGAACGGTACGTGACCGGAGTTCTTTGGCCGGCCGCGGATGACACACTTGAAGACGCCCCCGACGAACCGGAATCAGCAGCCGTCGAGGCAGGCGATTCTGCCGATGACAGCCCGGTCGCCAATGCCAGGCTCACTTACCCGACCAGTCTCGGGCTTACCGTCTCGGTTGATCTAGCCAAGGCCACCTCCATCCGGGTCATACCGCAGGCAGCGCAGTACATACCAACGCTCTCTGCCGTCCAGGACCCCCGCCGGCGTTCAGACTCATATGAGTGGCGTCGCGCTCCGATAGACAGCCTCCCGGTGACTATCGATCTGCTGAAGACCGGACGACAGATCACCAACATTGAGGGGGGAGGCCTCGAGCTTTATGCGCTGGTTCGCCCCTCCCAGAATGACGTTGTGACCGTCACGCTCGCTTTGAGAAACCGGCGGCCGAAGCAGGATGGTGAGGACCGCGACCAGGCTTCCTGGTTCCAGGTCGGCCTCACCGTGGAAGCTGATGCACCCGCACTCGCTGACCGTTCCAAGCTGCGCACTGACGTCTCCCCCGATGAAGACCTTGCCTCATCCGAGTTGCTGTACAGGAATCAGATGGTATTCGGAGCCGGTCACGGATGCGCCGTGACCTGGGATCCAGATGCCGTCCACGAAGACCGCTGCAGCAAAGTGTCCACCACCTTCATTCCTCGCCAAGAGGTCTCAAGGTCCATGGCGGGCGGCACCCACGCAGACCTCCGTCTCGGCCTCCTGAGCTCCGGAAGCCGTGAAGAAGTAATCGAACAACTCGAAGCACTGGTCAGGGACTACTCAGAGTGGATCTCTCGGACCCGTTCATCGTCAGAAAACGGGGAAGGCACTTCAGCAGTCCCACCCCACCTGCAGCCAACCGCTGAAAAGCACCTGGATTCGGCAGAGGAGTCCAGGGACCGCATTTATGCAGGCATTGAGCTGCTCCGGACCAGTGATGAGGCCTTCAACGCGTTTCAGCTGGCTAACCGTGCGATGCACTTTCAGCGCTCCCGTCAGGATTGGGTGCGGGCCGGGCGGCCGGGCGAGTTCAGCCTGGGAGATAACCAAAGCTGGCGGCCATTCCAGGTTGCTTTCATTCTTCTGAATCTGCCCTCGGTCACCGATGAGGACCACCCGGAGCGGGATTTCGCAGACCTTCTGTGGTTCCCAACCGGTGGAGGAAAGACGGAGGCTTACCTGGGGCTCATCGCGTACTGCCTCCTCCTACGGCGCCTCCGTGATCCAATGGTCAGCGGAGTAGCGGTGATCATGCGGTACACCCTGCGTCTCTTGACCATCCAGCAGTTCGAACGCGCCGCAATGCTCATCTGCTCGCTTGAGCACGTTCGCAAAACCACTGCAGAAAACCTTGGAGAGGCGTCTTTCGGCATTGGTCTGTGGGTGGGCGCCGCTGCCACACCGAATGACACGAAGGAAGCCCGGAGGAACCTGGGTAAGCTGCGCAACGGCGAAGACGTAGTTGAAGGCAACCCTTGCCAGATCGAGGCTTGCCCGTGGTGCGGCAGCCGCCTCACCGTAGACAACTATGTGATTGAAAAACAGCCTTTCGAACGGATGAAAGTCAGCTGTCCAGACCGGGATTGTGATTACCACTCCGGGCTGCCGGTGCACATTGTGGACACAGACGTCTACCGGGAGCGCCCTGAGCTCGTTATCGGCACGGTGGATAAGTTCGCCCGTATGGCTTGGAAAGGCGACGTTGCCAACATCTTTGGCCGCGTCCATGCCGGCGAGCCTGGCCCTGACCTCATCATCCAGGATGAACTTCACCTGATCTCTGGTCCTCTGGGATCAACAGTAGGCTTGTTCGAGACTGCAGTGGATCTGGCTTCCAGCAGTGTTGGACGCGCAAGCGGCGCCGAAGGGGCAGTCCGCCGCCCGAAGGTCATCGCATCAACCGCAACCATTCGCCGTGCCGACGCGCAGATTAGAGCGGTCTTCAACCGCACCTCGCGTCTCTTCCCACAGCCCGGGACCGATCCCAACGACTCGTTTTTTGCCGAGCAGGCACCTCGTGCAGAGTACGGAACCCGCGAATATGTGGGAGTCATGGCGGCCGGGACCAGCCATGCAACATTGATGGTGCGCACGTACGCCTCGCTGCTCCATTCTGCAGCCGTTCTTGAAGGTGACGATGCCACGCGGGATCCCTACTGGACCCTCATGGGCTACTTCAACAGCCTTCGTGTGCTGGGCTCGGCGTATCTCCAGGTTTACGACGATGTCCGTGCCCGCCTCAAGTTGTTGGCATCGCGTGAGGGCGTTTCCGAAGCTCGTGAAGTCGAACTGTCCGAGCTGACAAGCCGTGTCTCTAGCAACCTGATCCCTGGCGCTCTGAAGTCGCTCGAGACCGGACTCGGAGATGCACGAACACCTGACGACGTCGTCCTGGCAACAAACATGATCTCCGTGGGACTCGACGTGGATCGGCTTGGACTGATGGCCGTCATGGGACAGCCGCAATCCAACGCTGAGTACATTCAGGCAACCAGCCGGGTGGGCCGCAAACACCCCGGCCTGGTTGTGACGATCTTTAATTCGGCAAAGTCCCGGGACCGGTCCCATTACGAGGGATTCATTCCTTACCACCAAGCCCTCTACCGTGCCGTTGAGGCCACTAGCGCCACTCCGTTTGCCGCGCGCTCCCGAGACCGTGCACTCCACGCCGTCATGGTCTCCGCGCTCAGGATGATGGAAGGACGGCTGCGGGATGATGACCGGGCCGGAAACATCTCGAAGACCGGAGCATCGGTTGAACGAGTCTTCGAATTCATCCGGGATCGCGTCGCCGCAATCCAGCCCGAAGATGCGGACGCCACGAGCTTGGAGCTGGAGAATCTCCTGGCCACGTGGCGGAAAGCCGCAGCTATTAATCCCAAGCTTCGATACTGGGGCATGCGGGATCCGGATAATTCGCTGCTCATCGATTTCGCAAAGGCCCTTGAGGATCCTGAGTACCGACCCACCACGACCGAGACCCCTTGGCCCACGCCGTCCAGCATGCGCGATGTAGACGCCGAGACGACCCTGCGGCCCATCTGGGTTCGGAAGGATTCAAATGCCTAGGAAAACGTTCCACGCCCGCAGGAGTCAGCTGGTTTCGACCTTTGGTGTCGGCAGCCTCTTTCCGGTGGAAAACAACAGCTTTATGGTCACGAGCATCGACCAATGGGACGACAAATACCTAACGCCCGCCCCGGAACCCCGGCTGGCGAGCAGCCTTGGCGTTGGGCGGCTTCTTTTGCCTCCCACAGGGCCGCGGGCCAAGGTCCCGGTTATTCGATTCCCCCAGGTTCTGTCATGCCCTAGATGCGGCAGGCTTGGCTCGATTGGTGACCTAAAGGCGAGCCACGAAGATGTTCTCTGCGGTTTGTGCAATTCGAAAGCGCCGCTGACCCCTTCCCGCTTCGTTGTTGCCTGTGAGAACGGGCATCTGGACGATTTTCCTTATATGTATTGGGTGCATGGTGCCGGCGCAGAGCGTGAGGGGCATCAGCTTAGCCTGGTGTCTGAAGGACGCACCTCTTCCCTGGCCGACATGATCGTGGTGTGTTCCTGCGGGAAGCGGCGGTCGATGGCAGATGCATTCTCTCCTATCGCGCTGAAAGAGATGAAGTGCACCGGGAAAAGGCTTTGGCTGGGTTGGAACTACAGTGAAAAGGAATGTGGAAAACCTCCGCGTACGGTCCAACGCGGTGCTTCCAACGTATGGTTTCCGGCCGTACGATCAGCGATTTCCATTCCGCCCTATTCCGAGTTCCTCGCAAAAGTGGTCAGCATGCGTGCGGACACTCTCAGCCATCCAGACGCCCTGACGGACGCAGGCAAATTCGCTCTTCAAGGCATGGTTAACGAGTTCAACGGCCGATTCACCCTGGATGAGCTGCGCAGCGAGATAAAGCGACAGTTCCACGATGCAGACAGCCAGGAAGAAACCGACGACGACCGTCTGCGGGAGCAGGAATTCCAGGCTCTGATTACTGGACGCGCTGACCAGCCCGACACGGATTTCGTGGCCGAAACCATGCCTGTTCCCTCCAGCTACCGCAACTGGATCAACGCGGTTAGGAAAGTAACCAGGCTCCGGGAAGTCCGGGCACTCTATGGATTCAGCCGTTTGATGCCGAGTAATCAGGAATCCCCGGACATCAAATTGGCAGCCCTCTTCCCGGAAGACAACAAACAGAGTTGGCTCCCCGCCGTGGAAACGTTGGGTGAAGGTGTCTTCATCGCGTTGAACCGGGAGCAGCTGGACAAGTGGGCTGCCACAGACTTCGCCGTTGCCCGGAAACACCAGTTGCAGCACAACATCAATGTCGCAGCGAAGCAGCGGAAACAAGATGCGCCCAAGGTCGAAATTGTGCGGGTTCTGCTCCATACGCTTGCCCATGTGATGATCGACCAGCTCGCACTGGACGCCGGCTATCCGGCGTCGTCAATTCGGGAAAGGCTCTACTCCGGCGAGGGAGCGGCCGGCATCCTGCTGTACACAGCCTCATCGGATTCCGCCGGCAGCCTCGGCGGTGTAGCGGCCCAAGCACATCCGGAAAGACTCGCACAGGCGTTGGATGAGGGCCTGCGCCGGCTGGAATGGTGTTCTGCAGATCCTGTCTGCATCGAATCAACCGGCGCCGGAACGGACGGAAGGAACCTGGCTGCCTGTCATTGCTGCGTTTTGATTCCAGAGACCAGCTGTGAACTGTTCAATTCCTACCTTGATCGCGGGCTCCTCTATGGAACGCCGTACACCCCGGAAGAGGGGTTCCTGCATTGGCAGACCAAATCCCCAATGGAACAGCCAACAACCGAAGGCACGGACCCGGTTCCGGAAGCAGTCCGTCAGAGTCTCTGGGAAAACATCTACGAAGATGCGAAGGAGCTGCGGGATCTGATCATCGAACTTGTGGAACTCAAAGTCGCGCCGGATCAGTGGGGCCCCGACGTAGGACCGGCCAACGAGTGGATGGTTGATCTTGCCTGGCCGGAACACAGAATAGCCGTAGTGACGGAGACCAACGAAGAGCGCGATGCCTGGCTCGGAGATCAGGGTTGGAACGTGCTGGAATTGCCTGACTACGCTCCTGACGACCTGGCAAACGTCATAGTCGGCGAGCTGGAACTCTAGTCGCTGTGGGGCCGGGAGCCGCCCGGCCCCACAGCTGTTTAATCCAGGAAGTACTCGTAGCTCAGCGGCTTTAGGTTCTCCGGCGAGGGCCGCCAGTCGGGATGAACGTCCATATGCCCGTCCTGAGTAACTACCGAACCGTCCAGCAGTCGTTCCCAGGGGATCTCCGCAACCACCACCAGGTCCGTGCGGCTGTACTCATTCGCGTGCGTGACTTCGTTTCGTGTCAGCAGGATCTTCTCCACATAGCCCTGCGACCCTTTGACCTCAACATGCCGGACCTCATCTCCGCGGACAGCATGCAGATCGTATGACCGGTAGGCGCCGACATCCTCCACCGTGTATCCCTTGGCCTCATAATCACTGATGGCCTGGCGCACGGCCTGCATCTCGATGGCCTTCTTCAACACGGGGTCCGCGCAGAAGCCTGCATATCTCTGCTGCACTCCATTTTGACCAGGAACAGGCGGGGCGGCCAGCGGCCGGTCGAAAACTCCCCAGTCGCTGTCAGGCAACAGATCCGGCATCGCCTCCACCAGTTGAGCCGGAAGCTTAAAGAGATAGCCTTGATTCGGTTTCAGCCCGCTGGTCGGGTGTCTCTGAAAGGGGAAGTACATCGTGAAGCCACCCCGGCCTCCGAATTCTTCGTCCAGCTGCTCCTTGATACCCAATATCTGGTCCTCATGATCAATCCTCAAATCGGTCAGGAGATACGGTTCTTTCAATGGGCGGTAGTCAGTCAGCGGAATGGTATTGGCAGGCTGACCGATCCAGTCGCCAGCACGGTGACGTAGCTCCCCCGCAACGACGGATGCCCCATACATCCCTGATTTGTAGCCCTTGGGGTTGTTCTTCCCCACCCAGTGCAGGACGACATCCCCCACTTTGACGTCTTTCATCAAGTCATATCGTGAAGTGTCCGGAGCAATGAGCTCGCTTCCCCAGGACTCCACGTTGATGAGCTCCATCCAGTACCGCTGGTTCGGGTCCCCGTTCCACCAACGTGTAGGTGTGCTCGCTGCGCTTACCGACATGTTTCCCCCATTTGTTTGTAGCCAGTCTTGTTCCTACTGCGCGCCAAGCAGCTCCAACGGCTTCCCGTTCCAGGACACCACCAGACCGTCCCGTGCCCGGGTAGCGGCTACGTACAGCAACGAGCGTTCCCGGAGAAGCGCGTCCTCCTGCTCAGCAGGAGCCAGCTTCTTGTAGGACACGGGCAGGGAATCTGCCGAGAGACCGTAGAGAACAACCCGTGTGAACTCCATACCCTTGGACCGGTGCATGGTCATCACCATGGGAGCATCGGCAGGAGTAGCAGCATCAACATCCCTCGCCGGTATGCCCCGCTCTGCAAGACCGCTGATCACCTTGGCAGCTTGGTTGTTGTAGCGGACCAGGATCCCCACGGTCCCCAGGTCGACGCCGTCGTTCTTCCAGGAGGTCAGAGTGGCTGCCAAGTTGTCCAGCTCTGCCACAGAGCTCTGCGCTGCCTGTTCCAGAGGCAGGGGGCCCACGCGGGAGGAGGTATACCCGGTGACTGTTTCCTGCTCACCTTCAATGTCCGTCACCGGTGCCCCTTTAAGAAGGCCGACGGCATACGCAAGGTTTTGCTGCGTCGTCCGGTAATTGAGGGTGAGGCGCCGAGATCGGCCAACAATGCTTATCCCAAAGCGGGACAGAGGAACCTTCTGGCCGTAGATTCGTTGGTGGGAATCCTCAGCGATGAACAGGTCGTCGGGCCCTTTCCGTACCAGTTCCCGTAGGAAGAGCCAGTGGCCGGCGTGGAGGTCCTGTGCCTCGTCGATCAGTACATGGTCGGCAACCCGCTGAGCGTCTCCCCGCCCGCGAAGGATCAGGGCGGCCAAATGTGCCAACTCAACATAGGTGGCGTGCATTTCGATCCGGTTGTGGTAGCGGTATTCCTCGATAAGTTTCCACACCGCCAGACGCTTAGCGCGATTCAGTGCGGTGCCCCTGCCGGCACGCGGAACCTTCAAATAGTCGTCCTTGGAGGTGATGAAATTAGGGAGTACGACTGTCTCATATTCCTGCTGGAGGAACGTGGAGTTCGCCAGCTCAGGCTCCAGCCCATGGTCTACCGATGCGAGGGCATAATCCCACTGCTTGCTGCTGGCATCCGTGCCGATTGGACTCCCGGGCGCAGGGAGATCCAGCCCGAAGACACCCTTCATGGCTTTGCGCTTCTCCTCATCACTGGCAGCCCTTAGAACCTTCCGCACCAGCGCATCGATGCCCGCCACCAGAACGCCGCCTTCACCCGGTCCTTCAGCCCGGTGAAGGTCATTGTCGAGGCGCTGCAACCCGTTGTTCAGAGACTCAGCAAGAGTGGTTGTGAAGGTGGTCAGTACAACACGAGCGCTGGGTTCTGCTTTCGAGAGTGTTCGGGCACGGTGCAACAGGACAACGGTTTTTCCGGTTCCGGCTCCACCCGAAAGGCGGAAGGAACCGTTGTAGTGGCGCTCCGCGTAGATTCGCTGCTCGGGGTGCAGGAAGGTGCGCCAGGCGTCGAAATCGCCGCCTTCAATGACTTTCCGCAGTTCCTCGGAGTCCTCCCCGATGAAGGTGAACTGCATCTTAGTGGCGGGATGTTCCAGCGCCTTTTTGATCTTTTCTTCTTCACTGGCATCAGGATCAACCGAGCCCTGGTCCAGGGCCAGCTTTTCCTCCACCTCGGAAACAGACAGGCCGGCCGCCAGCTCCAGCAAAGCGGTTGCCTGCCAGTCGGGAGCCTCTCCGATGAGGTCGATCAGATGGTCCTCGGATCCGGCGCCGTAGGCCGCCCGGACCAGGTCTTCGTCCAGTCCAAGCCGGGAGACCAGGTCCGCCGGTTCTAGTCCGGACTCTTGCAGAGGGTTGATCCAGTCCTTACCGGCTTGCGGCTGTTCCGGATATGGATCCGATGGGATTTCGTCCTTTTCGACGGGGGCTTCAGGCTCAGCCGGGGCAGACTTCCTCAAGACTTCCAGGACACCGTTAACGGGGTTGACGGCGAGAACGCTGGAACGAGCAATCTCGATGGCCTGATCATGCGGCCAGGAACCGTAGTAGAAGTAATGCGGCATTGACTCCAAGGAGACCTTGAACAGCACCGCCCGGTAGTTGAGATCAATGCGACCGGTGCGCACCCGCGGATCCGCGGGATTGTGCATGGGTTCAATATGCAGGCCCGGTGCGGTGTCATCCTTCTGCAGCTTCTCGAAGAACGCGTAAACCTTGGCCCTCATGGAACCATCGATCTTGTCCTTCTGCTTTATCCACGTCACCAACGCCATTTCAAGCCCCCACTGCCTCTAGAAGTTCCTGGATTTCATCAATATCGGTGGCTGTTTTCCAGCCGGCGGAGGCGAATTTGGCCCGTGATTCGTCGTCGTAGGCCAACGCGACCTGGACCTCTGGCCAGGCAAGATCGGCTACCCATCCGTCGAGCTCGTACCCCAGCTCCGGCAGCTGCTGCAGACCAGACGCTTCGAGACGCAGCAGGACAGCCCTTTCCGCCTGAGTGGCATCGGCAAGCAGCTCCTGCCAATCGCTGCCCACGGCTTGCGCTGCTTCACGCTGAGCCGCTTCAGCGTTCATGTCTCCGGCATTCACGGTGGACAGGACGGATCCGATCGTCATCCCGTGTGCTTTGAAAGCCAAAAGATTGGACAGCTGGAGCCAGCTCCGCCACGATTCTTCATGGCCCTGAGAGGACAGGGACTCTCCCCGATCATCTAGGCAGAGCCCCACGGTCACGGCAGGAAGGTTCGAAGGTGAGCCGGTTGCCGTGAACCCGATGCTTGCCGATTGGTAGCTCCAACCAGTGCTGTCACCAGGCGTTAGTGGCACTTGGACTCCCTGCGCCAGTTCTCGAGCGTGCGCGTATACGGCGTCCCGGTCAGCAGGTTGCGGTTTCTGCTGCATCAGCATCAGCGGCACCAGTTCGGAGAATTTCTTCCACGCCTCCGGGTCAGGACGGTTCACCCATTCCCACAGCATGGAGACGGCATCCCGCCCCAGCTGGCTCATGATGCCAGCGTCCACGGGATACTTCATCATCAGCTGGGCGTTCAACTTCTCGTTGACCCAGCCGGGCATGTTGACCGGCGCATCAGGTCCAGCTTCGAATGCCTTTACATCGTCCCAGGTGATGGCCCAGGGAACGACGGCCGCAGAAAGCTCGGTGGTGTGCCGCAGCCGGTTCCGCTTCTCGGCGTCGTCAGCGATCCGGTTGTGTTCCTGGCTCGCGTGGAACTTGTGTCCGTCGGTGTAAACCGCCAGGACAGGGAAGTTAGGATCCGCCGGGCCACGCAGGAGGAAGTCCGGACGTGTTCCCGCTACGTCTGCCTGCGGTATCAGCTGCCATTGGAAAGACTGCCCGGGGATTCGGAACGTGATGGTGTCAGCCAACGCGCCCGGCGTCACCTTGATGTGCGCGCCCACGTCCTTGAGCCGGTCCGTCCAGGCCTTGCGGAAACGCTTCTCCAGGAAGGACTCCGTGCTCTGGTCCAGGGCCGGTACTTCCTCGGTCACTTCCCAAGCATCGAACGACGGCGCGGCGTCGGCTTCGTCGTTCCCCACCAGAAGCAGCCGGCGAAGGATTCTTTCGGCCGTAGCCCTGGCTACCTTATCGACCTGCCATGGCTCCGCATGCGGCAAAAGACATTGGTGGCAGGCCAGCCGCTCCTCGTTCCGGCAAGGACAGTCCCTTACCACTGCCCATGCTGCGTTCAAGAGCTGCCACACCCGTCCGGGGTCTCCGAACTCGGCAAGGTACCCGGTGCCGCCGGGGACCTTGTCATGCAACAGCAGAGCCGGCCGGTTGTCCTGGTAGACGGGGTCGCTGATGCGCAGCACGCCGAGGTGATCCGGGGCGCCGCCCAGAACTTCCTGCAGGCCAAGAAGGACCGCGGCCTGGAGGCTGGGAATTGAGAAGTCGTCACCGAACGTCACCTCCGGAGGCAGGTGCAGCACCACGCCTTGGGTGCTGAGTTCCCTGGCCAGAACCACATCACGGATGCTTTCCTGTTCCTGCTTCCGGTATTTGCACCAGAACCGATGTTCGGTTGGCTTGTTTTCCTTGGCTGCCTGGTCCAGCTGGCCGCAGTAGGAGCACAGCCGGAACATCGGAGTCTTGACCTCGTCGCCGGCAATCAGCCGCACCCCGCCGTTCGACGCGGTACGGCCGGTGTTCAGCCAACGGATGTCGATGCGGTTCAAGTACTCGGCACCGAAATCGAGGCCATCAATGAACCAGCGCTTCTGCAGATGCTGCTCATCGATGTCTGCTGCAGCCGCAATGGTGAAGCGTTCGCGGACGCGGTTATCCCGTCGGTCATTGATGGCGGCTTCATCCCGGCGGATTTCCGCGGAGACCTTCTTCATCAGGACAACGTTCAGAACCTGACCCATATCTGCAATGGCGCTGGTCTTGCAGCGCAGGCACGAGTCCACCGGTTTGCTGGACGCCACCTCTTTGTTGATCCACCCGCAGTTGGGGCAGACCTGCCACTGCATGACGTTGCTCTGCTGCGGACCGAGGTCAACGGCGTCGATCTGGATCTCCAGACCCTGTGCATAGAACGTGGCTCCGGGCGCGAACTCGCTCAGCGCGACGGACGCGCCGCGGCTGTAGGTGAGAGTGTCCGCGTCAAACTCGCCAGTGTCGGCATCTTTCCAGGAAAGCCCCACGTCCAAGCTGACGGAATCATCCAGCAGCGTGTAATTCGGGAAGACCCCGTAGGCTTCGAGCACTGAGATCCAGTAAACGCCGCGCAGCTCCATGAGCTTTCCGCCGATCATCCGCAGTGTCGCCTTCGCCGTACGAAGTGCCTGCCGAGCGTCAAGGGAGTCGCTGCCTAGACGTTCCTCGTCCTCGGCCGCCTTGAGGAGCTCGGGCATCACGGCGTCGATGGTTTTTCGCCGGGCCTCGAGTTCCTCGATGTCCGCCTTCCACTGCCCGGAGGCACGGACAAGGTGACGGGCCAGATCACTGGGCTCGCCGTCGTCGTGCTCCGTAGCCCACGCAACCAGACGATTCCGGCTGGACTCGGACAGACTGTCACCGAACTGGCCTAGGAAATCCTGCAGATAAGCACCAGCGTTGGCAGTGGCGTCCTGGATCAGGTCACCCAGGTACGATCCTGGGTCAACGCTACCCAGGGCATGGATGGCCTCGCGGGGGTGGCGGCGGCCGGAGTCACGGGCGAAGCGGTCGGCGATATGAGCAACGTACTGGCGGGCCAGGATTTCCTCGGCGTCCAAGTACGTCGCCGGGGGCTTAACGACGCCGTTGATGACAGAGAGTGGTTCGTTCAGCTTGGGCAGGTGTTCGCCGCGGCCCTGGACGAATGCCAGAACCAGTGAGTTGCCGGTCAGGCGGCCGGCGCGGCCCACCCGCTGCACGTAGGAGGCAACGGAGGTGGGCAGCGAAGCGAGCATGACGCAGGAGAGATCTCCGATGTCGATGCCCATCTCCAGAGTCGGCGTCGCTACCAGGACATTGGGTGCCTGCGGGTTCTTGGACCCGGATTTGAACTGGGTCTCGTAGGTGATGCGTGTGGCGTCGTCCAGCAGGGACGTGTGTTCCTTCGCCACCACGCGTTTGCTCTCCTGCGAGGAGTAAAGCTTGCGGTAGAAGTTCTCAGGATGGCCTTCTGTCCGTTCCAACTTCCCCGGACAGCGCACCAGTGTGCAGGGGGCGCCTTCAAGCTGTTCGCAGACCGTCCGGCTTCCCGGCGTTACTGCGTGGCAGACCGTGCAGGCCAGGACGTGCTGTTTGTTTTTCAGGTCGTCGGCAGCGGGTGGAGAGACCAGGATCCTGTCGGCGTCCAGCCAGTAGATGTCTGCACCGGACTCCGTACGGGATGTTCCCAGCACCTCGTCCTCGGCCAACGCGAGGATGAGCGCTTTGGCCAGGTATGCACTGTCTGCCGTCGGGACGCCGAGACAGCGGGAGGTCCAACGGGCGTACCAGGACGCGGTGGACGTGACCGAGTCGAAGTTCTCCGCCGTCGCATCAGCCTTCCCGATCCTAGGGAAGGTGGGGGCGGAGCGGCCCTTCGGGAAAGCGGGCATACCCTGTCCCTTGGGGCGCCCTCCCCAGATCTGCCAGCGCTTGCCGTCTTTGGCGATGTAGTTTTTCAGCCAGTCATGATAAATGCCGCCCTGGAGGCGCACGCGCTCAACAGTTCCCCGGACCCACTGCAGCAGCTGTTCGGGGGTGGGAGCGGCTTCGCCGAGCATGGTCTGGTGCTG
Source organism: Arthrobacter sp. 9E16 (assembly GCF_002929435.1). NCBI lineage: Bacteria > Bacillati > Actinomycetota > Actinomycetes > Micrococcales > Micrococcaceae > Arthrobacter > Arthrobacter sp. 9E16. The sequence goes on along the minus strand of NZ_PJIU01000003.1, from coordinate 93,714 downwards.
GGCGCTCTCCCAGGCCTTGCCCGCGACGGTGAGCATTCGCGTGGGGCTTCCGGCATCGGTTTCGACGGCGACTGCCCCGGTGAGCTCCAGGGTCCGGCCGGTGCGGGATTGGAGCCCCAGCTCGAGGATGGCGTCGAACTGCAGACGACGCCGGACATACTTGCGCGCAGTGGTTCGGGCCGACGGCGGAGAACCAGGACGCCAGAAGGGGGTGAATTCCTTGCGGTCCGCGTACTCCGGCGCTATCAGCTGGTACCGATCGGCGGGAGTTGAAGCGCCGGAGATGGCGGCCTCCACAACCTCGGTCAGCGTCCTGACGTCATCTCCCAGTGCCCGGCGCAGGGCGGTGCGGAGGGTCATGGTGTGCGACCGGGACTGGACAAAGCCGGCCTTGTGCGCGGCGTCCTGGACACTGTCCGTGAAAACCAGGGCCTTCTTCTCGGCCTCGTGGAGCCCCTGCGCGCCGAAGAGGTTGGAGATGGTCACAGAGAGCATGGTGGAGATGGCGCTGCCCATAAAGGCAATGCCTTCCTTGGCCAGGCAGGCCGGGCAGACGTCCTGTTTGGACTGGTCGTCTGCGTCCTGTCCGGCGAGCATCAGGACGGGAATGATGCGGCCCTGCAGCAGGTCGGCGCTGTCATCCGCGGGCGGGGTTTTGGACAGACTCCGGTTGGCGGTGTGGAGCCAGTAGAGGCCTTGGATTCTCTCCGCACCGTCCCTGTTGAACTCGACGGCGTCGGCCTCGTCCGCGGCTGAAATGAGCGTCCGGAACCGCGGGTTGTTCACCAGCCGGGATTCACGGACCTTGGAGTCGTCCAGTTCCAGGTCCATCCCGGTGGGCGCCAGCAGGGCTCCCCAGCCGTGCCGTCCGCAATGCCGGCAATAGAGGGCGGGGAGGAACACGGTCTCGGACTGGTCGACACCGTCGTCGGCCCAACGGAATTTCGGGACCGTGTCCACTGCACTGTCTACCCGGGACATTTCCCGAATCCAGAAGTGGGTCTCCACGGCCAGCGCTTCCCTGCCCGTGCCCGCGCGGATGTGGCTCAGCAGCGCGATGATGTGGGAAAGGAACTCTTCAACTGCACCCTTTGGAAGGGCGCGATTGGCAACCTGGGCCGGGAATACTGCCTCGGCCAGCGTGGAGAGTGCGACGGCGTCTGTGGCGTTCGCGAGTAGGGCGCCTGTGAGTGGGTGGGTTCGGACGGCATCCAGCAGATCGTCGGGAGGCGTTTCGAAGAGGGCATCAAGCACCCGTTCGACGACGGCCTCGACATCCGCTCCTTCCTCTCGAAGGGTGGCGACCGTAACATTCGTTTCTGCGATTCCCAGGCTGATCGCTTGCAGGCTCTTGTTCTGCGCTTTCCCGGAGCCAAGGGCTGCCCAGTCTTGTGGGCTTAGCCGGGATTCAGTGATGACGGCTTCCGGCGGGAAGGATTCGCCGAAAACGGTTTCGGCAAAATCCAACATAGTTTGCGGGTCACCCCCGCTGCCGAGGGTTGCGGATGTAGCGACGGGTGTGGCGCGGCCCAGCGGGCGGGCGCGGTCCTGCTCGGTGAGACCGTGCGGCGCGTCTGTGAGGTCCTCGGGCCAGTAGCTCTTAAGCGTGAGGCCAAGCCGGCGCAGGAGCATGGCGACGTCGGTTCCCTGGGCGCCGTCATAGGTATGGAATTCGTCCAGGACAACGTACTGGAGGCTGAGGGCGGACTTGGCCCAGAGCGGTGCGTCGTCGTGCCGCAGCAGGAGCATGTCCAGCATTTTGTAGTTCGTCAGCAGGATGTCCGGCGGATCCTCGTGGAAAACTCCCCGGTCATTTATCAGCCCGTCAGGCGAGACCTTCGTCCGCGGCGTGTCTTTTTGCCCAGTGTAGAGTCCGGCGGTCACCCCGCTCAGTTCCGGGTATTTCGTCAGCATGTCTGCAAGACGCTTGGCCTGGTCGTTCGCCAGGGCGTTCATTGGATAAAGGATGAGCGCCTTGATGCCCGGGATTCCGTCCTTCTTGGCGCGGAGCACATGATCCAAGATCGGGTAAAGGAACCCCTCGGTTTTGCCTGAGCCGGTGCCGGTGGTGATCAGCGTCGGTTCGGGACGGCGGTATCTCCTGCCGCTGACTGCTGACCTTGGCGCTTTGCTGCTGAGCCGTTGGAAGGCCAGTGCCTGGTGACCGTAGGGCTCGAAGCCTTGGTACCAATCCATGCAGTCGCGCCATCCCGGTGCTGCACTCTCGAACGGGAGCCGAAGCCGAACATAAGGACCTTTGAACAAACCCTTTTCGGGGTCGGAGAGGAAGTCCTGGATCGCCGACTGCGCCCCTGTGTCGGTGAGGGCGAAGGTGGTCGCCAGGAAGTCAGACAGGCCGCTTCGCAGGTCCTGGCTCTGGCTTGTAGGAAGCAGTTCCGACATTTAGCTCTTGTCCCCCAGCAGGTTTTCGAAGTGTGCGTAAGCCTTACGCATATCCTCTTCCCGGTCAAAGCTCCGGAAAGGGAATTCGAACACGTACTCGACGCCACTCTGGGGATGAGTCCAGGTGCGTTCCTCGAGCGTCAGCTTTTCACCGAGCTTGCGGTAGAGCCGGTTCATGTCGCCAGGCACCTTGCGGCCGTTGGCGTCGTAGAGGTCGTTCTGCTCGTAACCGCGGAGAACTGGGAACTGAGTGCGGTAAATGGTGCAAAGCTCGTCTGCGGTCAGACCAAACATAATCGCGCTCAATACATCAATCTCCACCAATGCCTGCCGTCGCTCAGCCTCAAGACGAAGCCTAGGCATCAGGTCATCACGGATTCCGGAACCGTTTAGGGACTTAAATCGGAAAGCTACTTCTTTGCATACTGCATGTTCCATATCTATGGGAAGCGATAGCACGGAGTCAGAAGACAAATGACCTTGGCCACGAATCTTGGTCAGGAAATCAAGAGGGAGCGAACTCAGCACACCGCCGAGGACGTACAGCTCCTCGAGCCGCGAGTGGTCAGGGAAACCGTAGGTATTGACGGTGTGAACGTGAGTCACACCCGAGGGAATCACGGCGGCTTGGAGGGTGCGTTTACCAGTTACGCTGCCAACGTATTCACTTATTGCAAGGCGTGCAAAATCTCGCGACGACACCTTTTCATCATCATGAATCCAATATCCATACCCCTGAGCGTATCGACTTCGGTCAGCGCTAACCTGATAGCTGGTCCGCGGCACGAAGTCGCTTGTAATAGCCTCAAGATCTATTTCATCCCAGTCATTGTTGCTCCTAACGACTGGGCGGGGCTGCTTCGAAAAGGGGTTGGCAAGCGTAAAATGTGGACCTTGTAAAATAACTTCATCCCAAGATGGGGGGAAATCCAAGCCCACCTCAAAGTATCCCTTCTTGCGATCTATTGTTTCATTCCAACCCGATGAGTACTGAAGTCCAAGCCTGCGAACGCGAGGAGCCCGCGACAATTTTTCGAGTACTCGCGAACTTGTCCGGTTGATGGGATAGACCATACGCGCTTGAACACTTGGAGTTTGAGCATCGTCCACCAGGTCGGCCCATACCCTCAACAGTGCTTCATCCACATCGATGATGCGTTCTGCATGTGGGCGAGAATCCCACTCCCCTGCTGCAGACTTAAGGGCAGGTGGCTCGCCTGACCCATCGTGGTACAGGGACCTCTCCGCCGTATCCGGTTGATAAAGGGATGCACCCATTATGAATCTTGGATCCCTCGTGGATGCATAAATATGCACACCAAAATCCAATTGATCCGTCAAATCGGAAAACAATTTCTTTTTATTCTTGAAGTGCCAATGTCTTCTTAGGCGACGGTATGCCTCAGCCCTAAGATGGGCAGCCTTCTTCTCAGTAAAATGAGATTCCGGGTGAACAAGACCGACACTCCCCCTAGGCGCCATCGAACCCCAACAGCGCTCCATGAAAGAACGGTAAAGATCTGCTCGGAGTCCGGCCACGATGGGGTAAGCGACCGTGGATGATAGGAATGATCGAGTGCCTTCGATTATGGTCGCCTGATCGGTTAGAAAATCTCGATGATAACTATCAGACTTGGCCTGTTCTTTCTTTTCCTCTTTGGCAGTCTGTGTTTGTTTATCGTTGAGCTGCCACCATGGATCAAACTCCGCATACATGGCGTTCTCGTCCCAGTCAGGGCGAACCCAGGGGGGGTTTCCAACCTGAAGATCGAAACCGCCGCGACCAAACACTGACGCGAAATCGAGTTCCCAGTGGAAGAAGCCCTGCGCCCCCGCCACCCTGTCGCAAACCTTCAGCCACGGGTGTTGTTCAAGTACTGCGCTGATTCTCTGTACCTGTGCGGTGCTGTGATCGAACGATTCGATGCCATCTAGCTCGCCCCATGACGCCATTGATAGAACGGATGTCTGGCCTGCAACTCGCCCGTACTTTCGTGAGGTAGCTTCGCCAGCGGTATGACCGAGGATCCCCTCGAGAGCAGAAATCCAGTCCTCCAAAGTTGGAGGCTGGGCTCCTGCGGTTGCTGTATTTGTTAGAGGCCAGAACCAGAGAGCATTCCAAGCATCCATGACCCGACGCAGCCGCTGATATGAGCCGTTGGGGTCATTGATCGAATCCTCAATCTGTTCCCGCTTCACAGCTTCACGCGGTTCCTGTTCGGTTCCGTCGACGTTGTCCGCGGCTTCAGCTTTGCCGAAGTACTCGATGTCCCGGCGGGCTTCCGACTCGGCGATCTGGAGCCGGCGCAGGGCCAGCTTCCACAGAGACTCCACTCGACCGCCGAGTCCGACCAGCCGGTCGATTTGCGTTTTGGTCGGCTTGGCTTTGATCCGGGAACGCCAGGCTTTGAGCTCCTTCTGCGCTTCCCCAGCCAGGTCTTTCACTTCCTTCGCTTCTGCAGCGGCACCCCACCCTTCGGCAGGCAGCAGGAAGTGATGGATGCGTGACACCACCTGAGGGTCGTCCGAGTCGTTGGCCATCGCCTCGACGAGACCCATGAGCGGCGCTTCGGAGGGTTCTGATTTCAGCCACGATTTGTCCAAGACTGCCGCGCGCGAATAGGTCGCCCGCCGTGAACCGATCAGCGAATTGCCGGGCCTTAGGCGCAGCCCAAACCAGGGCGCCTGCAGACCCTGAACCATCGTGTCCAGCCACAACGAGACTTCGGCCAATTCCACTGCTGTCGAATTCAGGTCTACGCCATGCACCTGGTGCAGCGCGATCTGCGCCTTGACCCGCTGCAGCTCCTGCTGATACTCGTCGGCCGGGATCTGAGTGTCGAGTTCAGCCTGCTTGCGCTTCAAGTACTCATCGGCAAGCTGGCGCACGGCCTCAATCGCGAACGCTCCAGACCCCAGGGCCGGTTCGCACACAGTGAGGTTGAGGATGTCATCAGCCGGGGTTATCTCGCCGTCCTGGTCCAGCAGTTCCTCCAGCGCCTGAGACACAACGAACTTCGTGAGGACCTCAGGAGTGTAGAAGGATGCGGACTGCTGGCGTTCCCGCCCGGCCAGCCGGAAGACGAACGAGCCTTTTTCATGCCGTACGGGTTTCCTCTCCCCGGTGAGCTCGTCCTCTGCCTTAACGAAATGCTTCGGATCGATGGAGTCAGCCCGGTCCACCGGAACAACCCAGGAGCCCTTTTCCGGGTTGCCGTCCTTCGCCACCTCATAGAGCGGCTCGCCGGCGATGAAACCGGTATAGGACATCAGACCTTCGTACACGGCGCCAAGCTGGTTGATGCCCAGTTCCGCGTAGGAAATGAAGCCGCGGTCTTTGCCACGGGATTCCTTGCTCAGCAGCAGGTTGCGCAATACCCGCTGCAGCTCCGAGTTGCTGAGTCCCACCTCGTTGATGAGTGAGGTGGCTTCGGGCTGGAAGAGGTCTGCCTTCAGAGGCTGGAAGACCAGGCCTTCATTGTCTCCGCTCGCCTGTTCCGTCTCATCGGGAGACATACCGCGAGCCGGATCATGGCCGCCGTCGACAAGCCGGAAGAGCAGTTCCAGCGAATCATAGATGTGGGTGCCTCGCTGGGTTTCGCGGGACTGCATGTTCACCAGGGTCAGTTCGCGGAGCCTGTCCAGACCGTATCCCTCGCTGTATTCGCCAGCTCCGACGGGAAGCACTCCCATTTCCGGGGATGCTTCCGCGTACAGCAGGAACAGGATCCGGTAGAGGAAGCGCAGGGACTGTTTGGCCAGAACCTGACCGTCGACGTCGTCCTCGGGAAAGCCGCGGGCGGCGCGGCGCTGCAGGACGTCGTTTGCGATGATTTCGATGGAGCGGCGGATCCCTTCCCGCAGGTCCTGCGAGACACCGACGGTGTGTTTGACCGAGGACTCCAGCACGGTGTCCCACCACATGGATCCGTCCGGGGCGGGCATCAGCGAATCCCTGCCGAAAATGCTCAGGAACCGGTCGGTCTCGCCGTACTTCTTAGTGTCGTTCCGGTCCGCGACGAGCAGTGCGTCCGCGGCGAGGTAGCGTCCTTCAGCCCAGCGTTCGGGCTCGGTGAGCACCATCCAGCGCCCGGCCATGATGACCACAAACCGGGGTGCCCGATCGGCCAGGTACATCTCCGACACAAGCTTCGCGGCAGTGAGGTCGGTTTCCTTGCCGTCAACCAGCACCCTGCCCAGCGGCCGGACCGATGAGAGGACATCTTCAGGGGAATCAGCCGGCGTCGCTTCCAGGAACAGCACCTCGGACTGGCCGGTGGTCCACACGCCGGTGACCGTAGTTTCGGTGCCGCTGCGGGTGAAGGTGACGGCCGCCGTCGTGCCCTGGAATCCCAAAGCGTGCCGCAGCACGGCATAGGCTTCAGCGGCACCTGACGGGTCCTCGGCCAGACTGGATAGAAGCGCCTGCACCCGTCCGCGGACCTCCGCGAAACGGGTCAGCGTAGTCGGGTCTCCGCCTTTGGCCTGTTCGTCCCAGGACTTGCGGAGCTTGATGACCTCGGCCTGGTAGGACTCTTTGGTGGAATCCGTGGTGAAGAAGTGCTCACTGATCCAGTCCTCACCGACAACAATCGAATCAAAAGACGGCATTACTGGTTAGCACCTTCCAAAGGAGCGGCAGGGGTATTGCGCGGGACCACAACGAGCAGCGGGCGGACCAGCCTCTGGGCGGGAGCAAGTGACTGGGCAACACGTTGCTCCTCTGTCACGCGTTCCCGCTGCTTTCGGACTTCTGCGCGCTGGGCCAGTACGAGAGATTCCTCCGTCCAGCCGTGCGCCCGGCTGGTCCAGGCATCGAGACGGGCCCTGGCCTGTTTCGCGGCTTCGCTGAAGGTGAATTCCAGGTTGTTGGTCGCATGTTCAACGGCGTGCGGCAGCAGGTCCTGCAGGCCGTTGAGCTGAACCGGTCCGGGGTTGGTTGCCTTGGTGTGGACACCGATCTCCGCCAGGTGCCGGCCGATGTCCGGAATGGTCTCGGCGATGCAGAAGTCCGGGCTTTGCGGGTTGGGGAACTCCACCGCAATGAACGCCTTGGACACCACCTGCCCGCGCTGGTTCATCAGGGTTCCCATCAGCAGGACCTGAGGGACGTCGACGTCGCCGCGCACCGCAAGGACTTCGCTGCGGGACATGGATGCGAGAGCCCGGTCGCTGGCCCAGTCCAGGACGGGGTGCAGCGGCCCGAGGTAGTGGGCTTCGGGCCAGCTCATGGTGTCCGACTCGCGGGCACGGTCCAGTTCCCGGGTGCCGGCCTGCACATTGGTGGCAAGTTTGAGCTTCTCGGTGACCTTGCGTTCGGAGAGGTAGTCCTGGGGGAGGTAGCCGAGCCGGTGCTGCAGGTCGGCGGGCGGCTCTAACTCGGCGATGCCATGGCCGGGGTGTATGGTCCAGCCCAGTTTCTTCTGCGGATCCCCGAAGGCTTCGTTGAGGGCTTCGTCGAGGAAATCCAGGTCCGTCGGGTAGAGGCCGAGGGGCTTTTCCACCGGGATGTCCGGGATTGTTTCTGCGACGTGGTCCTTTTGCGTTTCCGGGTTCAGGACGGCGTCCAGGAAGTCCCAGTCGTCGTCGGACATTGCCTCCGGATCCGGAACCGTGTCCTCGAAGTCCTTCTTGCCCATGAGGACGTCTCGGATGGCATCCTCTTCCTTCTTTTCGCTGTACTCCCCCATCAGCGAGGCGACGTCGTTGAGCACGGTGTGGGCTTCATGTTCGCGTTCCATCAACCGGGTCAGGACCTTGATGTCGCCGGAGAAGCGGGTGTTGTCCGGGTTGAGCAGCAGGGTGGTGATCTGCGGCTTGTGACGCTGCCCGAAGCGGTCGATGCGCCCGTTGCGCTGTTCAATGCGGATGAGGCTCCACGGGATGTCGAAGTGAATCAAATGATGGCATTCGGCGTGCAGGTTCACGCCCTCGGAGGCGACGTCGCCGGTGACCAGGACGCGCAGCGGGCTGTTGCCTCGCTTGAACTGATCCACGATCCGCTGCTGGTCAATATCGCTGAGGCCGCCGTGCAGCAGACCGATGTTCTCCGGCTTGAGGCCGAGAGCCTTAGGGAGTTTGTCCTGCAGCCATTTCAGAGTGGCCACGCGTTCGGCGAAAACGACGGCTCGGGTGTTGGAGCCTTTACCGACGCCTATGCGTTTGAGGTAACTGACCAGTTCGTTGTATTTGGCGGATTCCCCGGTGTTGGCGTTTTTTGCCAGGTCCTGCAAGCGGGTGAGTGCTTCCGCTTCTTTGGCCTCGACCGGGGAATCAGCATCGAGCTTCTTGAGGCGTTCGGTGACGGTTTCCAGGAGCGCGGCTGGGCTGGAAAGGAAGGCTTTGGCAAGGGTCCAGGAGAACAGGGATCCATTTTGCCCGGAGTGGGGTGCCGGGCGGCCTTCGGGGTAGAGCCAGACGTCTGATAGCTCATCTGCGATGGCGTTTTCGGGTGCCGATGCTGAGACGAGGCGGTTGTCCGGCTCTTCTCGTTCGGCCCAATCGGCTCCCACTTCCTGGGCGACCTCGGGGCTGTGGCGGTGCCGGCGGATGATCAGGTTCTCGACCTGTTTGGCGTCGAAGCTGCCGTCGGGCCGGACGACGGTGGGGTCCAGGAGCCGGAGCAGTTCGGCGAAGGATTCGTTGCGGCCATTGTGCGGGGTGGCGGATGCCAGAATCAGCGCCTCCGCGTTAGGGGCGAGGATGCGGGCCAGCTCATTGTTCAGCGTGCCGGTGTTGGTGAGGTTGTGGGATTCGTCGATGACGACGGCGTCCCACTGCAGTTTGCCCAGCTGGGCGCGGTAGCGGGCACTCTTGAGGGTGTCGATGGAGATGATGGCGCGCTTGTAGTACGTGAAGGGGTTGCGGGTGGCCGGCAGCTTTTGGCGGACTTTCTGGATGCCGGCGGAATCGAGGCGCACGAACGGCAGGGCGAACCGGCACCACAGCTCGTGCTGCATCTGCTCCAGAACGTGTCGGGGCGTGACGATTAGGATGCGGTCCCCGCGGCCGCGCTTCACCAGCTCGCTGAGGATCATGCCGATCTCCAGCGTCTTACCCAGACCCACGGCGTCGGCGATCAGGATGCGGGGGCGGATGTTCTTTGTATCCAGCGCTTTGGCGACGGCGATCTGCTGGTATTTGAGGTTGCGGGAGAGCATGCGGGTGGAGACGGTGAGCTCTTTGGCGGATTGCGGCGTCGGCGTTTTCCGGAGCGTAGTTTCCAAGAAGAGGCGTGCTTTGCGGTAATTCGGTGTGTCGTCGGCGACGATCTTGGACTTCGCCGGGTCGACGACCTCGATGTCGTCGAGGCCGGAGTAGAACGCTGCCGTGGTGTCACGGACCAGCTCGGTGAGGCCTTGGACTCTCACGAGGGTGCCGTCGATGGACGGCTCTGCCGCTGTGACCAGCCATTCCTCGTCTCGGATCCTCACCACCGAGCCCGGTGCGACGTTGAGCTGTTCTGGCTTAGCTGATGTGACGGTCAAGCTTGTCTCCTGCATAGTGGTATCCCCCTGAGTCCATTATGGCGGATCGTTTCCCCGAAGGTGCAGCACGAATGGGGGCCGGAGGCCTCGGCCTGCAGACTGCGAGGGCGGTCGCAGTTCTCCCGAAAAAGAGCAATCAATGTGGTAGGTTACTGAGAATTTCTTACATTTTTGGGAGCAGACTTTTGAGTTTTGACGGCAATGACGCGGAGTGGAGCTTAATTCGAGGCCTTGAAGCATTCGGCGGGGATACCCCTTCGCATGTCAACAGCCAGGTCACCCAACTGCTATGCATGGCTCGTGGCTTGCTCCATTACGAAAGCGATTGGAACGAACCGGAAGACTTATACGCAGACGCTTACGACCTCGGTGTTCCGCTGCCCCGACAGGCCACCAAGACAAGCCTGAGTCTTTCACTGTCAACTCTTACTCGATTGGCTCTGTCATCTCGGCAGGAGGGGCAAAATTTCCCTGAAACCTCTGATGAATTATACGTTAGTGAAGCTTTCCAAAGATACGTCGAAACCCGAACGGTATCGAAAGAGGAAAATTTCTATAGAGATAGAGAACTTGATGATCCAACGATCTTCCGGGCAGCTACAAATATAGATATTATAGAACGACTCTACTCAAACATATTTCGATACAGCTCATCTAGATCTGGATTCGCGCTTCTTAATATCAGCATGACAAGTTCCCATGAACGGGTGCGCACTGCATCTGCCGCCGCACTGTTTCATCTTCATAAACGCAGCGAGCACAGAGTGCGTCCCATCCTTGAAGAGGCATTGGAATCTTCTGATGAGATCGTGAGACTCATGGCGGAGACCTCATTTGAACCCCGGCCCGAGTATGAGTATCCGACACAACAAGACCCTTCTAAGGAGTTCGAAGGGAAAGATGAAAGCAAGCAGCGAATATTAGGCGCCAACAATGACGAGAACGACTCTGTAAGCGTCGTGCTTCACGGAACTTTTGCACGGTTATCCGAAACTGGATGGTACAAACCCACTGCTGACCTTCCACGGAGAATTCGTAAGATCTGCAGCAAGGATCTTTATCATAAGAATGATTATTTTCGATGGTCCGGACAGTACAGCAAGCGAGAACGCACTTTAGCTGCGGCTCAACTAGTGGAATGGTGCCGCGCCAAAGGAATAAAAGAACTAGAAACTGTGTACGCCCATAGCCATGGCGGAAACGTGATCATGGAGGCAATCGAATGCGGAGATATACGAGTCCGCCTTCTCGTCTTACTCCATGTTCCGATACTTCCACGGAATGCTGAGCGCTGGAAACGAATAGAGAACCGAACCGCATGGATCATCGACCTCAGAAACCCTTTTGACTGGGTGGTGTGGGTAGATATACTAGGAAATCGCGGATTAAACGGTTTTGGGAATAAGGTTCGTTGCGTAAGTCGAATGGCGGGACCTCTTATGAGTCGCGGATATGTGACAAACAGTCATGGATATTATTTAGACGACAAGACCTGGGATTCATATGATCTAGCCGCCGAGATCCTATACGAACGGGCCATGATTACTGCTAATAGAGCAGCGGCAAATTTACCGACATTTACATAAGGTGACCCCGGCAGGCCCAATTTAGAATCACCATTTTGGGGCCATATCATCTTGCGTCAACGAGAGCTCCGTGCTCACCAACCGCGGGAAATCTGCAGGCGTTGCGTCAGCGGGATTGCAACAGACAGAACGAGATTCCGATCCATTAGCGACGACCGACGCCGCAAGGATTAGGCGCGCACTTTCACCTGCCCTGGCACTTATTGGAGACTCGTTTACTTCCAATACGTTCATCACCTCAGTGCCTCGCGCCAAGCGCGAGCTGTCTAGGAGATGGGTCGTCGGCGAGGCCTCCTTTGCTGCGCCGAAGGATGACCAAAACGCACATCGGCGCCTTCGAAGCGGTCCCCACAAATTGGCGCAGGGCATCCGTCGTCGTCTTAGCCCAGAAAAGGACACACTCGAGCTAACGCGTGATTTCCCACGACCCCATCTGGTTGTGGCGACAACCAGGCTATTGCTCCACGCAGAATATGCACTCCGTTGCGGGGACAAACGTCCCCTAAGTCTTCCCGCGCCTCCACAACCGCGACGGCCGGCCGCGCGTACCGTCGGACATCTGCCCGGTACCGACAAGTTGCGGTTCCATAAGCCGCCGGAAGGTGTCGCGCATCAAAGGCCGTCCGGCGACCGCCTCGTGTAAGTCCCGAAGCTCCTTCAGGGTGAAGGGCTCGGGCAGCAGGCCCGCCGGGTCGGGAGTCTGCGCGTAGTCCTGCCGCAGCCGGTCAGCAGCCAGAAGCACCATCTCCGCGTGCCCGTAGGGCAGCCCGGCTATCAACTCCCCATCCGCCGTAACCGAGGCCAGCCGAACGTCGTCGGACTGCACCGGCTTCTCCAAATCCTGAGTAGGGACCGCGTCCACGTGCGCCACTGACAGCGTCCACCCCCGGTCGTCCCGGTCCGGATCGTCGAAGACGTGGAGCTGCTGCGGGACCCGCCCCTCGATCCCGGCTTTGTCCCGGAGGGAACGCAGGACGGCGGCCGCCAAGGTTTCGCGCTCCCGCAGGAAGGTGCCGGGCAGCGCCCACTCCCCCGTGCGGTGTTCCTCCCGCCGGCGTACGAGCAGGACTTTGAGCTCGCCGGCGTCAACCGTCAAGGCAGCGGTGTCCACGGCGACAGACGGCCGGGGATATTCCAGGAGGGGCAAGGGTTTACTGGACTCACTCATACCCCTATTTATCTCAATCTTGCGCAAAAGATGCAACCGGTGCATACTGGAATCACTTAGCGCAGATATGCGCTAAAGGAAGGGGTTCACCATGAAGATTCCACAGCTCCACGTAGGTGCCGGCACCGCCGCCGGCCCGCTCACCATCTTTCCCGTCTGGACGGCCGGTGCCGGACGGCTAGGCATCAGCACTGGCCTAAACGCCGACATCGCGGTTTCAGAACTGACGTCCGGCGCCAGGGTGGGCAATCTGACCATCCTGAATAAAGGAAAGACCAATGCCCTGCTGCTCGAAGGCGAGCTGCTGGAGGGTGGCCAGCAGCACCGCACCTGTTCCCGCGACGTGCTCGTCGGCCCCGGTGAGTCCATGGACGTTGAGACCTTTTGCGTTGAGGCCGGACGCTGGGAGGCGGGCCAGAGCATCCACCGCCGCCTGGCACGGCGGGCACCCGTGAATGTCCGCGCCGAGCTGGCATATGCCGGCGCAGCGCCGGGACGCGACAGCCAGGCACAGATTTGGGAACGGGTCCGGCGCTTTGATGCCGCCCGCGGACCCTCTGCAACCAGTTCCCTCCCGGAGCATCTGGACCGCTTTGGCGCGGACACCCGGCCTCAGTCCGTTCCGCCTATTCCGAAACCCCTCGAGGGTCAGCGCGGTGTGGTCATCGGAGTTGCCGGGCAGCCGCTGCTGCTTGAAGTCTTCGGCACCGCCACGCTGTTCCGCCGGCACTATCGCCAGCTCATCGAAGCCGTACTCCTAGACGCCGAGCTGCTGCCTGCTTCTGCGCGGAACGCCGCACCGATGCCGGGGCAGGCAGCCCGGGACCTGGCAGCCATCGCCGGTCCCATGGACTTCGGCGAGTTCTACGGCAGCGGCGACGTCCGACGCCACGACACCATGCGCAGCCGGCACATCAACGGAACCCGCGGCCCCGTGCGTGCCTCGGGCATCGCCGTCGTGCTCCCCAACCGGGCTCCCGAGATTGTCCATGTGAGCTACTGGAACACCAACCACTTCCTCATGGAGGCCTCATGAACCTGAACTCCCTGCAGAATGACCGCGCCGCCGGCGTCCTCGTGGCCTTGGCCGCCGGAGACGCACTCGGCGCCGGCTACGAATTCGGCGCTCCCCTGCCCGACGGCGCCGACGTCACCATGAAAGGCGGCGGACCGTTCGGGTTCGATCCGGCCGAATGGACCGATGACACCTCCATGGCCATCCCCATCGCGGAAGCACTCCTCGACGCCGGCCCCGCCCCCGCCGCGCTGGACGCCGTCGCCCGGGCCTGGAGCGCGTGGGCCGCCGGAGCCAAGGACGTAGGCTCGCAGACCCGGAACTTCATCGACGCCGCCCGCCGGACCGCGGCAGCGGACCACCGGTCCGATGTCACGGCTGACGACTTTGCCCGCGCCGCAGAAGCCTTCCACGACCGCGCAGGCCGCAGCGGCGGCAACGGATCGCTGATGCGCACCGCTCCTCTGGCCCTGGCCTACCTGAACCGGGAACCGGCGGAACTCATGGCACAGGCCGGGGTGCTCAGCGCGCTTACCCATGTGGAACCCGACGCACAGGAAGCCTGCGGGTTGTGGTGCGTCGCCATCCGAGAGGCTGTTCTCACCGGGCGATTGGATATCCGTGCGGGGCTGCCCCTGCTGGCGGAGGACCGCGCAGGCCTGTGGCTGGAGCGGATCGAGACGGCCGAATCATCCCGACCGCGGGACTTCACTCAGAACGGCTGGGTGGTGCAAGCGCTGCAGGGTGCGTGGAGCGCCATCACCAGCACGCGCGCCGGATGCAACGGTCCCGCCCATCTGCGGGCCGCACTGGAAGAAGCCGTCCGTGGCGGCAACGACACCGATACGGTGGCCGCCATCGCCGGGTCATTGGTGGGAGCCGCCTATGGTTTCTCCGCCGTGCCGTTGGAATGGCGCCGGAACCTGCACAGCTGGCCGGGCCTGCGGACGCGTGACCTGATGACCCTCGGCGTCGAACTCGCCGCCGGCAACGGGCGACGGGCGGACACGTGGCCTCGTACCCTGCATTTTGATTACAGCTCGTGGTCCAGAACCGACGTCCTGGTTCAGCATCCCGACGACGACGGCGTCTGGCTTGGCGGGGTAGGTGCGCTCGGCAGGACGGCGGAGATGGGTATTGATGCAGTGGTCAGTCTGTGCCGGTTGGGAACGGATGACGTTACCGGCATCGCCCCGGAGAACCAGGCGACGTTCTGGCTGGTGGATTCCGCCTCCCCGGAATCCAACGCCTACGCCGGCTATGTCCTGCAGGAGGCTGCCGCCGCCGTCGAACGCTTCCGCGCTGAAGGCAAAACCGTGTTGCTGCACTGTGTCCGGGCCGAATCCCGAACCCCGACCGTTGCAGCACTCTACGGTGCGCGTGCCGCCGGAGTGACTCCGTTGGAATCTCTGGAGCATGTGCGCCGGGTCCTGCCCAACGCTCATCCGAACCCCGCCTTCCGAGAGGTCCTGGCCGTGGCCGTTGCTCAGGCAACAGAACCCGGCAACTGAAAGGGAACCGCGGCGACTCCCCCGCAAACCGGGCAGGTCCCAGCGCAGGCCGTAGCTCGTGGTAGAAATCGCCCATGGGAGAATCGCACGTTTTCGTGACCAAAGGCAGTCTGACCAACTTCGCATGTGACGCGTGGCTGCTGCCCACCGACCGGACGTACAGCATCAAGAAGCATTGGCTTGATGCTGTACGCGGACTTGAAGCTGCGGTGAAGGAAAACCTGGACGAAGACTTCGCGAGCGGATCCAAGCTGACCCAGCCCCTGGATTCCTGGTCCGCCGGGGAACCGCTGCCGGTCCTCACGGCGGTGCCCTATGAGGGGATTTCCTCAGTGGAGGATCTCCTCCCGCCGGTGCGCGAGTTTGTTCGTGTGGCGGCCGAGAGGGCCAGAGCACGGTGGGCGCCGAGCCGAGCAGATACGGCCCGGCCGGTTCCACTGCTCGGGATCCCGCTGTTTGGAACAGGCGGAGGCGGAGCGGGGTTTGTCGTCGGGGATGTCATCAAGCGCCTTCTCGAAGAGGCGCGGAGAGCTGCGGCCGAAGCGCAGGTTGATGTTGCCCTGGTGCTTAGGGATGAGAAGGACTTTGCCTTCGCACAAGAGCTACGGAAGCGCGAGGGCGCGGACTGGTGGCCAGCTCTGAATCAAGACCTGCGAAACCAAGCTGAACCGTTGGCCGTCCATGCCCGCAGCGGCAGGCTTGTTCCGTTTATGGGGGCCGGAGTCAGTATGAGCGCGGGGGCGCCCAGTTGGGGACAGCTATTGGACGGGCTGGCTTCGGATGCGCAGCTTTCCGATCGAGAGAAGGAGTCCCTCAAGAACCGCAGCAACCTGGATCAGGCCGGCATCCTGCGGTCCATCTTCAACGAGCGTGTGAACCGGGGCGAAACGTCCTTCAACCAAGCCATAGCAAGTCGTGTGGACCTGAAACGCTACGGATTGGCGCCGGCGCTCCTGGCGAGCCTGGGTTCGCGTGAAGCTATTACTTTGAACTACGACACGCTGTTTGAGGCGGCCTCCGCCGACGCCGGATTCCCCCGCACCGTAATCCCCGGTGGAGTCCAGGAAAAGAACGCCTGGCTGCTGAAACTTCACGGTTCCGTGACGGATCCGGAGAGCATTGTCCTGACCCGCGACGATTACCTAGGTTTCAATGTCTCGCGCAACGCGCTTTCTGCGCTCGTCAAAGCCACACTGATGACGCAGCATCTGTTGTTCGTGGGATTTGGGCTGGAGGACGACCATTTCCACGAAATCCTCCATGACGTGCGCCGGGCCTTGCCCGAGGCAATGCATGAAAAGAACGGGATCGCGACAGCACTGATGCTGTCCAAAGATCCGTTGGGTGAGCGCATGTGGTCCAACCAATTGAGTCTCGTGTCAATGGGCCCAGACACGAATGGACGAACCGCTCGCGCTCTCGAAATCTTCCTGGATTATTTGGTGGCAATGGCCACCGACAGCCATTCCTACCTTCTGGCCGACGGGTACGAACAGGCTCTGACTGAGGCAGAACGGTTGTTGCGCAAGAGACTGCAGGACCTGAGCGATCAACTTACGGACCAGGAGAAAGAAAGCAGCGGGGGAAGGCGCCTGCAGGAAATGCTCGGCGAACTGGGTGCCGAAAGCTGACCCTGCCCCCGGGGTTGCAGGATGTTAGCGGCTGGATGCCGGTGCCTGAGACCTACGACCAGCTTCATCCCTGGAAAAGCCGACTCGGCCGATCGTAGCGAATCTGGTTTTGTCTTATTTTTCCAGCTCTACAGTTGTAGTGGTCCCCATCAAACTGACCTTGTAACTGATGGTCTTTTCTTCGTATGTGAACTCTTTTGTTTCGTCACTGGACGCCAAGAGGGCAAAGTCTGTCGCCTCGGTATCCCGCTGGGACGCCCATGTGTGCGGTTCATTCCCGTCCGTTGGGGCTTCGTACGAGCCAACCCAATAGATGGAGGTTGTATCTCCCCCGTCGCTGACCCATTCGATTGTGATGGTGTCCCCGGCAATAGTTGCTTGCTGATAGGACTCCTTATTGGTGGCGTTACTCTGCTTCCAATCGCCGTCAAGGTCTGGGATCTGCGGAGTTTCTGCAACCTTATTTTCGACACCGCCGGCGGCGGGTGCCTCTTCGCCTCCACACCCCGTCAGAGCTAGAGCCGCGGCAAGAACAACTGGTGCAATAATTTTCTTCATAGAGCCACTCTTACACAGGAATTAAGTGCAGTCCTTTTCGATACTAAATATTGGGCGGATGACGAGCCGCCAATATGCCACAATGAACCTGTGAATTAACCCACTGACGAAGTGCAAAGCGAAATTGAAATTGTTCTTTCCGGCGATAGCGCCTTGGCGGCCGGTTCGGAGGCGGCCGCAGCCGCCCTGTTTGAACGCCTCGAGGTAAACCCCTCGTCGGCGCAGTCCGCCAGCCAGTCAGCAAAAGACCTGTTCGGGGGCATCCTCGGCATCGATGCCATTGCCGCAGGATTCGATCCCCAGTGGGTCCGCATGACCAGCGAGAGCTACGAGCGCCTGAACCAGCTGGGATATTTACGGACTCAAAGCCGGCAAAATCTCGGAAAAGCGTGCACTGAACGGCCCCCACATCCCAGCAGAGGTGCTGCCCAAGGACCAGGAGCTGGAAAAGAAGTAGCTCCGAACGGAGGTCTGCCGCCTCACTTGCCGACAGCCATCCTGGTGATTTCGCGGAATCGCTCCACCAGCTGCTCCGGCGTCAGTGCCCCGTCGGACCGGAACCATTGAGCAACTCCAGTGCACATCGTGATGACCGCCAGGCTGGCCTCGCGCGGAAAAGGAGTGGCGAAGACCCCGGACTTCGCGCCCTGCTCAACCACGGCGTACATGAGAGCCTGCTGGCGATCGCGGGCAGCAATGTGCCGTGCCCGGGCTGAGGTGTCGAGACTCCGAATCTCGCTGAACGCGATAAACGCCAGTCCCGTCCGCCGGGCGTGGAAGAGCACCAGACATTCCACCAGGAAATCAAACTGATCCGAGAGGGACGGCCCGGCTTCAGCCAGCGCCTGCTCGCTGCGGGTCCGGAGATCCGCCATTGCATGCGAAGTGATTGCCACCAGAAGCGAATGTTTGGACGGATAGTGGTGATAAAGACCGGGAACGGACAACCCGCAGCGGGCCGCGACCCGGCGAATAGTCGTGCCGTGATAACCGTGTTCCATAAAGCACTGCAGGGCACAGGTAAGTATCGGGGACAGATCATTCTGCGCATAGGTCCGCCACCCGGACCCGCTCCCGGAAGTGGACAAAGCCGAATCTCCGTTTCGCACTGTGTGTGACATTTTGTCCTCCCGAACTACCCGCATTGAGTCTTGACACCCCGTGAGTCCCACTTCACACTAAGGCTACCGAGCGATCGATCGGTAGCCACCCGTCCCAGAGCCCCAAGCTCGACAAGGAAGTGAGCACCCAGTGGATGCCAGTGTGACTCCTCCATCGACCAGCTTTTACCCTTCCGGCTTGCCCTCCCCCTTTAACGTTCAGACCACGTCATTAGTGGAGGCCTGGCGGCTCCGGGTTCAGGCGAATCCCCAGGGAACCGCAATCGCTTATTTTGACGGCGCCCTGTCCGCTGCCCAGCTGGACGAAGTGTCCGATGCGTTCGCCGCAGCTCTGGAAAGCCGCGGTGTGGGGCCCGGCGACCGGATTGGCATCCAGCTGCAGAATATCCCGCAATATGCCATTTCCTTCCTTGCCCTGTGGAAGCTGGGCGCAACAGCAGTGCTTCTTAACCCCATGTACAGGGGCAGGGAACTGCGTCATCTTGTTGATGATTCCCGGGTCCGGGGAATCATTGCCGAAGACACCCTGTACTCTGCAACTGCCGACACCGTTGCCGGCAGTTCAGTGGAATGGATCGTGACGACGTCGGGGCTTGAATACCAGAACCGCAATGATCCCCGGGTCTTTTCGAACACCACGCCGGTCGAGCCCTCTCCCGACGGGGACATGGCGGACCTGATCTCCGAGTTTGCCGGGCGCTCCCCCGGCGACGCTGCACTCATGTCCGACGATGTGGCGCTGCTGACCTATACCTCGGGGACCACGGGTCCGCCCAAAGGCGCGATGAACACGCACAGCAACGTCCTCAACGTTGCCATGACTTCGGCTGCGTGGATGGGACTGCAACCCGGCGACAGCGTACTGGCCGTCGCTCCGCTGTTCCACATCACCGGCGCCGTGCTCGGCGCCATGGCGCCCCTCCTCCACGACACCACGCTGGTCTTCATCAACCGCACCCATCCCGCCGTCGTCGTGGACGCCGTAGCCGAACACCACATCACCTGCACCACGGGATCAATTACCGTCTTCAACGCCATTTATCAGGACCCCGGTGCAACCCCGGAGCATTTCACCTCAATCCGCACCCTGTATTCCGGCGGCGCACCCATTCCGCCAGCCACGGTGGAGGGTTTCCAGAAGCGGTTCGGGAAATACATCCACAACATTTACGGCATGACGGAAACGACGTCGGGCGTCATAGCCGTGCCGCCGGGCGTCAAGGCTCCCGTCGACCCGCTGAGCGGAAGCCTGTCCATCGGCCTCCCGCTGCCCAACGTCACCGTGCGGATCATCGACGCCGACGGTAATCCGCTGCCCGCGGGCGAACAGGGAGAACTGGAGCTGGCGGGACCGCAGATTGTTCCCGGCTATTGGAACAATGCCGAAGCGACCGAGCGGACCATGCCCGGCGGCCGGCTTCGCACAGGGGACGTAGCCATCGTTGATGAGAACGGCTGGGTCTACATCGTGGACCGGCTCAAAGACCAGATCAATGTGTCCGGCTTTAAGGTCTGGCCCCGCGAGGTTGAGGACGTGCTCTACGAACACCCCGCGGTCTTTGAAGCCGCCGTTGTCGGCCAGCCCGACCCGTACCGCGGAGAAACAGTGGTCGCGTACGTCTCGGTGAAGGCCGGACACACTCTTACCGAGGAGGAAGTCATCGAGTTCACCAAGCAGCGCCTCGCCGCCTACAAGTACCCCCGAATCGTCCACCTCATCGAGGATCTGCCCAAGACGCAGACCGGCAAGATTCGCCGCAAGGCGCTGCGCGAACCAGGAACCCGATGAGCATCCAAACACGGATGACGCCGGACGGCGTGGAAGTAGTGACGACGACGGCGGAAGCCCGTGCACTGCCCAGCCCTCCACTGCTCATCCTGGATTCGGTAACAGCATTCTTCGACGAACAGGGCTTCGGCACCGGCCCGCTGGCCTGGGAACGGATCGGAGACGGACAGTCCAACATTACGTACCGGATTCAACGCAGCGACCAGACGTATGTACTGCGCCGCGGGCCCCGGCCACCCCTACCGCCCTCCACCCATGACATGGTCCGGGAAGCCCGAATCCAGCAGCTGCTGCATGCCGAGGGAGTGCTCGTGCCCCGGATCCTCGCTGTCTGCACCGATGAATCCGTGCTGGGGGTGCCCTTCTACGTCATGTCCTTCGTAGAGGGGGTGGTAATCACCGATACCGTCCCGCCAGCCCTTGAATCACGCGGCCAGCGGGAAGCCACCAGCCGCGCCGTCGTCGATGCCCTCGCCCAGCTGCACAGAGTGGATGTGACCAAGCCGGATCTCTCGGGCTTGGGCCGGCCGGAAGGATACCTTGAGCGCCAGGTGAAGCGCTTTTCCGGCCTCTGGGAAACCAATACCACCCGTCACCTTCCGGAGGTCCATGACCTCGCGGATTGGCTGGAGAAAAACCGGCCCGACTCGCAGGGCATGTCAGTCGTCCACGGCGACTACCGCATGGGCAACCTTTTGTTCTCCGGCTCCGCCCCTGCCTCGGTAGCGGGGATCCTCGACTGGGAGATGGCAACGCTGGGTGATCCCCTGGCGGATCTGGGGTATCTGACCGCCACCTATTCGGACCCGGCGAGCGCACCAACCGTCATGGAGCTCACTCCGGTCACCCGTGAACCCGGGTACTGGAACAGAACACAGCTGGTGGACCGCTACGCGGAACGGACCGGCTTCGAGATGGGCCCTCTTCCCTGGTACCAAGTGCTGGCCCTTTGGAAGTCTGCGATCTTCTGCGAAGCAATCTATACCCGCTGGCTCCAGGGCGAGCGTCCCGGCGACGAAGTCTTCGGACCCTCGCTGGAAGCCGGAGTCCCTCACCTGCTGCAGCAGGCAAGGCGGCACATGCACGACCTGTAATTCCGTCCACAGTTTTATCCGTAGTTTCAGCAGTCCCGTAAGCCCGTAAGTCCCGTCACAGTCTGAACGGCAAAGGAGCCCCAGCATGTCAGCACAATATTCCTCAATTCCAGCATCGGGTGCGGCCATTGCCCCGGCGGGCAGGTCCAAAAAGCGTTCGCTGGCGGCAAGCACCGTCGGCAACATTCTGGAGTGGTATGAGTGGAGTGCCTACGCTGTTTTCGCTCCCTTCATTGCTGCGGCAATGTTCAACCCGGACGACCCGGTATCAGCGCTGCTTTCCACCTTGGCTGTCTTCGCCGTCGGTTTCCTGATGCGTCCTCTCGGCGGCATCGTGTTTGGGCGGATCGCAGACAAGAAGGGAAGAAAGTTCGTCCTCATCACTACCATGCTGATGATGGCCGGCGGCTCCCTTGTCATCGGGCTCATGCCCACCTACGCCACTGTGGGCGTGTGGGCCTCCATCATCCTTCTGCTGGCCCGTGTCAGCCAGGGCTTCGCACACGGTGGTGAATCCGCCACCGCCAATACTTACGTGGCTGAGATTGCCCCCGCGCATCGCCGGGGCATGTGGGGCAGCATTGTTTTTGTCGCGATTTTCGCCGGATCGGTGCTTGCCTACACCGTAGGCGGAACGGTGACGGCCGTGCTCGAGGAAAGTGAAGTTGCTGCTTGGGGCTGGCGGATCCCTTTCCTGTTGGGTGCCTTCCTTGCTCTGGCCGCCCTGTACCTGCGGAAGGGGATGGACGAGAGCGACGTTTTCCACGATGAGGACAAGGCTGCCGCCGACAGTCGGCCGACGCCGCTGGCCCGTAAGCAGGTAGTCCGTGCCATCCTGCTGATGATCGCTATGACTTCCGGTATCACCGCCGCCCATTACACCTGGACCTCCTACGCGTCCACCTACGCCATCACGCAGCAGGGGATGTCCGCTTCCTCCGCTTACTGGTCCTCCGTCATCGCACAGCTGATAGCCCTTGTCTCCCTGCCCTTCTGGGGGAGGCTTTCGGACAAGGTGGGGCGCCGCCCGATGATGATCGGTTTCGCCGCAGTGATGATCTTGGTTCAATTGCCTCTGATGGGCCTGATTTCCTCTGAGCCTTGGACCCTGCTGGTCGCTTCTTCCCTTGCCTTGCTGGTTGTCGCTGTTCCGGGAGCGTTGCTTGCCGCCACATTGTCGGAGAACTTTCCAACGAAAGTGCGGACGCAAAGCATCGGCTTTGCCTACTCCATTTCGGTGGCAGTGTTTGGTGGTACTGCCCCGTACCTGAATGCGCTGTTGATTGAGTGGGGTGTGGGCTGGCTGTCGAGCGTGTACATCATGTTCTTGTGCTTGTGCACTGCGGTGGCAGTGTGGCTCATGCCGGAAACCAAGGGAATCGATCTCAAGGACGCCTGAAGATTCGGTGCCATCCGGCATCACCTGTTCCAAAAGTCCTCAAATCACTTCTTCCCGGACCGTCCGCCGGGCGAAGCTACTCGCCGGGTGAGGCATCAGGAACTGTTGGCCCTGCATCCCTAGTCACACTTTCGGAGAAGAAACAACAGCAGTTCCGCCGACCCGACCAAAATCCGTCCACAACGGTTGATCCTTGCCAACCAGCCCCTTAGCCTCCCTCCTACACTCGCGCCGCCGCATCACCACTGGGTGCGGCACAGACACGGCGGATGGTGCCCGGTGCGACGACGGCCGGGCACCATCAGCTGCAACACCGCATGTTTCCGATGCGCTGTATACGAGCAGCACCCTGCCGTGGCCGGAGTTGGCCGCGGCCCGTATGAGGGATTCCTCCATGCAGACAAGGCACAAATCCGCCACAGCCCTTCTTGCCTCGCTCGCCCTGCTGGGACTGGCCATATCGCCGGCCACCGGCTATCGCGGCGATGCACCGCCCGGCAGCAAACTGCCGGACCTTCCCGCCCCTGCCGAGTACTTCGGCTTCGAGATGGGCGACGAGGGTCGGCTCGCGTCCTTCGCGGACATCAGCGACTACTTCGAGACGATCGCCGCGCAGTCCCCGGAAGTGGACTACGAAGTGGTGGACCGCACCACTGACAACAACGAGTATCCAATCCTCCGGATGAGCAGTGAGGAGAACCTCAACCGGTTGGATGAAATCCTCGCCACCAACGAGCGGCTGTCCGATCCTGAGGCCATGGTTGCCGAGGCGGCCGCGGCCGGGATGGAGGAAGAGGACTACGCCCGGAAGGTCGCCGCCGGAACCGTCCCGGTCTACTACATTGAGGCCTCCATCCACGCAACGGAAGTGGGAAACACGCAGGCGCTGGTCGACGTCGTCCACCGCCTCGCCACCGAAGATTCCGACGCCATGAACAAGATTCTGGACAGGATGGTGGTGCTGATCGTTCCTTCCGCCAACCCGGACGGGCAGCAGATGGTGGTGGACTACTTCAACGAAACCGCGGGCACGGAGTACAACCGCGTTTATCCGGATCTCTACCACTCCTATGTGGGGCACGATAACAACCGCGACTGGTTCATGTTCACGCAGAAGGAATCCCGGACCCGGGTGATGCTGGAGCAGAAATACCGTCCGGTGGTTCAGCACTACATGCACCAGGCCGGGACCAACAGTCCGCGGATCTGGACCCCGCCCTATGACGAGCCGCTCTCCACGGCTGTGGATCCCATCGCCATCTCCTCCTCGAACGCGCTGGGCCAGTTCACCCAGCGTGACCTCGTGGCCGAAGGCCTGAAGGGCGTGAAGTCCGACGACGCGTACGGCATCCTCTGGAACGCCGACGTCGCCGGCTACGGCACCTTCCTGGGCACCTCCACCTTCCTGACCGAGATTGCCTCCGTCCGCGACCTGGCCTACCCCTACACCGGAGACGGCGTGCTGGAACCGGTCGACAAAACGATGCGCTCGCCCCTGCCCTACGATTCCGACACCTGGACGCTGAAGCAGATTGTCCAGTACGCCACGTCAGCGGCTTTCTCAGGCATGAACACCGTGGCGTCGGATCCCCAGTCGTGGCTGCTGAACAACCTCTACCGGGTGAACATGAACAGTGTTGACTGGGAGGGCGGCCCGTACGCCTATGTGGTGCCCAGCGGCCAGCGCGACCCCTACGCCGTGTATGACATGATGCGGATCTTCGACTTCGGCGAGGTGGAAATCGAGCAGGCCACGGCAGCCTTCACTGCTGAAGGCCGGGAATTCGCCGCCGGTTCTTACATCCTGCGCACCCAGCAGCCGCTGGGCCGCTGGGTGGATCAGCTGCTGCGCATCGACGAGTATCCGGACAGCGCCCGCAAGTGCGCCGACTGTCCGCTGATCATGCCGTACAGCGAAACCACCGACAACATCGCCCTGTTCATGGGCGTGGATGTTGCCGCGGTTCAGGAGCCGTTCGAGACTGCTACCCGGCAGGTGCGCGAAATCCGGCAGGATCGGGTTCAGATGCCCCGGCCGCCGGGAAACAACGGCGCCTACATTCTCAGCGCCGAGTCCTACGGTCTGGGCCGGATCATTGACGATCTGCAGGATGCCGGGGTGGATACCTACCGCGCTGCCGGTCCGATCACCGTGAACGGGCAGGAGTTTGCTCCCGGTGCGCTGATGGTTCCCGCCGGCGAACGCGGTGCCCGCGGCGCCCTAACCCGTGCCATCCGCGAAACCAGCCTGCCGGTCTACGCCACGGCGCAGATGCCGGACACCGGCGCGATCAAACTCGCGGACAACACCCGGATCGGCCTGGTCCGCGGGGCTAACAACATGCCCGGCGGCTGGCTGATGTGGATGATGGACCAGTTCGGCTCGAACTATGAAGTGGTCGAAGCCGCGGACTACGCCAACCTGTCCGAGAAGTTCGACTCCATTGTGCTCGCACCGGGCATCTCCACCGAACGGCTGACCACCGGGCTGGACACCACCAAGTACCCGGAGGAATTCGCCTGGGCGGCCGGTGTGCCGGATGCACCGCAGAAGCTCGCGGAGTTCGCCGAGCAGGGCGGCAGCGTCCTTGCCCTGGGGTCCTCGTCTCTCACCGCGGCCTCTGCAATGAGTCTGCCGGTGGAGAACATCACCCCGGCGGACCGCGCCGCCTTCAATGTTCCCGGCGCCCTGCTGGCCCAGGACTATGACACGGCCCAGCCCGCAGCCTGGGGCATGCCGGCGTCTTGGCCCACCTGGTTCAACAACGACGCCGCCTTCCGCCTGACCGGGGAGGGAACCTCAGTTTCGCAGTACCCCGCCGAGGGCAACCCGCTGGTGAGCGGCTATGCACTGGGCGCCGAAGCGCTCAACGGAGCAACGAACATTGCCTCGTTCGACGTCGGTGAGGGGGACGTGACGATTGCCGGCGGGCACATCACCTTCCGCACTTGGCCGCGCGCTTCCTGGACGGTGGTTACCAACGCGATCTACAACGGCGCGGGCACCGAACTGACGGCTGAGGAAATGGCAGGCCTGTTCGCCAAGACCGGCCGCTAACAGCAGAGGATTCCCGGGCCGGAGCCATCAGCCCTCGGCCCGGGAATCTGCCGTCGCTGCCTGTCGCCTTACACGTTTTCGTGACCAGAGGCAGCGAGCTGCAGTGACCTACCTGCCCAAGCGCCAAGAGTAGCTGGCCGCGTCCCAGTTCACTGTCGCAGAAAAGATGTATCCCGATTCAGTTCCGTCATCACGCTTTTCGTTGACTGCAATGCACTCGAAGGTCCCCGTGATGGCCGTCAAATCATCTATGGATCCTCCGCCCAGAGGGGTACATTCGGTACGCATGATCGGACCGTCAAGACTTCCTTCATCTACGCGTTTTACAGCGTCCTTCTGCACGGCTTCCTGCAGCCCCTCGACAATGAGAGCGCGAAGCGCCCGCTGGCCGTTCTCACTTTCGGCCTTAGCCTCCGCTTGGCGTTCCTGTTCCTTTTCAGCAGCAGCTGCCGCTGCCCGGGCAGCCCGATCGGCTGCTTCTTCAGCCTCAACCTGCTGAGAATGCTGCACCCCCAAGGTGATCCCAGTGACCGCACCCAGAGCAAGCAGAACCGCCAAGGTGATGATGATGGCCTTCTTGCTGAATTTCAACTTCCGGCCCCGAGCATAGGAGGCGCCGCAGTGAGGACAGTATTCCCCGAGACCTTCGTTCGCAACGCTGCATTTAGGGCATATTTTTGTCCATGATGTGTCGCCCACTGCTTCATTTGCAGGCTCATCCTGCTGGTCCGCAGGAACGGATTCACCCGAATAAATCGCGTCAGAGTGAGGCTCGTTCGGGGAGCCGGAGCCCTCCGTGTAAGCATCCCCGTTATTCTGTTCTGGCTTGATCGCCATTTTGTCTCCCTGATTCTATTGATGCTCTAGAACAAGGGGAATCTTCGGATCCCAAACGGTTCCGACGCACGGCAGGCGTCAAGGAAAACTCAGGTGTCGCTGTGGTGTCCCCAAAATCCTATTGAGGTACTGCCTCAACGGCGGTTAAAGTATATGACGCTTTAATCCTCAACAAAACAAGGTCCACCTCGCCGTGTATCTCCCCGCCGGGGTTTGCCGATCCCCGTCCTGCTGCCCGCATTCCGGCGTGGAAACTATCCTCCAGATCGACATACAGAAGCGTCAGGGGATGCTGCCGCTATCCCCGTCACCGCCCCCACCCCCGTCGTCGTCCCTAAACCCGGTGGACTCGCGACGGACAATCCGAAACCCGGCCTTCACCGTCCGGGGCGCCAAAGGCTCCCCCTTCTCCCCGATCCGCTCCACCAAAAGCTGCACCGCGGTTTCGGCGATCTCGTCCCGGCCGGGATCCACCGTGGTCAGCGAGGGCAGGGAGAAGCGGCCCTCGTCGATGTTGTCGAAGCCGATCACGGCCACGTCCTCCGGCACGCGCAGACCCTCCACCGCCAGCTGGCGCAGGGCACCAAGTGCCAGGGAATCGTTCAGCGCAAAGACGGCGTCAAAGCCGACGCCCCGGCGGCACAGGCCGCGGATGGCCTCGGCTCCGGTGTCCCGCCCCCAGCTGCCGCCGCGGGCCACCAGCTCCGAATCAAAGGAAATGTCCCCCGCCGCCAGCGCTTCGCGGTAGCCGCGCTCGCGCAGGCTGGCCGAGCTGGCGGCGTCCTCCGAGATCTCCGGCGCACCCACCAGGGCTATCCGTGACCGGCCAAGGCCCAGCAGGTGTTCGACGGCGGCGCGCGCCGAAGACGTGTTGTGCATGGTGACGTGGTCGGTCGGTCCGCCGAAAATCCGCTCGCCCAGCAGCACCAGGGGTTCATCCACGGTGAGGGCGCCGGCGTCGTCCTGCCCCAGCGCGGCAGGACTGAACAGCATGCCGTCCACGAAGCGCAGCCGTCCGCCGGAGAGGGCCGCCAGTTCCAGCTTCCGCTCACCGTTGGTCTGTTCAATCAAAACCCGCAGACCCTTTGTCGCCGCGGCACGAATAACGGAATCCGCCAGTTCGGCAAAGTAATTTTCCCGAATGGAGGGAACGGCCAGCCCAATCACTCCCGTTTTACCGGACCGCAATCCGCGCGCGGACAGGTTGGGGCGGTATCCCAGCTCGTCAATAATCCGGCTCACCCGCGAGCGCGTTTCCGGCCCCACTTTGGGATTGTCATTAAGGACATTGGAGACCGTCTTGATGGAAACGCCGGCGGCACGGGCAACATCGTGAAGCGTTGGATTCATGTTTCGAAGGCGCCCTTTCCTGCCCTGCAGCCTCTGCGGCCAAAACGTCTTCAAATCCTAGCCGCACAAAAACAATGCCCAGGACTCTTGACGCCTCAACCATGCGCGGTTTAGCGTTCCGGGTACAACGTTGTACCTCACCAAGGTTGCACCACCAGCACCCAAGAAAAAAGCCTTCCCCGCAACGCCGGAACCACGCCGGCACTGGAACATTTCGACAACGGAGTCCCAATGCCCCAAGCCCGCCTCACCCTTGACCCGCATTTCACGGTGGCCCCAGTCAGCCGACGAGTCTTCGGCTCCTTTGTGGAACACCTCGGCCGCGCCGTTTATGACGGCATCTACGAACCCGGGCACCGCACCGCCAATGAGGACGGCTTCCGCCGCGACGTCATCGAACTGGTCCGCGAACTGGGCGTATCCACCATCCGCTATCCGGGCGGAAACTTCGTCTCCGGCTACCGCTGGGAGGACGGCGTGGGCCCCCGCGAGCAGCGGCCCAAGCGGCTGGACCTCGCCTGGCACTCCACAGAGACCAACGAAGTGGGCCTTGATGAGTTCGCCCGCTGGATCAAAGAGGTCGACGGCGAACTCATGTACGCGGTGAACCTCGGCACCCGCGGCGTGCAGGAAGCGCTGGACGTCCTCGAGTACGCCAACATCCCCTCCGGCACCACGCTTTCGGACCAGCGCGTGGCCAACGGCAGCCCGGAGCCGCACGCCATCCGCATGTGGTGCCTGGGCAACGAGATGGACGGCCCCTGGCAGCTCGGCCACGGCACCGCCGTAGAATACGCGCGTCTCGCCGGCAAAACCGCGCGGGCCATGCGCCAGCTGGACCCAACGCTGGAACTCGTGGTCTGCGGCAGCTCCGGCGCCGGCATGCCAACCTTCGGCGACTGGGAGCGCACGGTCCTGGAAGAGACCTACGACGACGTCGACTTCATTTCCTGCCACGCCTACTACGAGCCGCACGACGGCGACATGGCCAGCTTCCTGGCCTCGGCAGTCAGCATGGACCGCTTCATCGACTCGGTGGTTGCGAGCGCCGACCATGTGAAGGCCGTCCGCCGCAGCGACAAGACGATGTACCTGTCCTTCGACGAATGGAACGTCTGGTACCAAAGCGTCTACAACGACGTCGAGAAGATCACCGATGCCTCCGAGTGGCCGCAGGCGCCGCGCCTGCTGGAGAACGCCTACTCGGCGATGGACGCCGTCGTCGTCGGGAGTCTTCTGATCAGTCTGCTCCGCCATGCAGACCGGGTGACCGCCGCCAGCCTGGCCCAGCTGGTGAACGTGATCGCGCCGATCACCACCGAGCCGCAGGGACCCGCGTGGCGGCAGACCACCTTCTACCCGTTCGCGATCACCTCGCGGCTGGCCCGCGGCACGGTCCTGGATCCGAAGATCGACTCCCCCGCCATGGTTACCGACGCCTACGGCGACGTCCCCATGGTCGACGCCGTCGCCACCCACGACGACGCCGCCGGAACCGCCGCGGTGTTCCTGGTCAACCGCAGCCTCACCGACACCGTGACCGTCAGCATCGATGCCGGCCCGCTCGGCGTCGAAAGCGTCCGCAGCGCGCAGACCCTGCATGACGACGATTACTCCGCCGGCAACACCCTCCAGGACCAGGACCGGGTGGTCCCCGAACCCAACAAGAGCGCGCGCATCGAAAACGGAACGGTCACCGTGACCCTTCCCCCGGTCTCGTGGACCGCCCTCGAGCTGCAGTAAGCACCAAACCCTTCTGTTTCACCATCACTCATACAAGGGAGTACGCAGTGCGAAACACAAAGATCCGCAACACAAGAATCCAAAGAAAAACCCTGCTCGCCGCCGGCATGACAACGGCGCTGGCCATGACGCTGGTGTCCTGCGGCGGCAACGACGACGACGGCGGGGGCGGCGGCGGCGGCGGCACCGGGGCCGGCGCGAGCAAAACGAACTGCGCCAACGAGATCAAGGTCAATGATGTTCCCGTGGTCACCTATTGGGGCTGGTTCGAAGACACGGCGCAGACGGTCGACAAGTTCAACGAAACCCACGACGACGTACAGATCTGCTGGACCAACGCCGGGCAGGGCGCCGACGCCTACACCAAGCTCTCCACCTCGCTGCAGTCCAAGTCCGGCGCACCGGACATCGCCCAGATCGAGTACGACTGGCTGAACAGCTTCCTCATGCAGGGCGGGCTCGTGGACATGACCGAACACGGGATCAACGACTACAAGGACAGCTTCACCGCCGGCGCTTGGCGCGATGTCTCCAGCGGCGACAGTGTCTACGCGGTGCCGGTCGACCTCGGACCCGTGGGTATGTGGTACCGGCAGGACATCTTCGACAAGCACGGAATTCCTGTTCCCACCACCTGGGACGAGTATGCCGCTGCGGCCAAGCAGCTCAGCGACGCCACCGGCGGAGAGACACTGATCGGCAACTTCGCGCCGAACGGCCAGGGCCAGCACTACGCCTTCCTGGACCAGGCCGGCGCCAAGCCCTTCGACTTCGACAACAGCAATCCCACCGAGATCAGCATCAACCACAATGACGAGGCCAGCAAGAAAGTCTTTGACTACTGGATCGATCTGGTGGACCAGGACCTGGTGGGCACCGACCAGGCCTGGACACCCGAATTCAGCACCGCGCTGGGCACCGGCAAGTACGCCACAGCCATCTATCCGGTTTGGTACAACGTCCACATTCCCGCGCTGGAAGGCGCCGACGCGGACGCCGTTTGGCGGGCAGCTCCGATCCCGCAGTGGGATGCTTCCAGCCCCAAGCAGGTGAACTGGGGCGGCAGCACGCTGGCCGTGACGGTTCAGGCCGACGACGCCGCCCTCGCCACCAAGGTGGCCGCGGAACTCTACGAGTCCCAGGAAACCAAGGAACTCGGCGTCGAGGTGGGCGGACTCTTCCTGGCCTACCCCGAAATGATCGAATCCGAGTACTTCCAGAACCGCCCCTATGAGTTCTACGGCGGGCAGCAGCTGAACAAGGAAATCTTCGGTCAGGCGGCCCTCGACTATGAGGGCGTGACGTTCTCCCCGTTCACGCAGTTCTACTACGACGAATCCCAGCGGCTGCTCTCCGAAGCGATTGAAGGCAACATTTCAGCTTCGGACGCAGCGGACCAGCTGCAGGAGTCACTGGAAACCTACGCCGGTGAGCAGGGTTTCGAACTGAAATAACCAGCCCCGTGCGGGCAGGGCACCCCCCTGCCCGCACGGAGGTCCCCCCTATGCGTCCCAAGGAAGAGACACATGTCAGCCACCTCAGAGCTAGAAACGCCGGCCCGGCCCCCGGCCGTGCTGAAACGGGGAACCAGTCTGGAGCGCAAAACCGCGCGGTTCGGATGGGTATTCCTTGCCCCCTTTGCCGTGGTGTTCCTGGTGTTCCTCGTCCTGCCGCTCTGTTACGCGTTCTGGATGAGCCTGCACACCAACACCCTCGCCGGCGGTGAACAGTTCGCCGGGCTGGCGAACTACACCAAGGCCTTTACCGACCAGCGGTTCCTGTCCGGCATGACCCGGGTGGCCGGCTTCGCGCTGGTTTTTGTGCCGCTCCAGATTGGACTGGCGCTCGTCTTCGCGCTCATCCTCGACGACGTCCGGACCCGCCTCTCGCGCTTCACCCGGCTGATGATCTTCGCGCCGTACGCCATCCCCGGCGTAATTGGCGCCCTGATGTGGGGCTTCCTCTACAGCCCTTCCTTCGGGCCGCTGGTGGGCTTCTTCGATTTCCTGAATATGCAGGCGCCGGACCTGCTCAGCCGGAGCTCCATCTTCTGGTCACTGACCAACATTGTGACCTGGCAGTGGACCGGCTATTACATGATCATCATCTATGCGTCGCTGCAGTCGATTGACCCGTCCATCTATGAGGCTGCCCGGATTGACGGTGCCACCAAACTGCAGACAGCGCTGCAGGTCAAGGTCCCGATCATCACCTCGTCGCTGGTGCTGACCGGGGTGTTCTCCCTGATCGGCACCCTGCAGTTCTTCACTGAACCCCAGGTGCTGGCCCCGCTGGCCGGCAACGCCATCGACGCCGCCTACACCCCCAACCTCTACGCCTACAACCTGGCGTTCTCCTACCAGCAGTTCAACTACGCGTCGGCCATTTCCTTTGCACTCGGGCTCATGGTGTTCCTTGCCTCCATCATTTTCCTGATCGCCACCCGCAAGAAGAGCGGACTCAACTGATGACTACAACACCGGCACCACTGCTCGACGACGCCGTCACAGCCTCGGGCCCGCGCGGGAAACGCCGCGCCAACAAGCCCCCGCGGGAACGCGCCGTCGGCCTGCACATCCTCCTCGCCGTCGCGTCCCTGTATTTCCTGCTGCCGCTGTGGTGGCTCGTGGTCGCGGGAAGCAAGAGCACCCAGGGACTGTTTACCGGCACCGGAGGTCCGCTCTGGTTTGACTCGAACTTCGCCCTGTTCGACAACCTCCAGCAGTTGGCCACCTACAACAACGGCATCTACCTGCGCTGGCTCGGCAACTCCTTCCTGTACGCGACGGCAGGCGGGCTGGGGGCCACGGTTCTCGCCGTGCTGGCCGGCTACGCGTTCGCCAAGTACCGCTTCCGGGGACGGTCCGTCAGCTTCATGATCCTGCTGGCGTCGGTGATGGTGCCGGCGACGGCGCTGGTCATTCCCACCTACGTGCTGTTCAACAACCTGGGGCTGACCAACACGATCTGGGCGGTGATCCTTCCCTCGCTGCTGAGCCCCTTCGGCGTGTACCTCATGCGCGTGTATGTGCAGGATGCCATCCCGGACGAACTGCTGGACGCGGCGCGGGTGGACGGTTCCGGAGAAATCCGGACATTCTTCACCATCGCCCTGCCGCTGATGCGGCCGGCCGTCGTCACCGTGCTCCTGCTCTCCGTGGTGGGCGGCTGGAACAACTACTTCCTGCCGTTGGCCATGATTTCGGACCAGACGCTGCTACCCGTGACGGTGGGCCTGAACGCCTGGCAGGTGCAGTCCAACTCCGCCACCGCCAACGGCCTGATCTGGAACCTGGTCACGAGCGGCTCGCTGGTTTCCGTCATTCCGCTCATCATCGCCTTCCTCATGCTGCAGAAGTACTGGCAGGGCGGATTGTCGCTGGGAAGCCTGAAATAGGAGCAGGTCCGCAATAAACCCGCAATAAAACAGGGCATCCAACCCGGTGAATCCCTCTTTCCGGCATTCATCCCCGCTAGGCTGGCCGTGAAGTAATTCACCGCCCGGTTTCGGGCGAACAACAGCTAATGCCGTCACGGCACAGTATCTTCAGGGGGAATAACGCGTGAGTGAACCTAACCAACCAAACGACCAGTCCGGAAACAACCCCGGACCGTGGAATTCCGGCCAGCCGGGCCAGCCGGCACCGGGTCAGCAGCAGCCCGGACAGCAGGGACCCTATCAGGGCGGACAGGCCTATCCCGGCGCTCAGGGAAACTACAACTATCCGGCTTCGGGCGACTCCTCGGCACAGGGCGGTTATGCGTACCCGGGAAGTCCCTACGGCCAGATGACCCCGGCCGAAGAGCCTCCCCGCCCGAAGCAGATCGATCAGGCCTTCTGGCTCTTGATTGCCAGCGCCGTCCTGGGACTCATTGCACTGCCTTTCGGTCTGATCTACGTGAACTCCCCCGAATACCTCGACACCCTCGAGGAGACACTGCGGAATGCCGGACTGGAGGTTGATTCCGACACTCTGGCCGCCGGTGTCGCGAGCGGTACCTTGTCGGCTGTGCTGTCCGGCATCTTCGGTCTGGCAGTTCGGGTGGCGCTGGCCTGCCTGGTACGGGCAGGTTACAACTGGGCGCGCATCCTCATCACGATCTTCGCCGTACTCTCGCTCATCGGGCTCATCGGCCTGTTCGCCGCAGGGACCGTCTCCGGCGTCCTGACGCTGCTAGCCCTGCTGGCCACCTTCACCGCCGTCGTGCTGCTGTTCATGAAGCCCTCCAGCGAGTACTTCACCCGCAAGAAGGCCTACCGTCAGGCCAAGAAGTTCGGCGGATACCAGGCATAACCGCCTCGATACTTCCGCTGTGGGGGGTGCCGGCTGATTTCAGCCGGCACCCCCCTGCTTTAACGGGTCCGGCTAGGCAACGGCCCCCTTAGCGTCCTGTCCAAACGGGCCCGCGCCCGCAAACGCGTACTGCGCAAACCGCTCCCCGATCAACCGGTGCGCAGCGGTATCCGGATGCAGTGCATCCGGCAGCGGATGATCCTCAGCATCCTCGGCGCCGTACAGGGATGTCCCGTCCAAATAATGGAGATTCTTGTCCCCGGACCGGCGTTCCGCCAGGGACTGCAACGCGTCACGGATCACGCGCAGGGTCAGCTGGCCGGCAGCCACGCCCTCCGGCGAGCCGGTGGCGATGAACTTCACCTGATCCGTGCCGAAGGATGCCGGGTCAAAGGCGCCGGGACCCGGAGTGTCCTCGTGGATGCCGCAGAATATCGGTGAAATAAGCACCAGCGGGGTGTCCGGGTGCCCGTCGCGGATGGTGTCCAGGAAGCCATGGACGGCGGGGACAAAAGCACGCAGCCGCATCGAGTCCATGTTCACCACGTTGATGCCCAGCTTCACGCTGATCAGGTCCGCCGGGGTGTCCCGCATGACCTGCGCGGTGAACGGATCCACCAGGGCGCTGCCGCCCAGCCCCAGGTTGTGCAGTTCGACGCCGCCGATCCGCGCCGCCACAGCGGGCCAGATACCCGACGGCGTGGCGGCGTTGGAGCCGTGGCTGATCGAGCTGCCGTGGTGCAGCCAGACCGGCCGGTCGTAGCGGTGCGGTTCCAACGGCGCGTCGCTCCGCAGTTCCACCAGTTCCACCGTTTCGTTGTGCGGCAGCCAGATCTCCACCACCTTCGAACCGGCAGGCAGCGGGGAAAAGATACTGGTGTGCGAGGGTCCCTCGACCTGCCGGCTGGCACCGGTGGACATAATGACCTCGGTGTACGAACCTCCGGTGAGGCTGTCGCTCTGCATCAGCTCGCCGTCGACCAGCAGATCCACGGAGCCGCGCGGCCGGTCCGCGCCCAGGTAAACCACCCGGGTGGGGTGCGTGACCAGCTCCAGCCGCTCCGCCGTCGTCGAGAAAACCAGCCGGACCCCGGAGGGCTGGGCCTCGGCCATGAGCAGCTGCGGGTCAGGGAACCTGGCTCGCACAGCGGCGGGCAGGCGGTGCGGCCGCAGTCCCCGGGCAGTGGTTTCGAGTTCCGCGGCTCCGTGAACGAGAGCGGGGGCGATGGCTGTGGTGATCATGAGGGTCTTTCGTCGGTATTCAGGTGCCAAGCCACCTTAGTGCATGCGGCAGGCCAGCGCCGTTCCGGCGGGAACTCGCAGTGCGGACTATGACCCGCCCGCGGACCGCCGGTAACTGCTGGCCGTAAAGCCGAGAACCTCACGGAACGCGGCGGCCAGATGCGCCTGGTCCGCGTAGCCCAGTTCCGCCGCAATGTCCGCAATAGGGGTTGTGGAATCCAGCCGCACCCGTTCGGCCGCCTCCTGCAGCCGGTACCGGCGGATCATGGCCAGCGGAGGCAGCCCCACATGCCGCCGCGCCAGTCTTTGCACCGTCCGGACGGAGACGCCGAGCTGTTCGGCGGCTTGAGCCACGCGGATGAGGAACGGATCCGACTGGATCAGGTCCTCCAGCCGGTTGGCCAGCAGGGCATCAGCGTTGGGGGCAGGGACCTGAGCTTCGAGCCAGTGGACTGCCGCCGCGGCGGCGGCCGTGCGGCGGGACGCGTCGTCGTCGTCCGCCATGGCAGCCGAAACCGCCGCCAGAAGATCCGGAGCCGGGAAGGGGATTTCGACGTCGCGCAGGCTTCCCGGATCCTGAACGAACACCGGCACCGCGGCCGGACGCAGCAGCAGTCCCAATGCCCAGCCGCGTCCGGACAGATCCCGGAAGGAGCGCCGGGTCGCCGGACCGGACAGCGTCACGCCGTCGGGCTGGACCACCAGGTTCAATGCCGGAAAGGGCAGCAGCTCCTGCCGGGACACCCGGCCGGGCGCCAGGTTCCATTCCGGAATCCAGAACCAGCGCACCCGGTCCGCGAGCGCTGCCGGTGCCGGGATCCGGTGGAAGGAAGGCAGCCGGGCGGGATACAGCGTCCCGCGCCATTGGTCCCCTCCCTCACCTGCCGCTGCCATGTCTCCCCTATGTCTTCCCCAGGCTGTCGCGAATCTTCAAGCCGGAACCGTGTCCGCACTCCTACCGTCGAAGCATGACTACTACACCCAACACCAATCCCACCACCTCAGCGCCGGGCACCTCAGGTGTCACCGGCCAGCACACCACCGGCGGCGTCCCGCACGGCGTCACCACACTGACCCCGTTCCTCGCCGTTCCGGATGCCCGCGAAGCCATCAACTTCTATCGCGATGTCTTTGGCGCCCGGCTGATCGATGCCACCGAGATGGGCGGCATCGTGGTCCACGCCGATCTGGACTTCGGCACCGGCCGGCTGCAGCTGGGCGAACCCAACCCGGACTACGGGCTCGTCTCCGCCCCGGAGGGTGACGCCGACTGCTATTCGATGGGTCTGTACTGCGAAAACGTCGACGAGACCGTGGCCCGGGCAGAAGCAGCCGGGGCCAGCATCCGCGAACCGCTGACCACTTTCGTCTCCGGCGACCGTTTCGCCAGTATCCGTGACCCGTTCGGGGTCCGCTGGTCCGTGATGTCCCGGGTGGAGGACCTGTCCGACGAGGAAAGCGCCGCCCGGGTTGCCGAGTGGGCCGCCGGGCAGGGCATGTCGGCTTCCGGCTCCGGTGAGGACGCCCCGGAGGGCTCCGGGGAAAACTCCTAGGAGTCCTGGCCCTCGATGCTGATCATCCAGCTGGTGCCGAACTTGTCATTCAGCATGCCGAACATGTCGCCCCAGGGGGCACGTTCCAGCGGCAGTGTCATTTGGCCGCCGTCGAGCAGCTTGTCCCAGTATCCGCGCAGCTCCTCACCGTCGCTGCCGCTCAGAGAGATGGAATAACTGCTTCCTTCGTCCAGGGCCATGCTGGCCGGGGTATCCGAGGCCATAAGCACAAACCCGTTGTCCGTCTTCAGGGACGAATGCATGATCTTGTTGGCCTCAGCGGGGTCTTCGGCCATGTTCATGTCACCGAAGGTGCTGCTTTCCAGGGTTCCGCCGAACACGCTCTGATAGAACGCCATTGCCTCCCGGGCGTTGTCCCGGAAGCTCAGGTAGGGATTCATGGTGGTGGACATGCTGATCTCCTTCAAAACTCCGTGTGGAACGGTGTGGATGGATGTCCAGCCAGAGTAGGCGCGGACAGCGTCCCGGAGGAAGGGTCACCGAAAATGGAAACCGTCAGCTTCCCAGTTTCCGCGTCAGCTGGGCAGTGATCCGTACCAGGGCAGCGCCGTGCGCGGCGACATCATAGGACTGCGCCGCACCGGAGAGGCTGATCGCACCGACAGCCCGTCCATCGCGGAGGATGGGCGCCGCGACGCACATCTGACCGAGGGTGGCTTCTTCGCGGTCATAGGCCAGCCGCGTGGTCCTCGTCTGGGCAAGCTCCTGCAGCAGGGCCGCCGGGCTGGTGAGGGTGTGCCTGGTGCGGCGGGGCATCCCCGCGGCGATGGTGGAGCGGATCTCCGCCTCGGGCTCGAAGGCCAGCATGGCCTTCCCGAGGGAGGTGCAGAAGGCGGGGTACCGTCCGCCGATGTCGGTCCGCGCCGGATAGGTGCTCAGGCCCACCACCTTGTCCACAATCAACACCTGCGGCCCGTCGAGCACAGCCAGGTGGGTGGTGAGGCGCGTGGCGCCGAACAGCTCACCCAGGAAGGGTGCGGCGATGCACCTCAGCCCCTTGGGCCGGCTGTGCCCCACCTGGTTTCCCAGTTCAAAGAGCCGGTCAGAGAGCCGGTAGCTTGACCCTTCCTTGGCAACAAAATCGCCCTTGACCAGGTGCGACAGCAGCCGATGCACCGTGGACGTGGGGATGCCGGCGCGGCGGCCGATGTCGCTGACGCCGAGTGTCGGCTGGTCGCCCGTAAATACGTCGAGCAACTGCAGGGCGCGAAGGACGGAGGCCCTTCCCTCCGTGGCGTCCGAATTTTGGCTGCCCCGTTTGGTCTTTCTCTCATCAATGGCGATCGACATACCGGCTCCCTGCAATCAGCGCACAGCATCATTGCGTCCCGCACTGTACGTTCTATGGTCTACATCACTTCTGGAGTGCTTAGTACAGAGATTGTAGTGACTGGTCCACGCCTGGTCAATCTATCCGGCGCGCGTCGGCAAGCCCATTCCCATCCACCGGGATAGGCAATATGCTCGGAGGCTGGTGCGGATAGGATTTAGGACAGCAAAAGGGCCACCGGCCGTTTCAAAAAGCCAGGGAAAGGCGGCAATGAACACCAGTCGCAGGAACGCGCGCGGCGAAGTGTCATTGCAGACCATCCTGTCGAAAACCGTGAGCCTCGTCAGCCGGTACGGATACAACGGCACCACCATCGCGCGCATCACACGGGTGACCGGAAGACCTGCCAGCTCCATCTACTGGTACTTCGATACCAAGGACGGTCTGGTTGCCGCGGCACTGGAAAGCACTTACCAGCGGCGGGCCGATGAAGCACCGGGCTGGCCGGACTTTGATCCGGACACTGCTCTGACCGAACAGCTGTCCCGTGTGCTCGGACCGGACTTCACCCCGGCCGCCACTGAAGCCCCCGTTCGGCTGGGCATCATGATCGCCCTGGAGGGCAATGCCGCCGGGTCCCCCGCTCAGGAACCCTTCCGCGGACGCCGCCAGCGGGTGCGCCGGCAAATTGCAGCCTGGTGGAACGACGCCGCTGAGGCGCACTTTGGATCTCCCCGGGAAGACATTGCCGAGTGGATGACCATGCTGACCATAGCCTTCCGGGACGGGCACTATATTTCCGATATCGGCGCGGATTCAGTGCCACCCCTGCACCGCGGCGGCGCTCTGGTGGCGACGGCGCTGTCTGCCGTCTTCCAGGACCTGCTGTCCAGAGATCACCCCCTGCCCCCGGCCACCGCCGGTGCCCCGGATTTCGCGGGAAAGGGCACTGCCCTCCCGGATGCGGGCTCACCTGAGTTCCTGTTGGCCGCCACGCGTTCCCTTGTTGCCGAAAGCGGATACGAGGGGGCAACCCTGGCCAGGATCTGCGAGCGCTCGCAGACGCAGCGCAGTTCCATTTACTGGCGTTACCAGAACAAGGAGACCTTGATCCGCGAGGCTGTCTCCGAACCCTTCCTCAGTCTCATGAACGCGCCGGCAGCCGCTCCCCGGTCCGGGCCCGCCTGGTCCTCCGCCCTGGCCGCGTCCCTGGTGAGCAGCGTGGAAGGTGCCATGAGGTGTCCGGACACGGTCAAGGCGGGACTGCTCCTGAAACTTCAGCGCAGAGACCCGCCCTCATTGGGCGGTGAGGCCATCCAGCTGGGCATGGCCCGTGAGTTTGCTGCCCTGGACGCCTGGATTGCTGCGGCCGTCGGGTCCTCTGAAGCAGCAGCCAGCGCTGCCGGGATCGGCTGGGCAGCCAACATCCTCCGGGAAGGGTTGATGCTCGGCGTCGCCTTTGGCCAGAACTATGACACGGCCCTGCTCTTTGCACTTGTCAGCGCAATGATCGAAGGCGTGGCCGGCGAAGCAGACGGGTAATCAGGCTGACGCCGTCCTGAAGACCTCCACCGGGCCGGTCTCCAAGTCCACCTCGAAGGTGTTCATGACCCGTCCCACCATCATGTAGAAACCGATCATGAGGACAAGCTCCACCACTTCGGAGTGGTTGTAAACCGCACCAATCCGGGCGAACAGTTCATCCGGCGCGGTGGTGGTCTCCACCACTGAATCCGTGAACTCAATCAGGTCACGCTCAAAATCCGTCAGGTGCTCCGCGCTTCCGGCGGCCGGATAATCGGCCACGGCGGTGATCTTCTCTTCGGTGAACCCGTGCCGCAGCGCCACAGCATGATGCTCATGTGCCTGATAAGTTGCCTGCGAGAGTTGTGCGACCCGAAGGATGACCACTTCCCGCTGAACCGGCGGCAGCGAGCTTGCCCGGCTCAGCTTGTGGCCCAGTGCCAGAACTTCCGGCGCAGCATTATCCGACTGCGCAACAAGCCGGAAAATGTTGATACTGCGTTTGCCTTCCAAAGCTTGGAGCGTCCGCTCCGGTGCAGTGGCAAGGTCAACATAGGGGATGCGTGCCATGAAGGCTCCTTCTTCCGGGAGGTATAGCAGGAAGCGCTACCCGGCGAGTCTATGGCGGATCCCGCGGGGTCGCCGGGTCCTCTTCCGCTGTGCGGAATACCGGGGGACGGCCACCGGTAACTATCCCGGCATTCGGAACGCCCGTTCCCGGCGCGCCCGGTCCCGGACCATACTTTGGGGCGAGGAGACATGCGCCGTGACGGTCATGCCGGACCAACAAGGAGACCAGGAAATGAGCACCACCTATTCGCCGCAGCCAACCGCCGCCGGCATCATTGAGCGGGGCGATCCCGCGGAGGACCCCCGTGCCTTCCGGCGGGCCCTTGGACAGTTTGCAACTGGCGTCACCATCATCACCACATCGGACGGAACCAGCCACGTGGGCATGGCGGTCAACTCATTTGCCGCCGTCTCCCTGGATCCCCCGCTCATCTCGTGGTCCATCCGCAATGAATCCCGCAACCGCGACACCTTTGCCCGCAACGGACACTTTGGGGTCAGCGTTCTGGCCGAGGACCAGGTGGCTGTCTCCGGCCTCTTCGCCCGCCCGCAGGAAGATCAGTTTGACCACGTTTCCTGGACTGCCGGCCTACACGGCGACCCTCTCCTGGACCAGGCCATTGCGCACTTCGAATGCACTCTGGAAGCAACCCACGACGGCGGGGATCACCAGATCATCATTGGCCGGGTCAGCAGCTGCACACGGTTGGACGGTGCACCCCTGCTCTTCGCACAGGGGCAGTACGGCATCGCCGAGGCACATCCCCAGGTGGAGCTGACCTCAGCGGCACCCTCCGTCAAACCTGCCGAGGCCGGCGGGGACCAGCCTCTGTTCATGTCCCTGCTGAAGGCAACGGAACAGCACATGTCCAGCCTTTTTGACGAGTACCGGAGCCGCCTGGATATCAACGTTGTGGGAAGCCGGGTGATAAACCTGCTGGATAGCGCCCCGGCAACAGCTGCCGAGATCTCCGAACGGGCACTGCTGGGCGAAGCCACTGTGGAGGACACCCTGAGTGAGTTCCGCGCCAGGGGGTGGGTTGCCGCTTCCTCGAACAAGGTGTTTGAGCTGACGGACGCCGGCCGCGCAGTGCGCCGTGACCTCCTGAGCAGCGCCCGGGAATTCACCTCCGCCCAGCTGAACGGCATCGACCCCTCGGACCTGGAAGCTGCACGCCGGGTCCTGCTCCGTCTCCTGGCACCGTAACCGCTTCACCGGAATGCAAAACAGGGACCGGATAACAGCGTCCCCCGATTACCCCTGACCTGCGTCACCCCCGCCCTAATGCGACGACGCGAACCACATCGAAGAAACAAGAGGAGGGAACATGTCGACTTTGTCCGACTCCCTGAACCCAGCCACCATCACCGATTCAAACCCCCGCAACCTTGATTGGTCCGCTTACCGGGAACGCGCTCTGTCCGCCGGCCAGGATTATCTCGCGGCCGTTGACGGGATCCTCGAGGGCGTCCGGTCCCGCCGGGAGCAGTCCGAGGCCGAGGGGCGGGTTCCCGACGCCACTGTCAGGGACATGATTGGGACCGGACTGTTCCGGGCCTTCACTCCCCTGCGCTACGGCGGACTTGAGATGGACCCGGCATCCTTCTTCGAAGGCATCATGAAAATCGCCGAAGCCGACGCCTCCGCCGCCTGGATCGCAGGCCAGCTCAACGTGCACTCTTTCGAGATCGCCCTCATGTCCGAGCGGATGCAGGATGAGTTCTGGGCCACCGGCCCGGACACCCGGGCCTCGAGCTCCTACGCTCCGATCGGCAAGGTAACGGAGACCGGTGACGGCTATGTCCTAAACGGCACCTGGACTTTCTCCAGCGGCGTTGACCATGCCCAGTGGGTGATTCTGGGCGGAGGCGACAAAGCCTTCGTTGTGCCGATTGCCGACGTGGTGGTGGACCATGACAGCTGGGATGTTCAGGGCCTCAAGGGCACCGGCAGCAAATCAGTCTCCCTCACCGACGTCTTGGTGCCGGATTACCGGGTGCACAAATTCATCGACACCTACAATGACGAGAACCCGGGCTGGGCGGTAAACAACGTTCCCCTGTACTGGATGTCCTTCTCCGCCGTCTTCAACGCCACACCCACAAACACCGTCCTTGGCGCAGGACTTGGAGGCATCAACACGTTCATTGAGCAGTCCCGCCTGCGCCTCACCCGTCAGGGCACCGGATCCCCCATCGCCCAGAACCCGTTCCTGCACCTTAAGGTGGCCGAATCGCTGACCAAGATCGGCACGGCACGGGAGCGCCACCTGCAGAACTGGCGGACGCTCTTTGACATTGCCTGCCGCGGAGAGGAAGCAACTCCGCTGGAGCGCATGCGGATCCGTTATGAATCAGCGCAGGCCAATGCCACGTGCTTCGAATCCTTTGCCGACATCTGGCCCATTGCCGGAGCTGCCGCATCCGCCTCCAGCAATCCGCTGCAGCAGACCTTCCGCGACCTGATGGCCGCACGAAACCACGGTTCGGCAGGCCGGGAACTGGCGGCGGGCCAGTACATCAAGACCCTGTTCGGGCTGCCCCCTGCACCGTTCACCGACTTCGGAACCCTGGCCTACTACAAGTAACCGGCAGCACGGGAAAGGGGCGGGATGAAGACATCCCGCCCCTTTTTGTACGCCCTCGCCGGTTCTGTACCTGCACGGGCACATGCGCTTAAATCCCGAAGGGCCGGCCGGACACTGCGGTGTCCGGCCGGCCCTTATGCCGTCAGCGGG
Organism: Arthrobacter sp. 9E16; assembly: GCF_002929435.1. Taxonomy (NCBI): domain Bacteria; kingdom Bacillati; phylum Actinomycetota; class Actinomycetes; order Micrococcales; family Micrococcaceae; genus Arthrobacter; species Arthrobacter sp. 9E16. The sequence continues at coordinate 50,751 of NZ_PJIU01000003.1, read as the reverse complement.
CGTCGCTGAGTTCACGGCCCTTTACATGCCTGCCCAAAAACTGGAGCACCGCTTCATGGAACTGCTCCGGCTGCTCAAACTGCGGCCAGTGGTCACACCCGTGCATTTCGCAGAGTTCGGCTCCCGGCACCAGGCGCGTGATCTCATACGCGTTGTCCAGGAACATGTTCGGCGCATCAACGGACGCCACCACCAGCATGGGCTGGCGGATCTCGGACCACTCCGCACGGGTCAGTTTGTTGTTCCCGCGGGTGAAAGCAAGGAGATGACCCATGGCGGCCTTCATGGAATCCTGCCGGTAAATCCCCAGGCGCACGGCCACGAGGTCATCGATAAGATCCTCCCGGTGCAGCATGAGACGGCCCATGGCCGCACTCACCGTCTCCCACGTCGGGTCCGCTGCGGCGGCACCGCGGCGCCGCCGTACGTCAGCCGCGAAGCTCTCCTCGGCAGCGGCGTCGACGACGATGCCGGCCGGTGCGAGGGCAACGAGGGACACAATCCGCTCCGGCAGGTCCCTGGCCAGCCGGGCGGCCACCCAGGATCCCAGGGACACGCCGATGAGAGAGGCTTCCCTGATGCCCAGGGCGTCCATGAAATCGCGCACATGCGCTGCATAGTCGGAAATCTGATAATCGAAGTCTGGCTTGTCCGTGTATCCGCAGCCCAGCAGATCCAGTCCCAGGACGTGGTAATCCCGGGACAGCGCCTCATAATTGGCGCAGAAGTTCTCCAGGCTGCCGGCCGTGCCGTGCAGCAAAATAAGGGCGGGGTTGGAGGGATCGCCCGCTTCCAGATACCTGGTGCGCACCCCGCGCGCCTCCACGGTGCGGAGGGCGTGCGGGGTGCGGTTCAGGTAGGTCCAGACGCTGCGGAACTCCCCGGCGTCGGCGGTCACGAGGCGAGTGCGACTCGGGCAGCCTTGAGTTTTGCTGCCTGCTCAGCCATCCACTCCGACCGCGGCCGGGCCTGCGGGTCCTGGCTGACGAGTGCCTCGGTCTGGCGCAGAATCTCTTCTTCGCTGTCCTCCAGGTTCAGCGGTTCCCCCAGCGGCTGCTGCGTGTACCAGTCGGAGTGGGTGTAGACCTCGATCATGTTGCCGTCCGGATCATCGATGTAGATGCTCCAGGCGTTGCCGTGGTTTTTGACAACCTGAACCGGAATGCCGGTGGTGACGACGTGGCGCCAGAAGGCCCGCAGTTCGCTGAGGTTGGGCACAAGGAAGGAAATCTGTGCCGTGGTGGGCGGGGTTTCCGGTGCGCGGCCTTCGATCAGTGCCAGCTGGTGGTGTTCGCTCGGGTCACCGGTGAGGAAGGCGCCGCGGCGCTTGGTGGCTGCCTTGCCGGACTTTCCGAGCCCGGAGTCACTGATGATCATGCCGAATTCCCGGCAGTAGAACTCAACCATCGCGTCGAGGTCTTTGCAGAAGATGCCGAGGTGGGCCAGGCGAGGGTTGAACTCAGTCTTGACCTGCGCTTCGGTGCTGGTGGTCAGGGTCATGTCGATTCCATCCTTTGGTTGTGCGGAAATGGTGCTGTGCGGCCCCTGCATGGCGGGGTGCGGTGGTGCATTACAGCGACAGCTGCTTTGCAAGTTCTGCGACGTCCGGGACGTCTTCGAGTTTGTGGATCAGTTCCAGGGCGCGCTCGGCCTGGTCCTGCGGGAGTGTGCCGTTGAAACGGACGTTGCGCCGGTACTTGGCGACGACGTCGTCATACCCCACCGGGTCATCGAGCCAGCCAACGGGATTCTCGCGGAAGAACTCAACTTCGCGGCCATCCTTGAGGAGGATGGTGAGCCGGATGGCGTGCGTCTTGCCGCTGGGCAGATTGGGCCGAAGCACCACCCGGGACGCCAGATCCAGGATCCGCGGATCACGGATCGCCGGTTCGCTGTAATGCTCCAGTTCCGGACGCCCCCGGTACAGCGCATTGGCCACACCGTAGGGAATGCTGAACAGAAACTTCGGCTGCAGGTCATCCGGGCCGGGAACCTGGTTGAGGAAATGGTCAATGCGCTGGGGCAGAACGTCCAGATACACCTGCGCAACGTCGTCGCCGGCAAACCCGTGTTCCGCCCTGACCTCCAGGGCACAGTCGATGGGGTTGTGGTTTCCGTAGCAGGACGGATGCATTTTGTGCTGCCCTCGGACGTAGAAAATGTCACCCAGGTCAGCGGTCATTGCCTCGGGGTGCGGATCATCCGTGTACAGGCTGAAGTATCCCAGCCGGCTTTCCAGGGCGTCGCGGACGCCGTCAAAACCTGCCACCGAGAGCTGGCAGCTGAGAATGCCGTTGAAGGCCGCCATGGCGCCGGGGAGCTTGAAGGACGGAACACCGTCCCAAATGCCCTGGTAGGAACCGGCCATCAGGTTGAGCAGGATTCCAAAGGCGTTGCGCAGCTGGTCGCTGGTCAGCCCCATGAGCCGGCCGGCCACCGCCGTTGCGCCAAACGCGTTCGAGGTGCCGCAGACTTCGAAGTCGGCGTCGAAGTTGAAGGTATTCGCCACCGAGACGCGGGCCGCCACGTCCCCGCCGAGGATTACTGCGGCAAGCAGCTCCCGGCCGTTGGAGTGCATAAACTCCCCCACATTCAGGGCAGTGGGTTCGGTCGTGCTGGCCACGTGGCCCACCATTTTGCCGGCGTTCACCCCTTCGGGTTCCGGTCCGCAGACCTCAAAGTCGAAGGTCCTGCTCCGCAGCGAGTTGATCATGGCGGCGTAGGGAAGTGCCAGTTTCTCGCCGCTGGCTACCACCGATGCCTGCGGCGCCCCGCCCAGGGCGCGGACGACCTGGAGCACTGCATCGTTGCCGGCTCCTCCCGCCCCCGAAACGGAGCAGCCCAGGGTGTCGATAAGCCGCATTTTCGCCGCCTCGATCACGTCTTCGCCGAAGGCTTCAAAGGGGGTGTCCAGGATGTGGTCGACCAGCCGGTCGATAATGCGGGGAGTCATGCCGGTCCCGCCTTTCATTGGGGGTCTGGGTTCTGGTGCGACGATATTCTCCAAGAGGTGCACCGGTAAGCCTGAATTCCGGTATCCGGAAATGCGGCGCCGGAGGGGCTTCGCGGGTTTTCGCCGCTCGGATGCCTGTGCTGCTAGTAGCTGGCCCGGACCGCAGAAACGCCGTCCGCGGGTCCGGCTCTGAACGCGGCGGCCAGCGCCTCCGCGCCGCGCGCCAGCACGGAAACGTCGGCGCCGACATTCACGAAATCCGCGCCGGCGTCGATATAGGTCTGGGCCTGCGCGGGGACAAACGCGTTGACGCCTGCAATCTTGCCGGCGTCCTTTACCGCCCGGATAACGCGCACCACGGCTGACACCACGTCGGGGTGCTGCTGCTGCCCGAGCAGTCCCATGGTTGCGGCGAGGTCGGACGGCCCGATGAACACGCCGTCGACCCCGTCCACGCGGGCAATGTCCGCCGCGTTTCCTACGGCCTCCACCGACTCAATCTGCACCAGCACGGTGAGCTGTTCCTCCGCGCGCTGCAGATAGTCCGGCACCCGGTTCCAACGGGCGGAGCGGGCCAGCGCCGCGCCGACGCCGCGATGGCCGCGCGGGGCGTAGCGGACAGAGGAAACCGCGTCCGCCGCCTGTCCGGCGGTGTTGATCATGGGAACAATCAGCGACTGGGCCCCGAGGTCAAGGACCTGCTTGATGATGACCGGGTCATTGACCGGGACCCGCACCACGGCGGCTGTGGGATAGCCCGCGATGGCCCGGAGCTGGGCAAGGATGGATTCAAGCCCCATCGGGCCGTGTTCGGCGTCGATGAGCAGGTAGTCCAGTCCGGATCCTGCGCAGATTTCGGCAACTCCGGCGTCACCGCTGCAGAGGAACATCCCGGTGATGACCCGGTCGTTTCCCTCGAACAGGGCTTTAAAGGAGGCGTCGGGAGCTACTCGAAGCGGCACGTGATGGTTCCCAGCTTTCCGTAGTCGGCGAAGACCGTGTCACCGCGGTGCACGGGCATCGGTCGGGTGAAGGAGCCGGCAAGGATGATCTCCCCGGCTTTCAACCCGTCACCGTGGGGGGCGATTTTGTTGGCCAGCCAATACACGCCGGCGGCCGGGTGGCCCAGGACGCCGGCCGCGACGCCGGTTTCCTCAATGCCTTGATTCCGGTAGAGGACAGCGGAAACCCAGCGCAGGTCGATGTCCCGCGGGCGGACAGGGTTGCCACCCAGGACCATGGCTCCCATCGCGGCATTGTCGGAGATGGTGTCCACGATGGTGCGGCCGGCCATCTCGATGCGCGAGTCCAGGATCTCCAGTGCTGGGACCACATATTCCGTGGCGTTCAGCACGTCAAAGATGGTGGCGCCGGGGCCGGCGATGTCCCGGTTGAGGACAAAGGCCAGCTCCACTTCAACCCGCGGGAAGCTGTACTGGTCCCATTGCACGGCACAGCCGTTCTCCAGGACCATGTCGGCGAAAATGACACCGTAGTCCGGCTCGGTGATGCCCGTTGCCAGCTGCATGGCACGCGAGGTCAGGCCAATTTTCCGGCCTGCCAGCCGGCGGCCTTCGGCCTCGCAGCGCTGACGCCAGAGTGTCTGGACCCGGTAGGCGTCCTCCACCGTCATGTCCGGGTAGCGGGCGGTGAGGCGGGGCACCGGGATCCGGGTCCGGCCCGCCTCGACGAGCTCGTCCGCGATCAGGGCGATGGTTTGTTCATCGAGCATGGCTGCTCCCCCAGCGCCTCGTCGCCGCCGGGCGGGCAATTGGCGTGCTCATACCTGGCCCGGGGCGGGCTGGGTGCGGATTTCCTGGTAGACCTTGGCACGCAGCTCGGCGAACTGGGCGGTGGACTTGGTGCTGATCTGGTCCCGGTCATCCCCGAGATGCGTTTCAATCAGGTCAACAACCTTGGTGGGCCGGCCGCCGAGGACCAGGACACGATCGGACAGGTAGACGGCCTCATCAATGTCATGGGTCACGAGCACGATGGTGATGCCCAGATGCTGCTTGAGCTTCAGGGTCAGGTCCTCCAAATCGGAGCGCGTCTGCGCGTCCACCGAGGCAAACGGCTCGTCCATCAGGACAATGGCCGGCTCGAAGGCGAGCGCCCGGGCAATGGCAACGCGCTGCTGCATGCCACCGGAGAGCTGCCAGGGGTACTTGCCCAGATGTCCGGCCAGGCCCACCTCCTCCAGCGCCGCCGTCGCCTTCTTCTTGATATCCGCCTTGGCCATCTTGGTGGAGCGCAGCGGGAGGGCAACGTTGTCCAGGACGGACAACCAGGGCATCAGCGACCGGGAATAATCCTGAAAGACGATGGCCATCTCGGCGGGTGGTTCATTCACTTCGACGCCGCGCAGCGACACCGATCCGGAGGTCGGAGCGATCAGCCCGGACAGGCACTGCAGCAGGGTTGTCTTTCCCGCTCCTGAAGGGCCCACAATGCACAGGAATTCACCGGTGCGCACGTCCACACTGATGTCTCCAAGGACCTGGTTCGGCCCATAACTCTTCCCGAGGTTGCGCACGGAGAGCAACGTTTCGCCGGCGGACTGCGGCGCAGGGAACTTCTGGGTGGCGGCTGGCTGGTTCATAGTCATTTCCTAAGCGTTCTTGATGTGGTGCCAACGGAGGATGCGGTTCTCGGCCAGGCGGAAGGCAAGGTTCAGGAGATAACCGAGCAGGCCAAGCATGATGATGCCCGTCCACATGCTCAGGATGTCGAAGTTCCGCTGCGCGTTGAGGACGAAGTAGCCCACACCGCCGGGTGAACCGATCATTTCGGTCACGACCATCACCACGGCGGCGATGGCGAGTGACAGCCGTGCGCCGGCAAAAATCTGCGGGGAGGCGTTCGGGACATAAATGAACCGGATGCGCTGCCACAGTGTCAGGCGGTAGCTCTTGGCCACCTGCAGCAGGACGGGCTCCACCGAGCGGACACCGTCAATGGTGTTGAGCAGGATCGGCCAGGTGCAGGCAAGCGCGATCATGAAGAGCTTCATTTCCTGGCCCACGCCAAGGAAGAGGGTGGCGATCGGCAGCAGGGCAACTCCGGGCGTTGAGCGCAGGAGTTCAAGAAGAGGACGCAGGGCCTCTTCCGTGCGGCGCAGCAGCCCCAGCAAAATGCCGCCGCCCACGCCTACGAGGACGGCCAGGAGGAAGCCCAGCAGGATCCGCTGCAGGCTGGGAACGAGGTCGCTGACAATACCGTTGAAGAACCAGATCTGGACGAACTCTTCCATGATCCGGGACAGCGGCGGGAAATAGAAGGACGTGCTTCGGGCGGACAGAACCAGCCACAGGACAACGAGCACGATCGGGAGCCAAAGCTCCCAGGCTACTTTTTTCAGGGTGTTCATCAGGCACGCTCCCCTCGGGTAATCGGATGCCACCACAGGAGGCGGCGTTGGACGAAGAGGATCAGCATGTTGACGCCCAGGCCGATGATTCCGGCGGTTAGGGCGTAGGCAATCACCTCGGGGCGCTGGAAAGCCTGTTCGGAGATCGACAGCTGCTTTCCGAGCCCGGCAGCGCCGCCGATGTACTCGGCACTGACGGTCATGAGCAGCGCAATGGTGGCAGCCAACCGCATCCCCGTGGTCACCAGCAGGGTGACGCTGGGCGCCCAAAGAAAACGGATCCGGTCGCGGCGGGACACCCGGAAGACTTTGGTGACCCACTTCAGGACGGGCTCCACCTGCTTGACCGCGTACATGGACTGGATCATGAGCGGCCACACCGCGGACAGGACAATCAGTGTGATCTCCATCCGAATGCTGGGGCCAAAGAGCAGCAGTACCAGCGGAAGCAGCGCGATCGTTGGGATGGTCCGGAAGAAGTCGATCACCCAACGTGTGCTGCGGGTGGCATTGATGGAGATGCCGATCAGCAGTCCCAGCGGTATGCCAATGACGGTGCAGATGGCCAGGCCGAGTGCCCATACTTTGAGGGTGGTCAGGACGGCAGTCCAGTAGGCGCCAGTCCCCCACAGACCGGCCAGCGCGGCTGCTACCTGCAACGGACCGGGCAGGCTGCCGTCCGAGGTGGCGGCCGCCAGCTGCCAGATCAGGAGAACGGCCAGGACTGCAACCAGCTGCCACCGAAAAGTGCGGAGCCCGCCGCGCAGCCCCGAGGCCGGGGGCGTGCTCGGCCGGGAACTGATCCGGCGCGATTTGGCCCCGGAGGCGGAACCGGCGTCAGAGGCCTGCGTCTGCGGGGGCGCGGCGCTGCGTGGGGTACTCAGCGTCACTGGATGTCCGCCAACAGGGTGGCCGGGTCCGGGAGGCTGCTAAGGATGCCGTACTTCACGGCCATCTCGGCCACTGAGCCGAGCCGCTCCGGATCAATGGCCTGGGTTCCGAAGTCAAGGACGAAGGCGTTGGCGAGTTGCTCGGTCTTGTAGCCCAACTGTTCCACGGCTATCTTCTTGCCCAGCTCCTTGTCCTTATTGACTTCGTCCTGGGCCGTGTAGACCGCGGAAACAAACTTCTTCAGGGTGTCCGGATTCTGCGCGATGAACTCAGTGGTGGCGATGTACACCGAACTGGGATCACCCTTGCCACCGGGAACGTCCGTGCTGTTGATGAGCCTGGCCTTCCCCTCGGCCACGGTCGCTGAGGCCATCGGCTCAGAAGCGGTGGTGGCATCCACGTCGCCCTTGAGGAGCAGGTCAACGGCCTGCGGGCCCGGGATTTCAATGAACTTCACCTGGGAGGAATCGCCGCCGGATTCATCCACAGCCACCCGAATATTCATCCAGATCTGGTTGTTGATGGCCGGCACGCCCAAGTTCTTTCCCTCGAGGTCTGCGGCGGTCTTGATGTCGCTGTCCGGAGTGACTAGCACGCTGCCGGTGGACGGCTCGCCGGGAGCTCCTTCGGTGGACTGAACACCGGCTGCGGCAAGGATCTTGACCGGTATTCCCTTTTCAATCGCCTGCATCGCCGTTGTGGTGTCGACCTGGGCGATCTGCAGGTCCCCGCTCAGCAACTGGGGCACGGCGTCGTTGCCGGACTTAACGCCAGTGGCTGTAACGGAGAGCCCAACATCTTCGAACTTCCCGCTGGCAATGGCATTGCGAACGCCCACTCCTGCAATGCTTGTTGTGCTGCCGACATTCAGTGATTCAACCTGAGCGGATTCAGACGCCGCAGATTCAGCGCAGGCGCTGACAGAAAGAGCCAGTGCGATGACGGCTACGGCAGAGTAACCGCGCCGACGCTGGCGCGTGGAAAGAGCTCGCATGTGTTGTACCAATCTTCCTTCGAAGGGGATGGGCCGTGGGGGGATCGACGGTCAACGCCCGCTCCGATCGAGGTCGAAACAAGGCATTTCTGTAGTGCTTGGTTCAGAAACTGTAATCAGCATCACACAGTGAAGCAACGCAGCTTCCCGGATAGTGAAAAGCGGCGTCAAAAACCCGGGCCCGGCGCGACTTATTGGAGGCGGACCACCGGACCGGCGGAAATGCCGGGGAACAAACTGATGTACCGCATAGCGGAATTCACACGTGCCGGACCGCGGCGCACGGTGTGAAATGGTGCCTATGAACGGATCCCCCGCATGAAGCGGCCCCTCGAAGGCATCCTCGTTGCCGATTTCTCCCGCGTCCTGGCCGGTCCGCTGGCAACAATGATGCTTGCGGACCTGGGCGCCAGAGTGATCAAGGTGGAGCGTCCCGGCACCGGAGACGACACCCGTCATTGGGGTCCGCCCTATTCATCCACCGGCACCACCTATTTCGATTCCGTGAACCGGAACAAGGAATCCATCTGCCTGGATCTGGCCGAACCTGCGGATTTGGCGCTGGGGGTGGAACTGGCGCTTCAGGCCGATGTCCTGGTGGAAAACTTCAAACCCGGCGGCATGAACAAGATCGGGCTCGGTTACGGAGACCTTGCAGACCGCAACCCCGGACTTGTTTATGCCTCCATCTCCGGTTTCGGCGACCGGGGCGGCGCGGACCTGCCCGGCTATGACTTCATTGTCCAGGCGCTCGGCGGCCTCATGAGCATCACTGGGGAGGCGGAAGGGAGCCCGGCCAAGGCCGGGGTTGCCCTTGTTGACGTGCTCACCGCCAAGGATACGGTGATCGGGATCCTCGCCGCTCTGGCAGCCCGTCAGTCCGGCGGCCGGGGGGCACACCTCAAAATGAACCTGCTCTCAAGCCTGCAGGGGGCCCTGGCCAACCAGGCTCAGGCGTTTTTGGGCGCCGGTGAAATTCCGGGCCGGATGGGCAATGAGCACCCGTCGATTGTGCCGTATCAGCTTCTTGAAGCGGCGGACGGCCCGGTGGCGGTCGCCTGCGGCAACGATTCCCAGTTCGACAGACTGTGCCGCGAACTCGATGTCCCTGGTCTGGCCTCCGACCCGCGCTTCGTCACCAACAAGGATCGGGTGGCCCACCGGCGGGACCTCATTCCGCTGCTTGAGCGCGCTCTTTCCCGGGCGCCGGCGGAGGAATGGCAGGCACGCCTTTCCGCTGCGGGCGTGCCTGCCGGGAAGGTTGCCACCATCGATCAGGGCCTGGCCTACGCCGAATCGCTCGGGCTGGAACCCACCATCGATGTCCGTGACGCTTCCGGAAGCATTCTGGGCCGCCAGATCCGGCACCCGATCACGTGGGATCCCCCCTTCGCCCCCCGCACAGACGCGCCGCCCCGGCTGGGCCAGGACACCGGGGACGTCGTTTCCTGGCTGGCGTCCAAGGCCCCGAAGGCAGACGACGGCGCCCCGGCGGCCGGTTCCTAATACCAGACAGTTTTTCGCACCAGATGTTTTTCGAACCAGAATGCAGGAGCACCCCCATGACCGTTACAGACCCGTCCCTGACCACCGACCCGGCTGATCTGATTGACTTCGATTCCCTGCTAAGCCCCGACGAGCTCCAGCTGCGGGCGACCGTCCGCGACTTCGTCAACTCGGAGATCAAACCGAACATTGCCGGGTGGTACGAGGAGGCCCGGTTCCCCTTGGAGATTGTCCCGGAGATGGCAAAGCTCGGGCTGCTGGGCATGCATCTGACAGGCTACGGCTGCGCCGGCCGCTCCGCCGTGGATTACGGCCTCGCAGGCGCCGAGCTCGAAGCCGGGGACTCAGGATTGCGGACGTTCGTCTCGGTGCAGGGTTCCCTGGCCATGTCCGCCATCCACAAGCACGGATCCGAAGACCAGAAACAGGAGTGGCTGCCGAAGATGGCCGCCGGCGAGGCCATTGGCTGCTTCGGCCTCACGGAGCCCAGCGCCGGATCAGATCCCGCAGGCATGTCCACCTTTGCACGAAGGGACGGAAGTGACTGGGTGCTCAACGGCACCAAACGATGGATCGGGTTGGCAAATGTTGCCGCTGTGGCAGTGATCTGGGCGCAGACGGACGAAGGGGTGCGCGGCTTTGTGGTTCCCACCGGAACGCCGGGTTTCGAGGCAACACCCATCGAACCCAAGCTCTCCATGCGGGCGTCCATCCAGTGCGAAATCGAGCTGACGGATGTCCGGTTGCCGGCTGAGGCTGTGCTCCCCGGCGTAGTGGGGCTCAAAGGTCCGTTCTCCTGCCTGAACGAAGCACGCTACGGCATTATCTGGGGAGCCATGGGCGCGGCACGGGATGCGTTCGAGGCGGCGCTGGCGTATTCGCAGCAGCGGCTGCAGTTCGGCAAGCCGCTCGCCGGCTATCAGATGACCCAGCAGAAGCTGGTGGACATGGCTCTGGAAATCAACAAGGGCTTCCTGCTCGCTTTGCACCTGGGCCGGCAAAAGGATGCCGGGCTGCTGGCTCCGCACCAGATCAGTGTGGGCAAGCTGAACAACTGCCGGGAGGCCATCGACATTTGCCGCCAGGCACGGACCATCCTGGGCGGCAACGGCATCACGTTGGAATACTCGCCGATGCGCCACGCCAACAACTTGGAATCCGTGCGCACCTATGAGGGCACCGATGAAGTTCACACCTTGATCCTGGGCAACAAGCTCACCGGCATTCCGGCCTTCCGCTGAGGCTGGAAAGGACACCGACCATGGACATGACACAAGCGCCCGCTGCTGCACCTGCCCGCACCGTTGCTCTTCGCCAGTTTATTGGCGGGCACTGGGAAGAGGGCACAGGCCCCCTGCTGTCCTCCACCAATCCGGTCCGCGACGGCGAAGTGGTGGCGGCCGGTGCCCAGGCCACCGCCGACGACGTCGACCGCGCGATGGCGGCAGCACGCGGTGCTGCCCGCGCCTGGGCGCAGACGCCCATGCATGAGCGCGGAGCCGTGCTGCTGCGCGCCGCGGCCTGCATCGATGCCAATGCCAGGGACTGGGGTCTCGAGCTGGCCCGCGAGGAAGGAAAGACCCTCGCTGAAGGCATTGGCGAAGTGTCGCGCGCAGCCCAGATCCTGCGATATTTCGGCAATGAAGGGGACCGGCCCGCCGGGGAAGTCTTTTCCTCGCCCCGCCGTGGAGAGCGGATCCTGGTCACCCGAAAACCGCTCGGGGTCATTGGCGTTGTCACACCCTTCAACTTTCCCATCGCCATTCCGGCCTGGAAGATCGCGCCGGCCCTCGTTTTCGGCAACACCGTGGTGTGGAAGCCCGCGTCCACCGTGCCGCTGCTGGCCACGCGTTTGGCCGAGGCGCTGCAGGGCGCAGGCCTGCCGGACGGAGTACTGAATTTGCTGATCGGTCCCGGCGCCCTGGGCAGCTGCCTCGTGGAGCACCCGGACCTGGACGGGCTGACCTTCACCGGGTCCACCGGCGTCGGACGTGAGCTGTCCAGCAAAGCCGCAGCCCGCGGAGTTCCGGTCCAGGCCGAGATGGGCGGCAAGAACGCAGCGATCGTACTGGCCGACGCCGATCTTGACCTGGCCGTGGAGCAGGTGCTCTTTGGCGCGTTCCGCTCCACCGGACAGAAGTGCACTGCAACGTCCCGGCTGATTCTGGCTGAACCGATTGCCGACGAGTTTCTCAGACGGCTCCTCGCCCGGCTCAAGGACTGGCGGGTGGGAGACCCCGCCGACCCGGCCGTCCAAATGGGTCCGCTGGTTTCCGGCTCTGCCGCGGAGGGCATCCGCACCGGCATCCGCGCAGCGCTAAGCCAGGGCGCCCAACTCGTGTACGGCGGTGCGGAGGCCGGTCGGGATGACGGCGCGGCGATGCCTGCCGGGGACAGCTTCCTGGCCCCGACTGTGCTGGAAGTGCCCGAAGGACCGGCTTCCGCGGCCAACACCGCGTGGCGGGACGAGTTCTTCGGCCCGGTGCTCACGGTCCGCCGGGCAGCTGACGCCCAAGAGGCCTTCCGCCTTGCCAATGAGAGCGATTTCGGCCTGTCTTGTGCTTTGTTCACCCAGGACATCACCCGGGTCCTCTCCGCCGTGGATGATTTGGATGTCGGCATCCTGCACGTGAATTCCGAGTCGGCCGGCGCCGATCCCCATGTGCCCTTTGGCGGCGCCAAGAAGTCCGGCTTCGGCCCCAAGGAGCAGGGCGGCGCCGCCAAAGAGTTTTTCACCCACACCACCACCGTTTATCTGACGGGCGGAATCCCCGGATGAAACAGCAAATACCCGGATCAATCCGGAACATTCTCGTGATCGGCGCCGGGACCATGGGACGCCAGATCGCCATGAGCGCCGCGCTTGCCGGATATACGGCAACGCTGCATGACATCAGCCCTGCCATGCTTGAAGCAGCCGAGGCGGACCTCAGCGGCTGGGCGGCCGGACGGGTGGCCAAGGGCAAGCTCGACCGCGAGGACGCCGGGAAGGCACTTGGCCGGCTGTCCTTCAGCACCGATCTGGAGACCTGCGCTGCCGGGGCGGATTTTGTGATTGAAGCGGCAACCGAACGATTGGACCTCAAGCTCGGAATCTTCGAACGCCTTGGCCGTGCTGCACCGGCGCATGCGGTGCTGGCCACCAATTCCTCAACGCTGGGCTCCTCGAAGGTTGCCGAGGTCTCGCGCCGGCCGGAGCAGGTGTGCAACATGCATTTCTTCAACCCCGCGCTCGTCATGAAATGCGTGGAAATTGTCCGGCACGCGAAAACGTCCGATGCCACCGTCGAGACGACGCTGGAAGTGGCCCGCCGGCTCGGAAAAGAACCGGTGCTCATCCACCGCGAAATTCCCGGGTTTATCGCCAATCGCCTGATGGTGGCGCTGCAGCGTGAGGCGCTGGCCCTCGCAGAGGCCGGGATCGCCAGCATCGAGGACATCGACACCACAGCCCGCTCAGCCCTCGGGCATCCCATGGGCCCCTTCCAGCTGATGGACATGGTGGGTCTGGACGTCATCGACTTCATGGCCCGGGCCGTTTACGCCGAGACCGGGGACCCGGCGGACGCACCCAACGCAGCGGTGGCCGGACTTGTGGCAGAACGGAAGCTCGGCCGCAAGTCCGGCGCCGGGTTCTACGAGTACTGAACCCCGGCCGCCGCCGTCGTTCTGAAGCTGCGGCGCCTAGCGCGCACTCTTCCGCCGGCTGAACCCGAACGCCACCGCCAGCAGCAGCACCAGGCCCTTGATGATCTGCTGCCACGCGGCGTCCACGGACAGGATGGACAGGCCCTGGTTCAGCACGCCCATGACCAGGCCGCCGATCACCGCGCCGATCACGGTGCCCACGCCGCCCTGCACAGAGGCACCGCCGATGAACACGGCGGCAATGGCGTCCAGCTCGTAGCCGCCGCCGGCCGAGGCCACCGCTCCCCCGGCCCGCGCGGTGCTCACCACGCCGGCCAGCCCGGCCAGGAAACCCATGTTCACGAAGATGAAGAAGTTCACCCACTGTGTCTTCACGCCGGACATCATGGCCGCATTCAGGTTCCCGCCCATGGCGTAGATGTGCCGGCCAAACACGGTGCGGGTCAGCAGGAAGGAGTACGCCAGCACCAGCACGGCCAGGATGATCAGGATGATCGGTGTGCCGCGGTTGTAGGCCAGCAGATAGCACAGGTACATGATGGCCACCACGGCCACGCCGATCTTGAACCAAAAGGACGCGGCCTGCTCGCGGGGCAGTCCGAGCCGCTGCAGATCCCGGCGGCTCTTGAGCTGCTGCGCAATCACCGCAATGGACGCCACCGCGCCGATGCCCAGCGTGATCAGGTCCGGGGTTCCGGTGGTGGGAAGGGTGCCGGAGCCGATCGCGATATACGGGCGCGGCAGGCCGCTGACGGTTCCGCCGGACAGCAGCACCAGGGCCACGCCGCGGAAGATCAGCATTCCGGCCAGGGTCACAATAAAAGCCGGTATCCCCACAAACGCCACCCAGAAACCCTGCCAGGCTCCGATCAGGGCGCCGACGGCGAGGGCCAGGACAACCGCGCCCCACCAGGGCAGGCCCCAGTCGTTCATGGACAGCGCCGCCACGCCGCCAACCACGGCCACCACAGATCCGACGGAAAGATCGATGTGCCCGGCAATGATCACCATGACCATGCCGATGGCCAGGATCAGCACATACGCGTTCTGCTGGATCAGATTGGACACGTTGCCGGGATAGAGCAGCCGTCCCTCGGTGAGGATCTGGAACAGCACAATGATGACGACGAGCGCGGCGAGGATCCCGTACTGCCGCAGGTCCACCCGGATCCGCCGCTTCGAGGTCTTGGGGTTCGGCGGGAGCGGGGCCTTCGCCTGTTCTGGAGTAGTGGTGGTCACGAGGCTTGTGCTCCTTGGTTCCGGGCGGCGGTCATGTGGCGCATCAGTTCTTCCTGGGTGGCTTCGGCGCGGGGCACCTCGGCGGTGAGCCTGCCTTCGGCGATCGTGTAGATGCGGTCGGCAAGCCCGATCAGCTCGGGCAGCTCGCTGGAAATCACAATGACGGCTTTGCCCTGTGCCGCCATCTCGTTGATGATTCCGTAGATTTCAAACTTGGCGCCGACGTCGATCCCACGTGTCGGCTCGTCGAGGATCAGCACGTCGGGACCGGAATAGATCCACTTGCTGAGCACGACTTTCTGCTGGTTTCCGCCGGACAGGTTCCCCACCAGGGAGGAAACATTCGGTGTCTTGATGTTCATCCGCTGGCGGTAATCATCGGCCACCCCGTACTCGCGGTTGCGGTCGATGATCCCCAGCTTTGCCAGCTTGCGCAGCGCCGCGGCGGACACGTTGACGGTGACGCTGCCGATGAGGTTCAGCCCGTACCGTTTGCGGTCCTCGCTGACGTACGCCAGGCCGTTGCGGATGGCCTCCCCCACCGTGCGGGTCTGTATTTCGGTTCCGTCCTTATACACGCGGCCGGAAATTCCGGAACCCCAGGAACGGCCGAAAATGCTCATCACCAGTTCGGTGCGGCCGGCGCCCATCAGCCCGGCAAAGCCCACAATTTCTCCGGCGTGGACGTTGAAGGAGGCGGATTCGACGACGACGCGGTCCGTGTCCACGGGGTGGTGCACCGTCCAGTCCTCGACCCGGAATTTCTCCGCGCCGATGTCCGGCTCCCGGTCCGGAAACTGGCTGTCCAGCGGACGGCCCACCATGGCCCGGATGATGCGGGTTTCAATCTCGTCGGTGTCCTCGACCGGAAACGTGTCGATGGTTTGTCCGTCGCGGATGACCGTGACGATGTCCGCAATGGCCCGGATCTCGTTGAGCTTGTGGGAAATGATGATCGAGGTGATGCCCTGTTCGCGGAGCTGGTTAATGAGTCCCAGCAGGTGCGCGGAGTCGCCGTCGTTCAGCGCCGCCGTCGGCTCATCCAGGATCAGGATTTTCACTTCCTTGGACAGGGCCTTGGCGATTTCCACCAGCTGCTGCTTGCCCACGCCGAGCTCGAGGATTTTGGTGGCGGGGCTTTCGTCCAGCCCCACGCGCTCCAGCAGAGCCGCGGCCTGCAGGTTGGTTTGGTTCCAGTCGATCACGCCGCCGCGGGAGACTTCGTTGCCCAGGAAGATGTTTTCCGCAATGGACAGGAACGGGCTGAGCGCCAGCTCCTGGTGGATGATCACGATCCCGTCCCGCTCGCTGTCATTGATCGTTGAATAGGACACCGGCGAGTCCTCCAGCGTGATGGTGCCCTCGAAACTGCCGTGCGGATACACGCCGCTGAGCACCTTCATGAGGGTGGACTTGCCGGCGCCGTTTTCGCCGCAGATGGCGTGCACCCCGCCGCGCTCAATGTCCACCGAAACGCCGTCGAGCGCTTTGATGCCGTTGAACTCCTTCACAATGCCGTCCATGGAGAGGATGACGTCATTCATGCCGTTCTCATTTCGCTGCAGAAGTGGAGAACCGGGAGCGGGACGCGGACCGGCCGCGCCCGCTCCCGGTCAATGACCGGGGCTGTTTAGAGCCCAACCTCATCCGCAGAGACAAAGCCGGAGTCCACCAGCGTTCCCTGCACGTCATCCTTGACCACTACCTGCGGCTCCAGGATGTAGGTGGGAACCACCTTCACCTCGTTGTCGTAGGTCTCGGTGTCGTTCACTTCCGGATCCTCTCCGGCCACGAGGGAGGCGATCATGGTGTCCACCTGGGCTCCCAGTTCACGGGTGTCCTTCCAGACGGTCATGGCCTGCTGGTCGTTGAGCAGCGCCTTGATGTTGGCGGCGTCGGCGTCCTGTCCCGTGATCAGCGGCCAGTCGGTGCCGGGCGTGTAGCCGGCGGCCAGGAGCGAGGATTCGATGCCCAGCGCCAGGCTGTCATTGGGCGAGAGCACGACGTCGACCTTGTCACCGCCGGTGTAGAAGGACTGCAGGCGGTTGTCCATTTCCGACTGGGCGTCCGCTGACTTCCAGCCCAGGATGCCGATGGAGGTCCAGCCGGCGTTGTCCGCCGGCGACTTGCCCGAGGGCACCACCAGCTGGCCGCTTTCCACGTAGGGCAGCAGCACGTCCCAGGCGCCGGAGAAGAAGAAGGAGGCGTTGTTGTCATCCGGGCTGCCGGCGAAGGGCTCCAGGTTGTACGGGCCCTCGCCGTTGGCCAGGCCCAGTTCTTCCTCGATGAACTCGCCCTGCAGCTGGCCCACCTGGTAATTGTCGAAGGTGGCGTAGTAGTCCACGGCGTCGGTGCCGTTGATCAGGCGGTCATAGGCGATGACGGTGACGTCCTGGTCCTTGGCACTTTCCAGGGTCGGGCCGAGGGTCTTGCCGTCGATGGCCGCCACCACGAGGATCTTGGCGCCGCCGGCCACCTGGTTCTGGATCTGGCTGATCTGCTGATCGGTCTTGTCTTCTGCGTACTGCAGGTCAACGGTGCAGCCCCTGGCTTTGAGTTTTTCCTCCAGCCCCTCGCCGTCGTTGATCCAGCGTTCCAGGCTGCGCGTGGGCATGGAGATCCCCACGTTGCATTCGGTGGCATCCCCGTCTTCCGAGGCATTGTTGGATCCGGCCGGAGCGCAGGCAGACATGCCGGCTGCCAGTCCGATGGCTAGAAAGAGGGTCGAAAGGTGCTTCATTCGAGTCATTGTTGAGCCTTTGAAAAAGGATCCGGTCCCGCGGGGTTGGCATGGCGCCGCGGGAAACGGCGGAAGGCCCCCTCATGTGCCGCAGGACTGGATCGGACGGATACAACGCTGTAGCGCCCCGTGACCAAAGCAACCGTCACCTGTTTGCGGGCTGAGCCAACAATTCCACTCCGACCGCATCTGGACAAGGGATTTTGGAATGTTTATGCGAACGCAACATCCTGCTTGCCGCGGCTGGAGTAGTAAACCGCAGCCGCCCCACCGCTTGTCCGATGATGGTCGTCGAAACCCGGTGCAGCACATGCTTTTCGGCGGTTGCTCTGCAGAATGTGGGACCTCATCGACGAGCGCCTCGCCACGCTCGAGGGCACTCCCCGCGGCAGCGCTCTGGAGCGCCAGATGGACAGCATCCTTGCCGGGCGGGTCTCCGTCCCGGAGGACGTTGCCAAGCTGGTGTCGTTCCTTTCCGGCCCTGATTCGGATCACATGACCGGAGTACTGATGGACGGCGGAATCAATTTCGCTTAGCCGGCGTCCGTAACCCGAGTTTCCGGGGAAGCGAGCCTCAGGGCACGCTTCCCCGGAAAGGGCGTGATTTAGTCCCCGTTTTGGGTCACCTACTTCGCCGTGGGCTGCCCTCGCACTGCGGACCACTGCTCGCCCACTGCGGCATCAGCCAGCGGTTCCCAGCCGTTGTCCGCCAGCAGGGAAGCTACGGTGTCCCGGTTGAGGTCGCGCTCCCCATTTTCCGCCGCGGCCGAGGGATAGCAGACCCACAGCACGCCGCCGGGTTCCACGGCAGCCGCGGCACCGGACAGGTCATGCGCCAGATCAGCTGCGGTGCCCGCAAACAGCACGACGACGTCGGCAGGGTTCCGCGAACCGGATTCGGCCAAGTACGCCTGGGCGGGCAAGAACGGGGCGACCTCCGGACGGTCCTGCGCGCCGTAGACCGTGACACGGCTCTCCGGTGAAACACCGAAGATCTGGGCGGTAGTTGAATCGGATGACATGTGGTGAAGCTCCATTCCAGGGCGTGAGACTGTGTTGGTACCTGATGTCCGGCTAGCACGCCGCCTGCCGGATTCTCCATTCTTTCAGGTCCGCAGCCACGGTCTGCACCCCTGCGCAAAGCAGCCAGAATGTGCTGTTTCGCCATTGTCACCGCTGACCAGTAATCTCAAAGAGACAATTCAATAGTTGGGGAAAACCTTGCAACACGCCATCCGCGGAGACCACTCCTCCGCGTTTCCAAGTCCGGGTCTTCCGGCAGCCAGGAAACCGTCCGTTTGGGACCGTTTCCCTTCTCTCGAAAAGTACCTTCGATGATCGGCCGTACGAAGGTTCTCGCAGGCGCCGCGGCCGTGCTGGTCGCCGGTACCACCATCGCCGTCGCGTCCACGGGCAATGCCGACGAAGGCACTGTCATCCGGGTTATCGACGGGGACACCCTCGTAGTGGACTTCGACGATCAGGAACTGACCGTCCGTCTGCTGAACGTGGACACCCCGGAAACCAAAGACCCCAACAAGCCGGTGGAATGCCTGGGTCCCGAGGCGACCGATTTCCTGACCGAGGCTCTGCCGCAAGGCAGCACGGTGACACTCGCGTTCGACGTCGAGCGCGAGGACCGTTACGGTCGCACCCTGGCCGCCGTGTACGACGACGAGGGTCTCCTCATCAACGCCGAAGTTGCCCGCCGCGGGCTGGGCGTACCGGTGACGTACGACCCGAATGCCAAGTTCCGTCCGCCGGTGGACGAGGCGTATCAGGAAGCGCAGGAGCAGCAGGCCGGGCTCTTCGCCGAGGATGTTGAGTGCACCATTCCGGCAATGGTCGCGGCTCTTGAAGGCACCGCGGCTCAGGCCGCCGAGGAGGGAGCGGGTTCGACGGCGGCATCCGCTGCCGCTGCTGCCGCCGCCGTGTACGCACTGGTCAAAACCGTTGACGAGGGTTTCGATGCCTTCGAGTCCGGCGCCAAGGCCGGAAAATCGATCATCTGGACCGCGCTCTCATCAGCACAGCGGACCGAATTACAGGCACGGGTCTCCGCCGCACGGAGCACGGTGTACGAACGCCACGGCGAACTGACAACCCTGCAGTCGGAACGTCAGGCAGCCGAGGACGAAGTGATCCGCAAGGCTGCCGAGGCGAAGGCAGAAGCCGAGCGGGTGGCCGCCCAAGCGGAGGCTGAGCGTGTTGCTGCCGCCCAGGCCGAAACGGACCGGATCGCAGCTGAGGCCGAAGCCAGCCGCGCGGCCGCCGCCCAGGCCGATGCGGACCGGCGGGCAGCAGCTGTTCCTCCCGCGCCGGCTTATGACCCGCCGCCGGCCTACAACCCGCCTCCGGCGCAGAGCAATCCGCCCGGATACACCGGCCCCCGCTGCTACGCGCCCGGTGGCAAATCCTGGCGTCCCTGCTAAACCAGAAGCGCCGCTTTAAAGCACACCAACGCCTTGCAGATGAAGCCCGGGACCAACGTCCCGGGCTTCATCCGTGTTGGCGCTGTCGTCGACTTCAGCCCGCCAACGGCGAAAGCACTTCCACCCGGTTGGTGAACGGATCCCGGCAGTGGAACCGTTCGTAGCCCTCGAAGGTGTGCCGTTCTTCCCACGACACCTCGAACCCCGCCGACTCAATCCGGGCACCGAGGACTTCGAGTTCCTCGGGTGAAGCCATCACCAGTGCCGGGTGGGCCTTCTTGGCGGGAACAAACGGCGCATCAACTCCCAGATGGATTTCGGCGACCACGGTTTCGCCTTCGAAGGCCCGGAACCAGCACCCGCCGCGTCCGGCCAGGGACGCAGGCTTCGGCACTTCGGTCAGCCCCAGGGCGTCGCCGTAAAACCTGCGGGCCTGGTCTTCCCCGCCTTCTGGTATCGAGACCTGTACATGGTGTAGCCGCATTCGTTCCCCCGAGTGATGTGTTGTAAGCCGCGGAACTGGTCGCGCCGGGCAACGACATCGTCGCACAACGAACACGGGTGCGGCGGCCAACAGCTCAGCCGAGTTCGAGTCCGTGCTCGGCAAGGGCCCGCTCAATAAGGTCCAGCGCCTTTGGCCCCAGACCATGCAGAGCTGCCAGCTCCTTGCGCGGAACCCCGGCCAGGCCCCGGAGCGATGAATATCCTGCAGCATCGAGCGCCCTGGTTGCAGGGGCCCCGACCTGGGGAAGGGCATTTAGTGGTGTTGTCATCGCCGCCCACGCCTCCTGGATTTCTCGCGGCCGTGTCCATTCCAAAGTCTGGGTCGACGAACCGGAGCGGTCAATCCACGGAGGCTTCGCAGAGAACTGGACTGAGCTGGACCTGGGCCCGGCTAAGGGGTTGACTGTTTCCCATGCCTCTTACCGGTGAATATGCCCCCAGTGCCAGCAAGCGAGCCCGCGAACAGGCGGAGCTGATCGAAAGTTCCGGCGGAACCGAGGGCACCACCCTCGGCGGCCGGCCAGTGGTCCTCCTGACCACCGTCGGCGCCAAGTCGGGGAAGCTGCGGAAAACGCCGCTGATGCGGGTGGAGCACGACGGCGACTACGCCGTCGTCGCTTCCCAGGGCGGCGCACCCAAACATCCCGTTTGGTACTTCAACCTCCTGGCCAATCCGCACGTGGAACTGCAGGACGGCCCGCAGAAGTGGGACATGCGGGCCCGAGAAATTACGGGAGAGGAAAAGGCGCTGTGGTGGGAACGGGCCGTGGCGGCCTATCCCCCGTATGCGGATTACCAGGCGAAAACGGACCGTGAAATCCCGGTGTTCGTCCTGGAGCGGATGGACTAGCTTTCACGGTTGCCGAGGGAACTGACTACTTATCGCACCGCCTCAAATCATGTGATGCATTACACCGATTCAGCTCGCTCGCACATAACGAAAGCATAACATTACAATCACAGAAGCATAACGTTATCGAAAAGTTGCCATTCCCCTTTCGAATGATGCCAATGTCTGTAAGACTTCAAAAGTCCCACCGGGCAATGATTCATTCAACGCCAATGAAGGGAACGACATGAATACGCTGAAGAAGTTTTCTACTTCTACTTTCATTGCTGCTGGCGCAGTAGCAATCGGCAGCCTCGGAATGGCTGCACCCGCCTCGGCTGAAACCAGCCAGATTACCTCAGTGGATGAACAACAGATGCGCGCAACATTTGATAAGTACCTCGTCCCCGAGGGGACTCAGGATGTCCTGATCCAGGACTTGGAAAGTGGCGACTCCTGGGACAACAGCAACCCCGACAGTGCCCCCGTGAGCGTGGAAGACTGGTCAAACACCAGCGAAAGCGTCTCGGTTGAGCGTTATGAGGACGGCTCCATCACCATCCGTTCGGCCGAAATGCCTGAAGCTCTGCCAGATGGACTGGCAACGCCGCTCGCCACCATCAGTGGCTGCACCACCACAACGGGCAGCGGCTATGCTGTCGCAAGCAATTGCACGATCAGCCATAACTGGGTCAACGTTAACATCGGCTTTGTAGCGAGCTACCAAATTGTGAACGGCGCACCGGACTCGATTACGCATATTGGCAATACGACCCAGCAGTGTGCCGCTGGCACCTGCACCCGTCCGAACTACACAGTGTCTAAACTCGCTGAGGATGGGAACGGCCCTGCCGTCGCACAGATTCAGTCGACGTACCAAATGTTCCAGGGTGCCGGCAGCTCCGAATACTGGGTCCAGCTGCAGGTAGGCAATGACACCATATCCGTCCATAATTCCTAAATCAAAGCCCATGCAAAGCAATTCATACAATAAGTCCGGAAGAATTACGTTTCGAATTTCTTTGCAGTATTCGCTTACCGGATCCTGACGCGAAGTGCCGTCCCGCGTGTAACGGGGACGGCACTTCGCCGTTCCGGGAGAGCAGCCATCCCGGGAAGTATGACTCACAATTGTTGAACAATCTGAGGTGATCGCGCACACTGTAGGGACATCAACTCCCAGCAGAAGCACGGAGGCCAGCATGCCGGTCATTGATTTGAACAGCGACGTCGGAGAGTCCTTCGGCAATTGGAAGATGGGCGACGACGCCGCCATCTTCGAATCCGTCTCCAGCGCCAACGTGGCCTGCGGCTTCCACGCCGGAGACCCGTCCACCATTGCGCAGACCTGCCGCGACGCCGTCGCCGCCGGAGTCACCATCGGCGCGCACGTGGCCTACCGGGACCTGGCCGGGTTCGGACGCCGGTTCCTGGACTGCTCCTACACCGAACTGTTCAACGACGTCCTCTACCAGCTCGGCGCCCTGCAGGCCATGGCCCGGGCCGCCGGGGGAGAGATCAAATACGTGAAGCCGCACGGCGCGCTCTACAACACGATCGTCCACCACGAGGTCCACGCGCAGGCAGTCATTGACGCCGTCCGCGCCTTCGACAAGGACCTGCCCGTGCTCCTGCTGCCCGGCGCCGTTGCCCTGGACAAGGCTGCCGGCGCCGGACTGCGCGGCGTTGCCGAAGCCTTTGCCGACCGCAACTACAACCCGGACGGAACCCTGGTGTCGCGGCGCGAGGACAACGCCGTCATCCACGACACGGACCGGGTTGCCGCCAACATGGTCCGCCTCGCCACCGAAGGCACCATCACCGCGGTGGACGGGACCGACATCCCGATGGCTGCCGCCTCCATCTGCGTCCACGGCGACACTCCCGGCGCCGTCGCCATGGCGAAGGCGGTCCGGACCGCACTGGAAAACGCCGGCGTCACCATCCAGAGCTTCGTATGACATCCTCGCCCGTCATCGGCATCCGGCCGGCGGGCACCCGCGCCCTGCTGGTGGAACTGGGCTCGCTCGCTGATGTCACCGCCCTGCATGCCCAGCTCAAGGCGGATCCGCTGCCCGGGCAGGTCGACGTCCTCGCGGCCGCAACCACCGTGCTGGTCCGGTTCGCCGGGCGCCGTGAGACCGCGGCTGCCGCGGCCCGCCTTCAGTCTCTGGATCTCGCCCACGCTGAAATTCCGGAAGCCCGCACGGTCACCATAGACACGGTGTACGACGGCGCCGACCTCGCCGAGGTGGCCCGGCTCACCGGCCTCTCCGAAGAGGCAGTGGTCAAGGCCCACACCGGCAGTCCCTGGCTCGGCGGCTTCGGCGGCTTCGCGCCCGGATTCACCTATCTCACCGGCGGCGACCCGGTCCTGAACGTGCCGCGGCGCAACAGCCCGCGCACCGCGGTGCCTGCCGGCTCGGTGGCACTGGCCGGCGAGTACTCGGCCGTCTATCCGCGCGAATCCCCCGGCGGCTGGCAGCTGGTCGGCCGCACCAACGCTGACATGTGGGTCCTCAACCGCAGGGATCCCGCCCTGATCCGTCCCGGCGACAAGGTCATCTTCCAGGCCGTCCGTGAACTGATCACGACGACGGCGCCCGCTGCGACGCCCGACACAGCCGACAATGACAGCACGGAGCATCACGGCGGCTCCGCCCTGGAAGTCCGCTCCCCCGGCCTGCAGTCCCTCATCCAGGATTTGGGCCGCCCCGGCTACGCGGACCTCGGCGTTTCAGCCGCAGGCGCCGCCGACGTCCGGTCCGCCCGGCAGGCCAACCGGCTCGTCGGCAACCCGGCGGAAGCCGCGGTGATCGAGAACCTCTTCGGCGGCCTCGAACTCACCGCCGACGGTGACGCAGTCCTGGCCCTGGCGGGCGCCGACATTCCCGCCGCCGTCGTCTCCCCGGACGGCTCCCGCAACCGGCCCGCTCCCCTGAACAAGCCGTTCGCACTGCTCGACGGCGAAACCCTGACTCTGGGCACCCCGTTCCGCGGGGTCCGCTCCTACCTGGCGGTCCGGGGCGGTGTCGCGGTGGAACCCGTCCTGGGCAGCCGCAGCACCGATTCCATGAGCGGCATCGGTCCGGCGGCGCTGACCGCAGGTGTCCGCCTCCCGGTGGGAGCGGTGCCTGCCGCCTCCCCTGCTGTCCCCGTGGGGGTTGTCCCCGTGGGCGCACCCGAACCGCCGTCCCTGCCGGACGGCACCGGCCCCGGTCTGCTCGGCAGCGGCAACGCGCCCGCAGAGCTGCGCATCACCGCCGGCCCCCGGCAGGACTGGTTCGGCCCCGACGCCGCCGAAGCCCTGACCGCCCACACCTGGTACACCACCAATGAGTCCAACCGGATCGGCGTACGCCTGGAAACCGATCCGGAGGACCCGGACGCCCGGCCGCTGGAACGGGTCCGGGACGGCGAACTGCCCAGCGAAGGCGTAGTGGCCGGCTCGCTGCAGGTCCCGCCGTCGGGCCTTCCCGTCCTCTTCCTCGCCGACCACCCGGTAACTGGCGGCTACCCGGTGATCGCCGCCGTCGTACCCCAGGACGTCCCCGTAGCCGCGCAGCTGCCGCCGGGGCACCCCGTCCGTTTTGTCTTTGTTAACGCCGACACCTTGGCTCCGCTCTCCGCAGAGGAAACCGCCGGGCTGTTTACGGAAGGAACCCCATGAAGAAGGTCCTGATCGCCAACCGCGGCGAGATTGCCGTGCGCGTGGCCCGCGCCTGCGCAGACGCAGGCATTGCATCCGCTGCCGTGTACTCGGACCCCGACGCCGATGCCCTCCACGTCCGGCTCGCCGATGAAGCGTTTCCGCTCCACGGTTCAGCCGGCGCAGATACCTACCTGTTCATTCCCAAACTCATCCAGGCCGCGCAGCTGGCCGGCGCCGACGCCGTCCACCCCGGCTATGGCTTCCTCTCCGAGAACGCCGACTTTGCCCAGGCCGTGCTGGACGCCGGACTGACCTGGATCGGCCCCTCACCTCAGGCCATCCGGGATCTGGGCAACAAGGTCACTGCCCGCGAAATCGCCGTCCGCGCCGGAGCCCCGCTGGTGCCGGGTACCGAGGGACCGGCGGAAAGCGCCGAACAGGTCCGCGCCTTCGCCGAAGAGCACGGCCTGCCGGTGGCGATCAAGGCGGCTTTCGGCGGCGGCGGACGCGGTATGAAGATCGCCCGCCGGATGGAGGATGTGGAGGACGCCTTCGAATCCGCCGTCCGTGAGGCCGTCTCGGCGTTTGGCCGCGGCGAGTGCTTCGCGGAACGGTTCCTGGACCGCCCCCGGCATGTGGAGGCGCAGGTGCTGGCGGACACCCACGGCAACGTCGTCGTTGTTGGAACCCGCGACTGCTCGCTGCAGCGCCGCAACCAAAAACTCGTGGAAGAAGCCCCCGCCCCGTTCCTCACCGATGAACAGCGCGCCACCATTCATGCCTCGGCCAAGGCCATTTGCCGCGAGGCCGGTTACACCGGCGCCGGAACCGTGGAGTACCTGGTCTCCCCGGACGGCCTGATCAGTTTCCTGGAGGTCAACACCCGGCTGCAGGTGGAGCATCCGGTCACCGAGGAAACCACCGGTGTGGACCTGGTCCGGGAGCAGTTCCGCATTGCCGACGGACTGCCGCTGTCCATCACCGAGGACCCGGTGCCGCACGGGCATGCCTTTGAGTTCCGGCTCAACGCCGAGGACCCGGCCCGCGGCTTCCTGCCCGGCCCGGGCCCGGTGGAGGCCTTCGAACCGCCCACCGGCCCCGGCATTCGGATGGATTCGGGCGTCCGGTCCGGGTCCGTGGTCCCGGCCGAGTACGACTCCCTGATGGCCAAGCTGATTGTCTGGGGCGAGGACCGGCCGCAGGCGCTGCGCCGTGCCCGGGCGGCCCTCGATGAACTGGTGATCCGCGGGCTGCCCACGGTGATTCCGTTCCACCGGGCCGTGGTCCGTTCCGAGGCGTTCACCCGCGACGATCAGCTGGGCGTTTACACCACCTGGATCGAGTCCGAGTTCGCCGAACCGCTGGCGGCATCCCCCGAAATCGCAGCCTCACTCCCCGGAGCCGAACGGGAGACGATCACCGTCGACGTCGATGGCCGTGCCGTGGCTGTCGGGCTGCCGGCGGCGCTGCTGAACGCGCTGCGCTCCGGCGGCGGCACCAGTGAAGGTACGGATCCTGCGGCAGCGGCCGACGACGGGTCCCTGGCCTCGCCAATGGCCGGCAATCTGGTCAAATGGCTTGCGGACGACGGCGCCGAGCTGGCCGAGGGCGATCCGGTTGCCGTGCTGGAGGCGATGAAAATGGAAACCACCGTCCGTGCCCACCGTGCCGGCACCTTCGCCCGCGCCACCCTGGAACCCGGTACCGCCGTCGGCCGGGGAGACTCCCTGGGCCGGATAGGCTCCTAAATACTCCCGGAGTGCCGGCCGTCCCCCTGCGGGCGGTGCTCCGGGTCCTTTTATTGCCGCTAGATTAGGGGAATGCTAGCGAACCTGGAGGACGTCATCGCCGACCGCGCCGACCACGCCAATACCACCGTGTGGGTGGCCGATGTCCTGCGCAGCCGGATCGCCGCCGGGGAGCTGCTGCCCGGAACCAAGCTTTCTGAGCAGCAGCTTGCAACCTCCCTGCAGGTCTCCCGCAACACCCTGCGCGAAGCGTTCACCATGCTCAGCAGCGAATCCGTGGTGAGCCGGTACCCCAACCGCGGGGTATTTGTGGCTTCGCCCGACGCCGACGCAGTGCGTGAAATCTACCGGGTGCGCCGGATGCTGGAACCGTCCGCTGTCCTGTGGGGACCCGAAGCGGATCTGC
This sequence comes from Arthrobacter sp. 9E16, assembly GCF_002929435.1. Taxonomy (NCBI): domain Bacteria; kingdom Bacillati; phylum Actinomycetota; class Actinomycetes; order Micrococcales; family Micrococcaceae; genus Arthrobacter; species Arthrobacter sp. 9E16. The sequence continues at coordinate 23,839 of NZ_PJIU01000003.1, read as the reverse complement.
AGCGTCTGGATGATGTGATTACCAAAGCCCGCGACGCCAAGGCCCGGGGAAGCGTGGCGGATATGGCAGCGGCCAACCAGGACTTCCACCAGGGCCTCGTCGCCATGTCCGGTAGCATCCAACTGCAGCAAATGATGAGCCGGGTCCTTGCCGAGATGCGGCTGGTCTTCCATGCCATGCGCAGCCAACCGGATTTCCACACCCGTTATGTTGAGGAGAACGCCTCGCTGGTTGAACTGCTTCGGGAAGGGCGCCGCGCGGAAGCCGCCGACGCCCTTCGCGGCTATCTGGATGCCGCAGAGGCGGAGCTGCTGGCCCATCTGGGGTCTTAGCAGGGCCCACCTGGCATCACGGGTCAGACCAGGTAGGAGCTGTCCCGTGCGTCCGTAATGAGCATGTGTCCGGGGGCGTGGCCGATCGCCAGTGACGGCTTCGACTCCATCACGGCTGCCTGCGGAGTGACGCCGCAGGCCCAGAACACCGGCACATGGCCTGCCGGGATCTGCACGGGATCGCCAAAATCGGGCTGGGAGAGGTCATAGATTCCCAGCTCCGCCGGACTGCCCACGTGTACCGGCGCGCCGTGCACGGCCGGATAGCGGGAGGTGATGCGGACGGCGTCGGCTACTTGGGAGGCCGGAATGGGGCGCATGGAAACCACCAGGGGTCCGCTGATGCTCCCGGCGGGCTTGCAGCGGATCGAGGTGCGGTACATGGGGACGTTGGTGCCCTGATCGATGTGGGCAACCGCAATGCCGCCTTCCTGCAGGGCGGCCTCAAAGGTGAAGCTGCAGCCCACAATGAACGTCACCAGATCATCACGCCAGTAATCCAGCAGGTCCGTCGGCTCGGCAACCTTTTCCCCGTCCACGTACACCGTGTACTGCGGCAGGTCAGTCCTAATGTCACCGTCCCCCAGCAGCGGCCCGGTGGTTTCGCCGGCGTCGAGCACTCCGAGGATGGGACAGGATTTGGGGTTCCGCTGGGCGAAGAGCAGGATGTCGAAGGCCTGCTCGCGCGGCACTATGATCAGGTTGGCCTGCGCGTAGCCGGCGGACCATCCGGCAGTGGGCGAAACGAGCCCGCTGCGGAACAGGGTGCGGGCCTCCGCCGGGGAGAGATCCGCCGTTGAGACCGCCTCGGACAGCGAATGCCGGGGCTCAGAATCGGACTTCATGAGGGGATCCCTTCCGCGGTGCCAATGATGCCGCTGCGCATAATGCCGGTGCCGAGAATGACCATGCGGCTACTGCCACAGAGCGGCGAGGCCGGACAGGGAATTCCAGCCCAGGAACAGGGTGAGCAGCCAGGCCAGCACGCCAATGCCCAGCAGCCACTTCGGGTAGTGGTACCCCTGCAGGAGATCCCGGCGGCGCCATGCGGCGTAGAGCAGGATGCCGAAGCCCAGCGGCAGGATCAGTCCGTTGAACGCACCGGCGAACACCAGCAGGGTTTGCGGCGCCTGGCCTGCCAGCAGGTAGACGGCCAGGCAGAACAGAATAAAGATCACGGTAATCAGGCTGCGGGTGCGGTCCTTCGTGGCCGGAGTGGTGACGAAGGAGACCGACGTGTAGGCGGCACCGATGACGGAGGTCAGAGCCGCCGCCCAGAAGACGATGCCGAACATGCGCAGGCCGATTTCGCCGGCTGCTGCCAGGAAGGCATCGGCGGCCATGTTGCTGCCCGTGAGCGCAACTCCGCTGGACACCACGCCCAGGATGGCCAGGAACAGCAGCACGCGCATGATGCCGGTGACGATGATGCCCAGCAGCGAAACCTGGGTGATTTCTTTGACGTGTCCCGTGCCGGTGGTTCCGGAGTCGAGCAGGCGGTGTGCACCGGCGTACGTAATGTAGCCGCCCACGGTGCCGCCGATCAGGGTGGTGATGGTTAGGAAGTCCACCTCGGCCGGCAATACCGTGTTCTTGAGCGCTTCACCCACGGGAGGGGCGGCCACAATGGCTACATAAAGCATCAGCAGGATCATGAGGGCGCCGAGCATCACCACAATCCGGTCCAGCGCCAATCCGGCCCGCTTGGACAGGAACACCAGGACGGCGACGACGGCGGAGATGGTGCCGCCAATCTTGGGATCAAGCCCGAACATGGCGTTCATACCCAGGCCGGTTCCGGCAATGTTGCCGATGTTGAAGACCAGCCCGCCGATGAACACCAGTCCGGCAAGCAGCCAGCCCGCGCCGGGCAGCACCTTGTTGCCCAGCACCTGTGCCCGCAGGCCGGAGACGCCGATGATCCGCCACACGTTCAGCTGCACTGCAGTGTCCACGAGGATGGACACCAGGATGGCGAAGGCAAAGGCTGCACCCAGCTGGACCGTGAAGACCGTTGTCTGGGTGATGAATCCCGGCCCGATGGCGCTGGTGGCCATCAGGAACATGGCGCCGAGCAGCGCCGTCCGTTTGGCGTTGGGCTTGATCTTTGCTTTGCCGGGCGGGGTCTCGTTCGGGGACACGGTGTCCATGCTGACTTCCAATCACTGGAGGATGTGGCCGCTGCCACATGACGTTCCAGCAGTCTATGGGTTGTTGAACAATCCTGCGCTAATTGTGTTCAACAATCCGTTGTTTTTTACCTGCATTTAACACGCCGGCCAACATTTGCCCGGCGCACAGAGCACGGTGTTACCGCTCTGTGCCCGCCGCAGCACTCCGCCCGTAGGTGGGTTCAGCAAACCCGCCTACCGGCCCCGGCACCACAAACTTCCGTTTCGGCACTGCGGCGCGGGACCGTACGGTTCCCACGGCCCGGCTCATTGCCGTCCGGGCGGCGGGTCCATGACCGGGCAGCAGCAGCGAAGCATCCAGCTTCCCCAACTGTGACAGCGAGCGGCGCGCACCGGTTTCGTCGGAATGGAACATCGGATCAAGCATCTGCGGGCCCCGGCGCCGGCTGATGGCGTGGCCGGTGATCAGAGCATCACCCGTGACGGCAGCATGCGCCGCCGGCAGGTAAAAGGCCGTGTGTCCGGGTGTGTGGCCCGGGGTGGGGACTGCTGCGGGAGATCCCGGCAGCGCTGCCAGTTCGCCGTCGTCGGCCCACGCCGCTGCCGTCAGCACCGCCACCCGGGAGGCGCCGCCGGACGCCAGGACGTGCCAGGACCAGTGCAGCACCGAGGGCTGCCAGACCCGGCTGAGAATACGCCGCACCGAGACCTGGTCCCGGTCCTCCCCCAGCAGATACGGGAGCTCGGGCACGCTGCACAGAACGGGAATGCCGAATGCCGCGGCGAAGTGGCCGGCCGTGCCCGCGTGGTCGATGTGCGCGTGCGTGATGAGGACGGCGGATGCATCGGCCGGGTCCAGGCCGGCCTCAGAAATCGAAGCCAGCACCAGCGGCAGGTCACCGGGATAGCCGCCGTCGATCAGGGTGAACTTCGGCCCGCGGCGCAGGATGACCCAGTTGGACGCCGGTCCCTCCACAAAAAAGACGTCAGGGGCCGGTTCGCTCAGTGAATACCCCGGGCGTCTCTGTCCACCGTGCATGCCGACACCTCCTGTATAGAGGTATAGCCCGGCTTCCGGCGGGCTGCAACAGCTTAGCTCCTAGTCGGCCGAGGATTCGTAGAAGTCCCAGGCGCTGATCATCTCGGGCACCGCCAGCGTATGCTCGGCGCGCGGGATGACCGACTGCAGCGAGCTGAGCTTCGTTCCGGGCCGTCCGCGGCGTGCCAGAATCATCGAGCCGAGCATGAACATGTCGGCAACGGGAGCGTAAACCGCCACTCCCTGAACCACGAACGGGCCGCCCAGGGCGTCAAACACTGCGGTCACCACGTCCCCGTGCCGGACGCGGCCCAGCAGCAGGTCAGTGGACCCGTCCTCGGAAAGGCCTGCGGTGAGGACGGCAACAAAGGCAGCATCCTCGTCCTGCAGAACCGTCAGGGAATGGATGTCCCGCTCGGGTTTGCCGTTGTTTTCGATGCTGCGGTGGCCGAGCATCCGCACTCCGAGCACCGGGGATTTGAAGGCGGTGCCGGAGACCCGGAATACCCCGTAATGCTCACTCTTGAAAGTGGCAGCGGCGAGCTCGGCCGGCCCCATCCGGGCCAGGACGGCACCCATGCCCTTTACATCGCGGCGTTTGGGCAGCGCCGGCGGGGCATCGGCCAGGGACAGCGGCTCGTAGGCGGAGGGCAGCAGTGCGGCGGCAGCGGCAGCCTCCGCCGCAGCCGTCGGATCAGCGTCCAGCAGCTGCCAGAGCGCCGCTTCACTGATGATCTCCAGGGCTTGGCCCTTGGCGCGCAGGTCCCGGGCTTTTTGAACGGAGCGGCTGACGACGGCGCCGGGCCGCAGCATCTCTGCGTCCCAGTTCCCCACCACCAGCAGCGTAGTGGTGCGCGTTGGGGCATGGTTGTTCAGCGCCCCGCCGTGTGCCAGGACCAGCTGCTGCAGGACCGGGCGTTCCACGGAAAAGTCACCGGTGAAGGACACCATGTGTCCGTTCATTTTGGCGGAGAGCTCGGTCACCGGTTCGGCGAGGGCCAGGGCGGTGCGCGGCGCGAACCGCTGTGCCCGGCCTGCCCCCGAAGTTGCGGCGGCAACCTGGTTTGAACCGGCTGAGGCCCCTCTGGATCCCGCCGGGGTCCTGGACCCGCACAGCGCCAGCACGGCATCGATGTCCGCCAGTTCTTCCCTGCCCGCCAGGGCGATGGTGATATTGGCGCAGGCCTCGGCATCGGCCAGCCCGTCGTGGTGCTGGAAAGCTCCGAAACCCAGTGCCGCATGAACGGTGGGCAGCTTGTGATTCTCCAGTGCCAGCAGGCTCTGCGCCAGCTTCACCGAGCAGCCGGAGCGATACGGTGTTGATACGATTCCGGCCGTCTCGCTGGTTTTGCGGAAAACGTCAAGGTCAAAGGCTGCGTTGTGGGCGATCACTGCGTCGTCGGCGATGAACGCGGCAATCTCGGAATGGACCTGGGCCCAGGTGGGTGCACCGGCCACCATGGCTTCAGTAATGCCGTGGACGTCGATATTGCGCTGCTGGAATCCTCCGCCGTCGGTGGGCCGCAGGAGCCAATGCCCCCGCTCCACAATCTGTCCGCTGCGAACCTTCACCATGCCCAGGGCACAGGCCGAGGCCCGCGATCCGTTGGCTGTTTCAAAGTCGATCGCGGTGAAGTTCAGTGTCATGTTGTGGAGGTCCTTGGGGTTTCCGGCCGAACTCAGCCGGGGCATCGAAACCGCGGGCGGCGGCCCTCTACTTTACCTTTCCTCCGGGAATTCAAACGCCCCGCAGACGGTTGTGCCGGCATGACCTCAACAGACCCCGCTCCGTCGTCTCCGGCTCTTCCCGTCCGCCAGCTGCGCCTCGTGATCGCCGCTGAGGACTATGCAGCGGCCCTGGCCTTTTACCGTGACACGCTGGGCATGCCGCAGCAGGAGGCCTACTCGGGCGGTGACGGCGCCGAGGTCACCATCCTCGACGCCGGCCGGGCCACCATGGAGATCGCCAATGCCTCCCAGGTCCGCATGATCGACCGGGTGGAAGCCAACGGCAAGCCAAGCCTGAAGCTGCGGGTGGCCTTCGAGGTCGGCGACGCACGGAGCGCCACCGCGGCGGCGGTCGACGGCGGTGCCCAGCTGGTGGCCGAACCGCGGGAAACCCCGTGGCGGTCGCTGAACTCCCGGCTCAACGCACCGGAGGGGCTTCAACTGACTCTCTTCGAGGAACTGGCGTAAGGCGCCGATGGCACTGGATTTACAACCAGTTTTGTAAGGTGGACAAGTGACCGCCTCCCCCGCCGCCGCCATGACAGCAGGAGCCGGCCGCTTCGCTCCCAGCCCCTCCGGGGATCTCCACGTCGGCAACCTCCGCACCGCCGTGCTGGCCTGGCTGTTTGCGCGCTCTTCCGGACGCGGGTTCCTGCTGCGAGTGGAAGACCTGGATCCCGAGCGTTCGCGGACGGAAGCTGCGCAGCTGCGGGATCTCACCGCCCTCGGGCTCTCCTGGGATGCCGTTCCGGTGCGGCAGTCCGAGCGCACCGGGTATTACCTGGCGGCCATCGACCGGCTGTCCGAAGCCGGAAGGGTTTATGAGTGCTTCTGCACCCGCAGCGAAATCGCCGACGCGCCGCGGGCCCCGCATGCACCGCCCGGTGCCTACCCCGGAACCTGCCGGAATCTCACGGAAGAAGAACGGGCACGACGACGCCGGGACCGTCCCGCCGCTCTCCGCCTGCGTGCCGACGCAGAGCAGTACACGGTGCATGATCTGTTGCACGGCACGTTTACGGGGCCGGTGGATGACATGGTGCTGCTGCGCAACGACGGTGTACCGCCGTACAACCTGGCCGTGGTCATCGACGACGCCGCCCAGGGCATTGACCAGGTGGTCCGCGGCGGCGATTTGCTCACTTCCGCTCCCCGGCAGGCCTACCTCGCCTCGCTGCTTGGCCTGCCCGAAGTGGTGTATGCGCATGTGCCGCTGGTCCTGAACGGAGCCGGCCAGCGGCTGGCGAAGCGCGACGGCGCCATCACCCTGACGGCGCTGGCCGGCATCGGCATGGATTCGGATGACGTGCGGAACCTGATTCTGGCGTCCCTGAACCTGCCGCGGGGAACGCTGGAGAATGCACTGGATGCGTTTTCTCCGGCCTTGCTGCCGCGCGGACCGTGGGTATTCGACTCGCCGGGGTCTGTCCTGCCGGGCCTCTAGGCCCTGCCGAGATGAATGCCCAGTGCCAGGATGAACGCCGCCAGGCCGATGACCGCCACAATGGCCGCGTCCCGCCGATGGTGCAGCCACAGCCAGGAGGGCCGGTGGGTGAAGAAGGCATACAGGCCGGTCAGCAGCAGGATCAGCCCGGCCATGCCCACGTAGCCCGGCAGGCCGGAGGCCACCCCCTGCGCAATCACCAGCAGCAGCATGATCAGTCCGAAGACAAAGCTGCCCCAGTGGAAAGCGGGCTCGCCGCGGGGATGAGAACGCGATACCGAACTAGTCATGCTCCATTGTCCGGCGGGGGCCGGTGCCTGTGAATACCGGCGGGCACGGGCGGACTCGAAAAGTCTCCGACAAAAGTTTGCAGACCCGTTGACGTCGTCGGACCGCGGGCGTAGCTTCGTAATCAACCAACAGGTTGAACAACCAGTACCTTGATTACACAGAAGCTGACCAACGCCATGAACACTGACGAGGCAGATCTGGACCGGGCGTTTCTGGCCTTGGCCGATCCCGCCCGCCGCCGCATCATCGCCCGGTTGTCCCGGGGCCCGGCCACGGTCAACGAACTTGCGGAACCCTTCGAGATTTCCAAGCAGGCAGTCTCGAAGCATATTCAGGTCCTCGAGCAGGCACAGCTCGTCACGCGCAGCCGTGACGCCCAGCGCCGCCCCGTCCACCTGAATCCCGCGCGGTTGGAGGCGCTCACCGCCTGGATCGGCCAGTACCGGCTGGTCCGCGAGGAGCAGTTCCGCAGCCTTGATGCCGTGCTCAGCACAGAGACCGCTGTGAAAGGCGGCCAGCAGGCAAAGGAATTGCCATGACGAACGCACTGAAACTCAACGTCCCGGACGGGCTTCCGTTTATTGATTTCACCCGCGAGGTGGATTATCCCGTGGAGCAGGTCTTCCGGGCCTACGCCGAGCCGGACCTGGTGGTCCAGTGGCTTGGTCCGCGCGGCATGAAGATGGACATCAATCACTACGACTTCCGTACCGGCGGCTCCTACAGCTACATCCACACCGGGCCGGAGGGGGTTCCCTATGAATTCCGGGGCATCTTCCACACCGTGCGGGAGAACGAGTCCGCCATCCAGACCTTCGAGTTCTCCGGCTATCCGGACGTCACCAGCCTGGAGTTCATGACCCTTGAGCCGCTCGACGGCGGCCGCACCCGGATCAGCGCCCACGCCGTCTACCCCTCCATGGAGGCGCGGGACGGCATGGCGGCTTCCGGCATGGAATCCGGCGTCGCCGAGGGCTTTGACCGGATGGAGGAGCTGCTCGCCCAGCTCCAGCCGGAAGCGCTGCAGGGACGGGGCGCGTGATGAGCAACCCTCTGAACCTCAGCGCGCCGGCGGGCGAGCCCTCTATGGATTACTCCCGTGAATTCGATTTCCCGGTCAGCGACGTCTTCCGCGCCCATACCGACCCGGAGTTGTTCGCCCGGTGGATCGGACCGCAGGACCTCACCACCCGGATTGATGTCTTCGAACCGCGTACCGGCGGCGCCTACCGGTTTGTGCAGTGCCGGGGCGAGGACGAATACGCCTTCCGGGGTGCCTTCCACACTCTGCGCCAGGACGACTTCGTGCTGCAGACCTTCGAATTCGAGGGTTACCCGGACGTGGTGACGCTGGAATACAGCACGTTCACCGAGATGCCCGGCGGCAGGACGCTGCTGACCGGCCGCTCCCTGTACCCGTCGGTTGAATCCCGGGACGAGTTCCTAGGCAACGGCATGGAAGAGGGCATGTCCTCCGGCTACAACCAGCTGGATGACCTTCTCGCGTCCCTCCCCACCGAAGCCCCGGAAGGGAGGGGGTAACCGTGGAGTGGACCCTCGAAGTAGTGCAGGTTCCGGTCACCGATCTGGACCGTGCCATTGCCTTCTACCGTGACCAGATGGGCTTCACCCTGGACCACCGCACAACTGCCGGCGACATGGATTTTGCCCAGCTGACGCCGACGGGGTCGGGGTGTTCCATCGTGATCGGGAATCCGGCCCAGCAGCAGATGGAGCCCGGGTCGTTGCACGGAATGCAGCTCGTGGTCTCCGATGCGCGGGCGGCCCGCGAGGAGCTGCTGGGCCGCGGCGTGGAAGCGGGCGAGATTACCGTTTTCGACGAGCGCGACGGCGGCACCTTCTTCGGTTTCAGCGACCCGGACGGCAACAGCTGGATGGTCCAGGAAATGAAGGTCCGTGCCGAGCATCCGCTGATACCGCGCAAGGAGGTCACGCGAGAACAATAAACGTGAGAGCAGCCCAGACCGAGACAGCCGCAACGGTTGTCCACAGGATGATGGCTACTGCCTGCCAGAGCAGGACCCAACCGCGCGGAGTGCCGGCGGCAACGAGCATTGCAGAGGTGAACTGGGTCGGAATCGCCAGCGGGCCGAGGATGCTGGCCCCCGGGACACCGAACCGCACAAGCCACCTCTTGAACCGCTGCTGGCCCTTGGACTCAGGCTTCACGGAAACGGCCGGGAGCGTTTCCACCGATCCTCCGGCTGCCGCTGCCCCCGCCGCCACGGCGTGCACGGCTCGGCGTTCCACCACTGCGTGACGCGCCCGGGAACCGAGAAGGACCACCACAAGAACGCTGAGAAAGTTGCCGGCCGCGGCGGCGATCGCGGCGATGACCACGTGCATTCCACCGACCACGCCGATAATGGCACCTCCCTCCCCCTCGACAAAAGGGACTGCCCCGGCCAGCGCCACGACAAGCGGCTGAATAATCTCGGGCACCTGGGCTGCCAGCTCCTGAAAATTGCTGGCGAGACTCTCTATCGGGTTCATGACGGTTCCTGACTGCTGGTTGGCGTACCGGATATCTCCGGACGTTCCATCAGTAGAAACCGTGTTCCCGGAACAGGGTCAACCCCGGCGCAGGGGGCACTCTGCCTCCCGTGTACACGCGGGGACGCTGATCCATCGACACCTCGGCGTTAACGCACTTGACTGGTTTCTACGAACAACCTTCTTCCGCAGGCGTGGACCAACTGGCACAGGGGTGATGCGTGGAAAACCTGCAGGTGGTCCTGGATCCGATGTGGGCGACGTATGTGGTGCTCGTGCTGGCCGTACTGGGCTTCATGACCAACCGGGTTCCGCTCGTGATCGTCGCCCTGTTTGTCCCGCTGGCGCTCTGGGCCACCGGAGTGCTTCCGCTGACCGAAGCACTGCAGGGATTCAGCGATCCGGTGGTCCTGTTCATCGCCTTCCTGTTTGTCCTCAGTGACGCGCTCGATGCCACGGGCATCACTGCGTGGATCGGACAGCAGCTCGAGCGGCGCTCGTCGCTCCGCGGCGCCGGGCTGCTCCTGGCGGTCATGGCTGCCGCCGCCGCACTCTCCGCCGTGATCAGCATCAACGGTGCCGTTGCGGCGCTGCTGCCCGTCGCCGTCGTCGCCGCCGGACGGTCCGGCATCGTTCCCTCACGCATGCTGATTCCACTGGCCTTTGCCGCCGGCGCGGGATCGCTGCTGACCCTGACGGGAACGCCGGTGAACATCATCGTCTCCGAAATGGCTGCCGAATCAGGCGGACGGGAGTTCGGCTACTTTGAGTTTGCGCTGGTGGGCCTGCCCCTCGTGGTGGTGACCGCGCTCGTGGTGGTGGCCTTCGGGGGACGGCTCCTGCCTCAGCGCTCCCCCGAGCGGCTCACGGCAAACACAGCCGACCCGCGCGAACGGGTGCGGTCCTGGCAGGAGAGATACCCGGCCGACCTCGAGGCCGGACGGCTTTTCACCGGAGGTGAGGGTGTGGCCGAGGTTATCGTCGCACCGCACTCGCGGCTGATCGGACGCACGGTTTTCCCCGGAGAGACCCTCGGGGACGGGGACCTCGTGGTCATCGCCCTGCACCGCGGCGGCGCTCCGCCGACCGGCCCCGAGGCCCCTGCGCCAACGGGTGAACTCACCCTCCACACGGGCGACGGCGTGCTGATCCACGGGCCCTGGGATGCGCTGCACCGCTATACCGACTCATCCGATGTGATCGCCGTCGAGCCGTCCCAAAGTCTCCAGCGGAGCGTGCCGCTCGGCCGCGGCTGGCGCCGCTGCCTCGCCGTGCTCATCGGAACCATCGTCCTGCTGGCAACCGGTGTTGTTCCTCCCGTGATCGCGGGACTGCTCGCGGCAGGTGCCTTCGTGGTCCTGGGAGTGGTCTCCGTGCCCCAGGGATTCCGTGCCGTCTCGTGGGACACCGTCATCCTGATCGCGGGGCTCATACCGCTCTCGAATGCGTTCGTCTCATCGGGTGCGGCGGATGAAATCGCTTCGCTCGTCGACCGGCTCACAGGCGGAGGATCCCCTCACTTCGCCCTCCTCGTCATCTGCGTGCTCACCCTCATCCTCAGCCAGTTCATCTCAAACGTGGCAACGGTGCTGGTGATGGCGCCCGTGGCGGTGTCCTTTGCCCAGTCGCTGGAGGTCAGCGTGCAGCCGTTCATGATGGCGCTGACCGTGGTGGGCGCCGCTGCCTTCCTCACCCCCATCGCCACGCCGGCGAACCTCATGGTGATGCAGCCGGGCGGCTACCGTTTTGGAGACTATTGGCGGCTGGGCCTGCCGCTGGCCCTCGTTTTCCTCGCGGCCGGCGTGTTCTACGTGCCGCTTATTTGGCCGTTCTGACTTGCTTGGCCGTCCTGACTTGACTGGCCCTGCTGACTTGTCTGGCCCTTCTGTGCCTGCACCCGTTCGGCGGCCAGGACGCCCGCCCTCATCATCACATCCAGCTGGGCCGGGTTGTACAACTCGGCCAGGATGTCCCCCACTGTCGTTGTGGTGAAGTGGGCGTCATCGGATTGCAGTAATGCCGGGTTGCCCAACCACGGGTAATCGGTCATGTTCCGCGCCAGAACCTCAGCCATCCTTCCGGCCAGCTCCTGCCGGGTCTCCTCGTCAGCATCGGCCGGCAGCCGGTCAATCTCAGGGCCGGTGTCATCGGTTTCATCCGCCGTCATCTCCAGTACATCGGTCAACGTCTCCCCGTCGTACAGGTGGCTCATCAGGTGGATCACCGCGTTGTCGGTTTCCGACAAACGGGAGGCGACGGCTTCAAATCCCGCGGGAACGTCCGCTGGCGCCCGGTGCGCGATGATCGCTGCAATATGGGCCCGTGCCTCCTGCAGGCGTTCGATGCTTTTCTTCAGCTCAGCGTCAATGTCATGCAGGACATCCGGTGTGCTGCCGGATCTGGTGCCCACCTCGTGCATCTGCGACAACGGCACACCGAGCTCCGCAAGACGCCGGATGCGCAGAAGACTTACCAGGTGACGGCCTTCGTACTGCTTGTAGCCGTTATACCGCCGGTCGGGCTCCTCGAGCAGACCCAGCCGATGGTAGTGACGGATGGTGTTCACTGTTGTCTTCGCCAGCTCAGCCAGTTCGCGGGTGCTCCACGCCATCCGATCCCCTTCCCGAGCCACGACAGTCAAAGAATACCCGCCCGAGACAGCTCAGCCGAGTGTGAGGCTAGGCCAGGGCGTCCGCAAACCAGCCGGTAATGGTGGTGGGGTGCGTGATGGCGGTGCCCACGACGACGGCGAACGCGCCGGCGTCCAGGCATGCCCGGGCCTGCGCCGGGGTATGGATCCGGCCCTCGGCAATCAGCGGCCGACCCAGGTCCAGAGCGGCGATCTCGGCGATCAGGTCCAGGTCCGGGCCGTCGGTTTTGGGCCGCTCCCCCGTGTACCCGGCCAGGGTGGTGCCGATCAGGTCGGCCCCGGCCTCGGCGGCGGCTTTGGCGTCCAGGGCGGAACCGCAGTCAGCCATCACCAGCGCCCCGGTCTGCTCATGCAGCGCTGAGACGGTTTCGGCCAGCGTGAGGCCGTCCGGGCGCGGCCGGCGGGTGCCGTCAATCGCGACGATGTCCGACCCGGCAGCCACACAGGCCAGGGCGTGCTCCAGCGTGGGGGTGATGAACACGCCGTCCTTACCGTCCTTCCAAAGGCCGATCATCGGAACGTCCACCGCGGCACGGGTCTGTTCCAGGTCGGAGATGCCCTGAATCCGGACCGCGGCGGCTCCGCCGATCACCGCGGCCTGCGCCATCTGCGCCATCGTCCGCGGATCGCGCATCGGCTCTCCGGGATAGGCCTGGCAGGAAACGATCAGCCGGGAGGCCAGGACGGAAAGGTCAAACATGGTGATGCTCCTGTGGTGCGTTGAGTTCGGCGGAAAGACGGTTGTAGGCGAACCGGGCGGCTCCCACAATGGCGGCGCCGGAGCCGAGGGCGGCCGGAACCACTGGAAGGTCCGCCAGCGGGTCCATCAGCTCGGCGTGCAGCGCGGCCCGGAACGGCGTCCACCACAGGTCACCGGCTCCGGCCACCCCGCCGCCGACCACGACGACGGACGGATCCAGCATGTTGGCGAGCCCGCCCACGGCCTGTCCGGCGGCTGTTGCTCCCGTGGTCAGGGCACGAAGGGCCAGCGGCTCCCCGGCGGCAGCCCGCACGGCAACATCCACGGCAGAAACGGGATCCGCGGCGCCGTCCCCGCCGGCGAGCCGCCGGTAGAGCAAGGCGATGGACGGTCCGGAGGCAATGGCCTCCACATGCCCGGCCCGTCCGCAGCTGCATGGCAGCGGACGGCCGCCGTCGTCGTACGCCAAGGGCGATGCCAGATGCCCCGCGTGCCCGGCCACGGCACGTGCGCCCAGGTGCGGGGCACCGGCCAGGATCAGGGAGCCGCCCACGCCGGTGCCCACAGCCACCAGCAGGCTGGAGTCCGCGCCGGCCGAGGCACCCACCCAGTGTTCGCCCAGGTTGTGGGCATGCACATCATTGACTGCGAAGGCCGGCAGCCCCGATTGCTCGGCGACATGCGCCGCCAGCGGAGTGCCCGCCCAGCCGGTGAGCGAATCGGTCGCTGAAACCACCGACCCGTCCAAGGTGTTGATCACACCGGCCGAGCCGATGCCCACCGCCACCGGGTCCAGCCCCGCAGCGCGGGCCTGTTCCAGCAGAATGGTGACAAGCCCGACGGCGGTGCCCAGGATCGCCGCCGCTCCGGCAGTGGCCGGGGTGGGCCGTGACTCGGCGGCGTGCACCGTGCCGTCTTCGTCAACCACGCCGGCGGCCGTCTTGGTGCCGCCCAGGTCCACCCCGATGACGCAGCGCCGGGCCGGGGAAAGCAGTGTGCCGGAAGGCATGGCTAGATCAGGCCGTTGCGCTCAAGGATGGTGCGGATGGCTGCTGTTTCCGCGTCGTTGAGGCTCAGCATCGGCGCGGACATGATGTTGGTGTCGATGACGCCCATCAGCATGAGCGCGGTCTTGAAGGCGCCCAGGCCGGCTGCGCCGCCCGAAACCCGGCCCGGTGTGGGCGTGTAGACAATGTTGAAGACGTCGGCCAGACGGTCCTGTTCGGCGGCCGCCTTGACGAAATCTCCGTCCGCGGCGGCGTCGAACAGCCGGCGGTAGCCCGCCGGGTCCACGTTGCCCAGACCGGGCACCACGCCGTCGGCCCCGCCGAGCAGGGCGCCGTCCACCACCACTTCGTGGCCCGTGAAGATGGAGAAGTTGTCGATGCCGCGGGCGGCGAGGACAAGCTGGCGGAAGGACACATCGTCGCCGGAGGAATCCTTGACGCCGGCGATGACTTGGTCCCGGCCCAGCTGGATCAGCAGGTTCAGCGGCAGCTTGAAGTGGGTGCGGACCGGCACGTCATAGGCGAAGAGCGGCACGTCCAGGGCGGCGTGGATGCTGCGGAAGTGGGTGTCGGTTTCCTGCACGTTGGGGATGGCGTAGAACGGGGACGTCACCACCAGGGCGTCGGCGCCCAGGCCCACCATTTTCCGGCCCTCCTCGATGACGCGGTTGGTGGTCTGCTCGCACGCCCCGACGATCAGCGGGACCTGGCCGGCATTGACTCCGGCAATGGTGGTGACCACCAGTTCCCGCTCGTCGTTGGTCATGTACGGCACCTCGGCGGAGGAGCCGAGGACGAACAGGCCGTGCACGCCGCCCTCCAGCAGGTGCTTGGTGACCCGGGTCAGGGAGTGGGTGTCGATGCTGCCGTCCGCGGAACGCGGGGTGACGACGGGGGGAATGACGCCGGTGAACTGGCGGATGGGCTGAGAGGCCACAGATATCTCCAAGGTGCTGGTAATGGGTTGGTGCAGTGGAACAAGGTGGTGCAGTGAAACAGAGTGAAAATCAGGGGTGAAGCAGGCTGGGCGCGGCGCCGAGCAGCTTGCGGGTGTAGTCGTCCTTCGGGTTGGCGAAGATGCCTTCGGCCGGTCCTTCTTCGACGATCCGGCCGTAGTACATGACGCAGATGCGGTCGGAAACATAGCGGACGGTCTGGATGTCATGGGAAATGAAGACCATGCCCAGGTTCAGTTCGCGCTTCAGGTCAGCCAGCAGGTTCAGCACCTGGGCCCGGACGGAAACGTCCAGCGCCGAGGTGGGCTCATCCGCCACGATCACCGCGGGATCCAGGGCCAGGGCCCGGGCGATGGCCACGCGCTGCCGCTGTCCGCCGGAGACCTGGTGCGGGGTCACCTCGGCCGCGGTGTAGGGCAGGCCCACCAGCGCTAGCAGGTCCTTGACCTTGGCCGCACGGGAGCGGGCGTCTCCGATGCCGTGGACCTGCAGCGGGTCCGTGAGGATGTCCTGGATGGTCATCCGCGGATTCAACGCGGTGGACGGATCCTGGAAAACGACGGCGACGTCCTGGCCGAAGCGCTTCCGTTCCGCGGCGCGGCGGATGCTGATCGGTTGCCCGTGGAACAGGACCTCCCCCGCCGTGGGCTGCTGCAGCCCCACCAGGACCGAGGCCAGGGTGGACTTGCCGCAGCCGGACTCCCCCACCACGCCCACGGTTTCCCCGCGGCGTACGGTGAAGTCCACGCCGTCCACGGCCTTGACGATGTTGGGGCGGAAGATGGATCCGGTGCGGGTGCGGTGGTGGACCTTGAGGCCGCGCAGTTCCAGGACCGGTGTGGTCCGGGCGGGCGCCCCGGTGCTCATGGAAACGGTGCTCATGTTTGTCCTTCGGCACTGGTGCCGGCGGCGGCCAGGGTGGCGCCGTCGTCGTTGTGGCAATCTGTCAGGTGGCTGGCCCAGTAGTGCTCGCCCTCGCCCACGCGGACAAAGGACAGGACCTGGTCCGGATCGGCGTCCGGACGCTGGGAGCGTTCGGCAAACCGGTCTCCGGCCGCGAATTCGCGCTGCGACGGAACCGTTCCCTGGATCTGGTGCAGCCGGTCGGCGTCGGATTCGATGGACAGCACGGCGCCGAGCAGGCCGCGGGTGTACTCGTGGTGCGGATTGCGCATCAGCTCGGAGGCGCCGGCGGATTCCACCACCTGGCCGGCGTACATGACCGTGATCCGGTGTGCCAGGGATGCCACCAGGGCCAGATCGTGGCTGACGAAGACCATGGCGAAACCGAGTTCCTCGCGCAGTTCGTTGAGCAGGTCCACCACCTGTTTCTGGACGGTGACGTCCAGGGCGGTGGTCGGCTCATCCGCGACGATGATCTTCGGCGAGCGGGACAGTGCCATGGCCACGAGCACGCGCTGGCGCTGTCCGCCGGACAGCTCATGCGGATAGCTCTTGAGCGTCCGCTCCGGATCCAGTTTCACCAGTTCCAGGAGTTCGCGCGGGGACTTGCGGCCGTTGCGGCGGGTGAGCTGCAGCAGCTGGTCCTTGATCAGCATGGAAGGGTTGAGCGAGCTCAGCGCGTCCTGGTAGACCATGGCGATCTGCTCGCCGCGCAGGCCGCGGTAGCGCTGGTCGCGTTCGCGCTTGTCGTTGGTCAGCAGTTCCTTGCCGTTGAACGTAATGGATCCGCTGAGCACCGCGGTGGGCGGCAGCAGTCCCATGATGGCCAGGGACGTGATGGACTTTCCGCAGCCGGACTCTCCCACCAGGCCCATGGTTTCGCCCTCGCGGACGGTGAAGCTGACCCGGTCCACAATGGCGGTGTCGCCGTAGCGGCCCGGGAAGCGGATGGACAGATCCTTCACCTCGAGGATCACCGGCGCGTCGGTGCCGACGGCGGGCAGCCGGTCGGTTCGGCGGTTCTCCACGGCGGCGAGCAGCTGCAGCTCCTCGGCCAGGGCGGCCAGCGAACCGGGCTGGTTGATGAGGGTTCCGGCTGTGGTTTCCTCCACCACGGTTCCTTCGGTATCCGCGGGCGGGGTTACGACGGCGGCGGCAGGCGCGGGAACGACTGCTGCTGGAAGGGCAGCTGCGGCTGCCGCCTCCTTCACTGTGCTGTCCTTCACTGTGCTGTCCTTCAACAGGACTTCCTTCACCGGTGCGGCCCGGCGCGGACGCGGGTTGACCATGGCGTCCGTGAGGCCTTCGGCCAGGATGTTCAGGGCCAGGACGGTGAGCAGGATGGCGATGCCGCCAAACGTCGTCGGCCACCAGGCGCCGCTGAAGACCACGTTGCGGCCGTCGGCCATCACGTTGCCCCAGGAAGCGGACGGCGGTTGGACGCCGGCGCCGAGGAAGGACAGCGATGCCTCGAGGATGATGGCGTCAGCCACCATCACCGTGGCAAAGACGAGCACGGGAGCCGCGGTGTTGCGCACCACGTGCCTGGTCAGGATGAACAGCCGGCCGGCGCCGATCACGCGTTCGGCGCGGACATAGTCCTCGCCGTACTGGGCCAGGACGTTGGCGCGGACCACCCGGGCCAGCTGCGGCGTGTAGACAATGGCGATGGCGAAGATGATCACCGGAACGGTGGACCCGAAGAGGGCCACTGAATAGTCCTTGAGCGCGAAGAGCAGTGCGGCGGCCAGGGCGATGCCGGGGAAGGCCATCATGATGTCCAGGACCCGCATGATGCCTTCGTTGACCGACTTGCGGGAGGTCGCGGCCAGGGCTCCGAGGACGGCGCCCAGGACCACGGCCACAATGACCGACCCGAGGCCGATCGCGGCCGACACCCGGGCACCGTACAGCAACCGGGAAAACACGTCGTAGCTGTTTCCGTCGGTGCCCATCAGGTGTTCTCCGCCGGGAGGAAGCACCGGGGCACTGGATTCGTTCTCGCCGAAGGGGGCAAGCATAGGCCCGGTGACGGCGATGAACGCCACCAGGACCAGGAACCCCAGGGCGAGCTTGGAGCTGAGTTTCAGGGAGGTGAAGCGGGCGCCGGAAGTGGCGAGCCGTTCAGCGAGTCCGTTGCGCATGGTTATACCGTCCGGATCCGGGGATTGATGAGTACGTAGAGGACATCCACCAGGATGTTGACGACGACGAAGGCCACGGCGATCGTCAGCACCGCACCTTGGACGAGGTTGGTGTCCGAGGTGTTGAGCCCGACAATAATCAGGTCTCCCATGCCGTTGAGGTTGAAGATTTTCTCGATCACCACCGCGCCGCCGAGCAGGTATCCGATGCGCAGGCCCAGCACGGTAACCGGGGTCACCAGGGCGTTGCGCAGCACGTTCCGGGCCACGACGGTCCGGTACGGAACTCCGTTGCCGATGGCCGTGCGGACGTAGTCGCGGTCCAGCTCCTCGACCATGGAGGTCCGCACCACCCGGATGAGGGATGCGGAAACCGGCAGGCCCAGGGCCAGCGCAGGCAGGGCCATGGAGTACATCCAGCCGACAAAGCCGTACTGATCGGCCCAGTCCAGGCCGCCGGTGGGAAAGATCGAGCCGGCCGGCAGCGCAAACCACTGGATGAGCAGGATCGCGAGCCAGAACGAGGGCGTCGCGATGGCCGCAATCGAGAAGACGCGGATGGCCTGGTCGGGCCAGCGGTCACGGTACAGGGCGCTGGTCACGCCCAGCACCAGGGCCAGGAACACGGCCAGCAGGATGCCCAGCAGGGTCAGCTGCAGGGTGACCGGGAATGCCGAGGCAATCTTGGAGGCCACCGATTCCTCGGGCGGGTTGGTGAAGCCAAAGTCCAGCCGCACCACGCCGCCCAGATAGCGCAGGAACTGCACCAGCAGGGAGTCGTTCAGGCCGCGGTCTTCGCGGAAGGCGTCTTTGGCCTCTTCACTGGCGTTTTCGCCCAGGACGGCCGTGGCGCGGTCCGCCGGGATCACGGACAGAACGATAAAGACCATGATGGTCACGCCGAGCAGCATGAACGGCAGAGCTGCCAGCCTGCGGCCCAGCAGGCGCAAAAGTGTTGCCATGTTTTATTTCTCCAAGTGGTGCGGGGCCGCCCTGCCGGAGGAGGGCGTCTGGGGGATGTCCCTCATCCGGCAGGGCGGGTCTTACTTCCGTCCGACGCCGACGAAGGAGAGACCGGTGGTCGGAAGCGGCGCGAAGCCGTCCAGCGTGCTGCTGTCCCACGCGGTGGGAAGCTGCCGGTGGAACAGCGGGTACAGCGGAACCTCTTCGGCAACAATGTCGACGACGGCGGCGTGCAGCTTTTTCGCTTCGGCCGGGTCCACTTGGACTGCTTCGTCCAGCTTTGCCTGGACCTCCGCGTACTCCGGGGTGCCGGACCAGGCCATGCGGTTCTTCGCCCAGGTGTCGCCTCGGTAGAACCAGCTCAGCAGCAGGTCGCCGTCGTTGCCGAAAACGGAGGGATCGCCCGGAGCAACCAGGACGTCAAAGTTCTGGCCGCCCACCTTCTCCGGAGCGTAGACCGCCGCCGACTGCAGGGGTTCCAGCGTGGTGGTGATACCGATCGCGTCCCAGCTTTCCTTGATCAGCGGGGTCACCTTGGTGACCCAGCCGGCGTCGGTGGAAGTCAGCGTCACGGTCATGTTTTCCATCCCGGCTTCCTTGAGCAGGGCCTTGGCCTTCTCCGGGTCATAGCCGTAGACGGTGCCGGCCTCCGTGTAGGACGGGTGGCCCTTCTGGAAGTAGGAGGTTGCTGCGGCGGCGTTGCCCAGCAGTGCCTTGGAAATGATGTCCTCGGTGTTCGTGGCGTAATGCAGTGCCTGCCGTACCCGCTTGTCTGCAAACTTCTCCGAGGCGCAGTTGAACATCATGAACAGCAGGCCGAAGGACTGCACGGACTCCACATCCAGCTTGGCCTTGAGCTGGTCCACGTCCAGGTACGGAATGTCCTCAATGGCCTGGGTCCGGGACGGAACCGCTGCCACCCGTGCCGCAGGGTCAGCCAGCAGCAGCCAGGTCATATCGGTGACCTTGGCCGGGTAGGAACCGTTGTATTCCTCGAACTTCTTGAAGACAATCCGGTCTTCCTTGACCGCCGAGACAAACTTGTACGGTCCGCTGCCCACAGGGGCCAGATCAAAGGCCGCCTGGTTCGAGGCCAGGGCCTTGGGAACGATCTTGACCACGGAAATGCGCGGACCGAATTCGGCGAAGGGGTACTTCAGGGCGAACTTCACCGCGTCGCCGTCGGCGGTGACGGACGCGATAAAGGGGATGAAACCGGCAAACAGGGAGGCGTTGGCCGGGTCGAGCACGCGCTCAAAGGAGTAGACGACGTCGTCGACGGTGACGGGCTCGCCGTTGTGGAAGGTGGCCCCGTCACGGAGCGTGACGCGGTACGTGGTGTCGTCCACCTTTTCGGGTTCGGCTCCGGCCAGGGCCAGGTACGGCTTCCGGGTGGCCGGGTGCAGTTCCGTCAAGCCTTCGAAAATGTGGAGGTTGGCGGCCACCGGGGTGGCGCCGGTTGCGGTCATCGGGTCGAAGCCGGTGGAGAGGGAATAGGAAATGCCTGCCTCAATGGAGTCTGCTGCAGCGGCGCCGGTGCCGGTTGCAGCAGGAGCGCCGCCGGGGCTGCATGCAGCCAGGGAGCCGGCAAAGGCCGAAGCGGTGCCCAGGACACCGGCAATGCGCAGAAAATCGCGCCGGCTGGCGTTCCGGAGGAAGCCGGTGCTCTCGGAAGTTGTACTCATGAAGGTGCCTCACCATTCTGGTGTGATGCGGATATCGGACGTAGGACATCCCATGCGGGTTGAGTAGACTGTAGGCTGAATCACAAGATGCGGTCAAGCACACTGCCTCTGTGACTAAGTGGAGCTCCGGCCCGCCACACCCGGGTCAGCACTGTGACCAGGAATGGTGTGCTGCCTGCCTGCTCGAACAGGTGCCCCATCTGTTGCCTGAACTGTGAAGATTTGCTCGATGACCCTGCCAAGGAGTGCCGATTTTGGTGAATGACACCACGCAGCCGCTTTCCACCGAAGACGCTCCCCTGCCGGCGCTCCCGGCCCGCGCGCCGGCCCGGCCGCCGCGCTTCAGCGCCCAGGCACGGCTTGCTGCCCTGCAGAGCGACATCATGGACCTGATTCTGGACAGCAAGCTGCAGGCCGGAAGTCCGCTGCCCACTGAGGCTGAACTCTGCTCGGCACTGGGCGTTGGACGGAACACGCTGCGCGAATCCCTGAAAGTCCTCCAGGCCCTGGGCGTTGTGGAGATTAGGCACGGTTACGGCATGTTTGTCGCGCCCACCAACTTCGATGCCCTGACCGCCGGACTGAGCTTCCGGGGGCGGTTATCGCTGCGGCAGCAGGGCAAGGAGGCACTGGAACTGGTGGACGTCCGGCAGACACTGGAATCAGGATTGATCGGTCAGGCAATGACACTCATGACCCCTGAGCATCTGGCCGCCATCGAGGCCACCGTCGAGGAGATGGAATCCCTGGCTGATCAAGGCCAGGCCCTGGCTGCAGTGGACTCGGAATTTCACCGGCAGCTCTTTGAGCCGCTGGGCAACGAGTTGCTGACCCACCTCATGTCGGTATTTTGGGATGTTTACAGCCGGATCCATGCCGAAGCGGGAATGAAGGCCGCCAGCCTGCACGCCACCGCGCACATGCACCGCGAGATCTTCGAAGCGGTCCGCGCCGGAGACAAGGCGCTGGCGTCCGAACGGATCAACAGCCACTTTGACGGCATCCGCGAGGCTATTGCCGAACTGGTCAGCCGATGACCGCCTCGTATGCCGGAGCTGCTGCAAAGGACCACGCCATGAAGGTTTTGACCAGAGAAAACCGGGGCGACGCCGGTGCCGCGGGAGCCGTCGTCGTTCGGGAGTGTGTGCAGGCCAAACCTGATGCGGTGCTGGGGTTTGCCACCGGGTCCTCCCCGCTGCCGCTCTACGACGCCCTGGCGGACTTCGGTCTGGACTTCTCCCGTGTGCGCGGATTTGCCCTGGACGAGTACATCGGGCTGCCGCCGGGAGATCCCCGCAGCTACGGTGCCGTGATCGACAGTGAAGTGGTGCAGCGGCTGGGCATGCGGCCGGGATCCGTGCTCCTGCCCGATGTCGCAGCCGCGGACCTGGAAGCCGCCGCACAGGAGTATGAGCAGGCCATCCGCGATGCCGGCGGCGTGGATCTTCAGATTCTGGGCATCGGCCACAACGGCCACCTGGCGTTCAACGAGCCCGGTGCCGCCCTGGATTCCCGCACCCGGGTGGAGCAGCTCGCCGAACGGACCCGCCGTGCGAATGCCCGCTTCTTCGACTCCCCCGACCAGGTGCCCACCCGCTGCATGACCCAGGGAATCGGCACCATTTTGGATGCCCGGCAGCTGCTCCTGATCGCGCACGGCGCTGATAAAGCCGACATTATTGCGCGGGCGCTGCAGGGCCCCGTCACCCCGGATTGTCCGGCATCCGCGCTGCAGCTGCACCCGCGGGTCACGGTAATCCTTGACCAGGCTGCCGCCGCCGGGCTCCGCTGATGAAGCCGGTAAACCACACCCAGCCGGTCACGGTTATTCAGGGCCGGGTGCTGCTGGAAAACGGCCTGGCGGAGGACAGTGCGGTTGCCGTGGCCGGGACCGAGATCCTTTACGCTGGTTCGGAAAACGGGCTGGACGCGGCACTGGCCGCAGCGGACCTTTCGTCTGAGCACGCCGTCAATGACATCCGGCTTGCCCCGGGCCAGCTGGCCGTTCCCGGGCTGGTGGACCTGCACTGCCACGGCGGCTACGGCGTCGACTTCCCGTCTGCGGATGCCCCGGCCGCCCGTACGGCACTCCATCGTATGCATGCCGCCGGAACCACCACCGTGTTGGCCAGCCTGGTCACCGCTGCGCCTGCGGATTTGCTGTCGGGCCTGGAGATGCTCTCCGGGCTGGCTGCGGCCGGCGATATTGCCGGCATCCATTTGGAAGGGCCGTTCCTCGCGGCCGCCCGCTGCGGCGCCCAGGATCCGCGCTGGCTGCGCTCCCCCGACCGCGAGCTTTCCGCCGCGTTGATCGCCGCCGGCAAAGGATATCTGCACACCATGACGTATGCGCCGGAGCTTCCCGGCGCGGATGAACTGGTGGACCTGCTGACCGGACATTCGGTGGTCCCGTCGCTGGGGCATACTGCCGCATCCGCGGACGACGCCGGTGCATCACTGGCGCGCGCGGCAGCCGGGCTCTCGACCCAGGCGGGCCGTGTCCCGACGGTCACGCATCTGTTCAACGGTATGGACCCCATCCACCACCGCGCTCCCGGTGCGGTG
The DNA here is from genome assembly GCF_002929435.1 of Arthrobacter sp. 9E16. Taxonomy (NCBI): domain Bacteria; kingdom Bacillati; phylum Actinomycetota; class Actinomycetes; order Micrococcales; family Micrococcaceae; genus Arthrobacter; species Arthrobacter sp. 9E16. The sequence continues at coordinate 786 of NZ_PJIU01000003.1, read as the reverse complement.
ACGGCGGCGCTGCGGGCGGCGCGGGCCGGGTCCGCCGTTGTGGAGCTGATCGCGGACAACACCCACCTGGATCCGTTTGTGGTGGCCGCAATGTTTGAACTTCTCGGTGCCGAGAACATTGTCCTCGTGACGGATGCGATGGCCGCTGCCGGGCTCGCCGATGGATCGTACCGCCTGGGCCCGGCCGAGGTACAGGTCCGGAACGGCGTGGCCCGGCTGGAGTCCGGTTCCATCGCCGGCGGCACTGCCGGCATGCTGGACCTGGTCCGCAACTCCGTTGCTGCCGGCGTCCCCCTGGAATCCGCCCTGCGCTCGGCGTCCGAGGTTCCCGCCCGGGTGCTGGGCAAGGCTGGACAGATCGGGTCCCTCAGCGTCGGCGCGGCCGCCGACATCCTGTTGCTGGACGCCGATTTGCGCCTGCTCCGAGTGTTGCGCCGCGGCGTATGGATCTCTGAGGCGTAAACAGGGCTAAACGAGTGAGGCCCCGCCAACCAGGGCGGGGTCTTAAACAGTTGAGGCCCGTACCAAAAGATACGGGCCTCAACCTCTCAACCGAAATATTGTCCGGCGGTGACCTACTCTCCCACACCCTCCCGGATGCAGTACCATCGGCGCAGTGGGTCTTAGCTTCCGGGTTCGGAATGGGACCGGGCGTTTCCCCCACGCTATGACCGCCGTAACCCTACCACCCACACCACCAGCCAAAATACTCCTGGTGGAGGGGAAAACAATGGGTCACAACCAAACACGTTCAACCGTGCCTGTCATGAAAAAGTATCCACGCGT
>NZ_PJIU01000026.1:0-500 GCF_002929435.1 Arthrobacter sp. 9E16 | reverse complement strand
GAGCTATCTCTAGAGCTTTGAATTTACATTTACGAAAGTAACTGCAATAGCTCTGAGGAGAGTATATTTAGGCTGTGTTCGTTTGTGTGAGATAGGGTGAGAAAACACCTCGTTTTCCGCGCGCACGCTTCCCAAACTACTAAACGGTGTGTTTTTTGCAAAAAAAATCTATAGGAAAGTTGCTTTAAAAAATCATATTAATCCATTTTTAAAATTTAAAATAATTAATACTCAACTAATCATACGCTAATGGCTCACCTCGTTTTGCGTATCTTCCCAATCTTCTCAATCCCCTTCTCCTCAAACACTCCCTTAGTTGTCACCCTTGTGACTTTGACACGTGAGATTAGGGAGATCGCATGAATCTTTGAACGACAAATAAGAAATTGCTCCCAAATATAGTATTTAGAAGAGACGCTACTCTACCAATTTCCCGGTTTGGATTAAGATTTTAATAAAAGCACGTGCTTCGAACTAATTCTCAAAAAAAAAAAGATTCG
>NZ_PJIU01000025.1:0-526 GCF_002929435.1 Arthrobacter sp. 9E16 | reverse complement strand
GTGCGAGTTTTTCACTCGCATTGTCGTTACTCATGTCAGCATTCGCACTTCTGATACCTCCAGCCAGCTTCTCAACTGACCTTCACAGGCTTACAGAATGCTCCTCTACCGCTCAACTTGCGTTGAACCCGTAGCTTCGGTACCTGGTTTGAGCTCCGTTACATCTTCCGCGCAGGCCGACTCGACTAGTGAGCTATTACGCTTTCTTTAAAGGGTGGCTGCTTCTAAGCCAACCTCCTAGCTGTCTAAGCCTTCCCACATCGTTTCCCACTTAACCAGGATTTTGGGACCTTAGCTGACGGTCTGGGTTGTTTCCCTTTTCACGACGGACGTTAGCACCCGCCGTGTGTCTCCCATGCTCGGCACTTGTAGGTATTCGGAGTTTGCATCGGTTTGGTAAGTCGGGATGACCCCCTAGCCGAAACAGTGCTCTACCCCCTACAGTGATACATGAGGCGCTACCTAAATAGCTTTCGAGGAGAACCAGCTATCTCCGAGCTTGATTAGCCTTTCACTCCGATCCACA